>NZ_JBBLYO010000001.1:0-1390000 GCF_037830315.1 Roseobacter sp. HKCCD7870 | reverse complement strand
GCCGTAACTATAACGGTCCTAAGGTAGCGAAATTCCTTGTCGGGTAAGTTCCGACCTGCACGAATGGCGTAACGACTTCCCCGCTGTCTCCAACATCGACTCAGCGAAATTGAATTGCCTGTCAAGATGCAGGCTTCCCGCGGTTAGACGGAAAGACCCCGTGCACCTTTACTACAACTTCAGATTGGCATCAGGCCAAGCATGTGCAGGATAGGTGGTAGACTTTGAAGCAGGGACGCCAGTTCCTGTGGAGTCATCCTTGAGATACCACCCTTGCTTTGCTTGATGTCTAACCGCGGCCCGTTATCCGGGTCCGGGACCCTCTGTGGTGGGTAGTTTGACTGGGGCGGTCGCCTCCTAAAGAGTAACGGAGGCGCGCGATGGTTGGCTCAGAGCGGTCGGAAATCGCTCGTTGAGTGCAATGGCAGAAGCCAGCCTGACTGCAAGACTGACAAGTCGAGCAGAGTCGAAAGACGGTCATAGTGATCCGGTGGTCCCAAGTGGGAGGGCCATCGCTCAACGGATAAAAGGTACGCCGGGGATAACAGGCTGATGATGCCCAAGAGTCCATATCGACGGCATCGTTTGGCACCTCGATGTCGGCTCATCTCATCCTGGGGCTGGAGCAGGTCCCAAGGGTATGGCTGTTCGCCATTTAAAGAGGTACGTGAGCTGGGTTTAGAACGTCGTGAGACAGTTCGGTCCCTATCTGCCGTGGGTGTAGGATACTTGAGAGGAGTTGCCCCTAGTACGAGAGGACCGGGGTGAACGATCCACTGGTGGACCTGTTGTTGCGCCAGCAGCAGTGCAGGGTAGCTATGATCGGACAGGATAACCGCTGAAGGCATCTAAGCGGGAAGCCCCCCTCAAAACAAGGTATCCCTGAGGGCCGTGGAAGACCACCACGTCGATAGGCCAGAGATGTAAGCGCAGCAATGCGTTCAGTTGACTGGTACTAATTGCCCGATAGGCTTGATTTGATCCAGTAGAAGCCAGGTTTGGCCTCTAGGATTGATGAAAGCATCACACTCAGGTGTGCTGACTTAGATGTTTTGTGTTTCTTTCTCGGTTTGGTGGTCATAGCGTGAGCAAAACACCCGGCTCCATTCCGAACCCGGCCGTTAAGTGCCACTGCGCCAATGGTACTGCGTCTTAAGACGTGGGAGAGTAGGTCACCGCCAAACCTAGTAAGAAACACGAACACCGATCTCTCTAACGATGCAGCCCCAAATTGCCTGAAATTTCAGCCTTGGGGCCTGTATATTGGCGCGGGGTGGAGCAGCCCGGTAGCTCGTCAGGCTCATAACCTGAAGGCCGCAGGTTCAAATCCTGCCCCCGCAACCACTTTTGTCGAACCAATAAAACAAGGCTCATCCGTAACCGGGTGAGCCTGTTTTTTGTCTGATAGAGCGACATTGAACAAAGCTGCCAACTGACCGTGCAGCACGACTTCCCATCCCTGAGGAGTGTGGCGCAGATCAACTCGATCGATCAATTCGCGTATTAGAGGAATGGCTTCAGACGCAAATGCGGGATCGTTCAGCATACTGGTGAGTTGACCGAGTTTACGTTGATACGCTTCCGCGAGGTTCGGATGCATCAGAACAGGCGATGCCTCCACTTGCTGATCTTGGGCGGCCCTGAGCTGCTTCACGCGTGCTTCAAGTTCGCCAATCCGAGCCATTATGCCTTCGCTGCGTATTCCATCAGCCACTGCATCGTAAAGACCATCCAACTTCTTATTGGCTGCGGCAAGATCGTCCCTAAGGGCATTGGTGGCAGCAAAACGATGTTTTTGTAATTCGTTGAACTCCCGTTGATAAGCGTTGACGAATGCCTTCACGGCCTCGGGGCGCATTAATCCATGATTAAGAAGCTCGACCACTTTAGTCGTCAGATCTGGGCGGCGTATGCCTTTGCTTTGGCTGCACGTCTGTAGCTTTCGCGCATTGCTACATGCCAGATAATCGCGCCCCACGGACACCATCTTCCCTCCACAGTGACTGCAGTGTGTCTTATTGGACAGGATGTGGATGGGACGTCGAGTTTGCCAAAAGTCTGGTTGCTTTTGTGGCGCGCGCTTCTGCTTGGGCCAAATCTCCTTCTGGCGTTGTTTCACGCGCCTCCAGAGATCGTCGTCAATAATTCTCAAGTGCGGGACCGCGGTGACTTGGATCTCGTGTTCGGCATTGCGGCGCGAGACGCGCTTCCCAGTCTCCGGGTCCTTGATGTACCTTTGGCGGTTCCAAACCAACCGGCCCACGTAGAGTTCGTTGTTGAGAATACCAGTTCCGCGCTGAACATGACCCCGTATGGCGCTGTCGCGCCAAAGCCGCGTTCTCGGCGCAGGTATGCGATCCCGATTTAGGTCCCGCGCAATTTGCTTCGGTGATTTTCCGTTGGCAAACTCTTCGAAAATCCGACGAACTATTCGTGCTTCGCCTTCATTGATTATTCGGTCGCCGCGCTCATCGCCCGGAACGACTGAATACCCATAGGCATTACCACCGCCGCTTTTTCCTTTTGCAACGCGCCCCTCAAGGCCACGCTTTGTTTTCTGTGCGAGGTCTTTAAGATATAGGGCTGACATTGTGCCTTTTAGGCCAATGTGTAGTTCGTTGATGACCCCCTCAGCCACAGTGCAAATTACCACGCCTTGGAATGCCATCGCTTTATAGAAGCCAGCGATGTGCTCTTGGTCTCGACTAAGACGATCAATGCTTTCGGCCACCACGACATCACAGCCGCCTTCTCTGACAAAGCCAAGCAGGTCTTGATAGGCTGGACGTGTATGAGAGGCTCCGGACAGTCCGCGATCGGCGAATGTTTTGACATGTGACCATCCCCTGCCCTCGATCAGTCGTAAACAAAGTCGCTCCTGATCTTCTATGGACGTATCGCGCTGCATATCAGTAGAGAAGCGGGCATAGACAGCAACGCGCATTACTCATTCCCCCATTTGTCGAAGAGCGCCTCGAACACATCGTTTCCTGCCCCAGCTTCATCGATGATCTGGCCGATGACGTCATGGAGACGGGAGGCGGCTTGGATCATGGAGGCGTGCTCGTAATGGGTGAGGGTGGTGGAGAGCTGATTGTGATTGAGAATGCGCGCTGCAGCGAGCACATATTCTGGTTTGTCGGCTGTGAGGGCGCTGGCGGCGCAGTCTCGGAAGAGATGCGGGTTTATGGCCGTGCCAAGGGTGGCCTTGGTGCAGCGCTTGCAGCCGTAATAGAGGGATTGGCTGGACATGGCCTCTGCACGGGTGGAGACCCATAGCGGACCGCCTGAGGGCAGGGGGGCGTCAATGGGCACCTCCGGCTGCCGGAGCAGCTTCTGCCTGTAACGGCGGAGATAGAGCTGCATAAGCGCGCGATACTCTTCGTCCTGTGGGAGATAGAAGTCCAAAGGCATCTTGTCCTTCATCTGATGCGCCGCAAAACTGCAGCGCCAGAGGTCGCCTGCGAAGGTGATGGTCTCACCTAAGGTGAGAGATTGCAGATTGCTGAGCCGGATGGGCGACCAAATCAGGAAGGCCACAGACATCGCATCGCGGAAGCGGGAGGCGGATTGGGTGGTGAGGGTGCCTTCCGACCTGATCGACCACATCTCTACAGCGGCTGCCTCCCAGATCTCTGAGGGGGCTCGCAGGCGCTCGGCCTTTTTGCGGGAAGGCACGGCGCGGGCGTTCAGCCGGGTGCAGAGATCCCGCAGTAGGGTTAGATCGGCCTTTGGCTCCATCACGCGGATGGCTTCCGTCAGATCGGTGATGCGCGAGGTGATGGTCACACTGGCCAGACCCTGACGGTCTAGCTCAGCGAGATACCCGCGCAGATGGTCTTCCGAGATGCGCTCTGAGGGGAAGACGGCAGGATCACGCAGGCCGCCGCTCTGCAAATACCAGAGCCATTTGGCATAGCCCTTTTGGACCTGCAGCTTGGTGGCCTCAGACCAATGGGAGGCTTTGCCTGCCTTTTGGAAGTAACGGCCCTCTTCAGTGGCGGATTGCCAAAGCCTGCGGTCTTGCTCAGGCCAGTCGTTAAGGGGAAGGGAGGTGCGTTCAATCTTACTCATGACGCACGCCCCTTTGGCTTGCCCATCAGAGCCAAGGGATCCATGAACAGATCCTTATGACGCTTTGGGTTTTGCTTATGCTCTGTGAAGGCTTGGGCCACACCATCCCGCCGGGCCTTGGTGATCACCTCACCGTAAAGCTCGATTGCTTTTTGGGTCTCAGCGCCCGCATAATGCGCATAGGTTGTTGTAAGCGCCTTATGACCCAGAAGCTTGCGCACGACTTCATAATGACCGGGCAGGCGATCTAGGAGGAGCTTGGCCGCCGCATGACGGAACTGGTGCGGGGTTAGACGGATCGCGGCATGGGACCAGAGCGTGTTCGTGATGAGCTTGCGCAAGGCCGAGCAGTCTTTTGCAGCCCCTTTGCGGCCTGGGAAGAGATAGGGGCTTGCGCCAGGGGTGAACATCATGCGCCAGTCATCGATGTAGCGCTTCACCCGCTCGGTCGTGGCCTCTGGTAAGAGGAAGTCGAGCGCGACCTTGTTCTTCACCTCTTCCATGGGCACGACAATGCGCAGGCATTTACCATGCCAAATGAAGTGTTGATCGAGACGCAGCATGTTCAGGTTGTGGATCCGCATCGGTGCGAGCTGAAGGAGCTCAATGAGGACGGCAGCCTGTATCAAGAGATGCGCATCCTTGCGCACACTGCCCTTCTCAACCGTCTTGGACATGGAGAGGGCGCGGTCCCAGAGCACTTGCGGCAAGGTGAGGAATCGCAGAACGGCCTTTGGATCATCAAACTGATGCATAGAGGCTGCATTCTTCTTGGAGAGCCCGTCATGAGAAAGACGCAGCTTGGGCATATGCTCTGCAAAGAAGGCTACATCTTCATCGGAGGGATCACAGTGCTTGACGGCGTAACAACGCACGCTCCAGGCAAGCTCCCCGATATGCTTTGAGGTCTCACCGCCATTGCGTTCCAACAGCCAGTTGATGCCGGTCTTAAACATGGCTGGCGTGACCAGATCGCGGAGAGACTGCACGCGGCCTACATCCACGCCCTGGTATGAGAGCGCAGAGATGTAACGATGCAGCTGCCCCCGAACCGCATCGATGCTGATTGGTGCAAAGGGCTTCTTTAAACCCTTGCTGAAGACATCCTTGCTTGCGAGGTGATCGAGATAAGCATCTATATCCGCCTTCACAGGATCAGAGACGAGAGCCCAGTCGATGGCATAGAGCCGGTCTTCATAGCGGGGCACCTGAAGCGTGACCTGTGGCCAACCCATATTGCAGTGCTTCTCCACCATTTGGTTCCAGACACGGCAGGTCGATTGATGCCGCACGCGCGGGCGCTTGATCAGGCTCTCGGCCTCAAGGGCAGAGAGATAATCGTCAGATACAGCGTCAGACACCGAGCCGGGCGGGATGCCTTGGTTTGAGCAGTAGCGCATAAAGCGGCTCAGCTCAGACTTACGATAGGTATCGCCACTTAGAAGATCATAAAGCACCTGCCATTCAGCCGTGAGCTTTGCTGAAGCTGGCGCAAGCTTGGTGTTGATCTTCAGATGCCGCATCGCGCCCAAGACTAAAGACCGCACATTTTGCACACGGCGCCGCGTTACATTGATCAGGGTTGGATGCACACGCTCAAGCTTCTCACGGATGTAAGGCGCAGAAGCTGGGATGCTGGTCTCAGGCAAGTGGAACCATTCCGCCAAGCTGCGGCAGGCAGAGACCATATCGCGGCGCCGATACACGGGTAGCTCATGATCTGCTTCTATATGCGCAATCACGTCAGCCAAGCTCATCTGATCGGGGTCAAAGAACGGGTTATGCATGGTCATGGCGGTTACTCCAGGAAGACGTGAAGGAAGATGCAGGACAGTTTGGGTCACGTGAAGCCATTCGAGGCAAAATACTACATATAGTGCAAATATACCACAATTGATGGTCAAAATAACAACATATAGATTTGCACGAAGGCGCGCGACCAAGGGTCAAAGCAGACCCGAAGGGGACAGTCAGGGTCATCCGAACATCCCCCCTGAGCGGTTGCGGGCGATGAAGGCCTCAAGGTCTGCAAAGGCAAACCGCAAGGCACTGCCCACACGAATGCAGGGCAGATCACCTCGTGCGATGAGGCGCTTAACCGAGCGCTCGGATATAGCGAGATACTCCGCCGCCTCACTGATCGTGAGCAGGCGGAAGGGTCTTGAACTGCTCATGGGCAGATCCTCCATCTAAAAGTTGAGAATGTGCGTCCGCCACATCCGCCCGCGCGCAGTGCCGCGCCATCAGGCGCGCAAGCGCCTCAAGCGTGGCACAAAGATCAGCCGAAGCGGCCTGTGCAGAAGGAGGGGTATGAGAGCACGGTTTGTTCATGCCCTGAGTGAACCACAGGTTGCCCGGACAAAAATGTTGGCGGAACCCTCTGGCAGTTTTGGATTAGCGGTGACGCTTCTCAGCAATTGCGGCGCGTATGAGCGAACGATAGCCATCATAGGCTAAATCGTTTTTGTCGATTAGTGCCAAAGTTGCGATGAGCAGCTCCTCAAAAGGAGTTGTATAGTTCACGCCGCTACTATTGTTTTCGGAACTGATGCCGGGTTTTTTGCCTGTTGCTTTTTTATAAATATCTGCTGTGGCCCGTACGAGATCGAGGAGCGGGCTTGGGTATTCGTGGCCAGGTTTATTGCCCAGCCACTTGGTTGCGCCGTTCATGGCGCTGTGCAATGCTTCTTTGTCTGCCTTTATCGACAAATCTAGATCGTTAAAGGAAAGGACAACGCCGGTCTGGCGTTTATAATGCATGGATACATAGACCTGTGTGTAAGCATCCAACGTGTGCCAACGTTCTACTAGCTTCGCAGCTGACGTGCCGCGGCGAAGCGCGTCCTTAAACCTATTCATTTCTTTGTAAGACACCCGCGCTCCAAGCCCGGCGCGGCGATCCTCAAGATCCATATCACAGTGATACCGATCAGCAGCGCGCTCAAGCTGAACCTCGTACATGCCAGATTTGCGAGGGTCAACTTTGCAGCGCGTCAAGGCGGATTGAAGGGGCGATAACGCTAGGTCCATCGGACAGAGACCTTTAGTCTGTGTTTCAAAGGTTCCAGCTTTGTTATGGCATAAAATTCCATTTTTGGTCAGTGAGATTGAGCAGCCTCATTTGTCCAGTCCAAGTGTAAAATTAGTTTATATTCAGCGCAGTTTTGGCATAATACAAAACATCAGACCTGCAAGAGGAGTTTTGGAACTCAAAGGGAGATGCGCGATGAAACGAGAGCGTGGTCACTTTTCAGGTTCGGTAGCAGTGATTGGAGGGCATGATCACGTTCATGCTCTACGTAGATTATGCGAGGAATACCCTGACATAAAATGGCAAGCCGTCGTATTGCCACCGGATTCAACTCCTTGCTTATTTTTACATGAAGATCAATCAATGCCTGAAGGTTCGTTTCGTATCCAGAATGATATAAACGAAAACACTCCTACAAAAGTTGATATAATTGGTGGACCGTTTTCTGGCATTATTTATGCCGTTGAGGAACTAATTTCTCAGGGCGGCTCCGACAAAGCGCGCATGGCATTGCCTTCAGAGACTTTAGAAGACACGCCGGGTCTAACATATCGCACTTTTTGGACTTGGGACCATTCCACGAATTGGGAGCTTTCTCAGATCGGCCAACAGGAAATAGGCGTTTTCAACCCTTATGGTAAACCACCTGGGGGCTTTCTGCGCGACTATAAACGCTGTGTCGATTTCTGCTCGAAAAACCGTATCGCTGCAATTGTTATTTATGGCTTCCTGCGAGACAGTCATGGCGGCGTTGAAGCCGCTAAGGAGTTATGCAGCTATGCCAAAGAGCGCGGCGTGCGCATTTTGCCCGGTATAGCCATTGGTTCGTATGGCGGCGTCTATTGGGAGGGGGACAATCAATATAATCTAGCCACATGGCTAAGGAAGAACCCGCAAGCTGCCGCGACGCTGGAGAAAGGCGTCGGTTTTCAGATTTGTGACCTTGCCTTCCCTCTCAACTTTCCACGTTCTGATTATACGCTTTCTGCCTGCCCCTCTGCACCTGAAACCATGGCTTGGATGGAAGAGGGCGTTAGCTGGCTCTGCGAGACTTTTGAAATAGGCGGTATAAACATCGAGGCCGGAGATTATGGTGTTTGCGGATGTTCTCGATGTGTCGCGCGCCGTGCTAATGAGAAGGAAGCCGCTCGTCGTCGTGACGTGCATGGCGATTACTGGTCGCATACGGATATGGCAGATAATTTTCCTCGTCTCTTCAATGCGGCTCGCAAAGCACGACCTGACACCTGGATATACTCGGAGATCCAATGGGACAATCTGTTAGATCCCGTTTCGTTGGAGGCGCAGCGCAGATTGCCAGTTGGCGGTATTTATCAGCACACTACCAATCGCACCTATTGGAAACGGATTTCCGCCGAGCTGACAAAAAGCTACGTTGAAGAACTTCCAATGCAGCCAAATGTGCTGCGCTGTCAATTTGCTTGCCAGTGGAACGGTGACGAACGTACGGAACGCTATGCGCTCAATGCGCCAGTCTTCGCAGAAATGGCACAATTAAGTTACCGCACCGGGATGAAGGGTCTGACTATCTGGGGTGAGCCATCGCCATGGTATGCGACGGTCGAGCTATCCTATTTGGCATTTGCCCGTTTTTCATGGGATCCTTCGCTGCAGTATGAGGAGTTTATGAGCCGTGATGTCGCGCCACTATTCGGCGGCATGGAAGCCGCAGAAAAATTCGTGATCGCCGCTAATGAAATAGATGCCAATCAGCGTCTTCCTTTAGAAAGGCTCGAGGCGCTTCAGAGAGTATGCTTGGAGCATCGTACTTCAGGTGAAGTGGGCAGGCGTTGGCTATCGCTGGAAGAAATCATTTCAAGACGGATTTACATGGGCGAATAAAAATCAACGCACTAGTTTGCTTTGAAAGCCTCTCAGAAAATCAGCAACTGTATTTATTGCGGCAGCCATATCCTCCTTACACTAAACTTTTGGCCAGTAGTGCTCCCAGAGTAGGTATTCGCCTTAAACGCCCACCGACACCAGAAGCCATAATAACCATGGATCAGAGGCCAATCATGCACTCACAATCAACTTGGCCCAGTCAGATGAGGCTGCTCAAATGTCAAAACAAATTCTGAATAAGCAGAACTTATGCAGGCCTAATCTTATCAATCATGACCGCTGCTCTCTCCCGTATGCTTTGATCTGCTGCGATACATATTGCAAGTGACTGTACGACGTCCCGAGCATGGCGCGAAAGATCTAAGTTCTCTCTTATCGCGCTAAGGACGTAGGCTTGCTCGCTATTACAGAGTTCCTGATGTCCTGGCTCATCGGGCAGGTCAATCAATTCATCACCATCTCGATGATGTAACAGCAATCTGCCAACAGCCGTGTGCCCATCGATATCCGATGACGAGCCCTTTTCGACATTGGTTATAGATACCGAGCCATTTGGGCTTACGATGTCCTTTACGAAGAACGCCGTTTCGGACATCATCGGACCCCAGCCAGCCTCGTACCAACCCACCGATCCATCGTCGAAGAACACCTGTAGCTGGCCATAATTGTACATGTCCTCTGCGATCTCATCGCTGAGCCGGAGACCCATTCCCTGTACACGTACGGGTTTAGCATCTGTCACCTGGCACATAACGTCTACGTAATGTACTCCGCAATCAACAAGCGGCGATGTCGTCTGCATGAGAGCTTTGTGCGTCTCCCATTCTGGGCCAGAAGATTGCTGATTGAGGTTCATGCGAAACACATATGGCCCGCCCAGTTTGCGCGCTTCCTCCACCATTCTTTGCCACGATGGGTGATGTCGTAGGATATACCCCACTACGAGCTTTCGGTTCAGCCGCGTTGCTGTCTCAATCACCTTTTCAGCATCCGCGACTGTGGTTGCGAGCGGCTTTTCGACGAAGACGTGGGCGCCTGCTTCGATGGCGCGAATGGCCAAGTCTGCATGACTGTCGGAATATGTTGCGATAATAACAAGATCGGGCTTAAGGGCCAAACCATCTTCAACGGAATCCAGATACGGATACTCTAAAAGTTCTTCACGTAGAGGGCGCTTCGATCGGTTCACCAATCCGATGATTTCAACACCGTCGAGTTTGTGAAGAGCCAATGCATGGCTCTGTCCCATGTTGCCAAGACCAATTACGAGTGCTCGGATCATGATAACATCCTTTCAATCATCAGTTTTTTCTTGGCGACCATCAATCAGCGAGCCGTCGCACGTCACCAACGGCTATCTCCCGACCAGTTCTTCGAGAGCGGATTGCAGCAAAAGTCAAAGCGAGCGACTTCAAGTTCTCACGGGCAGAATTTTCTGGTGTGCGATCCTCCTCTATCGCACACAGGAGTTCCCCCATCGCACCGCGAAACCCGTCGTTGAACCACTGACCTTCGAGAGCAGGTCGAGCGATGCCCTCAGAGGTTATCAGTGTAACGGATTGGTTGCCGAGGTCCGGTCCATCAGACGTAATGCTGCCTGCAGTCCCCCCGAGATACGTCGTATCGCGGGGTCCGTGGCGCATTCCTCCATCAAAGATTAGGCTCGCCTGCCCCCTATCGAAGCTGACCAGCGACTGAGCCATGAGCGGAACCTTGTTGGTTTGACCCTGGGCATAGGAGGCCGATGCGAACACTGATTTCACGCGATCGCCTACAAGCGAAGACAGGAAATCGAACCAGTGAATACCAAAGTCATAGAGAACGAGATCATCGATCTCATCGAATAGAGTGCCGGCGGTCCATCCATGGTTCCAGTGGAGAGAGAAATGTGCGGAGATTAAGTCGCCGATATGCCCGGCTCGAACAGAGTTTCGCATCCAGGCCATATGCGGCGACCATCGACCGTTCTGGTTCACGACAAGATGGACACCGTTTGCGTCTGCGAGATCAACCAACTTTTCGCCAATATCGAGATCCTCAACAAAGGGCTTCTGGCTCAGGACGTGTTTACCAGCCTTCAATGCTTCAACAATAAATGCGGCCCGGTGCTCGGTTGGAAGCGTGATATCAACGATTTCAATGCTATTGTCGGCCAGTATCTCCCGCCAATCCGTAGCGACCCGTGCCGTCGGGTAGAACTCTTTTGCCTTTTTCACTGCCTTTGAGGCGGTCCGATTCCAAAGCGCTGCGACTTCCCACCCTGCCGTTCGATATGCATCAAGGTGACTGTTCGAGATACCGCCTGTGCCAATCATGCCGATTTTAGGACGGTACGACTTGGGCGTTGGTGGGCGATATGAGACGTCCGATGGATCCATCTCGGACAATTTATCCGACCTCAGGGCATAGGTATCGGTTGTTGCGGCATCCTTACTCAATGGATCAACTCCAGGGTCTTCTTCTCAGCCGCCGAGCGGGCCGCAGTATCCACAATCCGCTGCGCAGTCAGGCAAAGCGCTGGATCCAGTGGACCCTCGATTGGGCTGCCTGCCTGAAGGCGACCCACGACGTATTCGATCGCATTGCGTTCTCCCTCTGGCAACGGGTCCACCGGGATTTCGTGCCGTTCAGGGTTGGAGCGCGTCTGAACCGTCACGTGAGAAGCGTAGTCCGGGGAGGAGATCGTGCCATCAGTGCCCACGAAGGTGAAGCCGCAGGTTGGTTGGGGCTGGATCTTCCAGGGATCAGTGAACGTGCCCCAGCGGGTTTCCAGCTTGGAGAGCCCACGTTTATAGCGACAGACGGCGATTGCATGTTGATCAACCTCAATGCCCGATGCCTCGTCGACGGTGCAGGTTACCTCCAAGGGCGCCTCGCCATTCATGAACCAAGTGCCCAACGTCGCCCCGTATCCAAGATAATCGAGCAACGAGCCACCACCTGAAGCCTTCTTGTACCACCAAGATGACGTCTTCTGGCGCTCAACCTCTTCGGGAGTGACTTCGACTTTGTCGGCGAGGTGGAAGAGCGGGCCACGGTTGCCATCGTAGAAATGAACTTCGATCAGCTCACCGATCATCCCCTCATCGATCAACCGCTTCGCGGTCACATGGCTTTCAACCCAACGTAGAGGCCAGTTGATGACCATCTGTTTACTGGTGCCTTCGATCGCCGTGATCATTCTCCGTGCGTCATCAATCGAGGCCGCGAACGGCTTCTCCACGAAGATATGAAGATCATGCGGCGCTAGGCGTTCGGTGTATTCGGCATGTTTGGCTGTCGCGGCACAGAGAAGTGCCATGTCATAAGGGCCCGCTGACATGCAGGCGTCGAAATCCGTGAAGACGCGATCCTGAGGAATACCAAAGGTCTCAACGGCCGAAGTCATCTTCTGCCGATCAGGATCGAAGATTGCCGTAATCTCTGCTCCGGGATGCTCATGCACCATTCGCAAAAGGTCGCCCATGTGCATATGGTCGAAACTGATGCCTACGACGCGGAACTTGGACATGATACGTTTCTCCTATCTGGTGTCTGTGAGCCGGACGTAGATCGCTGTGACAGCGAGAATGATGGCGCCGAAAAGGGCCGTTCGGGCGCCTTCTGGCATTTGCATCAGGGTCAGCATCGTATCCAGCACCCGAATGATCAACGCCCCGACGATGGCGCCGGCGAAGCTTCCTCGGCCTCCAAAGATTGACGTTCCGCCTATCACCGCCGCCGCCACTGACGGTAGAAGGAGCGGGTTAGCTAGGCTCAGCGATGTCTGGCGGATCATACCAAGATAGAGCAATCCGGCTAGCGCTGCGATCAGGCCTGAGAGCACGTAGAGCGCGAGGTAAACTTGCCAGGCCCGGACCCCAGAGAGTTTGGTGGCCTTCTCGTTTGAGCCTAGCGCGAAGAGAAGTCGCCCGAAGCCTGTGAAACCCATCAGCCACAGTATAAACAGCGCGAAGGGAATGAAAAGAAAGAGACCGTTGGGCAAGCCAAGGGTCTGACCGGTGCCCAGCCAAGCAAGGAACACAGGGATCTCCGAACCAGCGTTGATAACCAATCGCTGATAGACTTGCAGACAGCCTGTCGCGATCAGGCCTGTGCCAAGCGTCATGATCAAGGGATGGACTCGAACGATACCGACCCCAAAGCCATTGACGAGACCGACGAGAAGACCGGCTAAAAGCGCGATTAATATCGCAGGCGCGACGCCCCAAATCGAACTCAACGTCGCGCAGACGAAGGCGGCAACGGTTGCAACTATGCCGGTGGAAAGATCGATGCCAGCGGTCAACATGGTCAGCACCTGACACGCTGCGAGCATGGCCAACGGAATGGCAAACTTTATCAGATTTCCGACCCAGAACATCGAAACAATGCCATCCCGACCTGCGCGGTACGGGGTAACAATCCCCGGACGCATTACCTCCAAAAACGCTATAAGTAGCAAAAGAAAAAGCAGCAACGGAACAACCGGGTTGTCTTTTAAGTAGCGTCCTACACGCACCATTGCAGAATCGGTTGAAGCAAGGCTCATCTTTGGGCTCCTCGCATCATTGCGGCCGTGCCCAGCATGACAACGCCGACCATGATTACGCCTTCAATAATTGTTGTCACGTTAGGATCAACTGCAAGCAGTGTTAGGATCGTCCGAATGATCCTAAGGATGTAAACAGCGATTAACGGCCCTAACAGGCCGCCCCGACCGCCACCAAGGACGACGCCACCAAGGACAACGGCCGCGACGGATGCCAGCAGATATGGCCCGGGGACGGGTTCGCCGATGCCCGTTAAGGCAGCCAGGCTAAGACCACCGAAAGCACAGAAGACCCCACAAAGGCTGTAAGCGAGGATCTTTGTGCGCCCGATTGAAACTCCGGAGCGAAAGGCAGCTAGCTCATCCGAGCCCGTGGCATAGATCGAAAGCCCTAACTTAGAGCGGCGAATGGGCAACCAGACGACCGCGACGCATATGATCGTCACAACCAAGGCGTTCGGGATCCCGGGGACCAGGAAGCTTCCGCGGATGCTCTGCTTCAGCCAATCAGAGGCCGCTCCGCCCGGTGTTTCGAGAATTAAAAGTGCGACGCCTTCCCAGACGAAGAGCATTGCCAGTGTGACAACAATGTCGGGCACCCGGGTCAAAACGATGAGAGCGCCGTTTAGCAATCCCATCACCAGCCCAAGAGCGAGCACAATCAGGAACGCCGGCACGCCAGCCATACGCTCCATCAACACTGCCGCCGCCACGGCACATACCGCCATCATCGATGCGACAGACAAGTCTATCCCCCCAACAATGACCACAACTGCCATGCCAGCAGTTGCGAATGCGAATGGCAGCGCAGATCTTGCAATGCTCTCAAGGCCTGATACGCCAAAACTGGGCTGGATAAGCTTGGTCCCGACCAAAAGCACAGCAAGCAGCGCAGCCAGTCCAGCTACCCAAGCATTCTTTCTAATGATGTCACTCACGCCACACTCTCCCGTGATGTGAGGCCGTAGGCGGCACGCATGAGCGTTTGTTCGTCCGCGTCTTTCGCGTCGATTACTTCAACTATCTGGCCATTGAAAATCACGATCGCACGGTCACAAGCCAGCGACACCTCGTTGAGTTCAGACGTATAGAAAAGAACCGATGCCCCTTTGGCTGCAAGCTCACGCACAAGTGGATAAATCTGTCGTTTGGTCCGCACATCGATGCCGCGCGTTGGATCAAAGAGCAGAAGCGTTTCCACACCGGTCGCCAGCCAACGCCCAATTGTCACCTTCTGCTGATTGCCACCCGAAAGCCGCTGAACTTCGCCTTTAGCGCGTGTGTCAATCTGCAGCTTGTCGATAGCAAACTGCACCCTTTCCCTCTCATGGCGGAGTTTGAGAGCGCCCCAGGTCGGCAGACGGGCCGAGAATGGTAGGGCAATGTTCTCTCTGACCGAACGCTGTGCTAAAAGCGCGTCCGTACGGTTGCCGGGGACAAGCGTCAATCCCGCTGCAATGGCGTCCGCAGGGTGCTTGAAGCTCATCGACTTGCCGTTCACTTCGATCAAGCCGGCCGTTGGTGGATAGAAGCCCGCAAGAATCTCGAAGAGCTCGTCCTGGCCTTGCCCCTCGAGCGCCACGACGCCCAAAACTTCACCGGGGTAGAGATCAAATTCGATGCTGGTTACCTTTGGGGCAATCGCAAGATTTCTGACTCTGACCCGGGGATCGCCAGAATGGGCCCGCAAACCCGTTGCGATCTTCCGCTCCCCCAACTCGATTTTCTGACCGAGCATTAGTTCGACTGCACGCTCCTCAACGCCGGCTTCAATGGTCAGATCGCCGACGGTCTCTCCATCGCGCAGAACGCTAGCCGTGTCACAAAGCTCCAATATTTCGTTGAAACGATGGGAGACATAGATGACGCCCATACCTTCGTTTGCTTGCCGGCGTACGACCTTCAATACGCGCTCAACCAAGTCGGTCGGGAGCGCAGCCGTCATTTCGTCGAGCAGGAGGACATCTGGCTCAGCGGCCAAGGCCCGCGCGAGGTCGAGAATGCGCAGCGTAGCCAACGGTAGTTCGCCGATGGTGTCGGACACGTTTAGATCTGTGATTCCAAGCTCCTCGACCCACTTCCAAAACGGTTCTTTTGGTGTGTCGGTCAGACGAAGGTTATCGGTTATGTCTAAATCGGGGATCAACGACGGTTCCTGATAGACGGGAACCAGGCCAGATTTCCTGGCTATAGCAGGACTTCCAACCCGAACCTCCTCGCCACGGATCATAACCCGGCCGCTGCCGGGCTTAATAGCACCAGTGATAATCTTGATAAATGTCGATTTGCCGGCACCGTTCGCTCCCATTAGAGCAACAACCTCGCCAGCCTTCACACGCAGTCGCGCATCGGTTAGTGCATGAACTGCGCCGAAGCTCTTGGCAATGCCGGATGCGTCGAGAAGGACTGTGTCACTCATGTGTTTTTAGACATTGATTAGTTCTTTGCTGGATCCCCGCCCCTTTTTGGAGGCGAGGATCTTTTTCGTCAGGATAATCAGCTGCCACTGGGACCTTCGCAGGCGATGATCTGTTCCATCGTGTAATCGGTCCAGCCAGGCACCGTCACCGAAACCGGCCATTCAGGATCCAGGTTTGGGTTCTGTGCAGCCGTGATGGTGGCCTTGCCAGCATCGGTTACATTCTCCCAAAGCACTGGATCAACAAGGACCGTTGTCTCGGCGGGAGCTTCGCCATTCAGGATGTCAACAGCCAGCGCGATGCCCGCACCACCAACAGAGCCCGGGTTTGTCACCGCGGCACCAACGAGACCGTTGACCTCGGTCAGGTATTGAACGAAGCCGGCATTGTCCGCGCCAACGATCGGAACAAGTGGTGCACCGGATTCGACAAATGCATCCACGATTACGTTGTCGATGCCGCTGGTCCATACGCCGTCAAAAGGAATGCCGGTGGCGAGGAAGTCGAACATCTGCTGCTTGCCCTGATCCTGCTGCCAGCCAGTGAAGACCTCGTGCACAACGTTGATGTCCGGGAACTCTTCAAGGGCTCGTTTGAAACCGTTGTCACGATCCGTGTCAGCCGACACACCGGCAATGCCACGCATGTAGACGATGTCGCCAGATCCACCAACCTGTTCGAACAGCCATCTAGCACCGAGGTAGGCATACTGTTCCTGGTTGTTGGACAGGATGTATGCCCCCTCAGCAGTGACGCCGGCGTCAACCGCAACGACCACGATATCCTGCGCCATTGCCGCCTCAAGAGCGGAGTTCAGCGCATCGGGGTTCGATGGGTTCAGCACAATAGCGTCGACACCGGCCTCGATAAGGTTGTTCAAGTCTTCAAGTTGTCCAGCGCTGTCGGTATTACGATGAGCGACGATGATGTTGCCCACGTCCCCTTCCACCAGTGCCTGAGCCCGCATGGCGCAAATCATCTGCTCACGCCATCCGTTGCCCTGAACGGTATTCGATATGCCGATGGTATAGCTTTTGTGCGCATTCGCAAAGGAAGCGGTCCCCATTGAGGTGGCAACCGCGAGTGCCGTAGCTCCGAGTAGTAGTCTCTTCATTTGGATATACCTCCTAGTTTTAGAATTTGGATGATACGGGGCATTTTTGCCCTTCTATTTGATGAATGGTTGCAGAACGTCGCGTGCCAAGAGAAAGCCCCGCTTTATCTTTTCGTCGGTGCCCTCGAAGAGCCTGTCTTCGTGTTCGATGATAATTGGACCATCATAGCCCACGCGATAGAGGCTGGAGAAAAAGTCAGGCCAAACGACATCGCCGAGCCCGCAAAGCCTCGGTACTTGCCAGCCCATGCCGGCTGACAGGATCCCACGCTCATAGAGCCCGTCGCGGTCGATCATCAAATCTTTCGCGTGTACATGGGCCATGTGCGGCCCGAACTCCTTGATGAACCGGTTTTGGTCGATGAATTGCAGGATCAGATGCGAGGGGTCGAAGTTCATACCGACCGCATCGCCCCATTCTTCGAAAATCCGGCGCCAGATCATAGGCGAATAGGCGATGTTATGGCCGCCGGGCCATTCGTCATAGCTGAAGATCATCGGGCAGTTTTCGAAGCAGAGCTTTACCCCTGAATCCTTTGCATGTGCGACGATAGGTGCGAAGATCTCCCGGGCACGACTCCAGTTCTCATCGACGTTCAGCGTCCGGTCGCCGCCAACGAATGTATTGACGATGGACAACCCCATGGAGCTGGCTCCGGTAATGACTTTCTTGAGATGCCCGATGACATCCTCGCGATGGGCTTCATCTGGGTGAAGCGGGTTGGGGTAATAGCCCAGCCCTGAAATCGACACACCATGCTCCGCTAAGCCACCGATGATATCCTGGCCTTGGTCCGCGCTCAGCCCATCGACATTGATATGGCTTGTCCCGGCATAACGGCGATTTTTGCCACCAAGCGAAGGCCAGCACGCAACCTCCAGCGAGGAAAATCCGTTCGCCCCTGCCCACGCAGCCACGTCTTGCAGCTTGGTGTCTTCAAATGGAGCCGTCAAAAGTCCAAGTTGCATCGTCTTCTCCTCAGATCTCGCCCAATTCTACCCAGCGGCCCTCGCGCGAAGATTTCAGAACCGCGTCGCAGAACAACATCTCATAGTGCCCGTCTTCAAAGGTCGCCCAAGTGCTGTTCGCGCCGCGTGCGCCCCGTGCGACGTCTGAATAAACAGCGCGAAAGAAATTAAAAAAGCTGTCGGCAAATCCTTCGACATGTCCCGGTGGCAGCATTGCTGCAGCTGTGCCAACTGGGTTCATCAGCGTAAAATCTCTCATTAGTGTTTGGTTCGGCGCGTCGCGGTGACCGATAAACAAGTGGTCGGGTGTCTCGCTATCCCATGCTGCGCTGCTGACGCTGCCGGCGATATCCCACTGCAAGGAGTTTTTGCGGCCTACATTAACCTGAGAGGTGCTCATGACGCCCCGAGATCCATTCTCGTAACGAAGCATGATCATCGACGCGTCATCTGTATCGATTGCTACGGGTTCTGCCACGCCCCCGCCGCTGGAGAAGGTTTCAACCGGCCCCGTTGGGCGCTGCCGCTCTGGCAGAAAGGTGACGAGTTCGGCCATCACTGCCTGCACCTTCATCCCGGTAATAAAGCTCGTGAGGTCCACCCAATGCGTGCCGATATCCCCAACCGAGCGCAGCGCACCACCGACCTCGGATTGCAGTCGCCAGTTCCAATCGGTGTCCTTTGCCAGCCAATCCTGATGATAGCGACCTGAAACAAACCGGACATCCCCAAGTTCACCAGATTGAACCATGCCATGGGCCTGCTGGTTCAGTGGGTAAAAGCGGATGTTGTAGCACACAGCGCAGATTTTTCCCGAAGCTCTAGCCAGTTTGACCATCTCCGCGGATTGCTCGCTTGTCATGGCGAGCGGCTTCTCGCAGACAACATGCTTGCCAGCGGCAATAATGGCCTTCACTTGAGGGTAATGAGCGTAGTTTGGCGTCGTGACATGGACAACGTCAACAGCATCATCGGCCAAAAGTTCATCAAGCGACGCATAGGCGTGAGCGACTCCGATGTTTGCAGCGCGTTCAGCTCCGCGTTCAGCCGATGAGCCAAGAACGCCGCGCACTTGCACGCCGAGGCGGCGCAAAGCGTGTACGTGGACCGTTCCAATGAAACCAGTACCAATAACGGCGGCGGCGACCTCGGAGAATTTGGTTCCTGATCTGTCAGACAACCGAGTACCCTCCGTCTACAGGAATGCATGCGCCGGTGATAAAGCCTGCCGCTTTGGAAGCGAGAAAGAGTGCCGTTCCTGAGATGTCTTCTGGCTGTCCCCATCGCAATAGCGGCGTGCGCTCTTCAACCTTCGCCGTGAAGGCGGGGTCTTGCCGCGCCCTCGCCGATTGCTCGGTCACAATGAACCCTGGTGCGATGGCATTTACGCGAATACCATCTTCCGCCCAGGCGATTGCAAGCGATTTAGTGAGCTGCTCAATACCGGCTTTCGATGCGCCATAGGCGGGGTTTCTTGGCGACCCGAAGCGCGCATACATAGAGGCAACATTGATGACGCTCCCAGCTGCGGCTGACAGGCTTGGATGCATCGCCAATGCACAGCGGAACGACCCGGTGAGATTGACGTCCAGTACATGTGAAAAGAACGATGGCTCCATTTCTGCGCCGCGTTTCGTAATTGCTGCACAGTTGACCAGAACGTCGATTCGGGGGCGCTTCTCAGCGAACGCTGCAACAGCATCCACGTCGGTAACATTCAGCCGCGTGTAGCAAAATCGCTCAGCATCTTCGGGCAAGCAATCTGGTTCTGCCCCAGTGATTTCGACGTGGGCACCTGCGTCCTGAAATGCGCGCGCTATCGCAGCGCCAATACCGCCGCGGCTGGCACCGATGACCACAACTTGGGCATCTGAAAAATCGTAATTCGACTCTCTGTTCACCGCAGCAGTACCATTTGACGACACCTCGCACACAGCATCAACTCAAGGCTTCAGACACCGCCGTTTGGCGGCTTGAAATGGATTTCATATTTTATGTTTTTTATCTTTTAATTGTATGAAATCGATTTCATGATCGACAGGAGTATAGATTCGAGTCAACCCGTCATTTGCGATGTATGTTGGAAAACCATGATCACCAAGACAGCAACGATTCAGGACGTTGCCCGAGCCGCAAAAGTATCAGCGTCGACTGTAAGCCGGGTGCTCACCAATCCGAGTCTCGTTTCTGAGCCGACGCGCGAAGTGGTGCATGTCGCTATTCGCTCAACCGGATACCGGGTTAATCAAGCCGCGCGAAATCTGCGAACGCAGCGAGCAAGTGCTGTGCTCGTGTTGGTGCCTAATCTCGGAAAACCATTCTATTCGGGAATCCTTGCGGGCATCAGCGAGGAGTTTGCCGGTTCAGGCTATGCAGTCTTGATTACGGACACAGAAAGTGACCCCATCCAAGACTCGGCTTTTGCCGGCTACTTCCTTGATGGTCGGATTGATGGTGCGATTTCTCTGGATGGTCACCTATCGTCGAATGCCCTGCAGGAATGCGTCGACCTTGGTATGAGTGAGCGCATCGTCTTTTTGTGCGAATGGGTCGAAGGACAAGCATTTCCTGTAATCTCCAGTGACAATGCTCAAGGCGCTCGCCTTGCCATTCGTCATCTGCATGAGCTGGGTCACCGAAAAATCGCGCACATAACAGGGCCGGAAGGAAATGTCCTGACCACGGCGCGAAGAAAAGGAATGGTGTCAGAGCGGTCAAAGTTGGGGCTTCCGGCGCGCCCAGAATGGATCATACGTGGTGATTTCTCGCTTGAGTCGGGGCACGACGCTGCAGCCAAGATTTTGGAGATGGAAGACAGGCCAACGGCAGTTTTCTGTTCGGCCGACATGGTTGCTTTCGGTTTAATCTCAGGCCTTCAGGCAGCTGGCTTGCGCGTACCGGAAGACATCTCCGTTGTCGGTTTCGACGACATCGAGATGTCCGAGTTCTATGTCCCAGCACTGACAACCATTCGTCAGGATCGTCACAAGTTGGGTCGCAAAGCCGCAGAGGTCCTTTTAGCACGACTTGTTCCAGGGGCTGATTCACCTCGAATCGAAGATCCGTTGCCTGTGGAATTGGTGGTTCGTTCCAGTACTGCACCGCCACCAACTTAGGGAGGTGCGCCCGCGATCCATTGCTCCATATCTATGGAAGCTCCGGTCAAAGGCGCAGAAATTGGATCCAGCAAGTACACTGCGAGTCGCGATGCCTCAGTGGGCGACAAAAGCCGCCCCAAGGGAAGAGACGCGCCTGCTCGTGCCGCCCAGTCATCGCCTTGCTTTAAAACCTCCGACTGTAGACGGTCTTCTGCGTCCGTTAGGGTCCAGCCAAGGTTGATTCCATTCACCCGGATCCCATCGCCCAAATGCGCGTTGGCTGCATTCTTGGTCAGCGTTTGTATAGCACCTTTTGATGCCGCATAGATGGCGAGGTCGGGATGGCCGCAGTGCGCGTTCATGGATTGGATGTTCACGATAGCGCCCGCAGCCTTACGTTCCAGCATGTTCATTATTGCTTGTTGCATCAGAAGAAACGTTGAGCGCGCATTTATTGCGAACACATCGTCCCAGACGCCTGTCGTGCCGTCCACAAAACTCGCTCGCGTTGTTACACCTGCTGCATTCACGAGCCCATCAATCCGACCAAAACGCGCAATAGCTCGATCCGCGATATTAGCACTTGCCACCGGCTCTTTCAGATCTGCCACAACTGTCTCAACATGGGCGTCGCACTTAAGCCTTTCCGCAGTTTCACTAAGGCCGTCCGCATCGATATCACTTAAACAAAATCCTCGAACGCCTCGTGCCACCGCGAGTTCGGCAATCGATCGCCCGATGCCGCTGGCCGCCCCTGTGACGACCAGAACCATATCTTCAAGCCTTGCTGTCATGCATCCTTTCGATGGGGGGCGTTCCCTTTACTGTTAACGTTACTGGGCTCAATGCTATGCGGCCGCAAGTGTATCCAACGCCGCGTTCCGAGCCTCAAGGTGTGAAGTTTTCGTACCCTCAAAAAAATCTTTTTATTCCAAGGCGATCTAATATCTCATATTATTGCTTTCAGTCGGATTTCGCAACGAAGCATCGAACAAGGACTGCTTGATGACGAGAAAACTTCCAACTGTTGCAGACCTTCAGGCCTGTAAGGGTCAGAGACAACTGACCATGCTTCGCTATTTCAGCCTGGAAGAAGCAGCCGCTGCCGAAGCGGCCGAGATCGACATCGCCTCTGTTCCGGACGAAATCTTGTTTCACCCAGATTATCGCAATGCCGCACCGTCTGTCTTTTCGATGACTGGACAAACACACACAGAGTGTGGCTCTCCAGATGCGTACCTTCGGTGGTGCAACCAAGCGCTCGAACGGGGCGCAGATGCGCTTTATTGCTCCGGTTCACTCGCGACGGTCGAGATGCTAGCGCGTGAATACGTGCCGATTGTAGGACATGTCGGGCTGGTTCCAGCCCGCGCCACGTGGACCGGAGGCTTTCGAGCCGTCGGGAAGACGGCCGACACTGCCATGCGGCTCTATCAAGAGGTTAAGGCTTATGAATCCGCGGGTGCATTCGCAATCGAGCTCGAGGTTGTGCCCGAAGAAGTCGCAACCGAGATCTCCAAGCGTGTCAACATCCTCGTTTGGTCCATGGGCGCAGGCTCTGGCTGCGACGCACAGTATCTCTTTTCCAACGATATCCTAGGCTATACGGAAGGACACATTCCTCGACACGCCAAAGTTTATCGGAACTTTCGCGCCGAATATGATCGTCTACAAAATGAACGAATTGCCGCGTTCCGCGAGTTTGTTTCAGACGTCAAGGACCGGTCGTTTCCACAATCCGAACACGTAGTGAAGATGGCGCCAAATGAGCTCGAGGCCTTCAAGGAACAATTGGACGCCAAATCGTAACCTCTGGAGTTTTCGCGCAATGATCGAATTGATGGCTGAAGGTATCAGTCTCCGTTTTGATCCAAGGATTGGCCAGATTGTCGACTTCACCGTAACAGACGGTGGCCAGTCAATTTCTCCACTCCACAAAGCTCCATGGGTGGACTCTGAAGAGGAGTTTCCTGATGGGGTACCCCCTCATCTCAAGACACTCGGGGGGGACTTCTTTTGTGCGCCCTTCGGTCAGGAAACCGAAGATATGCCGCTTCATGGCTGGCCAGCTAACTCAGAGTGGCTCATAGACTTCCAGACTATGAACCGATTGTGCGCACGGCTGAAGAAAAGTGTGAACGGAGCAAAACTCACCAAGGAAATCGAACTCCGCGACGGGCATCCGTTTGTCTACCAGCGCCACACATTTACGGGTTTGACCCTAGACGTTCCATTTTCGAACCACGCCAACGTTTCGCTTCCAAATGGCGGGATCATTAGCACCTCGCGGAAACGCGAATGGCGGACGCCTTATTGGCCTGTCGAAATTGATCCGATACGAGGCCGCTCAGGGCTGAGTTATCCGGGCCAATCGTTCGACCCTAGAAATTTTCCCGCCCTTAAGGGTACCGCCGATCTCACGCACTATCCATGGTTCCCGTGTCATGAAGATTTTGTCGTCGGAATTGAGGCTTACGACCACGAGCTGGGCTGGACTGCGGTAACGAGACCGGTTGAAGGCGATCTTTTTTTGTCACTTCGTGCAACGAAAGCTATGCCGATGACAATGCTATGGCACTCCAACGGTGGCCGTGACTATGCGCCATGGTCTGGAAGGCATTTTGGTTGCCTTGGTGTCGAAGAAGGTTGGGCGCCACATATTCTTGGAAGGGATTTCGGTGTAAACGCACCGTTTTCAGGTTCTCAAGGTTCCATTTTCAGCGTTTGTCATGTCATTGGGGCAGTAAGTTGGCCAAGCCAAGAAGCCGTCGATACGATTTCGCTGTCAAATTCCAAGCTGGCTGTAAAGGGCGAACTCGGCGCATTGAATACCGTCGCTCTGTCGACAGAACGGTTGATGAAGGAAGTGGACGCCGGTGCTTAGGTGTTAATTACAGGCAGCGCGATTTGGGGCGAATGCCCCACTTTTCGGCGCTGTTGGCGCGACTGGACGAGGAAAGTAAATGAAGATCCTTATTTTGGAAGATGCGCAGGCTGTGACTTTGAGGGCAGCTGATATAGTGTCGGCGCAAATCCGAACGCTTCCAAATGCGGTTTTAGGTTTGGCAACTGGGGGCACGATGATGCCGCTCTATAATGAACTCGTGCGTCGGAATCATGCGGGCGAGTTTTCTTTGGCGGGGATCAGCACCTTCAACCTTGATGAGTACGTGGGCCTTCCACCCGACCATCCTGGTTCTTACCACCAGACCATGCTCGACGCCCTATTCAAGCATACCGACATCCGTGCTGAAGCCACCCATCTGCCGCGCGGCGATGCCTCTGACCCTTGTGTTGAGGCGCAACGCTATGAGGCTTGCATTGCTAAAGCAGGTGGGATCGATTTGCAGCTATTGGGGATAGGTGCAAATGGGCATATCGGTTTCAACGAACCGACATCCAGTCTTGGTTCGCGCACACGGGTCAAGACCCTGACTGAGGCCACACGCGACGCCAACCAACAGTTTTTTAATTCGCAGAATCTTGTCCCACGCTATGCAATTACGATGGGTATCGCGACCATACTGGAGGCGCGCACTTGTCTACTTTTGGCGACCGGTAGGGCCAAAGCCGCTGCCGTAGCCGCGATGGTCGAGGGGCCCGTCAGCGCCGCCTGTCCGGCGTCCGCCCTGCAAATGCATCCCAAGGTCACCGTCGTACTTGATCACGGAGCAGCAAGCGAGCTGCAAATGACAGATTACTACCATCAGGTCCATCCTAACGGAGACGATTTTGCCAGTCCTTAATCGGTGCTGTCACACTGATTTGTCACATAATCCTCATACCCAAATGAGCAGCCTCATTTGACCGGTCCAAATTTATAGTTAGTGCATATTTGGCCTCTGATCCATTTGTATGATGGCTTCAGAAGCGGGTGGGCGATAGCCCAATGCACTGTGCGGTCTCTTTGTGTGGTGCTGTCAGACGAATGCGAACTCGTCTCTGTTTAGCCAAAGTAGTGGTTCTGTTATCCTGCAAGAAGACCGCGCCACTCGATTAGAGCGGCGGTGCGGCTTTGTTTGAAATGAGCACGGTGTATGTGACTACGATCCTGATTGAAGTGGTTAAAGACGGAAGCGTGAACGGAGGCAAATTTCTGCAAACTTCGCATTTGCCTGAACCGCTGCATCGCGCGCTCCTTTCGTCGGAATGGTTGGTGTGAGTTCTCTGCCCTATTGTTTAACCAACGTCCTGTTTCTTGTTTGTCCGGGCAGCCCAATTCCCTCAAGGCGGTGCCATAGGACCTTAATCGATCCGTCACGATCTTTTCCGCACGGCCATATCGTTTCATCAATGCTTTAAGCATTTTCAATGCAGCGTCTTTGTTTCTACGCTTTGTTACAACCCTTTCTAGCACCTCACCTTCCGCATCCACTGCACGCCACAGGTAATGGCGTTCACCGTTGATTTTTACGAAGACTTCATCCACGTGCCACTCCCACTTGGAGTAAGCCCGCAGTTGCTGAATGCGTTTTTGTTTGATCTCAGCTGCCATCAACGGACCAAATCTGTTCCACCAGAACCGAACTGTTTCGTGGCTGATGTCGATCCCCCTCTCGTGCAGAAGATCCTCTACATTCCTCAAGGAAAGTGGAAACCGGATATACATCATCACCGCAAGGCGGATGATCTCGGGGCTCGTCTTAAAATAACGAAAGGGGCTGCGCTTTGTCATGGCGTTGAACCTAGAGTGAGGCCCCCTACCACTCAAGGGTGGTTTAATCTGACAATGTCTTGGAGCATCGTACTTCAGGTGAAGTGGGCAGGCGTTGGCTATCGCTGGAAGAAACAATTTCAAGACGGATTTACATGGGGGAATAAAAATCAACGCACTAGTTGGCCTTGAAAGCCTTTCAGAAAATCTGCAACTGTATTTATTGAGGCAGCCATATCCTCCTCTGTAACAGATTCAAGTGGTGTGTGACTCCTACCTTCTTTGCAGCGGACAAATAGCATTGCGATTGGGCATAAATCAGCCATAGCCGAGGCATCATGTGTGGCGCCAGACGGTAGGTTTAGTGTGTTCGAACAATAATTAAGAGTGGCCGCTTTCAAGGAAAGCGAAAGACCTTCGTCACATAAAACTGCCGGCTGTGAGTAAGTGCATTTTATAGTTCCGCTAACATCATATTTTTGACTGACAATACTTATCAAATTTTGAGCTTTGCTTTGAACTTCTCGCCGCTGTTGATCGTCAAGTGCTCTGATTTCCAGGGTCAACGCTACTTTATCGGGGATCGCATTAACAATATCAGGCCATAACTGTAGACTTCCGACCGTGGTGCGCACTTGCTCTTGCATCATTGCATTATGGTTCACTGCAACAATGAACTCGCTAGCAGCTAACAAAGCGTCACGTCTGCTAGACATAGGTACAGTACCTGCATGTCCAGTTTCTCCAACAAAAGTAACTTCATGTCTCTCTATTCCGCAAATTCCAGATACCACACCTAAAGCTGAATTTTGATTTTCTAAAATTGGACCTTGTTCAATGTGAACCTCAAGATATCCGAGGATGTTTTGTGATTTGCGTTTGAGAGCAAGAAGCTTTTCGGGCTTGCCGCCAAATTCGGCCAATGCATTTCGCAGCGACACACCATCGCGGTCTTTTAAATCAAGATCTTTTGGATCGAATGTTCCAGCCAAAGACCGCGGGCCCATTAATGCTGTCGGAAAACGTACACCCTCCTCATCAGCAAAGGCCAATACCTCAACCGTGAATGGGAGATTTATGCCTTCAGTTTTAAGCTTTTCGAGTGCGAGGCAGCCGAGGACAATGCCCATGATGCCATCATATCGGCCACCATCTCTAACACTGTCTTGATGAGATCCGATGAGAAAAGTTCGCGCTTCAGGGCTTCCTTGTGTTTGGCCAATAAGAGTTCCCGCTGCATCCATGGAGACTGACAGGTTGGCTTGTTCCATCCAACCCTTGATGACGCCGATAGCAAGTTCGTGTTCTTTGGTGAAAGGAAACCTGGTAACGCCGGCCGAAGGTAGGCTGCATTTTGCGATTTCGTTTAAGCGCTGTTGCGCAATTTTTCCCCAGTCCATAGCCACTCACAATTTATCATGATAAATATTGTGCTACACATAGATAACGGGCCTGTCTATACATTGCAGTGATATTAACGAGGCGCTTTATGGACGGCAGTAACAGTTCTTCTTCAAAACCAAAGCAATCACGCCCAGTTCAAGTAGCAGAAGCAATTAAGCAGTGGGTTGTGGAGCATGATTTGAAGCAAGGTGATAAACTCCCCAACGAAGGTGAGATGATCACGAAGTTTGGTGTGTCAAAAGGCACCGTGCGTGAGGCCCTACGAATTCTTGAAGCTCAAGGATTAATTTTGACAAAAACTGGTCCTGGTGGAGGAAGTATCGTTGGTGAAGTCTCTGCCGAGCGTGCGCGAGCACTGCTAGCAAATTATTTTTATTTTCAGGATTTATCTGTGGCTGACATCTACCAGTTGCGGAAAGTTTTAGAGCCAGAGTTGGCCGCGAGTTTGGCCGGAAATTTGGATGCTGATCAGTTGAATAAGCTGCAATCGTTGGCTGACCGTCATCCACATCCAGCTCTAAACGCAGACGAAGAAAAGCAGCGTCATATAGCTTCCCTGGAGTTTCATGCTCAGCTTGCGGAATATGCCGCCAATCCTTTATTGAGCTTCGTAATTGGCTTTATGTCACGGATCCTAACAGACCTTACTGTGTTTCGTGGTCTCTACGATCCCCCAAACTTAGACTTGTGGCGCAAAGGCCGTGAGCACCAGCTTGATTTGGTGGCTGCACTGCGCGCTGGAGACAGTGAGGCTGCGCGGAAAATCATGACATCTCACATGAAGGTAGCTGAGGCGTTCATGCAGGATCAGGAAGTTCAGCTGATGCGACGCTTTGTGAATGGATGACTGGGTTTGCGCATTCTATCAGCCAATACAGGAACCTCGGAAAGCCAGTCTTGGTAAGGACTTTTTTTGGTCTCATGCCATAATTCCCAAAGAGCAGCGATGGGTTTATCTGCACAATCAATTCGCAGATCAAGCGGGGGCTCGTTTGGCTTTAGAACCAAAAGGGCGGCAGAACGCAAACCACGGAAATCACCACCAGCATCTTTAGCAGCATCAAGTACTTGAAGCATTCTTTGCGCCTGATCTCCGACCGCAGTCCAGTTTGTTTTTTGCATCGCGTCGAGCACGGCTGGTCCAGATAGCATATTACCAGAGATTGCTACGCCTTGCTCCAACAGATGCCCGCAGTAGTCGATGCTTAGAGCGCCCGTGAAAGCTGCTGAGTTTCCCTTGCGATCAACAGCTGCTAGTTGGCGGAATTCTTTTCCTGTATCTGGTTGGGTAATGCGCTCAAGGAGCTGCGGGGCACTTTCATTTTTAAACATACCCCGCAGCATTTCATCGCGCCAAAAAGTACTCGGCGCAGTTCCTTGGGAAGCGACAAGTCCCGATTCGATATCACCACGCAGCACCCAACCTCCTACGCAGAGGCTACCTGTAGCTGCCGCGCCCGCGAAAACGCCTGTTTTCTGGTCAAAAGTGAGAATCGAGAATGTCATTTTTATGTCCCTAGCACATTTTTCTTGAATTTATCATGATAATTTGCGTGACTGCAATTCATCATGATAAATAGACAGGAGAGGTCTTCCCAATGTCATTGCTGAACATATCCCGCAGGGCAATGTTAGCTGCAGGAGCAGCAACTGCATTTGCCCTCTTTCCACTAACCGCTTCTGCGCAGACACCAGAAGATGTTTTGATAGTAGGTCAAATAGCTGAACCTCAATCTTTGGACCCAGCTGCTGTTACCGCCGTTAACGATTTTCGCATTTTGATGAATGTTTATGACGGCTTGGTACGATACCGTGATGGCACGCTGGAAGTAGAGCCTGCTTTGGCGACATCGTGGGATATTAGCGATGATGGGACAGTCTACACCTTTAATTTGCGCGACGGTGTGACATTCCATGATGGAAGCGCGTTTGATGCTGCTGCGGTGAAATTCAACTTTGATCGTATGTTGGACGAAAGCCACCCTTACCATGACACTGGTCCATTCCCGTTGGCATTCTTCTTTTCTGCGGTTGAGAGTGTCGAAGCCGTTGATGATATGACAGTACAGTTTACGCTTAACGGCCCTTACGCACCATTCTTATCGAACCTTGCGTATCCCACTGGTCTTATAGTTTCTCCTGCTGCTGTTATGGAACATGGAGCGGACTACGGTAGAAATCCCTCAGGTACCGGTGCATTTACTTTTGGAGAATGGCGCTCAAATGAGGCTGTGGTTATCGAAGCTAATGAAAATTACTGGGACGGTGCACCCGCACTACAGGCAGTGGTTTTCCGTCCAATTACTGATGCAAACACCCGAACTGCTGAAATGCTAGCTGGCGGTATTGATCTGATGGTTGAGGTGCCGCCTGTGTCGCTGAGTGAGTTTATGGGTGCTGAATATACAATCCATGAACAGGCAGGTCCTCACGTTTGGTTTCTGATCTTAAATGCGAAAGAGGGTCCGTTTGCTGACGTGCGTGTGCGCCAAGCCGCCAATTATGCCATCAACAAAGAAGCAATTGTGAATGATGTTCTTGAGGGAACAGCTGAGGTGGCGGCTGGTCCGACACCGCCTGCTTTTGCTTGGGCTTATAACGAAAGCCTTGAACCGTATCCATATGATCCTGACCGCGCTCGCGCTCTCATTTCCGAGGCCGGTGCCGAGGGAGCCGAGCTCACGTTTTATGTAACAGAGGGTGGCTCTGGGATGTTGGATCCTGTCGCAATGGGAACCGCAATTCAGGCTGACCTTGAAGCCGTGGGCTTCAATGTGACCATTGAAACCTATGAGTGGAACACGTTTCTTGGTGAGGTTAACCCTGGTCTTGAAGGCAAGGCTGATATGGCAGAAATGGCATGGATGACGAATGATCCTGATACTCTTCCGTTCCTCGCGTTGCGTACAGCTGCTTGGCCTGAAGAAGGTGGCTTTAATTCCGGTTATTACTCCAACCCAGAGGTGGACGCTTTGCTTGAGGCAGCTCGCGTCGCTACCGACCAAGACGAACGTGCACGTCTTTACCAAGAAATGCAGGTTATCGTTCAAGAAGACGCACCATGGGTGTTTGTTGCGAACTGGAAGCAAAACGCTGTTACTTCTGATCGCGTTGCGAACTTCTCGCTTCAGCCCTCGTTTTTCTTGCTGCTGGATGATGTAGTGAAAAACTGAAGCAGATCCTGTAGCCGCCTGGCTTAGGGCGGCTACAGTTTTTCATAGGTCAGAGCATGGCTGCATACATTGTAAAACGAATACTATCTGCAATACCGGTTCTTTTAGGCATTTCGATAATTGTATTTCTTATCATGGCGATGATCCCAGGGGACCCCGCAACTGCAATACTGGGTTCTTATGCAACTCCAGAAAATGTTGAGAAGTTAAACCGTGATCTTGGTTTGGATAAGCCATTAATCCAAAGATATTTCATCTGGCTTACTAATTTATTGCAAGGTGATTTTGGCCGCAGCTTTGCGTTGAACCGAGATGTTTTAGATGAGGTTTTGGAACGGTTTTCTGCAACTTTGGTGCTATCTGGCACCTCATTTGTTCTTTGTTCACTTATGGGAATTGCTGCGGGTGTAGTATCTGCTGCCCGTCAATATAGTGGGGTTGATAAGTTAATTACTTTTTCGGTCCTATTGGGTATTTCCATTCCTTCATTCTTTCTTGGAATGATGATGATCCTAATATTTTCTGTGCAGCTACGTTGGTTTCCTGTCTCAGGGATGTGGCCGATTTATGGTGCGCGTGATCTAGCCGCATTGATGAGCCATTTAACTTTGCCCGCATTCGCATTATCTGTTGTAGCCACTGGTGTAATTGCGCGTTTGTCAAGGTCAGCAATGCTTGAGGTCTTGCGGCAAGATTTTGTTCGCACCGCCAGGGCCAAAGGTGTCCACGAACGATATGTAATTTGGCGCCATGCTATGAAAGCAGCAATGGTTAGCATTATTCCTGTTCTCGGCATTCAAGCAGGCTTCGTTCTGTCGGGGGCAGTTTATATTGAAATGGTTTTCCAATGGCCTGGTATCGGTCGTATGCTGGTCGATGCAATTCTCAAACGGGACATTCTCTTGGTCCAAGGTGGCGTAGTGTTTGTCGCCGCTTGCTATGTTTTTTTCAATATTCTGGTGGATGTTCTGCAGAGTTTGCTAGATCCAAGGATCAAGACATGAGGGATTTCCTTGTGCTCCTGACACGCAATCGATTGGCGGCATTTGGCTTGGTAGTCATGTCAGCCATTATAGTTCTATCGCTGGTCACACCCCTTTTGCCCCTAGCAAATCCGGATGTGACAAATACAGCTAATCGATTTCAACTACCTTTTTCGAGTTCTGGTATTTTGGGTACCGATCACTTGGGCCGTGATCTGCTAAGCCGTGTGCTATGGGGGACCAGATTATCACTTGCAGTTGGTTTTTCTGCGGCTTTCTTTGCAGCGACTATTGGTGCTGCTGTTGGAATAATCGCAGGGTTTTATGGCGGTTGGTTGGATAATTTGATTATGAGAGGCGTCGACATGTTGATGGCCTTTCCCTACATTTTGTTAGCTTTAGCAATCGTTGCTGCCCTTGGTCCTGGTTTAATGAACGCTCTAATTGCAGTGGCGGTGGTCAATATTCCATTTTTTGCGCGAAACATTCGCGGTATCACGGTGAGTATTGCAAATAAGGAATTCATCGAGGCTGCCCGCCTGGGTGGGATGGGCGACCTTCGTATTATGGTTGGGGAAGTTCTGCCCAACGTTTTACCTACGATTGTAATTGCTGTTTCCACGACTGTTGGATGGATGATACTGGAGACGGCCGGATTAAGTTTTCTGGGTTTGGGCTCACAGCCTCCCCAAGCAGATTTAGGATCAATGTTGGGTGAAGCGCGCTCCGCTTTGATAACTAATCCCTACACGTCAGTTGTACCTGGTCTCATGATTTTGGTCGTTGTTATGGCGATCAACCTTCTCGGCGATGGTGTGCGAGATGCGCTCGACCCGCGTCTTAAATCCGGCGCTCTGTCGCGTCCTAGCGCAACCACTTTAGTAAGGCGTGATAAGCAGGATAATCCGATCCCGCCGAGTGATCTGGCTTTGAGCCTATCATCAATATCAACGCAGTTTCGAATTAAAAATCGTACTTTTAAAGCTGTCTCTGACGTCACACTCCATATACGTCCAGGAGAATGTTTGGGAATTATAGGAGAAAGTGGTTCTGGAAAATCAGTTGCAGCGCTGAGCGCTACGCGTCTCGTTGCATCGCCCCCGGGATTGATAACAAACGGACAAGTTTGGCATCAAGGCAGAGACCTTCTGAGCGTTGATTACGAAAGTTTACGCCAAGTTCGCGGAAATAGGATCTCATATATTTTTCAGGATCCACTTTCCACTTTGCACCCGCTCTATACGGTGGGCAAGCAACTGAGTGAAGCAATTTTAACCCATCAGTCAGTTGATAAACACGTCAGTCGGCAACGTGCCCTCGATTTATTGCATACAGTACGCATTCCAAACCCTGAAAAACGCTTTGACAGTTATCCGCACGAATTATCAGGTGGTATGCGTCAACGGATCGGAATTGCTATGGCTCTCGCGAATGATCCGGAAATAATTATAGCTGATGAGCCGACCACGGCCTTAGACGTTACGGTGCAGGCCCAGATTCTATCGTTATTAGATGATCTGAGGAGTGAAAAACATATATCCATTATTTTCATAACGCACGATTTTGGAGTTGTAGCTCAGCTTTGTGATCGAGTGGCTGTAATGTATGCGGGCCAGGTCATTGAAGAAGGTGTAACAAACCAAATTCTTACCCAGCCAGCTCATCCTTACACAGCGCGCCTTATGGCTTGCGTGCCAGAATTAGGTAAAGGACGCCGCCGTCTCGAAGCTATTCCTGGATTGCCTCCGGCAGTAGATAATTTGTCCCGCGGATGTGCTTTCGCTCCTCGCTGTGCAAAGGCGAAATCAGCGTGTGAGTTATCTCCAATATCGTCAGTGGAATTTCCCAATGGTCACCGTGTTCGATGTTTACATCCTGAAAATGTTAAAACTGGGGCTGCGACATGACGACAGCTATAAAATTAACAGGTGTCCGTAAATCTTTTCCTATTGGGCGAGGGTTATTTCGTTCGCCCACTCATTTGCATGCAGTGCATCCAATATCTTTGGAAATTCAAAAGGGAGAGACCTTAGGCGTAGTCGGTGAGTCCGGTTGCGGTAAATCCACGCTTGCCCGAATGTTAGCTGGGCTGACCATACCAAGCTCGGGCGTTATTGAAATCGAGGGCTGGGACTCGAGCGCAAATGATCCGAGGGAATTTGGTCGAAAAGTTCAATACGTTTTTCAAGATCCTATCAGTAGCTTAAATCCCCGAAAAACGATACGCCAGATTGTCGGGGCGCCGTTGAAATTCCTTTACAAAATGAACTCATCTCAGCGGAATTCACGCATTCGAGAGATCTTTAATTCCGTTAAGTTGCGCGAAGATTTCCTGGATCGTTACCCACATGAGTTCTCAGGGGGACAGGCTCAACGTATTGGACTTGCGCGTGCTATCGTCGCCGACGCTAAAATTATAGTTTTGGATGAGCCTGTGTCTGCCCTTGATGTATCTGTTCAAGCTCAAGTTTTGAATCTATTGGCTGAACTGAAAGTCAAACTTAATTTAACCTACGTGTTTATTAGCCATGATTTGGCAGTAGTAGAGGCAGTCAGTGACCGCGTTGCCGTTCTATATTTTGGTTCACTTGTTGAGTTAGGTTCAGCTGAGCAGGTATTTTCAAAACCTTGTCATCCTTACACTAAACTTTTGGCCAGTAGTGCTCCCAGAGTAGGTGTTCGCCTAAAACGCCCAGAGGCGGATAATGCAGAATTACCCGATCCTCTTAATCCGCCGCTCGGATGTGCTTTTGCAACCCGATGCCCAATTGCTAAGGACAAATGCACAAAACTTGTTCCAGAGCTGAGGTGGTTAGACAATGGTGTTCAAGTTGCTTGTCATTTTGCTGAGGCAACATAGGCCCGAGTTTTGGATTTAGTTCTACCACTGAATGATTACGCTTTGGACTTGAATCTCTTTAATGCAAATTTTCCTAAAATAAGTATCGGGATCAGGATAATCATTGCCCCGAATGACAATATCAACATCCGCCTTGGACCTTCGACAGATAGTGCCGCCAAAATACGACCAGTGACTGCAGCAAACCACGCTTTCATTCCAGTATTAGGCGCTGCCAAATAGGGGAATTCATCGAGTGGTGCCAGTGTTGGTGCATCTGCGCCATCCGGCACCGGATCGTTAACAGTGCCATTGATCAAAAGCCCGTACACTGCGTCGATAATATCCTCGTTTAGCCCACGTCCTCCGCAATTCTCCGGTGAGCGCGCCTCAAGGTAAGCCATTTCCAATTCAAAATATTTACCCTCGTTGCAAGGAAGGCGCGTATCGATAAGGAGGTAGTCATCAGCCAGAATGCGAGCAAGATTATCTTTATTACTGCTGTAAGCAGATGGTGAAAGGTTGTCATAGCGATCCAAATTTTGGCGTAATCGAATTTCCAAAATATCTCGCAGGTCAGGTGCAATCTCTAGGGCTCTTTGAGCATTGAGGGCATTTCGGAGGTCATCCGCGCCAGTTGCCTGTATAGCGATGTTGGCAATTTCAGGGCGACCAACCCTATCGCTGACGACACCTGCGGAATTCATAACTTCCGCGCCGACTGCAATCACACCTTCACTTAGCGCATCAGGCAACTCATCTAAGTCAATTTCAATCACGATGCTGTAGACATTAAGGTTTTCTATAGAATTGGACGAAAATGCCGGCGGGATTACAGAACCTGACTGCAACTCGATAGCCCACCTACCATTGAGATAGAAAGGATCAGACCGCAGGCCTGCAAATACTCGTATGGCAGCCGGAGGCGTAATTTCATCAAGCGCCACCTCAAGCAAACGGCCACTAGGAAATTGACAAGAGATTTGCTCGTTAAGCCAGATACAGCTAATTTGATACGGTAATTCAGTCGATAATTGATAACCGCTCGCGTCAGGATTTTCATCTGCAGGTGCTAATAAAATATTGAAGTAGGCTTCGGTTGACGGGAGTTTGGCTATTGCGGCCGTAACTGCGTTCAGAATTAAGACAAGTTTAGGATCGTTTTCGTCAGCAGTGAATGCATAGAGGTCTGTTAGATCCACAGATGGATCATAAACTGTATTCGAACCATCGATGTGGTCGGTCGCTAACGCCGCCGAATTGCCCAAAACGAGAACAGCCGTGAACAGCCGTAAAATCGTTTTGGCTCTCAAGAAAACGCCCAACTCAAAGGCTCTTTAAATATTCGAGCAACGCTATGCGGTCTGCTTCAGCAAGCCCAGTACCGTATTCATGGCCGGTGTTTGAATTGCCCGGAATGGTGGTATCTAGGTAAAACACTTCTGAAGTCTGGTCCGCGGTGCTTGTTACAAATCCCACTCGAGCCGGATCGAACTGACTATTGGTCACCGCAAACGAAGTAGGACGTTCGCTCGCTGGACGTAGTAGGTCGTCAAGGGTCGGAACTGAACCGTTATGAAGGTAGGGTCCAGTAGCCCAAGTGCCGTTAAGAGGTCGTGCTCGATATTGTGCCGTCTCAAGCACACTCATGCATGATTGATCTTCACCGTGGTATCGGAAATGATCTTGTACCAATTCATTAAAGAGAGCTGCGGAATTTGAGCTAGATTCAGCTAGTTTATCTGCGATTTCTTGCTGCGATAGGCCTTCTGCAGCCATGGCATTGATCATTGTGGTGTAGTTGGGCGGCGCATCGTTTGCGGTTTCGGCGCCAAAGAACGACTGAATGGAGTTCCAAGCACCCGCAAGTTTATGTTCAATGGTGTTGGCGATTACACCCTCGGCAGCTTGTACGATAGCATGGCGATCATCGCCTAAGTGGTTTATCATCACGCCCGCCACTACGTGAGCAAGAGCCGCATTTCCGTGTGTTACATCGCAAAACTCTGCTCCTGTAACGACCCCCACTTTGCGCCCCTCGAGAGGACCAGTGAAAACTTCGCGAGCGGCAAATCCGAGAGCAGCTGATGGATCAGTGCCGATCGTTTCCAAATCAAAGGTTTGAATATGGATCGAAGCCAGATCACCTCGATTAACAGGGTCAATGACTGCGTGGCAACTTGCGCATTCTGCCTGATATATCTCTTCACCTTGCGCGACGAGAGACATATCCAGGTCTGGAAGTACCCCGATTTCTACAAAGCTCTGCCAAGCTGGAGACGATAAAGTCTGCAGTCGTTCTTCGAGAGCCATCAAATGCGTAACGTTAACTGATGAATTGTACCCAGGCGGTAGTCGTCCCTGGGCAAGATCAACTTCGCCGAAAACACCAAGAACTTGGCCAACATTCCGCCCTATTGCTCCGGCACCAGCATTAGGAACGACCCCGTTGTATTGTACAAAGTCTAAATAAGGAGCGTCCCAAAGTGCCGGATAGCTGACGGGAGCATCAGCCGCTCTGGCATTTTCTGGGCGCCCCACCATTCCCGCCGTTACTTGGTTTAGAATAACATTGAGCGCATCAACACGGCCGGGGCCAGGAATAACATTTGTGTGGTTTCTCGCGGACCATTGGGAGCGTTTTGCGATGATTTGATTTAGGCGCGCTGCGACCTGATCGATGTCTAATGAAATGTTCGCTTGCTCATTAAGGTTGTTTACGAACCGATTTAGTCTCTCTTGATCCTCAGCCGTTTGGGTTAGAGCCTCGTCCAAAGACGTCATAAATTCCCAAAAATTAAAATGGGATACACCGCCGTCAACTAGCGCAACAGTATCTCCTACCCGAATTTCTGCAACGTGACATGCGGAGCAATTCATTCCCAGCTGAGGTTCGTTACCTAACCGCCCTGTGTCTTGGGTAAGGCCGACCGGCAAGCCTAAAGGGTTTGCGACAGGATCATCCCAGAAAATCATTCCCATTTCTCTCAGGTAGTCCTGATTTAGAAAAGGACTTGCGCTATCCGGTTGCTCTAGCGCCATAAAATATGACAGCGGGATTATTGGTGAACCTTGAGGAGAAAAGTAGAAGAAAGACCTGTCTGCGTTACTCCAGCCTTGATCTACTGTTAGGGCTTCAGTGTAGCTTTCATTAGTAGCTGCAGAGCCAGAAAACAGCAATGACACTACTAGTATTGCAACAGTTTGATTGAACTTTTGCGCCATCGTTTCAAGCCTTCTTCAGGTGGGAAGGCTCTCATCCTACAGTAAAGTTATACGCTGCTTGTGTTTGTCTTGATACTCAACTGTGAAAGAGGCCGTCCATTTCGTTTGCAAAATATTAACCTAATCCCTCTAAAATGTAAAAACTTTCGTCCTCGCGGCGCCATCCCAAAGCTTCATTTTTTAAACTTAGATGCTACTATTTCGAGCACTCAAATTGCGGTTTCAGGACAATTTATTTGGAGAAGCTAAATCTCCCATTTAAAACCGACCGACATGTGCCAGTGTGCCCATCATGAACTCTCGATTGTAGTGAAGGTACTTTACACGAGGATCGTTGTTGGATCGTCGCATTACAGTGTCATAGTCAGATAGGCAGATAAGCTGGGCCTGGTTGTGAAAAACTTCAAAACTTCTGTCGGTTAAAAATTCCGCTTTGAACTGTTCTGCGAGTATCCTGTCTACAAAGTTGAGCACCGTTACTGTCCCGCCCGCGTTGTTTTTAAGCCCGTAGCAAATGACCTTGCTGCGCTCATATATGAAGCTCGCGTATTCCATTGGGCTTTCGTAGAATTCTGTCATTGTACTCACTCCCAAAACCACGCCTTCAATGTGTGACCTTCGATGGAGGGAGTGCAATAGGCGTAATAGGCGGTTACGGATAACCGCCTGGAAAATATGAAATTAGAACCGCAAATGGATCATTTGCTCATAATTTGAGCAGTTTGGTTATGCCTGCGCAAACATTATAGTACGTACCGTTTCATTTACAGGATCCTGCGAGAGCAGGAAAACCGTTGGAAAAATCGTACGTGTCAACGCTTCAAATTTCTTATTTATAAATTTGAGTTCGGCATAGGTTTAATCCCGCCCCCGCAGCCACTTTTTCCGAATGTCTCAATTTACCGCTTCACTGATGTCTTCTGCTCTATATCTTATCCTGTACGTTTAAATGAGGAAAAACCAATCGGCAGATGAGGTTTCTGATGAAATCCTTTGAGCGAAATCTCTTTTCATTGCATGTTGTGGTCCTAAAATCCTCTATGGGTGCTTTATAACAGGGAGAACAAAATGCAACTTACCCACTCTAAGAAAACGTTGCGAACTATGCTTCTTACTGCTGCAGTGTCAGCAGTAGCCATTTCGTCAGTCAGCGCGGAAACATTGCGTTGGGCGCGGTCAGGGGATTCATTGACGTTGGATCCGCATGCACAAAACGAGGGCCCGACTCATACTCTCGCCCATCAAATTTACGAACCACTTATAATACGCGATATGTCGGGGCAGTTTCAGGCTGCATTGGCTACTGACTGGGCGCCGTCACCCGATGATCCAAATGTCTGGGTGTTCAATTTGCGCGAGGGTGTAACTTATCACGATGGCGCTGCATTTACCGCTGAAGATGTTGTGTTCTCAATTGGACGAGCGCAGTCAGAAAATTCCAATATGAAGGAACTGTTGAACTCAATCGTTGAAGTTCGTGCGGTTGACGACTTAACTGTTGAGATGGTTACGGATGGTCCAAATCCAATCCTACCATCGAACCTTACAAATCTTTTTATGATGGATAGTGGTTGGGCTGAAGCAAATGGCGTTGTAGAAGTGCAGGACGTCGAAGGTGGAGAAACGACTTTTGCGGCTACGAACGCAAATGGCACTGGGGCGTACAAGCTTGTTAGCCGTGAACCTGATGTACGGACAGTTCTAACCCAAAACGAAAACTATTGGGGTATTGGGCAGTTCCCACTTGAAGTTACAGAAATCATTTACACACCTATTCAGAATGCTGCGACACGAGTAGCGGCGCTGTTGTCTGGGGAAGTCGATTTTATCCAAGATGTTCCCGTGCAAGACTTGGACCGTGTTGCGAACACGGATGGTCTCATCGTTAAGACAGCTCCACAAAACCGCGTAATTTTCTTCGGAATGAATATGGGGGCGGCGGACATTGCAAATGACAATGTTGATGGTGCTAACCCGCTTGCCGATGTCCGCGTTAGACGCGCAATGAATATGGCTATTAATCGTGAAGCTATTCAGCAAGTAGTTATGCGGGGTCAATCGCAACCCGCTGGTATGATTGCTCCGCCATTTGTAAACGGCTGGACAGCAGAGATGGACGGTTCTGTTTCAACTGATATTGATGCTGCACGCGCTTTGATGGCCGAAGCGGGTTATGGCGACGGGTTTTCCATCCAGTTGGACTGCCCAAATGATCGCTACATCAATGATGAAGCGATTTGCCAAGCAGCCGTCGGCATGATGGCGCAAATTGGCATCACCGTTAACTTGGACGCTAAGCCAAAGGCACAACACTTCCCACTCATTACAAATGGTGAAACCGATTTCTACATGTTGGGTTGGGGCGTTCCTACATATGACTCCGAGTATATCTTTAACTTCTTGACGCACACTCGTGGAGAAGACCGAGGCAGCTGGAACGGGACTGGCTATTCAAATCCTGAGATGGATGCCATGATCCAGAGCTTAGCGTCTGAAACTGACCTAAGCGCCCGAAATGCTACGATCCAAGCGATTTGGGACGATGTTCAAGAACAGCAGTTGTACCTACCAATACATCACCAGGTTCTTAACTGGGGTATGAGTGATGCAGTTGGTATTGACGTTAGCCCTGAAGATGATCCGAAGTTCAAATTCTTCACGATGAACTAATTGTGAATTACTGCCCCTCAATTAGAGGGGCAGTAACCCTTTTATCAATTTGTTCCCTTGGGAAATTTTTTCATGCTGGCATACATCCTACGCCGGATATTTCAGTCTTTGATAGTGTTACTCGCTGTTGGCTTTGTTGCTTTTGCGATGTTCAGTTTCGTGGGAGACCCCGTGGATAACATGTTGGGTCAAGAACGCACGCAGGCCGATATTGAGCGCTTGCGCGAACAGCTTGGGCTAGATCAGCCATTTATAGTGCAATATTGGCGCTTTTTGGAGCAAGCTGCTCAAGGAAATTTTGGCTTAAGTTATCGCCAAGGGCGACCTGTTTCAGAAATTATCGCTGAAAGATTGCCTGCTACAGTGGAATTGGCGCTCGTGTCAGGGTTCTTAGCCTTTATTGGTGGTGTTGGATTGGGAGTGTTCACCGCAATACGGAGACACGGTGTACTGCCGAGTTTTATTATGACAGCGTCGCTTGTCGGAGTGTCACTACCAACGTTCCTGATTGGAATTTTATTGATTTATATATTTTCTGTTGAGCTTGGTTGGCTTCCAAGTTTTGGCCGTGGTGAGGTCGTTGACCTCGGGGGATGGACCACAGGTTTCCTAACAGCCAGTGGTTTAAAAGCATTAATTCTTCCCGCCATTACGCTTGGTCTCTATCAAATGACATTAATCATGCGTCTAGTTCGCACTGAGATGTTAGAAGTATTGCGCATGGACTATATACGCTTTGCACGAGCGCGTGGGTTGAGCGAAAAAACAATTAATTTTCGGCACGCTCTGAAAAATACACTTGTGCCAGTCATCACAATAACTGGTCTCCAGCTAGGTAGTATCATCGCTTTTGCGATCATCACGGAAACTGTTTTTCAATGGCCGGGCGTGGGCCTGCTGTTCATCAACGCTGTTCAGTTTGTCGATATACCTGTCATGGCTGCTTATTTGATGATGATTTCCGTAATGTTTGTGGCAATTAATCTGATAGTCGATGTCCTTTATTTCGCCATTGATCCTCGTTTGCGGATTGAACGAAGCGTAGGGGGGCATTGAGTTGAGGCGCACTAGGATTTTTGTAAAATTTTCTCAGGCTTTTAACAGTGATTTAGGCTGGTCATTCAGAAAAAATCCGGTGGCCATCATGTCATTTTTTGTGGTTGTGTCTTTAATAATGGGAGCGATATTTGCCCCATTATTAGCTCCTTATGATCCTTTTGACCCAGCCACCCTCAACCTGATGAATGGATTTACAGGACCACTGACCCCTAACCAATTCACACAAGATGTTTTTGTTTTGGGGACTGATGATCAGGGGCGGGATGTCTTGTCCACCATTCTCTTTGGGATGCGAATATCTCTGTTTGTTGGGTTCTCAGCTGTTTTTCTGGCGATGATTTTGGGTGTAATTCTCGGTCTTTTAGCGGGTTATATCGGCGGATGGCTGGATGCTACTATCATGCGGGTTGCTGACGTGCAGCTGACGTTTCCGTCTATTTTAGTTGCCATGTTGATTTTTGGTGTCGCGAAAGGCGTCACGCCGGCGGAATTCCGTGATCAGGTAGCTATTTGGGTTCTTATTCTTGCCATTGGTCTGAGCGACTGGGTTCAATTTGCACGCGTGGTCCGCGGCGCTACTTTGGTTGAACGGCAGAAGGAGTATGTTCAAGCGGCACAGCTCATCGGGCGAGCTAACTTAGCAGTGATGGTCAAACACATCCTACCTAATGTTCTCAATCCCGTTTTGGTAATTGCCACAATTAGTTTGGCTTTGGCTATCATTGCCGAAGCTACTTTGAGTTTTTTGGGTGTGGGTGCCCCGCCCACTAAGCCGAGTTTGGGAACACTAATTCGTATCGGACAAGAATATATGTTCTCTGGAGAATGGTGGATCTTGTTTTTTCCTGCGATCACTCTTTTGGCTCTCGCACTATCGATAAATCTACTCGGTGATTGGTTGCGTGACGCTTTGAATCCGAGGCTCCGCTGATGGTGCAACCTGTCCTCTCAATAAAGAGCCTGGTTGTGGAAATTCCCACTCGGAAAGGTGTCCTCAGGCCAGTAGATCAGGTGAGTTTTGACATTTTCCCAGGTGAAATTCTCGGTATCGTTGGCGAGTCCGGTGCAGGAAAGTCAATGACAGGGAACGCTGTAATTGGGCTGTTAGAGCGGCCGGCGCGAATTGTGTCAGGTGATGTGCTATTATCAGGGAACCCGATCCACAACTTATCAGCCTCTGAATTCCGTAAAATCAGGGGTAAAAAAATTGGTATGATCTTTCAGGATCCTTTGACTTCGTTAAACCCACTATTAACTGTCGGAGAGCAACTGGTCGAAACCATCATTGAACATCTTGCAGTTTCGAAGAAAGAAGCGCAGGAGCGCGCCATCGCAGCCCTGGAAGAAGTCGGTATCCCTGCAGCGCGAGAGCGGATAGGTAGCTATCCCCACGAGTTCTCCGGCGGTATGAGGCAACGAGTGGTGATAGCTTTAGCATTATGCGCTGAGCCTGACTTAGTAATCGCAGATGAGCCGACTACGGCACTTGACGTGTCAGTTCAGGCTCAGATCATTGCACTTTTAAAGCGCTTGTGCCGAGAGCGTGGCGTCGGGGTTATGTTGGTTACGCATGACATGGGCGTAATTGCTGAGGCGGCAGATCGTGTAGCTGTCATGTATGCTGGAAGGTTGGCCGAGCTTGGCGCGGTGCGAGATGTGCTCACTGGCCCAAAGCATCCTTATACGTACGGGCTTATGGGCTCTACTCCGTTAGCAAGCAGAGGATTGAACCGGTTGAAACAAATCCCTGGTTCGATGCCGCGGCTCGGAGCTTTACCAGAAGGCTGTGCGTTCTCACCGCGATGTGATTTCGCTCAGGAAGTTTGTAAATCCGGATCTTCTCCATTTATTGCAGACGGTGATACTCAAGCCGCATGTTGGTTTCCATTGCAGCACACTAAATTGCGGTCTGCGAAATGAGTGTAATTGTCCGAGCAAAAGCGTTAAGACGCCTCTTTGATGTCTCCAAGCCCTGGTTGAATCGTGTCGTCGAAAGGGAGCCAAAGGTTTTTTTAACTGCTGTTGCAGATGTAGATTTTGAAATTGAGGAAGGCTCAGTTTACGCGTTAGTTGGTGAAAGTGGCTCTGGGAAATCAACTATTGGCAAAATGGTTGTGGGGTTAACTGGTGCAACCGGTGGCACAATTGAAATTGATGGCATCGCGATAACTGGGAGTGACAATCAAGCAAAACTTTCTGAGGCCCGACAAAAGCTGCAGATGATTTTTCAAGATCCATACGCATCCTTGAACCCGCGTTGGAAAGTGCGTGACATTATAGCAGAGCCTGCAAAATTGAGAGGCCTTGAGATCAAAGGTTTGCCCGAAAGGTTGCTGCAACAAGTCGGTTTATCACCAGAGGATGCAGATAAGTATCCACATGAGTTTTCGGGTGGACAGCGGCAACGCATTTGCATCGCACGTGCTCTTTCGTCTGAGCCTAAGGTGATCGTGTGTGATGAGCCTACTTCTGCGCTGGATGTGTCAGTGCAAAGCCAAGTTTTGAACTTGATGTCAGATTTACAAGAGCAACTGGGTCTTACGTATTTATTTATTAGCCATGATCTTACTGTTGTGGAGCACATGGCGGATAAGATTGGTGTGTTATATTTGGGAGCTTTGGTTGAAGAGGCCCCAAAGAAAACTCTGTTCGCTTCACCTTTGCATCCTTATACGCGTATGCTGTTTGATGCTGCGCCAAGATTGGATGGGTTTGGGCGAGAAATTGATGTGCCCAAAGGCGAAATACCTGACCCGATTAATCCTCCGCCTGGCTGCTCCTTTCATCCACGGTGTCCACTTGCTACAAGCTTGTGTAAAACAGTTCGCCCTCAGATGCGCTTGATTGGAGATACGCGCGTCTCTTGCCATCATGTTTAGACTATGCTTACACCCACTTCATTCTAGGCGTTTGGTGCTTAACTGTGGTTCGACATAGGCTTAATCCCGCCTCTGCAACGGCTTTTGTCGAACCAATAAAACAAGGCTCATCCGTAACAAGGTGGGCCTTCATATGTTAAGTTCGATAAATAGCTTCAGTGTCTAAATAGTCGGATAATAGTTGAGTTCGTTCGTCAATTGAAATACTCGACCAGTACTCGTGCCACCGCTTCATCGCCTCCCTCTAAGGATTTTGCGCTTCATAGAACTTGTCGGCTGAGCGGCTTCCCAATGGTGAGACCTGCGACTTTTTCAAGAATGCCTTGTGCGTCGATACCGAAATGGCGGTAGAGATCGCCGATGGTCCCGGTTTGGCCGAAATGCTCTACACCAAGTGGCACAGTCCGGTGCCCGGCAACACTGCCCAGCCAGGCAAGCGTGGCGGGATGGCCGTCGATGACTGTTATAATGGTGCAGTGTTGCGGAAGATCGTGCATTAGCCGCTCAACGCAGGAGACCGCATCAGCAATGCCACGAGCACGGGTCCGCTGAGCGGCTGTCCAACCAGCATTGAGCCGGTCCGCCGAGGTGACAGCAAGAACACCCACATCGCGGCGTTTACCGGCAAGATGGCCCGCCGCTTTGATGGCTTCAGGAGCGACAGCGCCCTGGTAGGCGATCACGACTTCACAGTTTGGTCCGGGCTTCCGGAGCCAGTAACCGCCATCGACCGCCCCTTGCTTCCATTCTGGATCAGGCCGTGGTCCAGGTTGCTCTATCGGGTTGGTCGTCAGCCTCAGATAGACGGACCCGCCGGTTTCGTCCCTGAGCCATGTGCGTTCATCCGGGTCCTGTTCGCCGTCGCGCTGCATGTAGTCGAAGGCCCAGTTCATGATGACCGAAAGCTCATCTGCAAAGGCTGGTTCGAACGCGGCCAACCCGTCTTGCGACATCCCGATCAGAGGTGTTCCGATGGATTGGTGCGCCCCGCCTTCGGGGGCAAGAGTGACCCCCGAGGGCGTGCCCACGATCATGAATCGCGCGTCCTGATAGGTTGCATAGTTCAGAGCATCGAGACCTCGGCAGACGAACGGATCATATACTGTTCCGATCGGGATCAGGCGTTTTCCGAATAGCGAATGAGATAGTCCCGCAGCCCCAAGCAGCAGGAACAGGTTCATTTCTGCAATGCCCAGTTCCAGATGCTGTCCCGACCCATCAAAGCGCCACTTTGCTGTTGATGGGATGCGATGCTCGATGAAGGCATCCGCTTTGGCCTCTCGGGCGAACAACTTCCGTCGGTTGACCCACGCGCCAAGGCCGGTGGTCCCTGTTACATCAGGTGATGTGGTCATGATCCGGGCTGCGAGGTCGCTGTCGCCTTTGGACAACTCATCGAGGATCCTCCCGAAAGTGGCCTGAGTGGAGGTATCTTTTGCCGTTTCGATTTGGACTGGGGGAACTGGCAACCGATCATCAGAATACCGACGCCCGCCGTTCTTGAAGAATGAAACTTGCTCCAGGAAAGTCTGCAAAGCCTCAACGTCTTCGACCGTGGCGAAGGGCTCCCATTCTTGACCTTCGGGCACACCCATCTGGGTCTGCCACTCGACCATCTGGGCCTTCGTCATCAATCCACCGTGGTTGTCCTTGTGCCCGGCAATCGGCGTACCCCAACCTTTGATCGTATAGGCCAGAAAGCAGGTAGGACGATCATGATCGATGGCGGCGAAGGTCTCGGCCATGGTCTCGACGCAGTTGCCGCCTAGGTTTTCCATCAGCACTGCAAGTTCATTGTCGCTTCTGCGGTCAATCAGGGCAGACACATCCCCCTGATCCCCAAGGTCATTCATGAGCCGTTGCCGCCAGACGGCTCCACCCATGTAGGTCAGCGCCGAGTATTCTTGGTTCTCGCAAGCATCGATCCAATCCCGCAGCTTCTCGCCGCCCGGCTCTTCAAAGGCAGCCCTTTGCAAAGCACCGTATTTGACACGAACGACATCCCACCCAAAGGCATCGAAGATTTTCTCAACCCGTTCGAACAAGCCCTCCCGCACGATCCCATCGAGAGACTGTCGGTTGTAGTCGATGATCCACCATGTGTTGCGCAGGTCGTTCTTCCAGCCTTCTTGGAGGACTTCGTAAACGTTGCCTTCGTCAAGCTCGGCATCGCCCACGAGGGCGACCATGCGACCAAGTGGAATGTCGCTGCCCCAATCCTTGGCTTTGATGAAATCCTGAACCAATGAAGCTAGGGCCGTGATGCCAACTCCGAGACCCACCGATCCGGTGGAGAAATCCACATCGTCGATATCCTTGGTGCGGCTGGGATAACTCTGCACGCCCCCAAATCCCCGGAAGTTTTCCATCTTCTCACGGGTCTGGTTGCCCATCAGGTAGTGCATCGCATGGTAGATTGGGGACGCATGGGGTTTCACTGCCACCCTGTCCTCGGGTCGTAGCGCCGAGAAATAGAGCGCCGTCATGATCGAAACCATCGATGCAGACGACGCTTGGTGCCCACCAACCTTAATCCCATCCGCCTTGGGGCGAATGTGGTTGGCGTTGTGGATCATCCAGTGGCTGAGCCACAAGAGACGCTGCTCAATGACCTTCAGATGGTGTGCGTTCTCGATCACTTGTTTGCCCCGTCATTCTACTCGTTCAGATCGAAGTCCACGTGCACATGGTTTCCATCCGGATCGGACACGTGGAACTGGAGGAGGCCAGCGCCTCGAACCTCAACCTTTTTGAACGGATCGCCTTTTTCTCTAAGCCTTCTCTCGAATTCTACAGCATCCGTTGCCGAGAATGCAAAATGTTCCAGCTTTAGCGCGGCTTCCGACCCGGTGCGATGCTGTCCGATTTCTTGAACCAAATGCACCACTGGTGCGTCACCGGCGTAGAGCCACGCTCCTCCAAACGGGAAGTCAGGTCGAGGCCCGGCACGCAACTCAAGAATGGATTCGTACCAGGCGACCATCTCGTCCAGCTTGGCCGTCACGACGTTTACGTGATCCAGACCTACGCAATTTTACTAATTGGATTGCGAGTCTGAATGCTTCAAACTGCTCATTGATTAATTTGAGTTCGACATAGGCTTAATCCCGCCCCCGCAACCAATCCAATCAACTTACCTGCTCGTATCGCGCTTTATGGTTTTGTCGTTTTGGCGGATGTGATAGGCTTGGTGGGTTTTCTGCCCTGTGCGATCCGCTCGCGGTTGGTAGAATTGCGCCTCCCTTACCGCAGTTTATGCTGAACCGTTCGCAGTGCGGGATATAAGGCGCGATATGCCTCAAGGCGTATCTGCGTGCTGTGATCGATTGCCCCTTTCGGTTTGAACAAATGACGGACAATGGGGCGCTGCATCACTGCATCCATAGGTTTATCGCCGCAGGCCACCAGCGCAAGCCGTGCGGCCCCAAGGGCAGGGCCCACAACGGCCTCATCGCTGCGACCAAGCGTAATCCCTGTCACATCTGCGATCATTTGCATCAACAAATCACTGCGGGTGCCCCCGCCAATGGCCAAGAGTGAGGTTGGGGCCGTGCCTGCTTTTGCAAAGGCCTCGGCCGCATCTGCAAAAGAAAAGGCGATCGCCTCAAGAACAGCGCGCATCAAGCTGCCTTGGCTCATACCCTCGCCCAGATTGGCAAATCCCCCGCGAATTGTGGTGTCTCCATGCGGTGTGCGCTCCCCCGTTAGATAGGGCAGGAAGAGCGGGCCTGGCCGGGCCTCGGCCGCTTCGGTCAAGAGAAGATCAATGGGGCGGTTTAACAGATCGGCCAGCCACGCCATCGGGCGTGCACCATTCAACATTGCGGCCATTTGAAACCAGTGATCAGGCACGGTATGCGCATAGGCGTGAATGCGATTTTCGATATTTGGGCGATAGGCATCCGTGGTCACAAAAAGCTGCCCCGAGGTGCCAAGCGAGATAAATCCATCACCTGCTTGCACAGCACCAAGACCGACCGCCCCCGCCGCACCATCGCCTGCACCTGCCGCCACAGGAATGTCAGGCGTCAGACCCAGATCGGTGGCGATATCGGGCAAAAGCGTGCCAGCCACATCGGTGCCATGCATGACGCGGGGCAGCCAAGCAGGTTCGGTTGCGGTCAGCTCACAAAGCCGAGCAGACCAACACCGCGCGGCCTCGTCAAACCATGATGTGCCTGCGGCGTCTGATGGGTCGGTCACACATCCGCCATGCAGGCAGAGCCCGATATAATCTTTGGGCAACATCACATGGCGGATCTTAGCGTGGGCCTCGGGCTCATGACGTGACAACCACAAGATTTTTGGCGCCGTAAAACCTGGCATTGGCAAAACGCCTGCATTTTGCGCGGCTGACGGATCGGCCGCGATGATATCGGAACATTCAACATCTGCACGGGCGTCATTCCATAAAATCACGGGCCGCACAGGTTTCCGCTGTGCGTCCAGCACAACGGCGCCATGCATCTGGCCAGATAGGCCAATTGCCTTGATGGCGGCACGAAGCGCGGGATCTAATGCCTTGATGCAGGCGCGTGTTGCCTCCCACCAATCCTCGCAATTTTGCTCGCTTGCCCCATCAAACGGATGCGAAATGGGCAAATCTTTGCTGCTTTGCGCGATCAGATTTCCCTCAGTATCAATGACACAAAGCTTAACAGCCGAAGTTCCCAAATCGATCCCAAGATACATCTTCGACATCCTTTTCCGACTGGCTGCATGCCCGCATCTGTGGATTCGAGCGTTTTAGGGGCATTTTTGAAATTTAACTCGTGTAAAGTTTTGTCGGTATTGCAGCGCAAGAGGCAAGAGTAAATCATCTGCCTCCGCCAGTAATTTGCCAGTCTGATGGCCAATCATTCAGCCACAAAGGCAATCCCACAGAAACCGCATCTCCTGAATGCAGGGATGGCTGGCCCGTCACTCGCTGCATGCAAAAGGTCAGATATAATTTTTAAATCTGTAAAGCCCTCTGTCTGTGCGTATTTGCACAAAGCGCGTCAATTCTTTTGGAATATCCGACCGCTGAACGCTGTGTTTATGTCCGCGCCAAGCCGCGAATGGCTTTTGGAAAAGGATGGATATCTTATGCAGCAGCTTGAAAAATTTGCGCCGCTGATCGCGCGCGTGTTCATTGGTGGATTTTTCCTAATGGCGGGTCTGGGCAAGCTTGCCGATGTGCAAGGCTTTGCAGGCTATGTCACGATGGGTGGTTTGCCGGCGTTCTTGGCGTGGCCTGCGATTATCTTCGAGATTTTGGTGGGGGCTTCCCTATTGGTGGGGTTCAAATTGCGTCTTGTCGCATTGGCAAGCGCGGCCTTCTGTGTTGTGACAGCAGTGCTGTATCACAACAATTTTTCCGATCATATACAGATGATCATGTTCCTCAAGAACTTCTCTATCGCAGGTGCATTCTTGATGTTCTTCGCGCATGGCGCTGGGGCTTATGCCTTGGATAAAAACGCCGCCTGATGTTTGGCAAAAGGGGCGGGGGCATCTCCCCGCCCTGTCCCCTCAGATATTTTCACCCGAAGGCCGCATCATAGGCCGTCACGCACTCTTTCGCCAAATGGCCAACTTTGGTTGCGTCATAATCAGGTTTGAACAGGTGCGAACCAAGGCCAAAACCAGTGATCCCTGCGGCCTGCCACGCGGCAAAATCTGCGGGACCAACGCCACCCACAGCATAGGTTTCAACCGATTTCGGCAGAACGGCGGCTAGGGCCTTATAGCCATCCACCCCAAGCTTGAAGGCAGGAAAGAGTTTCAACCCGTCTGCGCCGTGCCGCAATGCGGTCAAGCATTCGGTCGCAGTAAATGCACCCGGATAAGACAGCATCCCTTGTGCCTTTGTGGCTTCAATCACCGCGGGGTTTGTATCAGGTGATACCACCATTTTCGCACCGATCTGCGCCAAGCGATCAACGGCTGCTACGTCTAGGACGGTGCCGGCGCCGATAAGGGCGCGCCCCTGTGCATGGGCAACCATGGCTGCGATACTGTCAAACGGGTCTGGCGAGTTTAACGGCACTTCGATCCGAGTGATCCCTGCCGCAATCAGTGCATCCGTTATGGAGAGCGCAGTCTCAGGCCGAAGGCCCCGTAAAATGGCAATAATGTTGCGGCTCATTCTGCGGCCTCTAAAAAGGATTTATACGCGGCCTTTAACCCGCTCAGGGCCATGCCCTCGCCAGAAATTTTGATGACACTTGCCTCTTGGGCGGTAAGGGCCTCGTGATAGGCATCCGCAATGCCGCCTGTCCCAATCAGACGGATATCTTGGCCCAGCCAATAGGGTTTGGCGCCCGCCAATTCCTGACCGATCAACAGACCAGATAGGCGCGCGCGGGCCGCATTCGTGTCAGCCCCATGAAGCAACCCCTCGGCGCGGATGGAAAAGAGATTGGCCGACACCAGTGCAGGATGGGCGATTGCCTCATCCAAAGCGGCAAGAAAGGTGGCGCTGTCCCAGCCCCCGCCACCCACGGAATGGCGTAGAACCGAGGCCTGCTCTAACAGGCCGAACAATTCCCCTGTCATGAAGGTGCGAAAGCTGACGATCTCGCCTGCGCTGATCTGCACCCATTTGCAATGCGTGCCAGGCAGGCAAAGGATGCCATCAAAATTTGGATACTCGTCTAAAAACCCCGCGATTTGCGTCTCCTCTCCGCGCATTACATCTGCGGGACGCTCTTGCTTGATCCCAGGAATAATATGGGCGGCCAAGCGGGGGTCTGTGGTATCCACTTTGACGGCTGCGGCGACAGAGGGCGGGGGGCAAGGGGTCGCGACATAATGCGCTTCTGCCCATCCTTGGCGTGCGCCCGCCATGCCGCATATCAAAACCATAGTTTTTTCCGATGCGGGCAAAAGATCGTCCGCCAATTCTACGAGGGCGGCCTCGAATCCGTCAGGGCGAAGGTTGCCCATACCATCGGAGGAGTGGCGCTGCGCCAAAACCGATCCTTCGGCGTTGATCCACCAAATGCGCAGATGCGACGTGCCCCAATCTACAGCCAACCAATTCGATGTCATCGCGTCTCTCTTATCCGATAGTCAGTTTTGAATGGCTGCGAAAATAAGCTCAGCAATGCGGGGCATTTGCGTGGCCTCATAGTGGATGCCATCCACAGGTGAAACCGTCACCGCACCTGTGAGATCGACCAAATCCACGCCCTCGCGTGCCGCCATCTCGGCCATGGCGGGGGATAGGCCCACTGATTTTGCAGCGCCGCCACGGAACATTTCCGCCAAAACCCCCCGTTCCTCAATCTGTGGAGGGCAGACAACAATCACCCGCGGGACACCACGCGCAGGCCCGCAGCCAGAGGCGCGGATGATACGCACGAGTTTACCCACAGATTGCGCAATATCGAAAGCATTGACGCAAAAGCGCGGCTTGAGGTCATTGGTGCCAAGTTTCACCACCACCGTATCAATTGGGCTGTGGCTTTCTAAAATCCCCAGTAACGCGGCCGCGCCATTCTTATGCGGCCCTTCCACTGGGTCATCATGCAAAGTCGTGCGCCCGGGCAAGCCTTCATCAATCACGCGCCATGTGGCCCCAAGTTTTTGCGCCAACAGGGTCGGCCATCTTTGCGCAAGGGGATAGCGCTCTGGCTGCCCAAGCACAGTTAAAGGCACAGTGCCATGAGTATTGGAATCGCCAAAAAGCAAAAGGGTTTTGGGGTCTTGTTCCATCTCATCCCTTTCCCGACTGGCCCTTAGACCAAGGGCACAAATGGCACGCCACAGCCTGCAAGGATGATACAGGCCAACAGAATGCGATAATGGGTCATGTGATCGTTACTTTCTTGTTTTACTGCGCGAAACAATAAGCGCCACTTGGCTGATTGCAAGCAATGGCTGCGGGGTGCTAGGCAAGAGGTAGGCGTTACAGGAAATGTCAGGACGCGTGATGGGCGATGCGGCGGCAGATTTTCGCAAATTGTCAGGGCTGATCCGTATCGTTGGCCATCGGGGCGCGCGCGGGGTGTTTCCCGAAAATACGATGCTTGGTTTTGATTATGCGCTGGCCGCAGGTGTGCCATTGCTTGAGTTTGACGTGGTGCTGACGGGCGATGAAATCCCCGTCATTACGCATAATCCCACGCTGCACGCCGCAACCTTTCGGGATAACACGGGACAGTTCATCACAAATGAGATGCCAATCCGTGATTTGAGCTATGCTGATCTCTGTCGCTATGAGGTTGGTAAAATTGATGGGCAGAGCGCCTATGGCGCGGCCTTTCCCGATCAGGCGCAGTTTGACGGGCTACAGGTGCCGCGATTGGCCGATCTATGCGCCCTTATTTCGCAGCCTCAGCACGCGGCGGCGCGTTTGCTTCTGGAGATGAAATCTGATCCCGTGCTTGCCCAAGATGCCGCCGCGCGGGCGCATTTTGTTACGGCAGTTTTGGATGTGATCCGTGGCACCCATGTGGTTGGGCAGACCGTCTTGCACAGTTTTGATTGGACCATTTTGGCGGAGTGTAAGGCACAAGCGCCAGAAATCCCGCGGTCATATTTGTCGATTGCATCCGAGCCGCAGTTTCGATTGCCACCCGATATTCCCGCTCAGATCAAGGCGGAAGGTGGCGCGCTATGGTGCCCGCATTTCGCGGATATCACCGCAGCAGATGTTGCCTATGCGCAAAGCCTAGATTTGGGCGTAGTTGTTTGGACTGTAAATCAAACCGCAGATATCGATCGCATGATTGATTTTGGGGTGGATGCGATCTGTTCCGACTATCCCGCCCGCGTGCAGCGCCGCTTGTCGGATAGGGGTTTGCGCTGGCAGTAAGGCCAGCAGCGCAATTTTCCCAAGTGTCGAAGTCTGGACAGAGGCACGCGGGCCAAGCATGGGTGAGCGGCGGATTTTTGTTCTTCTTTGTGGCGAAACACCAAGTCCTGTCTCTCGCCTCACGGCGGGGTCGCCTGATCCAATGATCTTTCAACCCCTCGATGATGCCTTCGTGGCGCAGATTGTGGCTGATAAGCACCCGGGCGTTCTTACAGACGACGATGCGCCTATTAGCGGGCTGATTAGGTTTGAGCCGATCTTGAATTAGGCTTGCAACAGCGCTGCACGCAACGCGGCCTCATCCACGCTGCCGCCCGAAAAATGTGCCCATGCGTGCACGCCTTGATAAAAGAATAATTCCCACCCAGAAATGATTTCTAGACCAAGGGCCGCTGCATCTTTGAGGAACGGTGTCTTAAGTGGGGTATAGACCGCGTCAAACACCCATTTTGCCTCTCGTATATGCGCAGCCGGCAGCGGGGTGCCGCCATAGCCAACCATGCCAATGGGCGTTGCGTTCACAAGGCCCGTGATCTCAGGTGGCAGATTGGACACCTCGCGCATGGTTGTGACCTGCAATGTCGGAAAGCCACGCGCCAGATCACGCTTTAGGCCATCGGCCTTAGCCAAATCTGTATCAACCAGATGCAACGCGCTTGCCCCCAAATCGGCAAGGCCAAAGGCAATCGCGCGTCCCGCCCCACCTGACCCGATGATCAGCACCTCGCTTGGTGCGTCATCGCCCCGCGTGGCCTGATAGGCGGCCTTAAAGCCCGTGTAATCTGTGTTATAGCCAATGGGCCCTTGGGCCGTGAAAAGAACGGTGTTCACGGCCCCAACCGCGTCCAACACGGGATCGGCCAGTTGCACAAGTGGCACCACTTTTTCTTTATAGGGATATGTGATGTTGAGCCCTGAATAGCCTTCAATTTGCGCGGTCTCGAAGACCTCAAGAAAGGTTTCCTCGCGTTCAGGGGGGATCAAGAGATCATAGCTGACCGCGCGGGCGTTCAGGTGGCCTGCAATTCGGTGCAAACGCGGGGCGCTGGATTGTTTGATATTGTCACCGATCAGCCCCAATTTGAGCGGGGCATGGTTCTGGGTCGGGCTTAAGGACATATCGCCTGGTCTTTCTATTCGCGCGTGATTTGGCCATCTCGCCACGAATGGCGGGCAGATGCAACTTTTGTTGGCGCTCTTTTTGGAATGGCGATAGCGTTAGATTTGCGCGATGTGAACAGGTCTGATCCATGCAAAGCAATATTCATGATAGCGCCTATTCTTGGGGTAGGCTCGCCATCACCTTGGCGATTGCGATGATCGCTAATGTGGGCATGTGGGCCATCATCGTGATCATGCCTGCGGTTGAGGCGGAATTTGGATCGCTGCGCGCGGCCTCGTCCTTGCCCTACACGATGACGATGGTGGGGTTTGGCGCGGGCAATCTTTTGCTGGGGCGCTTGGTGGATCGTTTTGGTGTCACGATTGCCCTCTCTCTGGCAGCTGTCATGATCGCGGCGGGGTTCGCTCTCTCCACTCTCGCAAGCAGCATTTACACGCTGTCCCTGATCCATCTGATTTTGGGCCTTGGAACGGCTGCGGGCTTTGGCCCTTTATTGGCGGATATATCGCATTGGTTCTTGCGCCGCCGCGGGATTGCCGTGGCCTTGGTGGCCAGCGGCAATTACCTCTCTGGTGCGATTTGGCCGATGGTTCTTTCTGGGATTTTGGCCGAGGATGGATGGCGGGCTGTCTACCTCACCCTTGCAGTGATTGCGCTTGTGGGGATCATCCCGCTTTCATTCGCGTTGCGGCGCAAACTGCCAGAAACCGCCCATGCCCAGTCCGAGGCAATGTCGCGCGCCAAGGCAAATTCGGTTGGCCTGTCCTCGCGCCAGTTGCAATATCTGCTGGGCTTTGCAGGCGTGGCCTGCTGTGTGGCCATGTCGATGCCACAGGTGCATATCGTATCTTACTGCGTGGGCCTTGGATATGGCCCTGCGGTGGGGGCCGAGATGCTGTCGCTAATGCTTATGGGTGGTGTGGTCAGCCGCATCATTTCAGGCTTAGTCGCTGATCGTTTGGGTGGTGCGCGCACCCTATTGATTGGATCGGTTCTGCAAATGACCGCGCTGTTTTTTTACCTTCCCTATGATGGGCTTGTGTCGCTTTATGTTGTCAGCTTGATTTTTGGTTTGGCTCAGGGTGGGATTGTTCCGTCCTACGCTTTGATTGTGCGCGAATATATGCCCGCCCGAGAAGCAGGTCAGCGGGTTGGATTTGTGATCATGATGACGATTGTGGGCATGGCGCTCGGCGGTTGGATGTCGGGGTGGATTTTCGATGTGACAGGCAGCTATCAGATGGCATTCATCAATGGTATTTTGTGGAACGGGTTTAATGTGGCAATTATTGCGTGGCTTTTGACGCGCAGTCGCCGCCCGCAAGCCCCCATTTTGGCCGCAGGCCAGGGGAGGAGGAGAGTTAATGTTCAATGATGATGTTGCCGCCATTTGTCCTGAATGTGGGGCAAGCGATATCGTGATGGATGCGACAAAGATCACCTGTCAATCTTGCGGTCATTTCGAGGCTTTGGGCCTTGAGGCCGAAGGATCAAGCGCGGCGCTCACAAGCCTCTCACAGGCCTATGCGATTTCCGTTTTGCAACGCTGGAGTTTTGCAGGCTAGCATTATTGTTGCACAATCGCGTTTTCCCATTCGGCCAAAAAATTGCGCCGATTGAGCGGGTCAAGATAGACCATCAGGGCGGGGCCGATCCGAATAGGCCCAAATCCCGCACTAGACGCAGCAGGCGATGTGTCATTGAGCGGCGGCAGGGGCCAACCATCGGCCCCATCGCGCAAGGCGATACTGAGCAGCGCATCAATAAACGCCCCTGCATCGTTTGGGTTCTGCGCCATGCTTGGGATCAAGGCGGTGCGCAAAATCACGTTGGAAAAATCGGTCATCCGCAGAATTTGGACACGACCTTCGGATTGATCGGCCAAACGTTCGGCCACGTAACTGCCCAAGACATTATAGGCGAGGGCCAGTTTGCCACTCATCACATCCTCAATCATTTGGCTTGAACAGCAATAGAGCGTGGGGTTGAGACGGCCCATCACTTCGGAGAGTCGCCAATAGGCATCTGTGGCACGGGCTTCCTGCGTGGCAAACAGATAGCCAAGCCCACTGTCCCGCACATCATAGGTGCCGATAGACCCTGCGAAACGTGCTGGGTTGTCGCGTAAAACTTCGATCAAATCCTGCCGCGATTGCGGAATGGATAGCCCCTCAAAATATTCAGTCGAAACCAAGACCACCGCGGGCTCGGTCGTGAATGCGAAAATGACATCACGCCATGTGGCCCAGTCTGGCAGGCTTTGTGTCATGGGCGAGCGATAGCGTTGTGTCAGCCCATCATTGGCCAGTTGGAATTGCAAATCCATCGCCGATGAAATGGCCACGTCATAGACCGCGCCTGAACTGATCTCACGATGCAAATCCGCAGAGGAGGCCACCGTATATTCCAAATCTAAGGTTGGATTGGCGCGATGAAACGCTTCGAGATAGGGTGTGAAGACGTCCAAATCAGCGGTGGAGAGTATCCGCAAAACCCTGTCGCCCGTGCCTTCGATGCGTAGGAAATCCTCTGGTTCAAAGGCGGTTGCAGGGCTGATCCACAGACTTAAAGCAAGGGTAAGACAAGCGAGGCGCATGTGCCCTTTCCTTCCTTATTATTTGACAATTCTAAGCGCCCGCCATGGGCGGCCAAAACATCAGCGGCAATGGTAAGGCCCAATCCTGATCCCACAATGTTTTCGGTGTTGCGTCCTCGTTTGAAACGCTGCGTGAGAACTTCGGCAGGGTCATCGCCTAGCCCTGTGCCCTCATCGCGCACAGTGATGTAGCCATAGCCCCCTTTGGTCTCCACGCAAATTGATATGGTAGTGTCTTCAGGCGAATATTTGATGGCGTTGTCGAGAATATTGCGCAACGCGCTGTCGAGCAGCACCGCATCACCTGCAACGATGATGTCCTCGGCTTTCAGGTCAATGTCGATATCCTTCATGCTTGCCGTGGGGGTCATTGCAGTCGCCGTTTGGGCGGCCAAACTTTTGAGCGAGATATGATCGCGCAGAAGATCATCCGCGCGGAAGGCCACAGTCGCGTGATCCAAAAGCTGTCCCGCCGAACGGGAGCTTTCATCAATCGCGCGGATCATCTGGCGCAGACGGTTGCGTTCGGCCTCGCCTGAGGCGTTGCGCAAGGCAAGATCCGCTTGCACACGAACAGTTGCCAAAGGCGTGCGGACGCGATGGGCGGCCTCTAGAATAAACTCTTCCGAGCGGCGAATGGATTGCCCCAGTCGATCCATGAAGCGATTGAGCGCGGCAATGAGCGGCGCCAATTCATCAGGGGCGGGGCGGCGCAAGGGGCGCAAATCGGATGGCCCGCGCCGCGAGACAGCCCCTGCAATTTCGTTCAAGGGCCGCAATGATGTGCGGGCGGCAAAAAAGGACAGCAGCACCGCGACCAAGAAAAAGGCAATCGACAACAGGCCTGCTTGACGCGAGAGGTCAAGCGCGATGGCGGCAATACCTTCGCGGGTTTGTCCGACTGTGACGATCACCAATGTCGGTTGATTTCCCGCCAATATTCGGCGCGAGAGCGTGGCCAGTCGCAAATCTTCGCCGCGATAAGATTGCGTTGCAAAACTGACCTCGCCTGCGCGGGTGTTCGGGTCAGTGGCAACGGGAAGATCTGCATAGCCTGTCAGCAATGCGCCATTCACGGTGACCCGATAAAAAACTCGATCCTCGCTAATCGCGCCGAGCATGGAAAACGCAGAATAGGGCAGTTCAAGCCGCAATTCGCCCTGCTCGCTGCGCAGGGTTTCGGCGATTGCAGTCACAGCAGCGGCCAAGACGTTATCTTGGGTTTCTTCGGCGGCTTGGCGGGCGAACCCCGCAACCATCCCCCAAGACAACAATGACAACAGCGCCGCCACAATCGCGAGATAGAGCGTTAATCGCCGACCAATGGAACCTGTGCCCTGTTGCGCCTCGCTCACGGGGTTTTCACCTCCATCCGATACCCAATGCCGCGCACAGTCTCGATGTGAATATCCGTTCCCTCAAGACGGCGGCGCAAGCGGCCCACATAGACCTCAATCGCGTTTTCTGTGATCTCTGCATCATAGGAAAACAGCCTGTCCATCAATTGCGCCTTTGACAAAATCTGTCCTTGATGGCGCACGAACACTTCCAAAAGACGCAATTCGCGGCTGCGCAATTCGATGGTATGCGCGCCATGGCGCAGCGCGCCTGCAAGCGGGTCAAAGATGGTTTGGCCAAGCGCGATATCATTGCGCGCGGCCCCGCCGCGGCGGCGCAAAACGGCGCGGCACCGCGCCTCTAATTCGGAAAAATCGAAGGGTTTCGTGATGTAGTCATCGGCCCCTTGGTCAAGGGCGCCGACCCGATCCGACACTTGGCTGCGAGCGGTTAACATGATCACGGGCGTTTCGATATGGATGCGGCTTTGCGCCAAAAATGCGCGACCATCGCCATCGGGAAGCATCACATCAAGCAATATCAGATCGTAGCTGGCATCCGCAAGGCAAGCGCGCGCATGGGCCAAATCTGGGGCGTGATCGACCGCATGACCGTCCAAGACCAGACGTTTGACCACCGCTTCGGCCAATTCCTCGTTATCCTCTACAAGCAGATAGCGCATTGGGCGCGTGGCCTTTCCCTGACTATTCCCCAAACAGGTGGGCTGATGTTTTCGTCCTGCGTGTCAGGCTCGTGTCAGCTTTCTGTGGTCGGGTGAGACTATGGCGGTGGAGGATCGCCTGTCAAATGGGAGGAATACACTATGAACACCTTTAGGTGGACACGCCGCGCTATGATCGCGGCTGCAACTGCTACGCTTGCATTCGCGGGCATGTCCAATGCGGGCGGGCATCAAATGATGGATCAGGTTCACTTCCTTATCCCCGGCGGTGCTGGCGGTGGTTGGGATGGCACAGCGCGCGGCACGGGCGAGGCGTTGGTCAATTCTGGTCTTGTGGGCAATGCCACATATGAAAACATGTCAGGCGGTGGTGGCGGTGTCGCCATTGCGCATTTGATCGAAAATGCAGCCTCAAGCGATGGCACATTGATGGTAAACTCGACCCCCATCGTGATCCGCGCTTTGACGGGTGAGATTTCTCAAAGCTTCCGTGACCTGACCTTGATCGCAGGAACAGTGGGTGACTACGCGGCATTGGTTGTAACTGCAGATAGCCCGCTGACATCGATGGAAGATGCATTGGCTTCATACCGCGAAGCGCCGATGGATTTTGCCATTGGTGGGGGTTCGGTTCCTGGTGGGATGGATCACTTGGTCGCGGCGATTGTAATGCAGGCTGCGGACGAAGATCCCACTGCGTTTAACTATATCGGTTATGACGCCGGTGGTGAGGCGATGGCGGGCTTGCTGTCGGGCGAGATTGATGCGCTGTCCACAGGCTTTTCCGAAGCGGTTGCTTTGGCCGAGCAGGGTGAGGTCCGCATCTTGGGCGTGACCGCCCCTGACCGCGTTCCTGCCTATGCAGACGCGCCAACCTTCGCTGAGCAGGGTATTGATGCGCAATTCGTGAACTGGCGCGGGTTCTTCGCCGCACCTGGCATGGCGCAAGAAAAAGTTGAAGCTTATCAAGCGATGTTGGCGGCGATGATGGAAACCCCTGAGTGGGAAGAAGTGCGCGGCCGTATGGGTCTGGTGAATATTTATCGCCCCGGAGCTGAGTTCCAAAGCTTCCTCGAAGCACAAGAGCAGCAGATCGGTGATCTGATGCGCGAGTTGGGCTTCCTCTAAGAGGATAAGCGCGTTTTGCGCGATTGATCTATGGATGGGCTGCCTCATTTCGCGGCGGCCCTTCCGTGCAACAGACCCACAAATTTGGCTGAGAAAAAGGGGGCGTTTATGGCCTTAGAACGTTGGATTGCATTGGCTTTTTTGGCGCTATGCTGCATCTATGGCTATGCTGCGTTTTTCACGATGGATCATCTCTTGCCTGCAATTTTGCAGCGCAATCCGATTTGGCCATCAACATTTCCAAAAATCCTGAGTGTGCTTGGGGTGATTGTGGGTTTGGTTGTGCTGTTTTCTGGCAAGTCCGCAAAGACAGTCGAAGCAGATACAACAAAAGAGCAAAGCGCCGAAGATATCGATCACCGCCGTCTTGGGGATTACAATATCGGCCAAGCCCTGTCGCTTTTGGCGCTGATGGTGGCTTATGCGCTCCTTCTGCGCCCAGCGGGGTTTGTGGGGGCGACCATACTTTTCCTTGCGCTAGGTGGGTTCATCTTAGGCGAGCGGAAATTTCACATTCTTATACCTGTGGCCGCGATTGCCGCAGGCACGATCTGGTATCTTGTGCAGGAGGTGCTGGGTATTTTCCTGCGCCCTTGGCCTGCGTTTTTGATGTGAGGGGGACGCATCATGCTTGAAGGTTTGCTTCTTGGCCTTGCGGCCGCAATAACGCCCTTTCACCTTGCGATGGTCGTGTTTGGCTGCGTGATTGGCACCATTATCGGTATGTTGCCCGGTCTCGGGCCAATGTCGATTATTGCGATTATGATCCCTGTCGCGATTGGATTGGGCGATCCAACGGGCGCTTTGATCTTGTTGTCGGGCGTCTATTATGGCGCGATTTTTGGCGGGTCGACCTCGTCAATTTTGCTCAATGCGCCGGGGGTCGCGGGAACAGTTGCCACCGCCTTTGATGGATACCCGATGGCGCAAAAGGGTCAAGCGGGTAAGGCGCTGACGATTGCAGCCATTGCGTCCTTTGCAGGGGGCACAATCGGCGCGATCTTGTTGATGATCTTTGCACCTGCGCTGTCCTCGGTCGCGCTTTTGTTCCATTCGGCGGAATATTTCGCGCTTATGGTTGTTGGGCTTTCGGCCATTGCCGCCTTTGCAGGCACAGGGCAAGTCGCCAAGGCGCTGATGATGACCATTCTTGGCCTTATCATGGGCACTGTTGGTGAAGGGGCCTTGTCCAATATGCCGCGCTTCACCTTTGGGATCATGGAGTTGCAATCGGGGTTTTCCTTCATCACCCTCGCGATGGCCATGTTCGCCCTGCCTGAGGCGCTGTTTTTGGTCTTGAACCCTGCGCGTGGTGCGCAAAGTGGTTCGGGCGGCGAGATCAAAGATCTGCGCATCACCAAAGACGAGGCGCGTAAAATCGCGCCCGTCATCGGGCGGCAATCGGTGCAAGGGTTTTTCATCGGTGTTCTACCGGGGGCTGGGGCCACGATTGCATCCTTTTTGGGATATGCGGTTGAGCGCAACATCGCCAAAGGCGAAGAGCAGGCAGAATTCGGTAAAGGTTCAATCAAAGGTTTGGCCGCACCCGAGACAGCGAATAACGCGGCTTGCACGGGCTCTTTCGTGCCACTGCTGACTTTGGGTATTCCTGGCTCTGGGACAACTGCGATTTTGCTTGGTGCGTTGATCGCCCTTAATGTCACCCCTGGCCCAAGATTGATGACCGATGAGCCTGATGTGTTCTGGGCGGTTATTATCTCGATGTATATTGGCAATCTGGTTCTTTTGATTCTGAACCTGCCGCTTATCCCCTATATCGCCAAACTGTTGACGATCCCGCGGGCCTATCTGATCCCGTTCATTTTGTTCTTCACGTTGATGGGCAGCTATATCGGCCAAAACAATGCGACTGAATTGCTGATCTTGGTGGGTTTTGGGGTGGTTGCTACGATCTTGCGCTTTGCGGATTATCCCCTTGCCCCGCTTCTGATTGGGTTCATCCTTGGCACGATGATGGAGGATAATTTTGCCCGCGCTATGCAGCTTTATCGTGGATTTGGCTTTATCCTCGAACGTCCAATGACCTTGGGGTTGTTGATCCTTGCGGTGGGTCTGGTTTTTGTGCCTGCCTATCGCGCCCGCCGCGCGCGCTTGCGTCAGGCTGGTGTTGCAGATGGCGATTGATCAGCGCAAAACATAAGTAATCGGGCGCGGGGATAATCCGCGCCCCCTTTTGTTGAAAATTGCAAAGGCCCATCGGGTGCGTCCGACCGCTCAACGCATTGTCAAAGAAACTCTGCCCACGCTTGCGCTTGGCGCTGCAGGGGCTGGGCTTTTTTGGCTGATTGGGTTTCCTGCCTATATGCTGACAGGGCCCGCTGCAGCTGTTTCGGTTGCCACGATGTTGGGGTTGAAAAGTTTAATCCCCTTGCCCCTGCGCAATGTGGTGTTCGTGGTGATTGGCGTCTCGATTGGCAGCACGGTAACACCTGAGGTGATCGAGACTGCGCTGACATGGCCAATATCCTTGGCCATTTTGGCGGTCACTTTGGTTGTGCTGATTTTTTCGCTGCGGGCCATTTTGATGCGCGGTTTTGGCTATGATGTGATGACCGCGACCCTCGCCGCCACGCCCGGGCATCTCAGCTATGTTCTTGGGTTGTCGACCTCAATGGGCGTGGATGTGGCGCGGGTGGCTTTGGTGCAGGCCACGCGGGTTTTGTTGCTGACCCTCTGTGTGCCCTTGCTGATCTCGCTTTGGGGGATGACAGGCACGGCCTATGTCGTGGATCACGGGGCCATTAGCCTTTTGGCGGCTGCGGTTGTTTTCGCGGCGGCCTTAGCTCTGGGTCTTATCTTTAAACGGTTTTCGATACCTGCGCCGCTTTTATTGGGCGCGATGGCCGCATCAGCCATTGGCCATGGGGCGAACCTGACCCCAGGAAATTTGCCGATCTGGCTGACCTCACTGGCCTTTATGGTGATGGGTTGCTTGATTGGCACGCGATTTCGGGGGCTGAATCGCAAAGGCCTGTTGGGGGCCTTGGCGGCGGGGGCGGTGGGAACACTCGTATCTTGCGCGGTGGCGGCAATTGGCGCCGTCATTGCGGCCAGACTGATCGGGTTGCCCCCTTCGGTGCTGCTTCTGGCATTCGCACCGGGGGGCGTGGAAATCATGGCGGCTTTGGCAGTCAGCACAGGCCTTGAGCCTGCTTTGGTTGCAGCGCATCACGTGGTACGCCTTCTGATTTTGAGCGTGGCTGTGCCACTGCTGATTGTTCGTATTAAGGCCTAAGCTTACGCAAACTACTAAGCCCCCGCTGCGATGGTCGCAGCAACCGCCCTTTGCCAGCGCGCATAATCTGAATTGCGCGTATCCGCATTCATCTTGGGCGCGAATTGACGATCTATGGCCCAAGTTTTTCTGAAGCCTGCTTGGTCTGGGTAAAGGTCTGCCTTGTAGCCTGCCAACCACGCAACGCCGCGGGCGGTCGTCTCGAGGTGCGTGGGTCGATCGACTGGCGCATTCAGAATATCGGCCACATATTGCAGGGTATAGTCTGACGCGCTCATGCCGCCATCCACCCGCAGAACCGTTTGGCCGGTTTGCAAAGCCGCCATATCGGCGGCCATAGCCTCCATCAGATCACGGGTTTGCAAGCCCACGGATTGAAGTGCGGCGCGCGCTAATTCATTTGGCCCTGTGTTGCGCGACAGACCAAACACGGCCCCACGGCATTCAGAATTCCAATAGGGTGCGGCCAAACCCGTAAAAGCGGGCACAAGCGTGATGGCTTGTCCATTATCTGCGGCTTTGGCCATGTCTTGTGTCTCTGCCGCCGAGGCGATGATGTCCAACCCATCGCGCAACCACTGCACCACCGCGCCCGCAATATAGATGGAGCCCTCTAGCGCATAGGCCGTTTGCCCATCCATGCGATAAGCGATGGTGGTCAAAAGTTTATTCTTCGAGGGGACAGCAATTGTGCCTGTGTTCATCAGCGCAAAGCACCCAGTGCCATAAGTGACTTTGGCCATGCCTTTGTCAAAACAAGCTTGGCCAATTGTTGCGGCCTGTTGGTCACCCGCAACGGCGCGGATCGGAATTTCTGCGCCGATGACATCCTTTGCGGTCGTCCCGAAATGCGCGTCACAATCGAGAACATTCGGCAGGACTGCGCGGGGGATATTAAAAAGCGAAAGGATATCTTCGCACCACTCAAGGCTGTGGATGTCGAACAGCATCGTGCGCGCGGCATTGGTCACATCGGTCACATGGACCGCGCCCCCCGTCAGATGCCAAATCAGCCAAGTGTCCACTGTGCCAAAGGCCAATTCGCCCGCTTCGGCGCGTCTGCGGGCATCTGGGATTTCATCTAACATCCATGCCAATTTGCTGGCTGAGAAATATGGATCAAGCACAAGTCCTGTTTTGGCGGTGATCATCTCTTCATGCCCTGCGGCGCGCAAAGTTGCGCAGCGATCCGCTGTGCGGCGGTCTTGCCAAACGATGGCATTGTGCAAGGGCGCGCCCGTTTTGCGATCCCACAGAAGCACGGTTTCACGTTGATTGGTGATGCCGATGGCCGCAATCGCCATTGCGGATGTCTTGGCATCGCGCAAGGCGGATGTGATGCAATTTTGCGTGGTCTGCCACAAATCCATCGGGTCATGCTCGACCCAGCCCGAGCGCGGGTAGTGTTGGGTAAACTCCTCTTGCGCCTGTGCAAGGGAATCAAACCTAGCATCGTAAACAATCGCGCGGGTCGAGGTGGTGCCTTGGTCAATTGCAAGAATATGGGTCATGGTTTAGGCCCCTGTCGAACTGTATGGAATTATATGTGTTGCAAGCCCCCAGTCATGGCAACGTGCGGCCAATGGGGCGTCAAGCGGATGATCTGTAAACAGCGCATCAATTTGCGAAAGTGCAGCGATTTTTGCAGGCGCGCTGCGCGTAAATTTCGAGTGGTCGGCCACCAAAAACACGCGCCGCGATTGTGAGATGATTGTCTGGCTGACCCCCACCTCTTGGATGTCGAAATCCAACATATCCCCTTCCGCATCAATGGCTGAGCATCCTATGACCGCAAGGTCAAATTTGAACTGCGCCACTGCATCTGAGGTCAGCTTACCGATCAGCCCCCCATCTGCGCGGCGCAATTGCCCGCCCGCGAGGATGATCTCGCAATTGGGATTGGCGGCAAGGATAGTCGCGACATTGATGTTATTTGTGACCACCAATAGATTCTTGTGATGCAGCAAATTTTGCGCAACGGTCTCTGTCGTGGTGCCGATATTGAGGAAGAGCGAAATGTCATCGGGTATTTGGGCCGCACAAGCTGCCGCAATGCGTGCCTTTTCTTCAGCGTATAACCCGCGCCGCATTTCATAGCCGATATTTGATACGCTCGATGGCAGGATCGCGCCGCCATGGACGCGCTCTAATTTTCCAGCATCGGCAAGATCGCTGAGGTCGCGGCGGATCGTTTGGGTGGTCACGCCAAAATGCGCGGCCAGCCCTTCGACACTCACTTTCCCCTCGCGCCTCGCGATGTCGAGAATCTCTGGCCAGCGAAAGCTTTGCGACATGCGCGTTCCTTTTCCTTTTCGCGCATTTGCGCGGTTAACGGACCTTAGATGGCTTAAAATCGGGGGTCAATTCTTCGAATGACGTCAAAAATGAATAATTTTGAATATTATTATTTTCGTTTGTGTTCGTTTGTGCCATAGCGGCGGCAGGTTTCGGTAGAATGAGGCCCGCAAGAAAGGCGCAATGGATATGACGAGCGAGATTGACGATCTTTTCATCATCGGCGGTGGCATCAATGGCTGCGGCATTGCCCGCGATGCGGCGGGACGCGGCTTGACGGTGCGTTTGGCGGAAATGAACGATCTGGCCTCGGCCACGTCTTCGGCATCGACTAAGCTGTTTCATGGTGGGTTGCGCTACCTAGAATATTTTGAGTTTCGCTTGGTGCGCGAGGCGCTGATTGAGCGTGAAACTTTGCTCAAAGCCATGCCTCATATTTCTTGGCCGATGCGGTTTGTGCTGCCCTACCATAAAGATATGCGCTTTGAGAGCCAAACCCCGACATCGCGACTTTTGGCGCGGCTTATGCCGTGGATGGCGGGGCGGCGTCCGCAATGGTTGATCCGATTTGGCCTGTTTCTTTATGACCACTTGGGCGGGCGAGACATATTGCCTGGAACCTCGGTGGTGGATTTGCGCAAAGGCCCTGAGGGGGCGGCGCTGCACCGTAAATTTTCCAAGGCCTATGAATATTCCGATTGCTGGGTGGAAGATAGCCGTCTTGTGGCGCTGAACGCCCGCGATGCGGCCGAGCGCGGCGCGGTGATCTTGCCGCGTCACAAGGTGGTGAGCGCCAAGCGCGACAACGGCATTTGGAAGGTCAGCACCCAGACCCGCGATGGGCAAACCCATCACCATCAAGCGCGGATTTTGATCAATGCCGCAGGGCCATGGGTCAGCGATGTGATCGGCCAGAAGATCGGCCAAAACAGCAAAGGCGGCGTGCGCCTTGTGCGGGGTAGCCATATTGTGACCAAGCGTCTTTATGACCATCCGAAATGCTACTTCTTTCAGGGTGAGGACGGGCGCATATGTTTCGCCATTCCTTATGAGCAGGATTTCACCTTAATCGGGACGACCGACAAAGATCACCGCGACCCCGATACCCGCCCCGAATGCAGCACCGAGGAGCGGGATTATATGCTGTCCTTTGTGAATAACTATTTTAGCACGGCTGTTACTGCCGAGGATATCGTGTGGTCTTATTCTGGTTTGCGGCCGCTCTATGATGACGGGGCGCAATCGGCATCTGCCGCTACGCGGGATTACACGCTGATCCTTGAAGGGGATGGGGATGCGCCCTTGCTGAATATTTTTGGCGGCAAGATCACCACCTATCGCCGTTTGGCGGAGTCCGCGCTTGAGAAAATCGCAGAGTTCACGAAATCCGCGCGCGGGCCATGGACGGCGGGGGTAGCCTTGCCAGGTGGCGATTTTGCTGTGGGGGATGTGGATCGGTTGATTGCAAGCCTTGTGGCGGATTATCCGTTTCTTACGCCCAAATGGGCCAAGCGCCTCATTCGCGCCTATGGGCGGGATGCTTGGGCGATACTGGCGGGGGCTCAAACATCAGAGGATCTCGGTCGCGATTTCGCCGCAACTTTGACCGAGGCAGAGGTGCGTTGGCTTATGAAACACGAATTCGCGCAAACAGCCGAAGATGTGGTCTGGCGGCGCAGCAAGTTGGGGCTGCGGCTAGACCCATCACAAATAGCGGCTATTGATGCATGGATGCTAAGCGCTGCAAGGCAGATGGCGGCAGAATAAGCTAATCAAACAGGGACAGTTGTGCCCCGGTATGTTTGGCGGCACGTTTTGTCTTACGGGGAGATTTGCGGCTTCCATGGCGGGTGAGAACCGCAACCGCGCCCGCCTCGTGATCTGGCGCGCGTCGCTTTGCCCAAATCTGATCTTTGGCCCATTTGGCGCGCGCCGCAGGATCAAAGATTGGGTTGGGGTACGTTCGTCCCAAAATGCCATGCGCGTCAGGATGCAACCACGGGCGGTGCAGGGCATCCCCCGAAAGCTGTGCAAGTTCAGGCACCCAACGGCGGATGAACACCCCCGAGGGGTCTTGATCCAACCCTTGCTTGATCGGATTATACACTCGGATCGTGTTGATGCCCGTTGTGCCAGATTGCATCTGCACCTGTGACCAATGAATTCCGGGCTCATAATCGGTGAACATCCGTGCCAGATGCAGGCCAGTTTCGCGCCAATGGAACCACATGTGATAGCTTGCAACTGCCATCACCATCGCGCGCATCCGAAAATTCAGCCATCCCCTATGACGCAGGGATCGCATACAGGCGTCCAGAAAGGGCAGCCCCGTTTGTCCGTGTTTCCACGCTTCAAACCATGGGTGTCCCTGCGGGTCATCGCGCAGGCCATCATAGGAGTGGTGCATATTCTCCCATTCAATCCGTGGTTCGTCTTCTAGTTTTTGCATGAAATGGCAGTGCCAATAGAGGCGAGATTGAAAGGCGCGCACGGATCCGCGCCATTCTTTGTGGCTCGACCCTTTGGGGAGGGTGCCTGCGCGGTGTGCGGCGGCTTGTGCGACCTCGCGGAGCGAGATCGTGCCGAATGTGAGATGCGGCGAAAGGCGCGAGCACGCATCAGCGCCAACAAGTGGGCTAGACATTGCCGATCGATAGGGCGCGCCACGTTTGATGAGAAAACTGTGCAGCAGCGCGCGTGCTGCTGTTGATCCGCCGTCTTGCAGATCATCCCCGCCATCAGGCGCAAGGCCCAAATCCGCAGGCGTAGGTAAATCCAAACCGGGCGTTTCGTAAATTGGCTCAAGATGTGGTACTGAATGGCAGGGATCCAACATCTGCCTGTCCCATTCCCCCGCCCATCCATTGCGCGATTTTAAGGTTCGGATCACACCGAATTGACGGGGTTCATGCCACGGGATGGATTTTGATTTGCACCAAGCTGCCACCCTTTTGTCGCGCGCATATGTCCATCCATTCCCAGTTTCTTGATGCGACCAAAGCGCGGCGATCGGTTGTTGGGCTGCTAGTTCGTCTAAGATGGAAACAGCATCCCCCCGTCGGATTAAAAGGGGCTGACCCAAACTTGCTAGTGTATCATGTAGTTCAGCTAACGATTGACGAAGAAACATCCAATGTCGTGCGCTTGCATCGGGTTCAGTCCAAAAATCAGGTTCAATAATATACACAGGCAAGACGGGCCCTCGGGCTGCAGCTGAGGCAAGGCATGCTTGGTCTGTGACACGTAAATCACGTTTGAACCAGACAAGGTGTACGGGCCATTGTTTCATGTTGAGTTAAAATAGTCTTAGTTTCGGCCGTGTCAGTAATTTGCATGGTCGACAGTAACAAATTTACAGCCTAACAGTAACTGATAACGCAAACTTGGATTGACGATGCCAACTGTTCCAGACCTCCCGCAGAACATTGTAGTCACTAAAAATTTGCCTAGAGCTCCCGATAATATTAAGGGCCTGGTGTTGATGGGCTTAGGCTTTTTTGTATTCGCTGCTGTTGACACAATGGCAAAGTTTTTGACAGACGGATTCCATCCAATTCAGATTGTTTGGACCCGCCAGCTAGGTCTTGTTTTTGGTGTAATTGTAATATTGCTCTGGCGCGGAACTAAAATCTTAAAAACTGCGAAGCCCAAATTACAATTTTTGCGGGGTGCACTGGCTGTAGGTTCGGCAACCTGCTTTATAACAGGAGTTAGCTTTGTCCCGTTGGCCGATGCAATCTCAGTGACCTTTATAGCTCCGCTGATTGTCACGGTACTTGGCGCATTGATTCTACGTGAAAAGGTGGGCCTACACCGATGGTCAGCTATTTTTGTTGGATTTTTAGGTACACTGATTGTAATTAGGCCAGGCTTAGGGATCGTCCATCCGGCAGTGTTTTTTATAGTATTGGCTGCGAGTATGTTTGCGGTTCGCCAAGTCCTGTCCCGTATGATTGCACCCTATGACAATACATACACAACTGTTGCTTACACTGCTCTTGTTGGGGTGGCGGTTATCAGCATACCTCTTCCATTTTTCTGGGCATGGCCAAGCGATAAGAATTCCTTAATCATAATGTTCTTCATGGCAGCGTTTGCGGGCCTGGGCGAGCTTTTGGTGATCCGTGCGCTTGAGATTGCGGAAGCTGTAGTTTTGGCCCCCGTGCATTACTCAATGATATTATGGTCAGTGATGTATGGGTATTTGGTTTTCGCGCAATTACCAGATGGATGGACCCTAATTGGCACCACTTTGATCGTTGCAACTGGTCTTTATACTATGCATCGGGAGCGCCTTGCCGCGCGCTCACGCCGTGCTGCGGTTTAGGCGATTTGCGGCGACAGCCGATAAGGCCAAAAGTCCGCTTGCTGCCATCAAGCAGGCCTCAACCCCGCCCCATTGATAGGCAAGGCCCGATAGGCCTGTGCCCAACAATCGGCCTGCCGCATTCGCCATGTAGTAGAAACCAACATCTTGGCTGACCCGCTCGGATTTTGAAAATGCGAGAATGAGGTAAGAGTGCAGGGCCGAGTTCACGGCAAATATCGCGCCAAAGACCAACAGACCCAAGACCAGCGTCACAGTCAGCCAAGGGGCGGGCGCGCCTGCGGTGGAGACAGTAATCGCCAAAAGCGCAGGGATTGGCACAAGCGCCAAGGCCCATTGGCGCGCGCTTGCGGACAGCCGCCCCAAATCATTGCCCCCTTTGCGCAGGATGCGCGGGGCCATGGCCTGAACAGTGCCATAAAGGATGATCCAGACCGCCATGAAGGTGCCAATCATGAAAAAGGCTGCGCGTCTGCTTTCATCGCTGCCATCGGAAAGAACGGCGTAGAAATAAACGGGGATGCCCACCACAAACCACACATCCCGCGCGCCGAATAAAAAGACGCGGGCTGCGGACAGACGATTGATATTTTTGTCTCGCGAGATGACGGTGGAAAACTTGGTCGCTTTGTTCCCTTTGGGCAGGCCGTCTGGCATGAAGAAAAGCAGCGCCACAAGGATCAGTGCCAAAATAGCTGCCATGCCCAACAAGGCGGTGTTGTAGCCATAAAGTGCCAAAAGGCCTGCGCCCAAAAGGAACCCCAATCCCTTTACCGCGTTTTTTGATCCTGTCAGCCAAGATACCCATTTCAGCAATCCAGCCCCTTCGGGTGCCAAAAGTTTGACAGCCGATTTTGAGGACATTTTAGCCAGATCCTTGGCCACGCCTGAGGCCCCTTGCACGGCCATCACATAGGCCACAGATGCGCCGATCGACCACGCAGGATCCAGTTTGGTAAGGGCCAAAAGCGCACCAACCTGTAGGATCAGCCCCGCATATAAGGTGCGGGTCAGGCCAAACCGCGCGGCCAGCCAGCCCGCAGAAAGATTGGTTATGACGCCTGCAAGCTCATAGAGCAAAAACAGATAGGCCAGTTGAACGGGACTAAAGCCGCGCTCGTGGAAGGCCAAGAGAACCAACATCCGAAGCGCGCCATCCGACAGCATAAACGCCCAATAAGCCGCTGTTACGGCGATATAGGCGGGCAGGGCGGATGGCTTTGGCGCGGTCATAGACTTGCGCCAACCATGCGCGCGACATCAATCAGGCGATGGGCATAGCCCATTTCATTGTCATACCACGCATAAATCTTGGCCTGCGTGCCATTAATGACCATCGTGGATGGCCCATCCACAATCGAGGATCGCGTGTCATTGGTGTAATCCGCACTCACCAAAGGGCGCGCTTCAAAGCCGAGGATGCCGTTCAGCGCCCCTTCTGCCGCACGTGCAAGGGCCGCGTTGATTTCCGCCGCCGTGGCCTCGCGGTCTAGCTCGAAGACACAATCGGTCAGGGACGCGTTCAACAGAGGCACGCGCACAGCGTGCCCATTCAGCTTGCCCGTCAATTCGGGATAGATCAGCGTGATCGCCGTGGCACTGCCCGTTGTGGTCGGGATCAGCGAGTTCAGCGCAGACCGCGCGCGGCGTAAATCCTTGGCTGGCCGATCCACGATGGTTTGGGTGTTTGTGACATCATGGATTGTGGTGATTGAGCCGTGCTTAATGCCAAATTCTTCCATCATCACTTTGACCACAGGGGCAAGACAATTTGTGGTGCAGCTTGCCGCTGTCACGATGTCATGCGCGGAAGGGTCATAAATCTCGTGGTTCACGCCATAGACGATATTCGCGGTGGGGCCATCTTTGACGGGGGCGGAGACAATGACCTTTTTCACGCCTGCGGCGAAATAGGGCGCAAGGGCAGCAGCTGTTTTAAATTTCCCCGTGCAGTCAATGACCACATCGACCCCCTTGAGGGGCAGGTCATGGATGTCTTTGGTGCCAATAAAAGGAATGCGCTGGTCATTGATGATGACAGCATTCTCTGTTGCTGAGAAAGACGCGGGCCAGCGGCCATGCACTGTGTCAAACTCCAACAGATGGGCGTGCATGGCGGCATCACCGACCGCATCATTGAGCCACGCGATCTCTGCGCCCGCGTCAAGCAAGGGGCGCAGCGCAAGCTTGCCGATGCGGCCCAATCCGTTCAGCGCGTAGACAGTCATATTTCAATCCTCTTTAGAAATCTTTGCGATGCGATCCACCGCCTTTTGCAGTGCCGCGCGTTCTAGGCTTTCAAGGGGCAGGGCGGTGAAGGCGGCAATACGATTGCGCAACGCGCCATAGGTTGCCTGAAAAGCCAGCCCCCGCTCAGCAACGCTGCCTTGGGCCTTTACAGGGTCAGGCAGGCCCCAGTGCCCGCTGACAGGCTGCCCCGCCCAAGCGGGGCAATCCTCATTGGCGGCCACATCACAGACTGTAAAAACAAAATCCATCTGCGGCGCTTCAGGTGCTTGGAAAACGCTAAGATGCTTAGAACTGAGAGCAGAGGTATCATGACCTTTCTGGCGCAGCACTTCGAGCGCGAGCGGGTTGAGCGTGCTTTGCGGTTGGACACCGGCGGAGTATACGCGAAACCGATCCCCGCCCATATCGCGTAGCAAAGTTTCAGCCATGATGGAGCGTGCCGAGTTTCCCACACAGAGGAACAGCACATTAAATGGCCTGCCGTCATTCTGCGGGTCAGGCGCACAGTCAAACTGAAGGTTTACCCGTCCACGGCAGCACTCTGAAAATAGAGCAGCCATCATATCATGGGTGGTGTCCATCGCCACGCGATAGCGCAGGGAAGTGCCTTCGCGTTCTTGCACGATCAACCCTGCCTGGTGGAGTGCGCCAAGATAGGCGGACAAGGTCGAGGGTTTAACCCCCAAAGCAGCACCAATTTCCCCTGCCGCGGCCGCATCAGGATACCGGCGCATCAGCAGACGAAAAATATCAAGGCGTGGGCCATGGCCCAAAGTTGATAGCTGTGTCACGAGTATATTTTCCATATTTCGTGAATAATCGAAATAATGAATCAAGCAAAGCCTCAAATGGCGCTGTCATGAAAAATTCACGGAGAGCGTAAACTAGCCTGCCAAATGGCTTTCACCGCGGGCTTTGGCCAAGGCAATCTGGTGCTGACGTTCGCGGAAACGCGCGCGATCTTCATCGCTGTGCTCGTCCATACATTGATGGCAGGAGACGCCTTCTTCGAAATGAGGATGTCTGCGATCTTCGTCAGAAATCGGACGGCGACAGGCGCGGCACAGGCCATAAGGCCCCTGTTTAAGGCCGTGACCGACTGAGACGCGTTCGTCAAACACGAAACATTCGCCCTCCCAAAGACTGTTTTCTTGTGGCATTTCCTCAAGATATTTTAGGATGCCGCCTTTGAGGTGATACACATCCTCCACGCCTTGATCCTTGAGGAACGCGGTGGATTTCTCGCAACGGATACCACCGGTGCAGAACATTGCGATCCGCTTGTTGTGAAAGCGATGTTTGTTTTCCTCCCACCATTGTGGGAATTGGCGGAAACTTTCGGTCTGTGGATCAACCGCGCCTTTGAAAGTGCCAATGGCCACTTCGTAATCATTGCGCGTGTCGATCACGGCAACATCAGGGGCCGAGATCAATTCGTTCCATTCTTCAGGCGCAACATAAGTGCCCACGATTTTGAGCGGATCAGTTTCTGGCACACCCATCGTGACGATCTCGCGCTTCAGGCGCACCTTGAGGCGGCCAAAGGGCATTTCGGTGGCTGTGCTTTTTTTCCATTCAAACGCCGCACAACCAGGCAGGTTGCGGATATGGGATAGCACCGCGTCAATCCCCGTGCGGCTGCCTGCGATGGTGCCGTTGATCCCTTCGCGCGCCAAAAGAAGCGATCCCTTGATCCCCTGCGCCTCGCACAGCTCAAGCAGGGGCGCGCGCAACTCTTCGGGCGCGTCAAATCGGGTAAAGTGGTAGAGGGCGGCGACAATATACATAGCTGCGCATTTACGCCCTTGCATTGTGCAACTCAACCCTTAGGTGATGCGGCACGCTGCCCTATACGGAGACCATGGTATGAAACCCGATAGTCACGCGCTTTTGGTGATTGATGTGCAAAATGACTTTTGCGAAGGCGGCGCCCTGGCTGTGCCTGAGGGCAGCGCGATTGTAGCGGGGATCAACGCCTTGATGGATGACTATGCCGCCGTGATCCTGACCCAAGATTGGCATCCCGCGGATCATTCCAGTTTTGCAAGTCAGCATGAGGGGCGCGCGCCCCTAGAGATGATTGAGATGCCCTATGGCCCGCAGGTTTTATGGCCTGATCATTGCGTGCAAGGCAGCGCAGGGGCGGAATTTCATCCAGAACTTCGCACAAACCGAGCGGATCTGATTATTCGCAAAGGGTTTCGCCCTGCCATCGACAGCTATTCTGCGTTTTTCGAAAATGATCACCAGACCCCCACGGGGCTTGAGGGATATTTGCGCAATCGTGGGATCACGCATCTGACCATGGTCGGATTGGCGACAGATTTCTGTGTCAATTATTCCGCGCAAGATGCCGCAAAACTAGGGTTTGCAGTCGACCTGCGCCGCGATTTGTGTCGCGCGATTGATCTGGGCGGATCATTGGCGATAGCTTTGGATGACATGGCCGCTTTGGGTGTGATGATGTCAAAGGGCTGATTGATAGAGTTTGACCGTTAACCCACCGAAGGCCACGGGGCGGCTCACCTCTGACCATGTCAAACCTGTGGCCTTGGCTAACCCTTCGTCCGATGTGACCATGCCAAATTGCCATCCCGTGAACCGTTCGCGCATGACCGCACCAACGGCGCCGTAAAGCCCAAACAACAATTTGCGATTGCCAATCCGCGCGCCATAGGGCGGGTTCAGAATGACCAACCCTTTTTGCTTTGTCGGTGGTTCAAGCGCGCTGAGGGGCTGACAGGCAAAGCTGGTCCATTCCGCAATACCCGCCCGCTCGGCATTGGCGCGCGCGCCTGTAATCGCCCCTTGGTCGCGGTCGAACCCGTAAAATTGCACGGCCTCAGCCTCGCGTGAGGAAAAATTGCGGCGCATTGCAGACCAATCAGCAATCTCAAATCCGGCAAGATCTTCAAACGCAAAGCGGCGCGTACGCCCTGCGGGCAACCGCGCGGCAATCTCGGCGGCCTCAAGCAAAAACGTGCCAGAGCCACACATCGGATCAACCACAGGCATCCCGCCATGATAACCGCAGGCCCGCAAAAACGCGGCTGCAAGGGTTTCTTTCATGGGCGCTTTGCCGATGAATTCCTTGGCGCCCCGTTTGTGCAAGCTCTCACCGGATGTATCGAGGCTGAGTGTGCAAAGATCATCTTCGATGCGCAGTTTGACAACAATCAGCGCCTCAGGGTTCGGTATGTTGCCAAGCGCCGCGCTGATTGCCCCCTCAATTCGTTCCGCAGCTGCGCGTTGGTGGTAAATCTTTGATTTGCGGCAGGTGGCCTCAACGCGCCAAGCTCGATCAGGATGCAAAATGCTGGCCCAATCCAATTTGCGCGCGCGCTTGTCCAATTGTGCCAGATGCATCGCGCGGAATTCCGCGATACGGATCAATACGCGTCCCGCGCAGCGCAGCCAGAGATTGGCACGCATTGCCTCAGCGAGATTACCCTGACAGATCACACCCCCTGCCACAGATTGCACGCCCGATAAGGATAAGCTGCGCGCCTCCTCGGCGAGGATATCCTCCAATCCTGGGGTGCCTTGCAGGAAAATTTCCATCGCTCTTGCCTTTATGGCCTATGATTTGCTCTAAACGGCGCGAAACACGCCTGCTTGGAGCCTAGCCATGGTCGATATCGCCACCCGTGTCCATAACCATCGCTGGAGGATTGACCCGATCGTGCGCTCGCTGATCGACACGGATTTCTATAAATTGCTGATGTGTCAGTCAGTCTTTCGCAATCGGCCCAAAACCCAAGTCGCATTTTCACTGATCAATCGCACAATGCGCATCCCGCTTGCGCATCTGATTGATGAGGGTGAATTGCGTGAACAATTGGATCATATCCGCACCCTGCGCTTGACGCGGGGCGAAAGCACGTGGCTGCGCGGGAATACATTTTATGGCAAGCGCCAGATGTTTCGCCCCGATTTCATGGAATGGTTCGAGGCGCTGCAACTGCCCCCCTACCATCTGGAACGGGTGGGGGATCAATATGAGCTGACCTTTGAAGGCGCATGGCCCGAGGTGATGCTTTGGGAAATTCCTGCGCTTGCAGTTTTGATGGAATTGCGCGGGCGCGCTGTCTTGAAAGACATGGGTAAGTTCGAGTTGCAGGTGCTCTATGCCCGCGCGATGACAAAGCTTTGGGAAAAAATCGAAAAAATGCGCGCGATTGAGGGCCTGCGCATTGCCGATTTCGGTACTCGCCGCCGCCATTCCTATCTGTGGCAGGATTGGTGTGTGCAGGCGATGATCGAAGGTTTGGGGGGTAAATTCGCGGGCACCTCAAATTGCCATATCGCGATGAAGCGCGACATTGAGGCCATTGGGACGAACGCGCATGAATTGCCGATGGTCTATGCCGCCTTGGCCCGCGATGATGCGGAACTGGCTCGGGCGCCCTATGATGTTCTTGCGGATTGGCATGAGGAACATGATGGCAATCTGCGCATCATCCTGCCCGACACCTATGGCACGGCAGGTTTCCTCAGGAATGCGCCCGATTGGTTGGCGGGCTGGACGGGCATCCGCATCGATTCAGGCACGCCCGAGGCAGGGGCCGAGGCCGCGATTGACTGGTGGAAATCGCGCGGTGAAGACCCTATGCAGAAATTGGTGATCTTCTCGGACGGGTTGGATGTCGACCGCATCGCCGAGCTGCACGCCAAATTTTCAGGCCGCGTGCGCGTGTCCTTTGGTTGGGGCACGCTGTTGACGAATGATTTCCGCAGATTGGTCGAGGGGGATGCGCTTGCGCCTTTCTCACTGGTCTGCAAAGCCATCCGCGCCGATGGCCGCCCCACAGTCAAACTGTCCGACAACCCCGAGAAAGCGATGGGGCCAAAGGATGAGATCGCACGCTATAAGCGCGTGTTCGGGGTGGGGGAACAGGAGCGGGTTGAGGTGGTGGTTTAGGGGGTAACTGAGGCCTCACCCCTCCACCCTCCCCCGTCCTGCCTTCACCTCGGCGCGCAGTTTCTTGGCCTTGATCCGCCGTTCTACCGATCCCTTCGTGGGGCGGGTCGGGCGGCGGGGTTTTGGCACCACTAGGGCGGCGCGGATCATCTCGGCTAGTCTTTCGCGGGCGATCTCGCGGTTGCGGGTTTGGCTTCTGGTGTCTTGCACGAAGATCACCACCGCGCCGTCTTTCGTCCATTTCTGGCCCGCGATGCGTTCCAAGCGGCGTTTGACTGGCGCGGTCAGATGGGGGGAACGGGCGGCCTCGAACCGCAATTCCACTGCCGTTGAGACCTTGTTCACATTCTGACCGCCTGGCCCTTGGGCGCGGGTGAAGCTTTCGGTCAATTCCCAATCGGCAATGGTGATCTGGTCGGTGATGGTCAGCATCTGGGTCTGCCTTGCGGGTTTGTGCGGGCATCATAGCGGGCAAAGGCGGATAATCCCAGTGACGATCCTTCGCCCCAAGCCCGTAAGATTTCGCAGATGACGCCCCTTGTTTGAAGGGGGGGGCATCGTTACATGAGGGGCTATGATGAAAAGACCACTTCGCCCTCATCTTGCACAAGTCCCTTGGTCCTTTGTTTTGGGGCGGATTGATTTGTGATGCTTAAGATCATCAGCCTTTTTCTAATTTTTATGGCCGTGCTCGCCATGTTCGGAAAGCTGCGCCTGCCCAAGTTCAAATCGCGCAAGCCGCGCTTTCCCGCAGATCCCCTAAAGCGTGATCCGCTAAAACGAGATCCGAGAGACGAGGACAAACCGGAATGACCGCGCATATTGCCTTGGCTGTTTTGGGCTTGGTGATCCTTGTTCTTGCGGGGGATGCGTTGGTGCGGGGGGCTGTCAACCTTGCGTTGCGGTTGGGCATTTCGGCCTTGGTCGTCAGCCTGACCGTGGTGGCCTTTGGGACATCTGCGCCAGAATTATTGGTGTCGATCCAAGCAGTGCTTGGTGATGCACCAGGCTTGGCGTTGGGCAATGTCGTAGGGTCGAACATCGCCAATGTTCTTTTGGTCTTGGGGCTGCCCGCAATTATTTCCTGCCTTGATCCAAGTGTCTCGGACACGCGCAAGAATTACATTTTCATGCTCTGCGCCAGTTTGGTCTTTGTTGTGCTTGCGTTTCTGGGGCCCTTTGTCTGGTGGCATGGTCTGATCCTTCTGGCGGTTTTTGCGCTGATATTGGGCGTTCAAATTAGCCATGCCTTTGCAGGTGATGCGCCCGAAGAATTACCCGAAGAATTGGAAGAAGCTGATCCGTCCATGCCCTATTGGAAGATTGGCATGTATCTTGGGCTTGGCTTGATTGGTCTGCCTTTGGGGGCGGATCTCTTGATTGACAGCGCCACAGAAATCGCGCGCGCCTTTGGCGTGTCGGAGGTGGTCATTGGTTTGACCCTTGTGGCCCTTGGCACCAGTTTGCCCGAATTGGCGACATCTGTGATGGCCGCATTGCGCAAACATGCAGATGTGGCCTTGGGCAATGTAATTGGCTCGAATATCTTTAATTTGGTTTTTATTTTCGGGGTCGCGCCATGGTTTGGCGCCATTCCCGTAGATAGTGAATTCCTGCGCTTTGATCTTTGGGTGATGTTGGGCACTTCGCTGATCTTGCTGCCTTTCGTGTTTTTTCGGTGGCGCATGGGGCGCGCGGTGGGACTTCTCTTTGTGGCGCTCTATATCGGCTATGTAAGTTTCTTATTGCACTAGTCGGAGGTTCACAGATGCCCGCAGCTTTGGTGACAGGCGCAGGTCAGCGCTTGGGTCAGGCAATGGCGATTGCATTGGCACAGGCGGGTTACGATGTGGCGATCCATTATGCCTCATCCCGCGAAGGGGCTGAGGCGACCGCAGCATCCGTTCGGGACGCAGGGCGTCAGGCGGTTCTGGTGCAGGCCGATCTTTTGGACGAGGCGGCGACACAGGCCCTTTTGTCCGAGGCCCGTGCGTCAATCGGGGCGCCTTTTTCAGTTCTGGTCAACAACGCCTCCATATTCGAGCACGATACATTTGGGGGCCTCACCCGCGAGAGTTGGGATCGGCACATGAATTCCAACTTGCGCGCGAGCGTGGTCTTGTCGGATGCTTTTGCCGCGCAGGCCCCCAAAGCCGTGCAAGATAGCGGCGGTGAGCCGCGCGCAACCTCAGTTATCATCAACATGATCGACCAAAGGGTGCATAAGTTGACCCCCGATTTTGTCAGTTACACATTGGCAAAATCCGCATTGTGGACATTTACCAAAACCGCCGCGCAGAATTTAGCGCCCGATATTCGCGTAAATGCCATTGGGCCCGGCCCAACATTGCGCGGGGGGCGGCAGGATGCAGCGGCCTTTGCCCGCCAGAGACAAGCCACAATTTTGCACCGTGGCGCCGATTTGGACGATATCACCGATGCGCTCATCTATTTGGTGAAAGCTAAGGCTGTGACAGGCCAAATGATCGCCGTGGATGGGGGGCAGCATCTGGCTTGGGCGACCCCTGATGTTGTGGGTATAGAATAGGTCTAATTTATGATCATAATTAGAGTTTTCCACCGCGGTTCCTTAGGTAACGTTTAGGTAAAGTTTAAGTAACGATTTGATCACAAAGCCCCGCTGGAAAAGAAAATAATTAACAAATCCAAATAGTTAAAAAGACGCCTAAAAATTGTGCAATTCACAGAACCCTCCGAAAAACAAAGAAAAATTTCGATGCTTCAAGGATTTTCCGCAGGTTTATCCACAGGTTTAGTGGACATATTTTCCCTTGAACTTGGCCGCTCTTCGTTGCAGCGCGAATTGGAATCAGGGCAAGCTTTGCATCATGGATGACATGTTAGAAAACAGCATGGAAATTAGCCCCTCAGGAGATGCGCCGCGGCAGGGGCATGAGGTCATCCGCGACTATCTTAAGACGCTAGATCAAAGCCCTGGTGTTTATCGCATGCTCGATGCACAGAGCCGCGTTTTGTATGTTGGCAAAGCGCGTGCCCTCAAGCGGCGGGTGTCGAATTATGCGAAACCCTCGGGGCATAGTCCGCGTATCGCGCGGATGATTTCGGAAACTGCTTCGATGATGTTTCTGACCACGCGCACCGAAACCGAAGCGCTGCTGTTAGAGCAAAATCTCATTAAGCAGCTCAAGCCGCGATACAATGTTTTGCTTCGTGACGATAAAAGCTTCCCGAATATCGTAATCGGGGTTGCGCATGATTTTCCGCAAATCCGCAAACATCGAGGGGCGAAGACGGAGAAAGGGCAGTATTTTGGCCCCTTTGCATCGGCGGGGGCGGTTAATCGCACGTTGAACCAATTGCAAAAAGTGTTCTTGCTGCGCAATTGCAGCGACACGACTTTTGACAGCCGCACGCGGCCCTGTTTGCTCTACCAGATTAAGCGGTGTTCTGCGCCATGTGTTGGCTATATTAGCGCATCAGATTACGCCGCGAGCGTGGCTGATGCCGCGCGGTTTTTGCGCGGGAATTCCACCGAAATTCAAGAGCAGCTTGGCGCGCAAATGGCAGAGGCGGCCGAAGCGATGGAATATGAGCGCGCTGCAGCGTTGCGCGACCGCATTCGCGCGCTGACGCAAGTGCAAGGCACCCAAGGGATCAACCCGCAAGCTGTGCGTGAGGCCGATATCATCGCCTTACATATGGAGGGCGGTCAGGCCTGTGTTCAGGTCTTTTTTATCCGCGCCAACCAAAACTGGGGCAACCATGACTATTACCCGCGCTTGGGTGGTTCTGAGTCCCCTGATGAGGTGATGGAGGCCTTTTTGGGCCAGTTCTATGATAACAAGGAACCCCCACGCCAAGTGATCCTGTCGCATGGGCTGGAGGAGGCCGAGCTGATGGAGGCCGCCTTGGGCCAAAAGCGCGGTGGCAAGGTTGAGATCCTCGTGCCACAGCGTGGCGAAAAGGCGGAATTGGTTGAGGGGGCATTGCGCAATGCCCGCGAAAGCCTTGCACGGCGTATGGCCGAAAGCGCCACACAAGCAAAATTGTTGCGCGGTTTGGCCGATGCGTTTGGCCTAGATGGCGCGCCTGCGCGCATAGAGGTTTATGACAACTCGCATATCCAAGGCGCGCATGCCGTTGGGGCCATGATTGTTGCGGGGCCAGAGGGCTTTCTCAAAAGCCAATATCGCAAATTCAACATCCGCGGGGATGACCTTACCCCCGGGGACGATTTTGGCATGATGAAAGAGGTTCTAACGCGCCGCTTTCAGCGCCTGCTTAAGGAAGACCCTGACCGCAAATCGGATGCTTGGCCTGACTTATTGCTTATCGATGGTGGGGCAGGGCAGATCAGTGCTGTTGCCGAGATCATGGGAGATCTAGGTGTTGACGATGTGCCCTTTATCGGTGTCGCCAAAGGTGTCGATCGTGATGCGGGCAAGGAAGAGTTCCACCGCTATGGGGCGCGCCCCTTTGCGCTTAAGCGCAATGACCCTGTGCTCTATTTTATCCAACGCCTGCGCGATGAGGCGCATCGCTTTGCAATTGGGGCGCATCGCGACAAGCGGTCAAAGGCGATTGGCGCGACCCCGTTGGATGAGGTTCCCGGCATTGGCGCCACCCGCAAGCGGGCGCTTTTGGCCCATTTTGGAAGTGCTAAGGCCGTGTCACGCGCAGATTTGGCAGATCTGAAGGCGGTAGAAGGAATCTCAGATCGGATGGCAGAAACCATCTATGCCTTCTTCCATGACGGGGCGTGAGCGGATAAGATCGAACCTATGACATGGACACTTCCAAATATTCTGACGGTGCTTCGCCTGTTAGCCGCGATTGCGGTCGGTGTTGTATTTGCAATCTTTCCGCGTCCGATTGCCGATTGGGTGGCATTGATCCTGTTTATCGGCGCGGCCACCACCGATTATCTGGATGGATATTTGGCCCGCAAATGGGCGCAAGTTTCCCGTTTCGGTGCCATGCTTGATCCGATTGCGGATAAGGCCATGGTGGTGATCGCCTTGGCAATCTTGGTCGGACTGTTTGATTTATCCGTGGCCCTGATCACACCTGTTGTTCTTATCCTGTTTCGCGAGGTCTTCGTCTCTGGCCTGCGCGAATTCTTGGGCGCGGATGCAGGGCGACTTAAGGTTACAAAACTCGCCAAATGGAAAACCATGGTGCAGATGGTTGCGATTGTCTTGATGTTCTTATGGGCGATTGCAGAGCATAACATGCACAATGACCATTCATTTGGCACCTTTGGCTTGCATGTGCTGCGCGATGCTTTGGCGTGGGGCGGCATGGGGATGTTGTGGCTTGCAGCCGTTTTGACCTTTGTCACAGGGTTTGATTACTTCCTCAAAGCCTTGCCATTCCTCAGTGACCAGAAAGGCTGACGGGATGATTGAACTGAGATATTTCGCATGGTTGCGCGAACGCATTGGCGCGGATCGCGAGATGATCAGCACCGATGCGGCAACAATCGCCGATTTGATTGCTGAGCTGCGCGGTAAATCTGATGCGCATGACTTGGTCTTTTCGGATCTATCCTCTGTGCGCGCTGCGGTTGATCAGGAATTGGTCGATTTGGATCATCCGGTTCAGGGCGCGCGCGAGATTGCCTTCTTCCCACCAATGACGGGGGGCTAGGGCCATGGCGGTAGATGTCCGCGTCCAGTCTGCGCCGTTTGATTTGGGCGCTGAGATGTCGAATTTCGCCGCAGCCGCAACGGGTGCGGGCGCTGTCGTCAGTTTCACAGGTCTGGTGCGCGATTTGCCCGATCAAAGCCTCGCTCACATGGAAATAGAGCATTATGCAGGCATGACTGAAAAAGCGCTTGGTGCAATCGCCGCCGAGGCGCAGGCGCGCTGGCCGTTGATCCGCGTCTTGATCATCCACCGCTATGGCAAACTTGTGCCGTCAGACCAGATCATGATGGTTGCGACCGCTTCGCCCCATCGCAAAGCAGCATTTGAAAGCGCCGATTTCCTCATGGATTATCTGAAGTCCCGTGCGCCATTCTGGAAAAAAGAAGCGCGCCACGATGGGCGCGCGGATTGGGTAGAGGCCAAAGACGAAGATGAGGCCGCGCTCGCCCAATGGGTAAAATCTTAGATTAGGATTTCTCCAACTTACTGCGCAGATGGTCGTTTTCGCTGCGGGCTTCACGCAACCCTTCCATCGCGGCACGCAACTCGGCTTCGGTTTGGGAAAGCTGCGTGGTCAATTCACTTTCGCGCTGTTCGATATAAGTGATGGCTTGGTCGCGCAATTCTTCGGCTTCGTGCAGCGAAGCGGCGAGGCTTTCCAACTCATTCACATCTGCATCGGATACGCGCGTCAGGCGATGCACAAGCCAATTTGCGAACCACCCAAGGGCAAAGGCGATGATCAAAATGATCGTAATGGCGATAATGAATTCAGTGCGGTTCATTGTTGGGCCTCCTCGCCTGCAGGGGCTTCGGCATCTGCCGCCTCCTCGGGCGTGTCATTTTCGGCTGCGGTTCGATCAATTAGTTTAAACTCGATACGGCGGTTTTGCTCGCGGCCCTCTTCGGTGTCATTATCCGCGATTGGGTTGGCCTCTCCATAGCCGCTCGCCGATAGGTTCGACACTAGAACCCGCCGCGCCAGAAGGCCGTTTAAGACCGCATCAGCGCGGGCTTGGCTCAATGTGAGGTTCATTTCCTCTCGCCCTTGACTGTCGGTATGACCGCCGATTTCCATATCCACATGGCGGCAATCTGGCAGGATCTCAGCCAAGCGATCTAGGATTGCGCCTGTGCTTTCGTTGATTTCAATCGACCCAGGATCAAAGGTAATTTTCGTCGCTGCCAACAGATCATTGATCCGCGAAAGGCAGGTTTCAGGCGACAGCAATTCAGGTTCAGGCGCAAGGCTTGCATCTACGGTCACGTTGATCTCGAAATCTGCACCGTCAAGTTTATCCGATAGCAGGCGCGAGGCCATTTCGATGTGATCTCGATCTGCAACACGGCCAGACAATGTCAGTTTTGCGGGGGTGATGAGCAAATCGCCGTCATGCAAAAAGGACAGCGCCTCTAAGCCTGCAAGACTGCGGACTGACCATCCTTCGGGCAAGGCTTCGTCTAAATTCGTGGCGAAATAGACATTTTCGCTGCCGAAAAGCGCCTGCGCGAAAGCTTGGTTCGCGGCTTGCAGGTTTTCATCGGGTAAGCGACCGCGCACTTGAACGGCCCCTGTCTCAGAAAGGTTTGCGGTGAATTCTGGTGCTTCTAACGCGCCGCTATCTTGGGGCGGGGGCGGTAGGATGGCCTGCAATGAGAACAGATTGGGAAGGTTGCGATCTAATTCACCCACCACCCGATCAAAAAGACGCTGCGATGTGCCTTCTTTCGCAATAAGGCTGACATCGGCGTCTGAGAAGGTCAGCGTCCCATCCCCGAGTTCTGCCAGAGCGGCAATTGCCACCTCTATGGCCCGCGCCCATTCTGTGGAAGGCACGCCAAGGCCGACATCACAGCTTTCACCTGTGGTAAGGCCTGCGGCCTCTGCCGCGGTGATAATCCGCGCCGCATTCGCCTCCGTATCTGCGGAGCAAACCTCAAGGGTGGCCACATCGCCCTCGCGGATCATACGAAAGGCAAAGGGTGTAATAACGGGACGGGGGGCGGAGATGTCGATAACCACATCTAACCCTGCCTGAGGGTAACTGTTTAAGCGGGATATTGCGCTGTCACGCTCCGCCACGCTATCGGCAACGGCCGTGACAGTCACCTTGCCCTGCATCACCGAGATTTTTGAACGTGGAAGCAAGCGCAAGGCGCGCAGCCCATATTCAAGTGCGGCATCCCAACCATGCGGAATAGGATAGTCAACGCTTTCCACCAGATTGGCGACTTCGACCCCATTGGTGATATCGGCGATGCGCGCGGCAATGGTTTCGTCATCGGCATCGGTTGGGATCAGTCCAATCATCGAAATGCCGTCACTGTTGCGCAACATCTCGAGCAGGAAATCTGGGGTTGAAATGCCTGCGGGGTCAGCAACAGTGATTTCATCAATCAGCCGGTCATCATCCACGACTGCCGCGGCGAGGGTCAGCGCGTGAAACCGTGCGGCCTCATTGGGGGCCTCGCCTGAAATGTGAACTTGCAGCCCGTCCCCGCGCAACTCGACCCAACTCACGCCAGATTGCTCAAGCCGATCCTCAACCGCCGCAACCGAACGGTTTTCGATAGAGATCGCCGCGGCGATTGCCACGAGATAAGACAACAGGCCTGCGATCAAAAAAGTTAAAACTGCTGCAAGAGAGAGCGAAATTTTCATATTGGAAATGTGATCCGAATTTATCCCCTGCGGATGGCTTAGAGATTAATCGCCCGAGGATCAATCACAGCCATGCTGCAGCGGCAAGAAATAGCCCAAAGATCAGCCCAGCATCGCGATTGCTGCGAAACAGTGACAGGCAGCGGTCGACATTGTTGATGTCCAAGTGCCGCATCTGCCAGATCATATGGGCGGCAAAACCCACAACGCCGCAAAGACCCAAAATCAGCGCCGACCCTGATAGGACAACCATCACAGCCGCCGCCGCAAGACCCGCGCTGAGGATCAAGAAGCCCCAAAGCCACTGCGCCGAATTCTCCCCAAAAAGGCGTGCCGTCGATTTCACGCCCACCAGCGCGTCATCTTCTTTGTCTTGATGGGCATAAATCGTGTCATAGAACAGGGTCCAAGCAATTCCTGCGAGATAAAGAAGGAGAGGGGCAAGCGATAGACTGCCTTGATGCGCCGCCCAGGCCAAAAGCGCGCCCCAGTTAAAGGCCATGCCCAAAAACACCTGCGGCCACCATGTGAAACGCTTGGCAAAAGGATAAATCGCTACGGGCAACAGAGCCAGAATGCCCAACCAAATTGCGGCTGCCTGAAAGGTGAGCAGAATGCCAAAAGAGATGAGTGCCTGCACAACCGCCCAAATCAGTGCTCCGCGCACTGTCATCTGACCTGATGGCAAAGGGCGCGATTGGGTACGGGCAACGCCCGCATCAATATGGCGGTCGGTGATGTCATTCCATGTGCAGCCTGCACCGCGCATGAGAAACGCGCCAATAGCGCATCCTAGTGCAATCCAGAGATCATAGACTGTGCCACCCGCAGGGTCAGCCGCAACAGAAAGCGCCAAGCCCCACCAGCACGGCAAAAGCAATAACCATGTGCCAATTGGGCGATCGGCCCGCGACAATCGCAGATAGGGCCGTGTTGCGGCAGGGGCGAGATGATCGACCCAATTGCCCTGATAGGCATCGCGCACGCGACCCTCTGGCATTTGGTTATCTGCGCTCATATGATCCCCTTATGTCTCAAGCCGCCAAGATACGCCTTTACCTAGACCAGCCGCTTGCCAAAGCGCAAACACTCTCTCTCGAGCGTGATCAGGCGAATTATCTTTTTGCTGTGATGCGGCTTTCCGTTGGGGCCGAGATTTTGGTGTTTAATGGCCGTGACGGTGAGTTTCTTGCCGAAGTTGTCGAAGCAAATAAGCGCGCAGGACGGCTTTTGTGCCGCGAGCAAACCCGTGCGGTTCAGCTGCCGCCTGACCTATGGCTGATTTTCGCGCCAATCAAAAAAGCGCGCACCGATTTTATCGTGGAAAAAGCGACCGAGATGGGGGCAGCGCGGATCATCCCCGTTCAGACCGAGTTCACCAATTCCGAGCGGATCAGGCAGGATCGCTTGCAAGCCCACGCCATAGAGGCGGCAGAGCAATGTGGCGGCACATTCGTGCCTGAGGTCAGTGATCTGATGCGCCTTGATCGCCTTTTGGCGCAATGGCCTGAGGGTCGTCAGATTATTTGGGCGGATGAGGCGCGGATGGGTGTTGCGGCGGCTTATGCGGGGCCGCAACATAGTCAGAAATGGGCGCTATTGATTGGCCCTGAGGGCGGGTTTTCCCCGCAGGAGCGCGCAAGCTTGTCGCGCCTGCCTTTTGTGACCCCAGTCAGCCTTGGCCCACGCATTTTGCGCGCGGATACCGCCGCCGTGGCCCTGCTGACGCTGTTTCAATCGCATTTGGGGGATTGGCATGATCCGACCTGAATTGCGCCACGCCTTTGTGCGACACGCGGAGGTGATTGCAGCCCTCTGCACGGTTGGCTTTGGCCTGTGGTTGATCACGCGCCCGAGCCCAATTTTGGGTATGGTTGGGTGGATGGTGGTGGCTGTGGCAACCACAACGGGCTTTGTCGCATGGCGCCGCGCGCGGTTTGCATCGTCTGGGCAAGGCGTGGGGGTGGTCAGCCTTGTTGAAGGGCGCATCGCCTATATGGGCCCAATTTGGGGCGGTGCCGTGGATTTGGATGATTTAGAAACCCTTGGCTTGCGGGTCGAGAAGGACAAAGACCCTGCATGGGTGTTGAAAACCCGCGACAGTGTTTTGACCATTCCTCTTGAGGCAAGCGGCGCAGAGGTTTTGTTTGATGGGTTTTCTGCCCTGCCCAAAATTTCAATGGCCGCGCTGATTGCCGCGCGCGATAAGAAACGCCTTGGTACGCAAATTCTGTGGACGCGTGGCCTTGACACGGGTGGTCAGGCGGGCCAGTTCCGCATTGGTGTGCAATCATAATTCAGGCTGGAGCAGCGCCCATGTCGATACCTCAACAAGGCGGTGGCCCTATTGAACGCGAAAGCCAATTGGCCGAGTATTTGGCCTCAGGGTGCAAGCCGCGGGATCAATGGCGCATTGGCACAGAGCATGAAAAATTCGGCTATTGCCGCGACACGCTAAACCCGCTGCCCTATGATGGCCCCCGCTCAATCAAAGCGGTGCTTGAGGGGTTGCGCGATAAATTCGGATGGGCGCCCGTTATGGAGGGCGCGCACATCATCGGCCTGACCAAGGATGGCGCGAATGTCAGCCTTGAGCCTGGCGGGCAGCTTGAACTTTCAGGTGCGCCTCTCGAGACAATCCACCAGACCTGTGACGAGGTGAACCAACACCTCCGCGAGGTTCGTGATGTCGCCGATAAGATCGGGGTTGAATTCATCGGTTTAGGTGCGGCCCCGATTTGGCGGCATGAGGATATGCCGATGATGCCAAAAGGGCGCTATCGCCTGATGACAGGCTATATGGATCGCGTGGGCAGCATGGGCAAAACCATGATGTATCGCACCAGCACGGTTCAGGTGAACCTCGATTTCTCCTCTGAGGCGGATATGGTGCAAAAGCTGCGCGTGGCTTTGGCGTTGCAACCTGTTGCGACTGCGCTGTTTGCGAATTCGCCCTTTGTTGATGGCAAGCCAAATGGGCATAAATCATGGCGCGCCCGTGTTTGGCGTGACCTCGATGCCGCGCGCACGGGGATGCTGCCCTTTGTGTTTGAGCAGGGTTTTGGCTTTGAGGCATGGGCGCAATATGCGCTCGATGTGCCGATGTATTTTGTGTATCGCGATGGGGTCTACATTGACGCGCTCGGTCAATCCTTCCGCGATTTTCTCAAAGGTCAATTGCCTGCCCTTCCAGGTGAGGTGCCGACCCTCTCTGATTGGGCGGATCATTTGACCACAATTTTCCCTGAGGCACGGGTCAAGAAATTCATCGAAATGCGCGGTGCTGATGGCGGCCCGTGGCGCAGACTATGTGCCTTGCCCGCGTTTTGGGTGGGTTTGATGTATCATCAGACCGCATTAGACGCCGCATGGGATTTGGTGAAGGGATGGGACGCTGAGACGCGCGATGCGCTGCGCGTTGCGGCATCCGTAGATGGGCTTCAGGCCGACACTCATGGGATAAAGATGCATGATCTGGCGCGTGAAGTTGTGGCGCTCTCTGAGGCGGGGTTAAAAACCCGCGCGCGCGCGGGCGCGGGTGGGCTTGTGCCTGATGAGACACATTTTTTGAATGCGTTGAAAGAAAGCCTAGAGAGCGGCAAGACCCCCGCTGATGAATTATTGGAACGCTATCACGGCGAATGGGGCGGTGATTTAACGCAGATCTACGAAGAGTATAAATACTGATTAGGATTTCTGGCCAATTTTCGGCTCGGTTCTAGAGAGCAGTCTTTTGATATTGGCGTGGTGTCTGTTGAAAATCAGCGCAGCCAAGATGACCGTGACGACTGCGGTCTGCGGATAGCCCAAGATTGCCACGAATACGGGTGACAATACTGCTGCGATCAGCGCGGATAGGGACGAAATGCGAAACAGCGCGGCCACAATCGCCCATGTGGCGCAAGCAGCAATACCTGCAGGCCAAGCAAGTGCAAGGAGCGTGCCAAGAAAGGTTGCCACCCCCTTGCCGCCCTTGAAACCGATAAACACAGGGTAGCAATGCCCGAGAAATGCCGCGCCCCCTGCAACTTGTGCAGCTAAATCGCCAAACAGGGCACGTGCCACCAAAACAGCAATCGCACCTTTTCCTGCATCAAGAATCAAGGTCAGGAAAGCCGCCAATTTATGGCCTGTGCGCAGGACATTGGTTGCGCCAATATTGCCCGACCCAATGCTGCGCAAATCGCCCAAATTGAACAGGCGCGCCATGACCAGTCCAAAGGGAACCGAGCCCAAGAAATAGGCACCGATCCCAACGAGGCCCAATTGGATCAAGTTAAATTCGATCACGATGAGTTCCGTTCATAAATGCATTGGCCGTTGACGAAACTTGCCAAAACCATCCCTTGCAGTCGTGCGCCATCAAAGGGCGTGTTCTTGGATTTTGAGTGCAAAGCGAAGCGATCCAGAACAAAGGGTCGATGTGGATCAAACAAGATGAGATCAGCCACAGCACCTTCGGCCAAGCTGCCACCTGGGACATGAAAGCGGCGGGCGGGGTTCAAAGACAAGGCTTTGAAGAGGTCAGGCAGGCTCAGACCCGCCCCGTGATGCAGCCGCAACGCGGCGGGCAACAGGGTTTCAAGCCCCACTGCGCCACTGGCCGCCGCTTCATAAGGCAGCCGTTTGCTTTCTTCATCCTGTGGCGTGTGCATGGAGCAAATAATATCAATGAGCCCTTCCCGCAGCGCCTCAACCATCGCAACGCGGTCTTCCTCGGCGCGCAAGGGTGGCTTAACCTTAAAAAAGGTGCGGTAATCGCCTACGTCAAATTCGTTGAGCGTCAAATGGTGGATTGAAATACCTGCCGTAACATTCAGCCCTGCCTCTTTCGCGCGGCGCAGCGCGGGTAAGGATTTCGCGGTGGAGATCTGATCTGCGTGATAGGCCACGCCGGTCATTTCAACCAATGCGAGATCGCGCTCCAACCCCATACGTTCTGCCATAGGCGACACTGCGGGCAAGCCTTTAAGAGAGGCGAATTTGCCGGATGTTACAGCCGCCCCTTCTGACAAAATAGGGTCTTGTGGATGGCCCACAATGAGCGCGCCAAGACTGCGGGCGTACACCATGCAGCGGCTGAGAACCTTACTGTCGCGCAGAACGAGGTCGCCATCGCTGAAGGCCACAGCCCCTGCATCCAAGAGAAAGCTCAATTCCGTCATCTCGCGCCCCTCACGGCCCTTGGTCAGGGCTGCCATTGGGAGGATACGCACGGGGCTTGCATCTTGCGCGCGGCGGCGCACGAATTCCAATGTTTCAGGCGTATCAATCGGGGGGGTGGTGTCAGCGCGCGTGACGATGGTGGTCACGCCACCTGCTGCGGCAGCCGCGCGTGCGCTGCGGAAACTTTCCTTATGCCGTTCACCAGGTTCGCCGATTTTGACGCCAATATCGACCAGACCGGGGGCAAGACAGGCTTCGGCGCAGTCAATGACGCGCTCTGCGTTTTGGGTCGTGTCACCCGTTCCGCGCGCCGCAATCATTCCATCTTTGACGAGAAGCCAGCCCAAATCCTCGGTGCCTGCCTCTGGGTCTATGAGGCGCGCATTTTTGAATAGGATATTCATGCCTGCGCCCCCTTTTTGGCTCGTCTGGCACGCAAGTTTTGCGCCAGCAAATCCATTGCTGCCATACGCACAGCAACGCCCATTTCAACCTGTTGTTGGATCACTGAGCGATTGATGTCATCGGCGATGGTTCCGTCAATCTCGACCCCGCGATTCATTGGGCCGGGGTGCATGACAATCGCATCATCCTTGGCGGCGCTCAGCTTTTCTGCGTCCAGCCCGAAGCGGTGATAATATTCCCGTTCTGAGGGGATGAAGGCGCCGTCCATGCGTTCTTTTTGAAGGCGCAGCATCATCACCACATCACAGCCTGCAAGCCCTACTTGCATATCGTCATACATTTCCACGCCCCATTCGCTGACCCCTGCGGGCATCAAGGTAGGGGGGCCAATTAGGCGAATGCGGTTCTCCATTTTGCCAAGCAACAGAATGTTTGAGCGCGCCACGCGGCTATGGGCAATGTCGCCGCATATCGCAATGTTCAGGCGGTGCAAGCGCCCCTTTGCGCGGCGAATGGTCAGCGCATCTAACAAGGCTTGGGTTGGGTGTTCATGCTTGCCATCGCCCGCATTCAGAACCGCGCAATTCACCTTTTCCGCCAAGAGGTTAACGGCGCCCGAATGCGGGTGTCGCACAACCAAAAGATCAGGATGCATCGCGTTGAGCGTCAGCGCCGTATCAATGAGCGTTTCACCCTTTTTGAGGCTAGACGCCGCCATCGCCATGTTCATCACATCCGCGGCAAGACGTTTGCCTGCCAATTCAAAACTGGCTTGGGTGCGGGTGGAGGCCTCGAAAAACATATTGATCTGGGTCAGCCCCTTTAAGGCATCGCCATGCTTGTTATCGCCGCGCTCGAGTTCGGCGTAGCGATCGGCAAGATCAAGAATTGTAACGATTTCATCGGGGGCAAGTGTTTCGATACCTAAGAGGTGGTTTTGGCGAAACGACATCGGGCTCCCCCTGATCTGTCTTCCTATTTGACTGCGCCGCTTATAGGCTGTCTTTGGGGGCGGACACAACCCATCCGATAGAGGCGGTTATGGCCCATTTACCTCGCGGCGCACTGGCAGTAGCATTGTGACCATGCGTCATGACCTTGATCAGATGACCTATACCGATGCGCTTGCCGCGCTCAGTTGGCAGGTAGATTTGGGTGTGAGCGATGCGATTGAAGAGGCGCCGATCAACCGATTTGACCTTGAGCCCGAGGTGAAGCCCGCGCCCGTTTCACCAAAGGTCGCGCAGTCTAAGCCTGCACCAACACCCGCACCGAAAGCGGCCACTGTTTCAGATTTGGCCAAAGCCGCCGATGCCCTAGCACAGGCGGCACCTTCCTTAGACGCATTGCGGGCCGCAATGGCGGATTTCCATGGGCTTGATTTGCGCAAAGGCGCGCGGAATATGGTTTTCTCGCAGGGCAAGCCTCAGGCCGATGTGATGGTAATTGCCGAAGCCCCAAGCCGTGTCGATGATGAGGCGAGGCAGGGTTTTAGCGATGAAGCTGGCAAACTCTTTGATGCGATGTTTGGCGCGATCGGTCTTTCGCGGTCGGCAGAGGGTCAGAGCGAGGCGCTCTATTTCACCTATGTTTCTCCGTGGCGGATGCCACAAGATCGCCCAATCACAGAGGCCGAGCATCAGGTGCTGCGCCCTTTCTTGCTGCGCCATATCGCATTATGTACGCCGAAGGCGGTGGTGCTGCTTGGAAACGCATCTTGCGTTTCAGCCCTGTCACAAACGGGTGTGCAGCGTCTGCGTGAATCGGATCATATGCTTGAGGCAGGCACACATCGCTGCGCTGCTTTCCCAATTTATTCGCCCGCGCGATTGATGAAGGTGCCTTTGCTTAAGCGCGAGGCATGGGCGGATTTGTTGAAACTGAAAGCGAGCCTTGGGGGCGCGAGATGAGCCGCATTGATGAGACGCGCGACTTTATCCCCATCGGCATTGCGGTTCTGGCCGTTTCTGACACGCGGGATTTGACGCAAGATAAATCTGGCGACCTTTTGGACGGGCGGATCAAAGCGGCGGGCCATCATTTGATCCACCGCGAGATTTTACGAGATGAGCGCACTGAGATCGCAGAAAAACTGCGCGCGTGGTGCGCGGATCCTGCGGTTGACGTGATCCTGACCACGGGTGGCACGGGTCTTACAGGGCGCGATGTCACGGTGGAGGCGCATCGCGATGTCTACGAAAAAGAAATCGAGGCCTTTGGCACCGTTTTCACCATGGTATCGATGCAAAAAATCGGCACATCAGCAGTTCAATCTCGGGCAACGGGCGGGGTCTGCCAAGGCACATATCTCTTTGCCTTGCCGGGCAGTTCGGGGGCCTGTGCCGATGCGTGGGATGAAATTCTAAAATGGCAGCTCGATTATCGCCATCGCCCCTGCAATTTTGTTGAAATCTTGCCCCGCCTTGAGGAACATCGGCGCCGGAAATAGCCATGCCGCGCGTGTCCTCCTGTGTGGGGTCACTATGCCGCGCTATTTCCATCGCAGTTTCGTGGTCTATTCTTATGGTAACCTTCCCTGCTGAGGCGATACATTTATGAGATTTTTCAATCGTGCATTGACGGGGTTATTCCTAAGCGCTGTGACCTTTGGACTGTTATCCTTGGCGGTCGGGCTGATCTGGTCATCTTTGCAGGAACGCATGGGCGATCAGGGCAGTCGCCCGCCTGCCCGAGAGCGGGTTTTTGCCGCCGAAGTTCTGACCCTTACCCCGCAAAGCTTGCGTCCTGAACTGACTGCGTTTGGCGAGATTTTGCCGCGGCGCAGTCTAGAATTGCGGGCGGCCATCGGGGGGCGTGTGGTCGAGCTTGCGCCCAATTTCCGCGAGGGGGGGCGTGTTGAGGAAGGCGCGCTTTTGGTGCGGATTGATCCTGCCGAGGCAGAATGGGCGCGCGACACCGCCGCGGCAGATCTACAAGATGCTGAAGCACAGGAAGATTTGCGCCGCCGCGCGCTAGAGCGGGCGCGTGATCTTGCTGATCGCGGTGTCGGCAGTTTGGCCGCAGTTGAGGCGGCGGAATTGGCCGTGGCTTCCGCCAGCCAAGCCACATTGGCCCGCAGACAGGCGCTTGCGGATGCAGAGCGGCGTTTGGCTGATACTGAAATTCGCGCTGGCTTTGCGGGAGTTTTATCCGAGGTTGATTTGGCCGAAGGGCGGCTGTTGAGCGCGAATGAGCAATTTGGCCGCCTGCTTGATCCTGATCAGCTTGAAGTCGCCTTTCGTCTATCGACCGCGCAATATGCGCGCCTTGTTGGCGAAGATGGCCGCCTGCCGCAAGTTGATGTGGAGTTGCGCATTGATCTGGGTGAGCAAGTTCTGACCCTGCCTGCACGCCTGACGCGGGAAAGCGGGGCGGTGGGTGAAGGGCAAACGGGGCGGTTGCTCTTTGCCGATGTGCTGCGCCCTGCGGGCTTGCAAGCGGGGGATTTTGTCACTGTCCATGTGACCGAGCCCGCGCTTGAGGGCGTCATGATTGCACCTGCCACGGCCTTGGCCGATGGCGCGCATGTGCTTGTTTTGGGGGATGAAGATCGCCTTGAGGAAGCCGAAGTGACGCTCCTGCGCCGCCAAGGGGATGATGTGATTTTCCGCGCGGATCACTTGGTAGGCCGCGAGATTGTGGCCGCCCGAACCCCCGTCTTGGGGGCGGGGATCAAGGTTGACCCTCTGCGCCCTACAGCCGATGGTAGCCTTCCTGAGGTGGTTCAAGACGAGGAGCTAGAGCTTGACCCTGAACGCCGTGCGCGGCTGATCGCCTATGTTGAAGGCAACAGCTTTATCCCTGATGATGTGAAATCGCGGCTCTTGGATCAATTAAACCAACCCCGTGTGCCAAGCGGGGTGGTGGCGCGGCTTGAAGAACGAATGGGGGGCTAACCATGCGTAGCCTTCCGCCACAGGCCTCGGGCATATTGTCTTATTTCACGCGTCACCGCACGGCGGCCAATTTGGTTTTGGTTGCATTGATCGTGGCAGGCTTGTTTGCCCTGCCCAATATGCGCGCGCAGTTTTTTCCCGATGTTGTGGTGGATGATATCGACATCTCGGCCCGATGGGATGGGGCAGGGGCTGAGGATGTAGATGCCGCCATTGTGGGCGTCTTGGAACCTGTTCTTTTGGCGGTTGATGGTGTTGTCGCATCCGAGGCCACCGCGCGTGAAGGTGTGGCCAATATTCGTTTGGAATTTGAGCCCAGCTGGGACATGGCGCGCGCAGCGGATGATGTGCAGCAGGCAGTCGATAGTGTCACCGACCTGCCCCAAGATGCCGATACGCCAGAGGTGCGGCGCGGCACATGGCGTGATCGCGTGACCGATGTGGTGATTACAGGGCCCGTGGCACCCGCCCAACTGGGTCGCTTCGCAGATGAATTCGTGGCGCGCCTCTTTGATCAGGGGGTGACACGCACAACCATTCGCGGGGTCGCTGCCCCGCAGATTTTGATCGAAGTGCCAACTGTGCGGTTGATTCAATATGATCTCACGATGGCCGATATTGCGGCGGCCATTGCGGCCGAAGTCGATACCGCGCCTGCAGGGGCGGTTGATGGGGCCAATGCACGGGTGCGGGCAGGATCAGCCAAGCGCAGTGCAGAGGAGATCGCGGCAATTGCCCTTATTCGTGACCCAAATGGGCGCACAGTCTCGATTGGGGATGTGGCGCGGGTGATGGAATTGGCTGTTGACCGCGAAAGTGCATACTTCGTGGGTGGCAACCCAGCAATGACGGTGCGGGTGGATCGCTCGGATAAGGGTGATGCGATTTCCATACAGGCAACGGTCGAAGAGATCGCCACACAAATGGAGGCGACCTTGCCGCAAGATGTGCAGATTGATCTGATCCGCACGCGCGCAGAGTTTATTTCGGGGCGTTTAGAAATTCTGTTGTCCAATGGCGCGACAGGGTTGGCCTTGGTTCTTGGCTTGTTGTTTTTGTTTCTCAATGCCCGCACCGCATTTTGGGTGGCAGCGGGCATCCCCGTGGCGATGTTGGCCGCAATTGCGCTGATGTATGCCGTTGGGATCACCTTGAATATGATTTCGCTTTTTGCTTTGATCATCACTTTGGGGATTGTTGTGGATGATGCGATTGTGGTGGGCGAACATGCCGACTACCGCCATCGTGCCCTTGGGGAAGACCCTATCACTGCCGCCGAAACAGCCGCGCGGCGCATGGCAGCGCCTGTTTTTGCCGCGACCCTCACCACTGTTTTGGCATTTGCAGGACTTGCTGCCATTGGCGGCAGGTTTGGGGATTTGATCGCTGATATTCCCTTTACTGTCATCGTGGTGCTGATGGCTAGTTTGGTGGAATGTTTCCTAATCCTTCCCAATCATATGGCGCATGCTTTGGCGGCGAATGCGAAGGATGCTTGGTATGATCGTCCCTCACGTTTTGTGAACCACTGGTTCGAGAGGCTGCGCGGGCGTTATTTCCGCCCCTTCATCGATTTTGCCGTCAAAGCACGCTACCCTGTTGTGGCCGTGATGCTGCTACTTTTGGCCACCCAAGCAGCCAGTTTCTTGCGCGGTGATGTCACATGGCGCTTTTTCAATGCGCCTGAGCTGAGCTCCGTTTCAGGGAATTTTGCCATGCTTGATGGGGCAGGGCGCGAGGATAGCCTTGCCATGTTGGCTGAAATGCAACGCGCGGTTGAGGCCGTTGCAAGCCGGTATGAGGCTGAGCATGGCCGCAACCCAACCTCTTACGTCTTGGCCGAAATTGGTGGGAATACGGGCGGCAGTCTTGCATCTGCCGATGGGAAAGACAGCGATCTTTTGGGGTCAATTTCCATCGAGTTGATTGACCCTGACCTGCGCCCCTATTCCTCCTTTGCTTTTGTCGCGGACTTGCAAAATGAAGTGCGGCAAAATCCGATGGTGGAAGAGATCAGCTTTCGCGGATGGCGCGGTGGGCCAGGTGGCGATGCGATTGATGTTCAAATCACAGGTGCGGAAACCGAGATTCTCAAGGCTGCGGCCGAGGCCGTCAAAACCGCGCTTTTGCCCTTTGGCGAGGTGTCGGGTTTGGCTGATGATCTGCCCTATGATCGGCAGGAGTTAAGTCTATCTCTGACCCCGCGCGGTGAGGCCTTGGGATTTGAAATTGAGGCTTTGGGGCGGATATTGCGCAATCGCTTGGGTGGGGTTGAAGCGGCAAGCTTTCCCGATGGGTTGCGCACGGCCACCGTGCGGGTGGAATTGCCGCAAGGCGAGTTAACCGCTGATTTTCTGGATCGCATGTTGTTGCGGGCGGATGGCGGCAGCTATGTGCCTTTGGCCGATATTGTTTCGGTTGAGACGCGGACGGGCTTTTCCACAATCCGCCGCGAAAACGGACAGCGCGTGGTGTCAGTGACGGGGGATTTATCCGAAGATGACCCGGCCCGCGCTGAGGAAATCATGGCGCAATTGAGTGATCAAATCTTGCCAAATATTGAGGCGCAATTTGGGGTGACCACGACCCTTTCGGGCTTGACCGAGCAGGAGCGCGCTTTCTTGGACGATGCCCTTGCGGGGTTCTTGGCCTGTATGGTTGGCATTTACATCGTTTTGGCGTGGATTTTTGCAAGCTGGCTACGCCCGCTTGTCGTGTTATGCGTGATCCCGTTTGGCCTGACGGGGGCGATATTTGGCCATTGGCATTGGGATGTGCCTTTGTCGATGTTTACGGTTGTGGGTCTGATTGGGATGACGGGTATCATCATCAATGACTCGATTGTTTTAGTTTCAACTGTGGATGAATATGCAAAAGACCGTGGGCTGATCCCTGCCGTTATTGATGCTGCCTGTGATCGTTTGCGACCCATTCTTTTGACCACCCTCACCACGGTTCTGGGTCTTGCGCCCTTGTTGTTTGAAACATCGTCACAGGCGCAGTTCCTCAAACCCACTGTGATTACGTTGGTTTATGGTTTGGGCTTTGGGATGTTTGTCGTCTTGCTCTTGGTGCCAGCGGTTTTGGCAATACAAGCTGATATTGGAAAGCATGTGCGCAGTTTGCGCCGCGGCTTGGGCCATCGCGGGCGGATTGGTCAAGCCGGCGCCACACTTTGGCTTGCCTCGTTGGGGGTGGTTCTCTGGTGGGGTTTGGTCATGGGCGGCCCAATCTTGACGGGCGGGGCTTGGGGATGGGGGGCCGCACTCCTACCCGCGAGTGCCCTGACGGCGTTCCTTGTCTTTAGCCTTGGCGTGCTGATCTTGGTTTTGGGGCTTGTCGCAGGGGTCGCTTATCAAAATCGCAAGACCTAATGCGCCACGCAGCCCTCAATCTCGATCGCGCGATGAGAGCCGACAAGTGTGATGCGCAGGTCTGAGCGCTCCATCGAAAAGGGCAGGCCTTGCGGGGGCACCAAATCCGCCGTTGCAGTGATTTGCCCCGCGTTGCGCTGAAAGGCGGGCGGCGACATCCAGACATCTGGGAGGGGCAGCTCTAACATCATCGTTTCAGGCGCGCCTAAATCGGGGGCGGTGACCTCTACCGACACTTGCAACCCATCTGAAATTGGCCTGATTGCACATCGGGCAGGGCCAACGCCCGCTTCTGCGGCGGGGGTGGGTTGATCTGCCAACGCCTGCAGGATCATCGGATCACGGGCACCGCTATCTGGTAAAATACCCTCAAGCTCAAGGGTGATTGGCATGCAAATTTCATCACAAACACCAATGCTCAACTCTGCCGAAAGGGGCATGGGGCCAAGGCCGCGGGGCATTGCAAGCTCAATTGGAAAGACCACGTGATCATGATATCCAATATTGGGCGTGCCCGCCGTGAAGATCACTTCGGGGCGGGGGAAATGCATCCAAGCCGCTGCAATTTGAGCGTTTCTTTCGATACGCAATTCAGGTGCGAGGCCCCCATCCCCAGGGCTGCGCCAATAGGTTTTCCACCCTTGGGCTAGGCTGATTTCTACGGCGGCCATGTGATGGCCATTTTCCATGCGCCATCCCGACAGAAACCGTGCCTTGACGACATCATCACCGTTCAAGGCAACAGTTTGGCCTGACGCGGCGCCCGTTATCTCGCAGGCCATGCAAAACGCAAAAGCGCCCAAAGTGAGGGCGCGCGCGGCGGCATGGCATGGGGTGGTTTTATTCATCATAGCCTCATTGGTTAGCGGCAGACGCCATGAATGAAAAGTCACGTTTCGGCGAAGATGCGGCAAATTCCGCGCGGTCGCCCCTTGCCCTTGCGACAGGCTCCGCGCATTTTGGACATATGAATGAAATTGAAAATATCGACAGCGCGATCGAGACTTTAACGGGCAAACTTTTGGTCGCTATGCCTGGAATGGGGGATCCGCGTTTTGCGCATGCGGTGGTGTTCCTCTGCGCGCATGATGACGAGCAGGCCATGGGGTTGATCATTAACAAACCTTTGGCCGAACTAACCTTGTCTGAGATGTTCGAGCAATTGGGCATTGCCAATGGCTCAGGATCTTTGCCTGATTTACCAATCTGCTTTGGTGGCCCCGTTGAACAGGGGCGTGGATTTGTGCTGCATGAAACCTCTTACGCGCAAGGTGACGCAGGTCATGCGGGGCGCCTAGAGGTGGATGACACATTTGCAATGACCGCCACCCTCGATATCCTAGACGATATTGCGCAAGGCGAAGGCCCAGATCAGGCGATTGTCGCCTTGGGCTATGCGGGCTGGGGTCGGGGCCAGTTGGAAAGTGAGATTGCGCAGAATGCGTGGCTGATTTGCGAGGCCGCGCCTGATCTGGTTTTCAATGTGGATATGCCGCGCAAATGGGAAGCTGCCCTTGCAAAATTGGGTATTGATCCGATTTTGTTGTCTGCGCAGGCAGGGCGCGCTTAATCACGCGGGGCGGCAGCCCGCATCAGCCGATCATTGATTGCAAGGCCCAATCCCTTTTGTGGGACAGGCGCGACATCAATCCCAGTTTTGCCGTGCAATGCCAGTTCCGCATCGGCGTGATGCAGGATCGAAAACAGTGCCGCAGCCGCTTCGCGCAAATCGCCCTGTTCCGATAAGGTGAAATCTGCATCCCCAATCGGGCCAAAGGCAATGCGTAGCCGCGTTGGATCGCTGAGATCCTGATTGATGCGCAGCGGTGCATTGGGGGCGTAATGGCTGCTCATCTGACCAGGTGCAGCTATGCGTCCAGGCGTAAGGTCAGACACAAGCGCCCCCGTCAGCGCGCTAATTTCTTCGCGCGCAATGCCACCCTCGCGCAGGAGTTTCGCGGGCTTCTGACTTGCGTCCACGATGCTTGACTCAAGGCCTACGGGGCAGGGCCCACCATCTACGATAGCCGCGATGCGATTGCCCAACGACCGCGCCACATGTTCGGCCGATGTGGGGGACAAGCGGCCTGATCTATTGGCAGATGGTGCCGCAATTGGGCCACCAAAGCGGCGCAAGATATTTTGGGCCACAGGGTGGTTTGGAATGCGAATTGCCACAGTCGGCAGACCTGCACTAACCAAGGGGGATAGTCCGTGATCAGGGCGCAGGCGCAAGACTAAGGTCAAAGGGCCGGGCCAAAACCGATCTGCCAAGATCTGTGCGGTATCGGTCACCTCTGCAATTTGCGCGACCTGTGCGAGGTCAGCCACATGCACGATCAGCGGGTTGAATGTAGGGCGTCCTTTTGCCTCAAAGATTTTGGCACAGGCTTGGTCATTGCGTGCGTCTGCGCCAAGCCCGTAGACAGTTTCCGTGGGCAGCGCGACCAATTCCCCCTGATCTAACAAGTCACAGGCCCGCGTGATCCCCTGCTCATCAGGGGACAAACGGGCGGGGTGGTCTTGGGTAGGTGGCACTTGTGACATTGGGGTTCATCGCCTAGGACGGCACTGGTGTTTGCGCGGCCCGATATAGCTTGGGCGCGCTGTGAAGCCAAGCCGCGCTGCAAAAAGGTGTAACATGATCCACTATCCACACGAGACCCCACCTGCAAAAGGCACTGCGCGGGAAATAGCGGATGGCATCCTTTGGATTCGGTTATCCATGCCCTTGGGCTTGGACCATGTGAATGTTTATGCCTTGCGCGAACCAAATGGCTGGACAGTGATCGACACAGGGCTTGATACGAAACTCAATCGCCATGAATGGGCCGCGATTATAAAAGATGATCTGCGCGGTGATCCTATCTTGCGGGTGGTTGTCACCCATCACCACCCTGATCATGTCGGGCTGGCTGGTTGGTTTATGGCGCAAGGCGCGGAATTATTGATGACCCGCACCGCATGGCTGACGGCAAGGATGCTGACCTTGGACGAGGAGCCAACACCGAGCCCAGAAGCGGTGTCTTTTTGGCGTGGGGCGGGCATGGATGAGGCGCTTTTGAGCAAGCGCCTTGATAACCGCCCCTTTAATTTCTGTGACACAGTTTATCCTTTACCCTTGGGCTTTACGCGTTTGGAGGAAGGGGCGGTGCATCGTCTTGGCGGGCGTGACTGGGTCGTGCATTTGGGACAAGGTCACGCGCCAGATCATGCCACCTTATGGTGCCAAGATGTGCCGCTTGTTTTGGCGGGGGATCAGCTTTTGCCATCGATATCGCCCAATCTTGGGGTGTATCCTACAGAACCGATGGCAGATCCTGTGGCCGAATGGCTAGAAAGCTGCGCAAGGTTTGAAACCATGGCGTACGAAGATCACCTTGTTTTGCCAGGTCACAAGCTGCCCTATCACGGGTTGCCTGCACGATTGGCGCAATTATCGGACAATCATCACGGTGCGCTTGCCCGATTGCGTGAACATTTGCGCGCGGAACCCCGCACAGCGGTTGACTGCTTTGCCCCCTTGTTCAAACGCCAGATTGATGAGGCGACTTATGGGCTAGCGATGGTCGAGGCCGTGGCCCATCTCAACCATCTCTATCATCTGGGCGAGGTTGCCCGTGAAATGGACGCGCGCGGTGCATGGGTTTGGCAGTTGCGCAGTTGAGGGCCCCACCCAGCTTCCTTGTCGCCTTGTAAGATTTTTACACAGATCGTGTCACAGTGTCGCGTGACAGGGCGCATGAAATTCGGTATGCGCATCGTAAAAGCGACCAGATCAATGGAGACGACCATGGCAAAGAACGAACATAAGCACGGCTCGATGGATATCAGCGAGCAGGAGAAAACCTTTGATGGTTTCATGACGTGGAGCATGCGCGTTGGTGCTGTTTCGATCGCTGTTGTGATCTTCTTGGCCCTTTTCGCCCGCTAAGTTTGAAGCCGAACACCGATGGGGTGGCGTTCGTCTCTTACAGTTTTGTGTCTCGCGCTGGCCCTTACGGGCTGCGCGAATCCATCGATTTGGGCCAGTGATCAAGACATTGCGACAGCAAGCTATCGCGAGCCTGGGCCAACGCGCATCACACTTTTGACAATGCTGCGCAGTGAAACAGGCACGGGTGCGCATAGCGCCCTTGTTGTCGATGACGGGACACAGCGATTGCTGTTTGATCCTGCCGGCGGTTGGTTCCACCCAGCCGCACCCGAACGCAATGATGTGCTCTATGGAATGACTCCCACGCTCTATGGGTTTTATATGCAGTGGCATGCGCGCGAGACTCATCATGTCGTAGCGCAGGAGGTTCTTTTGCCGCCAGAACAGGCGCGATTCGTGGCGCAGCGCATTCAGGAAATTGGCCCTGCCCCCAAGGCAAATTGTTCGCGCTCAATCTCGGAATTACTTGGTGAATTACCGCAGTTTTCCGATTTGCCAGTTACATGGTTTCCCGAAAAGACCATGGAAAATTTGGCCCGCTATGATGGCATCCGAACCTATGAAATCTGGGATAATGATGACGAAGGGTGATCCCTTCACCCTCTGAGCATAGCGCAAAAGAAAACCCCCGTGCCAAAAGGACGGGGGATATCTTTTTTGAAGAAAACTTCGCATTTGCGAAGGTTCTGCTTAGAGCAGACCCTCACGCTGCGCTTTTTTCCGCGCCAGTTTGCGCGCGCGGCGGATTGCTTCCGCTTTCTCGCGTGCTTTCTTGACGGAAGGCTTTTCGAAATGTTGCTTAAGCTTCATTTCACGGAAAACGCCCTCGCGCTGAAGTTTCTTCTTCAGAGCGCGCAATGCTTGATCAACATTGTTGTCGCGAACACTCACCTGCATGTGGTGTCACCACCTTTCTAAGTTAGAGTTTCAAAGTTGCAGGAAGTGGCCATCTAGCAAGAATCTGCTAAGTTGTAAAGCAACGCAGAAAAATGGAGTGATGCGATGGAAAGCCAAGCCACGACCGAGCTGAAAGCGCGCATTGTCACCGCAGCATTGGATCATGTGCCATTTGATGGGTGGTCTGATGCGGCCCTTTGCGCTGCGTTGAGCGATTGCGATGTAGACACCGAAACGGGTCGCGCGCTTTTCCCTCGTGGAGCGGTTGATTTGGCCTTGGCCTTTCATCGGCAGGGGGATGCAGATTTGTTGCGCGCCTTGCGCAATGCTGACTTGTCTGAAATGCGCTATCGTGATCGCGTGGCTTATGGGGTGCGCCTGCGCCTTGAGGCGGTCGCCGACCACAAAGAGGCCGTGCGCCGCGGCACCACCTTGTTTGCCCTGCCCATCCATGCCGCAGATGGCGCCAAAGCCGTCTGGGAAACCGCTGACAGCATTTGGGAGGGGCTTGGGGATCGCGCCAATGATTTCAATTGGTATTCCAAGCGTGCGACATTAGCGGGGGTGTATTCGGCTACTGTGCTTTACTGGTTGGGGGATCAATCGCCAGATCACGCTGCGACATGGGCGTTTTTGGATCGCCGCATCGATGATGTGATGCAAATCGAAAAGCTAAAGAAATCTGTCAATGAGAACCCTGCGCTAAAGCCCCTAATGGCGGGGCCAAATTGGCTACTTGGAAAGATCCGCCCCCCTGCGCGGGTCGCACGAATTGACCTTCCAGGATATATTCGTCCAAAAGACCAACAGTGAAATCTGTTCTGGAGAGTTACATGACCCTGCCTGAAACCATGCGCGCCGTTGAAATCAGCGAGGCGGGCGGGCCAGACGTATTGACGCTGTGCAGCCGTCCTTGCCCCCGTCCTGAGGCCGAGCAGATTTTGATCAAAATTGCCTATGCAGGGGTAAACCGACCCGATGCGCTGCAACGGGCGGGGCTGTATGATCCGCCCAAAGGGGCCTCTGACCTTCCCGGTCTTGAGGCCTCTGGCACAGTTGTGGCGGTGGGCGAGGCTGTGTCCGAGTGGAAAATCGGGGATCAGGTCTGTGCACTTTTGCCAGGCGGGGGGTATGCAGATTATGCTCTGACCCATCAATCCCACGCTTTGCCCGTGCCAAGCGGCATGGATCTGCGCGCTGCGGCTGCGCTTTGTGAGACGTTTTTCACCGTGTGGTCAAATCTGTTTCAACGCGCCGCTTTGCGCGCGGGTGAGCGGCTCTTGGTGCATGGCGGCGCATCTGGGATTGGCACAACGGCCATTCAATTGGCGCGTGTTTTTGGGGTGCGGGTTTTTGTGACCGCAGGCCAAGATGAAAAATGCAGAGCCTGCGAAGCCTTGGGGGCGGAGCGGGCGATCAATTACCGCAAGGAAGATTTCGTTGAGATCATGCGCGCTGAAGGTGGCGCTGATGTCATTCTCGATATGGTGGGCGGGCCATATCTGCCGCGCAATATTCGGGCTTTGGCGGATGATGGGCGACTTGTGCAAATCGCCTTTTTGCAGGGCGCGAAGGTTGAGCTGAACTTTACACAGATGATGACGCGGCGCTTGACGCTGACAGGGTCGACCTTACGGCCCCAATCAGATGCCGCCAAAGCAGCAATTGCGTCTGAGTTGCGCGCTCATGTTTGGCCCTTGCTCGAAACTGGCCAAATTGCGCCCGTGATGGATAGCAACTTTGATCTGACCGAGGCCGCCGCGGCCCATACCCATATGGAGGCGTCTGCCCATATCGGAAAAATCGTTCTAGAGGTTGCGCCTTAGGCCTGTTCCAAGGTTTTGACCAGCGCAGGCAGCCCACCCAAATCGGGTAGGCTGTGATAGCGTGCATGGGTTTGGGGCGCTTCTGCCTCCTCCAACGCCCAGATATAGGTTGACGGCACATAGACCCCAAACGCCCCTGCCTCAAGGGCGGGGATGACGTCCGATTTCATGGAATTGCCCGCCATCAATGCCACATCGGCACTCGCGCCATGCCGTGCGAAAGCGCGGGTGTAAATTTCAGGTTTCTTGTCGCTGACAATTTCAACGCCATGAAAATATTCGCCCAAGCCTGATTGCGCCAATTTGCGTTCTTGGTCGAGAAGATCACCCTTAGTGATCAGCACCAATTTGTGGCTTTGCGACAGATCGCGCACCACCCTGTCGGCATGGGGCAGCAGGGTGATGGGGTGTTGGAGCATGTCCTGACCCGCGGCCAAAATTTCCGCGATAACTGCACCGCTGACTTTTCCTTCGGTGACTTCAATTGCGGTTTCAATCATGGAGAGCATGAACCCTTTAATGCCAAATCCGTAATGGCCGATATTGCGCCGCTCTGCCGCCAAGAGGCGGTTGTGCAAATCGTCTTCGGCGCAGCAATCCGCCAAAAGTTCTGCAAAGCGCGCTTGGGTTACGCGGTAAAATTCTTCGTTCTGCCAAAGCGTATCATCCGCGTCCAAACCGATTATTTGCAGCTTTTTTGTCATTGGGTTATGCACGACCGCAGGCAGTTGCCTTGTGGCCCCTTTTCTGAATCACCTTGCGGCTTATATAAAGGCACATGGACGATGGCACCATGAGCACGCCAGTTTTAGACCAGATGGCCAGTTTTGGAGTAGATATGCGGCGCGATGGCTTGACGATGATGGCGAAACCTCCTGTGGAGGAAAACGACACCACCGTTATATCCAAAACAAAACCAAAAACGCAGCGGCCCCCGATGTATAAGGTGCTGCTTTTGAATGATGACTATACCCCGATGGAGTTTGTCGTTCACGTTCTTGAGCGCTTCTTCGGCATCTCTCACGCGCAGGCGGTCGAGATTATGCTGACTGTGCATAAAAAAGGGGTGGCCGTTGTGGGTGTCTTCTCTTATGAGATTGCCGAAACGAAAGTGGCGCAGGTGATGGAATTCGCGCGCCGCAATCAGCATCCGTTGCAATGCACCATGGAGAAAGAGGACTGATCCCCAGTCCCGCCGCCGCTTATGACCCCAGACAGATGGATTTCCGCGCTTGAGCAAAATGCGCTCAGCTTGCCGCCCCTTTCGGCGGTTTTGATTTATGGTGCCACTGGCGATATGCAACTTGATGTGTTCGGACAGGCCCGTCTGTTGGCTGTGCAAGGGTTTTACCCGGATTATGCCCGCGTTGCGGCCCGTGGAATTGAAGTGCATCCTGATTTGCCAGCCGATGCGGTGGACGCGTTTGATCTGGCCTTGGTTGCGGCCCATAAATCAAAAAAATTGACCCTGTCGCAGATCACACAATCACTGATGGCATTGCGCAAGGGTGGCATTTTGATGGTGGACGGGGCGAAAACCATCGGGATTGAATCGATCCTCAAGGCCCTAAAATCAACCTTTGACGGCTTAGAAGTTTTTTCAAAATCGCATGGCAAATTGATTTGGTTTGCGCGCCCAGATGTCCTGCCCCAAACCTGCGCGGAATGGGTTGGCCGCGCCACGGAAACCGAAGATGGCCATATCGTGCCAATTGGCAGCTTCTCTGCGGACGGGCCAGATCAAGGATCGGAAATACTGATTGCACTGGCCCCTAAACTTAAGGGACGCGTTGCTGATCTTGGGGCGGGTTGGGGATATATCGCCGCCCATATTCTGGATGAACAGGATAGTATTGAAACCCTCGATTTGATTGAGGCCGATCACGCGGCGCTTGAGGCCGCCCGTCAGAATGTCGATGATCCGCGCGCGCGCTTTTTCTGGGCAGATGCGACTGCATATAAGCCCGATGCACTTTATGATGCGATTTTGTGCAATCCGCCTTTTCATACATCACGCGCGGCTGATCCTGCCTTGGGGCAAGCGTTTATTTCGGCGGCAAGTCGCCTGCTTAAGCCTTCGGGACAATTTTTGATGGTCGCAAATCGTCACCTGCCCTATGAATCGGCGCTGAAGGCGAATTTTTCAACGGGCCGCATGTTGGCCGAGATGCAGGGCTACAAGCTCTATCAAGCTGGGAAACCGAAAGCTGCGCGATCCGCGCGATGATCGGCAAAGGGGTTTTGGAATGTCTTTATCCATCCAAGGGAAAACTGCGATTGTGACGGGGGCCGCCAATGGGATTGGCCTTGCGATTGCGCGTCATTTTTCTGACCTTGGCGCGAATGTCGTGTTTACAGATCGCGATGAGGAGCGGCTTTTTGATGAATGTGGCGCCTCAGATGATGAGTGCGCGCCAAATATTCGCGCCTTTGCGGGAGATTTAAGCGAAAAGCTGACAGTGGCCAATTTGATCTCGGCCACGATTGATGCCTTCGATCGGGTCGATATTTTGGTCAATGCGTGCCGCCAGATCATACCAACGGACCCGTTTGATCCTGCCGATACCAGCATTGAGCAAATGTTGCAGCAAAACCTGTTTACATCGCTTCGCCTGAGCCAAGCCGTTGCAAAAAAGATGATTGCCCAAGCCGAAGGGGATGACCGCGATGATGAGACGCGCGGCGCGATTGTGAATATCTCGAACATCGCTGCGATGCGCAGCCATCCTGATTTGATGGGCTATTCGGTGTCGTTAGCGGCGCTTGAGCAATCTACGCGGTCTTTGGCATTGTCCCTCGCCCCAAATCGTATTCGTGTGAATGCTGTATCTTTTGGGTCGGTGATGTCCGCAAGTCTTCAAGCAGGTTTGGCAGAAGATGAATTGAAGCGCAAAGACATCCAAAGCCACACACCGCTTGGCCGCATTGCTTCGGCGCGCGAGGTAGCGGGTGCGGCCCAATTCTTTGCCTCGGATGGGGCGGGATTTGTTACAGGACAAATTCTCTGCGTGGATGGTGGGCGCAGCCTGCTTGATCCTGTTGGCGTGCCTTTGCATTAAAAAACCGCGCAACCTTTGGGGGCGCGCGGTTTTCAGATGGCAGGCGTTATAACGCCTGATTATTTGTCGTCTTCGTCTTTATCGTCTGGCAGGTTAAAGAAGCTGTCCGCATCATAGGTCTTTTCGGTTTCGTCCTCGTCCTCATCGGCGGCAGACGAATTGCCTGAGAGGCTGAATGTTTCAAGACCTGAAATCGCGCTTGGCATTTTGGGCTCTGGATCACCTGCAAGGCTTTGTTCGGTCGAGACCAATTTACGGCGCTCATCATCGGTCATAACCAGACCTTCTTTGGCGCGTTTCGCGTTGGCTGATTGCACGGCGGCATCCAATTCAGACTGCTTGCACAGACCAAGCGCAACAGGGTCGATTGGTTGGATGTTAGAAATGTTCCAATGGGTGCGTTCGCGGATCGCTTGGATGGTTGGTTTGGTGGTGCCAACCAATTTGCCAATCTGGCCATCGGACAGCTCTGGGTGGAATTTGACCAACCAAAGAATTGAAGCAGGACGATCCTGACGCTTGGACAGGGGCGTGTAGCGTGGGCCACGGCGCTTTTCCTCGCCCAGTGCGGCGGGGTTATGCTTCAGCTTAAGCTTATGCGCAGGGTCTTTCTCGCCACGATCAATCTCGTCTTGGTCGAGCTGGTTATTGGCAATCGGGTCAAAACCCTTGACGCCTGTGGCTACGTCACCATCTGCAATCCCTTGCACTTCCAATTCATGTAGCCCGCAGAAATCGCCGATCTGCTTAAAGCTTAGCGTGGTGTTATCCACCAACCAAACGGCGGTGGCTTTTGCCATGATGGGTTTTGTCATTTTTAGCTCCTTTTCGGATGCAATCGGGCGGGCGCTGAAACAACGCTGCGGCGGGGGCCGCAATTCCTCGATTTCGGGGAAGTTGCCCGTTATATAAGACAGCGATTGGCGCAAGGAAAGAGGGAAACGCGAGATGGGGTGCAGATTGATGCGTGCGGGGCTTTTGGCCTTTGCACTATGTGGCGCGGCACTCCCTGCGCGGGCAGATCAGGCGGGGGTGTTTAACCTTTATGTCTTAGCCCTCAGTTGGAATTCAACATGGTGCGCGATTGAGGGGGATGAGCGTGGCGCGGCGCAATGTGAGACGGGCGCAGGCCATGGGTTCACCTTGCACGGGCTTTGGCCACAATATGAGGAGTGGTGGCCCAGTTATTGCTCAACACCCGCGCGCGGCCCAAGTGATGCGTTGACGGCGGGCATGGTTGATATCATGGGAAGCTCAGGCCTTGCGTGGCACCAATGGCATAAGCATGGGGTCTGTTCTGGCCTGCCTGCTGAGGATTACTTCGCCCTATCGCGCCGCGCTTATGCGGCGGTGACTGTGCCTGCGGTTTTAACCCAACTTAATCGGCCTGTGCGCCTGCCAGCCGAAGCGGTGGAGGACGCGCTCCGCGAAGCCAACCCCGATTTCAGTGACGCTGGTGTTGTCACCACCTGCCGCGCAGGTCGCATTGCAGAACTGCGCATTTGTCTGACCCGCGATTTAGAGCCCCGTGATTGCCCTGCCGATATGGGGCGCGATTGTTCTTTGCGTGAGGCGCTGTTTGATCCAATCCGCTGATGCGTTCTTGCACCTTCGCGGTGGGCATGCATCACTCGCCCCCTCACAGCAATCAGGAGATTCGGCATCATGACCGCCCCCATTCGTGTGGCAATAAACGGCTTTGGTCGCATTGGGCGCACCGTGCTACGCGCGTGGCTTAAGGGCGGTTGGCCTGAGGTCGAGATTGTCGCCATCAACGACATCGCCCCTCTCAAGACCTGCGCTTACCTGTTCGAATATGATAGCGTCTTTGGCCCTTACGCGGGCGAGGTGACCTGCGGTGATGGCGCATTGGTGATTGATGGACGCCCGATTGCCTTTACCTGCGAGCCTGATCTGGCGGCGCTGCCCCTTGCGGGGGTGGATATTCTGATGGAATGCACAGGGCGCGCCATGGATCGGCGGATTGCCGAGGCAGGTTTGCGCGCAGGTGCCGCACGGGTGCTGATTTCTGGCCCCTCCCTTGATGCTGATGTGACGCTGGTCTTGGGGGCGAATGATGCGGCCCTAGTGCCCGAAGCGCGCATTGTGTCGAACGCATCTTGCACCACCAATGCCACAGCCCCCCTGATGCGGGTTCTCGATGAGGCCTTTGGGGTCGAGACGGCTTTGATGACGACAGTGCATTGTTACACGGGCAGCCAACCCACCGTGGATATGCCGATGGGGGATTTGGTGCGATCCCGCGCGGCGGCCTTGTCGATGGTGCCCACAACAACCAGTGCAGAAAAGTTGATTGATCTTGTGCTGCCCCATCTTGCGGGGCGGATCACAGGCTCGGCCATTCGGGTGCCAACGGCAAGTGTCTCTTGTATCGATTTGGCGGTCATCACCGAGCAGCGACCATCGGTTGAGGCGGCGCGCGATGTCCTGCGCGCAGCCAAAGGGCCAATCTTAGGCTATACCGAGGCGCCTGTTGTCTCGACTGATCTTCGGGCGCGCCCCGAGTCGTTGATCGTGCAAGGGGATCAGATCAAACGCTCCAGAGGCGGGATGCTGCGCGTCTTTGGGTGGTATGACAATGAATGGGGATTTTCTGCGCGCATGTTGGATGTGGCGCGCAAGATGGGGGCGCAAGCCTAAATAAGAAAGGAGCGAGGAGCATGGCAGATTGGAAAAACTGGATGCGCGAGGCGAATTATATCGCAGGCGCATGGGTGGGCGCGGATGATGGTGCGACCTTGGATGTTACAAACCCCGCCACGGGCGAGGTGATTGGGCAAATTCCGAAATCTGGCCAATCAGAAACCATGCGCGCGATTGATGCAGCCCATGCAGCTTTTCCCGCTTTTGCAGCGATGGACTTGATGGGGCGCTTGGCGCTTTTGTGGAAATTGCACGATGCGCTGATGGATAACCAAGACAGTTTGGCCGAATTGTTGACCCGCGAGATGGGTAAACCTTTGGCAGAAGCGAAGGGCGAAATTACCATCGGTGCGCAATATCTGCGGTGGTATGCAGAGGAGGCCCGCCGTGTGAAAGGCGAGATCGTTCCTGCAGGCGTCAATGGTCGCCGTATTTTGGTAACAAAGCACCCCGTGGGTGTTGTGGGCATGATTACGCCTTGGAATTTCCCCTCCTCGATGCTGGCCCGCAAACTTGCGCCTGCTTTGGCGGTTGGCTGCACAGTTGTCGCGAAGCCTTCGGAAGAAACCCCCTATTCAGGCTTGGCTTGGGCAGCTTTGGCCGAGGATGTGGGCTATCCCAAAGGGGTGATTAACATCGTCACGGGGGATGCACCCGCCATTGGTGGGGCGATGATGGCGCGCCCTGAATTGCGCAAAGTGACCTTCACTGGCTCGACCAATGTGGGCAAATTATTGATCCGCCAGTCAGCTGATACAGTCAAGAAAGTCTCCATGGAATTGGGGGGAAATGCCCCATTCATCGTTTTTGACGATGCTGATCTGGATCGTGCGATTGACGGGGTTATGGCCTCTAAGTTTCGCAATTCTGGTCAGACCTGCGTTTGCGCCAATCGTGTTTTTGTGCAGGCAGGTGTGCATGATGAATTCCTGGCGAAATTGGTTGAGAAAACCCGCGCGCTGAAACTTGGAAATGGCATGGATGCGGGCGTGACCCAAGGGCCTTTGATCAATCAAGCGGCGTTGAAAAAGGTCGAGGGCTTTGTGGAAGACGCCAAAGCCAAAGGTGCCACTGTGGCCACAGGCGGCATGCGGGATCAATTGGGCGGCACATTCTTTCAGCCAACGGTTTTGACAGGGGCCAAAGCCGACATGGAATTTGCACAGGAAGAAATCTTTGGCCCTGTTGCGCCCGTGTTCAAATTTGAGACAGATCAAGACGGGATTGATATTGCCAATAACACCCGCTTTGGCCTTGCGGCTTATGCCTACACCTCCGATTTGGCGCGCGCGATGCGCCTTGATCGAGATTTGCAATATGGCATGGTCGGCATCAATTCTGGCATGATCACCACGGTTGAGGCCCCCTTTGGCGGCATCAAGGAATCAGGTCTTGGCAAAGAGGGCGGCAGCCAAGGTGTCGAAGATTATCTTGATACCAAATATGTCTGCATTGACGGGCTTTGATCCCACTTCCCTCGACCTGATGCGTGTGGGGGATTGCGCATATGGTCGAGGGGCGCGTGGATGCGCATTAGGTATGCATATGCCCTGACCTGTAAAACGACCGCTGAGGTTTGGGATTTAGGTTAAAATGATTTCCGCGCGCTCAAGGCTGCGGAAATCGTGCCATCGTCAAGATAGTCCAATTCGCCCCCGATGGGCACACCTTGCGCCAGTGATGTGATTTTCACTTGTCCTTCGCGCGCCATTGGGGCGAGTTCGCCCGCAATGTAATGGGCGGTGGTCTGACCATCAACGGTGGCATTCAGCGCAAGGATCACTTCTTCAATTCCATCTCTTGCGACCCGCTCAATAAGGCGCGGGATACGCAGATCGTCAGGGCCAACATCGTCTAGTGCCGATAGCGTGCCACCCAAGACATGATAACGTCCGCCAAAGGCGCGGCCGCGTTCCATCGCCCAAAGATCGGCGACATCCTCGACCACGCAGATTTGGCCATTGCCCCGCTTGGGTTCGGTGCAAATCGCGCAGACCTCATCTGTTCCAATATTGCCACAAGAGAGGCATTCACGCGCGTCACGGGCCACTTCGGCCAAGGATTGCGCCAAGGGTGTCATCAGGCCTGCGCGTTTTTTGATCAGGTGCAAAACCGCACGCCGTGCCGAGCGTGGCCCAAGACCAGGCAAGCGCGCCATCAGCGCGATCAATTCCTCTATTTGGCGCGCGCCTTCGCTCATCGAAATCAGAAGGGCAGCTTCATGCCTGCTGGCAGGCCAAGTTCAGCAGTGATTTTTTGCAATTCTTCCTGACTGCGATCAGAGGCTTTTGCTTGCGCATCTTTGATGGCGGCCAAGATCAAATCTTCGACCACTTCCTTGTCATCCCCATTAAAGATGGAGGGGTCGATATCCAAACCCACCAATTCGCCTTTGGCGCTGGCTGTGGCCTTTACGAGGCCTGCGCCTGCTTCCCCTGTGACGTGGATTGTGTGCAGGTTTTCTTGCATTTCCGCCATGCGGGTCTGCATTTCTTGCGCCTGTTTCATCATCTTGGTCATATCGCCAAGACCGCCAAGGCCTTTGAGCATATCAATCATCCTTTGTGGTTAATCGTCTTCGAACGGATCCCATTCATCTTCGATCTCGGGCAAGGCCTCGACCGCAGCATGGGCCTGAATATCTGTGTGACTGCGAATATCTGTAATTTTGGCGTGTGGAAAGGCCAAGAGGACGGCCTGCATCAGCGGATGGTCTTTGGTCTCTTTTTCAAGCTCGGCACGCTCCGCATTCGCTTGCTCTTCAATGGTGGGTGCGCCGCCCGAGGAGACGACCGAGACCACCCATCTTGTCCCTGTCCATTGCGTCAAGCGTTGGCCAAGGCGTGGCCCCAAATCTTCGGGCGCGCGGTCAGTAGGTTCAAATTCAATGCGCCCCGCGCGATAGGTGGCCAAGCGCAAAGTGGTCTTTACCTCAACTAACAGTTTGATGTCGCGCATCTCTTCGATCAATGCGACCACATGCTCAAAAGTCGGGTATCGCGCCAGTAGGGCCTCTGGGGCCTCAGAAAGGGCCGCTTGCGGCGCGCCATTTGCGCCGCCTGTGCTGCTTGGAGGGCTTGAGCCTCGCGCGGGGGCGCCATGCGATCCGCCTTGTGTGGGGGCTGGCCCGCGCGGTGGTGCGGCGGGGGGCGGTGTTGTGGATTGCAGCTTACGGATCAAATCATCGGGGCTTGGCAATTCGGCCACATGAGTCAGGCGGATAACGGCCATTTCGGCGGCCATCATCGCATTGGGGGCAAAGGCCACTTCCTCGAGCGACTTCAGCAGCATCTGCCACATCCGCGACAAGGCGCGCATTTGCAAATCCCCCGATAGCGCCACCCCGCGGCTGCGCTCATCAGGAGAAATAGAGGGGTCTTCCGCGGTTTCAGGCGAGATTTTCACCACTGACAACCAATGGGTGATATCGGCCAAATCCCGCAGAACTGCCATTGGGTCAGCGCCATCAGCGTATTGCGTGGCCAATTCATCCAATGCACCCTTGGCATCGCCGCGCATGATCATCTCAAACAGATCCATGACACGCCCGCGATCTGCAAGGCCGAGCATTGCGCGCACTTGTTCCGCGCTGGTCTCGCCTGCACCATGGGAAATTGCCTGATCCAAGAGGCTGAGCGCATCGCGCACAGAACCTTCCGCCGCGCGCGTGATCAGGGCCAAGGCTTCGTCCGTGATTTCGGCTTTTTCCAGATCCGAGATTTTGCGCAAATGCGTGATCATTACCTCAGGCTCGATGCGGCGCAGATCAAACCGCTGGCAGCGCGACAATACGGTGACAGGCACTTTGCGAATCTCTGTGGTCGCGAAGATGAATTTCACATGGGCAGGCGGTTCTTCCAATGTCTTAAGCAGCGCGTTGAACGCGCTGGTCGACAACATGTGAACCTCGTCAATTATGTAAATCTTATAGCGCGCACTGGCAGAGCGATAATTGACGCTTTCAATAATCTCGCGGATGTCATTCACGCCAGTGCGCGAAGCCGCGTCCATTTCCATGACATCGACATGGCGCCCTTCGGCAATAGAGGTGCAATGTTCGCATTGCCCGCAGAGTTCAGTCGTGGGCTTGCCCGCACCATCAGGGCCAATGCAGTTTAGGCCTTTAGCAATAATTCGTGCGGTGGTCGTTTTCCCTGTGCCGCGAATGCCTGTCATAATGAAGGCTTGCGCGATGCGGTCTGCGGCGAACGCGTTTTTCAGTGTCCGCACCATGGCCTCTTGCCCGATCAAATCGGCGAAACTTGCGGGGCGATATTTGCGCGCAAGCACCTGATAGGCTTGATCGGTGGTTTGGGTCATAGGGTTTTCCAACGGCTCTTGACGGTTTTTGCTTGGCAGAACGGCGCCCTGCCTGCAGGGTTATTAGCAAACTAGGCGCAGATGAGCGGCGCGGCAACCGCTTCCTGCGCGCAAAGCAAGCGGGGACGCGATGAGCGATAGATCACGGCTTTTGATATTCCTGTTTTTGATCCTGGCCAGCGTCTTTGTCGCGCTGGTTTATCTATGGGCCGCTCTTGTTGAGGGCAGGTTTCGGGCCATCCCGTTATCGGTGGTGTCGATCTTTGTGTTGATCCATTTGCCTGCAACCGCCGCAGGCATTTGGTTATGGCGCCAAGGGGCCTTGGGGCGGATGCGCTATTTGGTGCATGGGCTGACCCTCTATTTTTGCGTGGCCCTGTTCTTCGCGATGGCGGGGAATTTTATTTGGGCTTCACTTGTGAATGGCCTTTATGGTGGGGGCAGCTAAGGTCATGACGCCTCAGGCGGTGTGATCCCAGACCAGTCCCATATGGTGCGCCGCTCATCGGGCATTTTAGGTGAGGAGGGTTTTGCCTCAAACCCATCCAAAAACGCCAAAGGATCGTCAAAAGTCAGGTCAGATAATGCTTCGGGGGTGATCTCCCACCACGCGCTGCGTTGAAGCCGCGTTGCAATCTCAGGCGCAAAACGGGGGCGGATGACGCGGGCGGGGTTGCCGCCAACAATCATGTAATCTGCCACATCGCGCGTCACCACAGAACCCGCTGCAATCACCGCGCCATTGCCGATGGATATACCATCACGCAGCAGCACATCTTGGCCAATCCAAACGTCATGACCGATACGCACAGGCCGCACCGCGCCATCATACCGGGCAGAGTCAGGCAATGGGGGCAGGTCAAACATCCGCCGCCTGCGGGGTTGATATTGCACAGGCGAGGTTGTCACCCAATGATGCGGATGGCTGGCCCCCATTACGCGGACATTTTCGCTGATCGAGCAATATCGCCCAATCCAACCCGCAATAATAACGGAATGGCTGTAGGAATAGGCGCCAAGCGGCATCAGACCTCTTGGATTGTGCTGACTGTGACGTTCAAACTTGGCGCTTGCATTGTTCAAAACATGGCCCGCGCGCAGCTTTGGGTAAAAACGCATGGGCAGCGCCTCGACCAATGCCAGATCGGTGCAGCGAAAGCGATTCATTGCAGCCTATTCCCCGAAATTCCGTAACCCAAGCCACAGCTTGGTTGCTTTTACGCACCGCCGCAAGGGTTCAGGTGGCACTTATTTTCAAGGGAAAGGTGAGAGGCTGGACAACGACCCAAGCGGGACTCGTTACGGCTGCTTCCTTCCGGATCTGACCGGGTTGGCGAGGAGCCTGTCCGCGCCAACCTCTCAACGCCCAAATAGTCAATCTTGGCTCTTGGTGCAAGGGCTGCACAAAAAATGCGGGCTAAAGCGTGATTTCAAATTGCTCGAACCCTTGGGCCGAGACGCCAGGATAGGCCAGACCATTCAAATCGCGCTCTTTCCCGACCTCCCGCGCAGTAGGGGGTGTCGTGAAAATAGTCATATTCGGTCAGATGAGCGTGTAAATCGGTGGTCGCAAAAAGCGTGACCTTCAGACGCGCGGACCGCGCCGTCCCTATGATGATGTGTCCCGCAGCCAAATCTCATCCCCTTATGATGGGGGCATCATACAACCATAAGGGTAGTTCTGCGCAATCCTATTCTTGTTGCACCCCGTTCACGTCTCTGTAAGGTTTGGGCGCGAAGCAAGGATCACATCACATGCCCCTTTTAAAAACTGCCTCTGCGGTCACCTTTGGTGGATCGAATTTAGATCGTGCGGCGCATTTGCGGGATGATCCTGTGCAATTGGGGCAAATTGTAAAGGCGCATATCTTGGTTCTGTGGCGCGGCAAGGTGCTATGTCAGCGCGATTCAGAAACGGGTCTGGCGTCCTTGTGCTTTTTGCCAAAAGACGCACCGCTTTTACGAGATCTCGCAGAGGAGGCGCGGTTGTTTTTGGGGCTGTCCGAGGATGGGGCGGCCTATTTTGCGCAAGACCTGAGCGACTGGAATCCTGAATTGCCAGAAGGGGTCAGCTTGAACACCTTTGTTGATCTGTCCGAGCAGGCCCATCCAGATGCGCCCGAGGGCGCTGTGTTTTTGGAATTGCGCAGCATTATGATCACCCTGCCTCCACGCGCAGCAGAATTGGCGGCAACAGCCCGTGCTTTGTTGAATTGGCACAGCTCGCATCTCTATTGCGCCAAATGTGGCAGCCCTTCGCAGATGGTGCAAGCGGGGTGGCAGCGCAAATGCCCCGCCTGTGGCGCCTCGCATTTCCCGCGCACGGATCCCGTGGTGATCATGCTTGTGACCTATGGCGATCAAATTTTGTTGGGGCGTTCGCATGGTTGGCCCGAAGGGATGTATTCCGCACTCGCAGGGTTTGTCGAACCTGGTGAGACAATCGAGGCCGCCGTGCGCCGCGAAGTGTTGGAAGAAGCGGGGATCACCACATCGGAAGTGCGCTATGTTGCCAATCAACCTTGGCCTTACCCCAACTCTTTGATGTTTGGCTGCCTAGCCACCGCCACAAGCACAAAGATTACGGTTGATCCAAATGAATTGGACGATGCGCGATGGTTAAGCCGCCAAGAGGCGATGGATGTCTTTTGTGGGTCACACCCAGAAATATCTTCGCCGCGCAAGGGCGCAATTGCGCGGTTTTTGCTGGAAAACTGGCTCGCAGATCGGTTCATATAGGCTGCAATAGGTGCGCGACTGGGGTGGTCTTTGGCCAGACGCCCTGCCTTCACAGCGCGCAAAGGATCGGCGTATAGCATTGGGGTGATCAGCTATGAAATTCAAAGCGACCGAAGATATTGATGCCCCGCTGGAACTGGTGTTCGAGCGGTTTTGCGATTTTACGCAGATCGAAGCCGATTTGGCGGGACGCGGCGCCAAGCTCGTGCGGGAAGGCGGGTGGTTGCAGCCCCGCAAAGGCACAGGGCGGTCAAGTGAGATCAAATTGCGCGGCCGTGCGCGCCCTTGGAGTTGAAGCCAACCACGTTAAGTGCGCGGTTAGTGATTCAATCTTTGAAACTTGCGCGGGGCCGCGTTTTGCAACGGATGACGGGCTATTTGGTGCGCCGTGGCAATGAGGTCGAGGCGGAATATCGCGCCTCCTTGGGCTAGGTTTAGCCTTGCGGCGTCATGGCCTTGCGTTGACGTGCGCGCTCTATCCCCAATTGCCGTTCTCTAAGTATGATGGCGATCCCTGCCGTGATGATGATGGCCGCACCCACCAACATGGTCGTGCTTGGGATTTCGTCAAATATCATATAGCCCACCCCAAGCGCCAAGAGCATCGAGCTATATTCAAAGGGCGCTATCAAGGAAGCATCGGCTTCGCGATAGCTTGAGGTGAGCAGAATCTGACCCACGCCGCCTAAAACGCCAGCCAAGATCAAGAGCATCGCTTCGCGGGGCCCAGGGATGACCCACCCCCATGGTAGGGTCAAAAGGGACATTAAGGTCGCCGTGATTGAAAACCAAAAAACGATGGCCGATGTGGTTTCAGTTGCAACCATTTTGCGCACAAACACCTGTGCAAGGGCCGCGCATACCGCGCTCATCAAAACAATCATTGCGCCAAGCGCCTCGGCATGGGTGGTGTCAGCGCCGCCAAGGCTGAGGCGCGGAGAAAGAACAATCACCACGCCAAGCATCCCCAAAGCCACCATGCTGAGGCGAAAAAGCCGTACATCTTCGCCCAAGAACATGGCGGCAAAAACAACCACCAAAATCGGCGCGGCATATCCAATCGCGGTTACTTCGGGCAATGGCAAAAGGCCAAGCCCCGCGAACCCAAGCCCCATCGCACTGGTGCCTACAACCCCACGCCAAACATGGCCCAAGGGCGAGACTGTGCGCAGGCCGGTTGACAATTCATGTCGCATCCACAGCCATGCGATGATCACAGGCAGCGCAAAAAATGATCGAAAGAAAACGGCCTGACCCGGCGGCACATGGTCAGAGGTGGCTTTGATCAACGATACCATCGCCACGAAAACGCATACAGATGCGATTTTCAGGGCAATGCCGCGAAGGGGGTTCATGAGAGGGGCGCTCGCGCAAATCTTGTGTCAGCGCAAACTTTGCGCGAGGCGCGATGGCAATGCAAGGGCGGATTAGGTCCCGTAGTCGCGGCTCGGATCAGCGGGATAGCTGCCTAAGATTCGCAGCTCGCTGGTGAAATATTCCAACTCTTCCAAGGCCAATTGCACGGCGCGATCATCGGGGTGCCCTTCGATATCGGCATAAAATTGTGTCGCCGAAAAGGATCCCCCAACCATATAGCTTTCAAGCTTGGTCATATTCACACCATTGGTCGCGAAGCCGCCCATGGCCTTGTACAGCGCCGCAGGGATGTTGCGCACACGAAAGACGAAGGTGGTCATCATATGTTCCGCGCGTGGGCGCAGATCAGCCTTTGGCTCCATGATCAAGAATCGCGTGCGGTTGCTGTCTTGATCCTCGATATGGCGGGCCAAAATATCGAGATCATAGATTTCAGCAGCAAGTTCCGAGGCAAGCGCGGCCTTGGCCTTGTCGCCCCATGCAGCAACATCGCGCGCGGCGCGGGCATTGTCGGTGGTTACACAGCCTTTAATGTTATTTTCTTTCAAGAATTTCGAGCATTGCGGCAAAAGAACCAGATGCGACCACGCTTCTTTTACGTCAGAAATCTGGCTACCTTTGACACCCAAAAGATTGATGTGAACGCGCACAAAGGCCTCGCCCACGATATAAAGGCCACTTTCAGGCAACAGACGATGGATATCGGCCACACGGCCATAGGTCGTGTTTTCTACGGGCACCATTGCGGCTTGAGCATCGCCTTGGCGCACCGCATCCATCGTTTCCTCAAAGCTTGCACAGGGCAGCACATCCCAATCGGGGCGTGCTTCGCGGCAGGCTTGGTGAGAATAGGCACCAAGCTCTCCTTGAAAGGCGATGCGGCGTGGGTTTGCAGTGGCAGTCATAATAAATCTTTCAGATGGGCGTTCTGTCGCGCTTCCTACACCTTGCCATCTTGTGATGGAAGACGATAGATAGCCCTCAACTCGGGCTAGAGAACGGGAACGACATGTTTGATACAATGACCATCACGAAAGCAGGCGCATCGCTTTGCGCAGCCCTGCTTGCACTTCTCCTCGCTGGTTGGGCCAGTGACGGGCTATATTCAGTTGGCACTGCAAGCCATGGTGAAGAACACGTTAGCGGCTATCCGATTGAAGTGGCCGATGCTGGTAGCGCCGAACCTGCCGAAGAGGTGGTTGAGGTTGCCTTTGCCGATGTATACGCCGCCGCAGATGCGGGCGCGGGTGAAGGCCTATTTCGCCAGTGTCAGGCCTGCCATTCGCTGGAGCAAGGTGCCAATGGTGTAGGCCCCTACCTTTATGGCGTTGTTGGCCGCGCCAAGCATTCGGTTGACGGATTCAACTATTCGGATGGCATCCGTGCCTTGGAAGGCGATTGGACACCAGAGAACCTCAATGGGTTCTTGGAAGCACCTCGCGAATATGCACCTGGCACCGCCATGGCCTATAACGGGATGCGCAAGGTCGAAGACCGCGCAAACCTGATTGCTTATCTCGCGACCATCGGCAACTAAGCTCGTCTCTAGAGATTGTATTTTTCAGAAGGCCGCCCTGACACGGGGCGGCTTTTTTATTCACAGATTCGCGCGCAAACTTCATGGGGTCTGGTTCTTTGCTGTGTGATCGCTAAGTTATTAGGAAATGACATATCGCCCTGTATGGGCGCACTCAGAGATAATGGTCGGGAGGTTGCGATGCACGAGAGACGGATGGTGCCCAAATCCTTGGCAACGGGCCTGATGGGGGCCGTGATAATTGGCATGGGTGTCACGCAGGCATTTGCGCAAGACTTGATCGAAACCCACGCCATATCCACCTTCGGAACACCAAAATACGCAGCGGATTTTGAGCATCTCGACTATGTGAACCCAGATGCGCCACAGGGTGGGGAGATGTCTTTTTCGTGGCCCTCGGGCACGTTTGACTCGCTGCACCCTTACACGCGCGTGGGTAATTCGGCGGTTTTGTCCTCGATTTTCTTTGAATCCATGCTGACAGGCACGGCGGATGAAATCGGCGCCTCTTATTGTCTTTTATGCGCAACCATGCGGTTTCCTGAGAACCGTGACTATGTGATTTTCACCCTAAGGCCAGAGGTGCAATTCTCAGATGGCACGCCTGTCACCGCGGATGATGTGCTGTTCTCTTACGAAATTCTGCGCGATGAGGGTTTGCCATCCTTCCGTGCATCTCTGCCCATGACTATTGAAAGTGCGGAGGTTTTGGGCCCGCGCGAGATCAAATTCACTTTCAATCCCGAAAGCCCGCTGCGTGGTCGGATTGAGGCGGCGGGTGGCTTGCCCGTTTTCAGCCGTGCGAGCCATGAGGCATCAGGTTTGGCCTTTGAAGACAGCCGCCTCACGCCCCTCATCGGCTCTGGGCCTTATGTTTTGGGCGAAGCGGATCCGGGTCAACGTGTGGTCTATGTTCGCAATCGGGACTATTGGGGAAATGATCTGCCCATCAATCGCGGGCGAAACAATTTCGATAGCATCCGAATTGAATATTATGGCGATGCGATTGCCGCCTTTGAGGGGTTCAAAGCGGGCAATTACCTGTTCCGTCAGGAATCCAGCAGCCAAACTTGGGCCACGGGTTATGATTTCCCACGTCTGAATGATGGGATCATTATTCGCGAAGAATTGCACGATGGGTCGACCACTTCGGGTCAAAGTTTTGCGATGAATTTGCGGCGCGAAAAATTCGCTGACCCGCGTGTGCGCGAAGCGATTGCGTTGATGTTCAATTTTGAATGGACGAACCAGACCTTGTTCTATGGACTTTACGCGCCGAATACGAGTTTCTGGGAAAACACCTATTTGGCCGCGCATGGCCTGCCATCTGAAGCTGAGTTGGCGCTTTTAGACCCATTGCGGGATCAACTGCCTGCGCGGGTCTTTACCGAAGATGCCTTTGCCACCCCGCCCTCTGATCCTGATCGCAGTCTCGACCGCCGCGCCGCGCGCCGTGCCTCTGCCTTGCTTGAGGAGGCGGGATGGGTCGTTGGTGATGACGGGATGCTGCGTGACGCAAATGGCGCAACATTGGATGTCGAATTCCTGAATGCCAGTCCGTTGTTTGATCGGATCATCAACCCCTATGTCGAAAACCTACAGGCGATTGGGGTAAACGCCATTTTGACCCGCGTTGACCCTGCGCAATTGCAACAGCGGCAACGAGATGCGGATTTTGACATTATCACGGATCACTTCCCTATGGGCTTTGAGCCGGGATCAGGGTTGCGCCAATATTTTGGGTCGCTTGGGGCGGATGAGTCACTCTTTAACGTCATGGGTTTGGCAGATGAGGGTGTCGATGCCTTGATCGAAAAAGTGGTCGATGCTGAAACGCAGGAGGAGTTGACCCCCGCCGTGCAGGCGCTTGACCGCGTGCTGCGTGCCCATGTCTTCCGCGTGCCGCAATGGTATAACCCCAACCATTGGGTCGCCTATTATGACATCTATCGCTATCCCGATACGCTGCCGCCCTATGATCTTGGCTTCCTCGATTTCTGGTGGGTTGATCCCGCGGCTGAAGCCGGGCTCGAAGAACAAGGCGTGTTGTAAGCTTTATGGCAAGCTATATCCTCAGACGTCTTTTGCTGATGATCCCCACATTATTGGGGATCATGGTGATCAATTTCGCCCTTGTGCAATTCGTACCAGGTGGGCCGATTGAGCAGGTGATCGCACAGCTTGAGGGGGAAGGGGATGTATTTGCAGGCATTTCTGGCGGCGGCGGTGACGCAGGCGCGCAGATGGAGCAGGTCGGCAGCGATTACCAAGGCGCGCGCGGCTTGCCGCCGCAATTTTTGGACCAGCTGAAGCTAGAATTTAACTTCGCGCGCCTTGTTTGCGAAGATGGGTTTACGGGCACCCCTTCGTTGCGTGCGCCAGAATGTGTGGCCGAAGACATCCCCGCGATGGAGCGGTTTTTTCTTATGATGGGGGATTATCTGCGCTTTGATTTTGGCGACAGTTATTTCCGTTCAATCTCTGTGGTGGATTTGGTGATCGAGAAATTGCCTGTCTCCATCACCTTGGGGCTGTGGTCGACCCTCATCGCCTATTTGGTCTCGATCCCGCTTGGCATCCGTAAGGCGGTGCGCGATGGCAGCCGCTTTGATACTTGGACAAGCGGGTTGATCATCGTTGCTTATGCGATCCCTGGGTTTCTGTTTGCGATCTTGCTGTTGGTTTTGTTGGCGGGTGGCAGTTATTTTCAGATTTTCCCGCTGCGTGGTCTGACCTCGGACAATTGGGAAGATCTGAGCCTCTTCGGTAAAATCGGGGATTATTTCTGGCACATCACCCTTCCTGTGCTCGCCTCAACCATTGCAGCTTTTGCCACGCTGACGCTTTTGACCAAGAACAGCTTTTTGGACGAGATCAAAAAGCAATATGTCATGACAGCCAAGGCAAAGGGGCTGTCGGAGGGGCGGGTGCTTTATGGGCATGTGTTCCGCAATGCCATGCTGATTGTCATCGCGGGCTTTCCCGCGGTTTTTGTGTCGGTATTTTTTGGCGGCTCACTGATCATCGAGACGATTTTTTCTCTCGATGGTTTGGGGCGTTTGGGCTTTGAGGCGGCTGTGAGCCGTGATTACCCCGTGATTTTCGGAACGCTTTTTGTGTTTGGGCTGATTGGTCTGGTCGTGGGGATCTTGTCCGATCTGATGTATGTTTGGATCGACCCGCGCATTGATTTTGAGACGCGGGAGGTGTGAGCGCATGATCACGCTCTCCCCTCTCAACCAACGCCGTTGGCGCAATTTTAGGGCCAATCGCCGCGCGCTTTGGTCATTGATGATCTTTCTTGTGCTTTACGGGATTAGCCTGTTCGCTGAAATCATTGCCAATGATAAACCGATTTTGGTGCAATATCAGGGCGGCTATTACACGCCTATTTTCAACTTTTACCCTGAGACAGAGTTTGGCGGCGATTTCCGCACCGAGGCGGTTTATCGTGATATTGAGGTGCAATGCCTGGTCATCTCGGGCGGGTTAGACGCCTGTTGGGATGATCCTGAAGGCGTGATTGAAACCGTTCAAACCACAGGGAGTGTTGATGGCATAGAGGTTGTAAAAGGATGGCTCCTTTGGCCGCCTATTTCCTATAGCTACAATACCGTCAACGATATCGGGCGCGCGGCCCCATCGCCGCCTGACGGGAACCATTGGCTTGGCACGGATGACACCGCACGGGATGTTTTGGCGCGAGTGATCTACGGGTTCCGTCTTTCGGTGACATTCGCGCTGATCGTCACTGCGCTGGCCTCGGTGATCGGAATCGCGGCAGGGGCGGTGCAGGGCTATTTTGGCGGTGTCATTGATCTTATTTTCCAGCGTGTGATCGAAATTTGGGGCGCGACCCCAAGCCTTTATATCATCATCATCGTTGCCGCGATTTTCACCATGGATTTTTGGCTCTTGGTGTTTTTGATGGTCTTATTCGGTTGGACATCCCTTGTCGGGGTTGTCAGGGCCGAGTTTTTGCGCGCCCGCAATTTCGAATATGTGCGCGCGGCCCGTGCGCTTGGCGTCTCGGATCGCGTGATCATGTTCCGCCATGTGTTGCCAAATGCGATGGTGGCCACGCTGACCATGCTGCCCTTTATCGTCACGGGCACGATTGGTTCACTGGCTGCGCTAGATTTCTTGGGTTTTGGCCTGCCCTCATCCGCCCCGTCTTTGGGCGAGATGACCTTGCAGGCCAAAAACAACCTGCAAGCACCATGGTTGGCCTTCACGGCGTTTTTTGCCTTTGCGATCATGCTGTCGCTATTGGTGTTCATTTTCGAAGGGGTGCGCGATGCGTTTGACCCCAGAAAGACGTTCCAATGAGCCTGCTGTCGGTCGAAAATCTACGCATCACCTTTCAGCAAGATGGGCGGCGGATCGAGGCGGTGCGCGGTGTGTCTTTTCACATCGAGGCAGGGGAAACTGTTGCTTTGGTGGGCGAGTCTGGATCAGGCAAATCTTTGACTGCGCTTTCTACTGTATCGCTTTTGCCCGATGCGGCCGAAGTATCGGGCGAGGTGCGCTATCGCGGCGAAGGTTTGATCGGCGCGCCTGAGGCGCGGCTGCGCGCGGTTCGGGGCAATGATATAAGCTTTATCTTTCAAGAGCCGATGACATCGCTGAACCCCCTGCATACCATTGAAAAGCAACTGGGTGAGGCGCTGAGCCTGCATCAGGGCCTGAGCGGTGCAGAGGCGCGGGCGCGCAGTGTCGCGCTTTTGGAGAAGGTTGGTATCCCTAATCCTGCGGCGCGGCTCGGGGCCTATCCGCATCAATTGTCAGGCGGACAACGGCAGCGCGTGATGATTGCAATGGCCTTGGCCAACGGGCCTGATCTTTTGATCGCAGATGAGCCAACCACTGCGCTTGATGTCACCATTCAGGCGCAAATCCTTGATCTTTTGGCCGAATTGAAAAAATCTGAAGGGATGAGCCTTTTGTTCATCACGCATGATCTTGGCGTTGTGCGCAAAATCGCGGATCGGGTTTGCGTGATGCAAGCGGGCGAAATTGTTGAGCAGGGCAAAACAGCGGATGTTTTTGGGGCGCCTCAGCATCCTTATACCCAAAAGCTTTTGGCGGCTGAGGCCACGGGCGCGCCTGCCCCTGTGGCGAAAGATGCGCCCGAAGTGATCGCATGTGACGCCTTGCGTGTTTGGTTTCCAATCACTGCGGGGCTGCTGCGCCGCAAAGTGGGGGATGTGAAAGCGGTGAATGCCGCCACTCTTTCAATCCGCGCAGGGGAGACAATTGGCATCGTGGGCGAGTCGGGATCAGGTAAAACCACGCTGGCGCTTGCGCTGATGCGCTTGATCTCGTCACAAGGGCCGATCCGCCTTGAGGGGCGAGACATTCAAGGTTTGAAAAGCGCGGCCATGAAACCCTTGCGGCGCGATATGCAGATTGTGTTCCAAGACCCTTATGGCTCGCTTAGCCCGCGCATGACGATTGAACAAATCATTGCCGAGGGGTTGAGCATCCATCACCCTGAAGGCAAATCCGCGAGACAAGACCGCGTGGCTGAGATGTTGCGTGAGGTGGGGCTTGATCCAGCCATGATGCATCGTTACCCGCATGAATTTTCGGGCGGTCAACGACAGCGCATCGCAATTGCGCGTGCGATGGTGCTTGATCCAAAGCTTGTCCTTCTAGACGAACCAACATCGGCACTTGATATGACCGTGCAAGTTCAAATCGTGGAATTGTTGCGCGAGCTGCAAGCAAAAAAGGGGCTGGCCTATTTGTTCATCAGCCATGATCTGCGTGTTGTGCGCGCCTTAGCGCATCGGATTTTGGTGATGAAATCAGGCGATGTGGTCGAGATGGGTGAGGCAGCGGAGGTCTTTGATGCACCCGCCCACCCTTATACGCAATCGCTGCTGCGGGCTGTTCTGAGCCATTAGATGGCTGAAGAATGTCCTTCGCTGCGCATTTCATAAGCATCAAAAGCGCGCGCGATCATGCGGGTCAGGGGGCGTCCCTCTGGATGAATAAAGAAACCAGATTGCGTGACTGACACCATATTGGGAAACTGTCGCGCCGTGCTTTGAAGCAGGGCCTCAAGACTTGCGGGCGCGATTTCAAAATTCCCCAAAATTTCGGCGCGGTCGATTTGGAAATCGCACATGATGGCTTCGATCAGTCGGGATCTGAGCCGATCTTGCCCTTTGAAGACATGACCACGCCCTGTGGCCAATGCGCCTGCACGGACGGCCTTTTGATATTCGGCGGTGCTTGAGGCGTTTTGCGCATAGCCTTGTGGAAAGCGTGAAATAGCCGAAGCGCCTAACCCAATCAGCGTATCGCAGGTGTCATCTGTGTAACCTTGGAAATTGCGCCGCAGACGACCTTCACGCGCCGCACGGCCCAAGCTGTCATTGGGACGAGCGAAATGGTCGATCCCGATTTCCTGATATCCATCCCACATAAACAATTCACGCGCGACATCGAATAAGGCAAGCCGTTCTTCGGGTGTTGGTAACGCATCGGTTGGGATCATGGATTGACGCTTGGACATCCATGGCACATGGGCATAGCCATAAAGCGCCACGCGGTCAGGGCTCAGCGAGAGCAGCATTTGAACAGTTTCTGCGATGCGCTTTGCATCCTGATGAGGCAGGCCGAATAGAATATCTGCATTCAGCGAAGTAATCCCACGCGCGCGGATGGCATCCACCGCTGCCTTTGTCACATCATATGTTTGCAGGCGGCCAATTGTGTTTTGAATTTCGGAATGAAAATCTTGCACCCCGATTGAAGCGCGATTCATTCCTGCGGCCACCAAAGCATCAAGGCGCGCGTCATCTATTTCGTTTGGATCAATCTCAACCGAGAATTCATAGTTCTCATCAAGAGGGAGCACAGTTTGCAAATGGCTTGCGAGATCTGTCATCTGTGCAGGGGTCAGCAAGGTGGGCGTGCCGCCGCCCCAATGCAATCGCGCGAGTTTCACCCCTTTTGGGAGGAGTGCAGAGAGATTGGTGATTTCTTGTTTTAGGCTTGCCAGATAGGCAATGATGGGCTCGTCAGAGCGCACCCCTTGTGTGCGGCAGGCACAGAACCAACACAGACGTCTGCAAAATGGCACATGGATATAGGCCGAAATGCGCGCAGCTTCGGGCAACCCTTGAATCCATGATGCGAATCTTTCCGAAGTCACGTCATTCGAAAATTTCGTGGCGGGCGGGTAACTGGTATAGCGCGGCACTTTGGCGTCGAACAAACCCAGTTTGCGGAGTTGCGTGTTATTGTCCATCAGACTACCGTAGGGCGAACGGACCGAACTGGGATTGACCTAGATCAACCCAAACTGACTTGAGCTAAACTGACGGACGGCATCCATGCCAAACAGACCGCTGACCCTACCAAAACAGGACTGCGCTGATTGTCCTATTCGCCACAAAGCGGTTTGTGCACGATGCGAGCCGGATGAACTAACGCTTTTGGAAGAAATCAAGTATTATAAAGGCTTTACGGCAGGGCAGCCGATTGTTTGGGCGGGCGATCCGATGGAATTCGTGGCATCGGTTGTCTCGGGTGTCGCGTCAATGACCCAAACCATGGAGGATGGCCGCCGCCAAATGGTTGGTCTTTTGTTGCCTTCAGATTTCTTGGGTCGTCCGAATCGTGACACGGTATCTTATGATGTGCATGCGGCAACTGATATTGTGCTGTGCTGTTTCCGCCGCAATCCGTTTCAACAATTGATTGCCACCACGCCCCATGTCAGCCAACGCTTGTTGGAAATGACATTGGATGAGTTGGATGCCGCGCGGGAGTGGATGCTGCTCTTGGGCCGCAAGACTGCGCGCGAGAAAATCGCCTCTTTCCTGACAATCATTGCGCGGCGTGACGCGAGCCTTAAAAATGTGCCCTCTCTGGGCGGGCCTTTGAGCTTTGATTTGCCGCTCACGCGCGAGGCGATGGCGGATTATATGGGCTTAACTATCGAGACAGTCAGCCGCCAAATGACTGCCTTGCGCAAGGACGGTGTCATCGAATTGGACGGCAAGCGGCGCATCATCATCCCAGATTTCGAAGCCTTGTTGGATGAGACGGGCGATGATGATGATGGGGGCTTGCCATCCTAGGGCTTTGCGCGATTTAATTCACCTCACGCGCGCGCAGGCCAGCCGCGCAAGATTGGGGGGATCGCAATGCAAAGACGCAGGCGGCAGCTTGTTGTTGGGGCTGTGTCAGCATTGGCTGCGCCAGCATTATTTTTTGGAAAATCTTATGCCGCTACCCCGCGTGGCGTGCTGCGCACTGCGTGGTGGTCTGATCCTTTTGCGCGGGGGTCTTATTCGCATTTAGGTTTGCATGGCACTCGGGCCGAGCTTAGGCCGCGCAGAGCGCATCAGCCTTTGACTTGAGTCAAAAGAAAGCGCGGAAACTCTTGACATGGATCAAGGAGGGATCGCCCCACATGGGCGATTTGAGGCGCAATAGGAAACAGCTTTACGGGTGATTGATTCACCTCAAGAGCGATACGAAGGGACGATCTATGCTTGATTATGCAAAGCTATTGATCCTTGGTCTGATTGCGGTTTTGGCCGCGATTGCTGCGCAATATGCCCGCGATGACGCCTATATGGTGCATGCCGTTTTGGTCATGCTGGTCGCATCGGGGGTGTTTTTGTGGCAATTGCGCCGCACTGGCGAGCCACAGCTTGCTCCAGCCTTGGACGAATATAATGACGGGCCAGTGCGCGCCGCCACCATCGCCACAGTATTCTGGGGCGTGGTTGGTTTTCTCGCTGGCACATATATCGCGTTTCAACTTGCCTTTCCGCAGTTGAATTTCGATTGGGCTCAGCCCTTTGGTAACTTTGGCCGCTTGCGCCCTTTGCACACATCGGCGGTGATCTTCGCCTTTGGGGGTAACGCGCTTTTGGCCGCGTCATTTTACATTGTTCAACGCACCACGGCCGCACGGCTTTGGGGCGGCGGTCTGGCTTGGTTCGTGTTCTGGGGCTATCAGCTGTTCATCGTTCTGGCGGCGACAGGCTATCTGCTTGGCGCAACCCAAAGCCAAGAATATGCGGAACCTGAATGGTATGTTGACCTATGGTTGACCATCGTTTGGGTGGCGTTTTTGGCCGTGTATGTTGGCACGCTGATCCGCCGCCGTGAGCCGCATATTTATGTGGCCAACTGGTTCTTGCTGTCCTTTATCATGACCGTGGCCATGTTGCATGTGGTCAATAACCTTGCGATCCCAGTGTCGATCTTTGGGTCGCGCTCGGTTCAGGTGTTCTCGGGCGTGCAAAACGCAATGACGCAATGGTGGTATGGCCACAATGCTGTGGGCTTCTTCCTAACGGCGGGCTTTTTGGGGATGATGTATTACTTCATTCCAAAACAGGCCGAGCGACCTGTCTACTCGTATAAATTGTCGATCATCCACTTCTGGGCGCTGATCTTCCTGTATATCTGGGCAGGCCCTCACCATTTGCATTACACCGCGCTGCCTGACTGGGCTTCTACCCTTGGTATGGTGTTTTCAATCATTCTTTGGATGCCTTCTTGGGGTGGTATGATCAATGGCCTGATGACCTTGTCGGGTGCTTGGGACAAGCTGCGCACGGATCCTGTGTTGCGGATGATGGTCACCTCGGTTGCCTTCTACGGAATGTCCACATTCGAAGGCCCAATGATGTCGATCCGCGCGGTGAACTCGCTGTCGCATTACACGGACTGGACGATTGGTCACGTGCATTCTGGTGCCTTGGGCTGGAACGGGATGATCACCTTCGGGATGCTCTACTATCTCGTGCCCAAACTGTGGAACCGCCAGGCGCTGTATTCCCTGCGGGCCGTGTCGTGGCACTATTGGTTGGCGACCATTGGGATCGTTCTATACGCATCTTCGATGTGGGTCACGGGGATCATGGAAGGTCTGATGTGGCGTGAAGTTGATGCGCAAGGCTTCCTTGTGAACTCTTTCGCAGACACGGTTTCGGCCAAATTCCCAATGTATGTGGTGCGCGGCTTGGGTGGGGTCATGTATCTCACTGGGGCGATCATCATGGCCTACAACCTCTGGATGACCGTGCGCAAAGGCGCTGCTACGCAGCAAGCCCCTGCCATGGCACCAGCAGAATAAGGAGGGCGTGAGAAATGGCTCTTGAAGGTCACAAGAAAATTGAAACCAATGCCACGCTTCTGCTGACGCTCAGCTTTCTGGTCGTCACCATCGGCGGTATCGTGGAAATCGCCCCCTTGTTTTACCTTGAGAACACAATCGAAGAAGTGGATGGGATGCGTCCCTACTCACCGCTCGAATTGACGGGTCGCGAAATCTATGTGCGTGAAGGCTGCTATGTCTGTCATAGCCAGATGATCCGTCCAATGCGCGATGAGGTGGAGCGTTATGGTCATTACAGCCTTGCGGCTGAATCCATGTATGACCATCCGTTCCAGTGGGGCTCTAAGCGCACGGGGCCAGATTTGGCCCGTGTGGGCGGCCGTTATTCGGATGCTTGGCATGTGGATCACTTGACCGATCCGCAATCGGTTGTGCCTGAATCCGTCATGCCCGCTTATGGGTTCCTATCTGATCGTGTAATCTCGCCTGAGCATGTTGTTGATCTGATGGAAACCCACCGCTTGGTCGGTGTGCCATACACGGATGAGCAATTGGAAATGGCCCAGCTCGATTTCATCGAACAGGCTACGACCTATGGCGATGCGGGTGTTGTCGCCCGCTATCCCGGCGCGCAGCAGCGCGACTTTGATGGTAATCCCGCCGTGACCGAAATGGATGCTTTGGTCGCATATCTGCAAATGTTGGGCACATTGGTCGATTTCTCGACCTTTACGCCTGACGAAAGCCGCTAAGGGAGGGCTGACCTGATGCTTGATGACAGCTACACCCTGATGCGGGTTTTTGCAGGCTCTTGGGGTGCTGTGTTTATGTTTGTCTCTTTCGTGGCGGTGGTGTTTTTCACCTTCCGTCCAGGAAGCCGCAAAGTTCACGAAGACACGGCAAATATCCCCTTTCGCCATGATGACAAGCCCGCCGCACGCAGCCCTGCGACCAAGGAGGCACGGCAATGACCGACCATAAAAACGCAAATCACGTTGACCCAACCTTGCAAGCGGGTGACCCTGAAACAACGGGCCATTCTTGGGATGGGATCAAAGAGTTCAACAACCCCCTGCCACGTTGGTGGTTGTGGACATTCTACGCCTGTATCGTGTGGGGCTTGGCCTATACTGTGGCCTATCCCGCATGGCCGCTGTTGAAAGAGGCAACGCCAGGTTTGCTTGGGTTCTCGACCCGCGCCAATGTGGTCGATGACATTGCGGAATTTGACGCGATGAATGCAGGTCTGCGTCAAGAGCTTGAGACAGTCGATCTTGCGACCATCACCCCGCAGGCCACACCTGATCTTTATAATTACGCGATCCAAGGTGGCGCGGCGACCTTCCGCACATGGTGCGCGCAATGTCACGGATCGGGCGCAGCTGGTGTTCAGGCCGCAGGATACCCGAACCTGTTGGATGATGATTGGCTATGGGGCGGGAGTATTGACGATATCCACTACACTGTCACCCACGGCATCCGCAACGAGACAGACCCAGATGCGCGCTATTCAGCGATGACTGCTTTTGAAGGCATGCTCAGCGATGAAGAAATCGGTCAGGTCGTCAATCATGTTCTGGCAATTTCGAACCAAGAGCATGATGCGGGGCTCGCCGCTGCAGGACAGGAGGTGTTCCTCAATAACTGCGCTGCGTGCCACGGGGATCAAGGCCTTGGGGATCGTTTCATGGGCGCCCCCAATTTGACCGATGCAATCTGGCTCTATGGCGGCTCTGCGGAGAAGATCGAGGAGACCGTGCGCTATGCCCGATTTGGTGTGATGCCAAACTGGAATGAGCGCCTGTCCGAAGCCGAGATCCGTTCGGTTGCGCTTTATGTCCATTCGCTTGGGGGCGGTGAATAACCGCCGCCCTCGGGCACAAAAATCCATGTTTCCCTTGCGAAATGTGGTGCGGCGTCGGCCTCAGTCCTGTTCGCGCGTTTCCTACGAGGCCGACGTCTTCCTCCTCAAACCTCTCTCTGCGCAATGTGGAGATAGGTTTTTTATTGAAGCAAGAAAGCGCGAAACGCGCCCAAGTCAAGGATCGCAGTCGGATTTATGTGGCAGATGACAGCCGCCGACCCTTGAGCCCATTGTTTGATTCAAGTCAAAGAAGCAACGCCGTTTTGGCCGTAGTTTGACCGCGCGAACGAGGACCAGACCTATTATCGAATCATGCAAGGATGCGTCAGCTATGACCACCTCTTCAGAGCCGCCAAAGCTATATGCTGCGCGTGAGCCTGTCTTTCCCCGCCGTGTGAAAGGCAATTTCCGCAATTTGAAATGGGTGATTATGGCCATCACCTTGGCGATTTATTATGTCACGCCATGGATACGGTTTGATCGTGGCCCCTCCCTGCCCGATCAGGCTGTTTTGGTCGACTTGGCCAACCGCCGTTTTTTCTTCTTCTGGATCGAGATATGGCCCCATGAATTCTATTTTGTAGCGGGCCTTTTGATCATGGCGGGATTGGGGTTGTTCCTCTTTACCTCTGCCCTTGGTCGGGTTTGGTGCGGTTATTCCTGCCCGCAAACGGTCTGGACGGATTTGTTCTTCACTGTTGAGCGGTGGATTGAGGGCGATCGCAACGCACGCGTGCGTTTGTGGAATGCCAAATGGGATGCGCGCAAACTCCGGCTCAGGTTGTTTAAATGGGCGGTTTGGTTGGCGATTGCGGTCGCAACTGGGGGGGCGTGGGTGTTCTATTTCACCGATGCACCGACCCTGCTTGGCGATTTCCTGACAGGGCAGGCCCATATTGTTGCCTATACAACCATCGCCGTTTTGACCGCGACAACCTTTGTGTTTGGCGGATTCATGCGCGAGCAGGTTTGCATCTACATGTGCCCGTGGCCCCGTATTCAGGCCGCGATGATGGACGAGCATACAATCACGGTCGCTTATCGTGATTGGCGCGGCGAGCCGCGTGGTAAGCACCGCAAGGCAGAAGGCGCAGATCAGTTGGGCGATTGCATCGACTGTAATGCCTGCGTGAATGTCTGCCCTGTCGGGATCGATATCCGCGATGGTCAGCAGTTGGAATGCATCACCTGCGCGCTGTGCATTGATGCCTGCGATGATATGATGGCCAAGGTTGGCAAAGAGCGCGGTTTGATTGACTATATGGCCTTGACCGATGAAGAGAACGAGCGCGCTGGAAATAAAAAAGTTTCTGTGTGGAAACACATCTTTCGTCTGCGCACGATTATTTACACGATCCTGTGGTCGGGCATCGGTATCGGTTTGACTGTGGCCTTGTTTATGCGGGGTGAGATCGACATGACGGTCGCGCCTGTGCGCAACCCGCTTTATGTCACGCTGTCTGACGGGACGATCCGCAACACCTATGACATTCGTCTGCGCAACATGACCCATGAGGATGCCGTGTTCGCCGTGAGCGTTGTCTCAGAGGCGGGCTTGGAGATCAGCCTTGAAGGTGAAGATGACACCACCGTCACTGTGCCCGCCGATGAAACCCATTTGCAGCGCGTCTATGTTTACGCAACCCCCAACAGCCAAGCTGCGCAAAGCGAGCGCACGGATATTCGGTTTTGGATTGAAAACCTCGCCACCAATGAGCGCAGTTCACAAGACAGCAGCTTTGCAGGGAGAGATATGGAATGAGCATGCCGATAAGCAATAACCCCAGTAAAGGCCGCCTGACAGGGGGCAAGGTGTTGATGATTTTTGTGGGATTTTTCGGGGTTATGTTCGCCGTGAATATCTTTATGGCGTTTCAAGCCCTGTCCACTTTTCCTGGGTTGGAGGTCAGCTCCTCCTACGCCGACAGTCAGGATTTCAACATACGCCGCGATGCCCAAGAGGCTTTGCACTGGCAAGCGGCGGTTGAAACGCGGGGGAGTGGGGCAGGGGCGACTGTAATCTTGCATTTGACCGACGCGTCAGGCGCGCCTGTGATGCCCGCGCAGATGGAGGCGCTTTTGACCCGCCCCACGAACCAAACCCAAGATCAGCTTTTGGCCCTGCAGCTCATGGATGGCGCATGGCAGGCACCCGCAGATTTGGATCAAGGGCGGTGGCGTTTGCGCCTGACAGGGCGTGCGGATGACGGCACGGATTACCGCCATAACCTGACTTTTTGGGTGAACTAAACACATCATGGCCACCACTGATTTCCATTACGAAGAACGGCCAAGACCTGCAGCCTGTCCCGCCTGCAGCGTGGCCCCTTTGGCCGAGCATTTGGCAGAATTGCCCAAAGATGCGGAAATCATGGTGTCCTTGCCAACAATCCATTGCGCGGCCTGCATTTCGGCGGTTGAGCGGGCGTTGAGCAAGATGCAAGGCGTGACGGATGCACGGGTGAACCTCACCTTGCGCCGCGCGGCTGTGAAAACCGATGGCACAGTGTCGGTCGATGATTTGATCGCGCGTCTGGCGGCTGTTGGTTACGAGGCGCACGAGCTTGATGCAGGTCGCCTGAGCAGCACGGCCGCACAAAGGCAGGGTCGCGATTTGCTGATGCGGCTGGGTGTTGCCTTCTTCGCTATGATGAATGTGATGCTGCTTTCGGTTGCGGTTTGGTCGGGGGCTGAGGGTGTGACCCGCGACATGATGCATTGGATATCAGCCGCCATTGCCATTCCTGCGGTGATTTTCGCCGGCCGTCCGTTTTATGTTTCGGCATGGTCTGCTTTGCGGGTGGGCCGGCTGAATATGGATGTGCCAATCACCCTCGCCATTCTCTTGGCGCTTATAACCTCGCTTTATGAGACAATGCATTCTGGGGCACATGCGTATTTTGATGCGGCGGTGTCTTTGTGCTTTTTCCTCTTAGGCGGGCGGTATTTGGATTTCAAAACCCGCGCATCTGCGCGATCTGCGGCACAAGAGCTGTCCGCCCTTGAAGTGCCGCGCGCCTTGCGCGTAACGGCAACAGGCGAAGAGGCTGTCGCCGCTGCTGATCTAGCCATCGGTGATGTGATCCGCGTGCGTCCAGGGGGGCGGATCCCTGCTGATGGCGTGGTGACCCGCGGCACATCCGAACTTGATCGTGCGCTCATGACGGGGGAAAGCCTGCCTGCGGCCATTGGTGTGGGTGGGCAGGTCAGCGCGGGCGAGATCAATCTGACGGGCCCGCTAGACCTGCGGGTGACGGCGGCAGGTCGGGACAGTTCGCTTGCGCGTATCGCTGATCTGGTTGCAATGGCAGAAGCGGGGCGCAGCAATTACACCTCGCTGGCCGATCAGGCCGCCAAACTTTACGCGCCATTTGTGCATATCTTGTCCGTTTTGGCGGCTGTCGGTTGGTGGCTCTATACGCAAGACATTCGCGTCTCACTCAATATTGCCGCTGCGGTTTTGATCATCACCTGCCCGTGCGCGCTTGGTCTGGCGGTGCCTGCTGTGACAACCGCGGCCTCGGGTCGGTTGTTTCGGAAGGGTCTGCTGATCAAACATGCAACCGCGCTTGAGCGTCTTGCCGAAGTGGATTGCGTGGTCTTTGACAAAACAGGCACGCTTACCATGGGCGCGCCCGAGGCGATGGGGCTTGATGACTTAAGCGCCGCGCAAAAAGCCATCCTTGCAGCAATGGTCGCAGGGTCAGATCACCCGCTGTCACGCGCATTGGCGGAGGCCTTGGCCGATTTGAAGGTGAATCCCGCCCTGCTTGACGATTTGCGCGAAAAGTTAGGGTTGGGGGTCGAAGGGCGCTATCAGGGTCAAATGATCCGATTGGGCCGTGCCGAATGGGTCGGCGCAGAGGCATTGGACGAAACGGCGACCTATCTGGCGATTGGCGATACGCCGCCCGTTGCCCTGCGGTTCCGCGATCACATTCGCGATGGGGCAGAGGCTACAATCGCCGCGCTTAAGGCCAAGGGCGTTCGGATTTTGATGCTGTCTGGCGATCAAGAAGGGGCGGTTGCAAGCTTCGCTGCGCGACTTGGCATTGAAGACTACCGCGCCAATGCCAAATCTGAAGAAAAAGCGGCAATGCTGAAGGACCTCGCGGATCAGGGTCATAAGGTGTTGATGGTGGGGGATGGATTAAATGACACAGTTGCTTTGGCCTCGGCTCATGTGTCGATCTCGCCTGCAACCGCCTTGGACGCGGCCCGTGCGGCCTCGGATATGGTGCTGCTTGGGCGCGATTTGGCGCCGTTGCCCGATGCAATGGAGACCGCGAAACGCGCGCGGGCGCGGATCAAAGAAAATTTCACATTGGCTACGGCCTATAACGTGATTGCCGTGCCGATTGCAGTGGCGGGTTTTGCGACCCCCTTGGTGGCGGCCTTGGCCATGTCGGCCTCCTCCATCACAGTGTCCTTGAACGCGTTGCGGCTTCGGGGGTAGGGTGGTTTATGGATATTCTCGCACTTCTCATCCCCGCGTCCCTGTTTCTTGGGGCTGTTGGCTTGGCTGCTTTCTTTTGGTCGCTGAAAGGCGGGCAATATGATGACCCAGAAGGGGACGCTGCGCGCATTTTGCGCAGTGATTTTGACGACAAACCCAAAAGTTAAGTTTTACGGCCCGACCACCATGCAGGCTGTGTCGCGCGCCACAAGCCGTGCGCAGGCGCGAGTGGCCTCATCTTCTGTCATGCCCGCGAATTGCGCCTCAAAGCCACCTTGGCGTTGGGTCACATGGCGCAGGGCCTGTTGCAGCGAAGATTCCGACAAAGCCGTTTGCAGCAGCAAACGCTCAGCGGTGTTCTGGGTGGGGTAACGCCCCAAGGATATCGCATAAAGCCGCTCGCCCGTAGACGTAGCACGGGTCACGATTTCAGGCGCAGAAGGTAAGGCATTTTCAGAAAGTGCTGCCGCCAATTCGATTGGGCGTTGGCTTGGCAAAGGCGCCTCTTCCGGCGCAAGCGCGTCCTCATCTAAACTTGCAAGGGCGGGGCTTGGTGCGTCATCCACGATCACGGGCTGGGTGTCTGCCTCGCTGATGACAGAGGCTGCCCCTTCGGCACTGGGGGTTGCGGCTGTGAGCGCCTCCTCAACTGCAACATCAATCGCGGCGAGTAAGGTTTCACTTGGCGGTGTAATTGGAAGCGGGCGCGGTTGCGGCACTAGGCTGCGCGCAACAACCCCTGAGGGGCGGATCGTGCGTGCAACTGGCCCGCGCTCGTAATCGCTGGCAGGCCCACTCCCGCCGCCGCCTGAGCCGCCTGAATAGACGGGGAAGCCTGCCAATCTCAATTCGGCATGGGCAGGCGCGCGGGCAAAGCCCATATCCAATAACTCCGAGACGCGTTGGTTGCGCCATGCCGTAGATTGGCCGCCAAAGACAGTGGCAATGATACGCACATCGCCGCGCTGGGCGGAGGCCACGAGATTAAATCCTGCGGCGCGCGTATAGCCTGTCTTGATCCCATCGGCGCCACGATAGGCCGACAAAAAAGCGCGGTTCGTGTTGCGCACAGTCGCGACACCTGCATCAGTCGAAAGGCGCGAGAACAGGTTGTAATATTCTGGATAGTCATAAACCATGCGCCGCCCAAGCATTGTCATGTCATTAGCGGTCGACAAATGGCCCTCCGCAGTTAGGCCATGGGCATTGCGAAATGTTGTGCGCGTCATCCCTAGGGCTTCTGCGGTACGGGTCATGCGCCGTGCAAAGGCCGCCTCTGACCCCTCAATCGCTTCGCCAATGGCCGTTGCCGCGTCATTGGCCGAGCGCACAGCCGCCGCGCGCACCAAATAGCGTAGACGAATTTGCTGGCCTGCGCGCAAACCGAGTTTCGAGGGGGGTTCTGCGGCCGCGTTTTGCGACACCGTAACCAAGGTGTCCATGGTAATTTCGCCAAGCCGCACCGCCTCAAAAGCGATGTAAAGCGTCATCATCTTGGTCAGAGAGGCGGGGTGCAGTCGTGTATCCGCATTACGCGAATGCAAAACCTCGCCCGTTCGTGCGTCAATCACCATGGCCGCATAAGGCGCGGCCTTTACGGGTGTCGCAGCGAAAAAGACAACAATTAAAAGCCCCAGAAGGGCGGAAAAAAACCGATTATATGCCACGAGACCTGCTCACTCTGCCTCAATTAACCGTCTGACGCGGTTGTTATCCTCCGACAATACGGCAGAAGTTTGAAAAAATCCATGATAAACTATTGGAAGGTTTCAGCTTTCTTGATCACAAGAAATTTGCTGCATGGTGCGGGCCCCATGCTTGTATTTGCAAGCGTATTTTTCATATTTCATTCGGATTTTTGCTTTCAGCGCGTGACCTTATGTCAAAGGTGGTGTTAGGTATGCGCAATACAACTGTAGGACGATTTGCATGACCGATCCCTTTGATGAGCGCAAAGCCCGCGCTGCCGCGTGGTTTAGGCAATTGCGCGATGATATCGTGGCCGCGTTTGAAGATTTGGAAGACCGCCACCAGAGCGCCGATGACGCGGGACGATTTGATGTGTCGCAGACCAAACGTCATTCCGAGGATGGCAGCGATGCAGGGGGTGGCCTCATGAGCGTGATGCGCGGGGGCAGGGTCTTTGAGAAGGTCGGTGTCAATGTGTCCACTGTGCATGGCACATTGGGCGCGCGCGCTGTGGCGGCAATGTCTGCGCGCAAAGATATGGAAGGCCTGCGGGATGACCCGCGTTTTTGGGCTTCGGGTATCAGTTTGGTTGCGCATATGAACAACCCGCATGTCCCTGCGGTGCACATGAATACACGCATGTTCTGGACGCCGCACGGGTGGTGGTTCGGGGGCGGTTCTGACCTTAACCCTTGCATCGAATATGAGGAAGACACCGCGGATTTTCACGCGGTTCTCAAGGCGCATTGCGACAAGCATGGTGGCGACATCTATCCCCGTTTCAAAGCATGGGCAGATGAGTATTTCTATGTGCCGCATCGTGGTCGCGCGCGTGGGGTTGGCGGGATTTTCTACGATGATCTGAACACGGGCGATTGGGAGGCGGATTTCGCCTTTACCCAAGATGTCGGTCGTGCCTTTCTACCTGCCTTTTTAGGCGTGGTCGAAAAGCGGCGCGAGATGGCATTTGACGAGGCGGATCGTGACGTTCAGTTGATCCATCGCGGTCTCTATGCCGAATATAATCTCGTTTATGATCGCGGCACAAAATTTGGCCTTGAGACAGGCCATGATGCAAATGCTGTTTTGATGAGCTTGCCGCCTTTGGCCAAGTGGGTTTAAGTCCCGCTCAAGAGGCGCTGATAGACTGAGATGATCGCATCTGCTTCGCGTTCTAGCGAAAAGTGATCAACCATATGGGCGTGGGCAGCCGCGCCCATTTTGCTGCGCAACGGTGCATCCTGCAAAAGGTGGTCGATCTGCGTCTCTAGCGCTGCTTGATCTTCAATCCCGACCAAATATCCGGTTTCCCCATCGCGGATCAGTTCTTCGAATGCACCTGCGCGGGTGGCTATTACGGGAACACCACAGGCCATTGCCTCGAGCGGGGTTAAGCCAAACCCTTCGTGTCGCTGCGGGGCCACAAACAGATCCAGCGCCTGATAATAGGGAATAATCTCATGCGTTGGAACTTCGGCTGGGAAATGAACCCGCCCCTGAAGGCCTGCTGCGGCGATCTTTGCCTTTAGCGATTTCAAATAGTCTTTATGCCGGTCGGTTGCGCGGCCTAAAATAACCGCCTCTGCCCCCTCATGTTGGGGCAGAAGGTTGATCATTGCATCCACAAACTGATCTGTCCCTTTTGAAGGGCGAATACGGCCATAACATCCAATCAATGGTCCTTTGCCAAAGCCAAGCTTGGCTTTCAGCGCGCTGTGATCGGGCGCAGGGCTGAACGCGTGAATATCAATTCCGTGCAAAATCACAGTTGCGGGTCGATCCAAGAAGGCCGCCGTTTTCTGAGACGTAGCGATCACATGATCCATGTGGCCAATCAGCCATTTCGTGTAGCGCGTGTGGTTTCGTTGTGATGCGGAGGTGAACAGCAGTTTTAACCGCTTTCCAAAAACATGCTTCAGCACGATCCCCGCCAACATTTCATTATTGCGCCTTGCGTGCCAGACGCGCGGGCCATGTGGCCCGTTTTTCGACATTGTAAGCAGATCATTGAGCGGGATTTGTGGCAAGCCTGTGGGCAAGCCGCGCCCTACGGCGGCTATCGCCACCTTTTCAGCCTGATGCGGCACGAGGCGCACAATGGTCGCCGTCACCCCAGACAAGCGTTGCTTGAAATTGGGGGCGAGGATGTCGATTTGATCAATCCTAGGGTGCGCCATGCCCTGAGCGTTACCGCGCAAACGCGGCATGGGCAAGCGCCGCGCGGCTTACGCGCGGCGAATTTCCTCAAGCAGAACGTGCACATTTTCAGGATCAGCTTCAGGTGTAATGCCATGGCCGAGGTTGAAAATATGAGGCCCGTTTTTCAGCGCGTCCACAATGCGCCGCGCCTCTTGGCGCAAGGCATCACCGCCTGTGATCATCAGCTTGGGGTCAAGATTGCCCTGCACGCAGCCATCCTTTTGCAAATGCTGTGCCGCCCATGTCGCATCAACACTCGTGTCGAGGGCCAAACAATCCGCACCAACAGCCTTTGCGAAGCCAATATATTTGTCGCCTGCCTCACGCGGGAACGCGATGACGGGCAAGCCTGGAAAACGCTGCTTCATCTCTTGGGTGATCTTTTTCGCGGGCTCTAGCGCATATCGGTCAAAAGCCTCGCCTTTCAGCGAGCCTGCCCAACTGTCAAAGATTTTCACGACCTCTGCACCGGCTTCGACCTGCTTTGAGAGATATTCGATGGTCGCATCGGTCAGCAGGTTGATGAGCGCGTCAAAAGTTGCGGGATCTTCTTGGCGCAGTTTATGTGCGGGCGCTTGGTCGGGTGTGCCGCGCCCTGCGATCATGTATGTGGCCACTGTCCATGGCGCGCCTGCAAAACCAATGAGTGTGGTTTCTTTGGGCAATTCTTGCGACAAGATTTTAACGGTTTCATAAACAGGCGCGAGATGGTCGTGGATGTCGTCCTTGCCCTTCAAAGGCTTTAAGCCGTCTGGCCCAGTGATTGTAGAGAGGCGTGGGCCTTCACCCGTGACAAACCACAAATCCGCGCCAAGCGCATCGGGGATCAAGAGAATATCTGCGAACAGAATTGCAGCATCGAACCCGTAGCGGCGAATTGGTTGCAAGGTGACTTCTGCCGCCAAATCGGGTGTGTAGCACAGCGAAAGAAAATTCCCAGCCTGCGCGCGTGTCGCGCGATATTCGGGCAAGTAGCGCCCCGCTTGGCGCATCAGCCAGACGGGTGGAGTGGGGAGGGTTTCGCCGCTCAACGCGCGCAGAAGTGTTTTTGTCATGGTCGATCCGATTTTCTTGCGCCAAATTTCTTTGGATGTAGGCTCAATCCTGTCCTAACCTGCCCAAGCCATGCTGTCTATGGTTGTCATGTCAAGTTGACAGAGTTAGAAAGAACCCATGAAAAACGAACGACCAACTCCCGCCTCTCCACTGCGCATTGGCACGCGTGGTTCTCCCCTTGCTTTGGCGCAAGCCTATGAGACGCGCGCGCGGCTTGCGGAGGCCTTTGATCTGCCGCATGAGGCCTTTGAAATTGTGGTCATAAAAACCACAGGTGACAAGGTTTTAGACCGTCCTCTCAAGGAAATTGGCGGCAAGGGTCTGTTCACTCGCGAGATAGAAGAAGACCTGCTATCTGGGGCGATTGATATAGCGGTGCATTCCATGAAGGATATGCCCGTTTTGCAGCCCGAAGGTTTGCTGCTTGATTGCTACCTCCCGCGCGAGGATGTGCGCGATGCATTTGTGTCACTTGAATTTGACAGTCTCGATGCCTTGCCCGCTGGCACGCAGGTTGGCTCATCTTCCCTGCGTAGGCGTGCGCAATTGACTGCGCGCCGTCCTGATCTCGAGGTGGTCGAGTTTCGTGGCAATGTGCAGACGCGAATGAAAAAACTTGAGGACGGGGTCGCAGGAGCCACGTTTTTGGCGCAGGCAGGTCTTAATCGATTGGGCATGGCCGATGTCGCGCGTTCTGCCATTTCACCCGAAGATATGCTGCCCGCTGTTGCACAAGGCGCCATCGGGATTGAGCGGCGCGCGAATGATCCCCGCATGGCCGAGATGTTGGCTGGTATTCATGATCGCGACACGGGCATCAGGCTTGCCGCTGAGCGCGCGTTTTTGGCGGGGCTTGATGGCTCATGCGAAACCCCGATTGCAGGTCTGGCCGAGATTGATGGCCCTATGTTGCGTCTGCGCGGCGAGATATTGCGCCCCGATGGCAGCGAGGTCTTGAGCGGGGATCGCAGCGCCCCCATTGCTGAGGCCGCGAAGCTTGGCGCGGATATGGCGCGGGATTTACGCGCGCGCGCAGGTGAAGGATTTTTTGATTGGATCACCGCCAAGGCTTGAGGCGCGCGTGACAAGAGATGAAAAAAGCCCCGCTTCGCTGATGCAAAGCGGGGCTTTTTTAACGGGACATCGCGTGCCCTAGTCCCAAGAGACGTCTGTCAGATCATTGGCCTGTGTCGGCGAATTTTCCCAAAGACCACGGATGCGCGCATCCGCAACCCCTGTTTTGGCCAACTGAAACAGGTAGCCGTTCACATAATCATCCGCGATCATGCGCTGCATTTGTCCGAGCAAGTCGCTGCGCGCAGCAGGATCGCTTTCCAAGGTCAGCGCCTCGTTCAGCGCAACAAACTCGGGACGGGCATATTGGAAATAGTAATCCTCCCGCGCATAGATGCCGATATCCATCGGTTCGGTATGGCTGACGATGGTGAGATCAAAATCGCGACCACGGAACACCTGCTCGAGCCACTGCGCCCATTCTAGATTGGTGATTTCTGTCTCAATACCAATCTCACGCAGTTGGGCCGCAATGATCTCTCCGCCACGGCGCGCATAGGCTGGCGGGGGCAGCATCAGACGCAATGTCACCCCGTCTAGGCCTGCCTCTTGCAGCAAAGCACGCGCGCGTTCTGGATCGTAATTCGATTGCGCGGTCAGATCTACATAGTCGGGATTATGCGGCGCGAAATGTGTGCCAATGGGTGTGCCATAGCCAAACATAGCCCCGTCAATAATGTCCTGCCGATTGATCGCGTGCGAAATCGCCTCTCTCAGGCGGATATCATCAAGCGGGCTTTGCTTGTTGTTCATCGCCAAAATTGTCTCGCCTTCGGTCGAGCCGACAATCACGTTAAAGCGTGGGTCTGCCTCGAATTGGGTCAAAGTTTCAGGCGCTGGGAAATTTGGGAAAGCATCGACATCACCTGCCATCAATGCGGCATAGGCGGCATTTGGATCCGTGATGAAGCGGAAGGTTGCGCTGTCGAGCGCGATGGGCGTGCCCCAATACGCGGCATTGCGGGCCAGTTCCACGCGATCCCCTTGCACCCAATCGACAAAGCGGAAGGGGCCTGTGCCAATGGGGTTGGTCGCGTTTGTTTCTGCGCTTTCGGGGGCCACGATCACCGCATCCCCCCAAGCCATCTTGAACAAAAAGGCCCCATCAGGGGCGTTTAGCGTAACCACAACGGTGTCAGGGCTTTCTGCGACAACAGAGGCGATACCTGCAAAGAGGGCGGCTTGTGCGTTGGTGGTGCCCTCAGCGCGGGCCCGATCTAGGCTAAAGACCACATCATCCACATTCATGTCGCTGCCATCGTGAAACTGCACATTTGGCGCGAGGGTGAAGCGATAGGTCAAACCATCGTCTGAAATCTCCCATGACCGCGCAAGCGCAGGTTGCACAGAGCCGTCAGGGCCGAACCGTGTCAGGCCTTCAAAAACATTGGCATAGACCACCTCATCAATGGCCGCTGCTGCACCTGCTGTAGGGTCGAGATTTGGCGGCTCAAGCACCATCCCGATTTTGATGCTATTGCCTTGCGCAAAGGCGCATGTGGTGGAAATGATCAACGCCGTTGCGGCGGATGTTAGAAACCGAACCATGTGGCCCTCCCGCGAAAGTTCAGAGGGCCATCGTAGTGCCGCAAGGCTTGGTCTGGCAAGCGTTCTGGTTGTATTGCGGCCTGCTTGCTGTGCCTTTTGGGGGAATTGGGATAGGCGGAAGGCTGCGCATACTGTCGGAGAACTGTCATTTCCGACTCGCCCGAATCGTAACGAGAGGTTAACGCTCTGGAACGGACCGGCACTTGTTGGTTCTGATAAGTCCGTCGACCATAGCGTGAGATACGCTTTGCGGCGATGCGCTGAGACGAGGGTCGAACTCGGGAGATACGCATATGGTATGCGATACAGCACAGACTATCCTCGCCCTGTCTGCCGAAGAGGTCAGTAATTTCGTGAAAGAGCAAGCCAGCAGCCGCAAACTTTCGGGGCTGATGAAGGTTTTGAACGATGCGGCCCTCAAGGGTGACAAGATCGCGCAACGCGCGATTGAGCATATGGGTTTTGTTCTTCAGCCCTAAGCTGTTGGTAGCAATTCTGCCAAGGTCAGCGCCATAACAAGCGCGCTGTCTGCCATGTCATCAACCCCAACCCATTCATCGGGTTGGTGGGCAAGCTCCAAAATACCTGGCCCGTAGGCGATGCAGTTTTTCAACCGACCAATGCGGTCGATATGTTTTTGGTCATAGGTACCTGGGCTGACCACATATTCCGCTTTTTGAGCCAACACGCGTTCGATGGCCTGGCCCACCGATTGCACAAGCCGGCTGCTTTCATCCGTCATGCTCGGTTGCACCTCGAACAGATCGGAAATCTCATAGTCAAATCGGGGGCGGCTGGCTTTGATCTGCTCTAGCATATCGGTCAATTCCGCTTTGACCGCTGCGATGTCCTCTTCAATCAAAAAGCGGCGATCAATCACGATGCGGCAGCGATCTGCAACACATGGTGCTGGCAGGCCAGTGTAATCCTCGGCCTGTTCAGCCTCGCCCCCATGGATTGAATTGATATTCAGCGTGGATTGGCGCGCCTGCGGTGGCACGACTGGCATTGCAGTGGTTTTTCCTGCGAGGAGTGGCAAAAGATGCGTTTCTATTTCTGCGAGAACCGCGCCCATGTGAGAGATGGCGCTGTCGCCCAAGAATGGCATTGAGCCATGCGCGATGCGCCCCTTCGTTTCGACCTGTGCCCACCAAACGCCACGATGGCCAAGACAGATGCGGTCTTTTTGCAAAGGTTCGGGGATAACAACATGCTGAACGCGGGCAGGGTCAAATCTGCCCTGCTCGGCCAGATAGGCAACGCCGCCAAAGCCACCTGACTCCTCATCTGCGGTGGCAGAGATTTCAATCGCACCAGCGAATTTTGGGTAGATGGCAATAAAGGCCTCAGCTGCGATGATTGAGGCTGCAAGTCCACCTTTCATATCGCACGCCCCGCGCCCGTAAATGCGGCCATCTTCGATAACCCCGCCAAAAGGCGGTTTCGTCCATCCATGCCCAACCTCCACGACATCGTGATGGCTGTTGAAATGAACGGTGTCCCCCGCTGCGCCGCCCTCATAGTGCGCCACCATGTTCCATCGTGGATATGTATCGCTATCGGCAAGCGCGCCTGTGGCGCGGATTAAGTCAACCGTGAACCCCGCTGCCTCCAAGCGCTGTTTGAGATAGTCGCAAATTTCACGATAGTTTTGACCGGGCGGGTTGAGGGTGGGGATGCGGATCAAATCTTGGGTCAGTGCGATCAAATCGTCCCGCCGTACGGCAATCGCAGTTTCAAGTTGATCTTTGCTGTCCATTTTTGTCCCACCTTCCGTCTTTTTCAGCTTGCTGTGGGAATTTGCGCATTGCAAGCCCGTGCAAATTTTTGCGCCGTGCCTATATCAAGGATGAGACACGGATCTGGGAGAACAGGGTGTGGTTATTCGAATAGCCTTGCTGACGGCGGTGCTTTTGACAATAGTCTTTGTATCGCTCTATTTTTATTTGCGCGCAGGCCAGCGTGAGGCCTTAATCGCGGAATGGCGAAAGCGGGATCCGTCTGATGCCGCGAATGAGCATCGTGAGGATTGGATCAATCGCCGTCTGGCAGGATCTATGCGTAAAATCGCGCTGCGTTTGGCGGTTGTGGTTTATGCTTTGCCACTGGCGGCGCTGTTCCTTTATGTTGGGTTCACCGATCCGTTCGCGCCTTAGGGAGCGTAATGAGAAAATAAATGACAAAGGGGCAGGCGGCGCATGCGTTGGCCACGGATCATAGCATTACTGATATTGGGCGCGTTCCTTGCCGCGTTCTTCCACTATACATTGCCGCAGCGTGATATTTTGCGGATCACGCAGACAGAAATAATCAGGCAAGATTTTTCAGGCCTCAACCGCATCTTCTACGCGCGCGGCGATACAGGCAGCGCACAACTCGCATCGCGCGATTTGCGTTTGATCAATACGGTCGATGCGCAGGGCGAGGTTCACGTGTTCCGCAATGAGGATACGGGTTTTGGGTGGCCTCCTTATTTCAAGTTGGACAGCTCAGACCTGCAGGCCGAAGCGGCAAACCTGATTTCGACTGCGGCTGACCCGATTTGGGTAGCGGTTACCCACTACGGATGGCGTTCGCGCATTTTGACGACCTATCCCAATGCTGTGGCCTTGCGTCAGGTGGCAGGGCCAGATGTGACGCTGATCCCATGGATGCCGATTACGATTCTCGTCCTTCTTTTGGTTGTCTTGTTGGCCCTATGGCGCTTGTGGGAGCGGTTTGAAGCCCGCATTCTTGATCCGCTTTATGACAGGGCGGCTGTGTTTTGGTCGAAAAGCCGTGATCGTTTGCGCGGCAAGTAAAGGGTGCGATGATGGATGCATGGGATGAGGTGCGCACGGCTTATCATGTGGCACGACTGGGTACGGTGTCTGGGGCCGCAGATTATCTATCGGTGCATCACGCTACAGTGATCCGTCACATAGATGCGCTTGAAGGGCGTCTTGGGGTGCGGTTGTTCCATCGTCATGCACGCGGCTACACCCCCACCGAGGCCGGGCAGGATTTGCTTGCGACTGCCGCTGAAACTGAAGCGCGGTTTTCACAATTGGCCTCGCGTATTGCAGGGCAGGGCGATACGCTGTCGGGGGAATTGGTGCTGACCGCGCTTGGCTTTGTAGCGCAGTTGTTGATGCCCGCATTGGCCGAATTGCAAAACGATCATCCAGATTTGCGCATTCGTTTGGTGACGGATGAGCGCGTCTTTCGGATGGAATTGGGCGAGGCGCATATTGCCATTCGTGCAGGGTCTGCCCCATCGGAGCCTGATAATGTCGTGCAGCCCTTTTTCACGCTCAGGTCGCGTCTTTATGCAACCAAGTCCTATCTCGAACAGCATGGGCCATTCAGCCTAGAAACAGCAAGGCAGCATCGCTTTGTGGCAACCACTCAAGCCGATAGCCGCGCGCCGTTTTTAAGTTGGCTCAAGGATCATGTGCCTGAAGATGCAATCGTGTTTCGGGCCTCCGATTTCGCGAGTGCGATTGAGGCCGTTCATGCGGGGATCGGCATAGGCTTTGCACCCGCCTTTGCCCTTGAGCAAAATGCAGACTTGGTTGAGGTGATGCCCTCACTGGACGAATGGAACTCTTCTGTCTGGTTGGTCACCCATGTCGATTTGCATCGCAGCCCAAAGGTGCAGCGCGTCTTGGCCTCTCTCAAAGATAACGCCAAAAATATCGTTGGGACGGTTTAACCGCCCTGCGTATCAGCCCCATCCAATTCGCGGGCGAGAAAGGCTTCGAACTCGTCTAGGTGGATGGGTTCGAATTGACCAAACCCCTGCATCCAAACACTTGCGGCGCGCAGCGCGTCAGGCTCGAGTTTGCACCACTTGACCCGTCCCCGCTTTTCTTGGGTAATCAATCCCGCATGGGCAAGGATGGCGAGGTGCTTTGAGATCGCAGCCAGAGACATTTCAAACGGTTCCGCCACATCGGTCACGGCCATGTCATCTTCCAGCAGCATCGACAAGATCGCGCGGCGGGTTGGGTCTGCCAAGGCAGCAAAGGTCAGATCTAGGGAACTGGCGCTCATATTGGCATCCTATCCTGCCTTCTGAGGCAATCGTCAACCATTTGGTTGAATATGGGAAATTGTCGAAAATTGCCGCAGACCTTTTGACGGGTTGATTCGACCAACTTGTCGCAGGTAATTTTATTACTGTATATTCAATAGCTTATGCATTTCTCTGCGGGTGCAAAGTTTCGTTGACTCTGGCGCGGCCTGTTCTTAGGTTCCGCGCGACACCCGAGGGGCGTTTTCTGAAAGTGCTTTGCACATGACCGAGCCATCGCCAAATCCCGACCGCCTTAAGGCGTTGGAAGAAAAACTGGCAAACATTCGGTCGCGCGAAGCCGACAAGAAACCACCGATGGGGGAGCATTATTCCCAAGCGCAGCACGCGTGGAGGATGGTGATTGAACTGGTCAGCGGGTTGTTGATCGGTGTTGGCATGGGCTGGGGCTTGGATAGCCTCTTGGGCACGCGCCCTTGGCTGATGGTCGTTTTTACATTGCTGGGCTTTGTGGCTGGGGTCAAAACGATGATCCGATCTGCGCAAGAGCTTCAGAACCAAGCCCAAGCCCGCGAAAACGCGGATGAGGGCGGCACTAAATAAGGGGATACACCGTGGCTTCGGATGTAACGAATTCTGATCAGAACAAGCCCTCTAATTCGGGCAAGCCGATTGCATTTGTCCTTTTGGCCATCGCGGCTGTGCTTTTCGTCTTGGGTCTCCTTGACGATTACGAAGGCGGCTTGGCGATCCACCCGATGGATCAATTCGTCATCTCCCCATTGTTTGGTGACACGCTGAACTGGTACACGCCGACCAATTCCACGCTCTGGATGGCGCTCAGCGTCATCGCGATTGTGGCGTTGATGGTCATGGGCACGCGCGGTCGCGCCGTGGTTCCATCGCGCGGCCAGTCGGTTGCTGAGCTGATCTATGGCTTCGTGCGTAAGATGGTCGAAGATGTTGCAGGCAAAGATGCGCTGCCCTTCTTCCCCTATATTTTCGCCCTGTTTTTGTTCATCTTGCTGTCGAACCTCTTGGGCCTGATCCCAATGAGCTTTACCACCACATCGCATATCGCGGTGACCGCGATTTTGGCGGCGGCGGTATTCCTGACAGTGACCTTGGTGGGTTTCATCAAGAACGGCGCAGGCTTCCTCAGCCTGTTCTGGGTTAGTTCCGCGCCATTGGCGTTGCGCCCGATCCTTGCCATCATCGAATTGATTTCTTACTTCGTGCGCCCCGTCAGCCACTCCATCCGTCTTGCGGGTAACTTGATGGCGGGCCACGCAGTTTTGAAAGTGTTTGCAGGTTTCGCTGGCGCGATGGGCGTCGCAGCCTTCGCCCCAATCTTGGGCATTGTCGCGATCTACGGGCTCGAAGTGCTCGTATCCGTGATCCAAGCCTATGTGTTCACCATCCTAACCTGCGTCTATCTGAAAGATGCGCTGCATCCGCACCACTAAGCGGATCACGGTTCAGGACATCTATTCAGCCAATTCCAACGTAAGGAGAAACGGAAATGGAAGGCAATATCGCAGAACTCGGTCAATTCATCGGTGCAGGCCTTGCCGCTATCGGCTCTGGCGCAGCAGCGATCGGTGTGGGCCATGTTGCAGGCAACTTCCTCGCAGGTGCTTTGCGTAACCCATCTGCCGCTGCAGGTCAGACCGCAACGCTCTTCATCGGTATCGCGTTCGCAGAAGCTTTGGGGATCTTCGCGTTCCTCGTTGCACTTCTGCTGATGTTCGCAGTCTAAGCCTTTAGCGAACCATCCTTACGGCTGGGTCGCTTTGCGCGCAGCGCGCCACAGCGGCCCAGTGTAATCACCGGTTCCAGGAGGACATGATGGCAGAGACTGCCCACAACGTTGCCAGTGCAGCCCATGGTGGTGAAGCCGCCTCGGGGGGTATGCCGCAACTCGACTTCTCCACCTTCCCGAACCAGATTTTCTGGCTCGTGGTTACACTGGTGGTCGTTTATTTGATCTTGAGCCGCGTGGCGTTGCCTCGCGTTGCATCCGTTTTGGCAGACCGCCAAGGCGTGATTGCAAAAGACATTGCCGCTGCTGAAGACCTCAAAGCCAAAGCTGCTGAAGCGGAAGAGGCCTATAACAAAGCCCTCGCAGATGCGCGCGCGCAAGCGCAAGACATCATCGCCCAGACCCGCAGCGAAATCGCGGCTGAATTGGCGGACGCAACTGCAAAAGCGGATGCGCAGATCGCTGCAAAGGCAAAAGAATCTGAAGCGCGTATCGGTGAGATCCGCGCAGGCGCTGTGAAAAACATCGAAGCGGTCGCAAAGGATGCGACAGCCGAGATTGTAACGGCTCTTGGTGGCGGCAAGCCCGATGCCAAGGCGCTGAAAGCGGCCATTGCAGAGCGGATGAAAGGATAAGCCATGACACTGCGTTACGCGACATTGGCAACATCTGCGCTGACCCTAATCGCGGCGCCTGCTTTTGCAGCAGGTGGTGATTACGGCTTTGCGTCTTTCTTCAACACCAATTACGTGGTGCTGATTGGCTTCATCTTGTTCTTGGCGCTGTTGTTCTATTTCAACGTGCCTGCGATGATCCTCAAGATGTTGGATGACCGCGCGGAAACCATCCGTTCCGAATTGGATGAGGCCCGCAACCTACGCGATGAAGCGCAAGCCGTTCTGGCGGCCTATGAGCGTAAAAGCCGCGAAGTGGCTGAACAATCTCAGCGCATTATCGACCACGCCCGCGAAGAGGCTCGTTTGGCTGCCGATGCTGCCAAAGAAGACCTCAAGCAATCCATCGCGCGCCGCTTAAAGGCAGCTGAGGAGCAGATCACGAGCGCCGAAGAAAAAGCGACCCGTGAATTGCGCAACCGTGCTGTGGATGTTGCGATTGCGGCGGCGGCAAAGATTTTGGCCGATAGCACCACTGCAACCGAGGCGAACAAGCGCATTGATGCGGCCATCGCCGAAGTGGAAAGCCGCCTGCACTAAGCAGGTATGCTTGGAAGGTAAAAGTTATGAAAAAGGCCCCCTGAGAGGGGCCTTTTTTTTGTTGATTATGTGGCCTGTGTCACAGATGTCGTTTTCTGTCTTTTTTCGGTCGGGCGGGCGAGGCCGCGCGGCTTGACCTCTGGCAAGAGGGGACAACCACAGATCACGCGCGGGAGCGGATATCATGAACACACATGTCAAAGCCTTGGTTGTCGGCGGCGGTGCCGTTGGAGCATCTATTGCCTATCATCTTGCAAAAGCGGGATGGCAGGATGTGATGCTGTTGGAGAGGGATGAATTGACCTCTGGCTCGACATGGCACGCGGCTGGACTTTTGCCCTTGTTCAACATGAGCTACGCAACCAGCCATATTCACGACTATTCTGTAAAATTCTATAAGACGTTGGAAGAAGAGACAGGCCTCAACGCAGGGTTTGCTGTGGTCGGTAACTTGCGCATGGCGCAGACCGATGCACGCATGGACGAGTTCCGCCTTTATGCATCGACCGCTGAGACGGTTGGTATTCCCTACGAGTGGTTGACACCTGCGCAGATTAAAGACCGCTACCCACTGGTGCGCACAGAAGATCTCAAAGGGGCGCTGTTCCACCCGACTGACGGCTATATCAACCCTGCAGACGTGACCCAAGCCATGGCCAAGGGCGCGCGTCAGCGTGGCGTGATCATCGAGCGCAAATGGCAAGTTGATGGCTATGAATGGACAGGCGAGGCATGGCGCGTCACTGTCACCAAGATGGTAGAAAAGGGCGGCAATTTGGTTCCTTCTGAGGAAACCCAAGTGATCACTGCCGAACATGTTGTGACCGCAACAGGAAACCATGCGCAGCGCACAGCGAAATTGTTGGGCATCAAAATCCCCGCCATCCCAGTCGAGCATCAATATATCGTCACGGAGCCTGATCCAGAATTGGTGGACTTCCGTCAAAATGGCGCGCCCGAGCATCCCGTTTTGCGCGATGCAGATGCAAAATGGTATGTGCGCGAAGAACGCGGCGGATGGATTCTAGGGCCTTATGAAGAAGGCGCACCTGCCTGCTTCAAATATGCTGTGCCCGACAGTTTCCGCGCGGATCTCTTCCCGCTCGATCTGGAGCGGATCGAAGAAGAATATATGTCCATGATCCACCGCATCCCGTCCAGTGAGACAGTGGGTCTGAAGGATGATTACAATGGTCCGATTTGCTACACCCCCGATGGGAACCCATTGGTCGGCCCTGCGCCTGGCCTGCGGAATATGTGGTTGGCTGAAGGTTTCAGCTTCGGCATCACCGCGGCAGGTGGCACAGGCTATTATTTGGCGCAGATGATGGTCGAAGGTGAGGCGGAAATCGATATGGCCAGCCTTGACCCGAAGCGTTACGGCCAAGATTGGATGACGACCGAATATGCAGCGCGCAAAAATGAAGAATGCTATGCGCATGTCTATGTTCTGCACCACCCTGACGAAGAGCGCGAAGCCTGCCGTCCTTTGCGCACAGGCCCTGCCTATGATCGTCAAAAGGCGCTTGGCGCGCAATTTGGCTGTGTGAACGGATTTGAACGTCCAAACTACTACGGCCCCAAAGATGCGCCGTCTCATTTTGACCATGATGCGCGCAGTTTCCGCCGCGGCGGATGGTGGAACTTTGCTCGCGAGGAAGCGGAAGCGATCCGTAAAACCGCTGGCCTGATTGATGCAACAGCCTTTGCCAAGCATCGTGTGTTCGGGCCTGGAGCGACTGCTTTCTTGGATTGGTTTACCTGTAACGCATTGCCCAAAGTGGGACGGATTAACCTGACCTATGCGCTGACCGATGCAGGCACGACCCGCACCGAATACACTATCATGCGGATTGCTGAGAATGATTACTACCTCGTCTCTGCAGGCGCGTGGGAGGCCTATGACGGCGATTATCTGCGCAAGGCCGAAGAAGATTTCTGGGCCAAAACCCAAAGCACAGGCAACTGGTTTGCGGTCGAGAATGTGACCACGAAATGGGGTGTCTTTGCCCTTGCGGGGCCAAATTCCCGCGCGATCTTGAACGAGCTTGTCCGTGACGCAGAGCCAGAAACACGCCTCTCGAACAAGCGTTCGCCGTGGCTGTCTGTGCGCGACATCGAGCTGGGCATGGTGCCTGTGCGCGCCGCGCGTGTGGCCTATACAGGCGAGTTGGGCTGGGAATTGCACCATCCGATTGAGATGCAAAATCACCTGTGGGATCAACTTATGGCCGCAGGCGAAAAGCATGGGCTTAAGCTGGTTGGTGCGCGTGCGCAGAACTGGCTGCGTCAGGAGAAATCCTATCGGGCCTTTGGCAATGAACTCGGACGTGATGCTACGCCATTGGAGGCGGGCTTGGATCGCTTTGTTGATCTCTCGAAGGAGTTCCATGGCAAGCAAGCAATGCTTGATAAGGGTATCCGCTCTAAATGTGTGACGCTGTTGATAGACGGGCCTCAGGATGCTGACCCATGGGGGCGCGAAGCCCTGTTTGATGGCGAAACCCGTGTTGGGCGTCTGACATCAGGTGGCTATTCCGTGCATTTCGGAAAACAGATCGGCATGGGCTATGTGAAACCTGACTATGCGCAGTTTGGGCAAAAGCTGAAGGTGATGATCATGGGCGCACTTTATGATGCGGAAATTACCGAAGACAGCCCTTATGATCCGAAGAACGTCACGATCCGCGTGGATGGCTGATCCAGCCTGATCGAGACAGGGTTCCTCCCGTGAAGGCCGCCTGCATCCCTTTGGAGATGCAGGCGGCTTTTTTGCTTTTCTGCTCGGCGCGCATTTCATAGGTTGAGTATATGTCAAAGCCTCGATTCATCCATTTGCGTGTGCATAGCGAATATTCGCTGCTTGAAGGGGCGATGCGGATCAAATCTTTGTCGCAATTGGTGGCCGATGCAGGCATGCCCGCTGTCGCAGTGACAGACACCAACAACATGTTCTGCGCGCTTGAGTTTTCCGAATATGCGGTCAAGGCAGGTGTGCAGCCGATATTGGGGTGCCAGATTGATTTGGCCTATGAGGCGGCAGCGCAGGGCGAGAAGCCGCGCCCCCCGCGCGGCATTGTTCTTTTGGTGAAATCGCGTCAGGGCTACTTGAACCTATTAAAGCTGAATTCGCATTTCTACTTGCGCGGCGATGGCCAGATTCCCCATGTCACCCTTGATGAATTGGCGGCGCATAATGAGGGGTTGATCTGTCTTTCTGGTGGCCCTGAGGGGCCGTTTGGCGCGCTGCTCTCTGCGGGGCAAATAGCCAAAGCCGAAGGATTGATGGCGCGATTGGCTGAGATCTTTGGGGATAGGCTTTATGTTGAATTGCAGCGTCACCCCATAGATCAGGGTCTGCCCGAGGCAGAGGCGCTGAGTGAGCCGCATTTGATTGATATGGCCTATAAGATGGGCCTGCCCCTTGTGGCGACCAATGACGTCTATTTCCCCAAACCAAAAATGTATGAGGCGCATGACGCGTTGATCTGCATCGCGCAAGGGGCCTATGTCGATCAACAAGAACCACGCCGTATCCTGACATCTCAGCATTATTTCAAAACCCCCGAAGAGATGGTGACACTCTTTGCTGATCTGCCCGAGGCGATTGAAAACACGGTCGAGATTGCACAGCGCTGCGCCTATCGCGCGCGCACCCACGACCCGATCTTGCCGCGCTTTGCCGAGAACGAGGTGGAAGAACTGCGCCGTCAGGCCAATGAAGGTCTGCAAGCGCGCCTTGCGGTGATCCCGCATGCGGCATCAGTTGAGGACTATCAAAAGCGCCTCGATTTCGAATTGGACATCATCGAGGGGATGGGCTTCCCGGGCTATTTCTTGATCGTGGCCGATTTCATCAAATGGGCGAAGGAGCATGATATCCCAGTTGGGCCTGGGCGCGGGTCGGGTGCAGGCAGCCTTGTGGCCTATGCCTTGACCATCACCGACCTTGATCCTCTGCGTTATAGCTTGCTGTTTGAGCGCTTCCTCAATCCTGAACGCGTCTCAATGCCCGATTTCGATATCGACTTCTGTATGGATCGCCGTGAGGAGGTGATCCAATATGTGCAGGAAAAATATGGTCGCGACCGCGTGGGGCAGATCATCACCTTTGGTGCGCTGTTATCCAAGGCGGCCGTGCGCGATATCGGGCGGGTTTTGCAAATGCCCTATGGTCAGGTGGATCGCCTGTCAAAAATGATCCCTGTTGAGGGGGTCAAACCCGTGAGCATTGAAAAAGCCTTGGCCGATGAACCGCGCCTGCGCGAAGAAGCGCAGGCCGAAGAAGTGGTTGCGCGGCTTTTGGATTATGGTCAACAGGTGGAGGGGCTTTTGCGCAATGCCTCAACCCATGCCGCGGGCGTTGTGATCGGTGACCGCCCTTTGGACGAGTTGGTTCCACTTTACCAAGACCCGCGCTCGGACATGCCTGCAACCCAGTTTAATATGAAATGGGTAGAACCTGCGGGCTTGGTGAAATTCGATTTTCTCGGTCTTAAAACCCTGACTGTGGTGCAAAATGCCATTGATCTGATCCATTCATCGGGCCGCGATTTGCATGTCGCACCAGATGGCCACGCGCTCTATCAACCGCCTGAGGGGGCAGAAAACCAGATCAACGCGATCCCGTTAGACGATGAAGCGACCTATGCGCTCTATGCTTCGGCCAAGACGGTTGCGGTGTTTCAGGTGGAAAGCTCGGGCATGATGGATGCCCTAAGGCGTATGCGCCCCACCTGCATTGAGGATATCGTGGCCCTTGTGGCGCTCTATCGCCCGGGCCCGATGGAGAATATCCCAACCTATTGCGAGGTTAAGAATGGGATCAAAGAGCGTGCCTCGATCCATCCGTTGATTGATCACATCCTCGAAGAGACGCAAGGCATCATCGTATATCAAGAACAGGTGATGCAAATTGCGCAGGTCATGGCAGGCTATAGCCTAGGCGGTGCGGATTTGCTGCGCCGCGCCATGGGGAAGAAGATCAAAGAGGCCATGGATGCCGAACGCCCCAAATTTGTAGAAGGCGCAAAGGCAAATAGGGTCGACAAGGCCAAGGCCGAAGAAGTGTTCGACCTTCTGGAAAAATTCGCCAATTACGGCTTCAACAAATCGCACGCGGCCGCTTACGCGGTTGTCAGTTATCAAACCGCTTGGCTCAAGGCGAACCATCCTGTCGAATTCATGGCTGCGGTGATGAATTGCGATATCCATCTGACGGATAAGCTGTCTATTTATAGCCAAGAGGTGGGTCGTCTTGGCATCGAGATCGTGCCGCCTTGTGTTAATCGCTCGCTTGCTACGTTCTCCGTGTCCGAAGGGCGCGTGGTCTATGGCTTGGGTGGCTTGAAAAATGTCGGTGTCGACGCAATGCGCCTGATCGTTGAAGGGCGCGGAGATCAGCCCTTTGCATCGCTCTTTGATTTCGCTCGGCGGGTTGATTTGAAACGGGTGGGCAAGCGGCCGCTTGAGATGTTGGCGCGTGCAGGCGCCTTTGACGAGCTGGATGCGAACCGCCGCCGCGTGTTTGACAGTTTGGATGCGCTGGTCGCCTATTCTGCTGCAATTCACGATCAAAAATCGTCAAACCAGACCTCCCTATTCGGGGAAGGGGGCGATGATTTGCCTGAGCCACGCTTGTCTAATCCGCCAGATTGGTTGCCGAATGAACGGCTTTCCCAAGAGCATCAGGCGGTTGGTTTCTATCTTTCTGGCCATCCTTTGGATGAATATATGCCAAGCTTGAAACGCTCAGGCTGCCTGTCGCTGCGTGAGGTTGAGGCGCGGGTGCAAGGGGGGGCTTTTGTCACCAAATTGGCAGGGGCGGTTGCGGTCAAGCAAGAGCGCAAAAGCCAGCGCGGCACCCGTTTTGCCTTTGTGGGTCTTTCCGATCCAACGGGACTTTACGAAGTCACAGTGTTCTCTGACCTGCTCGAGTCTGCGCGGCATCTGTTAGAGGCGGGCCAGAATGTGGTGTTGACCGTTGAGGCCACCTATGAAGCGGAACAATTAAAACTCCTAGCTCGCGCAGTGCAGCCCATTGATGCGGTTGCCGCACATGGTGGGGCTACAGGCTTGAGGGTGTTTGTCGAGGACGCGACCGCTTTGCCGCAATTGGCCAATGTGTTGGGCGAGGCCAAAAAGACCAATGCATCGCGGGTGACAGGCCCAATTCAATTATGCCTCACAGCCGCTGATCTTCCGGGTGAGGTCGAAGTCCTCTTGGGCGAGGATTACCCCGTCAATCCCGCCATAAAAGGGGCGCTGAAATCTTTGGGCGGTGTCATCGCGGTGGAAGAGGTCTAACCCTCACCAATGGGGCGGTTTTTGATTGGCGGCGGGCATATCGCCTGCGGCTTCACGATCTGCCTCACGCTGCATCAGCATCTCAACACGGGCGGTAAGACGGGTGATTTCGCGATCTTGGCGTGCGACCACCTCCGAGAGGTCATCGACTGTGCGGGTGAGATGGGCCAAATGCATTTCCAAATCATCGCGAGAGGCGCTCATGGGGCCTATGATCCTTGTCTGGGATTGTGTCGTTGCGTTCGGATGCAAACTAACCTTTGCAGGGCCCCCATGACCACCCCTCTCTTGCCCCTTTGACGCGAGGGCGCTACACCACGCGCGAGATCGAGGATATGGTTATGGCAAAAGAGAAAAAACAGCCCCGCCCTAAAGCAGAGACGCCGCGTGGATTTCGCGATTACTTCGGCGCGGAGGTGTTGGAGCGGCGAGAGATGCTTGCCAAAATTGCCGAAACCTATCAGCGCTATGGCTTCGACCCGCTTGAGACATCGGCCGTGGAAACCGTGGAGGCCTTGGGGAAATTCCTGCCTGACACGGATCGCCCCAATGAGGGCGTTTTTGCTTGGCAGGAGGAGGAAGACGGCGGTTGGGTCGCGCTGCGCTATGACATGACCGCCCCCTTGGCCCGCGTAGCGGCGCAATATCGCAATGATTTGCCAAGCCCCTATCGCCGCTACACCTTTGGCCCCGTTTGGCGCAATGAGAAGCCAGGGCCGGGGCGCTTCCGCCAATTCTACCAATGCGATGCCGATACGGTTGGCGCGGCCAGCGTTGCCGCAGATGCCGAGATTTGCGCGATGCTGTCAGACACGCTTGAGGCTGTGGGCATTCCGCGCGGCGATTATGTGGTTCGGGTGAATAATCGTAAGGTGTTGGATGGGGTTCTGGCGACCATTGGATTGTCCTCCGAGGATGAAACCACCCGCCAAGCTGTGCTGCGCACGATTGATAAATTCGACAAAGTGGGCCGCGAAGGCGTGATCCAATTGCTGACCAAGGGCCGTTTGGATGAGTCTGGGGCTTATATCGATGGCGTGGGTCTTGATGCGGCAGCGGCCGATCAGATCGTGGCATTCCTGTTGGCGCGCGCAGACAGCAATGCCGAGACTTTGGTGATGCTGCGCAAGCTGATTGGGACATCTGCGATTGGTGAGGCTGGGGTGGCCGAACTTGAAACCATTGCCACGCTGCTTGATGCGCAAGGCTATGGCCCCGACCGGATCGTGATTGATCCTTCGGTGGTGCGTGGCCTTGGTTATTATACGGGCCCCGTGTTCGAGGCGGAGTTGACCTTTGAGATTCTGGATGACAAAGGCCGCCCGCGTCAATTTGGGTCTGTTGCAGGCGGCGGACGTTATGACGATTTGGTCAAACGCTTCACAGGCCAAGATGTGCCTGCAACGGGTGTGTCCATCGGGGTTGATCGCCTCTTGGCCGCATTGCGCGCCAAAGGGCGGATCAGCGGCGCGATGCAGGGGCCTGTCGTGGTGACGGTCATGGATCGCGACCGCATGGCGGATTATCAAGCCATGGCGACTGAGTTGCGCAATGCGGGCATCCGCGCCGAGGTTTACTTGGGCAACCCTAAGAATTTCGGCAATCAGTTGAAATATGCAGATAAACGCGAAAGCCCTGTTGCGGTCATCCAAGGTTCGGACGAGGCCGCGCGCGGCGTGGTTCAGATCAAGGATTTGATCTTAGGGGCCAAGATTTCAGCCAATGCAAGCCTTGAGGAATGGAAGGCGCAACCTGCACAGCGCGAAGTGGCGCGCGGTGATCTGGTCACCGAAATTCGCGCTATATTGGAGCGTCAGGGATGAGCCAAAAAGCGGCCATTCGTTCAGAGGCGGAGCGGTTCTTTGCGGCATTTCAAGCCGCGGGCGCCGTGGCTTTTGAGGCCGATCATTTGCTGCCTGCTGATACGCTGCTTGATCTCTATGGCGAAGATATCCGCGCGCGGGCCTATGTCACGCATGACCCCAATCGCGGCGAAATGATGCTGCGGCCCGATTTCACCGTGCCCGTGGTGCAGCGCCATATGTCGGACGGGGCGGAGCCTGCGCGTTATAGCTACATGGGCGAGGTTTTCCGCAAACAGGAGGCCAGTCCCGCCCGCGCGAGCGAATATCTGCAAGTGGGATATGAGTTGTTTGATCGTGATGACCCTGCGCGCGCAGATGCCGAAGTCTTTGCCCTTTTTAGCACATTGCTTGCCCCATATGGCCTGCGTGCCGTCACTGGCGATATTGGCGTGGTTTTGGCCGCGATATCTGCCCTTGATACAACCGAGCGGCGCAAACGCGCCTTGCGGCGCCATGTGTGGCGTCCGCGCCGTTTTCGGCGCTTGCTAGATCGTTTTTCAGGCCGCAGCGATGCCCCTGCGACCCGTGCAGCATTGATTGCCCAGATGGCCGATTTAGGGCCTGAAGCCATGATTGACGCCACTGAAAATTGGAGTGGTCTACGCAGCCCCGCTGATGTCTTGCGCCGTATGCGCGCTTTGGCCGAGGATGATGATGCGCCCAGTATTTCGGCGGCGCAGGCCGAAGCCTTGGAGCGGGTTTTGTCCTTGCGCGAAACCCTGCCAAACGCAGTCGCACAATTGCGGGATTTAGCTGTGGATTTACCGCAGATCGATAGCGCCATTTCGGGCTTGGTGCGCCGCATTGAGGCGCTGTCCGCCGCAGGTGTCGCCGTAGATGACCTATGGTTCGAGGCCTCCTATGGGCGGACGAATATGGAATATTATGATGGGTTTGTGTTCGGCTTTTTCAACGAGACTGACCCGCATATGCCCCCCGTTGCAACAGGTGGACGCTATGATGCGCTGACCAAAATCTTGGGCAATGGTCGTGAGATTGCTGCCGTGGGCGGGGTGATCCGTCCTGAATTGCTGCATGGCCTCTCGCGTCAGGGGGGTGGCATATGACGTTGCGTATTGCGGTGCCGTCTAAGGGGCGGTTGATGGAAAAGACCTTTGATTGGTTTGCAGCGCGCGGGGTTGAGATGCGCCGCGCAGGCTCAGAGCGCGATTATGCCGCCGAAGTTTCGGGGGCGGATATGCAGTTGATGTTGCTGTCTGCGGGAGAAATTCCACGCGAAATGGCGGCGGGCCGCATTCATTTGGGCGTGACAGGCACCGATCTTGTGCGTGAGAAGATTCCCGCATGGGATCAGTCGGTCGAAGAATTGGCCGAGCTTGGATTTGGCTTTGCGGATTTGGTTTTGGCCGTGCCGCAATGTTGGATTGATGTGGATTGCGTGGATGATCTTGATGCTGTTGCCGCAGATTTCCGCGAGGCCCATGGGATGCGTTTGCGGATTGCCACGAAATACCATCGTCTTGTGCGGGACTATCTGCGCGCTGCAGGTGTTGCCGATTATCAATTGGTCGACAGCCAAGGCGCGACCGAGGGCACCGTGGCGCATGGCACGGCGGAATTGATCGCTGATATCACCTCAACAGGGGAAACCTTGCGGGCCAATAACCTGAAAATCCTGTCGGATGGGATGATCCTGCGTAGCCAAGCGATGCTGTTTCGGGCGCGCGGCGCAGATTGGACGGATGGGGCCCGAGCCGCCCTTGATGGGCTGAAAACCAAGCTTTCGATCTAAAGAACGCCGATTTCGGCCAAAGCGGTTTGCAATTCACGCGGCAAAGTTTCTTCTTCTGCGCGATTGGCGTTTAAATCGCGGGGGCTGTCTTCGGGTTTGAGGTAGCGCCACCCTTGAAACGGGCGTTTGGGCGTGGGTGTCACGCGGGTGACATCCCGTTCCAAAACGATGCCACAGCGCCTGATCCCATCGCCGCGATCAACCTCCTCTAGGGCCAAGATTTTTTGGCGGCATAGGATCAATCCTTTGAACACCCAATAAAGCGATCCGCCTGCAAGAATTTCTGCCTCACGCTTGGGCCACATCCGTGTCACATGGCGCGGCAGGCCCGATGGCCTCAAGGCGCGCGGGTTCTTTTGCCAGTTCAAAAGATCCTGCACCTCTTCGGCGCCGACACATAATTTGACCAGATTTATGGTGCTGCTCATATCTCTTCCCCAAAGTCCCTCAAGACATGGTATGCTATTTTTCGCAAGGTTCAAGTTGACCGCTTGCGCCAAGGCCCCTAGTTTGTGTTTCCCCATCTGATCGTGAAAGTCTGCGCTATGTCTCGTTTTGCCGCCCCGATTGCTGAACAAATTTGGGATATGAAATATCGCCTTAAAGAGGCGGATGGCACACCCATTGACCGCACTGTCGAGGACACTTGGCGGCGGATCGCGCGGGCTTTGGCCTCGGTGGAGAAAGATCCCGCCTATTGGGAAGAAAAATTCTACAAAGCCCTTGAGGATTTCAAGTATCTACCGGCAGGTCGCATCACGGCGGGTGCGGGAACGGGGCGCAGTGTCACGCTTTTCAATTGCTTTGTCATGGGCACAATTCCCGACACCATGAGTGGCATTTTTGATATGCTCAAAGAGGCGGCTTTGACGATGCAGCAGGGGGGCGGGATCGGCTATGATTTCTCGACCATACGACCCAAAGGCGCGGATGTTAAGGGCGTGGCCGCGGATGCCTCTGGCCCGCTGAGTTTTATGGATGTTTGGGATTCCATGTGCCGCACGATTATGTCGGCTGGCTCGCGCCGCGGCGCGATGATGGCAACGATGCGCTGCGACCACCCAGACATCGAAGATTTTATCACCGCCAAATCTGATGCGGCGCGGCTGCGGATGTTCAATGTCTCTGTTCTCGTCACCGATGCCTTTATGGAGGCGGTCAAAGCAGACGGGCCTTGGGAATTGGTGTTTGACAACAAGGTTTACCGCACGGTGCAGGCGCGTGACCTGTGGAACCAGATTATGCAATCGACATATGATTACGCTGAGCCAGGTGTGATTTTCATCGATCGCATCAACCAATCCAATAATCTGGCCTATTGCGAAACCATTGCGGCAACCAACCCGTGCGGCGAACAACCTTTGCCGCCCTATGGGGCGTGTTTGCTTGGCTCTGTTAACCTTGCGCGGCTTGTGCTCGCGCCCTTTGAGGCGGATGCGGCCCTTGATCTTGATGCGCTGAAGGATTTGGTGCGGGTCGCTGTGCGGATGATGGATAACGTGGTGGATGCCAGCCGTTTTCCACTCGAGGCACAGGCGCGCGAGGCCCAAGCAAAGCGGCGCATTGGTTTGGGTGTGACGGGTTTGGCCGATGCCCTTTTGATGCTTGGCCTGCGCTACGGGGCCGATGACGCAGTGGCGCAATCTGAGATTTGGATGAAGGAAATTGCCCATGCGGCCTATTGGGCTTCGGTTGAATTGGCGCGGGAAAAAGGTGCATTCCCCTTATTTGACGCCGAGGCGTTCTTGGCCTCAGGGAATATGGCGCAGATGGATCAAGATTTGCGCGAGGCGATTGCCAAAGATGGCATCCGAAACGCGCTTTTGACCTCGATTGCGCCCACAGGCACCATCAGCCTTTATGCGGGAAATGTCTCCTCTGGGATTGAGCCCGTTTTTGCCTATGGCTACACGCGCAAAGTGTTGCAGCGGGATGGGTCGCGCAGCGAGGAGGAGGTGACCGATTACGCGGTCAAACTTTGGCGCGAAAAACAGGGTGACGCAGAATTGCCTGCGTTTTTTGTAAATGCCCAAACCCTTGCCCCTGCTGATCATGTGCGCATGCAGGCGGCCGCGCAGAAATGGGTGGATAGTTCCATCTCGAAAACCATCAACGTGCCGCAAGATATCAGCTTTGAGGCCTTCAAAGATGTCTATCTGCAGGCTTATGAAACGGGCTGTAAGGGGTGCACCACTTATCGCCCCAATGATGTGACGGGCAGTGTCCTGAGTGTTTCTGAGGCAGAAGCAAAGCCAGATGGCGCCACCGCGCGCGAGGCCTCTACGGGCGAAGTGGTTTATATCTCCGAGCCGCTAGAGCGGCCGCAGACCCTAGAGGGCAATACCTATAAACTGAAATGGCCCGATAGCCCGCACGCGATTTATATCACGATCAATGACGTAGTGCTCAGCGGTCATCGTAGGCCGTTTGAGGTGTTTATCAATTCCAAGAATATGGAACATTACGCGTGGACAGTGGCGTTGACGCGGATGATGTCGGCTGTCTTCCGCCGCGGCGGTGATGTGAGTTTCGTGGTAGAAGAACTCAAAGCCGTGTTTGATCCGCGCGGGGGGGCATGGATTGGGGGTAAATATGTGCCCTCGATCTTAGCGGCGATTGGCGGTGTTATCGAACGGCATCTGATCTCAATCGGGTTTATTTCGGGCGAGGGGATGGGGTTGAAAACCGACCCCACCGCCGAGGTTTATGATTTGGGCGCAGGCCGCACGGGGGCGGCAGAGTGTAATTCCTGTGGGTCTTCTGCGATGCGGATGAGCGAGGGGTGCATGACTTGCACCGATTGCGGCTATTCAAAATGCGGCTAAGTCCCTGTGGATAACACAGAACAGTCATAAATAAATTTTAGACACAATTTTATTATTAACTACCTTATGAACGCGGCTGGCCGTAATCTGGCCCAGTCAGGTTTATTGTGCGCTCGCCTTTGGCCAGAGTGACGTTTGCAAGGCTTTTTAATAGTGCGATTTGGTTCCAAAGGCATCCTGCTTGGGCTGTTGATCATTGCGGGGGCGCTTTGCCTATGGCCGCTGAAGATGCGGGATTTACCTATCTCGGCAATGGGCGGTTGCTGAACAATGATGTCATTGGGAATGGCGAATATCGGTGGCGCACGGGTTCCTATTCCATCAGCGTGCTTTACGGATCGGAATGGCAGAGTGATTTGACCTCACGCCCGCTCGATGTCATCGAATTCCGCCTGCGCGGCGAGGCGATTGCGCCTGCCAATGTCACGACTCCCGCGCTGAATGACCGCCTCTATGCGGGCGTGTTGGCCTTTGGGGTGCATAGCCATTTTAATTGGCGCGGTGCCGATATTGCGATGGGCGCGGATATTTTGGGGATTGGTCCACAGACAGGCATTCGCGAGTTGCAGCGCGATTTGCATGAGGCGTTAAGCCAACCCGTTGTGAATGCGGGCAATCGTGAATTGCAAAACAAGACCCTGTTGGATCTAAGTTTTGAGGCGAACAATGAATATGCGATTTCCGAAGGGGCCTATCTGCGCCCGTTCCTTGGTCTGACTTACGGGGCAAAGGATTTGGCCCGTGTTGGGTTTGACCTGACATTGGGTCAATGGGGGCAAAAAGGGTTGCGCCTACGAGATCCAATCACGGGTCAGCGGTTTAGTGGTATGGCCTCTGAAGAGGACAATGGGCTATCTTTGGTCTTGGGTGCGGATTGGGCCTATGTGGATGCCTCTGAATACTTACCCACAGGCCATGGTGCTGATGCACAAGATGAGCGTCACCGCCTACGCGGGGGTGTGCACTATGGCCAGAACGGCTACACCGCCTTTTATGGAGTGACCTATCTCTTGCCCGAATTTGCCGGCCAAACTACGGGGCAGGTTGTTGGGTCGGTCAGCCTTGGATGGAATTTCTAACCCCCCTCCTTGAACATAGGTCTATGTGCGAAAATTCGCCAAGACGCGTCAAAGGGGATTCACAGAACGAATCACCCATGCTAGTTTGCCGCCCAAGCCGAAACAAAAAAGGCACGCATTGAGGCAAGTAAGGCAGGCATCGCATGAGCATGGGGTTGCGCGGTGCGTTCATCATTTCTTGGGCGCAGACGCGGATCGAGGGAGACCCGGACTATAACAAGAAAGATCTGGCTGAAGGGATGAGTTGGAGCTGGCACGGTCGTGCCTTCCCGCTTGAAGGCAAAGACGCCGCCCTTGTTCTGACATCCAGCCGTGATCTTCTCCAACTTCGTGCCAAAGCGGCGCGGGTCGTGCATAAGTTCATGCAAAGACCCGCGCCCCTGCCTCACTTGTCGAGCGACCTTCACGATCCCCTGTATCGTAATGCGATGGTGCTGTCGGATGGTGTGCGGTTTTTTAGTGCCGTTCCCCTGACCCTTCAGGATAGCCGCGAAACGGTATTGCTCTTTCCCGATGGCATGCCACCCTCGCGCCGACATTTGACAATCATCTCTTTGGGGGGCGGGTTTTCCGCCCGCTTTCGGCGCCAAGGCCCTGTTGTTTGCTTTGTCAAAGGCACACGATTGGCCGCACTGAAAGGGGAAATTGCGGTCGAGGATGTGCGGGCAGGGGATTATCTTGTCACCCGCGACAATGGTTTGAAAGAAGTCCTATGGGTGGGGCAGCGCAGCCTGTCAGGCGCGCAACTTTTTGCCACGCCGCATCTTCGCCCAATTCGATTGCCGCAGGGTCTTTTTGGGAAAGGCAAACCTGAACCCGATCTGTTGGTGTCCCCTGATCATCGCGTATTGATTAAATCGCCCGAGGCACGGGCGCTTTGGGGCGAAGATGAGGTCATGATGCGCGCACAGGATTTGGTGGGGGATTTGGGCGCGTGGGTGGATCACCGCGCGGCCTCTGTCACATATTTCCACGTGATGGTTGAGGGGCATCAGGTCTTGATTGCAAACAGTGTCGCGGTTGACAGTTTCCACCCCGCTTATGCGGCACTGCCCGAGGACGAGATGGATGCCGATGCGGCCGCCTGCCTTGATGATCTTTATGAACGTCATCCTGATCTTGCAGGCCATCCCGATCTTTTTGGCCCCGCTGTGCGGCGGATGTTGGGTGCGGCGGAAGCCGCGATTTTATCCGCCCATCTTGGGCCATCGCGTGGGATTTACGGCTTAAGCTAGGCTTGATTTCCCCCATGCGCTTGACAGCGCGAGGAATCCCCTATAGCCCACGCACCACTGAGGCACCGTTTGCGGTGCTTCTTTTCATTGGTGTTGGTGGCCCCCGCAAGGGAAAGCCTGTCGGCCAAAGCGAAAGCAGCGGCAAAGGACAACGCCCTTCATAGCCCCGATCTGGGGCGTTCTAACGAAGGAGATCAGCCGTGACCAAACGCACGTCTGCCAAGTATAAAATCGACCGCCGCATGGGCGAAAACATTTGGGGTCGCCCCAAATCCCCAGTAAACCGCCGCGAATATGGCCCAGGCCAGCATGGTCAGCGCCGCAAGGCGAAACTGTCTGACTTCGGCTCGCAGTTGCGCGCCAAGCAGAAGCTGAAGGGCTATTACGGCGATTTGACCGAAAAGCAATTCCGCCGCATCTATGCAGAAGCAGAGCGCGTAAAAGGTGATACAGGTGAAAACCTTATCGGCCTGTTGGAGCGCCGCTTGGACGCCGTTGTTTACCGCGCGAAATTCGTGCCAACCGTTTTTGCGGCCCGTCAATTCGTAAACCACGGCCATGTTTTGGTGAACGGCAAGCGCGTCAATATCCCATCCTACCGCGTTAAGGAGGGTGATGTTGTTGAGGTGCGTCAGAAATCCAAGCAATTGGCGACAGTTCTGGAAGCTGTGCAATTGGCAGAGCGTGATGTGCCTGACTATGTCGAGGCCGACCATTCCAAAATGACCGCGACTTTCGTGCGCACCCCTGGTTTGGGCGATGTGCCATACCCTGTCGTGATGGAACCAAACCTCGTGGTTGAATTCTACGCGAAGAACTAATCTTCGCCGCCACAAGTTCAGAAGATCAAAAGCGCGCCCCCTGTGGCGCGCTTTTTTGTGACTGTTCCTCTGCAGGGTTCTTTGCTTATGCTCTCCCTTGCGGGTGACGGAGAAGTGAGGTGGGTGGGCGTATGGCCACGCGGAAAAACCCAATCATCTTGGATGAGGAAGTGGCGAGCGTTGGTGGCGCATCCCCCGTGGACGCGCCTGCGATTTTTGACGCGCCATCCGCCGCGCCCGATGAACGGCCCGCGCCCCAAAAGATGTCAGGTGCATCGCGGTTTTTGCTCTGGTCGGCGGGCGGCCTTGCCAGTGCGCTGTTGATCAACGCTGTTTGGGGTTTTGTTCTTGATATGATGGCGCGCGGCACAATCTGGGGGCAGGTGGCCCTTGCGATTGTGGGCCTGTTTTTCGTGGCTGCAATCGTCTTTGCGATCAGCGAATGGCGGGCCTATGCGCGGCTGTCGCGCATGACGGCTTTGCAGGCTGAGGCTAAATCGGCCTTGACCGCCCAAAACCTAGCACAGCTTTCCGCTTTGATCCCCAAACTGCGCGCGCTTTATCGCGACCGCATGGGCGTGCAGGGCGCAGCAGACCACCGTTTGCAGAGTGTCGAGGATGTGCTTGATGCAGATTTGCGAATGGGCGTGATTGAGACAGCGTTTTTGGAAGGGCTAGATGCACAGGCCCGTGCTGAGGTGGCCCAAGCCACCCGCCGTGTCGCCAGTGTCACGGCCCTCGTCCCGATGGGGTCGCTGATATGGTCATCAGCTTTTGGATCAATCTGAAGATGATCCGCCGTGTGGCCGAGATTTATGGTGGGCGTGCGGGCACGTTTGGCGCCATGCGCTTGGCGCGGTCTGTGGTTGCGCAACTTGTGGCGACAGGGGCCATTGCCCTTGGGGACGATTTGCTCAGTTATACTTTGGGCGAGTCATTGGCAGGGAAATTGTCGCGCCGCTTTGGTGAAGGCGTCTTGAATGGGGCGATGGCCGCGCGGCTTGGGGTAATTGCGATGCAGCTTTGCCGATCTTTGCCCTTTCACGCCTTACCCCGTCCTGCTTTGCGCAGTGTTTTATCCGAGGCATTTTCTGGGCTTTTCACTGGGTCAAAGGGCTGATCGCGCAAAGCGCGGCTTTACCCCGCGCGCCTGCAGCGATATAGGGCTAAACATGAGACGGATGAACACGCAGATTTCCCTACGAATTATCTGCCCGGCGCTCTGATCAGCAGGGCCGCCGGGACTAAGGTGTTGAGCTATCGCGCCGCTCTTTCCCCTCTCATTGGTCATGGCCTGCCATGACCCGTTTCAGCCAATAGGACGTCCTTCCCATGTGTGCCGATCTTCCCGACTATAAAGACACGTTGAACCTTCCCCAAACTGATTTCCCGATGCGCGCAGGCCTGCCACAGCGCGAGCCTGATTGGCTGGCCCGTTGGGAGAAAATTGGCGTATATAAACGCCTGCGCGACAAGGCGGCAGAGGCGGCTAAGGCAGGCGCGCCACGCCCACCATTCGTGCTGCATGATGGCCCCCCCTATGCCAATGGTAATCTGCATATCGGTCATGCACTGAACAAAGTGCTGAAGGATATGGTTGTGCGCAGCCAACAGATGATGGGCCATGAGGCGCGCTACATTCCTGGTTGGGATTGTCACGGCCTGCCCATCGAATGGAAGATTGAGGAGGCCTATCGCGCCAAAGGCCAAGATAAGGATAAGATTGACGTTGTCGATTTTCGTCAGGAATGCCGCCGCTTTGCCGAAGGGTGGATTGATGTGCAGCGCGCGGAGTTCAAGCGCCTTGGCGTAACAGGGAATTGGGACAAGCCATACCTCACCATGGATTTCCACGCCGAGGCGGTGATCGCTGGCGAGTTTATGAAATTCCTGATGAACGGCGCGCTTTACCAAGGCTCGAAGCCCGTGATGTGGTCGCCCGTTGAAAAGACCGCATTGGCCGAAGCGGAAGTGGAATATCACGACCGCCAGACCGATGCGATTTGGGTGCCGTTCAAGGTGCAGAATTCTGGCGCGCTTGGTGGTGCTTTTGTCGTGATCTGGACAACCACCCCTTGGACGATTCCGCAAAACCGCGCGATTTGTTTTGGCCCTTCGATTTCCTATGGGCTCTATGAGGTCACCGCGACCCCTGACGAATGTTGGGCCAAGGTTGGTGATCGCTATCTTGTAGCTGATAAACTGGCCGAGGATGCGCTTGGGGCCATGCGTCTTGAGGCGGGCCACTACACGCGCCTGCGTGACGTCAGCGCCGATGAATTGGCCACGCTTGTCACCCATCACCCGCTGCATGGGGCTGAGGGCGCGAATGGCGAATGGGATTTTGAGGTCAAACTCTTTGCAGGCGACCATGTCACCGATGATGCGGGCACGGGTTTCGTGCATACCGCGCCAAGTCACGGGGATGATGACTATCAAATCGGCCTCAAGCATGGGCTTGAGATGACCTATAATATTCTGGATGACAGCAGTTTCCGCGCTGATCTGCCCTTCTTTGCAGGGCTTCGCGTCATCGAAGAAAACGGCAAGGCGGGCAAGGCCAATAAGGCCGTGATCGACAAGCTGGTTGAGGTTGGCGGCCTGCTGGCCCGCCGCCGCATCACCATCTCGGACGCACATAGCTGGCGTTCAAAAGCGCCTGTGATCCGCCTGAACCGCCCGCAATGGTTTGCAGCCATTGATCGCGAGATTGGCGGGGATGACACCTATGGCAAGACCATCCGCGAACGCGCGCTGCGCTCGATTGATGAATTGGTGACATGGACACCCCAGACCGGGCGCAATCGTCTGCATTCGATGATCGAGGCGCGGCCCGATTGGGTTTTGTCGCGGCAACGTGCATGGGGTGTGCCGCTCAGCTGCTTTGTCAAAAAAGATGCACAGCCAAGTGACCCCGATTTCTTGCTGCGCGATGACGCGGTGAATGCCCGCATCCTTGAGGCTTTTGAGGCTGAGGGCGCAGATGCATGGTATAAGGAGGGGGCCAAAGCCCGCTTCTTGGGCAATGAATATGACCCAGATGCCTATGAGCAGGTCTTTGATATCTTGGATGTTTGGTTCGACTCTGGCTCGACCCATGCCTTTGTCTTGCGGGATCGCGAAGATGGCTCAGAGGACGGGATTGCCGATCTCTATCTCGAAGGCACAGACCAGCATCGCGGGTGGTTCCATTCCTCGATGTTGCAGGCTTGCGGCACAATCGGTCGCGCGCCCTATCGCGGTGTTCTGACCCATGGCTTCACGCTGGATGAGAAGGGCATGAAAATGTCCAAATCCTTGGGCAATACGGTCGCGCCGCAGGCGGTGATTGACCAATATGGCGCCGATATTCTGCGCCTATGGGTGGCACAGTCAGATTATACGGCTGATCTGCGCATCGGGCCTGAGATCTTGAAGAACGTGGCCGACAGCTATCGCCGTTTGCGCAACACGATGCGGTTTATGCTTGGCTCATTGGGTGACTTAACGGAAACCGACCGCACAGAAGCCTCCGATATGCCCGAGTTGGAGCGGTTCATCCTGCATCGTTTGTCAGAGTTGGATCGGATCGTGCGCGAAGGCTATGCAAAATATGATTTCCAAGGCGTGTTCCAAGCGCTGTTCAATTTTGCGACCACTGATTTGTCGGCCTTTTACTTCGATATCCGCAAAGACGCGCTTTATTGTGATGGTGATACTGCGCAACGCCGTGCTGCGCGCACAGTTTTGGATCACCTATTCCAACGCCTGACCACTTGGCTTGCGCCGATTTTGACCTTCACCATGGAGGAGGTCTGGCTTGAGCGGAACAAAGACCCTGAGGCCTCAGTGCATCTGGTGGATTTCCCCAACACCCCTGCGGCGTGGCATGATCCAGACTTGGCCGCGAAATGGGCGATGATCCGCCGTGCGCGCCGCGTGGTGACAGCCGCGCTTGAGGTGCAGCGCCGTGACAAGGTGATTGGGGCCTCCCTGGAAGCCGCGCCTGTGATCTACGTGGCAGATGCCGCAATGCGCGCAGCGCTGCAATCCGTGCGGTTCGAGGATTTGGTCATCACTTCTGCAGTGACGCTGAGCGATGAGGCGATGCCCGCGGATGCCTTCACTTTGCCCGAAATTGAGGGGGTTGGTGTGGTCTTTGCCAAAGCGGATGGCGAAAAATGTGCGCGCTGTTGGAAGATCCTGCCTGATGTGTGCAGCCACAGAAATGCCCATGTTTGCGGGCGCTGCGACAGCGCGTTGACCTGAAAATCGCAATCTCGTGACTTGGAACCTGACCCGAAAGGGTTAGGGTCCTTTTTATGTTCAAGAAATGAAGGACGGATCATGTCGGAAAATGCGCCATATACCCCGCCAAAGGTTTGGGTTTGGGACAAGGAGAATGGCGGCAAATGGGCGGGTCTGAACCGCCCGATTGCAGGGCCTACCCATGACAAGGATTTGCCGCGGGGCGATCATCCGTTTCAGCTTTATTCATTAGCCACACCCAACGGGGTAAAGGTCACGGTGATGTTCGAGGAATTGCTCGCCGCGGGTCATGCGGCGGAGTATGACGCGTGGCTGATCCGTATCGGGGATGGCGATCAATTCGGGTCTGGCTTTACCGATGTGAACCCCAATTCGAAAATTCCTGCGCTAATGGACTATTCTGGCCAAACCCCTGTGCGCGTTTTTGAATCGGGCGCGATTTTGATGCATTTGGCCGAAAAATTTGGCGCCTTCTTGGGCCGCCCAGAGGATCGGCCAGAACTCTTGTCGTGGCTCATGTGGCAAATGGGAAGCGCGCCCTATTTGGGCGGCGGTTTTGGGCATTTCTATGCCTATGCCCCATTTGCGCAAGAATACCCGATCAATCGTTTCGCAATGGAGGTGAAGCGCCAGTTGGATGTGCTTGATCGTCATCTTGCAGGGCGCGATTGGATGGTGGGCAATGAGATAACCATTGCCGATATTGCCATTGCCCCATGGTATGGCCGCCTTGTGCGCGGTGAGGCCTATGACGCGGGCGAGTTTCTCTCTGTGCATGACTATAAAAATGTGGTCGCTTGGGCCGAGCGGTTCTATGCCCGCCCTGCTGTGCAGCGCGGTGCGATGGTCAACCGCACCTATGGCCCTCTTGAAGGGCAATTGCACGAGCGTCATTCTGCCGATGATTTCCTGAACCGCACGCAGGATAAAATCGGCGGGTGATTACTCCGCGAAATGCAACTCGGCTGCGCCCGCCTGCATAACAGCTTGGGCGCGGTCAAAACGTAAGTACGCCAGTGCTTGATCCTCAGAAATGCTATGAAGCTGCCCGATTTCGCGGCCGTTCGCGGTGATGAGGTCGCCTTCCGCAGCTGTGCCGCTGACCGTGACCCGCGCCAGCCCTTTGCGCAACTCGGTCTTGTGTTTCATCCGTGCTGTCACCTCTTGGCCGACATAGCACCCTTTTTTGAAATCCACGCCATTTAGGCGCTCAAATCCAAGTTCTAGGATATAGCTGTCATTGGGGATCAGTTCTCGCCCATGTTCAGGGATCAAATGGGCAATGCGCGTGGTTTTCCATCCTGCTGCATCCCATAAGTTGGGCAAGCCAGGCTGGCCATAGGCGCGCCAACCAAGGGCAGGGTCACGTGGATCAGCATATGCCCCTTTTGGCAGGGTGCCATGCCCCACGGCCACTGTCATATCCGAGAGGGTCAGCGCCACATCTGCGCGCAGCTTATACATCGACAAACGCTGCATCAGCGGTGTGGCCAAATCACCGTCCACATCAAGCAAAACGCAATCGCCGCGATTCAGCATGAAAAAATCAGCCAGATACTTACCTTGCGGGCTCAGGATTGCGCTGTAGCGCAGCCCCTCGGTATCTCGAGGGAGGGCATTGCTGGTCAAGCCTTGCAAGAATTTCTCGCGGTCAGACCCTGATACCTCAATGATTTTACGATTTTGTGGCTGCTCTTTGGTCATGGCGCTGTTTCCCTTATCTTGACCAGAGAGCTAATCATTCTTGCGCTCTTGCCAAGGCCGCCAGAGTAATTGAAATTACGCAAAGACGCAAAAGCCTGTGCCTTGCTTTTTGCCGATTTCAACAAAGGGACACTTACATGAGCCTTGCCAATGGTCGTCACTATCTTGCCATTCCGGGCCCTTCGGTCATTCCTGATCGCGTGTTGCAGGCCATGCATCGTCCCGCGCCGAATATTTATACTGGCGAGTTGGTCGAAATGGTGCATGGGCTGATCCCTGATCTCAAGGCGGTTGGTCGTGCGCAAAACGCCAATGTGGCGATTTATATTGCCAATGGTCATGGTGTCTGGGAGGCGGCGCTGTGCAACACGCTGTCGCGGGGCGACAAGATTTTGGTGCTTGGCACGGGGCGCTTCTGCCTTGGATGGGGCGAGTTTGCGGCGGGTCTGGGTATTGACTGCGAGATTATTGATTTTGGCCCTCAATCCGATATCGACATGGCCCGCGTGGCTGAGGCCTTGGCGGCAGATAAGGCCCATGAGATCAAGGCCGTTCTCGCGGTGCAGGTGGATACCTCTAGCAGTGTGCGCAATGATATTTTAGCCCTGCGGCAGACCTTGGATGCAGCGGGGCACCCCGCGTTGTTGTTCTCTGACAACATCGCCTGCCTCGCCTGTGATGCGTTTGAATTTGACGCATGGGGTGTGGATGTGATGGTCACAGGCAGCCAAAAGGGTTTGATGACCCCTCCCGGGATTGGGTTTGTTTATTTCTCGGAAAAAGCGGATCAAGCGCGGGAACTGGCCAATTGTGTGACGCCCTATTGGGATTGGCGGCCCCGTGTGAATCCGACCGAATTTTACAAATATTTCAACGGCACTGCGCCGACCCATCACCTCTATGGGTTGCGTGTGGCTTTGGACATGATCTTGCATGAAGAAGGGTTGGAGGCCGTTTGGGCGCGCCATGCGACTTTGGCCCGTGCCGTATGGGCGGCCTTAGATCGTTGGGGTGCGAATGGCCCTGTTGCGGCCAATATTGCTGATCCTGCGAAACGCTCGCATGCCGTGACCACGGTGGATATGGGCACGGGGAATGGTGCAAAGATGCGGGATTGGATGACGGCCACGGCGGGCGTGACACTTGGCATCCCGTTGCAGGGGTTGCGCCCTGACCCTGCGCGCGCGGTTGATTTCTTCCGTATCGGCCATATGGGGCATGTGAATGCGCATATGGTTTTGGGCCTTTTGGGCAGTTTGCAAGCGGGCATGAAGGCGATGCAGATCCCGCATGACCCAACTGGGTTAGAGGCCGCGATTGAGGTCATTGGCGAAGCAGGCTGATCTAGCCAAGGGCGGCAAGCGCCTTTGGCAATTCTGCCTCAAGATGTGCCAACATCGCGGCATCCCCGCATGAGATGCGGATTGTGCGATTGAGCGGGGCGATCGCGGGCATGCGGAGAAATACGCCGCGCTTGGTCAACTCTTTAAGAAGCGCAGCTGCATAGGCGCCATCGCGCCTGCAATCCACCGCCACGAAATTCGTGGCCGAAGGCAGCGGCGTTAAACCATTCTGTTGCACGATACGGGCAATCTCGGCGCGGGCTTGGGTGATTTTCTGAACGGTCAGGTTGAGATAATCTTGATCCTTCAGGGCCGCCAAAGCGCCCGCTTGTGCGATACGCCCTATCCCAAAATGGTTGCGGATTTTGTCAAAGGCACGGATCAGCTCGTGATGGCCGATGGCATAACCCACGCGAAGCCCGGCAAGACCATAGGCCTTGGAGAAGGTGCGCATTCGGATCACGCGGGGATGGCTGACATCCATCGCAGGAATGGCCTCTTGCGGCGCGGTATCGGCATAAGCCTCGTCCAAGATCAGCACCGTCTCAGGGGGCAGTGCGGCGACAAGCCGTTCGATTGCCTCGGCCTTGTGCCATGTGCCCATAGGATTGTCGGGATTTGCAAGATAAAGCAGCTTTGCACCGCTCGCCTGCGCCGCCGCAAGCAGTGCTTCAGGGTCTTCGTGATCTTCTTTGTAGGGCACAGCTGTAACCTGCCCGCCGAACCCCGCGACATGGTAAAGAAAAGTGGGGTAAGCCCCAAGCGAGGTGACGACAGGATCCCCCTCGGCCACCAACAGCCGTACCAAATATCCAAGTAACCCGTCTATCCCTTCGCCTACCACGATGTTTTCAGGCGCGACCCTATGGTGCGCTGCAAGGGCATGGCGCAAATTATGGAGTTCTGGGTCGCCATACATCCACACATCGCGCGCTGCGGCCTGCATTGCGGCGATCGCCTTGGGTGAAGGGCCAAAAACACTTTCATTGGCGCCAAGCCTTGCGACAAAGTCAAAGCCTTGCGCGCGTTCTTGCGCCTCGGGGCCGACAAACGGCACTTTTGCAGGCAAGCTATCAATAAGCTTGGTGTAGCGTGGGCTGGTCATGAAATGGCTTGATCCTCAGGCCCCGTATGGAACCCAAACGGTTTTGACTTCAGTTGCTTCTTCCAAAAATACCACGCCCTCACAAGCGGGATTCCGCCAATCGAGGCTTTTGCCCTTAAAGCCTGCCAGACCCCAACTGCGCTTGAGGTTGAGAGAGGCCTTCGTATCAATGAGATGCGCCTCTATATTTGCATTGAAATTCCAGATTGCATCAACGGCCATATGCGCTGCTAAATCTGCGGCCATCTCGGATGGGTCGCCCGTCACAATATTGATAACGCCTGCGGGCACATCGGATGTGTCGAGCACTTGATAGAAATCGGTCATCGCAAGACCACCTTCCAAACTGGGCAGGAGAACCACGCGGTTCCCCATCGCGACCGCAGGCGCAAGAAGCGAAATTGCGCCCAAGAGCGGGGCGTTTTGCGGGGCGATAATGCCGATCACCCCGACCGCCTCGCGTAGCGCCATCGCCAAGCCGCGCAAGGGCACGGCCCGCGCTTCGCCTGCGAATTTGTCGGCCCATGCGGCATAGCTGAACAGGCGGCTTAGGCTTGTTTCAACCTCCGCTTTGGCGGTGGCTTTGGATTGTCCTGTGAGATCACAGAGACGTTCCGCAAATTCCTGTCCGCGTGCCGCTAAATTTTCGGCGAAGTAATACAGGATTTGCGCGCGACTATGGGCGGGCATCGTGCCCCATCCTGACGCGGCTTCCGCAGCCTCAACGGCGTTGCGAATATCCTTGCGGTTGCCGCGGCCCAATTGGCCAAGCATGTCGCCCGATTTTGACCAAATTGGAATGACGTGGCCGCCATCAGGGCGCGCTTGTTTGCCGCCGATGTAGAGTTTGGCGGTGCGGTCTATCGCGGGTGTATTCGCCTGCTTGAGCGTTGCAGGGGCGGGGTGGCGCACTGGCTTTTCAATTTTGGTCAGGGGAAGCGGTGCCTTCATATAGGCGCGCAGCCCCTCAACCCCACCTTCACGACCAACCCCTGATTGACGCACCCCGCCAAAGGGCGCGGCAGCGTCAAACATATTGGTGCCATTGACCCAGACAACACCCGCTGCCAATTTCGGGGCAATATCAAGCGCAAGGCTGATATTCTCGCTCCAGATTGACGCGGCAAGGCCGTAACGCGTGTTATTGGCAAGGCTCACAGCCTCCTCAGGGGTGCGAAACCGCGCGGCCACAAGAACGGGGCCAAAAATTTCTTCCTGCATCAGGGGGTGGGCGGTGCCAAGATCGGTGATCAGCATGGGCGGCAAAAAGCAGCCTGTCTCAGGCAAGACACATTCAGGGCTGAATGCATCAACACCCGCCACCATGTCGCGCACGCGGGTGGCTTGGCTGTCATCAACCATCGCGCCGATGTCGATGGATTTATCCAGCGGATCACCCACGCGCAGTTTCGCCATCCGCGCCCGAATTTTGGCATAGACCTCATCGGCCACGCTGTCCTGCACCAACAGGCGTGACCCCGCGCAACAGACCTGCCCTTGATTGAACCAAATCGCATCAACCAAGCCCTCAACAGCGCTGTCGTGATCGGCATCATCAAAGACGATGAAAGGCGATTTGCCGCCCAATTCGAGGCTGAGTTTCGTGCCTGATCCTGCGCGGGCTTGATAAATTTTGCGCCCAACTTCGGTTGAGCCTGTGAAGGCTAATTTGTCGATACCTGCATGCGCGGCCAAATAGGCGCCCGCCGTGCCATCCCCTGTTATGATATTCACAACACCTTTGGGCAGGCCAACCTCCTGACAGATTTCTGCGAACAAAAGGGCGGTCAACGGGGTGAATTCCGCGGGCTTTAACACAACCGTATTGCCCGCGGCCAAGGCAGGGGCAATTTTCCACGCGAGCATCAAAAGCGGAAAGTTCCAAGGTATGATTTGCCCACAAACGCCAAGCGGTTGATGGTCTTCGGCCACAGTTCCGCGCAATTGGGCGAGGCCTGCATGATAGTAGAAATGTCGCTGAGCAAGCGGGATGTCGACATCGCGTGCCTCGCGTATTGGCTTGCCATTGTCGAGAGTTTCGAGAACTGCAAAGAGGCGACTGTGTTTTTGCAAAGCCCGCGCCAAAGCATAAAGGTAGCGCGCACGCGCATGATCGCTGAGCCGTGACCATGGCCCAAAGGCCTTTTGTGCCGCGCTAATGGCCGTGTCTATCTCGGTTTCAGTTGCTTGCGCGATATGCGCCAGAACCTCACCGCGGGCAGGATTGCGGGTTTCGAAATGATCTTGGCCCTTAGTGAAGCTGCCATTGATGAAATGTCCAAACTGGCCATGATGCCCCGCAATCCATGCGCGCGCCTCAGTATCGGCTTCGGGCGCGGTGCCATAGTCCATGGTTTCGAAAATTTCGGTTATATTCATGATCTGCCTCAGGCCATCGGGTGATTGTAACGGGCGGAATAAGCACCCGTGGCTTGGTGTTCGAGTTGGCGTTCAATATCACCAAGAAGAGATGACGTGCCAAAGCGGAAAAGCTGCGCAGACATCCAAGCTTGTCCCAATTCTTCTTTCATCAGCGCCAGGTAGGTCAGCGCGTCCTTCGCTTTGGAAATGCCGCCTGCGGGTTTATAGCCGACCTTAAACCCTGTGCGCGCCTCATAAGCGCGGATTGCGCGGATCATGGTCAGGCTGACGGGTAGGGTGGCATTGACCGCTTCCTTACCTGTTGAGGTCTTGATGAAATCTGCGCCCGCCATCATGCAAACGAGGCTTGCGCGCGCGACATTGCGCAATGTACCAAGCTCACCCGTGGCTAAGATCGCTTTGACATGAGCCGCGCCGCAAGCGGTGCGAAACTCTCGCATCTCGTCATAAAGAGCCTGCCAATTCCCCTCGAGGACGTGGCGGCGTGAAATCACAATATCGATTTCCTGCGCGCCCGCGGCTACGCTTTCCTTGATTTCCGCCACCCGCAGATGAAAGGGTGAGAGGCCCGCAGGAAAACCTGTGGATACCGCTGCCACAGGGATGCCGCTGCCCTCAAGCGCCTTAAGCGCGGGCTCGACCATGTCGTGAAAGACGCAGACCGCCCCCACTGTGATCTGCGGCAGTCCCAGACGCTCTAGCACATCTGCGCGCACGGGCTGCTTGGCCTTTTCACAAAGCCGCGCCACCCGCGCCTTGGTGTCATCGCCTGACAATGTGGTCAGGTCTATCATCGTTACGGCGCGGGCAAGCCATGCTGTTTGATATGCCTTTTTCACGCTGCGCCTTGTGCCAATTGTGGCTGCGCGCCGTTCAATTGCAGATCGATTTGCTGTCGCGCGCGCAACCCAATCAAGGTCTAGCGCCATTCCCTCGTTGCGGGGAAGGTGCAATTGCGGCAGCTGCGCATGGCCCGTCTGGTGGCCCGTTGCGGCAAAAGTTTTGGTGGTTTGGGTCATGTTTTGGCGTCACTCATACAGTCAGCTCTTACGCTTACACGCGCGGCGATGCTTGGCAAGGTGGTGACAGGGGTAGAATTGAGCGTTAAGGGAGAGACGACGCTTTAGCCCAAACTTTTGAAAGCCCTGCCCGATGTCCTTTGATCGCTCGATAAAAATCGCCCCGTCTATTCTCTCTGCAGATTTTGCCAATTTTGGTGCAGAGATCCGCGCCATTGAGGCGCAAGGGGCGGATTGGGTGCATATTGATGTCATGGATGGGCATTTCGTGCCGAACCTCACCTTTGGCCCGCCTGCGGTGAAGGCCTTTCGGCCTCATGTGAAAACGGTCATGGATGTGCATCTGATGATCGCGCCTGTTGACCCTTATATTGATGCCTATGCGGATGCAGGGGCAGATATTTTGACCGCGCATATTGAGGCGGGCCCGCATATTCACCGCACGCTGCAGGCCATTCGTGGTGCAGGCATGAAAGCTGGGGTGGCATTGAACCCTGGAACACCCGCCGACAGTGTCGCGCATCTTTTGGATTTGTGTGATTTGGTTTGCGTTATGACGGTCAACCCAGGCTTTGGCGGACAGAAATTTATTGATCTGACGGACAAAATCTCGCGTCTGCGCGCGATGATCGGGGATCGTCCGATCCATATTGAGATCGATGGGGGCGTTGATCCCGTAACCGCTCCACTGGTGGCTGCCGTGGGCGCGGATGTGTTGGTTGCAGGCTCAGCCGTTTTCAAGGGCGGCTCGGTTGATCGCCCTGAGCTTTACGGCGACAATATCGCGTCTATCCGAAAAGCAGCCGCATCCGCGCAATAAAAAAGGCGCGCCAAACTGCGCGCCTTTGGATTGGGTTGTCTAAAAGAGTGGCTATGCTTTATTGGGGCCCGCCTCAAGCACATCTTCCAAGGTGCGCAGGCCTGTGCGGGGGGCTTGAACCAACACGGACATATTGCCGGGCTTGTGTTGGTTGTTTAGCATTTTGCCATGCGCATCGGGCAACTCGGCCCATGGCATGACCTCGGACATACACGGATCAAGACGGCGCTCGCACATTAGGCGATTTGCAGCTGCAGCTTGCTTAAGATGGGCAAAGTGGCTGCCCTGCAAGCGCTTTTGATGCATCCACATATAGCGCACATCAAAGGTGCAGTTGAACCCTGTCGTGCCCGCACAGATAACAACCATGCCGCCCTTTTTGCACACGAGAGTTGAGACGGCGAAGGTCGATTCACCTGGGTGCTCAAACACCATATCGACATTCACGCCTTTGCCAGTGATGTCCCAAATTGCTTTGCCAAAACGGCGGGCCTCTTTTAGCCACGCGTTATATTCTGGGGTGTTCACCTTGGGCATTTGACCCCAGCAGTCAAATTCCTTGCGATTGATCACACCTTTTGCGCCAAGGCTGAGGACGTAGTCGCGCTTGCTTTCATCTGAGATGACGCCAATCGCATTCGCGCCTGCGGTGTTGATCAACTGAATGGCATAGACACCAAGCCCACCTGATGCCCCCCAGACCAGAACATTCTGGCCAGGTTTTAACTCATGCGGGTGATGGCCAAACAGCATACGATAGGCCGTGGCGAGGGTCAGAGTGTAGCACGCGGATTCTTCCCAAGTCAGATGCTTGGGGCGTGGCATTAACTGCTGAGCCTGCACACGGGTAAACTGGGCGAATGACCCGTCGGGGGTTTCATAGCCCCAAATGCGCTGTGTCGGCGAGAACATTGGATCACCGCCATTACATTCTTCGTCATCCCCGTCATCTTGGTTGCAGTGGATGACGACCTCGTCCCCAACTTTCCAAGATTTCACTTTGTCGCCAACGGCCCAAACAATGCCTGCGGCATCAGAGCCAGCGATGTGATAGGGGGCGCCATGCCCATCGAAGGGGCTAATCGGTTGACCCAAGCCCGCCCAAACGCCGTTATAGTTCACACCCGCAGCCATAACCAAAACCAAAACTTCTTGGCTGTCGATGCTGGGTGTTTCTACGACCTCAAGCTGAAATGCTTTGTCGGGCGTGCCGTGGCGCTCTTTCCGGATGGCCCATGCGTGCATTTTTGGCGGCACATATCCCATTGGAGGCATCTCGCCCATATCATAGAGGTCTTTTTCGGGCGCCTCGTAGTGGAGGGGCGTCTGATTGCTGTCCAAAGCCATTGGGGCCTCCGTAAATTGCGCCCCAGGGGGCGTATGGTGCTGCGATGCGGAATCGCTGATGTGCTATTGCAGCATTGAATATCAAGTGCTGCGCAACAATTCAAATAAAAATACAAATTTTGAGAAATAAAATGTCTCACATAATGTGAATTCTCGCTTTTTTAGTCGCATCAGCTTGCCAAGATCATAGGCAGATATTCGTTAATATGTTGATTTTATTATAAATTATTTTCGGCCGATGGGCGCGTACCTTTATTCTGCATTGCAGCGAATTGACAGAGACATAAAGTTTTCCATATACCTCTATTTAAGTAAGGATATTGCTAAATACGAATCTGGAGGGCGCTGATGGCCGAGATGCAGAAAGATAAGCCTTGGTTGATCCGCACCTATGCGGGTCATTCTACTGCCAAAGCCTCGAACGCGCTGTATCGGAGCAATCTGGCCAAAGGCCAGACGGGCCTATCCGTTGCCTTCGATTTGCCTACCCAAACGGGATATGACAGCGACCATGCGCTTGCGCGCGGTGAGGTGGGTAAGGTCGGCGTGCCCGTCAGCCATTTGGGTGATATGCGCACCCTATTTGAGAATATCCCACTGGAGCAGATGAACACCTCAATGACCATTAACGCGACTGCGCCTTGGCTTTTAGCGCTCTATATCGCGGTGGCTGAGGAGCAGGGCGCCGAGGTGGCGGCCCTTCAAGGCACAGTGCAAAACGATCTCATCAAAGAATACCTGTCGCGCGGGACATATATTTGCCCCCCTGCGCCGTCTCTGCGGATGATCGCAGATGTGGCTGAGTATTGTTATACGCATGTGCCAAAATGGAATCCGATGAATGTCTGCTCGTATCACCTGCAAGAGGCGGGTGCGACACCCGAGCAAGAACTGGCATTCGCCCTTGCGACAGGGATTGCGGTTCTTGATGCGCTAAAGCCCCGCGTGGCAGCAGAAGATTTCCCCGCACTTTGTGGTCGCATCTCCTTTTTTGTGAATGCGGGCATCCGTTTTGTGACCGAGATGTGCAAGATGCGCGCTTTTGTTGATCTCTGGGATGAAATTTTAGAACAGCGCTATGGCGTGGAAGACCCTAAATTTCGCCGCTTCCGATATGGGGTTCAGGTGAACTCTCTCGGTCTGACAGAGCAGCAGCCTGAAAATAATGTCTATCGCATCCTGATTGAGATGCTCGCCGTGACATTGTCGAGACGCGCCCGCGCGCGGGCGGTGCAATTGCCTGCATGGAATGAGGCCTTGGGCCTGCCGCGCCCATGGGATCAGCAATGGTCGATGCGGATGCAGCAGATCATGGCCTATGAAACCGATTTGTTGGAATATGGCGACCTTTTTGACGGCAACCCTGTGGTGGATGCCAAGGTTGAGGAATTGAAATCAGGTGCGCGGGCCGAATTGGCCAATCTCGACTCGATGGGCGGCGCGATCATGGCGATTGATTACATGAAAGCGCGTTTGGTCGAAGCGAATGCTGACCGTGTGGGGGGGATTGAGCGGGGCTACACCACTGTTGTCGGCGTCAACCGCTTTACGCAATCAGAGTCTTCGCCTTTGGTCGATGAAGAGGGCGGGATCATGGTTGTTGATCCTGCCGTCGAGGCCGACCAAATCGGGCGCCTTACTGCGTGGCGCGCCGCACGTGATAGCGCCGCTGTCGAGGCAGCTTTGGCGCGATTGTGCGATGATGCAACTGCAGGGCGCAATGTCATGCCCGCCTCGATTGACGCCGCAAAAGCAGGCGTGACGACTGGCGAATGGGCCGAGGTCATGCGCGCCGTGCATGGTCAATACCGTGGCCCAACGGGTGTTTCGAAATCTGTGTCGAACAAAACCGAAGGTCTGGAGGATATCCGTGCCGCCGTGGATGCGGTCAGCGATAAACTGGGCCGCCGTCTTAAGTTTATGGTGGGCAAGCCCGGACTTGATGGGCATTCCAACGGGGCGGAACAAATCGCCTTCCGCGCGCGCGATTGTGGAATGGATATCAGCTATGAGGGTATCCGCCTGACGCCCGAGGAAATCGTTCAAGCGGCCCTTGCGGAAGAACCCCATGTTATTGGCCTGTCGATCCTATCAGGCAGCCACGTGCCTCTGGTCGAGCAATTGATGGGGCATTTAGAGGCTGCAGGATTGGGACATTTGCCTGTGGTTGTCGGCGGGATTATCCCAGAGGCGGATGAAAAGCGCCTTTTGTCTATGGGTGTGGCACGGGTTTATACACCCAAGGATTTCGAATTAAATCGTATTATGTTTGATATCGTGGCCTTGGTTGAACCATGTTCCGTTGCGGCTGAGTAAATAATAACGTGCTATATTTTCAATAATTATAGCGCGCGCATTAAATATATTCCTGTTGCCAATATATAATTACAGGCTTAATCCTTCTGCTAGTTTGAAATTCCAAACGGGTTGGAGGCATTATGTCTATTGTTCTTTCAAAAATGTCGAAAGATGAGCTTGTCGCACTTCAAAAAGATGTCTCAGCGGCAATTAAAGATTTTGATAAACGGAAAAAGAAAGAAGCCCTGATTGCAGCCCAAAAAGCGGCGCAAGAATTTGGGTTTAGCCTTGAAGAGGTGTTGGGCGGTCGTAAAGCGGGTGCTAAAGTTGCGCCACGCTATCTTAACCCCAGCAATCCTGACCAAACATGGACGGGCCGTGGCCGCAAACCCCTTTGGGTTGTGGACGCGTTGAATTCTGGAAAATCTTTGGATGATCTAGCGATCTAAATTGAATAAAGCCGCCCAAAATGGGCGGCTTTTTCTTTTAAATGGCAACCACATCTAAAGGTGGAAAGCCATTAAATCCTACGGATGCATAGGTTGATGTATAGGCCCCGCAGGCGCGGATAATGATTTTATCTCCGCCCTTCAGCCCAAGCGGCAATTGCATGGGCCGCTTTTCATAGAGAACATCCGCGCTGTCACAAGATGGGCCTGCAAGAATGCAGGGGCCCGTGACTTCGTGGTCACGCTCTGTGATGAATTGATAACGGATCGCCTCATCCATTGTCTCGGCAAGGCCTGAGAATTTGCCAATATCAAGATAAACCCAACGGCATAGGTCATCGGTTGATTTGCGCGAGACAAGCAGCACCTCTGCGGCGATCATGCCCGCCTCACCGACCAGACCGCGGCCAGGCTCGGCCATGATCTGCGCCACATCCCCAAAGCGGGCGTGAACCTGATCCATAACGGCGCGGGCATATGCGGTGGGGTGTGGGATGTCATCGCCGTAAAATGCGGGGAAACCGCCCCCGATATTGAGCAAGTCCAAACCATGCCCTGCGGCTTGCGCGGCGTGCCAAACGGCGGCAATCTGATCAAGTGTATCAGCCCACATCATCGGATCACGGGTCTGGCTGCCCACATGGAAGGACAGGCCGCGCGGGGTCAAACCAACCGCGTGGGCGTGCTCGATCAGGCCCAATACAGTCTCGCGGCTTGTGCCAAATTTGCGTGTCAGCGGCCAATCGGCACCCGAGGCTTCGACAATCACGCGGATATAGACCTGGGCATTTGGGGCATGGGCCGCAATTTTGTCCAACTCTTCCACCGCATCGGCGGCAAAGAGTGTGATTCCTTGCGCATGGGCATAGGCAATATCGGCAGGCCGCTTAATCGTGTTGCCATATGAGATATGCGCAGGCCGCGCGCTATGGGCCAAGCAGGCCTCAATCTCGGCGCGAGAGGCCGCGTCAAAATGCGCGCCAAGACCTACAAGACGGGCCAAGATTTCAGGCGCAGGATTGGCTTTGACCGCGTAATGAATATCCGCATGGCCCAAGCCCGCTTTGAGTGCGTGATACTGTGCTTCGATCCGCTCAAGATCCAGAACAAGGGTTGGGCGATCAAAGCTTGTGCTGCGGATATAGCCCAACAGACGGGCATCGGGATCAACGGGTTGAGAAATAGCTTCGCAAACCGAAGGCTCGGCAAATGTAGCATTCATAGGCATCTCCAATAGACATGGGCCGAAACTCGACCAGACGTTCCAAGGGAGACGTTACCGTCGCTACATTAACCGCGTGGGTGCTAGCCCACCTCGCCAGAGGCGCGTGCGTTGGCGTCTGTGCGCGGGCGTTTGCATCACCTGCGATCAAATAGCAAGAAGTTTTTTGCAGCCCGCCTCACAAACCATGGCTGCGGTCGTAACCATTGGCGGGGCGGGGGGTAAAATCAGCGGTCAACTCGCTGTCAAACACCTCCACCAACATCGGGTGGCAGGTGGCGCTGTCAGAGGAATGCTCCGCCCCGCAATCCCCACCCGGACAGGCAGAGAGCGCACCCAAAAGATCCATCTCGGCAAGGAAATCGAGATGATCCCCCGCGCGCGCGGGCGTGGCCTTCATGAAATATTGGCCCGTATCACGGGTGAACCCTGTGCACATAAACACGTTGAGCACGTCATGCACCGCCATCTCGGCCTCGGTCAAAGATAGGCCGCGATGTGAGGCCAGCGCGCGGGTCAGGTTGGAATGACAGCAGTGGTGATACTGCCCGCCAGACAGCAGGTTATGCGTATAGGGGTCGCAGCGCGTGCCGATCACATCATGCACCGCGCCGCCAAAATCATCGCGCCCATACCACGCCAAACTATCCTCAAGGATCAGGGCCATGGCGCGCAGATGCGGAAGGTTGGAATAAAGCGTGTGGCCCGTGCTGACATGGCTACCATGGATGGCGCGGGTTTTGCCCGAAAAGAACCGCTCGGACAGGTCATGCGCATTCCATAGGTTGAGATCCCCCACCTGTGCCCCTTGCGGCAGGGAGATGCGGAAGGATTGCCCTGCCTTCACCTCGAAACAGGCCGCTTCGCGCGGGGGGATCAGCACCTCGGCCGTTTTGCGCCAATGCTTGCGCGCGCGCGCCATACGGACGGGGTCGGGCGCGGGCAGGCTGTCGGTGGGATAGCAGATCACAGGCGCCACCGTGCGGCGCGCCTCGGCATCGTTTGGGGCCGTTATATGGTCTGTCATAGTGCTCCCTCCTGCATTACTTGGGCAGTTGTAATTTCACAGTGCAATTCTCCGTCTCAAATGGAGAAGTGGTATTTGAGCAAGAAGGCGCTTTTTATGCGATATTGAGCTACGCGGATTTGATTTATGTGATTTCGGATTCCTATGAGCGGCTACAAATTTATTGTCTGTCAACATAGTGCTGAAAACTAAAAGGGCCTTTGGGCCCCTTTTTCTTTCACCTCATAACTGCCGTTCCACCATCATCTTTTTGATATTGGCGATAGCCTTGGCGGGATTTAGGCCTTTGGGGCACGTTTTGGTGCAGTTCATGATCGTGTGGCAGCGATAGAGTTTGAACGGATCTTCCAGCTCGTCCAAACGCTCGCCCGTGGCCTCGTCACGGCTGTCGATGATCCACCGATAGGCGTGCAGAAGCGCGGCTGGTCCAAGGTAGCGATCGCCGTTCCACCAATAGCTAGGGCAGGAGGTGGAGCAGGAAGCGCACATCACACATTCATAAAGCCCATCCAGTTTTTTGCGGTCTTCGACGGATTGGCGCCATTCCTTTTCAGGGCGCTGCGTTTTCGTCTCAAGCCAAGGCATGATCGAGGCGTGCTGCGCGTAGAAATGGGTCAGGTCGGGTATCAAATCCTTGACCACGGGCATATGGGGCAGCGGATAGATTTTCACATCGCCCTTGATCTCATCCATGCCATAGATACAGGCCAGTGTGTTGATCCCGTCAATATTCATCGCGCAAGACCCACAAATTCCCTCGCGGCACGAACGGCGGAAGGTGAGCGTTGGGTCGATCTCGTTTTTGATCTTGATCAGCGCGTCCAAAACCATCGGCCCGCAGTTGTCCATATCCACCCAATAGGTGTCGACACGGGGGTTTTGCCCGTCATCGGGATTCCAGCGATAAATCTGGAATTTGCGCAGGTTTGTAGCCCCCTCGGGCTTGGGCCAAGTTTTGCCCGTTGTGATATGCGAATTCTTTGGAAGTGCGAGTTCTACCATGGTCGTCTCCGTCTCACTGGCTGCCCGTTTCGGGGTAGAGGGGTGTTTCGGGCGCTTGGCCCGTCAATCTGATAACGCAGGTGGTGTAGACATCTCCGGGGTCGCGCCCTGCGAGGTAGTCTGAGGAAAGGCCGATTTGCATACCCGCAGATGTGCCGCCAGTGCCAACACCGACCGCAATCTGGGTTTGCGGTCGTGTCGCCGCGTCTGCGCGTTGGCGGCATTGTGCTTCTGCCTGCGCCAATGTGGGCGGTGCGGGGGGCGTGCAGGCGGCCATCAGCGCCACAGCAAGGAGGGGCCTAGTACGTATCATGGCCTGCAGTCCCACCGCATTCTCCCTTAGTAAACCCGCGCTTTCGGGGCAATTTTCTTGAGGTCAATCCCGCCTTCTTCATGCGTGGTCAGCGGGTCAAGATGAACGGGGCGATAATCGAGCGCCACTTTTTGATCCTCAACCACCGCAAGGCTGTGCTTGCGCCATGTTTTGTCATTGCGGTCGGGATAATCCTCATGCGCATGTGCACCACGGCTCTCTTTCCGCGCCTCAGCCGAGACGATGGTGGCCAAGGCGTTTGGCATCAGGTTGGTCAGTTCCAATGTTTCCATCAGGTCTGAGTTCCACACGAGGCTGCGATCGGTGACTGATAGGTCATCCATCTTGGCGGCGACCGCCTCCATTTTTGCGCACCCTTCCGAAAGGGTCTTATCGGTGCGGAAAACAGCCGCATCGGCCTGCATGGTTTTCTGCATCTCAAGGCGCAATTCGGCTGTGGCGACCGTGCCCTTCGCATGGCGCAACCCATCAAAGCGAGCCAAAGCTGCATCAAGACTGGCTTGGTTCAACGCAGGGTTAGGGGTGTTAGGATCGACAACCTTGCCTGCGCGGATTGCGGCAGCACGGCCAAAGACTACAAGGTCGATCAGCGAGTTTGATCCAAGGCGGTTGGCACCATGCACCGAGGCGCAGCCTGCCTCACCCACGGCCATCAGGCCAGGAACCACCGCATCGGGATTGTCCTTGGTGGGGTTCAAGACCTCGCCCCAATAATTGGTGGGGATGCCGCCCATATTGTAATGCACAGTCGGCAGCACGGGGATTGGTTCGCGTGTTACGTCCACGCCTGCAAAAATCCGTGCGCTTTCCGAGATGCCGGGCAAACGTTCTGCCAAGGTTTCGGGCGGCAGGTGGTTGAGGTGCAGGAAGATATGATCCTTTTCCTTACCAACGCCACGGCCTTCGCGGATTTCCATTGTCATACAGCGTGAAACCACATCGCGTGACGCTAGATCCTTGTAGGTTGGGGCATAGCGCTCCATGAACCGCTCGCCCTCTGAGTTGGTCAGATAGCCGCCTTCGCCGCGCGCGCCTTCCGTAATCAAGCAGCCTGCGCCGTAAATCCCCGTGGGGTGGAATTGAACGAATTCCATGTCCTGCAGGGGCAGACCATGACGCGCGACCATGCCGCCGCCGTCGCCTGTGCAGGTATGCGCTGAGGTTGCGCTGAAATAGGCGCGGCCATAACCGCCTGTGGCCAGAACGACCATCTTGGCATTGAAGGCGTGCAGCGTGCCATCGTCCAATTTCCAAGCCAGAACGCCTTGGCACTGACCGTCTTGAGACATGATCAGATCAGTTGCGAAATATTCGATGTAGAAATTCGCGTTATTCTTCAACGACTGGCCGTAGAGTGTGTGCAAAATCGCGTGACCTGTGCGGTCTGCGGCGGCGCACGTGCGCTGCACGGGCGGGCCTTCGCCAAATTCAGTGGTATGGCCGCCAAAGGGGCGTTGATAAATCTTGCCTTCTTCGGTGCGCGAGAATGGAACGCCATAATGTTCCAATTCATAAACCGCCTTGGGCGCTTCACGGGCGAGGTATTCCATCGCATCCGTATCGCCAAGCCAGTCCGACCCTTTGACTGTGTCATACATATGCCACTGCCAACTATCAGGCCCCATATTGCCAAGTGAGGCTGCGATGCCCCCTTGTGCCGCAACAGTATGAGAACGGGTTGGGAAAACCTTGGTCACACAGGCGGTCTTAAGACCCTGTTCTGCCATGCCCAAGGTCGCACGCAGGCCCGATCCGCCCGCGCCAACAACGACAACGTCATAGCTGTGGTGATGAATTTCGTAGGAAGCGGTCATGTTCCGTCTGCTCCTGTTTGTCTGTTCATAACGCGAGTTTTGTAATCGCGAAAAGCCCGATCGCCATCAGCCCGTAGGAGATGATCGAAAAGGCGATGAGAAGGCCTTTGCGGGTCAAGCCGCCGGTGTAATCTTCAACCACCACTTGGATGCCGAGGCGGAAATGGTGGAGGCCCACGATCAACATCAGCGCGATAATCAGCGCGCGCAGCGGATGACCGAGAGCTGCGATCACCGCGTCATAAGGTTGGCTCAAAAGTGGCCCGAAGGTGAACACGAAAAGCGGGGTCAGAACCATGAGCGCCACCGAGGTGAGGGTCATTGTCCAAAAATGTTCTGTGCCTGAGCGAGCAGAACCAAGGCCGATCACGCGTTTGCGGTCTGTTGCGAATTTCATAACCTATGCCTTTCCTGCCTTAGACAAAGATGAGGGTGAGAATGGTCAGCACCACCGCGCCCACAATCATGGCCCATCCCATGCGGTCTGCTGCCTCAAGCTCTAGCCCGCGGCCAGTGTCCCAGATCAGGTGACGCAGTCCGCCAAGCGTGTGATACCACAGCCCCAATACGGAAAGCGTCATCACGACATCTCCAAGCATCGATGTCATCAGCCCGTCCACGAGATCGAAATAGGCCTTCCCTGTCGCTGCGGCCAATAGCCACCAAACGATAAGCAAAGCCGAGCCAAGCATCGCGATACCCGTGATGCGGTTTAGGATTGATGTCGCGGAATTGAGCTGTTTGCGATAAATCTGCAAATGCGGCGACAAAGGGCGATTGCCCCGATTTACGTCTGCCATTCTGGGAACCCTCTCAGGCTGTCTTGGTCTGGTCGTCTGTTCAACGACCATCCATACCCGAATTTTCGCCCCTGTCACGGGGGGAGTGAACGCTAACAGGTGAATTAAGGGCAAAATTAGGTGATTTATTGCCGCAGTTGGCCCTTTGTGATCACATTGAGAAATCCTGTGTTCACTAAATTTCTGTGGAATCTCAGCGTGGCATGAGTGTCCAGTAATCCAGATCAAGCAACACATGGGGCAGATATTTGCCTGCCTCATCGCGCAGCTGTCCTGCGGTGCCTGCCGCGCTGGTGGCAACCAATCGAAGGCGCAGCGCGCCGATATCTGGCGATGCAGTCTCAGCTTTGTCCAACACTTCAGACCACGCGCGGATTGTCGTGCCTGCAAAGCATGGGTTGGCATGGGCACCCGCGTTTATGCCTGCAATCATCTGCGCATTGGCCAAGCCATTAAAGGACAAAGCCCGCGCCATGGAGATGACATGTCCCCCATAGATCAATCGCTGGCCGTCATCACGGAAGGTCGCGTCAAAATGCACTTTGGCCGTATTCTGCCATAGGCGGGTGGCCATCATATGTTCGGCCTCCTCGATGGTGACGCCGTCCACATGGTCGATCACCTCGCCAATTTCATAATCTCCCCAAAGATGCGGCTCTCCTGCCAGAGTGGTCGGGTAATTGGCGAAAGTAAGGCCTTGGGGAATAGCCAAATCGTCTGGTGCAATGACCTTTGCCAAATCTGGGATCACGGTTTCTGGTGCGGCGGCATCAAGATTGTTTTTGCGCACCATGACCCAACGCACATAATCAAGCACCACATCGCCATTTTGATTGCTGCCTTGTGTGCGCACATAGACCACGCCAGATTTGCCGTTGGAATTTTCCTTGAGGCCAATGACCTGACTTTTTGAGGTCAGGCTGTCACCTGCGTAGGCGGGCTGCAAAAACCGCCCCTCAGCATAGCCCAAATTAGCAACGGCATTGAGCGAAATATCTGGCACAGTTTTGCCAAAGACGATATGGAAGGTGATCAGGTCATCCAATGGGCTTTGAGCTAGCCCGCAGGATTGGGCAAAAGCATCAGAGGAATGCAACGCGTGGCGTGCAGGATAGAGCGCGTGATAGAGAGCCCGCTCTCCATCCGAAACTGTGCGCGGAACGGCATGCTCAATCACTTGGCCGAGGCGATAATCCTCGAAAAAATTGCCAGAATTGGTTTTCATGCCGCCATTCCTTTGCGTGTTCATTGCTGACCGAGTTTCATATCGGGGTGATAGGCATCTGCGATTGTCTTTGTCACTGCCTGCGCGCAGCGCATTTTGTTGGTGCTTGGATCAAAGGCATAGGATGGGCTGCCATAGAGCACCCATCCCTTCGCTAGCGCATTCGACACTTTGTGGCAGAAGGCCGATGTGTCCTCTTCGGTGAGAAGCCTATAAATTACGTTTGCCTCAGCCATAGGGGAAATACCCCAGTAATGTGTGGATATAGCCCACAATGCCCATTACGATGATCCCGATGACAAAGGCCAAGATGTCCTTGACGATACTTGGATTGGCGGGACGCACCCAATCGCGATCTTGGCGATTGATGATGATGACTGAGGCCACGGCCCAAGCCAACATTCCCCCAAACAAAATGATTGAGGCCAAATCGCCATTCACCAAGAGATGGGCAATAGCCCAAGCCTTAATCGCAGACAGTTGTTTGTGGCGGATGCGGGCCGAGAGGGTGCCTGACATGTGCGAAAGCGCGAACAACCAAAACGCGATCAGCACCAAAAGATTGTTGATATGAGTGAAGAAGGCTGGGGGTGACCAAAACTGCACAACGGGTGCTGCACGATAGCCGATGATCATCAGCACAACACCTGCAAGCATCGCAAGGGTCAGGATCAGCCGACCTTTAGGATCCCCCATGTTGGCACGAAAATCAGGTGCAAGCCGTTTGACCCAATGCCCGCCCGCGAACAGGACAAGCCCAGGGATGAGAAGGAGATAGCCCATTAAATTTGCTCCAATTCTGCGATTGCTTCTGCTTTTGCAAGCATGGCACGGCCTGTCTCGACATGGAGGTTTTCAACGATTTTACCATCTACAACCGCGACCGCCTCGCCACGCGCGATGGCGGCATCATAGGCGTCTATCTGTCGTCGGGCGAGGTCAATTTCAGGCACAGACGGAGAAAAGACCTTATTAGCAATCTCAAGCTGCGCGGGATGGATCAAGGTTTTTCCATCCATGCCCCAATCGCGCCCCTCAAGGCATTCGGCATGAAGACCATCTTCATCCTTGAACGCGTTATAAACCCCATCAATACAGACAATCCCATGGGCGCGTGCGGCCATGAGGCAGGATTGCAGCGCGAAATGCATCGCGCCTCTGGTGCGCGATCCTAGATCCTTGGCCAAATCGTTCGTGCCCATGATGAAACCGGCCATGCGCGGGGCTGCGGCAATCGCGGCGGCATTCAAGATGCCCAGTGGCGTTTCCATCATCGCCCAAATCTGGGTATCCCGCGCTGCGGGTATTGTGTCGAGTAGGGCCGCAACTGCCTCAATATCCGCGGCGGTGTTCACTTTTGGCAGTAAGATCGCTTCAGGGCCAATCGCGGCGAGAGCCACCAGATCATCCTTGCCCCAGACCGTGTCGCTGCCGTTGATCCGCACGATTTGTGCGCGCTTGCCATAGCCGCCCAGTTGCAGGCGATTTTTAAGAATGTGACGCGCTGCTATTTTCTCATCAGGGGCGACCGCATCCTCAAGATCAAAGATAATCGCATCAGTTGGAAGCGTCTGCGCCTTCTCCAAGGCACGTTCCTTAGAGGCAGGAATATAGAGAACGGAGCGATAAGGGCGGGTGCTGCGTGCGGATGGATCGGACATATGGCTCCCTTTGGGCTGATTGATTCTGCGTTGCAGCATAGAAAGCAGGATGGGCGTGCGACCGCAAGTTACGTTTTGACGCATCTATAAGAAATTTTATTTCGCATGCCTTGCTGGTCAGAATAGCCCATCGTAAATTAACTTCACGCCTGTCAGCACCAATGCGACATAGGTGATGCCGAAAAATAGCCGCTCTGGGATGGCGTGATGGGCCTTAACACCCACCCATGTGCCGATAATGGCAACAGGGGCAAGCAGCGCCACATCGCCCATCAAGTCCCATGAGAAGAGGCCAAGATAGGCGTAGCTTGCGAATTTCATCAGGTTTATTGCCCAAAACACAATAACCGTGGTCGCTTGGTATAATGTCTTTCCCACATTACGTTGCGACAGCATAAACACCGCTACCGCAGGCCCGCCTGCGTGGGAAATAAAGCTTGTGAAGCCTGCTGCGATGCCCGCGATGATGCCATCCCGACTTGAGAAATCGCGCGGTTGCGGGGAAATCCACCCCCGCGCGCGCGCCAGTTGAAATAGGGGAAAGAGCAATGCAATCGCCCCAATCATGAGGCGCAGCGCATCAGCTGAGATGATTTTGAACAGTAAGATCCCAGCGATACAGCCAAAGACAGACCCAATCACAAGCACCCGGGTTGAGGGGCCATCCCATTGCTTCCAATAGGGTTTGAGGGCTGAGAAATCCATGATGATCAGAAGGGGCAGCATAAGGGCCAAGGCGTGGGTTGGCTCCAGCACGACAGCGAGAATCGCTGACGAAACAAACCCAATGCCAGACCCAAATCCGCCCTTTGACATGCCTGCTACAAAGACCGCAAATGCCGCCAGCAGCCATAGCCATCCCTCTAGCATTTTGTCCTCTTTGTTCGCTGAATTATGACCAAAATACAGTGTTTTGAGTGAAGGGGAACCCCCGATGCTCGGGCCGCATATGGTGCGTCATGCGCTTTGTGCCGCAGCGCAGAGACTTGCAACGAGGCAGGGGCGGATGTAGGGGTCGCTTCAGTTTCAACACGGATCCGGAGACATTTCTCATGGCCAGACCTAAGATTGCACTGATCGGCGCAGGACAGATTGGCGGCACGCTTGCCCATCTCGCGGCGCTAAAAGAATTGGGCGACGTTGTCCTTTTTGATATCGCCGAGGGCACCCCACAGGGCAAAGCCCTTGATATCGCCGAATCTGGGCCTTCTGAAAAATTCGATGCCAAGCTCAAGGGCACGAATGATTACGCCGATATCGCGGGCTCTGATGTGTGCATTGTGACTGCAGGTGTTCCTCGTAAGCCTGGCATGAGCCGCGATGATCTCTTGGGGATCAACCTCAAAGTCATGAAATCTGTTGGCGAAGGCATTCGCGATCATGCGCCCAATGCCTTTGTGATCTGTATCACCAACCCATTGGACGCGATGGTTTGGGCCTTGCGCGAATTTTCTGGCCTGCCGCATGAAAAGGTTTGCGGCATGGCAGGCGTTTTGGACAGCGCGCGCTTCCGCCATTTCTTGGCGGAAGAGTTTGATGTGTCCATGAAAGACGTGACAGCGTTTGTTTTGGGCGGCCATGGTGACACGATGGTGCCTTCTGTGCGCTACTCAACAGTTGCAGGTGTCCCTTTGCCTGACCTGATTGAAATGGGTTGGACAACGAAGGATCGCTTGGATGCCATCGTGCAGCGCACCCGTGATGGTGGGGCTGAAATCGTGGGTCTTTTGAAAACGGGCTCTGCATTCTATGCGCCTGCGACATCCGCGATTGAGATGGCCGAAGCCTACCTCAAAGACCAGAAGCGTGTTTTGCCATGCGCGGCCTATTGTGATGGCCAGTTTGGCCTGAAAGGCATGTATGTTGGTGTTCCCACAGTCATCGGTGCAGGCGGTGTTGAGCGCATTGTTGAGATCAAGCTGACCAAAGATGAGCAAGCGATGTTCGACAATTCTGTCGCTGCCGTGAAGGGTCTTGTGGATGCTTGTAAAGGCATCGATGAGAGCCTCGCTTGATCTAAGTGGAGAATTCCAAAGCTTATCTAAAAGGCGGCGCTTTGCGCCGCCTTTTTTGGTTTTGATGAATGGTGAGTCGGCAAAGTTAATACACTCTTAAGGCGAGTAGGCCGCAGCCCTGCCTTGGAAACCCATTTGTGATCACGCTTATTTTTTCTGTGATCACAAATGTCGAATTTTGCGCTTAAAACTAAGCTGTTGGGCAGATTGCCGTTTATTTTATGCAGCGGGATGTGCTTACACGCCGTGAAACGACAGCAACACACGGGACAGTTTCATGAACATTCATGAATATCAGGCGAAAGCCTTGCTTCGCCAATACGGCGCACCGGTCAGTGATGGCCGCGTTGTTCTAAAAGCCGAAGAGGCCAAAACCGCAGCGGGCGAATTGGATGGCCCGCTTTGGGTGGTCAAGGCGCAGATCCACGCAGGCGGTCGCGGCAAGGGTAAGTTCAAAGAATCCGATGCGGGCGAAAAAGGCGGCGTACGCCTTGCCAAGTCGGTCGAAGAGGCCGCAGCCGAAGCCAAAAAGATGTTGGGCCGCACCCTTGTGACCCATCAAACTGGCCCAGTCGGCAAAGTTGTGAACCGCATCTATATCGAAGATGGGTCGGGCATTGAGCGCGAGCTTTACCTCGCCCTTTTGGTGGATCGCCAATCGAGCCGTATCTCCTTCGTCTGCTCCACTGAGGGCGGCATGGATATCGAAGATGTGGCCGCAAAGACACCAGAGAAAATCCTGTCTTTCGCTGTTGATCCTGCCACTGGATACCAAGCCTTCCACGGGCGCCGCATTGCCTTTGCGCTTGGCCTTGAAGGCAAGCAGGTCAAAGAATGCGTAAGCCTGATGGGCATCCTCTATAAGGCCTTCGTTGAGAAGGATATGGAGATGTTGGAAATCAACCCGCTGATCGTGACGGACGAGGGCAGCCTCAAGGTGCTAGACGCGAAAGTTGGTTTTGATGGCAACGCCATTTATCGCCATGCAGATATTGCTGCGCTGCGTGATGAGACCGAAGAAGACGCCAAAGAATTGGCCGCGTACAAATTTGACCTGAACTACATCGCGCTTGATGGCGAGATTGGCTGTATGGTCAACGGCGCGGGTCTTGCAATGGCCACGATGGATATCATCAAGCTCTATGGCGCTGAGCCCGCGAACTTCCTTGATGTGGGCGGCGGTGCAACCAAGGAAAAGGTGACCGAGGCGTTCAAAATCATCACCTCTGACCCCAACGTAAAAGGTATTCTTGTGAATATCTTTGGCGGCATTATGCGCTGCGACATCATCGCCGAAGGCGTTGTGGCCGCAGTGAAAGAGGTGGGTCTGCAGGTGCCACTGGTCGTGCGCCTTGAAGGCACAAACGTGGAGAAGGGCAAGGAGATCATCAACACTTCTGGCCTCAATGTGATCGCGGCTGACAATCTGTCGGACGCGGCCCAGAAAATCGTTAAAGCGGTGAAAGGCTGAGCTTATGGCTGTTCTTGTCGATGAAAATACAAAAGTCATTTGTCAGGGTTTCACGGGAAGCCAAGGCACGTTCCACTCTGAACAGGCGATTGCTTACGGCACAAAAATGGTTGGTGGTGTGACCCCTGGTAAAGGCGGTCAGACCCATCTTAACCTGCCCGTTTTTGACAGCGTGCATGAGGCGAAAGCCAAGACCGAAGCAAACGCATCGGTGATTTATGTGCCACCGCCCTTTGCGGCTGATTCCATCCTTGAGGCGATTGATGCCGAGATGGAATTGATCATCTGCATCACCGAAGGCATCCCTGTGCTGGATATGATGAAGGTCAAGCGTGCTTTGGAGAATTCATCCTCCAAGTTGATCGGGCCAAACTGCCCCGGTGTGATTACACCTGACGCCTGCAAAATCGGCATCATGCCGGGTCATATCCATCGCCGTGGGTCGGTTGGTGTGGTGTCGCGCTCTGGCACCTTGACCTATGAGGCGGTGAAGCAAACCACAGATGTAGGTCTGGGTCAGTCCACTTGTGTCGGCATCGGGGGTGACCCCATCAAAGGCACCGAACACTTGGATGTGTTGGAATGGTTCTTGGCGGACGATGAAACCCAGTCGATTATCATGATCGGTGAAATCGGTGGTTCCGCGGAAGAAGAAGCGGCGCAATTCCTCAAAGACGAAGCCAAGCGTGGCCGCAAGAAGCCTGTTGCGGGCTTTATTGCAGGGCGCACGGCCCCTCAAGGCCGCCGTATGGGTCATGCTGGCGCAATTGTTGCCGGCGGCAAAGGTGGCGCAGAAGATAAGATCGAAGCGATGAAATCCGCAGGGATCGTGGTGGCAGACAGCCCCGCAACCCTTGGTGAAGCGGTTCTCAAAGCAATCGGTTAAACACAGTTGCCTCGCGCGCTCAATTTGATCGTGCGGGGCTATTCCATTTCTCAGGTGCGGTCATGACTGAACAAAGCCCGAATGATATCTTCCACGCCTCTAGCTTTATGCAGGGGCATAATGCCGAATATCTCGAACAGCTTTACGCGCGCTATGCGCAAGACCCAAATTCGGTCGAAGAAAGTTGGCGGACGTTTTTTGCTTCGCTTGGCGATGCACCGGCTGACGCAAAGGCCGAGGCCGCAGGCCCCTCTTGGGCGCGTGGTGACTGGCCGCTGCAGCCTGCCGATGATTTGACCCATGCGCTCACGGGCGAGTGGCCTGCCGCAGCGGTCGAAGTCAAAGGCGCCGAAAAGAAAATCCGCGAAAAGGCGGCAGATGCAGGCATCGAGTTGACGGATGCACAGGTGCAGCGCGCAGTTTTGGACAGTATCCGCGCGCTTATGATCATCCGCGCCTATCGTATCCGTGGTCATTTGATTGCCGATATCGACCCGCTTGGCATGCGTGACCAGACCCCCCACCCAGAACTTGATCCGCGCAGCTATGGTTTCACCGATGCGGATATGGATCGTCCGATTTTCATCGACAATGTTTTGGGCCTGCAAATGGCCTCAATGCGCCAGATCATGGAGATCGTGAAGCGCACCTATTGTGGCACATTCGCGCTGCAATATATGCACATCTCCGATCCTGAGCAGTCCAGTTGGCTCAAAGAGCGGATTGAGGGTTATGGCAAAGAGATCGCCTTTACCCGAGAAGGCCGTAAGGCCATCTTGAACAAATTGGTCGAGGCCGAAGGTTTTGAGAAATTCCTCCATGTGAAATATATGGGCACAAAGCGTTTCGGCCTTGATGGTGGCGAGGCGTTGATCCCCGCGATGGAGCAAATCATCAAACGCGGTGGCGCACTTGGCGTGAAAGAAATCGTGATTGGCATGCCCCACCGTGGGCGCCTCAGCGTTTTGGCCAATGTGATGGGCAAACCTTACCGCGCGATTTTCAACGAATTCCAAGGCGGCAGCTTTAAGCCTGAAGATGTCGATGGATCAGGGGATGTGAAATATCACTTGGGCGCGTCTTCGGATCGCACTTTTGATGATAACACTGTCCACCTTTCCTTGACCGCGAACCCAAGCCACCTTGAGGCGGTTAACCCCGTTGTTCTGGGCAAAGTGCGCGCCAAGCAAGATCAATTGGGCGACACAGAACGTCACCAAGTTTTGGGTATCCTTTTGCATGGTGATGCGGCCTTTGCGGGGCAGGGTGTGGTTGCAGAAGGCTTGGGGCTTTCGGGCCTGCGCGGTCACCGGACGGGTGGCACAATCCATATCGTGGTGAATAACCAAATCGGCTTCACCACTGCGCCCCATTTCAGCCGTTCCTCGCCCTATCCGACAGATATTGCTTTGATGGTTGAGGCGCCGATTTTCCATGTCAACGGGGACGATCCCGAAGCCGTTGTTCATGCTGCAAAAGTTGCTACGGAATTCCGTCAGAAATTCGGCAAAGATGTTGTGATTGATATCTTCTGCTATCGCCGCTTTGGTCACAACGAAGGCGATGAGCCGATGTTCACCAACCCGATGATGTATAACCGCATCAAGAAGCACAAAACGACCTTGCAGCTCTATACCGAGCGTTTGGTGCAAGACGGGCTGATCCCCGAAGGTGAAATCGAAGATATGAAGGCGGCCTTCCAAGCCCGTCTGAATGACGAGTTTGAGGCAGGTAAGGAATATAAGCCCAACAAAGCGGATTGGCTTGATGGCCGTTGGAGCCATCTCAATCGTGAGGGCGAGGATTACCAGCGCGGTGAGACGGCAATTAAGCCCAAGACGATGAAAGAGATCGGCAAGGCCTTGGTGACCGCGCCCCAGAACTTCGTGCTGCACAAGACCGTGGCGCGTCTTTTGGAAACGAAACAAGAGATGTTCGACACGGGCCAAGGGTTTGATTGGGCCACTGCCGAGGCTTTGGCCTTTGGCAGCTTGCTGACCGAAGGATATCCAGTTCGCCTTGCAGGCCAAGACAGCACCCGTGGCACATTCAGCCAGCGCCATTCGGGCCTGATCCATCAGGAGAGCGAGGAACGCTATTATCCTCTCAATAACATTCGTGAGGGCCAAGCGCGCTACGAGGTCATCGACTCGATGCTGTCCGAATATGCGGTGCTTGGCTTTGAATATGGCTACAGCCTTGCGGAACCGAATGCCTTGGTCATGTGGGAAGCGCAATTTGGCGATTTCGCCAATGGCGCGCAAATCATGTTTGACCAATTCATCTCATCGGGCGAAAGCAAATGGTTGCGGATGTCTGGATTGGTGATGCTGTTGCCGCACGGGTTTGAGGGCCAAGGCCCCGAACATTCCTCCGCGCGTCTTGAGCGGTTCTTGCAAATGTGCGGTCAAGACAACTGGATTGTGGCCAATTGCACCACACCCGCCAATTATTTCCATATCTTGCGCCGCCAGATCCATCGCAGCTTCCGTAAGCCATTGGTTCTGATGACGCCGAAATCCCTTTTGCGGCATAAAAAGGCCGTCTCATGGGCGGAGGAGTTCACAACAGGGTCTTCCTTCCACCGTGTGCTGTGGGATGATGCCCAATATGGTAATTCGGATCTCAAGCTGAAATCAGACGACAAAATCCGCCGTGTCGTGATCAGTTCAGGCAAGGTTTATTATGACCTGCTTGAAGAGCGCGATGCGCGTGGTCTGGATGATGTCTATCTCTTGCGTCTTGAACAGTTCTACCCATTCCCTGCGATGTCGCTAATGAAGGAATTGGAGCGCTTTAAGACCGCAGAGATTGTCTGGTGTCAGGAAGAGCCGAAAAACCAAGGGGCTTGGACATTCGTTGAACCAAATCTTGAATGGGTTCTGACACGGATTGGGGCAACCCATAGTCGCGCCACTTATGCAGGCCGCGCCGCTTCGGCTTCGCCTGCGACTGGCCTAGCCTCACAACATAAAGCACAGCAAACCGCGCTCATCAACGAAGCGCTGACGATCGAAGGGTAAAGACAATGGCGACAGAAGTCCGCGTGCCCACTTTGGGCGAATCCGTGACCGAGGCCACCGTGGCAACTTGGTTCAAAAAACCAGGGGATACAGTCGCGCAGGATGAGATGCTGTGCGAATTGGAAACCGATAAAGTGACCGTTGAGGTTCCTGCCCCCGCCGCAGGCACATTGGGCGAGATCGTTGCGGGCGAGGGCGAGACGGTTGGCGTTGATGCCTTGCTCGCCACAATTGCGGCCTCGGGTGCAGGCACCACTGCTGCGGCCCCTGCCGCAAAGCCAGCGGCCGCTGCGTCTTCGGGTGCATCGCTCGATATTATGGTTCCCGCGTTGGGCGAGTCTGTGACCGAAGCCACCATCGCCACATGGTTCAAACAGATCGGCGATACGGTCGCGCAAGACGAGATGCTGTGTGAATTAGAAACGGACAAAGTGTCGGTCGAGGTTCCCGCCCCCGCTGCAGGTGTTTTGGCGCGCATTGATGCGGCCGAAGGTGCGACCGTAAATGCAGGCGGGCAGCTTGGTGTCATTTCCACCGATGGCGCGGCTGTCGCCGCCCCTGCCGCTGCACCGACAAGCAGCGGTCGGGATGTAGAAGATGCCCCATCAGCCAAAAAGCTGATGGCGGAAAAAGGCATTGACCCCGCGGCTGTTCAAGGCTCGGGCAAGGATGGACGCATCATGAAAGAAGATGTTTTGAAGGCCGCAATTGCCCCCGCTGCAGCGCCTGCTGCTGCCCCTGCCGCCGCCCCGCGTGCGCCTGTGGCCGCCGAGGATGCTGCCCGTGAAGAACGGGTCAAAATGACCCGTCTGCGCCAGACGATTGCAAAGCGTCTGAAGGATGCGCAAAACACCGCAGCGATCCTGACCACCTATAACGAGGTGGACATGACCGAGGTGATGGCCTTGCGCAACGCCTATAAAGACGAGTTCGAAAAGAAGCACGGCGCGCGTTTGGGCTTTATGTCCTTCTTCACCAAGGCCTGTATCCACGCCTTGAAAGAGGTGCCTGAGGTGAATGCTGAAATCGATGGCACCGACATCGTCTACAAAAACTTCGTTCATATGGGCATCGCGGCAGGCACGCCGCAGGGTCTGGTTGTGCCAGTGATCCGTAACGCCGATCAGATGTCTTTTGCCGAAATCGAAAAGGCGATTGTCGAAAAGGGCAAGCGCGCGCGTGATGGCAAGCTGTCTATGGCCGAGATGCAGGGCGGCACGTTCACCATTTCGAATGGTGGGGTTTACGGCTCGCTCATGTCCTCGCCCATTTTGAACCCGCCACAATCGGGTATTTTGGGGATGCATAAAATCCAAGACCGCCCCATGGTCATCAATGGCGAGATCAAAATCCGCCCGATGATGTATCTGGCGTTGTCCTATGACCACCGCATTGTCGATGGCAAAGGCGCGGTGACCTTCCTTGTCCGCGTCAAGGATGCACTGGAAGACCCACGCCGTTTGTTGGTGGATCTCTGATCCCCACAAACGACTGAGAACACGATCGCGAAACGCCCCCGTTTTGGCTGCATAGGATGGGGGCTTTTTGCTGCCTAATACCCTGCCGCGCGATCCACCAGATGCAAGAGGGCCTCGCCCGCCTCACCACGGCGGATATTCTCGGCAATGGTTTCCGATGCCGTCTCGGCCCTTGTGGCAGAGGCGATATGCGGGGTTACAGTGACCCGTGGATGGCGCCAATAGGGATGTGAGGCAGGCAGGGGTTCGATGGTGAAAACATCCAAAGTGGCCGCTGCGATCTTGCCTGTATCAAGGGCGGCCAAAAGCGCGGTATCCTCGATCAAACTGCCACGTCCTGGATTGATGATCTTGGCCCCATGGGGCAGGGCGGCGAGGGTGGTTTGATTGATCAGCCCGCGCGTGGCGGCGGTGTCGGGCAGAAGTGTTACCAAAATCTCGGCATGGCGCATTGCATCGAAAAGCCCGTCTTCACCATGATAGCAGGCGATGCCTTCGATTGATTTGGGGCTTCGCGACCAGCCTGCGACATCAAAGCCAATCCGCGCAAGGCTTTGCGCTGCAGCCGCGCCCAATACACCAAGACCCAAGATGGTCGCCTTGCGATCCCGCGCCAAGGGCGGCACCAAATTGGGGCGCCAGACCCCATCTTGCCCTGCAAGGAAATCGTCAATCATGAGGTGATAACGCAGCACATGACCCGTGACGAATTCGAGCATACCTTGCGTTAGGCCATAATCGACCATGCGGGCAAGCGGCATGGTGATTGTTTCATTGCCGACAATATCCTCAACCCCTGCCCAAAGGCTCAGCACTGCCTTTGCGCGGGTGAAGGGGGTAAAATCCTGTAGCCCCGAATTGGGGGCGTAGATGATATAATCCACCTCAGCTGGGTCAGCTTCAGTGGTTAGGCCCGTGGCATCAACCCCTGCCTTCAGCAACGCCTTGCGCAGTGCGGGTTCATATTCCGCCCATTTTTCAGATTTTGCAGCGAAAAGGATGGTGGGGGATGGCATGGCCTGCTCCTGAAATATGAGATGCGATTAGGGCTATCAGAGGGCGCAGGGCGGGAAAACCCGCCAATTTCACTTTAGCGTGGACGATGGATATGGGCCGATTGCACCAAACCAAACGCTGCTAAAAGCACCATCATTGCTGAGCCGCCATAAGAGACGAGCGGCAAAGGCACGCCCACCACGGGGGCCAACCCCATGACCATTGCCATATTGATCGCGAAGTAGAGGAAAAAGGTTGCTGCAATCCCAATGCTAAGCAGCGAGGCAAAGCGATCTTTGGTGGAAAGGGCCGTCCAAATACACAAGGCTACAATCAGTAGATAGATAAACAGGAGGGAGGATGCACCGATAAAGCCAAATTCCTCAGCCAAGGTCGTGAAGATGAAATCGGTGTGTTTTTCGGGCAAAAAGTTTAAGCGGCTTTGCGTGCCTTCCATAAATCCCCGTCCAGAAAACCCGCCCGATCCAAGCGCGATCTGACTTTGGGTGATGTGGTATCCGGCGCCAAGCGGGTCTTGGGTTGGATCGAGGAAGGTGTCGATGCGGCGGAATTGGTAATCTTTGATCAATTGCCATGATGTGCCGCGTGATGCGAACACAGCAAAGACCGCGCCCACGCCCGCCGCAATCAACCCGCCAAAATAGGCCCAGTGAACGCCCGCGGCAAAAACCACCGCGCCACCGCCCAAAAGCAGCAGGAGGGCTGTGCCCAAATCGGGCTGCTTGAGGGTCAAAAACACAGGCACCAAGATCAAGAGCAGGGGCGGCAGGATATAGAGCGGATGCGATTTCTTCGTGGTATCGAGGCGCGCATAATAGGCTGCCAAGACCATCACGATGGTGATTTTCGCCAATTCGGAGGGTTGCAAGCGGAACCCACCAAGGTCAATCCATCGTTGTGCGCCCATACCGACCGTGCCGAAAAACTCGACCACGAGCAGCAACACAAGCGAGAACGCATAGCCCAACCATGACACCATCCGCCAAAAGGCAATTGGGATTAGCGCGATGATGAACATTGCAGCCATGCCGAGCGCGAAACGCTGCACTTGCGGAATGACCCAAGGTCGTGTTGAGCCCCCCGCAACCGAATAAAGCATCATAAACCCGATGCAGGCCACAAGGGTCAGAAGCAACACAAGCGGCCAGTTGAAATACAGAACCTTGCGCCACCCGCTTGGCATCGTATTGATCTGGTAGAGTGAAAAACTCATGCGCGGCTTGTCCCTGTGGTGCCAGATGTTGGGGCATCTGGACTGCCGCGCCGTGGCAAAAGGGTCATGGCGGCGTGACGCTCTTGCACTGCCGCGCGTTGGTTGGCGGGATATGCGTCAAGCGGGGGCAGATCATCAAACATCGCATAAAGCAAAATGTCGCGCGCAAGGGGCGCTGCTGCCGCCGACCCACCGCCGCCATGTTCCACAATCAGGGCAATGGCATAGCGTGGTGCATGGGCGGGGGCATAGCCCACAAAAAGTGCATGATCGCGCCGCTCCCACGGCAGGTCTTCATTGCGGATCACGCCTGCGGCCCGCTCGGCGGCGGTGATATTGCGCACTTGGCTTGTGCCTGTTTTGCCCGCAATCAAATAGTCCTGCAAAACCGTGCGGCTGCCCAAGGCCGTGCCGCGTGCGCCATTTGAGACTTCAAACATCCCATCGCGAATTTTTACCAGATTGGCAGGATTTACATCCAAAGGCGTGATAGCAGGGTAATCAGGTCCTACCCCGTCTACGCTGCGAATAAGACGCGGATTAAGGTTTAGGCCAGAGGCAAGGCGCGCGGTCATTACAGCCAGTTGTAACGGTGAGTTAAGAACAAAGCCCTGACCGATTGACGCGTTGAGCGTGTCGCCCATCACCCATGGCTCGCCACGGTTGGATAATTTCCAATCCATCGTGGGTGCAATGCCCGTGGCCACGCCTGAAAGGGGCACATCATGGCGCACGCCGCAGCCCAGCCTTTCGGCCATGGCGGAAATGGCATCAATGCCAACGCGTTGCGCAAGATCGTAATAATAGACGTCACAGCTTTGCGCGATGCTTTGCACTATATCCATGTGACCATGGCCGCCCCGCTTCCAGCAATGGAAACGCCGATTGCCCAACTGTAGGGATCCCCCACAAAACACAGTGTCGGAGGGATCAATTAACCCTGCCTCTAGCGCGGCCAAGGCCACGACCATTTTATAGGTCGATCCGGGCGGGTAGAGGCCTTGCGTGGCTTTATTGGCCAAGGGGCGGTAGGGGTCGGTGTTCAGCGTTTCCCAGATGGACGATGGGATGCCGCGCACAAAGAGGTTCGGATCATAGGTAGGTGCTGAGGCCAAGGCGAGAATGTCGCCATTTTGGGTGTCGATCACCACCGCGCCCGCGCTTTCGCCCTCAAGCCGCGCTTCGGCATAGTTTTGGAGATAGGCATCAACCGTCAGTTGCACATCCGCACCAGGTTGGGCTTCACTGCGGTCAAGCTCGCGCATCACGCGACCTGCGGCGTTCACCTCGACCCGCTTGCTGCCTGCGCGCCCGCGCAAGACATCCTCAAGCCGCGCTTCGACATTGTAGCGCCCGACTTGGAAATCTGGGATTTGCAGCACGGGATCCGTGTCCCCTGTTGTCTCAAGATAATAGTCCGAGACAGGCCCCACATAGCCCACAACGTGAGAGAAATCTGCCCCAAGCGGGTAATCCCGCGACAATCCCACATCAGGCGTGATCCCTGGAAGTGCGGGGGCATTGACCGAAACCAGAGAGAACTCCTCCCATGATAGACGATCTGCAATGGTGACAGGCACGAAGGGCGGGCGGGACATCATCTCGTCACGTGCGCGATCTAGTTTCGCGCGGTCGATATTCACAATGCGGCTTAAGCGCGACAGCACCAAATCCACATCCCCCGCATCCTCGCGCACCATCGTGATGCGGTAATTGGGCGAGTTGTCTGCCAGAACTGTTCCATGGCGGTCATAGATCACCCCACGCGCAGGGGGCAACAGACGGAGGTTGATCCGATTTTCTTCGGCCAAAAGCCGAAAATCATCAGCCCGCTCAAGTTGCAAATAGCGCATGCGCCCTGCCAGCACGAGGCAGGTGGTGCTCATAAGCCCACCCAAAACCAACGCGCGGCGAGACATTTGCGCGTTATTATCTTGGTTTTTGCGTTTCTGACTGCTGGCCATGGTTAAACATTGTTTGGGTCTGCGGCGGATAGTCTATCCAAACCGAGCAAATATTTCGAGATCACAACCAGCGCGGGGTAGGCTGCGATGGTCACAATCGCGTGCAAGACCACCTCACCAAAGGGGGGCTGATCCGCCAAAAGCAATGTCAAAAGCACCCGCTCGGCCAAAGTAACAGCCAAGATCACGGCGGTTACTGTGCCGACCTCGCTGAGAAATGTCATGTTTTCGATTTGCGGCTGGCGTTTGCGCAGACTTTCGGTGGCTAAGACTATCAGCAGCGCACCCAAGCCGACAGGCGCATGGGTCAAAAAGTCTGAGATCAGGAAAACGATGGCAATAGCCCCAAGCGGGACAACATTGGGATGCCTGAGCAGCCAAGCAAGGGTTAGGCCCATGATCATGTCAGGGCTTGGCAGACTGCCTTTGTCAAAACCTAAGGGCAGGATTTGCCATAGAAGGATGAACAGGCAGAGCGCCAGATAATAAGCCCGATAAATCCATATGCGGAGGGTCAAAGGGTCGGTCATGTGCCATCCCCCTCCGTGTCTTGTGTTGCGGCGGTTTCTGGCACGGGGTCGGCTTCAATCTGATCCTCTGTTTCCCCATTTTCTGGCAAGGGGGGGCCGATCAATGTGTCGCTGTCATTGAGCGGCACAACATCGGGGTTGCGCATGACCCGCAGGAAATTCAGCCGACCAAAATCAGCAGCAAGCCGTGCGCGCAGGTCGCGTTCTGGGTCAACGACCACTTGGCCAACCAACAGCCCCGCAGGGTATAATCCGTCCGCGCCCGATGTCACGATACGATCCCCTGCGGCGATGTCTTCGGGGGTTTCGATGAAATCAATAAGCGGGGCGGCACTGTTGTCGCCTGTCAGGAGGGCCTGCTGCCCTGACGGTTGAATCAATACAGGCACGCGGCTGTTGCTATCGGTCAACAATAAAACGCGCGCTGTGCGTTCCCCAAGGCCCGCGATCCGTCCGACCAAGCCAAGCCCGTCCATGGCGGCCCATCCGTCTTCGGCCCCATCGCGCGCGCCCACGTTCAGCAGAACCGAGCGGCGGAACGGCGATCCGCTATCAGCCAAAACAATCCCTGAAATCCAGGTCAGCGATGGGTCAGGCTGAACGCGGTTCAAATCTAAAAGGCGGGCATTTTCTTGCTCAAGCTGAATCGCCGCCTCGCGCCATGCGCGCATCTGTTGCAACTCGCGGCGCAGCTGTTCGTTCTGTTCGTAGAGGCGCGCGTAGGATTGGAAATCATCGACCATCCGCGCAAGCCCAGTAACGGGTGCCATGGCCCATTCCATGTTTGGAACGATACGATCTACCACAGCGGCGCGGATGCGTTCTGCGCGCGGGTTGTCAATGCGCCACAGCAAAATGAACCCAAAAAGGATGATGATCAGAATGACCACCAAAAGGCGGCGTGTTGGATTGGCGAGATTTTCCTCGTGTCTATCCCGTGCCATATCCGCATAACCTTGTCATCTCGCCTCAGCCTCTCTGCCCTTAGACAGAAGACTGACCCAATCACGACTCGTAATCAATGGCGTGGCGGAGTTGCTTTTCATATTCAAGCGCCTTGCCGGTGCCAAGTGCCACGCAGTTGAGGCTTTCATCCGCAATGGAAATGGCGAGGCCAGTCTGTTCACGCAACGCTAGATCCAATTCGCCCAAGAGCGCGCCGCCGCCTGTCAGCATAACCCCGCGATCTACGATATCGGCCGCCAAATCTGGTGGTGTCGCTTCAAGCGCGCTCATCACCGCCTCGCAAATCTGTTGCACAGGTTCAGACAGCGCCTCTGCCACATGGGCTTGGTTCAGTTCAATCTCTTTTGGAACCCCATTCAAAAGGTCACGACCACGGATTGCCATAACTTGCCCTTTGCCATCACGCGGCATGACTGCCGTGCCGATGGTTGTTTTGATCCGCTCAGCCGTGCTTTCTCCAACAAGCAAATTATGCTGACGGCGCAGATAGGAGATGATCGCCTCATCCATGCGGTCGCCGCCGACCCGAACGGAGCGGGCATAGACCACATCTGCAAGTGACAAGACCGCCACCTCTGTGGTGCCACCGCCAATATCAACAACCATGTTGCCCGTTGGGTCTGTGATGGGCATCCCTGCGCCAATGGCGGCTGCGATGGGTTCTGAGATCAGGCCCGCCTTACGCGCGCCTGCGCCCAACACGGACTGACGAATTGCACGCTTTTCAACGGGGGTGGCCCCGTGCGGCACGCAAACGATAATCTTTGGCTTAGTGAAAGTCGTGCTTTTATGCACTTTGCGAATGAAATGTTTGATCATCTCTTCCGCAACATCAAAATCTGCAATCACCCCGTCCCGCATCGGACGGATCGCCTGAATGGAACCAGGGGTGCGGCCCAGCATCAGCTTAGCATCTTCGCCAAAGGCCAGTGCCTTTTTCAGGCCGTCCTTGACTTGATAAGCCACCACGGAGGGTTCGTTAAGAACAACGCCCTTGCCACGCACATAGACCAGCGTGTTTGCGGTGCCCAAATCAATCGCCATATCGGCAGTGAATAGTCGTCCAAGTCCAAAGGCCATAATGTGGCGATCCCAAATAGTCATCCTACGCAGCCGAGGTTGACCCGTTAGCAGCCGATCAGCCTCTGAACCGCATATAGGCAAAGGCCCATGGTAAGGTAAAGAACAATAAGGGCGTTTTTACCAAACCGCCGATGGTTGTAGCAAAAATCCGCCCCAAATGTGGGGCGGATTTTAGGATTGGCTTAGTTTGCGTCCCGATAGGAAACTTCCTTGCGGTCGCCGCCCGCTTTTCCACGCCGCAGGATGAGACGATTGAGCGCGTTGATATAGGCCTTAACGCTTGCCACAACGGTGTCGGTATCTGCTGATTGCGCGGTTGCAATGCGTCCATCTTCCTCCATCCGCACGGATACGGTGGCCTGCGCATCGGTGCCTTCGGTCACCGCATGCACTTGGTAAAGTTGCAAACGGGCCGAATGTGGGAAGGCTTGTTTGACCGCATTAAAGGCGGCATCCACAGGGCCATCACCCGTTGCCACAACAGTTTTTTCCTCATCGCCCACACGGATCACCAGATCCGCATTCTGGGGGGCTTCGGTGCCGCAGATGACACGCAGGAATTTCAGTTCCAAATGGTCAGAGGCATCAATGGCACCTGCATCTGTCACCAAGGCGATGATATCATCGTCAAACACTTCTTTCTTGCGGTCTGCCAATGCTTTGAAGCGCACGAATACATCATTGAGCTGATTTTCGGCCAATTCAAAGCCCAAATCCTTGAGCTTCGCGCGTAAGGCCGCGCGACCAGAGTGCTTGCCCAGTGGCAGCGATGTCCCAGAGAGGCCGATATCCTCGGGGCGCATGATCTCGAACGTATCGGCCGATTTCAGCATTCCATCTTGGTGGATGCCCGATTCATGCGCAAAGGCATTTTTGCCGACAATCGCCTTGTTGAACTGCACTGCAAACCCGGAAACTGTGCTGACACGGCGCGAGATGTGCATGATTTTCTTAGCATCCACGCGGGTGTGATAGGGCATGATGTCATTGCGCACGCGCATGGCCATCACGACCTCCTCAAGGGCGGTGTTCCCTGCCCGCTCACCCAAGCCGTTGATGGTGCATTCAATCTGACGCGCCCCGCCTTCCACTGCGGCCAAGGCATTGGCGGTCGCCATGCCGAGGTCATTGTGACAATGGGTGGCGAAGATGACATCCTCTGCGCCAGGCACATCCGCGATAAGGCGCTCAATCAGGCGCGCGCTCTCGCGGGGGGCTGTGTAGCCGACTGTGTCGGGGATGTTGATCGTAGTCGCGCCTGCCTTGATGGCAATTTCTACAACGCGCTTGAGATACTCCCATTCGGTGCGGGTGGCGTCCATCGGCGACCATTGGATATTGTCGCAAAGATTGCGCGCATGGCTGACTGTCTCGTGGATGCGCTCGGCCATTTGATCCATCGAAAGGTTTGGGATCGCGCGGTGTTGGGGCGAAGTGCCGATAAAAGTGTGGATGCGCGGGCTTTTGGCGTGGCGAACCGCCTCCCAGCAGCGGTCAATGTCTTTGAAATTCGCACGCGCAAGGCCGCAGATCGTGGCATTTTGGGTTTGCTTGGCAATCTCGGAGACAGCCGCAAAATCACCTTCTGAGGCAATTGGAAAGCCTGCCTCGATGATATCAACACCCATCTCGTCAAGAAGGGCTGCGATCTCGAGCTTTTCAGCATGGCTCATGGTCGCGCCTGGGCTTTGTTCGCCATCGCGCAATGTCGTGTCAAAAATCAAGACGCGGTTTTTATCGTTCGTCATTGGGTTCTCTCCCCAGCCAGTCTTTTGCGGCCCTGTGCATCTGCAAAGCGGCCTTGTCAATCAATGATGCTTTGTTTTGGTGAAGCTTTCGGCGCTAAATCCCCCCTGAGCGGTCGCGCCGACTGGCACGCTCAGAGGCGGCTACGAAGAAGCGCTAGCAATGCGTTTAGGCCGCCTGCTGGGCGGCTGTGCATCGCTGTGATATGTATCGCGTTCTTGGTCATGATGCGCAGACTATGCCGCGCAAGATCAGGGATGAAAACCCCCTTTTTCACCCCAATGTCAAACTTGCCCCGCCTGCGTCGCCCCCTACATCACGCCCTATGAAAGAGAATAGATTTCAGCGCGTTCTCATTGTGGGCGCATCAGGTGGCATCGGGCGTGCAATGGTTAACCAATATCGCGCAAGCGGTGCTGAGGTGTCTAGCCTGTCGCGCCGCGAGGACGGCTTTGATCTGACCGCGCCTGCCACAGTCGAGGCCCATTTGGCGGCACAAACTGGCCCATTTGATTTGGTCGTTGTCGCGACAGGGGCGCTTGAGATTGACGGCAAAGGCCCTGAGAAATCTTTAAGCCACGTCAATGCAGACGCCCTTGCGCGGCAATTTGCGATCAACGCCATTGGCCCCGCTTTGATCTTGCGCCATGTGCCGCGCTTGATGGATCGGCAGGGCGCGGGCGTCTGTGCCGTCTTGTCCGCGCGGGTGGGATCGATCGGGGATAACCGCGCCGGCGGGTGGTATGGCTATCGGGCGGCAAAGGCTGCGGTCAATCAGATCGTGCGGACAGGGGCGATTGAATTGGCGCGCAGTCACAAAGGCGCGGCCTTGATTGCCCTACATCCTGGCACAGTGCGCACAAAATTCACCGAAAACTATCTTGGGCGCCATCCCGCCGTTGCGCCCGAGGAGGCCGCCGCGAATATCGCGCGTGTTTTGGCAGGGATCGGCCCCGCGCAAACAGGCCAGTTTTTCGATTGGAAAGGCGAGCCTGTGCCATGGTGAATTCCCCGCCCCGCTTGATCCTGATTTTAGGGGATCAATTAAGTCCCGCTATCGTGGCGTTGCGCGAAGCAGATAAATCCCGCGACATCGTGGTCATGGCTGAAGTGTGGGGTGAAGCGAGCTATGTGCCGCATCATCCTAAAAAAATTGCCTTGATCTTTGCAGCAATGCGCAAATTCGCGCAAGAATTGCGGAATGATGGCTGGACTGTCGCATACACCCGCCTTGACGATGCGCAAAATGCGCAATCCTTGGTGGGTGAAGTCATCCGCCGCGCTGCTGAAACCGGCGCACAAGAGGCGATTGCCACAGCCCCTGCCGAATGGCGCGTGATTGCCGCCTTGGAGGATTGCCCAATCCCCGTTCATCAATTTCCTGATGATCGTTTTTTGTGTCATGCCTCAGAATTCGCCGATTGGGCCGAAGGGCGTAAAGAATTGCGAATGGAGTTTTTTTACCGCGAAATGCGCCGCAAAACAGGGATTTTGATGGCGGGTGATCACCCTGAAGGGGGGAAATGGAACTTCGACCATGAGAATCGCGAGCCGCCAAAGGAGGGGCTGTCCAATCGCATGCCCCCACAATTTGAACCAGATGAAATCGTCCTTGAGGTGCTTGATCTGGTTGAGGCGCGATTTGGCGCACATTTTGGCCGCTTGCGCCCATTTTGGTTTGCGACAACCCGCGCCGAGGCTTTGGTCGCGTTAGCGGATTTCATCCAGAACCGCCTCCCCGATTTTGGGCGGTTTCAAGATGCAATGGTGCAGGGTGAGGCGTTTCTGAACCATTCGATCTTGTCGATGTATTTGAACATTGGTCTGTTGAATTGGCGCGAGATTTGTGAGGCGGCTGAGGCTGCCTACCGCACAGGAGCGGCACCCCTAAATTCGGTCGAGGGGTTCATTCGCCAGATTATTGGATGGCGTGAATACATTCGCGGCATTTATTTCCTTGAGGGGCCAGATTACACATCGCGCAACGCGCTTGGGCATAGCCGTAGCTTGCCTGCGTTGTACTGGTCGGGCGACACGGATATGGCCTGTCTGCGGGATGCGATCCTGCAAACGCGTGACCATGCCTATTCGCACCATATCCAACGCTTGATGGTGACGGGGAATTTTGCCCTTCTTGCGGGGGTTGATCCCAAAGAGGTGCATGAATGGTATCTGGCGGTTTATGCTGATGCCTTTGAATGGGTCGAAGCCCCCAATGTGATTGGGATGAGCCAATTCGCCGATGGCGGCATTGTGGCCTCAAAACCATATGTCTCGGGCGGCAATTATATCCATAAGATGTCAAATCATTGTGGGCGTTGCGCCTATAAGGTGAAAGAAAAAATTGGGGCGCAAGCCTGCCCCTTTAATGCGTTGTATTGGCATTTCTTGATCCAAAACGAAGAAAAATTCGCAAAAAATCCGCGTATGGCGCAAATGTATCGCGTTTGGGCGAAGATGGATGCCGATACACGCGCCGCAACCCTCGAGACAGCCGAGGCCAATTTGGCGCGGCTTGATCAATTGTGAGGATCATTTTGGGGCTTCCCAAACCCGTAGGATTTTGCACATAGCTTAATGGTGCCGCCTGCCGATCATTGGGGTCGGGGCAGGGTGGTGCAATGGGTTTCTGACATGATTGATGTTTACGCTGCCCCCGCGGCATTCACCGAGGCTGAATGTCTGCGTATTTTGGATCAGATCGCGTCTACCCCCACCCGCGATGCGAAACTGGTGGGACAAGCGCAGCACCATAATGTGCGCCGTGCGGATCTGGTTTGGTTGGACGAGGTTGAGGGATGCGAATGGGTGACCGAGCGCGCAATTGATCTGGTGCGCGTGGCCAATCGTGAGATGTTTGATTTCGACATCACCGATTTTTCCGAAAGCCCACAGGTTGCCCGATATGACAGCAGCCGCGAAGGCCATTTCGATTGGCATTCCGATATTGGGGATGGCCGATTGGCCGCGCGGCGCAAATTAACCATTGTCATCCAACTTGATGCAGGTGCGGGATATCAGGGGGGGGATTTGCAGATCATGCCAAGCAACCACACTGTGACTGCCGCGCGCGGGCGTGGGGATGCGGTCATGTTTCCGTCTTTCATGTTGCATCGGGTGACGCCCGTCACCAAAGGAACGCGCCATTCGCTGACCTTGTGGTGTCACGGCCCAAGCTTTCGCTAATGGGATTTCGCAACATCTCACCCGCAGCGATATGGACAAATCTGATGGGCTGTGAAACACGGGGCGCTTGAAACACAGGAGGTTTTGAGCATGACAACAGTCACCCGTTTTGCGCCGTCCCCAACTGGCTATTTGCACGTTGGCAACCTGCGCACGGCTTTGTTCAATCACCTGATTGCGCGGCGCACAGGCGGCAAATTTATCTTGCGCCTTGATGATACGGATCCCGAACGCTCAAAGCAGGAATATGCGGATGCGATCCGCGAAGATTTGGAGTGGCTGGGTCTGACTTGGGATCAGGAGGAGCGCCAATCGGCGCGGCTTGATCGATACGAGGCCGCGGCCCAAGATTTGCGCGGCAAAGGACGATTTTACGAGGCGTTTGAAACGCCCACAGAACTCGACCTTAAGCGCAAAAAACAACTGAATATGGGGCAGCCGCCCGTCTATGATCGAGCTGCGCTCAAATTGAGCGGGACCGAGCGCGATGCGTTGCGCGCCGAGCGTGGTATGGGCGTTTGGCGGTTCTTGCTTGATCAAGAACGGATCGAGTGGACGGATGGTATTTTGGGCGATTTGTCGATTGACGCGGCCAGCCTGTCTGACCCTGTTTTGATCCGTCAGGATGGGCAGTTTTTGTATACATTGGCCTCGGTGGTCGATGACACAGATATGGGCATCACCCATGTCGTGCGCGGGTCGGATCACGTGACCAACACAGCGACACAAATCCAGATTATGGCGGCCCTTGGCTTTGCTGCGCCTAACTTCGCGCATCATTCACTTTTGACAGGCCCGCAGGGTGAGGCGTTATCGAAACGCCTTGGCACTTTGGCCTTGCGCGATTTGCGCGCGGCAGGGGTGCATCCTATGGCGTTGTTGTCTTTGATGGCGCGGCTTGGATCCTCCCAACCTGTTGAGATTGTAAGCAGTCTTGATGACTTGGCTGCTGGATTTGATTTGGCGCATTTCGGCGCGGCCCCCACAAAATTTGATGTTGATGATTTATATCCGCTGACCGCACGCATTCTGGCGGCGCAAGATTTAAGCGTGGTGGCAGATGCGGTGCGGGCGGCGGGGGTGCCAGATGATCTCGCGCCCCTATTCTGGCAGGTGACGCGTGAAAACATCACCACGCTGCATGATCTGGCGGGGTGGTGGCAGCTGTGCCGTGATGGTGCGGCCCCATTGGTTGACGCAGAGGATCAAGCATTCATCACCGAGGCCCTCGCCCTGCTGCCTGAGCCACCCTACGGGCCAGAGGCATGGTCGAACTGGACGAACGCGGTGAAAGAGGCCACGGGACGCAAGGGGAAATCCCTTTTCATGCCGCTGCGCAAAGCTGTGACAGGGCGCGAGCGCGGGCCTGAAATGGCCGATCTTTTGCAGTTGTTGCAAAACAAGCCCACGCTGTAAGCGCCTGTTGAAAGCACGGCCTTTTTCATGCCACCCTAATCACCATTGGGGTGGCAAATAGAAAGGTTCAGGTTCCCGTGAACGCGCAAGCCGCAAAACCGCCAAAATTCCCCGAGATTTGCCAGACGGGTTATGCTGGACTGGTTGTGCGCTTTGGCGATCAATTGAACGAAGCAGGCAATCGCGCAAGCCTTGCCTTCGCTGCTGAGGTGATTGCCGCAGGTCTGGCGGGGGTTTTGGAGGTCTCAACCGCCCTGCAATCCGTCCTTCTGCGGTATGACCCGCTGCTGGTATCCCCTGAAGCACTCCGCGCGGATCTCGCGGCGGCTCTTACGCAGCGCGATTGGTATGCTGCATCCCTGCCTCAGGGGCGCACAGTTTGGGAGGTGCCTGCCTGTTTTGGCGGTGCATATGGCCCAGAATTCGAACAGGCTTGTTCGCTCGCAGGTGTCAGTCAGGCTGAGGCGGTTGCAGAGTTGTGTGCAACCCCGCTTCGGGTTCAGGCAATCGGGTTTGCGCCGTCACAGCCCTATTTGGGAGAGTTGCCACCCAATTGGAACTTTCCCAGACAGGCAACCCTAAATCCGCAGGTGCCAAAAGGCGCGTTGGTTGCAGCAATCCGCCAGATTGTTCTGTTTTCTGTGCCATCGCCAACGGGCTGGCTGCATATTGGTCAAACGGGTCTTAGCCTGTTTGACCCCGCGCGTGACCCCGCCTTTATGTTGCGAGCGGGAGATGAAATTGCACTTCGGCCTGTTTCTGAGGCAGAATTTGAGACGTCATGTGCCGCCGCGCCATATGGCGGTGCTGTGCGGCGGGCGCTGCCATGACGGCAACGTTTCTTGTTCACCAAGTAGGGCCTGCCGTGACTGTGCAGGATTTGGGGTGGTACGGCTATGTCGCCCAAGGTGTGTCGCGCGGCGGGGCGATAGATATTTTGGCGATGGCAGAAGGCGCGGCCTTGTTAGGGCAATCACCCAACCTTGCGGCGTTAGAGATGGCAGGGTTCGGCGGTGTCTTTAGTGCGACCCGCGACTGCGTCATTGCGCTGACGGGCGCCGAGATGCGCGCGGATTTGGATGGGCGTGCTTTGGCATGGAACGCGACCCATGCTGTGCCTGCGGGCGCGAAACTGAAGATCGGGCCCGTCATGCGCGGTGTTTATGGGTATCTGCACATATCAGGCGGATTTGAGCCACCATTGATCTTGCAGGGGCGCGGGACGCATTTGGCCGCAGGCCTGCGCGCGGCAATTCGCGCGGGGGCGGGACTGCCCTTTGGCGCATCCTCCGCGACCCGCGCAGGCCTGTCCCTAGATGTGGCAGAGCGCAGTGCAGGCGGTGTCATTCGCATTTTGCCGACCCTACAAAGTGATATGTTCGGGGCTGATCTGTTGGCGGCGTTTCAAAATACAAGTTTCACGCGCGACCCGCGCAGCAATCGGATGGGGGTGCGCTTAGCCGCGCCCGATGCGCCTAATTTCGCACCTGAGGCCGCGCGCAATATCCTTTCTGATATTGTGATGGAGGGGGATATCCAGATCACAGGCGATGGAACACCTTATGTTTTGATGGCCGAAAGCCAGACGACCGGGGGCTATCCACGGATCGCGCAGGTTCTGCCTTGTGATTTGCCGCGCTTGGCGCAACTCTCCAGCGGGGCCGAGGTCATGTTTCAAATGATCAGCCATGGCGAGGCGGTAGAGATTGAGCGGGCCGCACAGGCTGCGCGCGCACAACTTGGGGCCATGTGTAAGCCAGTTTTGCGTGACCTGCGCGAGGCGGGTGATCTTCTGGCAATGCAATTGATCAGCGGTGTCACCGCAGGGGAGGACGAGGGATGAAGGTCGATCTAAATGCCGATTTGGGCGAAGGTTTTGGCCCTTGGCCAATGGGTGCGGATACGGCGATGATGGATGTGATTTCATCGGCCAATATCGCCTGCGGCTTTCACGCGGGCGATCCCGATCAGATGCTAAAATCCATGTCAGCCGCAGTGGCGCGTGGCGTGGGCCTAGGCGCGCATCCGGGGTTTCCTGATTTGCAAGGGTTTGGACGGCGCCCAATGCAGATGAGCTATGCAGAGGTGGCCAATATGGTGACCTATCAAACAGGCGCTGCCATGGCGATGGCGCGCGCGGCGGGGGGGCACTTGCGCCATGTCAAATTGCATGGGGCCTTAGCCAACATGGCCGCTGATGATGCGACCCTTGCACGCGCCGCCTATGAAGGGGCGTTGCGGGCTGATCCTGACCTGATCGTTTTGGTGATTGCTTGCACAGAGCAGGAAGAAGCCGCCCTTGCCATCGGTGCCCCAATCGCGCGCGAGATTTTTGCGGATCGGGCCTATTTGCCAAATGCCCGCCTGCAAGATCGCAAAATTGCAGGCGCGGTGATCCATGATCCAGAGGAGGTCGCGGCACGCATTTTGGCGATGTTGCAGGAGGCCGCGATTATTGCCGAGGATGGAACCCGCATCCCCACACAAATTGATACAATCTGCCTGCATGGGGATACGCCGCAGGCGGTTGAGATTGCCCGTAATTTGCGCAGTTGCCTTGAGGCGGAGAAAATCCAAATCGGACAATTTTAATTGCTTCTGCGAAGGTTCTGCCGTTTTTTGCGGCGCAATAGTCGTAAATGGTGCGATTGTTCTTGATGCCCTGCGCGGCATTACTTATGATAACACTACATGCAGGGAGACATTGTGCCGCTTGCACAAGGCCGAAGGAGCAACCGCCCCGGTAAACTCTCAGGCAAAAGAACCTGTATGTGAGAAAACTCTGGAGAGTGATGCGGTATTGCGCATCCGCCGAAGGGATAACGATCTCAGGCGAAAGGACAGAGGGGGCATCGACAGCCGATTTTTCGGCGTAACCGATTCCGAGTATATCTCGGGGTGTTGGAGGGTTGATGACCACGGGGCTTTTGGAACTACCACTTAATGGGCTTCACGCAGAGCTAGGCGGAAAATTCGTGCCTTTTGCGGGCTACTCTATGCCCGTGCAATATGCTGCGGGCGTGATGGCCGAACATCTTTGGACGCGCGAAAAGGCGGGACTGTTTGATGTCTCGCATATGGGGCAGGTGCGGCTGCCCTTAGATCAAGCTTCGGCACTTGAGCGGATCGCGCCCATTGAGGTTGAAGGCCTCGCAGAAGGCCGCCAGCGTTATGGGTTCCTTACCAATGAGGCGGGCGGTTTGGTCGATGATTTCATGATCGCGCGCTACGCAGATTCTTTCGTTATCGTGATCAATGCCGCGCGCCGCGCTGAGGATTTGGCACTGTTTGAGAAACATTTAGCGGGTTTTGAGGTCATCAGTCACCGTGCCCTTTTGGCTTTGCAGGGGCCACTGGCCGAAAGCGCGCTTGCGCGTCTGCTGCCTGATGTGGCGACACTGCGCTTTATGGATGTGCGCAGATTGACATGGCAGGGTTCCGATCTGTGGCTGAGCCGCTCTGGCTATACGGGCGAGGATGGGTTTGAGATTTCCGTGCCTGTGGCCGTCTGCGATGCCTTCGCCCGCGCACTATTGGCGATGGATGAGGTCGCGCCCATTGGTTTGGGGGCGCGTGACAGTCTACGGATGGAGGCGGGCCTGCCCCTATATGGCAACGATCTTTCTGAAACTATTTCCCCTGTTGAGGCTGGCTTGTCTTGGGGCATTTCCAAATCACGCCGCCCCGATGGGGCCAAGGCAGGCGGGTATTTGGGTGTTGGGGTAATTGCCTCTCATCTTGCGGGCGAAGCTGCGCGCAAACGGATCGGTCTTGTGCCAGAGGGGCGCGCGCCGATGCGCGGCGGCGTGCCCCTGTTTTTGTCAGAGACAAGCCAAACACAAATCGGCGAGATCACTTCGGGCGGGTTTAGCCCAAGCCTAGGTCACCCTATTGCGATGGCGCTGGTGCAATCTGACACGGATGCAGATGCGCCAATCTGGGGCGAGTTGCGCGGCAAACGACATCCTATGCGGCAGGTTGATCTGCCATTCTTCAAAACATCCTACAAACGATAAGACAGGGAGACATCCAAATGCGTTTCACAGAAGAACATGAATGGTTGTTGGTCGATGGTGATCTGGTTGTGGTCGGCATCACAGAACACGCGGCCACTCAATTGGGTGATGTGGTTTTCGTAGAATTGCCAGAGCTTGAGACTGCAGCCGCGAAGGGTGATGAGGTGGTGGTTATTGAATCTGTCAAAGCGGCCTCTGACATCTTGGCCCCGCTTGATGGTGAGATTGTCGAGGTCAATGACGCCTTGGTTGATAACCCCTCTTTGGTCAATGACGATCCCACCGGTGAGGCGTGGTTCTTTAAGATGCAGGTAGACGATCTCTCTGCTGTCGATGCCTACATGACCGAGGATGAATACAAAGATTTCATTGGCGAATAAGCCCCCCGAGCAGGTGTGAGACATGACAAAATGGATGCGTGAAACCTATGATCCGACCGATTTTGGCAATCGCCGCCACATCGGGCCTTCCCCTGCCGAAATGGCAGAGATGTTAGAGGTGATCGGTGCACCAGATTTGGATGCGCTGATTGATGAAACATTGCCGAAGGATATTCGTCAGACCAAGCCACTTGAATGGGCGGCAATGTCTGAGGCGGAATTGCTGGCGCATATGCGCGAGATTGCAGCCAAGAATAAGGTCATGGTTTCGATGATTGGGCAGGGGTATTACAACACCCATACCCCGCCTGCGATCCAACGCAATGTCTTGGAAAACCCTGCTTGGTATACGGCCTATACCCCCTATCAACCCGAGATTAGCCAAGGCCGCCTTGAGGCCCTGCTCAATTTTCAGACGATGGTTGCTGACTTAACGGGTCTTGAGATTGCCAATGCTTCGCTTCTTGATGAGGCCACCGCCTGCGCCGAAGCGATGGTGATGGCCGAGCGCGTTGCAAAATCAAAGGCGCGTGGTTTCTTCATCGACCAAAATTGCCATCCGCAAAATATTGCCGTCATGCAGCGCCGCGCAGAACCTTTGGGGATTGAGGTGATTGTGGGCGATCCGAAGGATATGGACGCAAGCGCGGTCTTTGGTGCGATTTTCCAATATCCTGGCACATTCGGTGATCTCTATGATCCATCTGCGCAAGTTGTGGCCTTGCATGCTGCAAATGCCGTGGCGATTGTTTGCACGGATTTGTTGGCCCTTACAGTTCTGCGCGAGCCTGGGGCGATCGGCGCAGATATTGCGGTGGGCTCAGCGCAACGCTTTGGTGTGCCGCCGGGATATGGAGGCCCGCACGCAGCATTCCTTTCCTGTCGCGAGGCCTATAAGCGGGCCATCCCGGGTCGGCTTGTTGGCGTATCGGTTGACGCGCAGGGGCGCCGTGCCTATCGCCTCTCCTTGCAGACGCGCGAGCAGCACATTCGCCGCGAGAAAGCCACCTCGAATGTCTGCACCGCGCAGGCGCTTTTGGCCGTCATGGCCTCGCTTTATGCGGTGTTTCACGGCCCACGCGGATTGCGCGCGATTGCGCAGCGGGTGCATTTGCACGCAGCGCGTCTCGCCAAAAGTCTTGAGGCGGGCGGCTTTGCGCCGCTGACACAAACCTATTTTGACACGATCACAGTCAAGGTCGGGGCCAAACAATCGCGGATCATGGCGGCGGCTGTGGCGCGGGGGATCAACCTGCGTGATGTTGGCCAAGATCGGATTGGTATTTCCGTGGATGAGGTGACAACCGAAGCCCATTTGGCCGCGGTCTGTGAGGCGTTTGGCACGCCGCTTTTGGATGTGGTTGAAGCGCCATCTATCCCTGACGCGCTCTTGCGGGAAACAGAGTATCTCACCCATCCGATTTTCCACATGAACCGCGCGGAATCCGAGATGATGCGGTATATGCGCCGCCTGTCGGATCGTGACTTGGCGCTGGATCGTGCCATGATCCCGCTTGGCTCTTGCACGATGAAGCTGAACGCCGCGGTCGAGATGATGCCAATCACATGGCCCGAATTTGGCGGGCTGCACCCTTTTGCGCCACAAGATCAGGCCGAGGGCTATGCGCAAATGCTGGCGGCCCTGTCGGATTATCTGTGCGAGATCACAGGCTATGATGCGATGTCGATGCAGCCCAATTCGGGTGCGCAAGGTGAATATGCAGGCCTTTTGACCATTGCCGCCTATCATCAGGCGCGCGGCGATCATCACCGCAAGATCTGTTTGATCCCTGTTTCCGCGCATGGCACCAACCCTGCCTCTGCACAGATGGCGGGAATGGATGTGGTTGTGGTCAAATCTGCGGAAAACGGCGATGTTGATCTTGAAGATTTCCGAGCCAAGGCCGAGGCGGCGGGTGATCGTCTGGCTGCTTGCATGATCACCTATCCGTCCACCCATGGCGTGTTTGAAGGCACGGTGCGCGAGATTTGTGAGATCACCCATGCCCATGGGGGCCAAGTCTATTTGGATGGTGCGAACCTCAACGCCATGGTGGGCCTGTCCAAACCCGGTGAGATCGGGGCAGATGTGAGCCACCTGAATTTGCACAAAACCTTCTGCATTCCACATGGTGGTGGCGGGCCAGGGATGGGGCCGATTGGCGTGAAGGCGCATCTTGCCCCCTATCTGCCGGGACATCCAGAATTGGACAGCGACCAAGGGCCAGTGTCGGGCGCGCCCTATGGTTCAGCTTCGATCTTGCCGATTTCTTATGCCTATATCAAATTGATGGGCGGGGCAGGTCTGACGCAGGCCACCAAAATCGCAATTCTCAATGCCAATTACATCGCCAAGCGCCTATCGGATGCCTATCCGATCCTGTTCACGGGGCAGGGCGGGCATATCGCGCATGAATGCATCCTTGATTGTCGCCCTTTTGCCGACGCGGGGGTGACGGTCGATGATATCGCCAAGCGTCTGATGGATAACGGGTTCCACGCGCCCACGATGAGTTGGCCTGTGGCAGGCACATTGATGGTTGAACCAACCGAAAGCGAAACCAAGGCGGAGATTGACCGCTTCTGTGATGCAATGCTCGCCATTCGTACCGAGATTGCCGATGTCGAGGCGGGCAAAATCGCCGCCGCAGACAGCCCCTTGCGCCATGCGCCCCATACGGTCGAAGATTTGGTTGGCCCATGGGAGCGCGCCTATAGCCGCGAGGTGGGCTGCTTCCCTGCGGGGGCCTTCCGCGTTGATAAATATTGGCCGCCCGTGAACCGCGTGGACAATGTATATGGCGACAGGCATCTGATTTGCACCTGCCCGCCCGTCACAGATTATCTGGACGCAGCGGAATAGGCCCTAACCCCCGAAGCGGCGATACAGCTGATCGAGCGTATAGGTTTTGGCCGCTTCGGGATGTTGGTCTGAGACAACATTTGGGTCTGCGGGCAGACAATTCTCGCCGCAGACCTGACGCATCACGCCCGTCTCGCCATCAATGAACCATAACCGCCCCGCAGGGGTGGCGACCCATCCATTCGTGCCACGGCTCATATCGCCCTCAACATCAATCATGGAGGGCACCTCATTATCATAGCGCGGATCAAAAGCCGCATGGGTGTGCCAAGACGAGATAATCCGCATCCCCGCAGGCGCATCCATAATCGCGCAACTGTCGCGCCCGCCCCAACTGGATTTCGAACTGGACAAGCGCCCGGCTTGATCGCGAAAGACATAGCCACAGACCTCGCGGTTATAGGTGATGGAATGGCGGTTCATCGAGTGCATCAGCGCCATGACGAATTGCTGTTCATCAGCATCTTGCGCGTGGGCGGGGAGGCCGAATGCAAAAATTATAAAGCTAAATATGTATGCCGCACGTTGCATTTGATAGCCTGATCCCAATTGGACATAATTCCAGATCGCTTTTGAAGTTACTTTATCATGAGCGGCCTCTGTAATCTAATACTACTGAACGCCCCCTAACCTAAGCAAAAAAGAAAAAGGGCGGTTTGCGCCGCCCTCAATCACAAGAACAAACCCGTGATTGTTACGAGTAAACTTAAAGTCCCAACAATGTCGGAGTAAGTCACTAGCACCTTTACTTTGAATGAAAATCGCATCGGAATTTTCCTAAGCGATGCCCATCCGGATGAGCAATTAAAACACGCTCAGTATTTATATACCGCCCCAATTCCAGCGGTTCGCCTTGCCCTATGATCACTTGGGCCACGCAATTCGATAGACCAGTTGCAGCATCGCCGCAGCCAAACCACCTTAGCCTACTCACCGCTAGGTTTTCGACACAGCCCTGCTAGGGGCTTAAGGCCTTGAGGATCTCTCGCCAACCTTCAAACCAAGGATACACCATTCGAACAATCCATAAAAGAAGGTTTAATGAACATTCCTCTCACCGTGCAAATTTCTTGTATTTCACCCGTTTGGGCTCAAGCGCGTCTGGCCCAAGGCGGCGTTTTTTGTCTTCTTCGTAGTCGGAGAAGGCGCCTTCGAACCATTCCACATGGGCCTCGCCCTCAAAGGCGAGGATATGGGTGCAGATGCGGTCAAGGAAGAAGCGGTCGTGGCTGATCACCACCGCGCAGCCTGCGAAATCGGTCAGCGCATCTTCGAGCGCGCGCAAGGTTTCCACGTCCAAATCGTTGGTCGGTTCGTCCAACAAAAGAACATTTCCGCCTGATTTCAAAAGCTTGGCCATATGCACGCGGTTGCGTTCGCCTCCTGACAAAAGGCCCACTTTCTTTTGCTGATCCCCGCCTTTGAAGTTGAAGGCCGAGCAATAAGCGCGGCTGTTCATCGTGGCATCGCCCAGTTCAATGATCTCGGCCCCGCCCGAAACCTCTTCCCAAACTGTTTTTTCTGGATCCAGCGCATCGCGGGATTGGTCGACATAGGACAGCTTGACCGTATCGCCATATTCAAGCGTGCCCGCGTCAGGCCCTTCTTGGCCCGTCAGCATCCGAAACAGCGTGGATTTACCCGCGCCGTTCGGCCCGATCACACCCACGATCCCGCCAGGAGGCAAGCTAAAGCTGAGATCTTCGATCAACAGCTTGTCGCCATAGGCCTTGGTCAGGTTTTCGATTTCGATCACCTTTTGCCCCAAGCGAGGGCCATTGGGGATGACGATCTGTGCGCGGCTGATTTTATCGCGCTCCGATTGGCCCGCCAATTCTTCATAGGCGTTGATACGGGCCTTTTGCTTGGCCTGACGCGCCTTTGCGCCCTGTCTGATCCATTCCAATTCGCGCTCGAGGGTTTTCTGGCGTGATTTATCCTCGCGGGCTTCTTGCTCGAGGCGTTTGGCTTTTTGCTCCAACCAGCTTGAGTAATTGCCTTCGTATGGAATGCCGCGGCCGCGGTCGAGTTCGAGAATCCAGCCCGTGATGTCGTCCAAAAAGTAACGGTCATGGGTGACGATCAAAATCGTGCCTTTGTAGTCGATCAAATGCTGCTGCAACCAAGCGATGGTTTCCGCGTCCAAGTGGTTGGTCGGTTCGTCCAACAGCAGCATATCAGGCGCTTCAAGCAGCAATTTGCACAGCGCCACGCGGCGGCGTTCCCCGCCTGAAAGATGCTCTGGCATTGCGTCATCGGGCGGGCAGCGCAAGGCCTCCATGGCCACATCAATCTGGCTGTCGAGATCCCATAGGTTGTTGCTGTCAATCTCATCTTGTAGCGCCGCCATTTCATCGGCGGTTTCATCCGAATAGTTCATGGCCAATTCGTTAAAGCGATCAAGCTTGGCTTTCTTCTCGGCCACACCCAGCATGACGTTTTCGCGCACTGTGAGGGTTTCATCGAGTTGTGGCTCTTGGGGCAGATAGCCCACCTTTGCGCCTTGCGCGGCCCATGCCTCGCCAGAGAAGTCCTTGTCCCAGCCCGCCATAATCCGCAGCAATGTGGATTTACCTGCGCCGTTGACACCGACCACACCGATTTTCACACCGGGCAAGAAGCTGAGGCGGATATTCTCGAAGCATTTCTTGCCACCAGAATAGGTCTTAGAGACACCGTCCATGTGGTAGACATATTGATAGGAGGCCATGCGTGCGTTGTCCTTTGAGAGTAGATTTTGTCCTCTTCTAATCGGGATGGCTGCTTTCGGCAATCGGTTCGCCTGCTTTCCTTGCGGCTTTGCTTCGTGATAGAGGCGAAGGCGGACGTCTGATTTGTCGTGGAAGTTTACCCTGTGTTTCGCCACACCTTGCCTTTTGCCCCTGAGGCTGCACGCATTGGCCTCTTTGGTGGTTCGTTTGATCCGCCACATGCGGGGCATTTGCATATCAGTCGTGAGGCGCTCAAGCGGCTGCGGTTGGATCAGGTTTGGTGGTTGGTCAGCCCAGGTAATCCGTTGAAATGTCGCGGGCCTGCGCCCCTTGATGCGCGGATTAATGCTGCGCGGGCCTTGCAAGCGGGCCATCCGAAACTGCGGGTCACGGGCATTGAGGCGCAGCTTGGCACAAGGTTTACCGCGCAGACCTTGCGACAAATGCAGGCGCTTTATCCAAAGCTGCGGTTTGTGTGGATGATGGGGGCTGATAATTTGGCCCAGTTTCACCTGTGGCAGGATTGGCAGGAGATCATCTCAAGCCTACCGATTGCTGTTTTTGCGCGCCCGCAAGCGGGGTTGCCTGCCCGCTTCTCGAAAGCTGCGCGCGCGTTCGATGCCGCGCGGGTGGCGCCTGAATTGGCCTATAGCTTGGCCGATTACGAAGCCCCAGCTTGGACTTATGTCACCCTACCTTTGCGCAGTGAAAGTTCATCGCAATTGCGCGCAGCGGGTGTATGGTCTTGAGGAACCCGTGCGGGCTTGGCTTACTGTGCGGCAAGATTGGCAAGGGATAACGAGGTGGGCAGATGATCACGCGGCGCGGGGTTTTGGCGGGTGGTATCTCGGCTGCGGCAAGCGCGGCCTATGGGCAGGCCCCGTTGTCCTCCCTCGTGCCGATGCCGCGTCCGACCGCGCCCACCCCCGCAGGGGCCGCAGGTCTTGAGAACCTTATTGCTGCAAGCCCCTATCAAGGCGCGGTGGCGGCTGTTGTGGCCGATGCGCGCACGGGCGAGATATTACAGGGCCATAACGCCAGCACAAACTTGCCCCCCGCAAGTACGATGAAGGTTTTAACCACGCTTTACGCGTTGGACGCCCTTGGGGCAGGATATCGATTTGCAACGCGGGTTTTGGCCACGGGAAATTTGCGAAACGGGCGACTTGAAGGGGATCTTTGGCTGTATGGCGAGGGGGATCCCCATTTGGACACCACGGGGCTTGTCACGCTGGTCACGGGCCTGCGCGATATAGGTCTGAGCGAGGTGACAGGCGCGCTGCACCTCGTGGATACATCCCTGCCGTCCATTCCCCTCATCGATGTGACACAGGCCGATTATGCGGGGTATAATCCTGCAATCTCGGGTCTGAACTTGAATTTTAACAGGGTCTATCTGGCATGGGAGCAGGGAGCGAATGGCTTACAGGTTGGGCTTGATGCCCGCGCGGATGACTTGCGCCCTGCGGTCTTGGGAATTGGCTTGTCGGTCGCGGATCGCGCGGCCCCTGTTTTGGACTACCGCGCGCAAACGGCAACGGCGCGCGAGGGCTGGTCAGTGGCCAGATCTGCCCTTACGGGTGATGGGGGGCGCTGGTTGCCTGTGCGCAATACGGCCGCCTATGTGGGCGAAGTTTTTGCCTCGCTTGCGCGATCCTCTGGCATCGTGCTTAGCAGGGTGCAGCGCGCAACGGCCGTGCCGTCTGAGGCTGTGGTTCTTTCGGAAATTTCAAGCGCGCCCCTTGACGCGATGCTGCGCTCTATGCTGCGCTATTCGACAAATCTCACGGCTGAGGTCGTAGGATTGCGCGCAACACAGACCCTAACGGGGGCGGCCAATCCAAGTTTGCGCCAATCTGCCGATCACATGGCGGCACGGCTTGAAGGGCGCTATGTGTCGGGGCGGGCTGAGTTACATGATCATTCTGGCTTGCAGGATTTAAGCCAGATGACGCCTGTGCAAATGGTGCAGGCTTTGGTGGCAGCGGGGCCAAGGGGGCGCTTGCGAAACCTGTTGCGGGCGCATCGCGTGAATGACGAGGTGCAAGCCCAAATTGGCACGGCCGAGATTGTGACGAAGACAGGCACGTTGAATTTTGTCTCGACCTTAACCGGCTATATCGAGGGTCCCAATCGGCCCTTGGCCTTCGCTATTTTTAATGCAGATTTGCCCCGCCGTGCGGCGCTCGGCCCTGATGAGCGCGACCGCCCCCCCGGTGGGCGGACATGGATTGGTCGCGCCCGCACATTGCAAAATGATATGCTGGTGTCATGGCTGCGCGGCTTTGGGTGACATTTACCGATCAGGCGGCGTCCAATCTTGCGGCGGAACTTTGCGCCGCTTCAGTCTCAGCGCAAGGCCGATGGCCACACCCGTGGCGATTGCAACGGTCAGATCCGTTAAGAGTGTCAAAACCAACGTCAGCACAAAGAGGCCACGATCAGAGACGGGCCCCGCTGTTACATAGATATGCCAATGATGCGGTTCGGACATATTCCAAGCCGTCAGCAATAGAAGCCCACCCAAAGCGGGCAGGGCCAAGTAATTTGCCAAAGGCGCTGCAAAAAGAAAGACCAACAAGATGACCCCCGCATGCACCATCCCCGCAACAGGGGTTGTGCCGCCTGCGCGAATATTGGTCGCCGTGCGTGCAATTGCACCCGTTGCGGGAAGCGATCCAAAGGCCGCACATGCCAGATTGGCGACACCTTGCGACATCAATTCTGCATTTGGGCGATGCACATTCTTGGTCATCCGATCTGCGACCATAGCCGATAGAAGCGACTCGATCCCTGCCAGAAAGGCGATGATGAGGGCAGAGGGCAGCAATTCCAATACGCGCTCATAGGTGATCTGCGGCAGGGTCGGCCACGGGAATTCGGTGGGTAATGTGCCAAAGCGACTGCCGATTGTGGCCACATCAGGTAGGGACATAAATGCCAGTCCAGACGCCCCCGCGACAGCTAAAATCAAGCCCGGGAAGCGTGGAAAGAACCGCCGCAACAAGACGATGGCCGCCATGGTTGCAAGGCCAATCGCAAAGCTTGGCAGTGCGATTTGATCACGCGCTTGCCAAATAGCGGCCAGTTTTCCCAAGAAATGCGCGGGCGCATCATTTAAGGGAATTCCCAAAAAATCGGGCAGTTGGCTTGTGGCGATAATCACCGCAATGCCAACGGTAAATCCGTTGATCACGGGTTCTGGTACATGCGCTATGAGGCTGCCTGCACGAAACAGTGCAGCGAGCGATAGGATCACGCCCGCGATCAGCGTGGCCAATACCAGGCCATCCATCCCATGTTGAGAGATGACATCATAGACCACAACGATGAAAGCGCCTGTTGGCCCGCCAATTTGCACATGACTGCCGCCGAGGGCGGAAATGAGGAACCCGCCCACAATCGCGGTGATCAGCCCATGAATGGGTTCTGCACCCGAGGCGATCGCAATCGCAAGACACAGGGGGATGGCCACCATCGCCACAGTGACGCCTGCAAAAACGTCACGCGTTGCTGCCGCTGCCGTGTAGCCCGGCCACGTGCTTAGGATTTGTGGTTTCATGGTGCTGCCATCGAATCGCGGCGAAAATTGCCGCCTTAAAGTGTAATATGCCGCGCACGCGCGCCGCGTTCAATCGCTGCCGCCGCAAGACGATCAATGTCCAATTGATAGCGGATTTCCATCAGCATACGCAGTTCCGTTTGCCCCAATAACCCATCTGCGGCGGCCACATCGCAGCACAGCGCATATGCGGTTTCATGGAGCTTTTCTGGCAAGGCTTGGTTCACTAGACCAAACAGCGCATCCAAGCCATCTTCCTCTTCGAACAGGTCGAACACAGTTTTTGAGACATTTTGCATCCGATCTGCATCGTAATCGGCAAAGACTGGCAAGTTATTCACTAAGGCCTCGATGGTGACCAGCTCAGCGGTGCCGACTGACTCATCCGAGAGCGAGACTGCCATCATGAGCGCAACGAGCGCGTCTTGCGCAGAAAGGGAGGTTTCAGAGCTCATGCGGGATCCTTTCAGGGTTCTGTTTTGGGTTTAGATTATTGACCCCGCTCGGTTGCCGCAATAGGTGCAGGGGCAATGCGGCCACCCGATGCCGCGCTTGTGATGGATGAAGCCAAATGTCTGATTTTCGTGATGCCGCCCTCAGTTCCAAAGCTTGGCCTTTTGAGGAAGCGCGCGCGATTTTGAAACGGTATGAAAAAGCCCCGCCTGAAAAGGGCTATGTGCTTTTTGAAACGGGCTACGGCCCCAGTGGCTTGCCACATATCGGCACATTTGGCGAGGTGCTGCGCACCACAATGATCCGCCGCGCCTTTGAAGCGATCAGCGACATTCCAACGCGACTCATTTGTTTCTCGGACGATCTTGATGGGATGCGTAAGGTTCCGGGCAATGTGCCTAACCAAGACATGCTGCATGAGCATCTACAAAAGCCGTTGACATCTGTGCCTGATCCGTTCGAAGAATTTGACAGTTTTGGCGACCATAACAACGCCATGCTGCGGCGGTTTCTCGATACATTTGGTTTTGAATATGAGTTTTATTCGGCGACCGAATTCTATCGGTCAGGCCAGTTTGATACCGTTCTAAAGCGTGCTGCGGAGCGCTATGACGATATCATGAAGGTGATGTTGAAATCGTTGCGCGAAGAACGCCAACAGACGTACTCCATCTTCTTGCCGATCCACCCTGAAACGGGCCGCGTGCTGTATGTGCCGATGAAAGAGGTGAATGCGCAGAACCATACGATCACCTTTGATGATGAGGATGGGCGTGAATGGACGCTGCCCGTGACGGGCGGCAATTGCAAATTGCAGTGGAAGCCTGATTTTGGCGCGCGCTGGGCGGCGTTGGGCATTGATTTCGAAATGTATGGCAAAGACCATTCCACAAACACGCCGATTTATGACGCGATTTGTGAAATCTTGGGCGCACCTGCGCCGCATCATTTCACCTATGAATTGTTCTTGGATGAGACGGGGCAAAAAATCTCGAAATCGTCTGGCAACGGGATTTCGATTGATGAATGGCTCAGCTACGCCTCGACCGAGTCCCTAAGCTATTTTATGTTTGGCAAACCCAAAACTGCCAAGCGGCTTTATTTTGACGTGATCCCCAAGGCCGTGGATGAATATCACCAACAATTGCGGGCTTATCCTGATCAGGACTGGGCGCAGAAATTAGCCAACCCTGTACATCACATTCATAACGGCACTGTGCCTGCCTCCGATATGGTGGTCAGTTTTGCGATGTTGCTCAATCTTGCCTCTGTGGCTGGGGCGGAAGACAAGGAAACCCTATGGGGGTTCATCCGCCGTTATGCGCCTGATGCCTCGCCTGAAACCAATCTAGATATGGATCAAGCGGCGGGCTTTGCGTTGCGGTATTACAATGATTTTGTGAAGCCAGAAAAAACCTTCCGTCTGCCCAATGACACGGAGCGCGCAGCCCTTGAGGATCTTGTTGCACGGCTCAAGGTCTATGATGGGCCGATTGAAGATGAGGCGCTGCAAACACTTGTCTTTGCGGTTGGCAAAGATCATGGGTTCGAGCCGCTACGCGATTGGTTCCGCGCACTTTATGAGGTGTTGATGGGCGCAAGCCAAGGCCCGCGCTTTGGCGGGTTCATCGCGCTTTATGGTGTGAACGAGACAATCGCGCTGATCGAGGCGGGATTGCGCGGCGATTTGGTGGCATGAGGCGCAATTGACCTTTACCTTTTGACCCCTACCTCCTGCCAACAAGGGGTAGAGGTCAAAGGTCATCAGGCGTGATCCGTCATTATGTCATCACTTTGATTTTGGTTCTGGGGCTGGGCTTGGCCGGTGCGCCGCGCTCGGCGCTGGCGCAGTCTGCACCTGAGATTGATAATCGCGTTGAAGCGACCATTGCCGCCCAGCTTGAAGCCTTTCGCGCCCAAGACATCCCCCGCGCATGGAGCTATGCAAGCCCCCTTATTCAAAATTTATTTGGCGATCAGGATCAATTTGCCCGCATGGTCGAGCAAGGTTATCCCATGGTGTGGCATCCGCTGACCTATCGGTTTGGTGCGGCGCGTATGACCCAAACTGGCGTTTTTCAGCAGGTCGAAGTAATTGATCGCGATGGGCAAAGCCATCTTTTGATTTACGAAATGGTCGAGATTGCGGGTGATTGGCGGATCAATGGTGTCCATTACATGCCGCAGCCGCCCGCCTCGGTCTAAGGATTAAGACGTTTTTAACACGTTTGACGTGGAACCCCTCCGCAACGCATCTATCAAACCAATATTTTACATTCTGCGAGGTTCGGTTCAGGGCTTTGCGGGACACCCAAAACCCTGTGACGCTTGCCGTAACGGAAAACAGCCCGCAGCAGGTTCGGGAGGTGGATTTGCGCGATTGGCCGCCTTTTGAGGGTCAGGCACGGGTTGCGGCCTCTGCCCTGCCTGAGGGGCCGTTGCGCAACAGCGCCAATGTTGTCTAATACGTCACCCCCTATGCCACCACACGGCATGGGGTTGGGCGCGGCTCAATTCGCCTGAACTGGCCTCAGCCTGTGCGTGGCACAGTGCAATTGACCGCGCGCTGTGACACACTCTAAGGCCGCAGATCATCGGGGGTAAGATGAAAGGCCTGACCAAAGCCGCCATTTAAAAACGCGGCTTTGACGGTGAATTCCACCATACGGAAATCGCCAAAATCAAAATAGAGCTTTGCTTTGGGATAGGCGGCCAGATAGGCCGCCTTTTTTTCGGCCTTGTCACAGGGCAGGGCATAGGTTTCTAAACTCAGGCGGGGATGGGTCAAGGGGTCGCCGCGATCATGCACAGAGCCGATCAACAGCCCACAGTTTGGCCGCTCTGCCAAGGCGCGACTATGCGTGGAGAGATCTGAAACAAGACTAAGAATTTGTGCCGTCTCAGGCAGCCAGACATAGGCGACACGGCTGAGGGTGGGCGCGCCTGTCTGCGGGTCAGTGACCCCAAGCGCCGCATAGTTATGGTCTGCCATTATCCCACGGGCCAATGCGCGCGCCGCATCATCGGTCGGGCGTATGGGGTTGGTCGCTTTTTCCATTGGCCCGCGCCTTTCGCTTGCAAGTTTTGCCCCTGCGCGCCACGGTCTGCGCAGCAAAGGGAAAAGAAGGGAGACCCGCATCATGGCATTGATCCGCCCGCTTGAGGAAGAGGAAATGGAGCGCGATCTGGCAGATCACGTTCAGTTTTTCAAAGGGCCGTTGGGGGTGATCCCAAATTCTGTGCGCACCATGGCACATCGTGCGCCAATCGCGCGGGCCTTTACCGATTTGAACGTGGCGGTCATGACGGATTACGGCGCGGTCAAGCCTGAATTTAAACGCCTGCTTGGGTATGTGTCCAGTCAGGCATCAGGCTGCCTGTATTGTCAGGCCCATATGATCTTGGCCTCCGAGCGGTTCGGCGCGTCAGAAGATCGGTTAAACCATGTGTTCACCTTTGAAGATAGCTCCCATTTCACCGAGGCCGAGAAAGCCGCCTTGGCCTTTGCGCAGGCGGCAACCCTTGTGCCAAATGCGGTGACACCAGAAATCGGCGCACGCCTAAAGGCGCATTGGGGTGAGGCCGCCGTGGTCGAGATCATGGCCGTTGTCGCGCTGTTTGGATATCTTAATCGTTGGAATGACAGTATGGGATCCGCCCTAGAAGATCTTCCAATCAGCAAAGGTGAGGCGCGTTTGAAAGACGCCACAGGGTGGAGTGTTGGCAAGCATGTCTGAGCGCCCCCAAGCCCCGCATCAGATGAAGATCGTGTTGTTCCAACCCGAGATACCCGGGAATACAGGCACGATTGGGCGCACTTGCGTGGGCTTGGATATGGAATTGATTTTGATCCGACCCTATGGGTTTGAGCTATCGGAGAAATCAGTGCGCCGCGCGGGGCTGGATTATTGGAAATATGTGCGCCTGACAGAATATGATGATTGGGAAGCGTTTATCGCAGCGCGCAGGCCGCGCGCGGATCAGTTGTTTCTCTTTGAAAATGATCGGGCGCAATCGGCCTATGAGGTCGAATTTCCCCAAGATGCCTATTTGGTTTTTGGCCGTGAGACGACAGGGCTGTCTCCTGAGATTATCGCAGCCCATGCGGATCGGCTTGTCTCCTTGCCGATGTATTCCCCGCATATTCGCTCTTTGAATCTGGCGAATATCGCTTGCGCGGCAGCCTACCAAGCCTTGCGCAGTCACGCCTTAGCGTAAAGCGGTCAGCAGGGTTTGCGAGGGTTGGCCTGTGATGGGCCATCCTCTTTCAGCCTCAAAGGCGCGAATGGCGGCTTCGGTTTGGCGGCCAAATACGCCATCAATCGTGCCAATCTGATAGCCACGCGCCTTAAGGCCCCCTTGGATAGCGCGGCGATCTTCGATCAGCAGTCCATATTGATCTGGTGGGAATGGCGTTGATATAGGCCCCGCCCCAGTCAGCCGCCCTGCGAGGTAGATGACACCAAGCGCGTAATTATCCGATGCATTATATCGCAAGAGCGCGCTGAAATTGGGCGAAACGAGGAACCCAGGCCCGTTTGGCCCTGCAGGCAGCAGCAGGGCGGCATTGCCCAAATCGCGGGTGGGCGTCACCACAGGCACCACGCCGCGCGTAATCCAAGTGGCAAGCGCGCTTGGCGCGCCGCGCCCAGAAGGCCCCGAATATCCTTGGGGCAGGCGCACCTCGCAACCCACGCCAAATTGGCTTTGCCATGCGCCCCCTTCGCGCAGATAAGCGGCCGTTGAGGCCAAGGCATCTGTGGGATCAATGCCCCAAATATCTTTCTTGCCATCACCATTGAAATCCACCGCATGGGCCGCAAAGGTGGTGGGAATGAATTGGGTATGCCCCATGGCCCCTGCCCATGATCCTTTGAGTTTTTCGGCGGTTGTATGGCCTTGCTGTAAAATCCGCAGAGCAGCAAAAAGCTGCGCCTCGAAAAAGGCCGCGCGCCGTCCGTCGTAGGCAAGGGTCGATGTGGCTGAGATCACGGGAATATCCCCGCGCTTTGCACCAAACTCGCTTTCAACGCCCCAAATCGCCGCCACCACTTCGCGTGGGACGCCATATTGGTCTTCGATGCGGCGCAAGAGGCGCGATTGATTGGTAAAGGCTGCGCGGCCCGAAGTCACCTTGGCCTCAGAGGCGACAAGATTCAAATAATCCTCGAAACTGCGAGAGAATTCTGCCTGATTGCGGTCGCGGGTCACGAGACCTGGCAAATAGCCTGTGCCACGGAAAGCTTGCGAAATGGTGACGGGGTGTATTCCCCGTGCCTCGGCGCGGGATTTGAAATTGGCCACCCATTGGGCATAGCCCGCATTTGGGGTTGGTTGCAGATCAGGCGGGGTGGGGCGCAGGAAGTTTTGGCCTGCTTGGGTCAAGCCATCCAACGGGTTTGGCACGCATCCGCCAAGCAGGGATGCGCCCGTGGTTAGCATCATCATGCGTCTGGTGAGGGTCATGCTCGCGGCCTCTTGTTCTTATGCGCGTCCTTCTACCAAATTCTTCGCGCAAGGGCGACAAGAATGCGGGATGATGATCCACAAAAATTGGCAGATGTGCCGTTTCAGAGGCCTTTGTCTGCGCGGTTCAAAAGGCGAGCTTGGGCCGTGAGGGCGCGCAGGGTGCCGCCCTATCTACGGCGCTTGACCCCACCCCGTTGCCCAGGCCGCCCTGCGGTGCTGCGCCCTTTTGCGGCGCTTGCCGCCTCGACCGCTTCATCCACGGCAGATTGGCGGGCCAGCGGGTCATCCGCCACAGCCAGTTCCACCGCCTCTAGGCGCTTGACCTCATCGCGCAAGCGCGCGGCCTCTTCGAATTCCAAATTCTCTGCTGCTTTGCGCATCTGCGCGCGCAGCCCATCGAGATGGGCTGCCAGATTTGCACCGACCATAGGTTTGTCGACCTTTGCGGTGACGCGGCTCATGTCCACATCGCCTTGATACAGCCCCGACAAGATATCCTCGACATTCTTCTTCACTGTCGCGGGGGTGATCCCGTGTTCCTCATTATAAGCGATCTGCTTGGCGCGGCGGCGATCCGTTTCCGCAATGGCGCGTTCCATGCTGCCTGTGATGCGGTCAGCATACATGATGACACGGCCATCCGCATTGCGCGCGGCACGTCCGATGGTTTGAATGAGCGAGGTTTCAGAACGCAAAAAGCCCTCTTTGTCGGCATCCAAAATTGCGACAAGCCCACATTCGGGAATGTCCAATCCTTCGCGCAACAGGTTGATCCCGATCAGAACGTCAAAGGTGCCAAGGCGCAAATCGCGCAAAATCTCGATCCTTTCGATTGTGTCGATATCGCTATGCATATAGCGCACGCGGACGCCTTGTTCATGGAGATATTCGGTCAAATCTTCGGCCATGCGCTTGGTCAATGTGGTGACAAGCACACGCATGCCCTTGGCCGCGACTTGGCGGATTTCATCCAACAGATCATCCACTTGCGTCTCAATTGGCTGGATCTCAATTTGCGGGTCTAACAGGCCCGTTGGACGGATCACTTGTTCGGTAAAGACGCCGCCTGCCTGTTCCAATTCCCAAGCAGCAGGGGTGGCCGAAACAAAGATAGATTGTGGCCGCATCGCGTCCCATTCTTCGAATTTCAGCGGTCGGTTATCCATGCAAGAGGGCAGTCGGAACCCGTGTTCGGCCAAGGTGAATTTGCGCCGATAGTCCCCGCGATACATGCCCCCGATCTGCGGCACTGTAACATGCGATTCATCGGCAAAGACGATGGCGTTATCTGGAATATATTCAAACAAGGTGGGGGGCGGCTCGCCCGGGGCGCGGCCTGTCAAATAGCGCGAATAGTTCTCAATGCCGTTGCAAACGCCCGTGGCCTCAAGCATTTCGATGTCGAAATTTGTGCGCTGTTCAAGGCGCTGTGCCTCAAGCAGTTTCCCGTCAGCCACAAGATGATCCAAGCGCTGGCGCAATTCTTCTTTGATGGCCTTCACCGCCTGTTGCATGGTTGGGCGTGGGGTGACGTAATGCGAATTGGCGTAGATACGGATTTTGTCGAATTTATCGGTGCTTTGACCCGTCAGCGGATCAAATTCGGTGATGCCTTCGAGTTCCTCGCCAAAAAACGAGAGACGCCATGCCCGATCTTCGAGGTGCGCAGGCCAAATTTCCAAACTGTCGCCGCGCACCCGGAATGAGCCGCGCTGAAACGCCTGATCATTGCGCCGATATTGCTGTGCAACCAAATCGGCCATGACCTGCCGTTGATCATAGTCTTGTCCTGCGAATAGATCGACTGCCATAGCCGTATAGGTTTCGACCGAGCCAATGCCGTAAATACAGGACACCGATGCCACGATGATCACATCGTCCCGTTCCAACAGCGCGCGGGTGGCGGAATGGCGCATTCGGTCAATCTGTTCGTTGATCTGGCTTTCTTTCTCAATGAACGTGTCCGTGCGCGGGACATAGGCTTCGGGTTGGTAGTAATCGTAATAGCTGACGAAATACTCGACCGCGTTATCGGGGAAAAAGTTTTTGAACTCCCCATAAAGCTGAGCTGCCAAGGTCTTGTTATGGGCAAGTATGATTGCGGGGCGTTGTGTTTCTTCAATCACCTTGGCCATGGTAAAGGTCTTGCCCGTGCCAGTTGCCCCCAACAAAACTTGGTTGCGATCCCCATCTGTTACGGCGGCTGCAAGCTCGGCAATCGCGCGGGGTTGGTCGCCCGCGGGGGTAAACTCGGTCTGCATCACAAAGCGCTTGCCGCCTTCGAGTTTTTCGCGTGCCAAACGATCGCTATTGGCGCGCCCCTCGCGCGGGGACGCAGCGCGTGGCAAATCGGGCATAGAGCTTGGGGAATTGTTATGCATTTTGGCCTTTCCACAGGTCACACGCATGGTCTGTGCGCAGGGTCTATCCTATCGCGCTGCGCGCCAAGGACAAGCGATAGAGGGCTCATTCATTGGGGCGCTGTGAGGTTTCCGAAAAGTTAATCAACTCAGAACAATTTGTCGCAAAGTTATACAACTTTAAGGAGAAATTTTGATTGCATCCGAGAGAAAATTTCCGTAGCATTTTCTTGCAAGGAGCAATTTGATTGTCGGTATGGAATAGCACCACCCACCCCTCGCTCCCTAGATCTCGGCCGGCAATTCAATATTGGGGTATTTCCTGCTGCCCGCGCTCATCTTCATCTTGCAACTTCCGCGCGTTTTGCCGATATGTGAACCAGTTTTGATGGCTGAGCGATCCCCCGAACGCTCAGAACCAATAGAATGACGGAGCAAGCCATGGTCGCGCGCATTTACAAACCCGCCAGAACCGCAATGTCCTCGGGCACTGCAAAAACCAAGGATTGGGTTCTAGAATTTGTTCCTGAGAGGGCGCGCGAGATTGATCCACTGATGGGGTGGACATCAAGCGGCGATACGAAAGCGCAAGTGCGCCTTTATTTCGACAGCCACGAAGCAGCCGAGGATTACGCCCGCGCCCATGGGATCGAAGCAGTGGTGTTGCGCCCCAAATCGCGCAAGCCAAATGTGCGCGCAGGCGGCTATGGCGAGAATTTCGCCACCAACCGCCGCACGGTTTGGACGCATTAACCCAACATCCCCCTTTGCCCGTTTACGAAGGCCCCAAGATTGGGTAATCAGCCCGCATGCGGTCCCTTAGCTCAACTGGATAGAGCAGCTGACTTCTAATCAGCAGGTTCGGGGTTCGAGTCCTCGAGGGATCGCCATTTTTCGGTAACGCTTGCACGAATCATGCGGTGTGTCCGTCATGGAGGGCACAGGCCGAGGTCTATGTGACATCTCTGCGATATGCTGAATTTCCTCGCCTGCGGGCTGATATCCGCGCATCTGGCTGCCAAACCTTAAAAAAATCCTGCTTTTCGGTTCCTAGGTGCGTATGAAAGGCTTATACAGTTCGCAACACACATGCGCTTGCGGGGAGGCATGACATGATAAGATCAGAACTTGTGCAAAAACTCGCGGAGGAAAATCCGCATCTTTATCAGCGCGATGTTGAGCGGATTGTGGGAGCAATTTTTGACGAAATCATCGAAGCCATGGCGCGAGGAGATCGGGTCGAATTGCGCGGCTTTGGCGCGTTTTCGGTAAAAAAGCGTGATGCACGCGTGGGCCGCAATCCGCGGACGGGCGAGACTGTATCGGTCGAAGAAAAACATGTTCCCTTCTTCAAGGCGGGCAAATTGCTGCGTGACCGATTGAATTCGTAACGAGAACTGCGCGAGGGTAAGGCGTGATTCGAATAATAAAGCTGAGTTTCATTCTCTGTGTCGCGGTGGTTCTGATTGTTCTGGCGATTGCCAATCGCGATCCGGTGGTGATTCATCTGTTACCTGCCGATTTGGCGCTGTGGCTGCGGATGGATTTGTCTATATCCCTCCCTCTGTTCTTGATCATTTTCGGCGCGATTACCGCAGGGTTGGTCTTAGGCTTTGTTTGGGAATGGCTACGCGAACACCGGCATCGTGCGGATGCATCGCGCGCGAAGCGTGATGCGACACGCCTGTCGCGGGAATTGGAAACCCTCAAGGGCGAGGCACGGGCGAAAGAGGGTCAGGATGACATTCTTGCCTTGTTGGAGGATGACAAGCCCTTGCGGCTTGGTTGATCCCTGATGAGCATTTCCATTAAATTTTGTGGCCTTTCTCAGCCTGCCGATATTGTGGCTGCGGCCGAGGCGGGTGCGCGCTATGTGGGTTTTGTATTTTTCCCAAAATCACCCCGTTCGGTTAGCCTGACACAGGCCCGTGACTTGGCGCTTGCCGTTCCTGTTGGCGTGGCCAAGGTGGGTTTGGTGGTCGATCCAGAGGATGCCTTTCTAGATCAACTTCTGGCCGAAGTGCCGCTTGATATTTTGCAATTGCACGGCCATGAAACACCTACCCGTGTGGCGGAAATCCGTGCGCGCACGGGCCTGCCTATGATGAAGGCCATTGGTATCGCAGAAGCGGATGATTTGGGGCAGATTGCGGATTACGCGGCGGTCAGTGATCAATTGCTGATTGATGCCAAGCCGCCGAAAAATGCTGATCTTCCTGGGGGGAATGGTCTTTCTTTTGACTGGCGGTTGTTGGCCGGACGCAGATGGCCTGTGCCATGGATGCTGGCTGGTGGATTGACGCCTGACAATGTGCGGCTTGCCGTGCAAATGACAGGCGCGCAGCAGGTTGATGTTTCATCAGGCGTGGAAAGTCGGGCAGGGGTAAAAGACCCTACCCTGATCCATGCTTTTGCCGATGTGGTGAACGGGGGCTAAACCTTGCCCCTTTCTCTTGCTCAATTCTTGCGCCCGCGTTAGGCAGTGGGTCGAATGTGAAAAAAGGTGCCTCCATGCCCGATGATATCTTGAACAGCTTTATGACTGGCCCTGATGAAAGCGGCCGCTTTGGCCAATTCGGCGGGCGGTTTGTGTCAGAAACCCTGATGCCGCTGATTTTGGAATTGGAAGCCCAATATGAACGCGCCAAAACAGATCAATCTTTCTGGGATGAAATGCATGATTTGTGGACGCATTATGTCGGCCGTCCGAGCCCCCTCTATTTCGCAGAGCGCCTGACCGAGCATTTGGGCGGCGCAAAAATCTATCTCAAGCGAGATGAGCTAAACCATACGGGCGCGCACAAGATCAACAATGTGTTGGGTCAGATCATTTTGGCCCGCCGCATGGGTAAGACACGGATTATTGCGGAAACAGGTGCGGGCCAGCATGGCGTGGCCACGGCGACAGTCTGTGCAAAATTTGGCTTGAAATGCGTGGTCTATATGGGCGCGCATGATGTCGAACGCCAAGCACCCAATGTGTTCCGCATGAAACTGCTTGGGGCCGAGGTTGTGCCTGTGACGTCAGGGCGTGGCACTTTGAAAGACGCGATGAACGATGCCTTGCGCGACTGGGTGACCAATGTGCGTGATACATTCTACTGCATCGGCACGGTCGCAGGCCCCCACCCATATCCTGCGATGGTGCGTGATTTCCAAGCGATTATTGGCAAAGAGGCCCGCGAACAGATGTTGGCCGCCGAAGGCCGTTTGCCAGATACGATCATTGCGGCCATTGGCGGCGGTTCAAATGCGATGGGGCTGTTTTATCCCTTCTTGGATGACAAGGATGTGCAGATCATTGGCGTTGAGGCAGGTGGCAAAGGCGTCAATGACAAGATGGAGCATTGCGCAAGCCTGACAGGGGGGCGTCCGGGTGTGCTGCATGGCAACCGCACCTATTTGCTGCAAGACGAAGATGGACAAATCCTTGAGGGTCATTCGATTTCGGCGGGGCTCGATTACCCTGGTATCGGGCCTGAGCATTCATGGCTCCACGATATTGGTCGCGCTGAATATGTCTCGATCACCGATAGCGAAGCTTTGGAGGCATTTCAGCTGTGCTGCCATCAAGAGGGCATCATTCCCGCGCTAGAGCCAAGCCATGCTTTGGCTCATGTGATGAAAATCGCGCCGACCCTGCCAAACGATCATTTGATCTGCATGAATATGTGTGGTCGCGGTGATAAGGATATCTTCACAGTGGCCCGTGCCTTGGGATGGGAGATGCAGGGCTAATCCCCGCATCTCTCCCCATTCTGCGCCTAAACCATCGGTTCGGGTGTCACTCGATCTGGTGCAATTCCAATACGGTCAGCGGAATGATTTCGAGCGCGCGCATATGGGTTGCGTGCAGGTTCACCTTTGGCGCAACGCCCTCTTCATGAGCCTGTAGGAACCGCGAGGCGCATAGGCACCAGCGATCGCCCTCCTTTAAGCCAAGAAATCCATATTCGGGGCGGGGTGTGGTTAAGTCATTGCCCACATATTTTGAAAAGGCCAGAAATTCGCGGGTCATGACCGCGCAGACAGTATGCGCGCCGAAATCATCATCGCTGGTGTCGCAGCACCCGTTGCGAAAGAAGCCCGTCATTGGATCGCGGCCGCAGCTTTGCAGCGGCGCACCAAATACATTTACGCTTTCATCCATGGTCTATCCTCATACGTGCCAAAGGTGTTGCGACAGAGGGATAGGCACACCCAAGGCGCTAAATGTTTATCGAAACCGATCAACCAGCTTTTGTAACGGGCTTCGGCTGTCTTGCGGTGTCTCTACGGCCTCAGCAGGGGATGGGGCCGTGTCGCGTGATTTGCGCCTCGGCGCTGTTTCGCGGGCGGGTGTGGTGGTTTGTAAGGCCACTGCATTTTGGAACTGCGCGCCATTATCCTCGGCAAGGGCTTTGGCCCCATTCGAGATGCCCCGCAACATCAGCTCTAGCCATGACTGATCGGCCTTGGAAAAATCAGACAGAACATAGGCCGCGACCCGATCCTTGTGGCCTGGATGACCAATACCAAGCCGCACACGGTGATAAGCCTCACCAATATGCTCGTGTAGCGACCGCAGACCATTATGCCCTGCATGCCCCCCGAACGACTTAAGCCGAAGTTTCGATGGGGCAAGGTCAAGCTCGTCATGAAAAACTGTGACATCTTGCGCGGTCAGTTTAAAAAACCGCATTGCCTCGCCCACGGATTGCCCCGAGCGGTTCATATAGGTTTCTGGCTTGAGCAAGATCACCTTTTGGCCGCCCAAAACCCCTTCGCAGATTTGGCCTTGAAATTTGCTGCGCCACGGAGAGAACCCATGATCTGCAGCAATATGATCCAAGGCCATGAACCCGATATTGTGACGGTTCTGGCTATATTTCGTGCCGGGATTTCCAAGACCAACCCAAAGTTTCATAGCTGCTGTGATACCCCGATTGCCCGTCCCGTGAAAGGGTGGTGTCTGATAAAATAAAGGCGCGAAGAAATCTTCGCGCCTTTATCAATTCGTTAGAAGATCGGCCTGATTATTCGGCTGCTTCTTCTTCGCCTTCAGCAGCGGCTTCGTTATCTGCACTTACCAGACCCGATGGGGCGGTGATATTGGCGATCACGAAATCGCGGTCGATTGTTGGCTTAACGCCTTCTGGCAGGGTGACGTCAGAGATGTGGATCACATCGCCAATGCCGCGGCCTGTCAGGTCAACAGTGATCCCTTCAGGGATGTCACCTGCAATCACCGAAAGCTCAACCTCAGCGCGCACGACTGTCAAAACGCCACCGCGTTTGATGCCAGGTGCGGCTTCGTGGTTGATGAAGTTGACAGGGATGAACAGCTTCACACGCGAAGTGCGGCGCAAGCGCATCAAATCAACATGGGTCGGCAGATCTTTTACCACATCGCGCTGCACGCCACGGCAAATGACGCGCACATCTTCTTGACCTTCAACCTTGAGGTTGAACAGAGTCGAGAGGAAGCGGCCTTCTTTCAGGCGCTTGAGCAATTGGTTAAAGGGGATTTGAATCGCAAGAGGGTCAGCCCCACCGCCATACACAATACCGGGCACTTTGCCTTCACGGCGAGCTTGACGAGCGGCCCCCTTGCCTGTCCCCGTCCGTGCCTCGGCGATAAGATCAGGAATCTCACCAGCCATAGCTATATCTCCATATGTTATGGGCCGCCTCCAAGGGTGTCGGGCCCGTGAAGCCGCGCTCTTACAAGGATTTTCTGCCTTTGACCAGAGCTAAATCTGCCATTTTGCTCATATATCGCTTGAGCCATTCCAATCGGCGGGGTAGCGATTTCAGCATGCATGCGCTCACCAAAATCAAACAGGATCTTTCGCTGACCATCAGGCCCGTCTTTGGCTTTATGGTTTTGGGCATCTTTTGGGGCTCTTATGCGGCGCTTGCCCCGCAGATAAAGGCCCAGATTGGGGCAGGTGATGGGCTTTTTGGCACGCTTTTGCTGATGTCCGCTTTTGGGCTTGTCACCGCAATGTGGTTGGCGCCGCGGGTGGATCGGCATTTGGGCAAATGGGGGCTGCCCCTCGGCGCGGGTCTATTGGCCTTGTCGTTTGCGGTTTTGGGTGCGGCAAGCCGACCATTGGAATTTGGCATTGGGATGGTTTTAGCGGGGGCGGCTTCGGGGCTGACGGATGTCATTATCAATGCCCGCGTCTCAGAGGCAGAGGCCGCCTACAAGCGTCCGCTTATGTCACTTAATCATGCGATGTTTTCTTTCGCCTATGCGCTTGCTGCATTGAGTGTAGGCACGGCGCGGGAATTTGATGCCTCAGCCTTGCAGGTGTTTTTGGGGTTAGGGGTCATCGTTGCTTTGGCACTGCCCATTTTGCGCAGCCCATCTTTTTTGGTCGGTGCTTCGCGGGATGGCGCAACGGAGCAGGGCGTTGATTTGGCACCCTTCTGGCCAGGTTTGGTGATCTGGCCTGGATTGGTGGTGATGTTTGGCTTTATGTCAGAGGCCGCGATGGAAAGTTGGTCTGCCTTGCATATTGAACGCTCGCTCGGCGGGCGGGCTGTCGAAGGGGCGATTGGCCCCTTCACGTTGGGCTTAACCATGGGGATTGGCCGTCTTGCAGGGCATTTTCTCACGCAAGAGCATGATACGCTGCGTATGGTTTCGCGCGCGGCGTTGGTTTCGGCGGCGGGGGCGGTGATCGCCGCTTTCGCAGTGACGCCCGAGATGGCCTATACAGGATTTGCCATCCAAGGATTGGGCGTGTCGATCATCGCTCCTTTGGCGCTTGGTTTGGCGGGGCAACTCGCAGGGTCTGGGGGAAGAACGCGGATCATCGCCCGCGTGTCGGTCATTGGGTTTGCGGGGTTTTTGCTCGCCCCCGTAACAATGGGATGGATGGCAGAATTGGCCAGCCTGCGGGTGGCTTTTGGCATGATTGCGGTGATTTTGCTTATCATCCCGCTGATCTGCGCGCGTGCTCTCCGCCCCCTCTCACCTGCGCGTGGCGGGCAAGAGGGGCGCATCACCGGGGTTTAGCCCCACTCGCAATTAAAGTTTTTCGGAACAAGCAGGTTGTGACGTCCAAGGGCCTTCACATCACGCTCGCCGCAGAGCGCCATCGTGCTGTCCAGTTCCTTATGGATCACTTCCAAGGCGCGGGTAACGCCTGCTTCCCCCATGGCGCCAAGCCCGTTGACGAAGGCGCGCCCGATATAGGTGCCCTTTGCCCCCATAGCCAAAGCCTTTAGCACATCTTGACCAGAGCGAATGCCACTGTCGAGATGCACTTCGATCTTGTCGCCAACTGCGTCCAAAATCGGCTCCAACATACGGATTGAGGATAAGGCCCCATCCAATTGACGCCCGCCATGGTTGGACACAACGATGGCATCCGCGCCGACCTTTGCGGCCATTTTTGCATCTTCGGCATCCAAAATGCCCTTAATGATCACAGGGCCATCCCACATTTTGCGGAATTGTTTAATGCGTTCCCAATCAAGGCTTTGATCAAAGGCTTGCGCCGTCCATGAACCCAGCGAGGAGGGGTCATCAATCCCAGCCACATGACCCACAATATTACCAAAGAAGCGCCGCTTGGTGCCGAGCATCTCAAGGCCCCATTGCACTTTGGTCATCATATCAGCCACCGATTTCACAGTGAATTTGGGCGGGGCTGACAGCCCGTTTTTGAGGTCTTTGTGACGTTGACCCAAAAGCTGCAAATCCACTGTAATTACGATGGCCGAGCATTTAGCGTCTTTCGCGCGCTGAAACAGCCGCGTCATGAAATCATCGTCTTTGAGCGTGTAGACCTGAAACCAGAAGGGTTTGCTGGTATGTTCCGCCACATCTTCGATAGAGCAGATCGACATAGTCGAGAGGGTGAAAGGCACGCCAAATTTTTCTGCGGCACGCGCCGCTTTGATCTCGCCATCAGCGCGCTGCATACCCGTCAGCCCAACAGGCGCCAAGGCCACGGGCATCGCCACATCATGGCCAATCATGGTCGAGGCTGTGCTGCGGTTTGACATATCGACCGCCACCCTTTGGCGGAGGCGGATCAGGTCGAAATCGGATGAGTTTTCGCGGAAGGTCTGCTCTGTCCAACTGCCTGATTCTGCGTAATCGTAAAACATCTTTGGCGTGCGCTTTTGATGCAAGCGGCGCAGGTCTTCGATTTCGGTGATGACGGGCATGGTGGCACTCCTCCGCAAGGCTGGTAAGGAAGTCTTACCAATTCTTGCGAAGGCCCGCAATCAATTGGCGCGATGCGCCCCATCGGCCAAGGATTTCACAAAGGCGGTGATCTCTGGCACGGATTTTCCCTGCTCAATCAGGCTGACAATCGCTGACCCCACGACCGCCCCATCGGCAACGCCGGCAATCGCTTCGGCGGCCTCAGGCGTTTTGATCCCAAAGCCTACAATCACGGGCAGATCGGTCTGCGATTTGATCCGTGCCACCTCTGGCCCAACATCACCCGCCTGCGCATTGGCAGCCCCTGTGATGCCTGTGATCGAAACATAGTAGATAAAGCCCGATGTGTTTTCCAACAGCTTGGGCAGCCGTTTATCATCACTGGTCGGTGTCGCCAGACGGATGAAATTCAACCCTGCGTTTTGCGCGGGAATGCACAGCTCGCTGTCTTCTTCGGGGGGCAAGTCAACGATGATCAAGCCGTCAATGCCCGCCTCTTTGGCTTGCTCCAAAAAGCGATCCACACCGCGGCTGTAAATCGGGTTGTAATATCCCATCATCACAATCGGCGTGTCATTATCGGTTTTGCGCAACTCACGCGCCATTTGCAGCGTTTTGTCGAGGGTCTGCCCCCCTTCAAGCGCGCGCTGTCCCGCAAGCTGAATGGTCGAGCCATCCGCCATCGGATCGGTAAAGGGCAGGCCCAATTCGATGATATCCACACCCGCCGCAGGCAGGGCTTTGATCAACTCAAGCGAGGTGTCGTAATCAGGATCGCCCGCCATGACATAGGCGACAAAGGCCTTCTTGCCCTCTTGGGCCAGCCGCGCAAAAGTGGTGTCGATCCGTGTCATAGGTGCCTCCCGCGAAATCGTTCGTTTGGGGTTTGCGGCAAATAGCGGCGGAAATCAATGGGGCCTGACGGGTTCGGGCCATTGCCCCGCCGCGCACTTCGCCCTAGAAGGCAGCCAACGCGCATCACGGAGGTCGCTTGCAATGGGTTTCAAAATGGGAATCGTGGGTCTGCCCAATGTTGGGAAATCCACGCTGTTCAATGCCTTGACCAAAACCGCAGCCGCACAGGCCGCGAATTTCCCCTTTTGCACCATCGAGCCGAATGTGGGCGATGTTGCCGTGCCTGACCCACGCCTTGAGAAATTGGCCGCGATATCAGGCTCAAAACAGATCATTCCAACCCGCATGACCTTTGTCGATATTGCGGGCCTCGTGCGCGGGGCCTCTAAAGGCGAGGGGTTGGGCAACCAATTCTTAGCCAATATTCGCGAGACCGATGCCATCGCCCAAGTGTTGCGCTGCTTCATTGATGATGATGTGACCCATGTGGAAGGCCGCGTTGACCCCGTGGCCGATGCTGAGACCATCGAAACCGAACTGATGCTCGCTGATCTCGAAAGCATCGAGAAACGCCTGCAAAACCTGACCCGAAAAGTGCGCGGTGGCGACAAAGAGGCGGTGCAGCAAGAGCGCCTTTTGAAAGAGGCGCAGGCCATGCTAGAGCAGGGCAAACCCGCCCGCATGGTCGAGGTGGCAGAGGATGACGCGAAAGCGTGGAAGATGTTGCAACTTCTGACCACCAAGCCCGTGCTATATGTTTGCAATGTGGACGAGGCCTCCGCCGCCACGGGCAATGACCTCTCCGCGCGGGTTGAGGAGATGGCCAAGGCGCAAGGGGCGGCTTCGGTCGTCATCTCTGCCGCGATTGAGGAAGAAATCAGCCAATTACCCGCCGAGGATGCCGCCGTGTTCTTGGGCGAAATGGGGCTAGAGGAGGCAGGTCTCGACCGCCTTATTCGTGCGGGATATGACCTTCTGGCATTGGAAACCTTTTTCACCGTTGGCCCGAAAGAGGCCCGCGCATGGACGATCCGCCACGGCACCGCCGCGCCACAGGCCGCTGGCGTGATCCACGGCGATTTCGAGCGCGGCTTCATCCGCGCCGAAACCATCGCCTATGAGGATTATGTCACCTTGGGCGGCGAGGTTGCCGCCAAGGACGCAGGCAAAATGCGGGTCGAGGGCAAAAGCTATATCGTTAAAGATGGCGATGTGCTGCATTTCCTCTTCAACGCCTAATCCCGCCTCGCCACCCCCGTGACCCCTGCGGCGGCGAAGGCAAGGACGATCCAACCTGCGGCAGACAGCACCCATTTCCCCCACCAAAGCGTGCATCCCGCCCATCCGCGCGCGGTGGTAGGTGTCCAAGCCTGCGTTTGGCCGAAATCAAGGATCGGGATGACCACATACGCCGCCCAAGCATAGCGGTTGAATGTTTCCCAAGACGCCCCTTCGGGGGTGGCTTCCCACGCCATCGCGGGGTGATCCGCATCATGCACCGCCGCCCAATTTTCGGATGTCAGGATCACATCGGAATTGGGCACCATATCGCCCGCTTTCCACGCAAAATGGGCAAGCATGGTGGCGATCAGCCACAATGCAAGCAACGACCAAAGGGCCTTTAGCGGGCGGTGGCCATAGTCGATCAGAAGGTAAGAGGCACAGGCGACAGCGCGTGACAACACCGCCTTAAGCAATGTCCAAGGGTCACCGCTCCAACCATATTTTGGGCGCGCGCGTCCATTCCGCAGCGGCGATTTTTCGATCTCGCGCCACCAAAACATCCCGCGCCCCACGCTCATGCCCCATATTACGCAGGGTTTTGGCGAGTTGGGTATAGGGTTGGGGGAAGAAATTACCCCCAATCTGATCCCCGCGTTCCAACCATTGCAACCGCATCGCGCTATCGGTCGGCGCGCCAATGATCCGATCATAGGTGAACCCGTCAAGGAACGCGCCCCTCAAGGATCACGCGCGCGACTTCGGGCCATCAGATAAGATCATCACATAAAGTACCCACATGGGCAGAGCTCAGATCAACAAACCCGCCTGTCACCTCGACGTTGCGAAAGAAAAGCCCATCCCTCACCTGCGCGCCTTGGGCGTTCAGCGCATCCCCTTTGGGGTTTTCAAACCGCCCGTCTTCGCAGTTCAACTGCCCGCCGATTTCGGCCCCCGACAGGCTGACCTTTCCCTTAGCGTGGAACTTGTCGCTGAGGAAAACACCGCTCTTCACCCGCGCGCCTGGGGCGTTGAGTGCGGGAAGATCGGATCCCGAAAGATTAAGAATCTCAAATTGGGCCTGCATGGCCTCAAGACCATGGTCAAAGCGGCATTTCAACAGACCTGTCAGGCCCTTGGCGCGGGACATCCAAAGGTTGAGCAGGCCGCTAATATAGGCCCCTCCAGATGCACCCCGATATCCGTGGTCGGCTGGTCGCGAAGGCTGTCTGTGATCAGCGCCTTGAGGACGGGTGCGCGGATTTTAGTCATATCCGATGGCGCATCAGGCCTGTCTTCGCCAAGACCGCATGGCTGCCCCGCAAGGCACGCCTGGATCAACTTCACCTCTGCGGGCGTCAGGTCGCCCCCGACCAAATCTTCCCAAGCCTTCACAAGCGATACCCCGATAAATTCTAGTTTGGCAGGATCAGCTTACGTCTGTCGCCACGCGCGCGGCAAGGGCTTTGCCAATACCCTATCGCATTTCTCACGATTTCCCCCCTTGCCCCTGCGCGCCCATGTCGTTAGACGGGTCGGCGGAGACGTGGCCGAGTGGTCGAAGGCGCTCCCCTGCTAAGGGAGTAGACGGGAAACCGTCTCGTGGGTTCGAATCCCATCGTCTCCGCCACTATCCTAAGTAACTAAAATATAAATTATTTGTGGCTCCGAAGGTTAGAAAAACCACCTACATTTACCACCTCTGATGCCTATTGCTGAGGCAGCGTCTTTTGGCGGATTATTCGGTGTTGTTGCGTATAGGTCACATACCTCGGAATCAGGAGCGCCTTCGACCACTCGGCCACGTCTCCGCCGACCCGTCTAACGACAATCAATAACTCTGCTTGTTCGGAATAACCCCACGCACACCACCACGAGGGTTCTCTACATCTCCATTTCTGCGTGGGATCAGATGCACGTGGACGTGAAAGATCGTTTGACCTGCTGACTGACCTGCATTGATGCCAACATTCGAACCTGAAGTTCCCCTCAGGCCCCAAAGCAAAGACTTGTTCTGTTCTTCAAACTCAGAAAGCAACGCCTATAGCTTCAATGGCTGACCAGCAGTTGATGGATATTGGATCGTCCATTGGGGCAGTGCTGACAAGGGATACTGACTGATATCCTGCTTGTGCGGCTTGCTGGCGAAGCACTGAGATCGCTGCTTCATCGCTTGGGGCTGGATCCCATAACTTGTTCTTGCACGAAAGGCCTGTAATTCTTGCTTGGGTAACGCCGTTGGGAACATTGTCGACTAGAATAGCCATTTCACCTACTACCTCTGTTGCACCCGCAACATTGATCCCAGATGAAGCATCAGTATTGGGCGCAAGTGATCCGCAACCAACCAAAGTCGACACTACAGCCAAATAAGAAAAGACTAGCTTCAATTTCATAGGTTCAACCACCAACACTTATTGGACGGGAATTACGAAGCTAGCGGGGTATGTCCGACCTTTTTCAGTGATCGAGTCTGTTATGCCAAGATCAAAAAAGATTACGCTTGCGACTACTTTCCCACTTTCCATTGAGCTTGGAATTGAGCCAGTAACTTGTCTGCCAGAGTCTGTTTGACAACTGTAATTAATATTACTTCTTGAACGCCTTACGTTGGTAGTTGAAGGCACGTCTACCTGATAACTTGCTCTAGTATTGGTTAAGCTACATGAGCCGCTATCGCCGTTGCTAAAGGAGAGTGTAAGCGGCACTGTAGGATCATTAACAATAGTTGCACATCCAGAAACTGTAAGACCTACAGCAGCAATGGCTATTGCTTTTGTTAACGACAATGGCATTCGACTTCTCCAGTAATTGTTGTTTGATTGTAGGGTTGTCGACTGTCACTGTGATTGCAAGAGTTAATTCCAAAATGATAGTCATTATCTCAATGAATTAATTGTCATGGGTGTTAGGTAAAAATGACAAAGCTCCTTGGCCCAGACGACATGCGGTTCTTTCCGATCCATGAATATCGGGAGGTGTTGTCACCTGTGGTCGAACCTGCTGATGACGCAACGGAAGAAGTAATAAGCAGACATCTATCCGATTTAGGATTTGTAAACACCAGACCGTCCAGCTTGAGAAAGCTGTCTGTATTACTCTGTAGCTTCCTGATGCAATCCATGCGTCTTCAGGGACGTGTAGAGCGCCGTGGAGGCTCTTTGATTATTGGCTGGCCTCATGACGAGGGCTACTGGAGAAGGCGCTCCAGCGTTGGCTACAAGATCGCTGAGAGCTTGAAGGAGGCCTTGGTCGAGCATGGTTGGATTTCTTATACAGCAGAAGCCAAACGCAATATCTACGAAGAGTGGGGCGTTTGTAACGGCTACAGAGTGTCGGAGTGCGTGCCTGATCTAGCTAAAGGGCTGTCGCTACAGTCAACAGAACTGGTTTATGCCGCCAGCACTTCATCCTCACGCAGTAAATTACAAGCTGATCATATTGATGAACGGGTGCGTGCGCTCTGGGCAAGATGGAAGGTCAGCCCACTGGTTTACGGTGATCAAGCGATGTTCGTGGCCCCAAGGCGCTTCAATAATGCTGCTCTGACCAGAGGTGGGCGTTTCTATGGCGCTTAGACAAACATGAGGCCAGAAGAGCGGCTACGAAGCACAATAGACGGAAGATCTGTTGGTGAAGTTGATGTCAGTGGGATGTTCGTGACCATACTAGCCGCCATGTCAGGTGAGATCCCGTTCACGACCCGCTTCAAAGATCCTTACGACTGTGGTTGGGACAACAGATCTGAAGTGAAGGCGATCATCAATGAAACCATCGGCGCTGGAACACCCAAGCACTACACGAGGGGAGGAATGTGCAAAGATATTGGTATGAGCCAAGAGCAGTTCACGCATATCCGCAAGAACTTCATCACCCCGAAATTCAAATGCCTTCAGATCCTCAAGAAGGATGAGCTTGATAGCCTTACTTTGGCATACCACGAAAGTGAGATCATGCTGAGGACGGTGGAGAGCATGAAGCAACCAATCTTTATCCTGCATGATTGCTTGATATGCCAAAGGGACGAAGAGCTAGATGTTGGGAAGCAGATCCAGCGAGTATTTGTTGACTACTGTAAAGAGCAGGGTTGGACACCCATTGCGCCAGCATTTTCCGTAGAGCGTTTAGGTGAAGAAAAGCGTGAGTTCAGCGGTTACCGTAACCCATAAGAAAAGGCGTGCTATACACCTTCGTTCCCCTCATAAGTAGAGTAAGCTGAAGTAGTGATTATTAGGGGTGTAATAAGGCTACAGAGATATACTTTAGCCCCATACTAATTCAATATTTCTCTTACCTGAGTAATCAATCTTAACAGCTTAATCTTCCGCATATTTCTTCATAACTGTTAGGCGATAAGGGATAAATCCAAGTATCTTTGCTTTCGCTTATCTGTAGCTCTCAGATGCGTATCAGAAGAGAGTAGTCAGCATCCTGCCTCTCTGCTCATTTACATCGTAGGGAGGCCTTATTTCCACTGTGAGGGGGCCTCAGGTAGGATCGTAGCCCACAACCTGAATGATAACGCCATCTGAGTTCTCTTGTCGTGCCTTGCGGACTTCCACATAACGGGGATCATCGTAGAACTCCTGAGCCACCTCAATGCTTGGGAACTCAATGACTACCATTCTGTCGTGGCCTAGTTTGCCCTCTACCACATTCTTATCACCGCCACGGACGAGATAACGACCACCATACTCAGCGACCAAAGCCCCAGTCTGCTCCATGTAAGGCTTATATGGCTCAGGATTAGTCACAGTTACCAAACCGATGATGTAACCTTTGGGCATCAATGATCTCCTTGGAGGGCAGGTGAGTTATTTCTTGTAAACATACTTGTGGTGATGACGCAGATATCGTTTGCGCCTAGGATCAACGCTGATCAGTGGCTTTCCTAACATCACTTCAAAATTCCACTGGATTGGCAGCATCGGTGGACAGGATGCAGACAACATTAGACAGCCATCAAAATCAAACGAGACATAACCTTGATCAAATAGCAGGTCGATGTGGGGAGCTAGTGCTAGGCCATTTGAAGGGTCGAGCCTTTCGTCAGCACTTTCGCAGTCACGCCAAGGCTTAATGTGACTAGCCCTAAGAAATGCGGGATCACCAACACCAGTAATCGGACAATTTTGTTCTTTGCTTAGAACTGCACGTCTGAACTCTAATTGACCAATTCTTTGCTGCACAACTCGTGCTACCTCAGTTGTCTTTCTATGAGATCCAAAGTTAGCAAGTTGGTTACCCGCAACTGTAGTCATTGCTTTTGCAAACAGGGCTGGGTTTCGCTCCAAGCTACAGGCAACGATTGTTTGAAAAAGCGGTTCTGAAATCTCGGTTAAATAACATCCCTGATTGCCGTTACCTTGGCGATCAAGAGGACTGTATTTGTCAGGGAATAAATGGCTAATCTCATCCCAGATTAGCTTGGGAGCCACGGGAGGCGAAAGCTGCTGCCAACTTACAGGTAAAAACCAACCGTCCTTTGACCAGTTGTCGCCACCTCTTCCCATGAAGTCGGGTTGTTGTTCATCATACGCGACCTCCAAGACAACGCCGAAATGAGCAATTTTGCCGCCCGCATAGCTAAGCACAAGGTCACCTGCCATGGCTTCAATCATTGTGTCGTAGAAGTAATTCCTTGAGCCATTTGATTTAGTTTTTGGCGACCACAGAAATGACCCACCAATTTCATCTTTGGCAGTTTGTTTATGATTTACCCACCAAAACCGTGCCATTCAGTTTACCCGCCATAGCTGGAGCGACAAGCTCGTCACTAGTGAGTGTGACATCGTCATGGCTTCCTGTGAAGAGATCCAGTCAATGTTTAGAAACATATGCGTCTACAGCGCATGCAGATTCTGGGAACCCTTGGAAATCCGACTTTAGAATCGTCTCGCCTCGGTTTCTGCCCCTGTATCCAAGACAAAAAAGGTTCGATGTTAGATGACTGGGAACCCAAATCGGAACCCAAGCGTCAATTCAAAAGCAGCAAAAAACCCTTATTTAAAAAGATTTTATGAGACTTGAGGGATAATCCCATCGTCTCCGCCATCTTCCTTTATTTGGCGGTATAAGGTCGGGCCTGCTGTTTTGGTGGGGTCGTTTGGATGTTGCCGCTGCGTTAGTTCAGCAGCGAGATGGATGGGTCGATCTTGTCATTTTCGCGCAGCCAGTTGGGGAAGGCGGCGGTGGCCCATGTGGCTTTTGCATAAGAGCGAAACAGCACATCAAGCACGTTACGAAAATCTTGGATCGAGAGGGACATCGCATAGATTTCCGCAATGTCTTGGTGCGATTTGAACAGCAGGTTAAAGCCATCATTCGTCGGGACAAAGTCGATTGTATGGCAAAGCCACGCGTGCTGATCATCGGCAAGTTTCACGGGCGCCACGCTTGGGGCGGCGGCGCGTTCTTGTCGGACCACCTGTTGTTCAAGTTGGTTCAGGGTTGCGCTATGCGCAGACGCACCGCCGAGGCCCTTTTTGGTGGCGACCTCTGCGATTTTATCTGCGGCGACAGTCACAAAATTATCGCTCAATCGGCGGGTCAGCCAAAACGCAAAGGTCATGCCTTGCGCATCCACGCAATTGAGGCGAACGCGATCTTCGATGGGCACATATTCTGCGGTAAAGGTTTTGATCTGGCGCAGGGTGGGTTGTTTTCGCGATTTTCTGTTTGCACAGTTCCGCATTCGTCACGCAGGCGTGGCAGGGGCCACAGAGCTATCGAACACCTGTCTCGCGCATAACAGCTTTCGCGTAAACCAAAAAAGGTTGCTCTAAATGGACAGGGAGCCATCTCTGGCCCCCTGTCGCATCGTGTTTTGATCTCGCCTATGATTACAGCATCTGCGACAGAAAATAGATTGGGGCCGCGATTGCAAAAGTTGCACAGGCCGCTTTCGACAGGCACACGGCGCAGGCTAGCGGGCCTTTGCCGGTGGTCATTTCACCAAACCACCCCAAAAACGCACCGACTGCATAGCCCGCCGCTTCGCGTTTCAGCTGTTCTTGTTTGAGTGATGCCTGTGAGTGGGCATAGCGCGCTTTGAGATCAATTTGACCTTGTTGCACCATGTCGCGGGTCATTGATTGGTCATTCATCCTCGCCTCCTAAATCAAGTCAGTCCCGCTGACTTAGTGCCGTGGCAGGAAAGGCAAGGCGTCAGGTTAAACTGCGGGCCGTATCGGAGAGTTTCTCAAGTCTTGATTTTTTCCGCGCGATAAGAAAACGTAAAGCTTGGTAAAAAATTGAAAGTGAGACAAATGGAAGATCGGCCCGTGCGCAACATGGAGGAGTTTGCCGCCTTTTGCGGGGTGTCGCGTCCGACTGTGTCAAAATATTTTCACGACCCCGAAAGCGTCCGCCCCGCCACCCGCGCCAAAATTGAGCAGGCGTTGGAGGAAAGCAATTATCGTCCCAATATCTTTGCGGTGAACCAAAACCGCAAGCTGACGAAGAATATCGGCATTGTTTTGCCCTATCTGGCAGATCCGTTTTTTGCCGAAATCGCAAGGCGGATCGAGACATTGGTAATTGCGCAGGGGTTTCGCCCAATTTTGCTTAGCTCGCATGGCGATCCGCAGCTTGAGGTTGGCAATTTGGACGCACTACGCGCGATTAAGCCTGCGGCTGTTTTATTGGCCCCGCTTGGGCGCGCCTCTGATCGGGCGGCGTTGGAAGGCTTTTGCGCTGATGTGCCCACAGTAAATTTTGATGCCAATATTGAGGGGATTGGCGAGGCCTTCGTGGGTCACAACAACGAACAAGCAACCGATAAGATGGTTGAGTATCTGACCCGCACAGGCGAGCCGCCCGTATTTTTCGAGATGCGCAAGCCGCCCAACCCAAATGCCAATAAACGCCGCTTGGCCTATATCGGCGCGATGGAGCGATTGGGGTTCGCACCACAGGTCGTGCAGGCCCATGGGGAAGGGTGGGCGCTCGAGGAGATCGGTTATAACGAAGGGCGGCGGGTGATCATGGAACGCGCCTTTTCAAGCAATACGATTTTCTGTAGCAATGACCGCTTGGCCATTGGCTTTTTGGCGGCGGCTTATGAATTGGGTTTGCGCGTGGGGCGCGAGGCGGATTGCGCGTTGCGGGTGGCGGGGCATGACAACCACCCCGTGGCGCGGTTTACCTGCCCGACCTTGACCACGATCTCGCATGATTATGCGCGCATTGCCACGAAAAGCGTTGAGACAATGATGGCTTTGATCGAGTCGGGCGAGCGCGGCGATACCCGACAAGTGACGCTGTTTGATGGCGAGTTGATTATGCGCGCTTCGGCATAATCCAAGGTTATCAAGGGCTAAGATAAAAATTTACACGCGTAAATTTTTTTATTGACGGGAAACAAGTCTTGTCAGTAACGTCTGGCTACTGAATAGAATCCTTGGGAGGAGTAGGATGATTATGAAACGCTCGTTGCTTGCAGCGACAGCTTTGTCTGTGCTGACTGCTGGTGCTGCGATGGCGCAGACCATCACAATCGCAACCGTAAACAATGGCGATATGATCCGTATGCAGGGCTATACGGATACATTCACAGAACAAACTGGTATCAATGTTGAGTGGGTGACCCTTGAGGAAAACGTGCTGCGTCAGCGCGTGACCACCGACATCACCACAAATGGTGGCCAGTTCGACATCATGACCATCGGCATGTATGAGGCGCCGATCTGGGGTTCTAATGACTGGCTTGTGCCTTTGGACGACCTCAGCGCCGAATACGATGTGGCTGACCTTCTGCCTGCAATGGCAGGCGGTTTGAGCCATGATGGCACGCTGTACGCGGCACCTTTCTACGGCGAAAGCTCGATGGTGATGTATCGCACAGACCTGATGGAAGCAGCGGGTCTGGAAATGCCAGAAGCGCCAACTTGGGCCTTCATCCGCGAAGCGGCGGCAGCGATGACAGATCGCGCAAATGACATCAACGGCATCTGTCTGCGTGGTAAGGCAGGCTGGGGTGAAGGCGGCGCTTTCATCACTGCAATGTCCAACTCGTTTGGCGCACGTTGGTTTGACATGGACTGGAACGCACAGTTCGACACACAGCCATGGCGTGACACGTTGGAATTCTTTGTTGGCATGATGACTGACTCGGGCCCTGCGGGCTATGCCACCAACGGCTTCAACGAGAACCTGTCGCTGTTCCAGCAGGGCAAGTGCGGTATGTGGATTGACGCGACTGTTGCGGCATCCTTCGTCACCAACCCCAATGACTCGACTGTTGCAGATCACGTAGGTTTTGCCCTGGCACCTGATAATGGCCTTGGCAAGCGTTCCAACTGGCTCTGGGCTTGGGCCTTGGCTATCCCTGCGGGCACACAGCAAGCAGATGCAGCCAAGCAGTTCATCGAATGGGCGACTTCCAAAGAATATATCGAATTGGTTGCAGCCAATGAAGGTTGGGCAAACGTGCCTCCAGGCGCGCGCACCTCGCTCTATGAGAACCCCAACTACGCAGACGTTCCATTTGCAGACATGACACTTCGTTCGATCTTGTCCGCAGACCCGAACGACTCGACCGTTGAGCCAAGCCCCTATGTCGGCATTCAGTTCGCAGCGATCCCAGAATTTGCGGGCATCGCATCTGAAGTGAGCCAAGAATTCTCGGCAGTTTATGCAGGCCAGCAGTCCATCGATGAGGCTTTGGAAAAAGCACAAGCCATCACCAATGAAGCAATGGAAGCTGCGGGCTATCGCTAAGCGGTAACCCACCTCCCCAAGAACGTGGGAGGCGTCTCAAGGTCGCCTCCCACATTTTCCGACATCGCCTCCGTATTTGTTAATATATATTGACCAGACCCGATGTCTGTCCCGTGAAGGATTTGCCGATGGCCACCCAACATTCACGATCCGCTGCGCGTGTGATGATGGCCCCTGCCGTGATCTTGCTGCTTGGTTGGATGCTTGTTCCGTTGACCATGACCTTGTGGTTTTCGTTTCGGCAATATCTGCCGCTGCGCGGTGGCGACCAAGGTTTTATCGGCTTTGAGAATTACATCCGCTTTATCAGCTCAAGTTCGTTTTGGCCTGCGGTTCAAACCACCCTTGTGATCGTGCTGGGGGTTTTGGCCATCACTGTCATCCTTGGGATCTTCCTCGCCATGCTGTTGGATCAGCCCATTTGGGGGCAGGGTGTCGTGCGTATCATGGTCATCGCGCCCTTTTTTGTTATGCCCACTGTATCGGCTTTGGTGTGGAAGAATATCTTTATGGATCCCGTCAACGGCCTGTTCGCGCATTTGTGGCGCGCCTTTGGGGCGGAACCTGTTGTGTGGTTGTCGGATGTGCCCATTACATCGCTGATCATGATTGTCTCGTGGCAATGGCTGCCGTTTGCCACGCTGATTTTGCTAACCGCGATCCAATCTTTGGATGCTGAGCAACTAGAGGCCGCCGAAATGGATGGCGCAGGCCCTGTTGCACGGTTTTGCAATCTGGTGCTGCCGCATTTGGCGCGGGCGATCACGATTGTGATCTTGATCCAGACGATTTTCTTACTGTCGATTTTCGCCGAAATTTTTGTGACCACGGGCGGGGCCTTTGGCACGCGGACGTTGACCTACCTGATCTTCCAACGCGTGTTGGAAAGCCAGAATGTGGGTCTGGGGTCTGCGGGCGGGGTCTACGCCATCATCCTTGCCAATATTGTTGCCGTCTTCTTGATGCGCATCGTTGGCAAGAATTTGGACGCGTGAGGAGGAAACGCTATGGCCCGCGCAGTCACTCCAAACCGTAAGCTCATCAATACTTTGGTTGCATGGACGATTGGCTTTTTGATCTTCTTCCCGATCTTATGGACGATCCTGACAAGCTTCAAAACCGAGGCGCAAGCGATTAATGACCCGCCTTTATTCTTTTTCTTTGACTGGACGCTAGAGAATTATGGCGTTGTGCAGGAGCGGTCGGACTACACCCGCTATCTGTGGAATTCGATCATCATCGCGTTTGGTTCAACCACGCTTGGCCTGTTGGTGGCGATCCCTGCCGCTTGGGCTATGGCCTTTGTGCCTTCCAAACGCACCAAGGATATCTTGCTTTGGATGTTGTCCACCAAAATGTTGCCTGCGGTTGGGGTGCTTTATCCCATTTACCTGCTCTTCATTGAGCTTGGACTTCTCGACAGCCGCTTTGGTTTGGTTGTGGTTATGATGCTCATCAACCTGCCGATCATTGTCTGGATGCTCTATACCTATTTCAAGGAAATCCCGAGCGAGATCCTAGAGGCCGCGCGGATGGATGGCGCGAGCTTGCGCGAGGAAATCCTGTATGTGCTGACACCAATGGCCATTCCAGGAATTGCCTCAACCATTTTGCTCAATGTCATTTTAGCGTGGAACGAGGCGTTTTGGACATTGAACCTCACAGCGGCCAATGCGGCCCCGCTGACGGCCTTCATCGCCAGTTATTCTAGTCCAGAAGGGCTGTTTTACGCGAAGCTATCGGCAGCTTCGACCATGGCGATTGCGCCCATTCTTGTGATGGGGTGGTTCAGCCAGAAACAACTTGTGCGCGGCCTGACCTTTGGCGCGGTTAAATAAGCGGAGCGGAAATGGGACAGATCACATTAAACAAAGTGTCCAAGAAATTCGGGGATGTCGAAGTTATTCCGCCGCTGGATTTGGACATTAATGATGGCGAGTTTGTTGTCTTTGTCGGCCCATCAGGCTGCGGGAAATCCACGCTTCTGCGTTTGATCGCAGGGCTTGAGGATGTCAGCGATGGCGCGGTGATGATTGACGGGGTGAATGCAACTGACATTGCCCCAGCCAAGCGCGGCCTGGCGATGGTGTTCCAGTCTTACGCGCTTTATCCGCATATGTCGGTGCGCAAGAATATCGCGTTTCCGCTGCGTATGGCGGGGCTGAGCAAATCGGAACAAGACGCCCGTGTTGCGCAAGCGGCAGAGGTTTTGAATCTAACGGACTATCTCGACCGTAAGCCAGGGCAATTATCGGGTGGTCAGCGCCAGCGCGTGGCCATTGGCCGTGCCATCGTGCGCGAGCCTGCCGCATTCTTATTTGACGAGCCTTTGTCAAACCTAGATGCGGCGTTGCGGGTTGGGATGCGCCTTGAGATCAGTGAATTGCACAAGCGCCTGAAGACCACGATGATCTATGTGACCCATGATCAGGTCGAAGCGATGACCATGGCCGATAAGATCGTGGTCTTGCGTGCAGGCGTTATCGAACAGGTGGGCAGCCCGTTGGAGCTGTATCAGCGCCCTTGCAACACCTTTGTCGCAGGCTTTATCGGATCACCCAAGATGAACCTGTTAGGCGGTGATCTGGCTACACCTTATGGCGCCCATACGATTGGCATCCGCCCCGAGCATTTGGAAATTTCCACAAGCAAAGGCACATGGTCAGGACAGGTTGGTGTGTCTGAACATTTGGGGTCTGACACGTTTTTGCACGTTCAAATCGAGGGCCATGCCGAACCGATCACCGTGCGGGTCTCGGGTGAGATTGACGTGGATTACGGCGCGACTGTGCATTTGACGCCAAACCCCGATCACATCCACCGCTTTGATGCAAAGGGGCTCCGCCAGTCATGACACGGCTTCTTGGGAAAAAGGCGCTGGTCACGGGGGCTGCGCGCGGCATCGGATACGCGTTTGCGCAGCGCTACATTGCAGAAGGCGCAGAGGTTGCGATTGGCGACATTAACATCACCCGCGCCCGAGAGGCGGCAGCGGTGCTTGGCCCCAAGGCGTGCGCGGTTGAAATGGATGTGACAGACCAAGCCAGTATCGAAGCAGCCGTGGATCAAGTTGAAGCCAGCCTTGGTGGGATTGATATCTTGATCAACAATGCGGCGCTTTTCACCGCTGCCCCCATTGTCGAAATCACGCGCGCCGATTTTGACAAGGTCTTTGCGATCAACGTGGCGGGCGTTCTGTTTACCATGCAGGCTGTCGCCAAGAAAATGATTGCCCGCGGGCAGGGGGGCAAGATTATCAATATGGCCAGCCAAGCAGGGCGGCGCGGTGAGGCCTTGGTGGGGGTCTACTGTGCCTCTAAGGCGGCTGTGATCAGTCTGACCCAATCCGCAGGGCTGAACCTCATTTCCCATGGGATCAATGTGAATGCGATCGCGCCCGGTGTGGTGGATGGCGAGCATTGGGACGGGGTGGATGCGTTTTTTGCAAAATATGAGGGCAAGCCTCTTGGCCAGAAAAAGCGCGAAGTCGGCGAAGCCGTGCCTTTCGGGCGCATGGGGAAAGCTGAAGATTTAACTGGCATGGCCGTGTTCCTGGCAAGCGCGGATGCCGATTACATCGTGGCCCAGACATATAATGTCGATGGTGGGAATTGGATGAGCTGATGCGAGACGTGCCGATGATTGCCCTTAGCCAAGATAACCTTTCAAGCCTGCCTTCAAAGATTGCGCGGCCCAGTTATGATCGAAGCGCGCTTTCGGCGGGAATTGTTCATATTGGTCTTGGGAATTTCCATCGCGCGCACCAATCGTGGTATTTGCATCGCCTGATGGAGCAGGGTCTGGCGCATGATTGGGCGATTATCGGTGCAGGCGTGCGCCCTTACGATGACGTGCAGCGTCAAAAAATGCTGGCACAGGATTGTCTGACGACATTGATCAAACTTGATCCCGAAGGTGTCTCTGCCGAAGTGGTCGGGTCGATGATCGATTACATCCCTGTGGTTGAGGGTAATGGCCCGCTGATCGCGCGCATGGCTGAGGCGGATATTCGGATTGTCGCCCTGACTGTGACCGAAGGTGGCTATTATATCGACCCTGTTACGCTCGGGTTTGATGCGGCCCATCCTGATATTATGCATGATGTGGCCCATCCTGACCAGCCGCGCACGGCCTTTGGCGCGATTGTTGCAGCCTTGCGGCTGCGCCGTGCCAAGGGGCAAGGGCCAATTACGCTGCAATCTTGCGATAACCTACAGGGCAATGGTGCGGTTCTGCGTCAGACGATTGTGTCGCTTGCGCGTCTGATGGATGCTGATTTGGCCGATTGGATCAACACCGCCTGCAGCTTTCCCAATTCGATGGTGGATTGCATCGTCCCTGCGACAGGGCCGAATGAATTGGCCTTGGTCGAGGAGTTTGGACTGCATGATCAAGTGCCCGTAACCCACGAGGCCTTTCGCCAATGGGTGATCGAAGATGATTTTTGTGCGGGCCGCCCCGATTGGGATTTGGCCGGCGCGACCTTCTCGGATCACGTTCACGCGTTCGAGGCGATGAAAATTCGCATTCTAAACGGCGGACATCAGGTGTTGGCCAATGCAGGTGAGGTTCTGTCACTTGCCACAATCTCTGCTGCGATGGGGGATGCGGATGTTGCGCCCTTTTTTGCAAAAGTAGTGCGCGAGGAAATCGCGCCCCATGTGCAGCCCGTGCCAGATATGACCCCAGCCGATTATGTGACGCTGATTGAACGGCGCTTTGGCAATGAGATGATTGTCGACACAACGCGCCGCGTGGCGTTTGATGGCTCGTCCCGTCATCCAGGTTTTGTGCTGCCTTCGTTGCGCGATGGTTTGGAAAATGGCAGCTCAATTTCAGGGCTCGCTTTGGTCGAGGCCGCATGGGCGCGCATGTGTGCCGCCACCCGCGAAGATGGAACAGTGATTGAAGCGAATGACCCTAATTGGTCTGATTTGCATCAGACGGCGCTTGTCGCAAAATCTGATCCAATGGTATGGCTTTCTATGTCGCGGATCTATGGTGATCTGGCCGATGATCCGCGCTTTGCGACAGCATTTTGCGATTGGTTGACTTTGATTTGGTCACAAGGGTTGCGCGCTGCTTTGCACGCCTATGTGGCGGCGGATTAAGCCCTTGGCATTAGCAGGGTCTTTGCGCCTATAGTCGGGGCACATACCTTCGACAACAAAGGCCCGCAGCATGAAGCTAGAATTTCACCATATCAATTTCGTCTCCGAAGATGTGGATCGGTTGCACGCGTTCTACACGGGTGTTTTGGGGCTGGACGACATTCCAATCCAATCTTTCCCGCGCCCTGAGGCAACTTCGCAAAGCGGGTATGATGGTAAAATTCGTTTTGCCACGGATGGGCAGATGCAAATGCATCTTGCCACAAAGGATTTGTCTGTCGCCTTTCGCAATGGCGAGGTGATCAACCCTGTCGAACGCGGGCATATTGCCTTTCGCACAGATGACATTGCAGCCTTTATGGCGCTGCTTGACCAACATAACATTCCTTATTCCGATTACGGCACTGCCTTTGCGAAAGAATGGCATCAGGTCTTTTTCTATGATCCCGAGGGCAATGTGATCGAGGTGCACCAAGCTGTATGATGGGGGGTCTTTGGCTTCTTTTTGGGGCGGCTTTCCTTGCGGCAAGCCTAATCCCCGCGCAATCTGAGGCGGTCTTGGTTGGGCTAATCCTTGGCCAGACCTATCCCGTCTGGATGTTGGTCTTGGTCGCTGGGATTGGCAATGTTTTGGGCTCTTGTGTTAATTGGGGCTTAGGGCGCGTGGCTGAGACACAAGCCGATAAACGCTGGTTTCCGATATCCCGCGCGAATTTGGCCCGCGCGCAAGACCGCTATCAGCGTTGGGGTTGGATTAGCCTTTTGGCCTCATGGGTGCCAATTATCGGTGATCCGATTACGCTTGCCGCAGGGGTGATGCGCGAGCCTCTTTGGCGGTTTGTATTGGTTGTCAGCATCGCCAAATTTGGTCGATATATCGTTTTGGCGACCACTGTTTTGGGTGCTGTGCATTTCTTTTGAGATTGGGGGTTTCCAGCAGGCATTCTCTCTCTATCTCCCCCCTTACACAGATCAAAGCCGAGGAAAAAATAATGAGTGATTGTGGATGCGGACGTTCGCCAACGGGTAAATGTGTGGGTTGGCATAATCTGACCGAAGAAGAATATCTCGAAAAGAAAGCTGCTTGGCAAAAGCGTCAGGCCGAGAAAGACGCCAAGTGATCCGCGCGGCACTCAAACGGTTTGGGGGTTGAGAAAGTCGCCCCATACGCCGTTTTCGTTTTGATGGTTAAAAGCGGAAATTAGGCAAATTAAAAAAATTATCATTTTGATCTTTTATGATAGGTAGTAATTTTATAGGCTCGTCTTTAGTAGCGCTGCCCATTTAGTAGTTTGGAGTGGCGTTTTGGTTTCGTATGTTAGTTGGTGAGGGAAGTTTGATGTCAAAGCAGATGGCGCTGGTCGATCTTAATCTATTGGCCGAAACAAGCCGATTTCCAGTTTTGAAAGGTTTCATGCGTTCGCCAGCGCATTGGGAATTGCTGTGCAATATCTATGTCCTAGATGGCGATGAAACCTATGGCATCAACGACTATATTGACATGTGCAAAACGGGCAGTGTGACCCGATTGACGCTGTCCAATTTCCTGCGCGCGCAAATTTCGAATGGCGCCTTGGAGGTGCAATTTGGCGCCAAGAAAAGTCGCAAAACCCTGACCTTGTCCAACAGCCTGAAGGCAGAGGTCGAGAACTACTTTGCGCTTCGCACTCGCTTGATGAAAGAGCAAGCCTAAGCCAAAACGCGCCCTGAACAGCGCCGCAAGTCGCCTTTGGCAGGCGCAGTGTCGCAGCATTGAGGGCGCAGATTGGTGAAATAGGTGTTTCACATGCCCCATGGCAGGCTTTATCAGCGTGATAGCAAACGCAATTGGCCGCGCCTATCTTGCGGATATGAACTTTGGGCTATCATTTTGGGGGATGGTTGGTGATGACCTCTTTTTCAGGACTTTCGAATAAACTCACTGGGCTGGCACGGCGCAGCTTGATAGCGGCGGCCGTTGGCTTTGCCGCGCTCCCCTTTATGTCTCATGCGCAAGAGGTGACGTTACGTCTTCACCAGTTTTTGCCCGCCCAATCCGTTGTGCCTGCGCAGATTTTGGATGTCTGGGCCGATACGGTCGAAGCGGCCTCTGGCGGTCGAATTGAGATTGAACGCTATCCATCGATGCAGCTTGGTGGCACGCCGCCTGAATTGATTGACCAACTCCGCGATGGTGTGGCGGATATTGTTTGGACTGTGGTGGGCTATACGCCTGGCCGCTTCCCCACCACTGAGGTTTTTGAGCTGCCCTTCATGGTCGAAGATGCGGCAGCTGCCTCATACGCCTATTGGACGATGTTCGAGCGGCACATGGCGCAAGGTGAATTTGCAGATTACCATATTTTGGGGACTTGGGTTCACGGCCCGGGCGTGTTCCATGCCAATGCGTCCATTTCGGTGCCCAGTGACCTTGAGGGGATGAAAATCCGTGGTGGCTCGCGACTTGTGAACCAATTGCTAGAGCAATTGGGGGCCGAACCTGTTGGTATGCCTGCCCCCGCTGTTCCCGAGGCTCTTTCGCGCGGCGTGATTGATGGTGCGACCTTCCCGTGGGAGGTTACATCCTCTGTGCGCGTGGCTGAGTTGATCTCTTATCATACCGAATTCGAAGGGCCTGCTGTCTACAACCTGACCTTCGTTATGGCGATGAATAAGGATGTTTATGCGGGGCTGCCCGATGATCTGAAGGCGATCATTGACGCAAATTCAGGGCTAGAGTTCTCGGTTTTTGCAGGACGCACACAGCAAGCCGCCGATGCGCCTGCACGCGATATCGCCGTGGATTTGGGAAATGAGATCATCACGATCCCAGAGGCGGATGCAGCTCAATGGCGCGATCTTGCCGCGCCCGTATACGAGGCATGGGTGGCCGATATGGCGGCGCAGGGGCGTGATGGCGCGGCCCTTATTGACGAGGCGCGCGCCTTGATGGCCGAATATGAGGCCGCAAACCCCTAAGCCCAAGTGGAAGGGGATATGCGCCCCATGTTGGACAGGTTCTTTCATCGCGTGGCGATTGGAATGGCCCTCGCGGGGGGCATTGTTTTATGCGCTGTGATTGTGATGGTGGGCCTGTCCGTTTTAGGGCGCGCCTCCAGCGACCTTACTCATGGCCTGCGCGATAGCCTGCCTTTCGCACAAGCGCTGATTGATCTGGGCATTGGGGCTATTCGTGGTGATTTTGAATTGGTCGAAGCGGCCCTAGGGTTTGTGATTTTCGCCTTCATGCCCCTTGCGTCTTTGCAGCGCGCGCATGCACGGGTTGACCTCTTGACCCCCTATCTGCCCCGCAGCGTAAAGACGGGAAGTGATCATTTGAGCGCATGCGGATTTGCCACGGCATTTGCGCTCATGGCGGCTATGTTGTCGGTGGGAACATGGTCAAAATATCAATCAGGTCAGACCTCGTTCATCCTCGCCATTCCCGTATGGATGCCGCAAGCGGCGGCTGTCGGGGCGGCTTGGGTGGCGGCCATAGTCGCACTCTATGTGGCGATGCGCCAATTTGGGCAAGGGTCGCAAGATGAGTGATCTTTGGATCGGCATCCTGTCTTTTCCGACCTTGCTTGCGCTGATTTTTCTGCGCATTCCGATTGGGTTGGCGATGTTTGGGGTTGGCTTTTTGGGCCTTTGCGCCGTCCAGGGGGACGCCAGTTTGGCCTTAGGGCGGCTGCGCAGTGAAAGCTACACGACATTCTCAAATTATGCGCTCTCCATCATCCCGATGTTTCTATTGATGGGCCATTTCGCCACTTTGGGTGGAATGAGCCGTGCGCTTTTTGATGCGGCGGCCTCTTTCTTAGGGCATCGGCGGGGCGGGGTGGCGATGGCTGCGATTGGGGCCTGTGCGGGCTTCGGGGCCATTTGTGGCTCCTCTCTGGCCACAGCGGCCACGATGGGGCGGGTCGCCTTGCCCGAACTGCTCGCCAAGGGCTATTCGGGGGGGATTGCCACCGCCACATTGGCGGCAGGGGGCACCTTGGGCATTTTGATCCCCCCCTCCATCGTTTTGGTGATCTATGCGATCCTTACGGAACAAAATATTGCTAAGCTTTTTGCCGCCGCGCTCATCCCTGGGGTTTTGGCGGTCCTTGGGTATATGGCGGCCATTGCGATTTATATGCGCCGCCACCCTCAGGAAGGCAGGCTGAGCCCGCGTGCCCCTTGGGCGATGCGCGCGCGGGCTTTGCGCGCAACTTGGCCTGTGTTGGCGGTGTTTTTGGTGGTGGTGGGCGGTATTTATGGGGGCATCTTCACCCCCACGGAGGGCGCTGCAATCGGTGCGCTTGGGGCAGGTGGTGTGGCTTGGGCGCAGGGCGGGTTGACCCGCGAAACCCTCGCGCAAAGCCTGCTGCAAACGGCCAGTTCGACCGCGATGATATTTTTTATCATTCTAGGCGCTGCCTATTTTAATGGATTTCTTGCCCTCACCCAAGTGCCGCAAGGCTTGGCCGAATGGGTTGGGGGGCTGGGATGGAACCCCTATGTGATCCTTTTGCTGATCCTGTGCCTTTACCTGCTGTTCGGCTGTGTCATGGACAGCTTGTCGATGATCCTTCTCACGATACCGATTTTTTTCCCCGTCATCTTATCCCTTGATTTTGGGTTGTTGGATTTCACCTCGCTACAGCTCGAGGCTGTGGCCGAGGTTCTGCGCGGTGATCTCTCTGGCTTTGCAGCGGATCAATTGGCCGAGGCGCGGGCCGCCTTTGAGGCAGGCCTCCCCCTTGCGCAAGATACGGCGCGGGCATTGGGGATCACTTTGACCGAGGCGCGTGTCGCGCGGATGGAGGCCGAATTGGTGGCTATTTGGTTCGGCGTCCTCGTGCTGATTGTGGTGGAAACAGGTTTGATTACGCCACCTGTTGGGATGAACCTCTTTGTGATTTCCGCAATGGATCGCGACACGCCTGTCTCGGCCACCTATCGGGCGGTTCTTTATTTTGTCACCAGTGATCTGTTGCGCGTGGCCTTATTGGTGGCCTTTCCTGCGATCACTTTGATCTGGCTGATCTAAGCCTTGCTCGTGCCGCGCTGCGGGCTAGGATAGCAGAAATCTGAAAAACTTCGGCAGGGAGAGAGACAGCAATGGCAAAACTTGCATTTTTGGGCTTGGGCGTGATGGGCTATCCGATGGCGGGCCATCTGCAAAAAGCGGGTCACGAGGTGACAGTCTATAACCGCACCACCGCCAAGGCAGAGAAATGGGCGGCAGAGTATGGGGGCGGCTTCGCCACCACCCCGCGCACTGCCGCCGAGGGCGCAGATGTGGTTTTGTCTTGCGTGGGCAATGACGATGATTTGCGCGCCGTTGTGCTAGGGGATGATGGCGCTTTGGCGGGTATGGCCAAGGGCGCGCTTTACGTGGATCACACGACAGTTTCCGCGATTGTCACGCGTGAGCTTGGCGCAACCGCCGCCGCATCTGGCGTGGGTTGGGTTGATGCCCCCGTCTCAGGGGGGCAGGCAGGCGCAGAAAATGGACAGCTTGCCATCATGTGCGGTGGCGCGGATGCCGATTTCGCCCGTGCAGAGAGCATCGTTGCCGCCTATTCCAAGGCGACAGTCCATTTCGGGGAATTGGGCAATGGCCAAATCACCAAAATGATCAATCAAGTCTGCATCGCAGGCGCTATTCAAGCTGTTTCTGAAGGGCTGTTCTTCGCGATGCAGGCAGGTCTTGATGCGAAAAAAGTGGCAGCCCTTGTGTCGCAAGGGGCGGGCGGGTCATGGCAATTGGCCAACCGCGCCGAGACAATGGTGGACAATAAGTTCAATCATGGGTTTGCAGTGGATTGGATGCGCAAGGACCTCGCCATTGCCTTGGGGCAGGCCAAGGAATTGGGCATTTCACTGCCTGTGACTGCCATGGTGGATCAATATTACGGCGATGTACAGGCTTTGGGGGGCGGACGTTGGGATACGTCTAGCCTGATCCAACGCTTCCGCAAATTGCATGATATGGATATCTAAAGCATGAAACAGTCGGCGGCCCCCACAGATCTTGAGGGGTTTTTGCGGGATATCTTTGACGCGGCGATTGCCGCCGTTGATCCGCGCGCAATCCTTGCCCCCTATTTGCCTCAACGCCCAAAGGGTCGCGTGGTGGTTATGGGGGCGGGTAAGGCCACAGCGCGTATGGCGCAGGCGGTTGAGGCCGCATGGGGGCCATGCGAGGGGCTTATTGCCGTGCCCCATGGCGCAAGCCTGCCTTTGAAGGGGATCGAGGTGGTGGAAACCGCCCACCCCGTGCCTGACGCGGCCAGTGAAGCCACGGCGGTGCGTCTGCTTGAACTGGCGCAAGGCCTAGGCGCGGATGATCTTGCGCTGTTTCTCATCTCTGGTGGGGGATCGGCGCTTTTGGCCGCCCCTGCCCAAGAGGTTAGTCTCGCTGATAAGCAAGCGGTGCATCGCGCGCTTTTGCGCTCGGGCGCGTCCATTTCGCAAATGAATATTTTGCGAAAGCACCTCTCTGTGATCAAAGGCGGCCATCTGGCTGTGGCGGCCCATCCCGCGCAGGTGGTGACCCTCTTGATCTCGGATGTGCCAGGCGATGACCCCGCGATTATTGCATCAGGGCCGACTGTCCCTGACCCATCAACCATAGATGAGGCGCGCGCCATCGTGGGGCGCTACGCCCTTGATCTGCCGCCAAGCGTATCGGCGCACCTTGCGTCAGGGCAGGGCACGCCGTCCGCGGATCACCCTGTATTCGGGGCCGCACAGACCCATATGATCGCAACGCCCATGGCGGCGTTACGCGCCGCGCAGGCCCGTGCGAAGGCGCTTTGGCCTGATCTGAGCGTGGTGATCTTGGGTGACGCTTTGGAGGGGGAAGCGCGCGATTTGGGCCAAGCCATGGCAGGGATCACGCAATCCATCTTGCGTCACGGCGCACCATTTTCGGCGCCTGTGTTGCTCTTGTCGGGCGGGGAAACCACTGTCACCATTGGGCAGACCAAGCCCGGGCGAGGTGGCCGCAATTCCGAGTTTCTTTTGTCTTTTGCCACCTATGCCCCCGAAGGGGTTTATGCTTTGGCCTGTGATACGGATGGGATAGATGGGGCAAGCACCAATGCGGGCGCGATCTGGTCGCCGCGCGTGGCCCGCCAAGGCGCAGATCTCGACAAACGCGCCTTTCTTGCTGCCCATGATGCATTCCAGTTTTTTGAGATGGCAGATGGTGTTGTCACCACTGGCCCAACCCATACCAACGTGAATGATTTTCGGGCCATCCTGATCCCTGCGGATGCCGCGCTATGATTGCCCTTGATGGTCTGAATTTTACGGCCCTTTCCGAATTTGACGCGATTTTGGATGTGCGCAGCCCGTCTGAATTTGCAGAAGATCATATGCCCAATGCCATCAGTTGCCCCGTGCTTTCCGATGAGGAGCGCGCGCGGGTTGGCACGGTTTACAAACAAAACAGCCCCTTTGCCGCGCGCAAGATCGGGGCGGCCTTAGTTGCGCGGAACGCGGCGCATCACATTGAAACCCAACTGTCCCATCATGACGGCGCATGGCGGCCCTTGGTTTACTGTTGGCGCGGGGGGCAGAGATCCAATTCTTTCGCAACCATATTACGCCAAATCGGATGGCGGGCAGAAGTGGTTGAGGGGGGCTATCGCGCCTATCGCAGATTGGTCGTGGCACGGCTTTACGAACAGCCTTTGGGGCTGCGGATCATTCGCCTTGATGGCAATACGGGCAGCGCCAAGACGGAAATCTTGAACCGCCTTGATGCGCGCGGGGTGCAGGTTCTGGATCTTGAAGGCATGGCGCGCCATCGCGGTTCGAGCTTGGGTCAAATGGCAGGGGCGCAGCCGAGCCAAAAAGCCTATGAATCTGCGATTGCCGCAAAACTGGGTCGCTTTGACCCGTCCCGCCCTGTTTTGGTTGAGGCAGAATCCGCGCGTATTGGCATGTTGCGCATACCGCCCATGCTGTGGGTCGCGATGCGCGACAGCCCGCGTATCATGCTAGATATCCGCCCTGCTGCCCGCGCCACCTATCTGGCCAAAGCCTATGCAGATTTAACCGCAGATCAGGCGGAATTTGCCGCGCGACTTGAGCATTTGCGCGGGCTGCAAAGCAACGAACGGCTTGATCAATGGCAAGATATGCTCCGCCAAGGGGAGTGGCCCGATTTGGCGCTTGAGTTGATCAAGCATCATTATGACCCTGCCTATGCGCGCTTGCGCAGCACAGAGGCAGAAGGGTCGCAGATGATGCGCATCACAAAAGACAGCCTTGGCCCCGCAGAGATAGCCAAAATCGTGGATGAGATCGCAGCCGCGCTTTAACGGCGGCGGTCGCGTCTGGTGCTCATGGGTTGGAAGGCAACACCAACATGGGCTTCGCAATAGGGTTTCCCCTGTTGCACAGGCAGGCCGCAGAAATAAAAATTCTCTGTGGCGGGGTCGCCAATGGGCCATTTGCAGGTGCGCTCGGTCAATTCCATCAGGCTGATCCGCTTGGCGTGGTTTTCCACTTCTTTCACCTTCGCCAAGGCCTCGGGGCTGATTTCATTAGCCGAAGGCTGCGGCGGCAATGGTTGACCTGCGGGGACAATCGGCTTGCGCAAAGGCGTGACATTATTCGCGCGTGGCACAGGGGCTGCGCCAGGGGCTTCTGTCGCGGGCTTGGCTTCTGCTGCGGGGCGCGGCTTGGGGCTTGGTTTCGTCTCTGCGGCTGTGTCGCGCTTTGCATTGGCGCGCGCCGTTGCGGCGTTTGGCTCGGCAGGGGCCTTCGTCTCTTTGGGGGCTTTGGCCGTGCTTGCAGGGGTGGTGGTCGAGCGGTTCGACAAACCCAAGCGATGCACTTTGCCGATGACGGCATTGCGCGTCACCCCGCCCAACTCTTTAGCGATTTGGCTTGCGGATTGCCCTTCGGCCCACATTTTCTTGAGTAGCTCTACGCGCTCATCGGTCCAGGACATCACGTCCCTCCTGCATCAGATATGGCTTTGTGGCCCTTGCGGCCCATCCTTACACAGCGCAATCGCGCCAGTCATAAAGATAGGGATATGGGCGTTTTACACCCGAAAGTGAAGCCCTATTCTAACTGTCCCACTCGCCAACACAAGAGGCGAAGCGGTGGCGAAAGGTCAAGGCGGGAGCTGACCTTGTCAAAGCATGGGGGGTTGAGATGCGGCAGGGGCTGCTCTACCTGTTGGGGCGTTGATACAGGGCGGAGAGCAAGCAATGTCAGCAGAAATGGGCGCGCGCCGATTTGGACGGATGAATTGGTTGGGTCTTTATACCTTGATCTGGCGCGAGGTGATGCGCTTTGCCACGGTATGGAGCCAAACAATTCTCGCGCCATTGGTCACGGCCGCGTTATTCATTGCGATTTTCTCACTCGCCATTGGTGCAAAGCGCGGGGATGTGATGGGGGTGCCGTTTGTGCATTTCATTGCGCCAGGGATATTGATGATGACAGTCATCCAGAACGCCTTTGCCAACACGTCTTCCTCCCTCGTCATTTCAAAGGTGCAGGGCAATATCGTTGACACATTGATGCCGCCCTTGAGCCCGCTTGAATTGGTTGTGGGGTATATGGCGGGCGGCATCGCGCGCGGGATTTTAGTGGCACTTTGCACGATGGCGGTGATTTTTCCCTTCATCGGGCTTGGGGTTGCGCATCCCCTTTGGGCGCTTGTCTTTGTGATCCTTGGCGCGGGGTTTTTGGGGCTTGTGGGCGTTGTCGCGGGGATCATCGCGCAGAAATTCGACCAGATTGCCGCGATCACAAATTTCATTGTGACCCCGCTGAGCTTTCTTTCAGGCACATTCTATTCGATCGAGGGCCTGCCCAATTGGCTTTATGTGGTGAGCCACGTTAACCCAGTTTTCTACCTGATTGATGGTTTGCGCTATTCAGTCTTGGGTGTGTCGGACAGCAGCCCCGTTTTGGGGCTCGCTGTTGCAGGTGGCGCCACGGTTGCCATTGCCTTTGTGGCTTGGGCGATGTTTCGTTCAGGCTATCGCCTCAAAAGTTAAAGACCAAGACACCACCGCATCACGGCTTTTTGGGCGTGCAGGCGGTTTTCGGCCTCGTCAAAGATCACGGATTGTGGGCCATCCATCACCTCATTGGTGACCTCTTCGCCTCGATGCGCGGGCAGGCAATGCATGAATAACGCATCTTCCTTGGCCTGTGCCATCATCGCGGCATTGATCTGATAGGGGCGCAATTGATTGTGGCGGCGTTCCTTGGTGGTTTGGCTGTCATGCATCGACACCCAAGTATCTGTCACCACCAAATCCGCACCTTCCACAGCACGCGCAGGATCGCGCGCAATTTCGATTTTCGAGCCTTTGGCGCGGGCTTCTTCGATGAAGACGCGCTCAGGATCAAGGGTTTCGGGGCCAGTGAAGGTCAGGTCAAACCCAAACTGCCCTGCGGCATGGATCATTGAGGCGCAGACATTGTTCCCGTCTCCCGACCAGACCACTTTTTTACCTGCAATCGGCCCGCGATGTTCCTCATAGGTCAGGATATCGGCCATGATCTGGCAGGGGTGGGTGCGATTGGTCAGCCCGTTGATGACAGGCACGGTGGCATTCTCTGCCAATTCCAACAGCACATCTTCCTCGAAGGTGCGGATCATGATCAGATCAACATAGCGAGACAACACCCGCGCCGTATCTGCAATGGTTTCGCCATGGCCAAGCTGCATTTCGCTGCCAGAAAGCACCATAGATTGACCGCCCATCTGGCGCACGCCCACATCGAAAGAGACGCGGGTGCGGGTCGAGGGTTTTTCAAAGATCAGCGCCACCATATGCCCCGCAAGCGGCTGCGCGTCATCGGCTGCCCCTTTGGGCCGGCCTGCCCGTGCTTGTTTCATCGCAGCCGCCTGATCAATCATGGCCCGTAAATCGCTTGGCGTTGTTTTATGGATATCGAGAAAATGGTTCATTGTTTTTTCTTTCATTCGCGGCAGCGATCACGCGCCTGCGTCAAGGGTTTCCAGCGCATGTGACAGGCGAGACACAGCCTCTTGCGCTTCGTTTTCGGTCAAGGTGAGGGGGGGCAGCAGGCGCACCACATTATCCGCGGCAGGCACGCTGAGCATCAATTGCGTTTGCGCGGCGCGCACAAGGTCAAGGTTGCTGATTTTGCACTTCAGACCGAGCATCAGACCCTTGCCGCGCACCTCCTCTAGATGGTTGGGGAATTGTGCGATCAAACCCTCCAAGCCCTGACGCAACACACCGCTGACCCGCGAGACATGATCAAAAAATCCATCTTCTAGCATGGCCTCCATAACGGCGGTGCCAACCGCACAGGCCAAAGGATTGCCGCCATAGGTTGACCCGTGGCTGCCTGCAACCATGCCGCTGCCCGCGTCTTCGGTGGCCAGAACTGCACCCAGTGGAAAGCCGCCGCCAATGCCCTTGGCGACCATCATGATGTCAGGGGTTACGCCTGCCCATTCATGGGCGAACAGCCGCCCCGTGCGGCCCATGCCACATTGCACCTCATCAAAGATCAGCACCGTGCCTGTCTTGTCGCACAGATCACGCAGACCTTTTAGGCATTGCTCAGGCACCGGACGAATTCCGCCTTCGCCTTGGATTGGCTCAATGATGACGGCGCAGGTTTGATCTGTGATGGCCCCTTCAAGCGCGGCGTGATCGCCCCATTTCAAATGCGTGAAATTTGGCATTAACGGGCCAAAGCCCTTGATCATCTTCTCAGACCCTGCCGCCGCAATTGCACCTGTTGAACGGCCGTGAAACGCGCCCTCAAAGGCGACAATCTCGACACGATGCGCCGCGCCTTTTTCAGCATGATATTTGCGCGCCATCTTGATCGCCAACTCGGCGCTCTCGGTGCCTGAATTGGTGAAAAAGACCCGATCTGCGAATGTATGTTCGGTCAATAGAACACCAAGGCGCTCCTGTTCAGGGATCGTGTAGAGATTGGAGACGTGCCACAGTTTTTGTGCTTGATCATTGAGCGCCTGCACAAGTTTGGGATGGGCATGACCGAGCGCGTTGACCGCAATGCCCGCTGTCATGTCCAAAAATCGGCGACCATCTGCCTCGACCAGCCAAGCGCCTTCACCTTTCACGAAGGAAAGCGGGGTGCGGTTATAGGTTGGAAGAATCGAGGAAGTCATCGCTCGGAAATCCTTGTGGTTGACCGCGTCATCAGCGGTTTTGTGAAAGTCGGGATTGAACAGAGGAAAAAGCTGCTGCGCAAGGGCAGCGGGACAAAAAATGCACCAAATCCCACACCAGAAGCGGTGGGGAGGGCCAAGGCCTTAGCGTCGGCGGCGCTTTTGCGCGATAGGATGCGGTTTTGTTGTCATGGGCTGTGGCATAAAGTGTTTTCTGCCAACAGGCCAGAGAAAAAGCGGCGCCCATCTGAGGGCGCCGTTTTTATGCTTTATGCAACTTGTGCCAAGGCTTGTTTCGGTGTCACGCCAAGGGCAGCGCAAATATCGCGCGTCAATTCAGGCGTGTTGAGGGTGTAAAAATGCAAATCCTCAACGCCGCCTTCGATCAAATCGGTGCAAAGTTCGGTGCACAGGGCGGTCGACAGCAGCGTTTCGCGGTCATCCCGGATGGCCTTTTCATAGGCCTCATCCACCCAAGCGGGGATATGCGCGCCGCAGGCCGATGCAAATCGGCGCACGCGCGTCCAATTGTTGACGGGCAAAATTCCAGGAATAATCGGTGCAGTGATCCCCGCATCCGCACAAGCATCGCGGAAGCGGAAAAACGTATCAGCTTCAAAGAAAAACTGTGTGATTGCGGAATTCGCACCTGCATCAACCTTGCGCTTCAGGAACTCGACACAGGCATCGAGGTTTTCTGCCTCTGGATGCGGGTCAGGATAAGCGCCCACACGTAGGTGGAATTTGCCCGTTTTGGCCAAGGCCTCAACCAATTCGACCGAACTTGCAAATCCCTCAGGATGGGGGGTGAATTTGCCCGCACCTTTCGGTGGGTCGCCGCGCAATGCCACGATCTCGGTCACGCCCGCCTCAGCATAGCTGTCCGCAATAGCCAAAGTTTCTTCGCGGGTCGCGTTCACGCAAGTCAGATGCGCCGCAACCGCAACGCCATAATTAGCGTGAATTGTTTTCACGGCATCATGGGTCAAGTCCCGCGTTGTGCCGCCTGCGCCATAGGTCACGGAGACAAACTCGGGCGAGAGCGGAGCCAACTTGCCCAATGTGTCCCACAGGCGGAAGGAGGCCTCAATCGACTGAGGTGGGAAGAATTCGAATGAAATGCGCGGTGTGGACATGATGATTCTGAAATCCTTGAATTGCTTGAGATCTTGTCGCATAGAGATGTTCAGTGAAGCAAATTCATAAAATTCATCATCAACATGAGGTTGATATGCATATCGAGTTCCGTCACCTGCGCACGATCAAAGCGATCCATGAATGCGGTGGCCTCGCCAAAGCGGCGGATCAGTTGCACATCACGCAAAGTGCCTTGAGCCATCAGATCAAGGGGCTGGAGGATCAAGCGGGGTTGGAACTATTTGTGCGCCGCTCCAAACCCATGCGGCTTTCTGCGGCGGGGATGAGGCTGTTGCGTTTGGCTGAAGAGGTTTTGCCACGCATCGAGGCCTTGGAAGATGAGTTTTCAGGCCTTCGGTCTGGCAAAGCGGGGCGGTTGCACATCGCGATCGAATGTCACGCCTGTTTTGACTGGCTTTTGCCCGTGCTTGAGGCCTTCCGCACCGCATGGCCTGAGGTTGATGTCGATATTCGCCCCGGTTTGCAATTCGAGGCCCTGCCTGCCCTTCTGCGCGAGGAGGTGGATTTGGTTGTCTCCTCTGATCCAGAAGATTTGGATGGGGTCGATTTTACCCCGCTCTTCGATTACGAGCCCGTTTTTATCTGCTCTAAGGATCATCCGCTTGCGCAAAAGGATTTCATCAGCGCCGAGGATTTCGCGCAAGAAACCTTGATCACATACCCCGTAGATCGCGCGCGGTTGGATGTATTTACCGAAGTTTTGATGCCCGCAGGGATCGAGCCAAAAGCAATTCGGCGGGTCGAGCTATCTGCCGTGATCGTGCTTTTGGTGGCCTCTCTGCGCGGGGTGGCAGTTTTGCCCGATTGGGTTGTTCGGGGGCAGGCGTTGCAAAACGCCTCTATTGTTTCGAAACGCCTGACACAAAGCGGGGTGACCAAACGTCTCTATGGCGCTACGCGTGCCGAAGACACGGCCAAGCCCTTTATGGCCAATGTGCTGCGCCTTGCGCGCACTGAGCCACCAAAATTACAGCGCCGTGGTTAGGGCGCGCGCAGATTTTGAAGAAATCGCGCCCCTGCACCCTTGGCACTTGGCCCCGCGCGGGCTATATGGCGCGCCTGTTGCTTGGGCGAAACGCCCCCCGAAAGGAATACCGCGATGCAAGGTTCTGCAAATCTCAACGTCATGATCAAAGCTGCCCGTAAAGCGGGGCGCAGCTTGTTGAAAGATTTCCGTGAGGTTGAGAACCTTCAAGTTTCTTCAAAGGGGCCGGGCGATTTCGTAAGCCGTGCGGATCGGGCCGCGGAGGAAATTCTGCGCGAGGAATTGATGGGCGCACGCCCCAATTATGGTTTCTTGGGCGAAGAAGGTGGCGAGATTGCAGGCACTGACCCAACACGCCGTTGGATTGTTGACCCGCTTGATGGCACGACAAACTATTTGCATGGCCTGCCCCATTGGGCCGTGTCCATCGCGCTTGAGCATAAGGGCGAGGTCGTCTCTGCGGTGGTATATGATCCAAGCCGCGATGAATTGTTTTTTGCCGAAAAAGGTGCGGGTGCTTGGCTTAATGACAGCCAACGCTTGCGCGTCTCTGCCCGCAATCATTTGATTGAATCAATCTTTGCAATGGGCGTTCCTTTCGGCACGCAGAAATATCTGCCCGCTGTCTTGCGCGATATGGGTCAGCTTTTGCCTGTTTGCGCGGGGGTTCGCCGCTTGGGTGCAGGCTCGCTTGATCTCGCCTATGTGGCGGCGGGGCGGTATGAGGGCTTTTGGGATTACCACCTGAAGCCATGGGATTTTGCCGCAGGTCTGTTGATCGTGCGCGAAGCGGGCGGCTTTGTTGAGCCGATCCGCGAAGAGCAGGATATGATGGTGGATGGCCACCTGATTGCCGCTGCTGAGCCGATTTTTGAGGCTTTTGCGAAAATCATCCGCAGCCGCGAGGACAGTTAAACCGCGCGCGCTTTGGGATGGGCGGTTTCGTAAATCTCAACCAATCTTTTCGTGTCAATCGCAGTATAGGCTTGGGTTGTCGATAGGCTTGCATGGCCAAGCAATTCTTGAATGGCGCGCAAATCGCCCCCTGCATTTAGCAGATGGGTCGCAAAGCTGTGTCGCAGCGCGTGCGGTGTCGCGCTTGGGGGCAGGCCAAGCTGCATCCGTGCTTTCTCGACAATCAGTGCAATGATGCGCGGGTTTAGCGCGCCGCCGCGAATGCCGCGAAAAAGCGGCGCATCGGCGGTCAATTCATAAGGGCACAGGTCGGCATAGCGCGCCAATGCGTTGCGTGCAGCGGGCAAAACGGGCAGTTCGCGTTCCTTATTGCCCTTGCCGCGCACCCGTAAGACATCGCCTAAGGGGAGGGACGCCCCGGTGAGGGCCAAAGCCTCACCACGGCGCAAACCGCACCCATAAAGCAGCGTGACAATCGCCAAATCTCGGGCCTGCACCCATGGGCGGTGATCTTCGCTGGCCACTTGGTCAAGCAGGTGGCGTGCGTCCCCTTCGCTCAAAGGGCGCGGCAGGCTGCGTTGATAGCGGGGCGCGCGCATAGAGAGCACCACGCTTGCATCAAAGCCATTGTGGTCTGACCACCAATTGTAAAAACTGCGCACCGATGACAAGGCGCGCGCCAAAGATCGGGCTGATACACCGCGCGCGCGCATCGCGGCCATATAGGCCCGCATATCGCGCAAGCTGACAGATTGCAGGGCGTTTGGGCCGCGGTTATCTGGGTCATGCCGGGCGTGAAATTCAAGAAAATCACGCAGATCCCGCCCATAGGCCTCGATAGTGGCCTCCGCACGCCCCTCCACCCCGCGCAAATGGGTGATCCATCGCTCGAAAAGATCGCGGGTGGCGGGGGCAATCATCATGGGTTCAGCCCAAATAGGTATGCATCACGCGCTCATAGACGCCTGCAAAAAACGCCAAGAGGTCAGTCCCTTGGCTGGGGCGGAATTGATGCGGGTCTTCTGCAGCAAAAGCCAACATCCCAGGCAGCCGATCTGGCCCCATATCCAGACGCACAAGACCTTCGGATTTGATCCATTCTGCGGCCGTGCCAAAAACCTGTTCGGCATGGGGGCTTGCGCCGCGCAATGTAACTTGACGCGAGGGCACATCGCGCCCGCCTGTGAGATAGGCATCAACAAAACCTGCCGGCACGATGGAGAGAACCTCATCAAGACCGCTCAGGTCATCGGGGTCACGTTCTTCGGCCTCATGACTTTCGAGAACCAGTTTCGCGCGATCAACGCGCAGGATTTCAGGTAGGTCTGCGGCTGTAATTTTCAAAAAATCTTCGAAATTCTCGGCCTCTAACACACGCAAAACGGCGCGGTGAATTTGATTAGTGCCCGTCAGATTTTCATAGGCCGCCGCGATCACAGAGCGATGCGTGTCCTCTAGGCGTTCAAGGCGGCTTTCCAATCGCTCCATTGCAATGCCGCGCATATCGACCACATTACCGCCCATCAGCCGATCATTAGCCGCGATCAGAACGCGCATTAGGTCGCGATCCTCTAGGATTAGTTCGGGGTCTTTGAGAACGCGCTCACGCCAATCGCCGAGCATTTCTGCTTTCTGTGTCACTGTCCTTGCCTCATTCTGCGCGCCCCGCCTTTTGGGGGGCATCTCATTTGTGCCACGGTCTGGTGCCGTGTTGTTTACTCGCTACGCCGTCACCTTACACCAAAGCTTTTCCGATTTCTGCCCTGTTTTTTCGCTTCTGCAAATTATGGGGCGGTAGGGTCTTGGTTTTGGTGCTTTTCATCGCGGCGCTTGCGTGGTTCTTTGCATATATCCCGCTTGACCTTGAATGCAAAAGAGAATGAACGCCAACGCGATGGAAGCTGATTATTTCACTGAAGGGGCGCTTGTTGGTGTGCTGACGGCTGAACCGCTGGATCGCGTGCTGGATTATCGCGCGCCAGAGGGGGGCTGTGGGATTGGTGCCTTTGTCGAAGTGCCGCTTGGGCCGCGCCGCGTGATTGGCGTGGTTTGGGGCCGGGGGCAGGGGGGCTATGACCCTGCAAAAATTCGTAAAATCGCGAATGTGGTGGATGTGGCGCCAATGCGCCCTGAAATGCGCCAATTTCTAGAGCGTGCGGCGCAATACACCTTTACGCCCTTGTCGGCGATGCTGCGTTTGGCCACGCGTGCGCCTGCATTGGGGGCTTCGCCTCAAGCGCGCAGACTATACACGCGGGGGGCAAGCACGCCTGCGCGGATGACAGATGCGCGGGCCCGTGTCATGGATGTGATTGACGAATATGGGGGGGCCGCGCTGTCGCAAACCGAATTGGCGCAGGCGGCAGGGGTCAGCAGCGCGGTCATCAAAGGATTGGTCGAACAAGGCGCATTGGCGCAAGTCGAGGCCCCCCGCGATGCGCCTTTCCCCGCTTTGGATCATCACCTTGAGGGCAAGAACCTCAGCCCCGATCAGGCCGATATCTCGCGCCGCTTGCGCCACAAAATTGCGGCAGGCGGCTTTGGGGCCAGTTTACTCAAGGGGGTCACGGGGTCAGGCAAAACCGAAGTCTATCTTGAGGCGGTTGCCGAGACTTTGCCGAAAGGCCAACAGGCGCTTGTCCTTTTGCCTGAGATTGCCCTTTCTGCGGAATTCCTGACCCGGGTTGAAGCTCGGTTTGGTGCGCGCCCTGCCGAATGGCATTCAGGGATTACCATGGCCGAACGGCGGCGCGTCTGGAAAATGGTGGGCGAAGGGGGCGCGCAATTGGTGGTGGGCGCGCGCTCTAGCCTATTCTTGCCGTTCCGAGATTTGGGTTTGATCGTGGTCGATGAAGAACATGATGCCTCTTACAAGCAGGAAGACGGCGTGTTCTACAATGCCCGCGATATGGCTGTTCTGCGCGGCTCCGTTGCAGGCGCGCAGGTGATCTTGGCATCGGCGACCCCTTCGCTTGAGACATGGGCGAATGCGGAGGCGGGCAAATATGAACGCTTTGATCTGCCCGCGCGGTTTGGCGCGTCTGAATTGCCACAGATGAGCGCGATTGATATGCGCCTTGAGGATGTGCCCTCGGGGCAATGGATTTCACCGAGCTTGGCGCATGAGGTGGCGGCGCGTATTTCAGCAGGTGAGCAAAGCCTGCTGTTCCTCAATCGCCGTGGCTTTGCGCCGATTACCCTATGCCGTGCTTGTGGTGTACAAATTGCCTGTGATCATTGTGATGCCCGCATGGTTGAACACCGCTTTCAAAAGCGGCTGATGTGCCATCAATGCGGCGAGACGAAAGATATTCCCGAAACCTGCCCCGCCTGTGGCGTTGAGGGGAAGTTGACGGCATTAGGGCCTGGGGTCGAACGCATTGCCGAAGAGGCGCAAGCCCTGTTTCCACAGGCGCGCGTGGCGATTTTATCATCTGATTTGTTTGGCTCCGCCCGCGCGCTGAAAGCGCAGATTGCTGAGATTGCAGAAGGCGGATGCGATATTATCATCGGCACGCAATTGGTGGCCAAGGGGCATAATTTCCCGAACCTCACCTTGGTGGGGGTGGTGGATGCTGATCTTGGGTTGCACGGGTCTGACCTGCGCGCGGCTGAGCGCAGTTTTCAGCTGATGCGCCAAGTTGCAGGCCGCGCAGGGCGCGCTGAAAAAGCAGGGGTCGCCATGATGCAGACCTATCAGCCCGAGCACCCCGTGATCACCGCCATTCTGGCCAATGATGATGAGGGGTTCTGGCGTGCCGAGGCCGCGATGCGCGAAGCGGCCGCGATGCCACCCTATGGCAGGCTTGCGGGGATCGTGATCTCAAGCCCCGATTTGGCCGAATGTTTTGATCTGGGCAATCATCTGGCCCGCCATGATGGCGCGCTGCGCCAGATTGAGGCGCAGGTTTTTGGCCCTGCCCCTGCGCCTGTCGCACGGGTGCGGGGGCGGCATCGTGTGCGCCTTTTGGTCAAGGCCCCAAAAGGTGCGCCCATTCAAGCGGCGCTTGCGCACTGGCTGAACGGATTGAAATATTCCAACAAGCTGCGTCTCTCGGTCGATATTGATCCGCAAAGTTTCTATTGATCTGGCAATTTTTGCGCGGGAACTTCCCTTGGCGCGCAAGCCCCGTTAGAAGGCGGGGGTAATTTGACAAGAAGGATCGCATCCATGAGCGCGCGCGGCACATATCCTGACCCCAAGGCAGGGATCATGCAGATTGCCCTTTATCAGGGCGGATTAAGTGCGCTTCAGGGGCATCAAAACCCGATTAAACTTTCGTCAAACGAAAATCCGTTCGGGCCAAGCCCCAAGGCCCGCGCGGCGATTGAGGCGGCAGCGGCGGATATGCACCGCTACCCTGACACGGGTCACACGGCCTTGCGCGAAGCCATAGGTGCGCTGCACGGGCTTGACCCTGATCGCATTATCTGTGGCGTTGGTTCGGATGAGGTGATCCAATTTCTGTGCCACGCTTTTGCGGGGCAGGGGGATGAGGTTCTGTTCACCGAGCATGGATTTGCCATGTATCGCATCTGTGCGCTGATGGTTGGCGCTACACCCGTTGAGGTTCCCGAGGCGGATTTTCGTGTCGATATTGATGCAGTGATCGCGGGGATAACGCCGCGCACCCGATTGGTGTTTATTGCTAACCCTGCAAACCCAACAGGCACTTTTCTCAGCCATGAGGAATTGACGCGTTTGGCCGATGCTATCCCGCCAAATTGTTTGTTGGTGATTGATGCGGCCTATGCAGAGTTTGTTGATGGGTATGATGGCGGTGCAAGCCTCGCAACAGAGCGCGACAATGTTGTGATGACCCGCACCTTTTCCAAGCTTTATGGGCTTGGGGGCCTGCGGGTGGGGTGGGGCTATGGCGCGAAAGGGTTGATTGAAATTTTAACGCGTTTGCGTCAGCCCTTTAACCTCTCAACCCTTGCGCTTGCAGGGGCAGAGGCGGCGATTGCAGATCAAGAATTTGCCCAAAATTCGGTGCGCATCAACAATGCCGAGCGCGATACCCTGACGCGAGGCTTGCGTGATTTGGGGATCAAAGTGTCGGACAGTGAAGCGAACTTCATCTTGGCCCGTTTCGAGGATGAGGCGACCGCTGACGCGGCTGATGCGTTTTTCAAATCGCGCGGCATTATCGTGCGGGCGCCAAAGTCTTATAAAATCCCGCATGGGCTGCGGATCACCATCGGGCGGCCCGAGGATAATGTTCATGTTCTGGCGGCAATGCGCGCCTTTAGGGGGGCGGAATGAGCCAGCTTTACACCCGTGTTGCCCTCATCGGTCTGGGGCTGATTGCAGGCTCAATGTCGCTTGCGATGCGCCGCGCGGGTCTTGCTGGCGAGGTGGTGGGCTATGCCCGCTCGCCCCAGACGCGGGATGTCGCGCGCGAAATCGGGCTATGTGATCATATCGCGGATGATCTGGCCAGCGCGGTTGCGGGTGCGGATTTGGTGGTTCTTTGCGTGCCTGTTGGCGCGATGGAGGCCGTAGCGCTTGAAATGGCCCCGCATTTGGCCACAGGTGCCACAATCTCCGATGTGGGATCGGTGAAGCGCGCGGTGATCGATGCGGTCGCCCCGCATTTGCCACAAGGGGTGGATTTCATCCCAGCGCACCCGCTTGCAGGCACTGAACATTCTGGCCCCCGCTCGGGCTTTGCCGAGTTGTTTGATAATCGCTACGTCCTCCTCACCCCAGAGGCAGACAGCAACCCTGATGCGGTGGCGCGATTGCGCGCCCTGTGGGAAGGGTGCGGTGCCAAGGTTGAGGAAATGGACGCAGATCATCACGATCTGGTTCTTGCCGTCACCAGCCACACACCGCATTTGATCGCCTACACGATGGTCGGTGTCGCTGATGATTTGCGCCGCGTGACGGATAGCGAAGTGATCAAATATTCTGCGGCGGGTTTCCGTGATTTCACCCGCATTGCAGCCTCTGATCCGACCATGTGGCGGGATGTTTTCTTGTCCAACAAAGATGCCACCCTAGAGATTTTGGGGCGCTTTACCGAAGAATTATTCGCCTTGCAGCGCGCTATTCGGCGGGGCGATGGGGATCATCTGCACGCCTATTTCACCCGCACCCGCGCCATTCGGCGCGGCATTATTGAGGCGGGGCAGGATACAGATGCGCCTGATTTTGGCCGGATCGCGCGCAAGAAAGATTAACGCAGGATCAAACGTGGTGCGGGGCCAATGGGGATCGGCCCTGCAAAGACCGCACCCCCGCTAAAGCGTAAGATGATATCAAGGTTTTCGGGCTGGCCCGAGAGCTGCGCAAAAAACCCAAGCCCGCCATCTAGCATTTGATACAGGTCTTGCGAAATGACCCGAGCGCGCAAGGCCATATCTAACATCGCGCGCCAGTTTTCCGCCCTAAGCGCCAGATCACCCTCAGCTATGCCTTGTGCATCCACTGTGACCGCACCCGAAGCGCGCAAAACCATATCCCCCCAGATGGCAGAGGCTTCGTCAATTTGGATGGCCGTAAATTGCGGGCGGGCCTGTTCAAGCGCGTCCAAATCCCACGGGCGATCAAAGGTCAAAGTGGCATCAAGGCTGGATTGCTCGAAAATCGTAGGCATGACCCCCGCAGGATCAAGCCGCGCGCGCAGGCCTTGGGGGAGAGATAACCCCTCGATTGCGCCATTCAGATCATAGGTTTGATCCTCATTCTGCAATCGGGTGAATGTGATCGTGGCCGCGTATAAACTGGCTTGCCAAGCAGCGTCATTCGCGCGCTGAAGGGTGAGATCGCGCAACTGGGTCGCCGCCCCTGACACTGCCAGATTGCGGGTTGGTTCAAGCTGCAAATTGGACTGAAACTGCGCCGAAGCGATATCGAAACGTGCTTCGGGCGTGGCAATAACATGGGCGCTTGGCCATGTAACGGATATGTCCCCTGCAGACAGCAAGGCCTGATTAATCAAGATTGCTGGGCCTGACCAAAGCCACCCTGTTTCAGGGTCAGCCAGTTCCAAATTCGGGATTGTGGCATTCAGGCTGAGGGGAAAGCCCTTCACCTCAATCGGATCATGTGAGACAAGCCACCCATCGGCTTGGCGTGCTTCGAACCATGCTGCGAGGGTCGATTTGCTTGCTGCGGCAAGCCCAAACCAAACCCCACTGGCCAACAGGCAAAGGGCCGCGATGATGATAAGAACCTTTTTCATGCGCCGTTCCTTAACGCTGCGCGTCAGGACTGCCAAGCGCCAAAGCGAGGCGGCATCTCATGTCTGAGGCACAGTTTGAACCTCTCTGGGTCTTTGGCTATGGCAGCCTAATCTGGAACCCGGGCTTTCCTGTGGCGCAGACCGCGCATGCGCGGCTTATCGGATGGCGGCGGTCGTTTTGCATGTCCTCTATTCACCACCGCGGCACGCCCGAGGCACCAGGGTTGGTTTTGGCCTTGGATCAGGCCGAAAATGCCCATTGTGACGGGGTAGCGTTTCGCGTGACAGATGGTCATGAAAGCGCAACCTTGGAATATTTGCGCGAGCGTGAGTTGGTCAGCTCTGCCTATCTTGAGACGCGCCAAACGGTGCATCTGTCAGCGGGTGGGACGCTTGAGAATGTGCTGACTTTTGTCATTGACCCTGACCATTGCCAATATCGCGGCGATCTTGACCTTGAGACCCAAGCCCAGATTATCGCGCGCGCTGTGGGTGGGCGGGGGCCAAACGATGAATATCTGATCAACACAGCCGAGCATTTGCACCAAATCGGCGTTCCTGATGTCGAATTATCGTGGCTGCAATCACGCGTTGCCGAGATAAAAGCAGAGATAAAACCATCGTGATCTTGCGCCCCCCTGTTGGCAGAGCCATGGAAGGGCGGTAGGTTGGGCCCAAGCGAGGCCACGGGGCAGGAGAGTTTTTGATGAGCGGCAGCAACAGAAGCGGGGCGCAGTCTAGTTTCACACGCCCCACCCGCCAGATTTTCCTGATGATGATCATATGCGGCTTGGTCGCGGCAGGGGGCGCAGTAGTTTATCCTATGGTGCTGCCTGTTTTCCTCTCCAACCCCTATCTCAATGGCACCATAGGCGTGGTGTTCTTGGTCGGCGTGATGGCCTGTTTCTGGCAGGTGCTGCAGTTATTTTCTTCGGTACGCTGGATCGAAGGCGCGGCGCAGCAAGGTTTGACAGATCAACGGCGTCCCGAACTATTGGCGCCTTTAGCCGCCGCTTTGCAAGGGCGCGGTGCACGGATGCAACTGTCGACCATGACGACCCGTTCGGTATTGGATTCCGTGGGCGCGCGGATGGAAGAAAGCCGCGACATCACCCGTTATTTGGCGAATTTGCTGATTTTCCTCGGGCTCTTGGGCACGTTTTTTGGATTGGCCACAACAGTGCCTGCAGTTGTAGATACAATTCGCGGTCTACAGCCCAGTGCCGATGAAGACGGGCTTGCGGTGTTCGCGCGGTTGATGACGGGGCTTGAAAGCCAGTTGGGGGGGATGGGCACGGCCTTCGCCTCCTCGCTTTTGGGGCTCGCGGGCTCTTTGGTTGTGGGACTTTTGGAACTTTTCGCGGGACATGGCCAAAACCGATTTTACCGTGAAATGGAAGAATGGCTGTCCTCCATCACGCGGATGAGTTTTTCCTCGTCAGATGCTGATGGGGACGGCGGTGGTGTGGATCGTGCGGCCGTGGCCACAGTCTTGGATCACATGGTTGACCAGATCGACAGCTTGCAGGCGATGTTCACGCAATCCAACGCCCGACAGGCCGAAGTTGAAGCGCGGATGGTAGAAATGACAGGCGCGGTTGTGGCCTTGGCTGAACGGATGACCCCACAATCGCAAGATATTGCGGCGCGTCAGGCCCAAGCTCAAGAACAACTGGTCGAGCGATTGGAAATTCTGGGCAGTCTCGGCGGATTTGACGATGAAGCCCGCGCGCGGATGCGGTCGATTGACCTGCAGCTTGTGCAAATTTTTGAACAAATGGCCGCGCGGGTGAACCAATCGTCTAAAGGCGATGGCGAAGTACGCGCGTTGCGCCGTGAGATGGCGGCACTGACCGCTGCTATTCGGCGTGTGACCGAGACGGATGAAAACGGGGAAGGGCAACCCTGATGGCGTTTCACCGCAGAACAGTCAATCGGTTTTCTGCCGCGATTTGGCCGGGTTTTGTGGATGCCATCACCGCATTGCTGATGGTGATGATTTTTGTGCTGACCATTTTCATGGTGGTGCAATTCGTTCTAAGCGATCAGATTGCCACGAAGGATAATGAGCTCGATGCGCTCAATGCAGAATTGAATGCGCTCAGCGATGCGCTTGGGTTGGAACAGGCCCGCTCCAGCGATCTGGAAACCCGCCTTGCCACATTGGGCGGCCAGTTATCCGAGGCACAGGCAAGCATCGCCTCCTTTGAAGAGCAGGTGGCAAGTCTCTTGGCGCGCCAGGCTGATTTGCGCGCTCAAGTGGACAGCACGCGCGCTGAACTTGCAGAAACACTCTCCCGCGAGGAGGCGTTGAACCTTGCGCTTGCGCAAGCGCGCAGCGAGATTGACAGCGCCGCTGAGGCCGCGCGTTTAGCAGCAGCGCGGCGCGAGGCGCTTGAGGCATTGTTGGCAGATTTGCGCAGTGAGAACAGCGATCTGCAAACCCAACTGTCTGAAGAAGAAGCCGCACGCATGGTCGATGCTGCGGCAGCCGAAGCCCTACGCGAGAGATTGGCCAATTCTGACGCAGAATTGACCGCGCTCACCCTCGCATTAGAGGAGGAGCGCGCAAGGGCCGAGGAAACGCTGACCCTATTGGCTGCCGCGCGGGCGGCGCAAGAAAACCTACCCGCCGTTGAAGATTTGCAATCACAACTGTCTGAGCGAGAGGCCCTTTTAGCGGTCGCCAATGCCGAGCTTGCCACGGCGCAGGCGCAATCGACCGAAGCGCAGCGGCGTGTGGTTGTGCTAAATGAGCAGCTTGCAGCCCTGCGCGCGCAGCTCGCCGCGCTTGAAACTACATTGGACGAATCTGAGGCGCGCGATGAGGCGGCACAAGTCCAAATTGACGCGCTAGGAACGCGATTGAACACAGCTCTGGCGCAAGTGGCGGCCGAGCAGCGCGCGCGTGCTGATCTCGAAGCCGCAGAAGCGCAGCGTTTGGAACGCTACAGATCCGATTTCTTTGGTCGCCTGAGAGAGGTGCTTGAGGGGCGTGATGGCGTGCGGATCGTGGGCGACCGTTTCGTGTTTTCGTCTGAGGTCTTGTTTGACAGCGCCCGCGCCGATCTCAGCCCTGAGGGGCGCGCACAAATTGCCAATGTGGCAGAATTGCTGTTGCAGGTTTCCGATGAAATCCCCGATACCATCGACTGGATCATTCGTGTTGATGGCCATACCGATAATGTCCCCCTATCGGCCAATGCGGAATTTTCGAGCAACTGGGAATTGTCGCAGGCGCGCGCCTTGTCCGTGGTTCTTTATATGAGCGAGGAATTGGGCATTCCGTCCGAGCGATTGGCCGCCACAGGATTTGGTGAATTCCACCCCGCAGCCGAAGGGGATAGCGCCGCAGTGCGGGCGCAAAACCGCAGGATAGAACTTAAATTGACCGAGCGTTAGCGCAGCTCGATTTCTGTTTGACGGATTGAGATAAGTTCACTTTCGCGGATCAGTCGGATTTCCCCGATATATCGTCCCGCGCCCCATCCCCCGTTTGGCGCGCGGCGGCCAGAGGCGCGAAAAAACTGCGCTTGGGCGCGCTCTAATGTGACATTGTTTTCATGCAGAAGCGCCCCGTTCGGCCCTGTGATTTCAAACTCCGTACGATCGCCGATCTGCCCACTATGGGCAAAGCCCCAGACCACCAAGGCGCTTGCGCTGCGGGTGGCCATGGGCAGATGCGCGCGCCCTGCGCGAATTGCATCATAATCGGGCAGGGCATTGGAAAAACCTGCTGCCATGACATCTGCGGTCGGCGCCGGCAATGCAGGGTGCCAGAGTTGGGCCGTGTCGAGGCCGCAATGCCCCTCAGAACTTTGATTGAAAGGATCAATCACAGTGCCATTGTGGCGTAAGGTGAAATGCAGATGCGGAAATTCGGTGCGCCCTGACAGCCCGAGCAACCCAAGCCGCGCGCCGGCTTGAACATTTTGCCCTTGGGTCACGGCGATGCTACCTTGGGCAAGGTGGCAATATTGGCTTTGCCATCCATCGCCGTGGTCAATCACAACACCGTTTCTGCAATCCTGCCCCTCGGGCATGGCGGCGATGCCTCGATCGAGAACCCCATCTCGCGTGGCCTGCACAATACCATCCGCCGCAGCCAGAACGGTGACATTGCGCGTTAGGGCTGCCAGATCAGAAAGGCGGAAATCAGTGCCTTGATGCCCGTCATAGCTTTGGGGGCCGCAGGTGTAATCGCGCGCCGCTATGCTTGGATCATGGTCGACATATTGTTGAATGAAACAGGTCTCACCCAATCGGCAGTCGACAGGAAAGCTGAGGCTCGGCGGGGTGGCATTACCTACAAATGAGGCACAAAAAAACGACCCCACTCAAAAAGGGGGTCGCTTTTGATGTTAACGCTGCGCCGCAGGTCATTCTGCCGTGAGCAGCGGTGGCTTTTTCGAACTGATCCGCGGTGGCGCACCGTTTTCAATGCGCAGGTCGATTTTGCCGTCTTTAACACCGACCTTCACATTGCCGCCCTTGGCCAGTTTGCCAAACAGCAGTTCTTCGGCCAGTGGCTTTTTGATTTGTTCTTGGATGACACGGCCCAAGGGGCGCGCGCCCATACGATCATCATAGCCCAAATCGGCCAAAAGTTCAGCTGCGGGTTTGGTCAGCTCGATCGTCACATTGCGATCAAGCAGCTGCGCTTCAAGTTGCAGCACGAATTTCTCAACCACCTGCAGGATTACATCTTTTGGCAGTGCGCCGAAACTGATCACCGCGTCCAAGCGGTTGCGGAATTCAGGGGTGAAGGTGCGCTCAATCGCGGCGGTATCTTCACCTTCGCGGCGGTCGCGACCAAATCCAATAGCCGCCTTCGCCTGTTCGGCTGCGCCTGCGTTTGAGGTCATGATCAAGACGACATTGCGGAAATCGACCGAACGTCCGTTGTGATCTGTCAACGTGCCGTGATCCATGACCTGCAACAGGATGTTGAACACATCAGGATGGGCTTTTTCGATTTCGTCCAACAACAGAACGCAGTGAGGATGCTGATCCACGCCATCAGTCAGAAGTCCGCCCTGATCGAACCCAACATATCCCGGAGGGGCACCAATCAGGCGGGATACTGCGTGTTTCTCCATATATTCGGACATGTCAAAACGCAGCAACTCGACCCCAAGCGTATCTGCCAGTTGTTTGGCCACTTCGGTTTTACCAACACCTGTTGGCCCCGCGAAGAGATAGTTCCCAATAGGCTTTTCTGGTTCCCGGAGACCCGCGCGAGCCAATTTGATCGCAGAGGCCAAGGCCTCGATCGCTTTGTCTTGGCCGAACACCACGCGCTTGAGTGTTTTTTCCAAATCGCGCAGCACTTCTGCATCGTCTTTTGAGACGTTCTTTGGTGGGATGCGCGCGATTTTGGCGACAACGGCTTCGATTTCCTTTGGGCCAATGGTCTTACGCCGCTTGCTGTCGGGCAGCAGATGCTGTGCCGCGCCGGCCTCGTCAATCACGTCAATTGCTTTATCGGGTAATTTGCGGTCGTTGATATAGCGCGCCGCCAGTTCCACCGCCGTGCGGATCGCATCGGCGGTGTATTTCACATCATGGTGGCTTTCGAAATAAGGCTTCAGCCCCCGCAAAATTTTCACCGAATCCTCAACGGATGGTTCATTGACGTCAATCTTCTGGAAGCGGCGGGAGAGCGCGCGGTCTTTTTCAAAATGCTGACGGAACTCTTTATAGGTTGTCGATCCCATGCAGCGCAATTTTCCGCCCTGCAACGCGGGCTTAAGCAGGTTTGAGGCATCCATGGCCCCACCCGATGTCGCACCCGCCCCGATGACAGTATGAATTTCATCAATGAAAAGAACCGCGTCAGGATGGTCTTCCAATTCGTTGACCACGGCCTTCAGCCGTTCTTCAAAATCACCGCGATAGCGTGTGCCTGCCAAAAGCGCGCCCATGTCGAGCGAATAAATGGTGGATTTCGCCAAAACCTCAGGCGTTTCGCCCTCGACAATCTTTTTCGCCAGACCTTCGGCAATGGCGGTTTTGCCAACACCAGGATCACCAACCAAGAGTGGGTTGTTCTTGCGGCGGCGACACAGCACTTGAATGCAGCGTTCCACCTCATCATGGCGACCTATCAGCGGGTCAACATCGCCATCATGCGCCTTTTTGTTCAGATCAACGCAATATTTGGCAAGGGCGGATTCCTTGGCATCACTACCCTCAGGCGGGTTGCCACTTGTTTCAGCGCCCTCGTCCATCGGATCAGTCGCGCCTGAAACAGGGCGGCTTTCCCCAAAAGACGGATCTTTCGCCACCCCATGGGCGATGAAATTCACCGCGTCATATCGGGTCATATCCTGCTCTTGCAGGAAATAGGCTGCGTTTGACTCGCGCTCTGCGAAAATCGCGACAAGGACGTTTGCCCCTGTCACCTCGGTGCGACCCGAGGATTGCACATGGATCGCGGCGCGTTGGATCACCCGCTGGAAGGCCGCGGTCGGCACAGCCTCAGAGCCCTCGATATCTGTCTCAAGCGTGGCCAATTCTTCGTCAATGAAGGTGATCAGCGTCTCGCGCAGGGCATCAATACCCACGCTGCAGGCGCGCATGACTTTGGCCGCGTCAGGCTCGTCCAACAGCGCCAGAAGAAGATGTTCCAATGTTGCCAATTCATGCCTGCGCGCATTCGCCTGCGCCAAAGCCGCATGGATGGCCTGCTCTAGGGTATTTGAAAACGACGGCACGATAAGTGCTCCTTTCGTTGCGGCCAGAGGCGCAAGCGGGTTCGGCCCGCCTCCACTGAGTCTAGCCATAGCCTCATGATATTAAGCTTCGGTTTTATTTCGCCAGTTTCAAGCTAAACTTGAAAAAAAACCTGTGATCGGCGCAAATTTGCGTGAAAATCCATCAGAAGTGATCTTTGCGCTGCCTGATCTCGGCAAAGCATTCTGCGTCACTGGCATCTGTCATCCCCAAATGTGCTTTGATTTGGGGGTCATTGGCGCGCAGGAACGGGTTTGTGTCCAATTCCATGCCAAGGCTGCTTGGCACTGTTGGCAAGCCTTTTGCGCGCGCCTCGTCAATGCGGGAAGCGCGAGCTTGGAGCGCCTCGTTTTCAGGATCGATGGTCAAGGCAAACCGCGCATTTGATTGCGTGTATTCGTGACCCGAACAGACAAGCGTATCACGCGGAAGTGTGGTCAGTTTTGACAGGCTTTGCCACATCTGCGCGGGTGTGCCCTCAAACAGGCGACCACAGCCAAGCGCCATTAGGCTGTCAGCGGTAAAGATCACGCCCGCCTGTGGGAAATGAACGGCGATGTGCCCCACAGTATGGCCAGACACATCGTAAACCGTGCCACTCAAGGCCCCGATTTCCATGAAATCGCCTTCGTGCAGCGCGTGGTCAAGCGCGGGCAGCCTATGGGCATCTGCGGCTGCCCCCCAAACGCGAATTGGGCTGTTGGTCGCCGCATGCAGATCGGGCAACCCGTCCACGTGATCCCAATGGTGGTGGGTTAAGAGAACGTCTGTAATCACCCATCCGCGCCGCGCACATTCGGCAACAATGGGCGCGGCTTCTGGCACGTCTACGATCAAGGTCTGACCTGTTTCGCGCAGATGCAACGCAAAGGCGTAATTGTCCTTGAGGCAGGGGATTGTCACAATTTCAGTGGCGGGCGCGGCGGTGGTCATGGCAATCTCCTCAGCTTCGTGGCACATATGGCCTAAGACAATCGCAGCGGACTGGCTTTTGCAATGCATCTTGATGTCGTTGATTTGCGTCAATTTTACTATCGCACCCGATTGGGGCGAATTGCGCAAAAGGCTGTGCGTGATGCGATGTTGTCACTTTGGCCTAACGCAAGTGGGCAGACTGTGGTGGGCTTTGGCTTTGCCGTTCCGCTTTTGCGCCCGTATCTCGATCAATCGCGCCGCGTGATTGGCTTGATGCCGCAAGGGCAGGGGGTAATGCCTTGGCCTGCTGGGATGTCGAATGTTGCGGCCCTGTGCGAAGATGCGCGGTGGCCCTTGTCTGAAGGGATGGCAGATCGCTTGGTGATGCTGCATGGGCTTGAGACAAGCGATGATCCTGCGGCGCTCTTGGATGAAGCCGCCCGCGCGCTTGGGGCAGGGGGGCGGGCCTTGTTCATTGTGCCAAATCGCGGTGGCTTGTGGGCGCGCAGCGATGCCACGCCCTTCGGCTATGGGCGGCCCTACAGCCTCAGCCAGCTTGAGGCACAATTGCGCCACCATGGCTTTGTGCCAGAACGTCACCGTGCCGCACTTTTTGCGCCGCCAAGCCATGCGCGGTTCTGGCTCAGGTCTGCCGATATGATGGAACGCGCGGGGCGCTGGATGAGTTCGCACTACGCAGGCGGTGTGATCATGGTTGAAGCGAGTAAGCAAGTCTTTGCCCCTACAAAACGGGGTCACGCCACACGCATGCGCAATCCCTTGCGCATCCTTGATGGTGTTCCAAGCCCTGCAACGGGCCGCGTGCGCCGCCAAAAAGGCCCCTCTATTTCGCAGATGCAGAATCGCTAAGGTTGGCCAAAAGAGGCCAACTCTGGACATTTGCGCCTAAATTAGGGTCAAAATCGTCTCCATGCGCGCGTTTTTTTTTAGCTTCAAAGCGTCGCATCTGCAGAAAGATTTGGTTAACCTCTGAAAAACAAGGATTTTGTCAAAATCATGTTTGCGCCATCGGCGGTTGCAGCAAATTAAACCCTCTGCTAAACGACCGCCAAATCTGAGGAATGGCGGCACCTTCAAGCCGCGAAGAACGAACTGCTCGGGCGTGATCCTCACGCTGCCCGAGCCAAATAGTTGAAAGGGTGGACGTGTCCGAATCGGTTTCGATCTCAACTGGCATCGCCGCGCGCTACGCGACCGCGATGTTCGACCTAGCCACCGAGGCGGCAGCGATTGATGCGCTGGCCAAAGATGTTGACGCGCTCGAAGCCGCATTGGCCGCAAGCGCAGACCTGCGCGATTTGATCTCCTCCCCGATCTACCGCCGTGACGAGTCTCAGGCTGCCGTTGGCGCTGTCGCCAAGGCAATGAAATTGGGTATGGTCGCAACTAACACCCTGCAAGTCATGGCGCAAAAGCGCCGTCTCTTCGTTCTGCCGATGGTGCTGCGCGCCGTGCGCGCCCAAATCGCAGAAAGCCGTGGCGAGATGACCGCAGAGGTCGTATCTGCCAAGGCCCTGACCAAAACCCAAGCGGATAAACTGGCAAAAGCCTTGTCAGCCTCCGTGGGCAAGAAAATTAATTTGAATGCGACCGTTGATGAAAGCCTCATTGGCGGTCTTATCGTAAAGGTTGGCTCGAAGATGATCGATAGCTCGATCCGCTCCAAGCTCAACTCCCTCCAGAACACCATGAAAGAGGTCGGATAATGGCGATCCAAGCTGCAGAGATTTCCGCGATCCTGAAGGAACAGATCAAGAGTTTCGGTCAGGATGCAGAAGTGGCCGAAGTTGGCCGCGTGCTGAGTGTTGGCGATGGGATCGCCCGCGTTCACGGGCTTGATAATGTTCAAGCGGGTGAAATGGTCGAATTCCCAGGTGGAATTATGGGCATGGCCCTCAACCTTGAATCCGACAACGTAGGTGTCGTGATCTTCGGCTCTGACCGTGACATCAAAGAAGGTGACACTGTTAAGCGCACGAATTCGATCGTGGACGTTCCTGCTGGCCCAGAATTGCTTGGCCGCGTTGTAGACGGCTTGGGCAACCCACTTGATGGCAAAGGCCCGATCAAGTCGAAAGAGCGCCGCGTTGCGGACGTCAAAGCGCCTGGCATTATCCCGCGTAAATCTGTTCATGAGCCTATGGCAACAGGCCTCAAGGCTGTTGACGCGATGATCCCCATCGGCCGTGGTCAGCGCGAATTGATCATTGGCGACCGTCAGACAGGCAAAACTGCCGTGGCTTTGGACGCGATCCTGAACCAGAAAAGCTATAACGAAGCGGCTGGCAAAGACGAAAGCAAGAAGCTTTACTGCATCTATGTTGCGGTCGGCCAGAAGCGTTCGACTGTGGCGCAGTTGGTGAAGAAGCTCGAAGAGACAGGCGCGATTGAATATTCCATCGTTGTGGCTGCGACCGCGTCTGACCCTGCCCCGATGCAGTTCCTTGCGCCATATTCCGCGACCGCGATGGCCGAGTATTTCCGTGACAACGGCAAGCATGCGCTGATCATCTATGATGACCTGTCCAAGCAAGCTGTTGCTTACCGCCAGATGTCCTTGCTGCTTCGCCGTCCCCCAGGGCGTGAAGCCTATCCTGGTGACGTTTTCTACCTCCACTCTCGTTTGTTGGAGCGTTCGGCGAAGCTGAACGAAGATCTTGGTGCAGGGTCTTTGACCGCTCTGCCCGTGATTGAAACCCAAGGCGGTGACGTTTCAGCGTTTATTCCGACCAACGTGATCTCGATCACAGACGGCCAGATCTTCCTTGAAACCGACTTGTTCTATCAGGGTATTCGCCCTGCTGTGAATACAGGTCTATCCGTGTCTCGCGTAGGCTCTTCGGCCCAAACCAATGCGATGAAGTCGGTGGCAGGTTCGGTGAAACTGGAACTGGCGCAGTATCGCGAAATGGCGGCCTTCGCGCAGTTCGGGTCTGACCTTGATGCGGCGACACAGCGTTTGCTGAACCGCGGCGCGCGTCTGACCGAGTTGATGAAGCAGGCACAATATGCACCGCTGACCAACGCAGAAATCGTCTGTGTGATCTTCGCGGGTATCTCTGGCTTCCTCGATAAGATCGCCGTGCGCGAAGTTGGCCGCTTTGAGCAGGGTCTGCTTCAGCATCTGCGTGGGAAGCACAAGGATGTTCTCGATTGGATCACCAATGAAGATCCAAAGATCAAAGGTGATGTAGCCGACCGACTGAAGGCAGTCATCGAAGAATTCGCCGCAGATTTCTCGTAAGGGGACGGGTTTATGCCAAGTCTCAAGGATCTGAAAACACGGATCGAGTCGGTCAAATCGACCCGCAAGATCACCAAGGCCATGCAGATGGTGGCTGCTGCTAAACTGCGCCGTGCTCAGGAAGCAGCCGAAGCTGGGCGGCCTTATGCCGAGAAAATGGCAGCGGTGATTGGCGGGCTGGCCGCTTCGGTCGGTGGGTCGGACAGTGCCCCGCGCCTTTTGGCAGGGACGGGTCAAGACCAGACACATCTGCTCGTTGTCATGACAGCCGAGCGCGGTTTGTGTGGGGGCTTTAACTCCTCCATCGCGCGTCTTGCAAAAGCGCACATTGCTGAGCTGACCGCACAGGGCAAAACTGTGAAGGTTTTGACTGTCGGCAAAAAAGGCCGTGAACAACTGCGCCGCGATTATGCAAACCTTTTGATTGGTCACGTTGACCTCTCGGAAGTGAAGCGCGTGGGTTACGAAAACGCAGCAGCCATCGCAAAGGATGTGATGGCACGCTTTGATGCGGGCGAATTTGATGTTGCCACCATCTTCTACAATCGCTTCCAGTCGGTGATTTCTCAGATCCCAACTGCGCAGCAAATCATCCCTGCTGTTTTTGAAGATGCTGCAGAAGATGTTGGGGCAGAAACGCCCTATGACTACGAACCTTCCGAAGAGGCAATCCTGTCTGATCTGCTGCCCATTGGCGTGACAACGCAGATTTTTACAGCGCTTCTCGAAAATGGGGCCTCGGAGCAAGGGGCGCGTATGTCCGCAATGGATAACGCAACCCGCAACGCAGGCGACATGATCGACAAACTGACGATTGAGTTTAACCGCTCGCGTCAGGCTGTGATCACCAATGAATTGATTGAAATTATCTCGGGCGCGGAAGCGCTCTAAGGAAACCGGAGACACGACATGGCACAAGCAGTCGGCAAAATTACTCAGGTCATCGGCGCTGTCGTTGACGTGCAGTTCGAAGATCACCTACCGGAGATCCTGAACGCGCTTGAGACCGAGAACAATGGCAAGAAACTGATCCTCGAAGTGGCGCAGCACTTGGGTGAAAACACCGTGCGCACCATCGCGATGGACGCAACCGAGGGTTTGGTGCGCGGCGCGAAAGTGACCGATATGGGCGCGCCAATCACCATTCCAGTGGGCAACGCTACATTGGGCCGCATCATGAACGTTGTGGGCGATCCCATTGACGAAAAAGGCCCCGTGAAAGCGGATGAAACCCGCGCCATCCACCAGCCTGCGCCTGAATTCGCGGAACAGTCCACCGAGTCTGAAATCCTCGTCACAGGTATCAAGGTGATCGACCTTCTCGCGCCTTACGCGAAGGGTGGTAAAATTGGTCTGTTCGGTGGTGCGGGCGTGGGTAAAACCGTTCTCATCATGGAATTGATCAACAACATCGCCAAAGTGCACTCGGGCTTCTCGGTGTTTGCGGGCGTGGGTGAACGCACCCGTGAAGGCAATGACCTTTACCACGAGATGATCGAATCTGGCGTTATTAAGCCAGACGCGTTGAGCGAAAGCCAAGTGGCCTTGGTCTACGGCCAGATGAACGAACCTCCAGGGGCGCGTGCGCGTGTGGCTTTGACGGGTCTGACCTTGGCGGAACAGTTCCGTGACCAGTCAGGCACAGACGTTCTGTTCTTCGTGGACAACATCTTCCGCTTCACGCAGGCGGGTTCTGAGGTGTCGGCGCTTTTGGGCCGTATTCCTTCTGCTGTGGGCTACCAGCCGACACTTGCGACCGACATGGGCGCGCTGCAGGAGCGGATTACATCGACCAAAGCTGGTTCGATTACTTCGGTTCAGGCGATCTACGTTCCTGCGGACGACTTGACCGACCCTGCACCTGCAACTTCGTTTGCGCACCTTGACGCAACCACGGTTCTCAGCCGTGCGATTTCGGAATTGGGCATCTACCCTGCGGTTGACCCGCTCGACTCGACCTCGCGTCTGCTTGACCCTGCTGTCATTGGTGAGGAGCATTACAACGTGGCTCGTGACGTTCAGGGTATCCTTCAGCGTTACAAATCGCTGCAGGACATCATCGCCATCCTCGGCATGGACGAATTGAGCGAAGAAGATAAGCTGGCAGTATCTCGCGCACGTAAGATCCAGCGCTTCTTGTCGCAGCCATTTGACGTGGCGAAGGTCTTCACTGGCTCTGATGGTATTCAGGTTCCATTGGAAGACACGATTGCCTCCTTTAAGGCGGTTGTTGCAGGCGAATATGACCACCTGCCAGAAGCCGCGTTCTATATGGTGGGCGGTATTGAAGACGTGAAAGCCAAGGCCGAGCGTCTGGCAGCAGAAGCAGCCTGATAGGAGGGCCGAATGGCCGAAGCGTTCAAATTTGACCTCGTCTCTCCCGAGCGCCGCTTGGCCTCGTTAGATGCGACCGAGGTGCAAATCCCTGGTGCAGGGGGTGATATGACGGCGATGGCAAACCACGCGCCCACGATCACCACGCTGCGTCCGGGTTTGCTGCAGGTCATCCATGCGGGCGGTCAGGACGATTACATCGTTCTGGGTGGTTTTGCCGAGATCAGCGCCGATAAGGTCACTGTTCTTGCAGAGCGTGCATTGCCTCGCGCGGAAGTGACTAAAGAACTCTATGCCGAAATGGTGGAAGAGTATCGCGAGGCACATGAGACTGCGAAAGAGACATTCAAAAACGAGCCTGGCCCCGTGGATGACGCGGCTAAGCTTCTGTCTGACATGGTGGCATTGGGCGATCACATCAACCTGTGATCCCCTGTCCCCTTGAGGACGCAATTTAGAAAAGGCGCGCCTATAAAAAGGCGCGCCTTTTTTATAGGCGCGCCGTTGAGTGTGTTGTGCCAGAAAGTGGCCGCCTAGCGGCCCCACATTCCGTTGGGATACAGCCCTTCATAGATCGGCACGAGGGTTTCCGTCTCAAACAGGGATGAGACGCTTGTGCCATTCCAAATGTTCAAAATTGCCTGTGCAAACATGGGCGCGGTGGGAACGATGCGAATATTGGGGCAGTTTTTAACGGCTTCGGTTGGCTCTATGGTGTCGGTCAAAACTAGGGATTTCATGACCGATTTGCTCACGCGCTCTACCGCAGGGCCAGACATCACGCCGTGGGTGATATAGGCATGCACTTCGGTCGCACCATGTTCAAGCAACACTTCGGCCGCTTTGCACAATGTGCCAGCGGTGTCGCACATATCATCCACGATCAAGCATCGCTTGCCTTCGACATTCCCGATCACGGTCATTTCAGCAACCTCACCTGGCTTTTCGCGGCGCTTGTCCACGATTGCCAAAGGCGCGCCAATGCGCGTGGCAAGTTCGCGCGCACGCGCCACGCCACCAACATCAGGCGAGATCACCATGACATCATCCACCTTGCCCTCAAATTGATGCAAGATATCCAGCGCGAAAATCGGGCTCGCATAGAGGTTGTCCACGGGGATATCGAAAAAGCCTTGGATCTGTGCGGCGTGTAAATCCATGGTCAATACGCGCTCAACGCCGCCTTCGGCAATCAGGTTCGCCACAAGTTTCGCAGAGATTGGCGTGCGCGCCTTGGTGCGGCGGTCTTGGCGGGCATATCCAAAATAGGGGATCACCGCCGTGATACGTGCAGCAGATGAGCGGCGCAGCGCGTCAGCGATAATCAACAGCTCCATCAAGTTGTCATTAGCAGGCTTCGATGTGGGCTGGACGATGAACATATCCTCGCCACGCACGTTCTCGTAAACTTCCACGAAAATTTCTTGGTCGTTGAAACGTTCCACGCGGGCATCCACAAGACCCACTTTCATGCCGCGATGCATCGACATCCGTTTTGCAATCGTCTTGGCCAATTCGCGATTGGCGTTACCAGAAATCAGTTTTGGGTCTGAGGCGCTCATCTTTTCGCAAAGTCCTTGATCTGTGCAGGGCGCGCCCCACTTGGCGCGTTGACACCCCCTAGCACTCAGGCCAACTTGACGCAAAGCCAAAAAGGATCCGCGAAATGTCGCATATTGATTATTATTTCTCGACCATCTCTCCCTACACCTATCTCGCGGGAAAGCGACTTGAGGAGATTGCCGCCGCACATGGGGCGACCATTCGGTATCGACCTTTGGATATTATCGCCCTTTTTGCGCGTACGGGCGGCACACCACCCGCCGAACGCCACCCCGCACGGCAGGCCTATCGCCTGCAAGAGCTGCAGCGCCAGTCTAAGAAGACGGGGCTTGCCCTCACGCTGAAGCCTGCATTTTTCCCAACCAATTCTGCGCCATCATCTTATGCCATTATTGCGGCCCAAAACGAAGGTGGCGGGGATTTGGCCGAACTGGTTCACGGGGTCACCCGCGCGGTGTGGCGCGAGGAAAAGAACATTGCAGAGGATGATGTGATCCGCGCTGCTCTGACGGCTGCAGGCTTTGACCCCAGCTTGGCAGATCGCGGGCTGTTATTGGGGGCCGAAGAATATGCTGCCAATCTCGAAGCCGCGGTTGAGGCAGGTGTTTTTGGCGCGCCCTTCTATGTGGTGGATGGGGCCACGCATTTCTGGGGGCAAGACCGCCTAGACGATCTTGCGCTCCATTTAGAGGGCAAGCTCTAGCCCGCCTTAAAGCAGTCCAATAGAGCCTGAACCTTGCTCTGTGAGCATGACCAATCGGTGACGAGGCGGCAGAGGATCAACTCATCCTCTGGCCCCTCAAGCGTGGCGTTGAAGGGAAAGAGGTAATATTGCGCCCCCGCCGCAAAGGCGCGTTTATGGGCTGCACGGGGCAGATGCGCGAACAGCATATTGCCCGCAGGCTCATGCGCGATATGCACCCCCTCGATCTGCGCCAAACCCGCGCGCAATTCTGCCATGCGCGCATTGGCGGATTGCGCCAATCGCAGCCAGAGATCATCGCGCGTATAGGCCTCCATCTGTGCAGAGAGAAAGCGGTGCTTTGACCATAGATGTGCGCCACGCTTGCGGCGCAATTCAAATTCCCACGCCTTTTTCGGGTCGAACAGGATCACGGCCTCAACACCCATGCAGCCGTTCTTTGTGCCGCCAAAACTGACTGCATCCACACCCGCCTTCCATGTCATATCGGCAGGGCGGCAGCCAAGGGCCGCGCAGGCATTGGCAAAGCGCGCGCCATCAAGATGAACGGGCAGGTCATAGGATTTTGCAACATCACTGAGCGCCTTGATCTCGCTTAGGCTATAGGCGGTGCCAACTTCGGTGATATTGGTTAGGCTCACAGGGCCGCGCTGCATGCCGTGCACACCTTTGTCGCCCGTATGTGCAATGGTCTGCGCCAAGCCATCAGGGGTCATCTTGCCCCCTTCGCCTTCGACCAAGGCTAGTTTCGCGCCATTGGCATAGAATTCAGGTGCGCCGCATTCATCTTCTTCGATATGGGCGATGCGATGGCAGAAGATCGACTGCCACGGCTGCACCATCACCGACAAGGCCAAGGCATTGGCGGCTGTGCCCGTGCTGACGAGATAAACCGCCGCCTCTGGGGCCTCGAACAGGTCGCGGATGGATTGGCGCACGCGTGCCATGGCGTCATCTGCACCATAGGGCATGGCATAGCCCTCATTGGCCGCTGTAACGGCCGCAATCACATCTGGATGAGCGGGGCCTGTATTGTCGGAGGCAAAGTTCATAATCCTGGCTCCTCGATAATGTAATCTTCCCAGTCTTCTTCTGGAATGTCGAATTCGGCAACCGTGATCCCGCGCGCGGAAATCCCCGCTTGGTGCACAGTTTCAGGATCCCCTGACACCAAAGGGTGCCACCAATACAAGTCCTTGCCTTCATTCAGCAATCTATAGGCGCAGGTTTCAGGCATGAAATAGGCGACATCCTTCATGCCCTCAGGGGTCAATTGGATACACTCGGGCACAAGTGTTCTTCTAATTTCATATTGTCCGCATCGGCAGGTTGCATCATCAAACAGACGGCAGGCAACCCGTGTCAGGGCCACCTCGCCCGTATCGGCATCTTCTAGCTTGTTGAGACAACATTTCCCGCACCCATCACAGAGGCTTTCCCATTCTTGTGCCGTCATATCGGCCAAGGGTTTGCGTTTCCAAAAGGGGGCTTTCTTGGTCATAACGCAGCAAGGATCTCGCGTGCCATCTGGCTGTCGCGATCCATTTGGGCGATCAAGGCCTCAAGGCTGTCGAATTTCTCCTCACCACGCAGAAACTCGATCAGACCGACAGACATATCCATGCCGTAAATATCGCCTGAAAAATCAAAGATGAAGGTTTCGAGATTTGGCTCTTGCCCATTGAACATGGGCCGCACGCCAAGACTGGCCACGCCGTGATACTGGCCCGCATATGGCCCGCTGCGCAATTCAACCAAAACTGCGTAAACGCCAAGTTTGGGAACGTGCAGGCCATCCAATGACATATTGGCGGTCGGGTAGCCCAATGTGCGCCCCCGTTTCTCGCCATGGATCGCGGGGCCTTCGATGCGGTGCCAGTGGCCAAGCATGTCGCGGGCTTGGCGCGGATCACCCGACCTGAGCGCGTCTCGGATAGCGGTGGATGACACGGCCACACCGGCCGAATTCAGCAGATCGACCACAGTCACATCAAACCCATAACGCGCCCCGAAGGCGCGCAGCATATCTGTTGTGCCTTTGCGACCTTTGCCAAAACAGAAATCCGCTCCCACGACCAGATGCTTCAGACCCAGCCCCTCAACCACCACTTCGCGGATGAAATCTTCTGCATCAAGTGCGGAAAGGGTGCGATTGAAAGGCAGCTCATAGAGGATCTCCACCCCCATTTTCTCAAGGCGATTGGCGCGGGCTTCGGCATTCATCAGCCGAAATGGCGGGGCGTCAGGGTTAAAGAATTCGCGGGGATGCGGCTCGAAGGTCAAAACCCCTAAAGGGGCCTCATGACCGCGGGCAAGGTCGATGCAATGCGCGTGACCTAGATGCACGCCATCGAAATTCCCAATGGCCACAGAGGCGCCACGGTTTTCGGGTCGGACAAATTGATGGTCACGAACGATACGCATACTGCCCGAATATCCAAGCCCGCGATCTAGGGCAAGCATCGGGTCGGAAAAAATCCTGCGCCGCTGCGAGGTTAATCGAATTTCCGTGACGGGGCGAGGACGACTGCTTCGCCTTTGAGGACAGGTTTTCCATCAATCAGGCAGCGCGTCTCAAGGGTCACACGGCGCTTCGCGTGGTCAATCGCCGTCACTTCCACCTCGGCCCGCACTTGATCACCAGGGCGCACGGGTGCCATGAATTTCAGCGTTTGACCCAAGTAAACAGTGCCATGCCCCGGCAGTTGTTCGCCGATAACGGCTGAAATTAGCCCTGCGGTTAGCATCCCATGGGCGATGCGCCCCTCAAAAATCGTGTCACGGGCGTAATCATCGTCAAGATGAACGGGGTTTCTGTCGGTTGAGACCTCGGCGAAAAGCTCAATATCGCGGTCGCTGACAGTTTTGGTCAAATGCCGCGTCATCCCCAATTCGATATCTTCGATGCAGATCGTCCCACGGGGGAGGTTATGACTCGTGTCCAACATTCCAGCCTCCAAGAGAAATTCCCTTCGCTTGGAACTGACCATAGCAAATTTCTGCAATGCAGCAACAATTAAATTAAATCAGGCGCACAAATGTTGTAATTTTGTTGCGTGATAATTTGCCTAATTAGCGTAAGAACCCAATGCTAAATGTTGGGTTTTGACCGCTATCTTTCAGATATTGAGCAAGTTTTTCTGGATTTGGCTGATCGGTTGTTGCTGTTTCTTCGCGGGCCAAACCGCCTGTGATAAACAGCGTATCAATGCCTTCGCCAATCCCGCCCTGCACATCGGTAAAGATGCCATCTCCAACGGCCAAGATTCGCTCGTCACTGATATCATGGCCATTTTGCACCAAGCGCCGCCGTGCCAGATCATAGATGGGGGGGTGGGGCTTCCCGAAATAAAGGCTCTCGCCGCCTATCTCGGTGTAAAGTTTCGCCACCGCGCCAGCGCAATATTCGCGGCTTTCTCCACGGTCCACCACGATGTCAGGGTTTGCGCAGAGAAGCTTGAGCCCGCGTGTTTTCGCCAAAAGCAATTGCGGGTGCAGCACATCAGGTTCGGCATGGGGATCAAACGGGCCCGTGCAAACAATCCCTTCGGCCTCGGCCACATCGACCTTGGTCAGGGTTACAGGGTTTTCAATCAGTTTCATCGGGGCGAAAAATGTGTCATCGCGCGGCTCGCCAATGAAATAGACCTTCTCGCCAACTGCCCCTGTCAGCATCGCTGCCCGTGCGCTGTCGCCAGAGGTTGCGATCATGTCCCACGCATCGCGGGGAACCCCCATTGCATCCAACTGCTTGGCAATCTCGACATGGGCACGTGGGGCATTGGTGACCAAAACTACAACACCCCCTTTGGTGCGAAAGGCCTGCAGCGTCGCAATCGCGTCAGGAAAAGGGGCGATGCCATTATGCACGCAGCCCCAAAGGTCGCAAAATAGCGCGTCATAGCGGTCGGAAATCTCGGAGAGGTGAGAGATGATCGCGGGGGCGTCTGCGCTATGGCTCATGGGGCGGGCTTTCTCTTTGAGGCTCTTCGCGCCTCTCTTACCGCGCCCTGCGATGGGATGAAAGGAAAAGGGCGGCCCTCAGGCCGCCCTTTCATCAAACTTTCATCTGATCAAAGCGCGAGGTTCGGGATGATCTGCTTTTTGCGGCTCACAATCCCTGGCAGCACGACCTGATCGGCATCGCCCACAACGGTAGAAAAACTTTTCTCAGCCACTTGGCGCACCAGATCGTTTGGCACCAAAAGCGTGGCTTCTTCGCGCAGAATATCGATGACAAACAACAAAACCTGATCGGCGCCGTCCTCTTTGGCGACTGTGATCATGCTGTCCATCAGGCTTGCTTTGCGGGACAAAACTGTTGCGGGCGCAGTTGTCTCCAGAACGGAGACACGGAAGGTCTTGCCCCCCACCTCGTAGGTTTTGCTGTCCATGCGCAGTAACTCTGCATCAGAAAAGCGCGAGACATCAGATTTCGCCGCAAACATTTCAGCAGCATAATCGGGGATAGACACGCCCAGATCAGCAGCGAGGCCTTCGGCCACGGCGCGATCATGATCGGTTGTGGTCGGGGAGCGGAATTCCAACGTATCAGACAGGATGCAGGACAAGGCAGCACCTTTCGCCCAATTTGGCATTTTCGCCGCATCATCACCCATCAGGTCAATCATCAAGGTCGCTGTGCAGGCCAAGGGGCGGATGGTGATATCAATCGGCCCTTTCGTCTCAAGCCCGCCCACCAGTTTATGGTGGTCAATGATGGCCTGAACATCGGCAGCGTTGATTGAGGCAGGCAGTTCTGCAGGGTTGTTGGTGTCGACCACAACGCACGCCTGACCTTCTGCAACATCGTCAATAAGACGCGGTTTTGGCAAATCCCATTTCTGCAAAACAAAGGCTGCTTCGGTGTTTGGCTCACCCAAAAGAACGGCTTCTGCCTCTACGCCCTTCACCTGATTAAGATACCATGCCCACAAAATCGGGGAGCCAGTGGAATCTGTGTCTGGCGATTTGTGGCCAAAGACCAAGGTGCTCATGTCATTATCCATCTATTTTTGTGAAAACTCGCGCGCCTTATAGGGCAGGGCTTTGGCCATGTCACGGGGGGCAAAGGCGGGAATTTGTCGCGGCTCTGGCTTTAATTTCCATAATTTCGGCAGGGTTCGTCTGCCCGGAAAATTTTTTCGAAATTTTCCGCATGCGGCCCGTTGACACCTCCGCATCCCCTGCCTATCTGCCTGTCGTTAGCACTCGCATAGACTGAGTGCTAATACAGTGAAACATACGAACCTTAAGGAGTGTTCGACAGATGGCATTGAAACCACTGCATGACCGCGTGCTGGTTCGCCGCGTAGAGAGCGACGAAAAGACCAAAGGCGGTCTAATCATCCCTGATAGCGCAAAAGAGAAACCCGCAGAGGGCGAAATCGTCTCCGTTGGCGAAGGCGCACGCAAGGACTCGGGCGAGCTGATCGCAATGAGCGTCAAAGCTGGCGACCGCGTCTTGTTCGGCAAATGGTCTGGCACCGAAGTCACGGTTGATGGCGAAGAACTGCTGATCATGAAGGAATCGGACATTCTCGGCATCATCGCCTGAGACCGTTCCTGATCGAATTTTTAACCTGATTTCATCCAAGGAGGAGCCCTGAAATGGCTGCCAAGGAAGTCAAATTCAATACCGATGCCCGCGACCGTATGCTCAAAGGCGTCAACACCCTTGCCAATGCGGTAAAGGTGACCCTCGGCCCAAAAGGCCGCAATGTGGTTCTTGAAAAATCCTTCGGTGCACCACGCATCACCAAAGATGGTGTTTCCGTGGCGAAGGAAATCGAACTGGAAGATAAGTTCGAAAACATGGGCGCGCAGATGGTCAAAGAAGTGGCATCGCGCACCAATGACGAAGCGGGTGACGGCACCACCACTGCAACTGTTCTGGCCCAAGCCATTGTGCGCGAAGGCATGAAGTCGGTTGCGGCGGGCATGAACCCAATGGATCTGAAGCGCGGCATCGATAGCGCAGTGACGAAAGTCATCGACAGCATCAAAGCATCTGCACGCCCTGTTGCAGATTCTGATGAGGTTGCGCAGGTCGGCACGATCTCTGCAAATGGCGAAGCGCAAATCGGCCGCATGATCGCAGACGCGATGCAGAAAGTCGGCAATGACGGCGTGATCACTGTTGAAGAGAACAAAGGCCTTGAGACCGATGTTGAGGTCGTAGAGGGCATGCAGTTCGACCGCGGTTACCTTTCGCCTTACTTCGTCACCAACCCTGACAAAATGGTTGCAGAGTTGGACGACTGCTTGATCCTGTTGCATGAGAAGAAATTGTCTTCCTTGCAGCCAATGGTTCCACTGCTCGAGTCCGTGATCCAGTCTCAGAAGCCCCTTCTGATCATCGCTGAAGATGTAGAAGGCGAAGGCTTGGCGACCCTCGTGGTCAACAAGCTGCGTGGCGGTCTGAAAATCGCTGCGGTGAAAGCACCTGGTTTTGGCGATCGCCGCAAAGCGATGCTTCAGGATATCGCCATTTTGACCGGTGGTCAGGTGATCTCCGAAGATCTCGGCATGAAGCTGGAAAGCGTTACGCTTGATATGCTCGGCTCCGCGAAGAAGGTGATGATCAAGAAAGACGACACCACCATCGTTGACGGCGCAGGCGATAAGGCCGAAATCGAAGCACGCGTTTCGCAGATCCGTCAGCAGATCGAAGAAACCTCTTCCGATTACGACAAAGAAAAACTGCAAGAGCGCGTTGCCAAATTGGCCGGCGGTGTTGCGGTTATCAAAGTCGGCGGCATGAGCGAAGTCGAAGTGAAAGAGCGCAAAGACCGCGTGGATGACGCGTTGAACGCAACCCGCGCTGCCGTTCAAGAAGGCATCGTTGTGGGCGGCGGTGTTGCCCTCGTTCAAGGTGCAAAAGCTCTAGACGGCCTGTCTGGTGAAAACGCGGATCAAGACGCAGGTATCGCCATCGTGCGCCGTGCGCTTGAAGCGCCACTGCGCCAGATTGCGGAAAACGCAGGCGTTGACGGTGCGGTTGTTGCGGGCAAAATCCGCGAATCCAAAGACGTCAAGTTTGGCTTCAACGCTCAGACCGAAGAATATGGCGACATGTTCAAATTCGGTGTGATCGACCCTGCGAAAGTGGTGCGCACTGCGCTTGAGGATGCAGCTTCTGTTGCAGGCCTCTTGATCACCACCGAAGCAATGGTGGCCGACAAGCCAAAGAAAGATGACGCACCTGCAATGCCTGACATGGGCGGCATGGGCGGCATGGGCGGCATGATGTAATCATGCCCCCAAGGCCCCGTGGCTTTAGACAAAGGAAAGGCCCGCGTCACGCGGGCCTTTTTTCATTTGGGGTAAATGAAACCGTTGCGTGTTAATGGACGCTTACAGGTGTCAGATCATTTTGGCGCGCCACAACGAAGGCCAAGGCGCGATCTTTGACTAGGGCCAATTGCGTGCCTTCCTCGGTTCCAATTGCGTAAAGCTGTTCGCGCGCACCCGCTTGGGCGCGAATCTCCGAAGGCAGGCGCGCCACATCAACGGGGCGGATATAAACGATAGGCCGCTCGGACTTGCTATTTGGGTGTTCGGGATTGGTCATGATCTTCCCCCTTTCGTTTGCAGCGATTTTGAGGCTGCACCAGAATTTGAAATCTCAATCTTGCGCACAACGCTATCGGGCTGCAGGCGATGCAGGTCGATATGCAACAGCCCATGCTCCATCGTGGCGCCTGTCACCTCGACCCCATCGGCCAAGACAAAGCTGCGCTGAAATTGCCGCGCCGCAATCCCACGATGTAAAAAGATGCGCTCCGCATCCTCATCTGATTGGCGGCCACGGATCACCAATTGGCGATCTTCTTCTGTGATTGAGAGATCTGTTTCGGCAAAGCCTGCCACCGCTAAAGTGATGCGATAAGCCGTGTCGCCGCGTTCTTCGATATTATAGGGGGGGTAACCATCATTCCCAGATTTCACAGTGCGTTCGACCAAACGTTCGAGTTGATCAAAGCCCAACAGAAACGGGTGCGTCCCTAGGGTTAGTTTCGTCATAAGGCACATCCTTTGATAAGCGATCTGTGCAAGCGCCAGCCCCGTAATTCGGCAACTGGATCTGAGATAAATATGGGGCCTGCCCAATCCCCCTGCAAGCCCTGTTTGCATCTGGATTACGCAGGCGCGCCATTTCCTTTGCGTGGCGTGCAATGTCACAGTATGGTGCGGCACCACCCCAGATTCAGAAAGACATAAGCGCCCCATGAACGCCCCGACCGAAATGAGCCACGAAGACGTGCTGCGCATCCGCTTGGAGGTGCTTAAGCGCGAGCATCGGGATTTGGACGAGGCGATTGCCGCCCTTGAGACACGGCCAAGCCCTGATCAATTGACGCTGCGCCGTCTGAAAAAGCAGAAGCTGTCCCTCAAAGATGCGATCACCCGCATTGAGGATGAACTCACCCCTGACATCATTGCATAGCGGTTTGATCTCGCTATAGTGCGCCCCTCTCACAAGGCTTATTGCAAAGGATCCTCCCCATGGCGGATATCGAAATTGGCATCATCATGGGCAGCCAGTCTGATTGGCCCACCATGCGCGAAGCCGCCGAAATGCTTGACGCGTTGGGCGTTCCTTACGAAACGAAAATCGTTTCTGCGCATCGCACGCCTGATCGGCTGTGGGACTATGGTAAAACCGCCGCAAGCCGTGGCTTGAAGGTGATTATCGCAGGCGCAGGTGGGGCCGCGCATTTGCCGGGTATGATGGCGTCAAAGACCCGGGTGCCCGTCATCGGCGTGCCCGTGCAAACCAAGGCCTTGTCTGGGGTTGATTCGCTTTATTCGATTTTGCAAATGCCGCGCGGATTTCCTGTCGCGACCATGGCGATTGGCGCTGCCGGGGCGGCCAATGCTGGGCTGATGGCGGCGGCCATTTTGGCCGGACATGACGCAGATCTTGCCGCGCGTCTGGATCAATGGCGCGCTGATCTCTCCGCTTCGATCCCTGAGGAACCTCAAGATGACGCATGAGGTTCTGCCCAATGGCAGCGTGATTGGTATTTTGGGGGGCGGTCAATTGGGGCGCATGCTTGCTATGGCCGCAGCACGCCTTGGGTATAAAGTTCGGATTTTCGAACCAAGCGCACAGGCCCCGGCGGGTGATGTTGCAATATCCGTGACGCAAGCGGGATATGATGATCATGAGGCGCTCAAGGCCTTTGCGCTGTCTTGCGATGTGTTGACCTTTGAATTTGAAAATATCCCAAGCGCGGCCTTGGCCCTGCTCGAAGATACGCGCCCGCTCTTTCCTGCGCGCACTGCGCTTGAAGTGTCTCAGGATCGCTTGGTGGAGAAGGATTTTCTCAACAGTCTTGGTCTGAAAACAGCGCCTTATTGTGCGATTGATGCGGCCGAGGGCGTGGCGCAGGCCCTTGAAAAAACGGGCTGTCCCGCGATCCTCAAGACCCGCCGTTTTGGGTATGACGGCAAGGGGCAAGCGCGGGTTATGGCCGCGTCCGAGGCGGATGCCGCTTATGCTAGCCTCAATGGGGCGCCTGCAATTGCCGAGGGCTTTGTAAAGTTTAGCCGAGAGGTTTCGGTGATCATTGCGCGCGGGCGCGATGGCCGTGTCTCGGCCTATGATCCAGGTGAAAACATCCACCGCGATGGCATTCTTGCAACCACCACTGTCCCTACTGACTTGCCTGCCATGCTGCGCGCAGATGCGGTTTTGCTGGCCTCAAAAATTGTCATGGCTTTGGATTACGTGGGCGTAATGGGGGTCGAGCTGTTCGTCACGCCTGAGGGCTTGGTCGTCAATGAGATTGCACCACGGGTGCATAACTCTGGCCATTGGACGCAAGCAGGTTGCGCAGTCGATCAGTTCGAGCAGCACATCCGCGCCATCACTGGTTGGCCCTTGGGGGATGGCAGCCGTCACGCAAATGTTGAGATGGAGAATCTCATCGGTGATGATGTGGCGCGCGCGGCTGAAATGGCCGAGACAAAAGGCGTTCAAATCCACCTATATGGTAAGGCTGAAACCCGTGCAGGCCGTAAGATGGGCCATGTTAATCGAGTGACCGGCGCGGCGTGATCCTGCCTCTTGGGAAGGGTGTCGGAAATTTTGCCGCGCTTCTGCCCTTGCGCCGCGCTCTCGCTTGACTATAACGCCATCAATTTGCACCGCTCTCGAAGCGCGCCTTTGCGTGCGCGGTCGCACCCTGATGTTTCGCCGTTTGTAGGCCCGCAGCCAATACCGAGGTTTTCCGATGCCCAAAAGAACCGATATCCGCTCCATCATGATCATCGGCGCGGGGCCAATCGTCATTGGGCAAGCCTGCGAATTTGACTATTCGGGCGCACAAGCCTGTAAGGCCCTACGCGAAGAAGGGTATCGCGTTATTCTGGTCAATTCTAACCCCGCGACCATTATGACCGATCCAGAACTGGCCGATGCCACTTATATCGAGCCGATCACCCCCGATGTTGTCGCAAAGATCATCGAGAAAGAGCGCCCCGATGCGCTGTTGCCCACCATGGGCGGCCAGACGGGTCTGAACACCGCTCTCTCACTTGAAGAAGCGGGTGTGTTGGAGAAATTCGGGGTCGAGATGATTGGGGCAAAGCGCCCTGCGATTGAAATGGCCGAAGACCGCAAGCTGTTCCGCGAGGCGATGGAACGTATTGGCCTTGAAAACCCGCGCGCCACGATCGTTGCCGCGCCGAAAAAAGAGAACGGCAAATTCGACATCGCCGCAGGTCTGCGCGATGCGATGGAGGCCTTGGAAGACATCGGTCTGCCCGCCATCATTCGCCCCGCCTTTACCTTGGGCGGCACAGGCGGCGGTGTGGCTTATAACCGCGAAGAATATGAGTATTACTGCCGCTCTGGGCTTGAGGCCTCGCCCGTGGCGCAGATTTTGGTCGATGAATCGCTGCTTGGTTGGAAAGAATACGAGATGGAGGTCGTCCGCGACAAAGCGGATAACGCGATCATCGTCTGTTCCATCGAAAACGTAGATCCGATGGGTGTGCATACGGGCGACAGTATCACAGTCGCGCCCGCGCTGACCCTGACCGATAAAGAATACCAGATCATGCGCAACGGCTCGATTGCTGTGTTGCGCGAGATTGGCGTTGAGACGGGCGGCTCCAACGTGCAGTGGGCGATTAACCCTGCCGATGGGCGGATGGTGGTGATCGAGATGAACCCGCGCGTGTCGCGTTCATCGGCGCTTGCCTCTAAGGCCACGGGGTTCCCGATTGCGAAAATCGCGGCGAAATTGGCCGTAGGTTACACATTGGATGAGTTGGACAATGACATCACCCGTGTCACCCCTGCCAGCTTTGAGCCAAGCATCGATTATGTTGTCACCAAGATTCCACGCTTTGCTTTTGAGAAATTCCCCGGCTCTAAGCCCGAATTGACCACGGCGATGAAATCCGTGGGCGAGGCAATGGCCATTGGCCGCAGCTTCCATGAGAGTGTGCAAAAAGCCTTGGCCAGCCTTGAGACGGGGCTTTCTGGCTTTGACGAGATCGAGATTGCGGGCGCGCCTGATAAGGCCGCCATCACGAAGGCGCTCAGCCTGCAGACGCCTGATCGTCTGCGTGTGATCGCCCAAGCCATGCGCCATGGTCTGACCAATTACGAGATCGGCCATGTCACCAAATTTGATCCATGGTTCTTGGCCCGCATTCGCGAGATCGTGGATGTCGAGGAAGATATTCGCACCAATGGCCTGCCGCGTGAGGCGGATGCCTTGCGCAAGATCAAGATGATGGGCTTCACCGATGCGCGTTTGGCGACACTGACGGGCCGCAGCGAGGCCTCTGTGCGGGCTGATCGCACCAGTGCAGGGATCGTTGCCGCATTTAAGCGGATCGACACCTGCGCGGCCGAGTTTGAGGCGCAGACCCCCTATATGTATTCCACCTATGAGGCCCCTGCGATGGGCGATGTGGAATGCGAAGCGCGTCCTTCGGATGCGAAAAAAGTTGTGATTTTGGGCGGCGGACCAAACCGCATTGGGCAGGGGATCGAATTTGATTATTGCTGCTGTCACGCGTGTTTTGCGCTGACCGCGCAAGGCTATGAAACCATCATGATCAACTGTAACCCAGAGACGGTTTCAACAGATTATGATACGTCCGACCGCCTGTATTTCGAGCCTCTCACCTACGAGCATGTGATGGAGATTCTGCGTGTGGAGCAGGACGCAGGCACATTGCATGGGGTTATCGTGCAATTTGGCGGTCAGACTCCGCTGAAATTGGCCAACGCGCTGCATGAGGCGGGTATCCCAATCCTTGGCACATCGCCCGATGCGATTGATTTGGCGGAGGATCGTGAGCGGTTCCAGCAGCTTGTTCAAAAGCTTGAGCTCAAGCAGCCCGAAAATGCGATTGCCCATTCTGACGAAGAGGCAAAAGCCGCGGCTGAAGCCTTGGGGTATCCTTTGGTGATCCGCCCCTCTTACGTTCTGGGTGGTCGCGCAATGGAGATCGTGCGCGATACGGCACAGCTTAACCGCTATATCGCAGAGGCTGTGGTGGTGTCTGGCGACAGCCCCGTGCTTCTCGACAGCTATCTTGATGGCGCGACCGAGGTTGATGTGGATGCGCTGTGCGATGGTGACGCGGTTCATGTCGCGGGCATTATGCAGCATATTGAGGAGGCGGGCGTGCATTCGGGCGACAGTGCCTGTTCCTTGCCCCCTCATACGCTCAGCGATGCGATTATCGCAGAGATCACCCGCCAGACCGAGGCATTGGCGCGCGCGCTCAATGTTGTTGGTTTGATGAACGTTCAATTTGCGGTCAAAGGCGATGATATCTATCTGATTGAGGTCAATCCACGCGCTTCGCGCACTGTGCCCTTTGTGGCCAAGGCCACGGATAGCGCAATTGCCTCTATCGCATCGCGCTTGATGGCGGGAGAGAAACTTTCGGCTTTCCCAAAGGCCGCACCTCATCAACCTGTGGATGACAACGCGTCTATCCCGATGGGCGACCCGATGAGCCTGTCAGATTTCCGCACGCCGTGGTTCTCGGTCAAGGAAGCGGTTCTGCCCTTTGCCCGTTTCCCTGGCGTGGATACGCTGCTTGGGCCAGAAATGCGATCAACGGGCGAGGTGATGGGATGGGATCGCAGCTTTGCGCGGGCCTTCCTCAAGGCGCAGCTTGGCGCGGGAACTGTTTTGCCAACGGCAGGCACAGTGTTCTTGTCGATCAAAGATGCGGATAAATCGCCGCTCTTGGTGGAGACAGCGCAAACCTTGACCGATTTGGGCCTCAAGATTTTGGCCACCTCGGGCACGGCGAAATTCTTGGCCGATCACGGGATTTCATCTGATGTGGTCAACAAGGCCTATGAAGGTGGGCGCACGATTGTCGATATGATGAAGGACGGGATGGTTGATCTGGTCTTGAACACGACCGAAGGCGCGCAAGCGGTTGAAGACAGCCGCTCGATGCGCACAGTCGCGCTCTATGACAAGATCCCCTATTACACCACGCTTGCAGGCAGCCATGCGGCAGCCTTGGCTATGAAAGCCGCACGTGAGGGTGAATTGGCGGTGCGTTCGCTGCAGGGGTAAAGCCCCGATTGCAACCCCGCGCGGAGGTTTGGCCAATTGGCATCTGCGCGGGCAATATGCCCCGCGATATCCTGTTCCCAACGGCGTTGAATGCGCCGGTTGGCGTTGAGGTATAATTTCCCGTCAACGATGCGCCATGCATCAGGGTCAATCGGGGCCGTGTAACCTTGCGATACGGCCCAAGCGCAATAGCCCCCATATTGTGGGGCAAAGGCTTCGGGGCTGTTCAAGAATTGCGCGTGGTTGGCTGCTGATGCAAAATGCCATGTGGCGTTGTCCCAGTGCGCGGCGAAGTCCGCCTGACCTTTGGTGGCGGCGCCATTGGTGAAATAGGCCACAGGATCATACCCCCGCAAAGCCACGCCATCACGTTGAAAGACTGCCTGAGCAAGCAGAGGCTGTGTGACGAGCGGCAGTGCTAAGCCTGACTTTATCACTGCGCGGCGGGTGATCATAGTGGGCGCTCCTGTTGCCAAAACTTGGCTTGGGTATAGCCTGCTTTTAGATCACGGGTTTTGAACTTCGCGTGAGAGGGCGCGCTTGCAAGGCGGGTGCATCTATTGGCATATGGCGACAAAGGAACAATAGGGCGCGCCATGGCCAAGCTATATTTCAATTTTTCGACTATGAATGCGGGCAAGTCGACCCTGCTTTTGCAAGCGGCTCATAATTATAGCGAACGCGGCCAGACCCCATTTCTGCTGACGGCGCATCACGATACGCGCGCAGGCCAAGGCCGTATTGCAAGCCGCATTGGGCTGTCGAAAGAGGCCGTAACCTTTGCCCCTGATACAGACTTGTTCGCGCTTATCGAGGCAGCGCACAAAGCGCAGCCGATTGATTGCGTCTTTCTGGATGAAGCGCAGTTCCTCACCAAGGCACAGGTCTGGCAATTGGCGCGTGTGGCTGATGATTTGGGGCTTCCCGTGATGACCTACGGCCTTCGCGTTGATTTCCGTGGTGAATTATTCGAAGGCTCCGCCGCGCTTTTGGCCTTGGCGGATGATCTGCGTGAGATCAGAACGATTTGTCATTGCGGGCGCAAAGCCACGATGGTGGTGCGAAAATCCCCTGATGGCAGCGTTGCCAAATCGGGGGAGCAGGTGCAAATCGGCGGTAATGAAACCTATGTCAGCTTGTGCCGCCGTCACTGGCGCGAAGCGATCGGGGATAGCCCGTCAACATAGTCGCGCGCCAAGGGGCGCATCCTTGTCGGGCACGGCTAAAACCACATCCCCGCCCGCATCATGAAATCCAAGCACAAGCGCCTCGGACATGAAGGGGCCGATCTGGCGGGGTGGAAAATTCACCACCCCCATAACAAGCTTGCCCACCAATGCCTCGGGCGCATAATGCGCGGTGATTTGGGCCGAGCTTTTTTTGACCCCAATCTCTGGCCCATAATCCACCCATAACTTGATTGCAGGTTTGCGGGCCTCGGGAAAGGGTTCGGCGCGGGTGACGCGCCCCACGCGAATGTCGACCTTCAGGAATGTTTCAAAATCGGTTTCCATCAGGCTTATCCTTTCAGGGCGCGGGATCGCGCCGCCGCAGCCTTGACTGTTTCGCGGATGAGGGGGGCGAGGCCGCTTGCCTCATCCATCAAAACCTCTAGCCCCGCCTGCGTGGTGCCATTGGGCGATGTCACGTTGATGCGCAATTGTTCTGGGCTCTCGCTGACCTCTCGGGCCAAGGCCCCTGCGCCCGCGACTGTGGCCTTGGCCAATTCCATCGCCATCTCGTCAGGCAGGCCTTCGGCGCGCGCGGCAGCAGCCAGACTGTCAATCATATAGAAAACATAGGCAGGGCCTGAGCCCGAGACGCCTGTCACAGCGTCAATCTGATCTTCCGTTTCAAGACGCACCACCTGACCGACTGCAGATAACAGGGCTTCGCCAAGCTCAAGATCGGCTTGGCTGCACTGCCCGTTGCCAATAAGCGCGGTGATCCCGCACCCGATTGCAGCGGGGGTGTTGGGCATGGCGCGGATAATTTTGGTGGATGCGTCAAATTCGGCTTCAAATCTGGCGATTGGTGTGCCTGCCGCTACAGAGATCACTAATGTCTTGGGGCCTATATGCGCCGCAAGATTGGGTAAAGCTTCGCCCATCATCTGCGGTTTCACCGCGATAATGGCCACAGCGGCATTTGCGGGCAGGGGCGTATTAAGATTTACCCCCGCAGCCTTGAGCCAATCAGAGGGGTGCGGGTCAATTACGGTCACGCAGGCAGGTGGTATTCCTCGTGCAAGCCACCCTGCCAACATTGCAGAGCCCATTTTCCCACAGCCGAAAATCACCATGCCGCGCGCGGCAATATCGTCATACGTCATCACTCATCCCCTGTTGCGGTTTGCAACAGGTTAGGCGCGACCGAACCCTTCGGCAATGGCCACTTGGATTGCTTCGCTTGGTGATTGGCTTCCCCAACAGGCCAATTGGAAGGCGGGGTAATAGCGTTCGCTTGCCAAAATCGCGGTTTCAACCATGCAGGCAATCTGCTCGGGGCTCGCCAGTTGATCCCCTGCGAGAACCAAGCCGTAGCGATAGACCATCATCTTTTGCTCGGCCCAAAAACTGAACGCGCCCGCCCAGCATTTGTCATTGGCAAGGTTCAATGTCTCGTAAAGCTTGCCCATAGATTCGGCGGGTGGATCCATGTCGAAGGTGCAGATCATCCGCAGCGTTTCGTCATAGCTCGACCATGCCAGCGTCACCGAATAGGTGCGCCACTGCCCCTCTAGGGCCATTGCGATTTGATCATCGGCAACACGGTCGAAATCCCATTCATGCCGTGTGGCAAGGGTTTCAACGATATCGATGGGATGGAGGTCTTCGACATCCATATACTGCTCGGAAAGTGACATTGCCCTAGGCCTCATTCTTGGCAGCCTGTCGCGGGCGTTGGGTTTAATCCCAATTTGCCCACTAAGGCTGGGTGTCTCCACTAAGGGTCGGCTGGTTCGCGCGGCCCCATACCAAATATGGTGCGGTTACTTTCTTCACCTGTAAAGCAATATTTTGATGACGCACCCAGAAATTGCGGTTTTCCTAATCCTGTCCACAAGAAATTGGGGGCTGTGCATAAAGATAGGGCGGGTTTGGTCTGGCCAAACCCGCCCTTGTTGAACTGCGCTGTGACCGCGCTTATTTCTTTTTCTTTTCCAATGCCTCTAGCCGCGCAGACAGCGCCTCATTTTCTTCGCGCGCTTTTTGGGCCATTGCGCGCACGGCATCAAATTCCTCGCGGGTGACAAAGTCGCGATCCGCAAGCCAGCGATCCATCAGCGATTTCATCGCATTTTCCGCTTCCTCGCGTGCGCCTTGGGCCACACCCATGGCGTTGGTCATCAATTGGCTGATGTCATCCATCATCTTATTGCGGGTTTGCATAGGCTGTCCTCTTGTCTCGCGGCGGGGCGCGTTCATACGTTCGACCTTGATATGGGGTAAATGGCGCGCCGCTTCAAGGTTGACATCGCCGCATGGGGGTCTATCCAACAAGGGTTCCCACGCGCATCTAAAAGGGCCGCTATGTTTTACGCGATACCGTTTCCAGATATCTCGCCTGCGCTCTTCTCAATTGATTTTGGTGGGTTTCACTTTGCCTTGCGGTGGTATGCACTGGCCTATATCGCTGGGTTTCTCATCGCAGCATGGATGATCGGACGGCATTTGCGCAAATCCACGCTGTGGAGACATGCCACCGCCCCGATGTCCCCCGAAGTTGTAGAACCGCTTTTGACATGGATGGTCTTGGGCGTGATCCTTGGGGGGCGGCTTGGATATGTGCTGTTCTATCAGCCAAGCTATTACCTGCAAAACCCTACTGAGATTTTGCAGGTTTGGCAGGGGGGGATGTCTTTTCATGGTGGCTTTTTGGGTGTTGTCATCGCGGGGCTTTTGTTTTGTCGTGTCCACAAGGTCAGCATAGCAAGCCTTGCCGATCTGTTAGCCTTGGCCACCCCGCCTGCGCTCTTTCTGGGGCGCAGCGCCAATTTCATTAATGCCGAGCTATGGGGGCGACCCACCGATGCGCCTTGGGGCGTGATCTTTCCTGGTGCCGCGGCACAGGGCTGTTCGGGCCCTGTGGGGATTGTGATGGACGCAGGCATGCAAGTTTGTGCGCGCCACCCGTCACAGCTTTACGAAGCGCTGCTTGAGGGGCTCATCTTGGGGCTTGTGATCCTGTATGTGATCCATCGCCAAGGGGCGTTGCGGGTGCCAGGGCAAGTGGCGGGTCTGTTTCTTGCAGGCTATGGGGGGGGGCGGTTTATTGTCGAATATTTCCGCCAACCTGATGCACAGTTCTTCGCGAACCATCCGCGCGGTTATGCGCTGTGGCTGTCTGATGATATTGGTCTGAGCATGGGGCAAATCTTGTCATTGCCCATGGTCATTGTGGGGCTAGCGGTGATCTTGGTCGCGCGGCAGGTCGCGCGGCGCAAGGCAGGTGCCTAATGGGGGCAGGGCGCGCGCAGGATCGGCTGTTGCGCCGTATCGCGCAGTCAGGCCCGCTTTCTGTGGCCGAGTTTATGACCGAGGCTCTGCTTCACCCTGAATTTGGGTATTATATGAAGAAACCCGCTATCGGTGGGGGCGGGGATTTTGTGACGGCACCCGAGGTCTCGCAAATATTTGGCGAGATGATTGGGTTGTGGTTGGTGCAGGTTTGGTCTGACCAAGGCAGACCATCCGATGTAAATTTGGTCGAGCTTGGCGGCGGGCGTGGGACGTTGATGGCCGATATTTTGCGCGCCGCGAAACTGCTACCCGAATTCACCCAAACGATCAGACTGCACATGGTCGAAGCCTCGCCCTTGATGCGCACGGCCCAAGCAGAGGCTTTGGAACAGTATCAACCACAATTTCACAACACTATTGCCACCCTACCTGACGGGCCGCTTTATTTGGTGGCGAATGAATTTTTTGATGCCTTGCCCATTCGGCAATTTCAAAAGGGGCGTGACGGATGGCATGAACGCCAAATCGGTGCAGATCAGGGCGCGCTCATATGGGGGCTTGGCCATGTCATTGCGCCCGATTGGATAACAGCCCGTTTTGGTGACATGCCAGAGGGTGCGATTGTCGAGGTTAATGCTGCGGCCGAGGCGATTGCATCAGATATCGGGCGGCGCATTGATGCGCAGGGCGGCGCGGCGCTTTTGATTGACTACGGGGATTGGATCAGCGCAGGCGACACCTTTCAAGCCGTCAAAGATCACAGATACGCCGATCCATTGGTGGATATTGGCACATCCGATCTGACCGCCCATGTGGCGTTTCAGCCTTTGGCGGCCAGTGCCGCACCCGCCCGCGCGGCACCGCTACAGACGCAAGGTCTGTTTCTTGAGCGTCTGGGGATCACCGCAAGGGCGCAGGCGCTTGCGCAAAAACTGCACGGTGACGCGCTTCAATCACATATTGCCGCGCATCGTAGGTTGACCCACCCCGAAGAAATGGGACAGCTATTCAAAGTGCTGGGTCTTACACAACAGTCTGCGCCCGCCCTGCCTGGTTTGGATGATCTTGAAATAAGGGATATGTGAGATGGCTGCGCATTTCGCTCCAATTGACCCGATCACATCCCCGCTTTTGGGGGCAGCAAAGCATGGGTTTTTTACACGCAAGGGTGGTGCATCTAGCGGCATTTTTAGCAGTCTGAATTGTGGTGCGGGATCATCTGATCAATCGGATTTGGTCGAAATCAACCGCGCGCGCGTGGCGCGTGAGATGGGGGTGGCTGAAGATTGCATTGTGATGGTGTATCAAACGCATTCCGCAGATGTTGTCTTGGTTGAAGGCCCGATTGGCGGCGGCACCCCTGAGGCAGATGGTCTGGTTTCCTGCAGCAAGGATTTGGCCATTGCGATTCTCACGGCTGATTGTCAGCCCGTCCTGTTTCATGAAGCGGAGGCAGGCGTGATTGGCGCTGCCCATGCAGGTTGGAAGGGCGCGCGGGCAGGGGTTCTTGAGGCCACGATTGACTTGATGGTTGCACAAGGGGCGGTGCGCGAAAAAATCAACGCGGTGATTGGCCCTACGATCAGCCAAGCCAATTATGAGGTCGGGCAAGAATTCTTTGAGGAATTCGTGGATGATGATCCGCAGTCTGCGCGGTTTTTTATCAATGGGGCGGCACCTGATAAATATCTCTTTGATTTACCAAGCTACGGATTAACGCGCCTGCGCAATGCGGGCATCGGGCAGGCAGAATGGTGCGGGCATTGCACCTATCGTGACGAAGAACTGTTCTTTTCCTACCGCCGCGCCACGCATCGGGGCGAAGCGGATTACGGGCGCCTGATTTCGGCTATTCGCCTTTAGGCTTTGCCGCGAAATCACCTTTTTCTTTCCCCATGCTGACGGGATTTCGTCCAATCTTTGACAGATTTGGACGCGAATTTAGACCCATCGAAGCGCAATGTTGCGCGAATCTTTTTGGAGGGTCTGAGATGAAAAAACGTTGGATGGAGTCGGTGATCGCGATGACCGAGCACGAGGCGCCACGCATGCCTTGGATGCGCGATGAAACCGAAGTGCAGCGACCAGCAATGACGGATCGTGTAGAAATTGGCTTGAAACGGGCAGGATAATCCGCTTCGCTTTAATCCATCTTGGCCAGTCGGTCTTCGAGAACTTCGAAGGGCACGCCTGGTTGATCCTTAGCCCCACGAATGACAAGCGATGTGCGTACGCTTGCAACATTCGGGGCGGCAGTTAGGTGTTCGGTGAGGAAGCTTTGAAAAGTGGACAGGTCAGGCGCCACGCATTTCAAGATGAAATCAATCTCGCCGTTCAGCATATGACATTCGCGCACAAGGGGCCACTCGGCACAGCGGTTTTCAAAGGCGACCAAATCAGCTTCGGCCTGACTGTGCAGGCCTACCATGGCGAAAACCTGAACTTCGAACCCAAGCATCCGCGCATCGACATCTGCGTGATAGCCGCGGATATAGCCCGACTCCTCCAAAGTGCGCACGCGCCGTAGGCAAGGGGGTGCAGAAATCCCAACGCGTTTGGCCAATTCCACATTGGTCATCCGCCCGTCACTTTGCAGTTCCGCAAGAATCTTGCGGTCAATCGGATCGAGTTTGGTCGTTGGCATTATTGTTATCCTCTCGCTCGCGACTTTGCGATCCTGAGCGATAATGCCAGAAATACGCAATTTTATTTCGCACCCGCGCAATATATGGAATATTGAGCGCCGCTTTGCAAGGCTTAGGCGGGGCTTTCATCGCGGGCGATCGGTGGTTATATCAGGATCAAGATACGTGCCGCGCTGTGTCGTTCGGGTGTCATTGCCCATGCTGCGATGGCGGCGCGTGACAGGTTTAATGAAGGATCCATCTCATGAGTGCAACCCGCCATACCCGTCTTTTGATTATTGGCTCTGGCCCTGCGGGCTACACGGCGGCGGTTTACGCCAGCCGTGCCATGTTAGAGCCGATTTTGGTGCAAGGCATCCAGCCGGGCGGACAGTTGACCATCACAACGGATGTTGAAAACTGGCCGGGTGATGCCTCCGTCATGGGGCCTGATCTCATGGTGCGGATGGAGAACCACGCCCGCGAGATGGGGGCAGAGATCATCTCGGATCATATTTCTGATCTCGATTTATCGCAGCGTCCTTTCCGCGCTTCGGGCGATACGGGCACAACATATACGGCCGATGCGGTGGTTCTGGCGACAGGCGCGCAGGCGCGGTGGTTGGGCTTGCCCTCTGAAGATCATTTTAAGGGCTTTGGTGTCTCGGCCTGTGCCACCTGTGATGGGTTCTTCTATCGCGGGCAAGAGGTGGTGGTTATAGGTGGCGGCAATACCGCCGTTGAAGAGGCGCTGTTTCTCACCAATTTCGCCTCAAAGGTCACATTGATCCACCGCCGCGACAGCCTGCGCGCGGAAAAGATCATGCAAGATCGCCTTTTCAAAAATCCGAAAATCGAGGTGATCTGGAACCACGAGGTGGATGAGGTGGTCGGGACAGATGCCCCCCGTGGTGTTGAGGCGGTCAAAGCGCGCCATGTCGAGACAGGCGCTATTACCGAAGTGCCTTGCAAAGGGTTTTTCGTGGCCATTGGCCATGCACCTGCCAGCGATTTGATCAAGGATCAGCTTAAGCTGCATTCGGGCGGTTATGTTTGGGTTGAACCTGGCACGACCCGCACCTCGATCCCTGGCGTTTTTGCGGCGGGGGATTTGACCGACCATACCTATCGCCAAGCGGTTACAAGCGCGGGCATGGGCTGTATGGCCGCTTTGGATGCCGAGCGGTGGTTGGCGGAACAAGCGGCAGGCGACGTGAAGGCCGCCGAATAGGGCTAAGAACAGGGGCTGCGTGATTGCCGATTTTTCAGCACCGCCATTTCGTTTGTGGCGGATCGGCAAGCACGCTGTTTCTTTTTTCTTTGAAAAGGACAGCTATGCTTGAATTTCGCCACACTAAGGGTCTATGGCGGCGCTGAATGCGGGGCCGTGTTGTTTTTTGCGGCCCCTAATGTTTTGACCCTTGTTGGAAAGTAAACTTGATGGCTGCCCAATTTCACGCCCCGATCCCTGAACTTTATGTCTCTTACGACTCCGCGCAGAAGCTAAAGCTTGAGGCGGCGGAGTTGGTTTCATGGGATCTGACCCCGCGCCAAATCTGCGATTTGGAATTGCTGATGAATGGCGGGTTTAACCCGCTCAAAGGGTTTTTGGGGCAGGAGGATTATGACAGCGTGGTCGAGACCATGCGTCTGGCCGATGGCACGCTTTGGCCGATGCCGATCACGCTTGATATTTCTGAGGACTTCGCCGCCAAGGTCGAGACGGGCCAAGATATCGCACTGCGCGATCAAGAGGGGGTGATCCTTGCGATCCTCTCTATCTCTGACAAATGGATGCCCAATAAGGCGCGCGAGGCAGAAAAGGTGTTTGGCGCAGATGATCTGGCCCATCCTGCGGTGAACTATCTGCATCATGTGGCAGGCCCCGTTTATTTGGGTGGGGCGATCACGGGCATCCAACAGCCCGTGCATTACGATTTCCGCGCACGCCGTGATACGCCCAACGAGATGCGGGCCTATTTCCGCAAATTGGGGTGGAAGCGGATTGTTGCCTTTCAAACCCGCAACCCGCTGCACCGCGCGCATCAGGAATTGACCTTCCGCGCCGCCAAAGAGGCACAGGCAAACCTATTAATCCATCCTGTGGTTGGCATGACTAAGCCCGGCGATGTGGATCACTTTACCCGTGTGCGCTGCTACGAGGCGGTGCTTGATAAATACCCTGCCGCAACCACAACCATGAGCTTGCTGAACCTTGCCATGCGCATGGCTGGCCCGCGCGAGGCGGTTTGGCACGGCTTGATCCGCGCCAATCATGGCTGCACCCATTTCATCGTGGGGCGCGATCACGCGGGGCCAGGAAAGAATTCAAACGGCGAAGATTTCTATGGCCCCTATGACGCGCAGGAGCTGTTCAAGCAGCACCAAGATGAAATTGGCCTTGAGATGGTGGATTTCAAGCACATGGTCTATGTGCAAGAAAAGGCCCAATATTACCCTGCAAATGAGGTGCCAGCGGGCGATACGGTTCTAGATATTTCGGGCACGGAACTGCGCCGCCGCCTGCGCGAGGGGTTGGAAATTCCCGAATGGTTCTCCTTCCCTGAGGTGGTTAAGGAATTGCGCCGCACCTCTCCACCGCGCAGCAAGCAGGGCTTTACAGTGTTTTTCACGGGGCTTTCAGGCTCGGGCAAATCGACCATTGCGAATGCCCTGATGGTCAAGCTGATGGAAATGGGCGGCCGTCCAGTGACGCTGCTTGATGGGGATGTGGTGCGCAAGCATCTCTCCTCGGAATTGGGGTTCAGCAAGGAACACCGCGATATCAATATTCGCCGCATTGGCTATGTCGCTTCGGAGATCACGAAGAATGGCGGGATCGCCATTTGCGCTCCCATCGCGCCTTATACAGCGACCCGCCGCTCGGTGCGCGAGATGGTCGAAAGCTTTGGCGCTTTTGTTGAGGTGCATGTGGCCACCAGCCTTGAAGAATGCGAGCGCCGTGACCGCAAGGGCCTCTATAAATTGGCGCGCGAGGGCAAAATCAAGGAATTCACGGGGATTTCTGATCCTTACGAGGCCCCAACCGCCGCAGAATTGGTGGTCGATACCGAAGGCACGGACGTGGATTACTGCGCGCAGCAGGTGCTGTTGAAACTCGAAAGCATGGGGCTGATTGCAGCCTGATTTTACTGCGATTGCGGTTCGCTGACATCAGGGGTTTCGGGGGCAGGTGGCAAATCCGCCGCCCCCGCGCCCACTAATTGGCCGTTTTCCCACAGTCCTTCTACCACTTGGCCCGTGGCGTAGGTCAGTCGCCCTTGACCTTGGCGGGTTCCGTTTTCAAACGTCCCTTCATAAACATCGCCCGAGCGATAGCGCGCCACGCCTTGGCCTGTGATTTCACCTGCGCGCCAAGCGCCCTCATAGGTAAACCCATCGGCCATCTCGAGGCGGCCTATGCCTTCGCGCGCCCCGCCTACGAATTGCCCACGATAGCTGCTGCCATCAGGATAGGTTGTGATCCCTTCCCCCTCGCGCAGGCCTGCGTTCCATCCGCCCTCGTAGCGATAGCCGTTGGTTGAGGTCATTACCCCTTGGCCGTGTTGGCGCCCATTCAGGAACTGGCCCTCATAGCGCAACCCATCGGCATATTCCGCAATGCCAAAGCCTTGCATCGCCCCCGCGACCCAATCGCCCTCGTATTTGGTGCCGTCAGGATAGGTTATGGTTCCCGTCCCATGGGCCAAATCATTTTCAAATCCGCCAGCATAGACCACCCCATCGGGGTAGGTCATCACGCCTTGCCCCTCAATGCGCCCTTCGACCCATTCGCCTTCATAAACAAGCCCCTGATGCCCTGTGAAACGACCTTGGCCATGGCGGCGGTCATTGAGAAATTCGCCCTCATAGAGATCGCCATTCGCATAGCGCACTACTGCTTGGCCTTGGCGCGCGCCATTGACCAAACCGCCCTCATAGATATCGCCATTGGGTTGGGTCAGGCTGCCTTGACCGTTGATCTGATCATTTTCCCATTCGCCCTCAAACATCATGCCATCTGAGGTTTCCAAACGTCCTGCGCCGTGGCGCATGTCATTGAGAAATTCCCCCACATATGTTGAGCCATCTGGGAAAGTGAGGCTTCCTTGGCCATGCTTCTGGCCCGATTGCCACCCACCTTCATAGACATAACCATCTGTGTTGGACAGCCGTCCCTGTCCCTCTTGAAGGCCCGCGACAAAGCTGCCCGTATAGGTCAGTCCGTTGGAATAAAAGGCGCGCCCTTCGCCTGACATGAGGCCGTCTGCCCAAGTGCCTGTATAGGTTGATCCATCGACAAAGGTGATCGTGCCTTGGCCATTGGGTTTGCCCGCCACAAACGCACCTTCATAGACCGACCCATCAGGAAAGGTCGCGCGGCCTTCGCCCATAATTCGGCCATCAACCCACTGCCCCGTATATTCATACCCGTTGGGCAAAGTATAGGTGCCCGTCCCGTGTTGCAGCCCGTTGCGGAATTGCCCACGATAGATCGCGCCATTGTCATATTGCTGTTCGTCACGGATGATTTCGCCCTCTTGGGCAAGCCCGCTCTGCGGCGCTAATCCAAAAAAAAGACCAAGCAAAGCTGCCTGTGCTGTCCTTTCCAAGGGGCGCATTTTGTTTCGCATATTTAGCAAATGTCCCATCTGCTTCCTCTGGCCTTGTCAAAGAAACTATTGAAGCCCGCCTGATCTCGCAACGTCTTTTGCGCCTTTGGGTGCGATCAATATGCGCAATGGCCTTGGCCTGCGGGTTTGATCTGCTAGAACCTCGGGTGAGTGAGTAGGGAAGGCACAGCTAAATGGCGTCTCGGTTTTGTTTGAGTGTTGCGCAGATTAACCCCACAGTCGGTGACCTCGCAGGCAATGCACAAAAGGTCTTGGCTTATTGGGCCGAAGCGCGGGATGCGGGGGCTGATTTGGTGGTGTTCCCCGAAATGGCGCTGACGGGCTATCAGCTGCAAGACCTTGTCACGCGGCCCGCTTTTTTGGCCTCAGTCGTGCAGGCCTTAGAAGATTTGGCAGAGGCCACCAAGGATGGCCCTGTCTGTGGGATTGGCCTGCCTTTGCCTGCCGAAGGCGGGGGTATCAACAACGCCTATGTCATTTTGCAAGGCGGCGTGCAGATTGCGCGGATCAATAAACATCATTTGCCTAATGACAGCGTTTTTGACGAAAAGCGGTATTTCAAGTCAGGCAATCCGTCTGGCCCCGTGCGCATTGGCCCTGTGCGGATCGGCATCCCGATTTGTGAAGATGCGTGGCATGAGGACATTACCGAGACGCTCGCCGAAGCGGGATCAGAGGTTTTGCTTGTCACCAATGGCTCGCCCTATCATCGCGGCAAGATGGGATTGCGGCAGACCCATATGGTCGCGCGCGTGATCGAGACGGGCCTGCCATTGATCTATCTGAACCTTGTCGGTGGGCAAGATGATCAGATTTTTGATGGGGCCAGTTTCGCCTTGAACCAAGGCGGGGCCTTGGTGGCGCAGATGCCCGCCTTTGAAGAAGGCATGACCCATCTGACACTTCGAGAGGGGGCTGAGGGCTGGCAGATTGACAAGACCGACCTGACGCGCATACCCGATGACATCGAGGCGGATTACCATGCGATGGTTTTGGGTCTGCGTGATTACATGGCCAAGGCAGGGTTTTCTCGCGCGGTTTTGGGTCTGTCGGGCGGGGTGGATTCGGCCTTGGTTGCGGCCATTGCCGCCGATGCCATTGGCCCTGAAAACGTGCATTGCGTGATGCTGCCTTCGCGCTATACCTCGCAGGCCTCGCTTGAGGATGCCCGCGATGTGGCCCAGATGCTTGGGGTCAGGCTTGACAGTTTGCCGATTGAGGCCCCGAAAGAGGCGGTTGAGGCCACGCTTGCCCCGCTCTTTGCAGGCCGCGATCCAGATTTGACCGAGGAAAACATCCAATCCCGTTTGCGCGGGGTTCTTCTGATGGCGTTGTCGAATAAATTTGGCGAAATGTTGTTGACCACAGGCAATAAATCCGAGGTCGCGGTAGGTTATGCCACCATCTATGGCGACATGGCAGGGGGCTATAACCCGATCAAAGACCTTTATAAAACGCGCGTCTTTGCAACGTGCCATTGGCGCAATGCCAACCACCGCGCTTGGATGAAAGGGCCAGATGGGCCTGTGATGCCAGTGTCGGTGATTGAAAAGCCGCCATCGGCGGAATTGCGCGATGATCAAAAAGACGAGGATAGCCTGCCGCCATATGAGGTTTTGGATGCCATCCTTGAGGGGCTGATAGATCATGAGGCAAGCGTTGCAGATTTGGTTGCACAAGGGTTTGATGCCGCGACAGTCAAGCGGGTTGAGCATTTGGTCTACATTTCGGAATATAAGCGCTTTCAATCCGCACCGGGGGCGCGGCTGACGTCCCGCGCATTCTGGTTGGATCGGCGCTATCCAATCGTCAATCGCTGGCGCGATCCATCTGCGGAATAGGGCGCATGTTGGGTCTGAACCTAACGCTAATGGGGGCTGAGGTCTTGGGCCCTGAGGGGCTTGCGCCGCGCCCTGTGAGCATGGCGGAGGGGGTTATCACCCAAGATCAAGGCCCGCGCTGTATTGATCTATCTGGCTATATCATCTTGCCGGGATTGGTCGATTTTCACGGCGATGGGTTCGAACGCCATGTTGCGCCCCGCCGTGGGGCCGTTGTTGACCCGCGCGAGGGGATACGTCCCATCGAGGCGGAGTTGGCGGCCAATGGGATAACGACAGCCATGCTTGCACAATTCTACTCTTGGGAGGGGGGGATGCGCGGCCCCGATTTTGCCGCCGCCATGGCCCGCGCCTTGCAAGATGCGCAGGGCTTGATCTGTGATTTGCGTCTGCAATTGCGCGTTGAGATGAATATGGTCGACCATTACGCCGCGATTATAGACTTGGTGCGCGATCACCAAATCGCGTGCGTGGTGTTTAATGATCATCTGCCGCATGAGGCCTTAGCGGCGGGAAAACGCCCGCCACGTTTGACGGGGCAGGCGCTTAAGGCGGGCCGCTCGCCTGAGGCACATCTCGCGTTTCTGCACAGCCTCCATGACCGAAAGCCCGAAGTGATGCCTGCCTTGCGTGATCTGGCGGGACAGCTTTCTGAACTTGGGGTGGTGTTGGGCAGCCATGATGACGCAACCCCCGCCGCACATGCGCAATTCTCGGAGATTGGCGTCAGCTTGGCGGAATTTCCTGAAACAGTCGAAGCCGCAAAGGCCGCGCGTGCAGAAGGCCATGGCGTGGTGATGGGGGCGCCCAATGTTCTGCGTGGCGGGTCGCATGCGGGCAAGATCTCTGCGCGGCTTTTGGTCGAAGCGGGTTTGGTCGATGCTTTGGCGTCAGATTACCACTACCCTGCCTTGCTGCGCGCCGCGCTGACGTTGTGGCAAGGGGGAATGGGTTTGACAGAGGCTTGGGCGCTCGTGTCCTCTGGCCCTGCGCGGCTTTTGGGTTTGGAGGATCGTGGTGTGATTGCCACGGCCAAGCGCGCCGATTTTGTTATCCTAGATGCCAAAAGCCATGCGGTGGCCGCCACAATCGCGGGCGGGCAGATTGCCTATGCGCGCGGGGATATTGTGCAAAGGCTGTTGTCATGACGCGGTTGATCTTCGCGGCCCTTCTGACCTTGATTGCTTTTGCTGCCAATTCGGTGCTGAACCGTATGGCCGTGGCGGGGGGGCATATCAGCGTTGGGGATTTCGCAATTTGGCGTGTGGCTGCGGGCGCTGTGACGCTGCTTGGCCTGAGTGTGATTTTACGCGGTCGGACGTTTCTGATGATTGCGCGCGCCAATCCCAAGATGCGCCTTGCGGGCGGGTTTTGCCTTGCGACCTATATGTTGGGCTTTTCATTGGCCTATTTGAAATTGGATGCGGGCTTGGGCACTTTGCTGCTCTTTGGAGCGGTGCAATTGACCATGTTTTCAGGATCGCTCCTTTTGGGGGAGGGGGTGTCACCCCGCCGCTTGGGGGGCGCGGCTGTCGCGCTTGCAGGGTTGGTTTGGTTGCTTCTGCCAGAAGGGCAGATCACTGTGCCGCTAGATGCGGTCACCGCAATTGCGGTCGCAGGGTTAGGATGGGGGGGCTATTCGCTTTTGGGGCGAAAGGCCCGCGACCCGATCCCTGAAACAGCCGTGAATTTTTGGATTGCCTTTGGCCTTTGCGCCTTGGCCCTGTTCTTGTTTCCCCTTCCCGAAGGTCAGACTGCCGATGCAACGGGGCGGGGTTTGGCGATCCTGTCAGGTGCGGTGACTTCGGGAATGGGCTATGCGCTGTGGTATACGATCTTGCCGCATCTGGGTGCCGCCCGCGCAGGGCTTGCGCAGCTCAGTGTTCCGCCTTTGGCAATTTTGGGCGGTGTGCTGCTGTTGGACGAGGTTTTGACGCTGCATTTGATCGCTGCAAGCCTCGTGGTCATTGGTGGCGTGGCCTATGGTCTGACGGGCGCGCATAAAGCGCCTTAGCGCAGAATTGGCTCTAGCGCGTCATAGATCATGATCTCGCCATCCCATGCAACGCGTGCAAGGCTATCAGGTTTCACCTGTAGGGTCGCAAGCTCTGCGCGTGTCACCCAGCGCCTTTCGCTCACCACACCCTCTGGATCGCGCCACTCTCCCGTAAGATTGCCTGCGATATGGGTCACATGAAAATAAATATCGACCTGATGAAATGTGCCGTGAGGGTCATGGAACTCGTTGACCAAGCAGGGCGCTGCTACCTCAACTGTCAGCCCCGTTTCCTCGTGAAACTCGCGCTGCAGGTTTTCGGGCAGGGATTGGCCTGCCTCAACCCCACCGCCCGGTGCGCAATACAGCGCCCTTTCACGCCCCTTATAGGCATTCACAAGCAACAGCTTGTCTGCCACCACCAACAGGCCGCGCACGGCCAAACGGGGTTTGGCGCGGATCATCGGCTGCTGCGCTCATCGGTGACGGCGGGCGTAAGACCCATAGACAAGGCCAAAGCCCCGAAACGCGCTTGGGCGACTTCGCCAAACAGGTCATCCGCTGCATCGCTGAGCAAATGTAGGATCAATTTTTTGCGCCGCCTGTTCACTTCGAGATAGCAATGATCCAGCGGTTTTTCCAAGGTCAGCATCGCTCCAAAGCGCATGGCGCGCCCCAAAATCTCGGCCTCTTGCACCTCGGCCTCGCGCAAAAGGGTCAAGAGATTGGTGTCAAAATGTGTCGCCTCGCGGTTCGATTTATACCGATGCAATAGGGCAAGACCCAAATAGACGCGTTCCCAATGGGCGAGCCCGCCCAAATTGGCGCGCGTTGCATTGTCAAAACATGTCTCGGCCCGATAGTCGGGATGCGCGCGCCATGAGACATCATGCAGCAAGCACGCCGCACGGATCAGTCGCTTTTTTGCAGGCTTTGCCTGTGGAAAAAGCGGCTCAACAAAATGATATAGTTTGCGCCCAAACCCTGGGATGCGGGCTGACATGGCCTCGGCGTGGCGGGCGGCCTCGATCAGCGGGTCGCGTTGGCGCAGCTCTTCGGACATTTGTTCATAGAGCAGACCTTCGCGGATGCCATAGCTTGAGATGGCTACATCGCGTGGTTTCAACTGCCGCAGCAATTCCTTCAGCACGATCGCCGCAAGGGGCACAAGGCGCAGACGTTCAAGACTGGTGCCTGTCTGTGCGCGCAGCGTCTCGATATCGGTCTTGGCAATATATTTAATCGTTTCAAGAATGGCCTTTGGCGTCATGCGATATTCATGCAAAACCTTAAGCGGGTAGCCGCGCCGCTCCATATCGACCCGCGCGATAGCGCGCCATGATCCACCGACTAAGAACAGCCTTTGGTGATCTTCGGGAAATTCAGCCTTGAGATCAGCAATGCGCGCTCTGATATGCGCCTTGATTGCGCGTTTGCCGCCTGTGATCCCCATCAGCTTGAGCGGCCCAAGATCCACGGATCCGCGCCGCCCGATGCTGCCGCCGCCTTCAAGGGCGGCCAATTCCATTGATGAGCCACCAATATCGCAGATCAACCCATAGGCCCCGGGCCATCCCAAGAGAACGCCCTGCGCAGACAGACGGGCCTCCTCTTCGCCTGTTACGATGCGGATCGCGAGGCCTGTTTGATCGAGCACATCTTTGCGGAAGTCCGCGCCATCTTGAGCATCGCGCACCGCCGCAGTGGCCACAGTCAAAAGAGGTGCCACCCCCATGCCCTTACACAGCATGGCAAAGCGGCGCAGCGCGACAAGGGCGCGCTGGCGGCCTTCTGGGTTCAAGCGCCCCGTTTCTGCAAAGCCTTCCCCTAAGCCACAGAGAATTTTTTCATTGTAGAAATAGGCAGGGCTGCGGGCGGCCCCATCAAACACCACCATCCGCACAGAGTTTGAGCCGATGTCGATAACCCCCACCCGCGAGAGCGAACGGGCATGATCGGCATCAAAAAGTGGCGCGCCGAAAGGCCCCCATTCAGGATGATCCTCAACCACCAATTCGGATTTCTCAGCGGGCACCACGATACTCATGGAATTGGTTGTTTCACAAAGCTTGGTCTTGCGTCAATCTTCTGTATGGGTCAATTCGGGCACATCATTTGCCCCCGCAGACCCCCGCCCTGAAAGGGATGGGTTTTCCATAAAAAAGCGGTGACAATTGAAGGGTTGGTCAATCACGCTCAGATCAGGGCGTAGGAAACTTCCATCGGGCTGCAACATCCAAGATTGCGCTACATCTGCCATATTCGCCGCCATAATTTGGCTGACAATCTGCGCCTTTACAGTCGGGTTTTTACACTCGACCAAAGTCTCTACGCGGCGACCGAGATTGCGGCCCATCCAGTCAGCCGAAGAAATATAGACCCGCGCCTTTTTCGAAGGTAGCCCCGCCCCATTTCCAAAGCAAACGATACGGGAATGTTCGAGAAAGCGGCCCACGATAGATTTGACGCGGATATTTTCAGACAGCCCTTTGATATTGGGACGCAAGCCGCAAATGCCGCGCAGCACCAGATCAATCCGCACCCCTGCCTGAGATGCGCGATAGAGCGCGTCAATCACATCGGGGTCGATAAGGCTGTTCATCTTGGCCCACATCATTGCAGGGCGACCCGCTTTTGCATGGGCAATCTCGGCATCGATTTCTTCTAAGATGCGCGATTTTAGGTTGATGGGCGAGATAGCGAGGTTTTCCAGCCCCTCAGGTTCGGCATAGCCGCCCACATAATTAAACACTTTGACCGCATCGCGCCCCAAAGAATCGTCACAGGTAAAGAGGCTAAGGTCAGTGTAAATCCGCGCCGTGATCGGGTGATAATTGCCTGTTCCATAATGGGTATAGGTCACCAATCGGTCACCCTCGCGGCGCACAACCGAGCTGATTTTGGCATGGGTTTTATAGTTGATGAAGCCATAGATCACATGGGCGCCTGCGCGCTCGAGTTTGCGTGACTGGCGAATATTGGCGGCCTCGTCAAAACGAGCTTTCAACTCCACAAGGGCCGTAACTGACTTGCCGTTTTCCGCCGCTTCACACAGGGCCGCCACAATCGGGCTTTCATTTGAGGTGCGATAAAGCGTCTGTTTGATCGCCACAACATTCGGGTCGCGTGCCGCCTGCGCGAGGAAGCGGATCACCATGTCAAAGGTTTCATAGGGGTGATGCAAAAGCATATCTTTTTGGCGGATTGCGGCGAACATATCGCCTTCAAAATCCTGCACCCGTTCTGGCACGCGCGGGGCAAAGGCGGGCCATAGCAAATCGGGCCGCTCGTCAATCACCAACTCCTTGAGATGCACAAGGCCGATCATGCCGCGCACTTCGACAATTTCAGTGTCATCCACGCCCAATTGGTCGATGATCTCATCGCGCAGATCTTCGGGTGCGCCCGCGCTGATTTGAAGCCGCACCACTTCGCCACGGCGGCGGCGTTTGAGGGCGGTTTCAAATTCACGCACCAAATCTTCGGCTTCTTCCTCAACCTCCAAATCGCTGTCGCGCAGGACGCGGAAGGTGCAGGAACCCGTCAACTCATAGCCAGGAAATAATTTGCCAAGATGCAGCAGCAGCAGCTCTTCAAGGGGCAAGAACCGCGCTTGGCCTTCTGCGGCGGGCAGTCGAATGAGGCGATCAATTTGCGCAGGGATTGGCAGCAGCGCCGATAACATCCGCCCATCTTTGCTGCGCTTCATCTGGAGGGCGAGGGCAAACCCCTCGTTTGGGATGAAGGGAAACGGATGCGCGGGGTCAATCGCCAAGGGCGATAAGATTGGAAAGACACGGCGGATGAAAATCTCCTCAAGATCTGCCTTGTCGCGTGCCTTGAGATTGGCGCGGGTGCAGACCGTGATCTTTTCGGCCTCTAATTCGGATTTCAGCTTGCGCCACACCTGTTGTTGATAGGTCATCAATTTGCGCGCATCCGCGTTGATGAGCTTGAGCTGTTCAATCGCAGTGCGCCCATCGTCAGATGGGGTTGTGTTGCCACTATGGGCCAATTCGCGCAAACCTGCCACGCGCACAGTGTAGAACTCGTCCAGATTGCTTGCCGAGATTGACACAAAGCGCACCCGCTCAAGCAGGGGAACACGCGGATTTTCCGCCTCATCCAAAACGCGCCAATTGAAGGCCAACCAACTCAATTCGCGGTTGAAATAACGGCTAGGCCCCGTGATCTCCCGCTCAGGAAGGGTCACGGGATCAGGCATGGGGGCATTCAGGAAATCTGTAAAATGTGTCATGCCTGCGTCTTTACTGGCTCTCTATCACAATTCAATGACAGTCAAAATTGGCTCACCCCTCCATCCCAAGGATTGCACGGGCATGCGAAAGGCTTGGGGATTTTCCTTCAGAAAGGGCTTGTTGATCAAGTTCTATCACAAAATCGATCACGGCTTTGAAACTGCGCTCAATGCGGGGCAGCGCGTAATGCAGGACTGATGCAGGCAGGCTGATGCCGCGATCATGGGCCAGTTTCATCGTGACCGCCATTAAGGCCGCATCATCTGGGGCCTCAAGGCGCAGCAGATCGGCCTGACGCAAGCGGCTGTCAAGATCGGGCAGGGCGATGCCCCAGGCCTCTGGCTTGTCGCGAGCGGTCAGCAAGAGTGGCGCTTGACGGGTGGCTGCATCATTGTGCAGGTGAAACAGCATTTCCTCACGCGAAGTATCGCCTGCGATTTGGTCGCAATCTTCAATCACCAAAGCGCAGGCTTGCATGAGTTTTGGGATGTCTGCCTCTTGCAGCCGCTTTGCGTTGTGGATCAGCGCCCCTGATTGTGCTGCAAACACATGGGCGAGGTGGGTTTTTCCCGCGCCTTCAGGCCCGATCAAGATCATCTTTGACAAGGGCCAATGGTGCCATGCGTCAATGCCCGCGACCGCAACCGCATTGCAGGGCGAAAGAAAGAAATCTTGCCGCCCCATAGCTGCGCGATAGGGCAGATCAAATTGCATCTGTTTGGCCATGTCAGTCGTCCTGTGGGGGTTCAAGCCCGCGATAGAGCAGGCTTGCCTGATAGCGGGTTATGGCAAAGCGCACCAAAACGCCGATCACCGCGGCCACGGGCACAGCAACCAGAAGCCCGACGAAGCCAAACACCGCCCCAAAGGCCGAGAGCGCGAAGATCAGCCAAACGGGATGCAGCCCAACGGAGGAGCCGACCAGTTTCGGGGTCAATACATTCCCCTCAAGCATCTGCCCAACTTGAAAGATAATTGCGATGGCGGCGATGCTCCACCAATCTCCCCAGAATTGGAAAAGGGCAAGCCCTATGGACAAAAGCCCCCCCACCAAGGCGCCAACATAGGGGATGAAGGTCAAAAGCCCTGCAATCAAACCCACCACAAGCCCGAATTGCAAACCAACCACCATGAGCGCGATGGCATAAAATGTGCCCAAGATCAGACACACTGTGCCTTGACCCCGCACGAACCCCGCCAAAGTGCGATCCACATCAGCGGCAATTTGACGGATCACGGGGCGATGGTCGCGGGGCAGCAATTCATCGATACGCGCCACCATACGATCCCAGTCGAGCAACATGTAAAAGGCGACCACAGGCACAACGACCATAAACACGATCGCGTTTACGACGTTGATTGCTGAGGTGAGAGCCGTATTGAGCAATTCGCCCCCGCGCGCCTGAATGGTCTGGCCGACCGACACCAAGGATTGGCGCAAAGGCGATCCATCATCCATCAATGACGGAAACTGTTGGGTCAAAAAGGCCTGCAATTCGCTGAATATTTGCGGTGCGGATTGGATTAACGCCGTGGCTTGCGCGACCAAAAGCGGCACGATCACAAAAATACTTGCCACGACCACAAAAAGCGCAACCAAGGAGATCACGGTTGTCGCAGCCGCGCGACCAAGGCCCCATTTCTCAAGCCGATCTGCGAGAGGATCAAGGAAATAGGCAATCGCCCCCCCTGTCAAAAAGGGCAGAATGACATCACCTAAGAACCATAACAGCGCCAAAAAGATGGCAATAATGCCACCCCAAATCGCTGCTTGTTGTTTGATTGGCAATGCCATTGATTGCGCGCGCCTTTGAACCAGACTTTCCTTTCCTCACATCTGCGGCATTGCTGCCTGTGGTTCAAGGGGTTTCGCCAAAGGCGCGCTGCAAAACTATTCCCGTGCCTCGCGGATAAGGCGCAGAATATCGGCGGCTGCGGCGGGGATGTTTGTGCCAGGCCCAAAGATTGCCTTGACCCCTGCAGCCTTGAGGAAGTCGTAATCTTGCTGCGGGATCACGCCGCCGCAAATGACGATGATTTCCTCGGCACCTTGCGCCTTGAGCGCGGCGATTAATTTGGGTGCTAGGGTCTTGTGACCTGCCGCCTGACTGGAAATGCCCACGACATGGACGTCATTGTCGATGGCATCTTGTGCCGCCTCATCGGGCGTTTGGAACAGGGGGCCGACATCCACATCAAAGCCTATATCAGCAAAGGCAGTGGCGATCACCTTGGCGCCACGATCATGGCCATCTTGGCCCATTTTGACCACCAACATGCGGGGGCGGCGGCCTTCTTCCTCTGCGAAAGTTTCGACATCTTTTTGAATTTGTGCAAAGCCCGCATCGCCTTCATAGGCCGCGCCATAGACCCCTGCGAGAGTTTTGACCTCGGCGCGGTGACGCCCGAATGTTTTCTCCATCGCCATGCTGATCTCTCCTACGCTGGCCCTTGAGCGTGCCGCATCAACGGCCGCTTCGAGAAGGTTGCCACCCTCTGTTGCGCGGCGGGTCAATTCGGCCAAGGCCATCTCAACCGCCGCCCCGTCTCGGGTGGCGCGGATATTCTCAAGCCGCGCGATTTGTGACGCGCGCACCTTGTCATTATCGACTTCGAGAATGTCGATCTGGTCTTCTTTTTCTTTGCGATATTTGTTGACGCCCACGATCACCTCTTGGCCACGATCAATCATGGCTTGGCGTTTGGCGGCGGATTCCTCGATCCGTAATTTCGGCAGACCCGAAGCCACCGCTTTGGTCATGCCGCCCATGTCTTCGACTTCCTCAATAAGTTTCCAAGCGGCTTCGGCGAGGTCATGGGTGAGCTTTTCGACATAATAAGACCCAGCCAACGGGTCGACCACATCGGTCACGCGTGTTTCTTCTTGCAGCACCAATTGCGTGTTGCGCGCGATACGCGCCGAGAATTCGGTGGGCAGCGCAATCGCCTCATCAAGCGCATTGGTATGCAGGCTTTGCGTCCCGCCCAAGACCGCCGACATGGCCTCATAGGCGGTGCGGATCACGTTGTTATAGGGGTCTTGCTCTTGCAGGCTTACGCCCGAAGTCTGGCAATGGGTGCGCAGCATTTTCGAGCGGGGATCTTTGGGGTCAAACTCGTCCATGATCCGCGACCAGAGTAGGCGCGCGGCGCGCAGCTTGGCGATTTCCATGAAGAAATCCATGCCAATGGCAAAGAAAAAGCTGAGACGGCCCGCGAATTTGTCGACATTCATGCCGCGCGCAATGGCAGCGCGCACATATTCGCGGCCATCGGCCAAAGTATAGGCCAATTCCTGCACCAAATTGGCACCTGCCTCTTGCATATGATAGCCCGAGATTGAGATCGAATTGAACTTTGGCATCTCATTGGAGGTATATTCGATGATATCCGCCACTATCCGCATCGAAGGCTCTGGTGGATACACATAGGTGTTACGCACCATGAATTCTTTGAGGATGTCATTCTGGATCGTGCCAGACAGGGCGGCTCGGGACACGCCTTGCTCCTCGCCTGCTACGATGAAATTGGCCAAGATGGGGATAACGGCGCCATTCATCGTCATCGACACCGATACTTGATCGAGCGGGATGCCATCAAAGAGGATTTTCATATCCTCAACGCTGTCGATGGCCACGCCTGCTTTGCCGACATCCCCCTCGACACGGGGGTGGTCGCTGTCATAGCCGCGATGGGTGGCGAGGTCGAAGGCGACCGAGACGCCCTGCTGCCCCGCTGCAAGGTTCTTGCGATAGAAGGCGTTTGACTCTTCGGCAGTTGAGAAACCCGCATATTGGCGTATCGTCCAAGGGCGGCCCGTATACATCGTGGCCTTTACCCCCCGCGTGAAGGGCGCAAATCCGGGTAAATTCCCCATATGGGGCAAGTCTTGGATGTCCTCTTGGGTGTAAAGCGGTTGGACAGTGATCCCCTCAAGCGTTTCCTTGTTCAAACTCTCAAGCGGCTTGTCGCGCAATTCTTTCGAGGCGAGCTCTTGCCAGTCTTTTTTGGTCACAGTCATATCCGTCTTCCTCTGTCCTTCATCTGCGGCGCAAATCCTTGTGGCGGAAATGCTTGTTTGGCGCAGTTTCTCGTGGCTTCGGCCTTTGGTTTCGTGGCTTAGGTCCTATATGTCTTTCATCAGCAGGAGGCGTGATGAAACGGGTTCTTTCCTTCGCGATTACAGTCTGGATGGCATTTGCCCCCAATGGCATATGGGCCGATGAGGGGGGAGAGTTGCCGATTTTGCGGGCCGAAGATGTCAGTCTGGATGACTATCTGTGGACGGCGCGACCGCTGATTGTTTTCGCCGACACCGAGGCTGATCCGCGATTTGCGGAACAAATGGCACGACTTTCGGCGCGCCCCGCCCCGTTGTTGGAGCGCGATGTTGTGGTGATCATCGACACTGATCCCGATGGCCAAAGTGACATTCGCAGCACCTTGCGCCCGCGTGGTTTTGCAGTCGTGATTTTGCAAAAAGATGGCCGTGTTGGACTGCGCCGCCCCAGCCCGCGCGATGTGCGCGAACTGACCCGTGCGATTGACAATTTCGCCTTGCGTCAGGACGAGTTGCGCAACCGCTAGGCTTTGGGCGGCAAGGTTCATTTATTCGAACTCCATGATCACATCATCAACCGCCAGGCTGTCGCCTGCCGCGGCGTTGATTTTGGCCACAACACCCTTGCGCTCGGCGCGGAGGATGTTTTCCATCTTCATGGCCTCAACCGTGCAAAGGGCCTGACCCTCTTGCACTTCTTGGCCTTCCTCAACGCTGAGTTTCACCATCAATCCTGGCATTGGGCAAAGCAGAAGGCGCGAAGTATCTGGGGGCAGCTTTTCAGGCATAAGGCGCGCAAGCTCGGCTTGGCGCGGGCTGCGAATGAACAGTTTGAAATCCGCGCCCCGCGTGCGCACGCGGAAGCCCTGCGGAATTTTTGACACTTTCACAGTCAATGGGCTGCCATCGACAGTCAGTTTTGCCAACATCGTTCCGGGCCGCCAATCAGATGTCACTCGTATGTCTTGACCATCATCAAAGCGAATTGTGGCCCCGTCATGATCTGCCGTAATGGTCACGGGCCATTCCGTTTCACCCACGCGCGCAACCCAATGATTGCCAACCACACGCTCGTGATTGTCCATCCCACCCGAGACGCGGGTGCGGCGGATTTCGCTGACGCGATACATTGCGGTTGCGGCGGCCACGACACGGCGCATTTGATCCTCAGGCAAGCTCACGCCCTCGAAGCCTTCGGGATATTCCTCGGCGATAAAGGCCGTGGTCATATCACCTGACACGAATTTCGGATGATCCATCACGGCAGAGAGGAAGGGTAGGTTGTGGCCTATCCCCTCCAACTCGAACCCGTCTAGGGCGTGGCGCATGGCCTCAATGGACTCTGCCCGCGTTGGGGCCCAAGTGCATAGCTTGGCGATCATCGGGTCGTAATACATACTGATTTCGCCGCCTTCGTAGACGCCCGTATCGTTGCGTGTCGCCGTATCGCCCTTGGGGACATCGCCCTGCCATTTGCCACTTTCCAACAGCGGCCCCGCAGCCACTTCGACAGGGGGGCGATAGCGGGACAGGCGGCCGATTGAAGGCAAGAAGTTCCGATACGGGTCTTCTGCATAGAGGCGGCTTTCCATGGCCCAACCTGTCAGCGTCACGTCCTTTTGCGCGAAAGGCAGTTTCTCGCCATAGGCGACACGGATCATCTGCTCGACCAGATCAACGCCCGTGATCAACTCGGTCACAGGATGCTCCACCTGCAAACGGGTGTTCATCTCAAGGAAGTAGAAATTGCGATTGCCATCGACAATAAATTCCACTGTGCCCGCACTTGTATAATTCACGGCTTGGGCCAAGGCCACGGCCTGTTCGCCCATGGATTTGCGGGTGGCTTCATCTAAGAAGGGCGAGGGGGCTTCTTCGATCACTTTTTGGTTGCGGCGTTGGATTGAACATTCGCGCTCGCCTAAATAGACGCAATTGCCGTGACCATCGGCGAGAACCTGAATTTCGATATGGCGCGGCTGGGTTACAAATTTCTCGATAAAGATGCGGTCATCCCCAAAGGAATTGGCCGCTTCGTTCTTGGAGGATTGGAACCCTTCGCGGGCCTCGTCATCATTCCATGCAATGCGCATTCCCTTGCCGCCGCCGCCCGCAGAGGCCTTGATCATCACGGGATAGCCGATCACATTGCTGATTTTTACCGCTTCTTCAGCACCTTCAATCAGCCCCATATAGCCCGGAACAGTTGAGACGCCTGCCTCTTGGGCGAGTTTTTTTGAGGTGATCTTATCCCCCATGGCCTCAATCGCGCCTGCGGGTGGCCCGATAAAGGCCACGCCTGCGGCCTCGAGGGCTTCGGCGAATTTCTTATTTTCTGACAAGAACCCATAGCCGGGATGCACGGCCTCGGCACCCGTTGCCTTAATGGCGGCCATCACCTTATTGATCACGATATAGCTTTCATTGGCGGGGGCGGGGCCGATATGCACCGCCTCATCTGCCATTTGCACATGCAGCGCGTTGCGATCCGCATCGGAATAGATCGCCACAGTGGCGATGCCCATTTTGCGCGCGGTTTTGATGACGCGACAGGCGATTTCGCCACGGTTGGCAATCAGAATTTTTTTGAACATGGGTTCACGTTCCTTCCTTTTGGGCCAAGCTGGCCGTCTGTCTCAAACAAAAAGCCGCGTGCGGGGCGGTTCCCCACACGCGGCGATTTGAATTTTTACGTTTTGCGCTGGTTTAGCGGCGGCACAGCCCCACATCGTCACAAAGCGCACCACCTGCTGCGCCGACAATGGCGCCGGTGGCAATGTCGCCATCCAAGATAACAGCTGCACCAGCCCCAGCAGCGGCGCCAACGCCCGCGCGCTCAATATCTGAGGAGACGCAAGCCGAAAGCATTGCGCCAACAAGAACGATGCCGAAGAGTTTGAGTGTTTTTTGCATATTGGATCTCCTGTCCGATGACTGCCTCTATGCGAAAATAATACATGGTTTATCCATGCAATCCTAGAGGGTCGATGCGCGAGGCGCACCGACCCTTTCGAAGGGGAATAGATGGAACATCTTGGGGCCGTATGGGCCCCGCTGCAGCGGCTAGAACAGGAGGTAAAATCCGTTGCGTGATCAATGATATGGGCAGGTGGCTGCTGCGCTTCAAGCGGGGAAGCGGGCGCAGATTTGGCATCGGCGGCAATTCGCTGAAATCTGTCGAAGATGGGCAGATTCATGCCGATCGCCCCTCCCAAACGCCTGATCCATCAAAGGCTTCGGGGAAGGCGGCCTGTGCGCGGGCCACATCAATCCGCAAAAGCGCATCATAGCTTTCTGGATCAAACGGGTCTTCGGCGGCGATGATTTCGCGCCCGAAGAGCCACGACAGGCGACCTGCATCGAGATTTCCCCGCTCGAAAGGGGTCTCGCCAAAATAGAGCCACAACGCCTCCATGAAGGCTGCATCTGCGCGGCGATCTGCGGCTTTGCGATCCGCAAAACGCTCGCGGCGCTTAAGGGGGGTGGCCCCTTCACGGCTTTCACGGCGGATGGTGAAGTGATAATCGGTGCCTGGAAGGCGCGAGGGGAAACCGCGATGTTTGATCATGGCCGCACCTCGTAAGGAGCGGCCATCGTGAACCCAAACCGATTATAGCGCGGTTCAGCGGTATTTGTTGTAAACAGGCTCTGGCATGATTGGCGCAGGCTCGACATAGATAACTTCGTCTTGCACAGGCGCGCGTTGCGCACAGCCTGCAAGGCTGGCCAAACCTGTCGCAACCAGAATAATTTTGATGCTCGCTGACATCTTGCTCTCCTCAACTTTGTTATGGGCGCAAATTCAGTTCCGAATTCGCGCAACGCTTTGGCCATGAACTCATGGCTTGCGCGCATCATATACGCAGTCAAAGGAAACTCCCAATATAAATTAAACATGATTTTCATGTACATGATGGGCCGTTCTGTCCTAGAGCGGGATATTGTCGTGCTTCTTCCATGGCATGCTGCGCTTTTTGCTGCGAAGCATGGCAAAGGCTTTACAAACCCGCTTGCGGGTGGATTGCGGTTGGATCACCTCGTCAATGAACCCACGCTCTGCGGCCACGAAAGGATTGGCGAACCGATCCTCATAATCTTTAGTGCGCTGCGCGATTTTTGCGGCATCGCCCAATTCGGAACGATAGAGGATCTCGGTGGCACCTTTCGCGCCCATAACGGCCACCTCTGAAGTGGGCCAAGCGTAATTCACATCGGCGCGCAGGTGTTTCGAGGCCATCACGACATAAGCACCCCCATAGGCCTTGCGGGTGATGACAGTGACTTTTGGCACGGTTGCCTCGCCATAGGCAAAGAGCAGCTTTGCGCCGTGCTTGATCACCCCGTCATATTCCTGCTTCGTGCCTGGCAAGAAACCTGGAACATCCACCAAGGTCAGGATCGGGATCTCGAAGCAGTCACAAAAGCGCACGAAGCGGGCGGCTTTGCGGCTCGAGTCGATATCAAGAACACCCGCCAGCACCATCGGCTGATTGGCAACGACACCCACGGTCTGCCCCTCAAGGCGGATAAAGCCCGTGATAATGTTCTTCGCGAAATTTTCTTGGATCTCGTAAAAATCGCCCTCATCCGCGACCTTTTCGATCAGCTCTTTCATATCATAGGGCGTGTTGGGGTTGTCGGGGACGAGCGTATCAAGGCTCTCTTCAATCCGATTAGGCGTATCGTAGAAGGGGCGGACTGGGGGTTTTTCGCGGTTGGATAGCGGAAGGAAATCAATCAATCGGCGCACTTCTGAGATAGCCTGAACGTCATCTTCAAAGGCGGCATCCGCGACCGAGCTTTTCTTGGTATGTGTCGAGGCGCCGCCCAATTCTTCGGCTGTGACGACCTCGTTGGTCACAGTTTTCACAACATCTGGCCCTGTGACGAACATGTAAGAGCTGTCTTTGACCATGAAGATAAAATCAGTCATCGCGGGGCTATAGACCGCACCGCCCGCACATGGCCCCATGACCAAGCTGATCTGCGGAATAACGCCTGAGGCCTCAATATTGCGTTGGAAAATCTCGCCATAGGCGGCCAAGGAGGCAACCCCTTCTTGGATGCGCGCACCGCCTGAGTCGTTCATGCCGATCACAGGCGCGCCATTTTGCATGGCCATATCCATAATTTTGCAGATTTTCTGCGCGTGGGTTTCCGATACGGAACCGCCAAGCACGGTAAAGTCTTGGCTAAACACATAGACCAAGCGGCCATTGATGGTGCCCCATCCCGTGATCACACCATCCCCGCGTGGCTTGCTTTCGCCCATGCCAAAATCGGTGCAGCGATGGGTGATGAACATATCATATTCTTCGAAGGAGCCTTCATCGAGCAACAGTTCGATCCGTTCGCGTGCGGTCAGCTTGCCTTTGCTGTGCTGGGCATCAATGCGCTTTTGCCCGCCCCCCAAACGCGCCTCCGCGCGGCGATCCTCAAGCTGTTGCAAAATATCCTTCATCAGGTCATCCTCCTTCGTGCCGCGTCATGGAGCGGCCCTACAATTCCGTTGACCTTACGCAATCTGATGTGGTCGGGCGAGTCTTCTCTGGCATATTTGCAAATTACTTCGCTTTGCTTTTAATAATTTTGCAAATCTGCAAATATTCAAAGCATTGCCGCCATGTGCGGATTTTGAACTAGACAGTTTAGTCAAACAGGCTTAGCGATGAGCTATGTCTAACATCCCTCCGCAGCGGTTCTTGGACCGCAGCACGGCCCCATCCATTTTTACATTGATCGTGCTCACGGGCTTGGGCGCGTTGTCGATGAATGTATTTCTGCCGTCTTTGCCGCAGATGGCCGAGTATTTCGGGGCGGAATACGGCGTGGTTCAGCTTTCTGTGGCGCTTTATTTGGGGGTGAACGCAGCCTTGCAACTCTTGGTTGGCCCGCTCTCTGATCGCTATGGCCGCAGGCCTGTGATGCTTGTTGGGGTGGCGATTTATTGCTTGGCCAGTTTGGGGTGCCTTTGGGCGCCAGATGTCATCACGTTTCTGGTGTTTCGCATGATCCAAGCCAGCGTTGTTGTGGGTTTGGTGTTGGGCCGTGCTGTGGTGCGTGACCTTTACCCTCGGGATCAAGCAGCCTCGATGATTGGGTATGTCACCATGGGTATGGCGATTGTTCCAATGATTGGCCCCGTCATCGGCGGCGCTTTGGGGCAAGCCTTTGGATGGAAGGCCAATTTCTGGCTTTTATTCGGGGCAGGCCTCGTAATCTTGCTCTTGGCATGGGCTGATTTGGGCGAGACCGCGCGCAAGGGGGAAGGGCGCTTGCGGGATCAATTCGCGCAATATCCCAATTTGCTGCTTTCGCGCCGCTTTTGGGGCTATAGCTTATCAAGCACTTTAGCCTCCGGCGCTTTTTTTGCCTATTTGGGCGGTGCGCCCTTGGTGGGCGCGCGCATCTTCGGTCTAGAGCCTGCATTGCTTGGCCTGTTTTTTGGCGCGCCCGCTTTGGGTTATTTCTTCGGTAATTTTATATCGGGGCGCTTCTCCGTGCGCGTGGGCGTTGACCGCATGATCCTATGGGGCGCACTGATCACCGTTGCAGGTCTTAGCACGGGCTTGGGGCTGTTTTTCTTGGGCTATAAAACCGCACTGGTCTTTTTTGGCTCAATGACCTTTGTTGGCCTTGGAAATGGGATGGTGCTGCCGAATGCGACATCTGGGATGATGTCCATCAGACCTGACCTGGCGGGCACGGCTTCGGGGCTTGGTGGCTCGATTATGTTGGCGGGTGGGGCCAGTCTTTCTGCGCTTTCGGGCGTCATTCTGTCTCAATCGGATCAGGCCTATCCGCTGATTTATTTGATGCTCGCTTGCGCTATTGGCGCCGCCGCTTCGGCGATCTACACGGCGCGGCGCAATCATGCGCTTCGGATCAGTTAGACGATCCTCACAGCGCAGCTCTGCCCTTGTCGTGCGCCGCCCCCTTCGCTAACAACACTCACAGAACGATAGCCGTGAAGGAGTGCGATTGATGCGAATTCTGATTACCAATGATGATGGCATCAACGCGCCGGGTCTGGCCAGCCTTTACAAAATCGCAACTGATCTGGCAGGCCCTGATGGCGAAGTTTGGACGGTTGCCCCTGCCTTTGAGCAGTCAGGTGTTGCACATTGCATCTCCTATGTGCATCCTACGATGATCGCTGAACTTGGCCCCAAAAAATTTGCCGCTGAAGGCACGCCTGCGGATTGCGTTTTGGCGGGGCTTTACGATGTGCTTCAAGACAGCCCGCCAGATTTGGTTTTGTCTGGCATCAATCGCGGCAATAATTCTGCTGAGAACGTGCTCTACTCTGGCACGATTGGCGGTGCGATGGAGGCGGCTCTGCAGGGCTTGCCTGCAATCGCTTTGTCGCAATATTTTGGGCCGCAAAATGCCCATCTTGAAAACCCGTTCGAGGCTGCCGAGGCGCATGGCGCAGATCTTTTGCGCGCATTGTGGCAGCAGGCGCATTGGGATCAAAATGACTATCGGCTGTTTTATAACGTGAATTTCCCACCCGTTGCCGCAGCGGATGTGAAAGGGCGCCGCGTTGTTGCGCAGGGCTTCCGCCGCGAAACAAGCTTTAAAGTCGAGGCTATGATCGCTCCCAACCAGCGCCGCTTTTTGTGGATCAAGGGCGGCGCGCAAGATGTGCCGACCCAGCCCGATACGGATGCCCATGCCAATTTGGCAGGTTATATCTCAATAACGCCAATGCGCGCAGATTTGACCGCCCATGATGCGCTGTCAGATCTGAAATCGCGCCTTGAGTGATCCAATATGAGCGATCTGGCCGAACGCAAAATGCAGTTTCTTTTCACCTTGCGCTCCAAGGGGATCAGCAATGCGCGTGTTTTGGCAGCTATGGAAAAAGTCGATCGCGGCATGTTTGTGCGCGGCCATTTCGCGGATCGGGCCTATGAAGATATGCCGTTGCCGATTGCCTCGGGTCAGACCATCTCGCAACCCTCCGTGGTGGGGTTGATGACCCAAGCCCTTGAGGTGAGCGAACGTGATAAGGTTTTGGAAATTGGCACAGGGTCTGGATATCAGGCTGCGGTGCTGTCGCATCTGGCGCGCCGCGTCTATACGATCGACCGCCATCGCAACCTGACCCGTGCCGCGCAAGAGGTGATCACCGCGCTTGGTATTCCCAATGTCACTGTTGTGACAGGAGACGGGTGTTTTGGGATGGAGGAACAAGCCCCGTTTGATCGTATCCTCGTTACGGCCGCGGCCGAAGATCCGCCGACACCCTTATTGGCGCAGCTGAAGGTGGGCGGCATCATGGTGCTGCCTGTGGGGCAATCCGATCAGGTGCAAAGCCTGATCAAAGTTGTGCGCCATGAGGACGGGTTTGACTACGAAGAATTGATGCCTGTGCGCTTTGTCCCGCTTGTCGAAGGCTTGGCCGAGCCATAAAGCGCGCAATAACGCGGGACAAAGGGTAGAAACGACCCGCATCTTTGATATATAGTTGAGCGTAAAGAACGTGCAGCGGTGAAACCGATGCCCTCCCTCTGGCTGAGCGGCCAGAAGCTGAAAGAGCAGATGATGAAACGCAAATTTTCGGTGGCGCGCCACTTGCCTGTGACCAATATTCTCGCCTTCGGGCTTAGCGCTGCGCTATTGTCGGGCTGCGTTGGTGAGGTCAGCGATTTGGATTTTGATTTCCGTGGAAACGCAATTTCCAACACGGATGTCAGCGCCACAGCTCCACGGCCTGAACCTGATGCGCAAGGTTTAATCACCTATCCCAATTATCAGCTTGGTGTCGCGCGGTCTGGTGACACAGTGCGCAGCGTGGCATCGCGCATCGGTATTGATGCGGACAGCTTGGCGCGGTTCAATGGCCGCACTGCGGATGATCCGCTGCGCCCGAACGAGATTTTGGCCTTGCCGCGCGATGCGCGTGTGGGCAGTGGCGGTGCGGGGCGTGACATCACGCAGATTGCAAGCTCGGCCATTGATGCGGCTGAGACACGCAGCCCGCAATCGCCCGCCGTGCAATCTGGTCAAGAGCCTGTGCGCCACCGCGTGACACGCGGAGAAACGGCCTATTCCATTGCGCGTCTTTACAATGTCTCTGTGCGCGCCTTGTCGGATTGGAACGGGCTTGGCCCCGATCTTGAGGTGCGTGAGGGGCAATATCTCATCATCCCATTGGCCCTAGAAACCGCCACAGGCAACATTGCCGATGGGGCGGTGCCTGGTGCCTCGACCCCACCCCCACCGCCTTCTGCAAGCCAAGCTTTGCCAGCCCCCATCACCAGTGAAACGCTGCCCGCGCAACAAAGCGCGGCCGCACCTGCAAGCAGCACTGCGCCTGCGCCGCGCCCCGCGACCCAAAGCAGCGCACCCGCGCCTGCACCTGCTGCACAGCCGCAAGCAGCCGCGCCCGCAGTTGCAGATGCAGGGGGGGCTTTGTTACGCCCCGTATCGGGCAATATCATCCGTGTCTTCTCGGCCAGCAATGAGGGAGTTGATATCGCCTCGGCAGTTGGCACGCCCGTGCGTGCCGCCGAGGCGGGCGAAGTGGCGGCGATTACCCAAGATACGGATCAAGTGCCGATCTTGGTTTTGCGTCATGCTGATGGGTTGCTGACCGTTTATGCCAATATCCGCGACATCACCGTCTCGCGCGGGGATCGCGTCAGCCGCGGTCAAACCATTGCCGAGGTTGGGCCTGGTTCGCCGTCCTTCTTACATTTTGAGGTGCGGCGCGGGTTCGAAGCCATCGATCCGATGCCCTTCTTTGACTAACCCTCTCTCGGGTAGAAGGTAGCTTACCCCATGCATTGGATCTATCTTACCATCGCGATATGCGCTGAAGTTGCGGGAACAAGCGCGCTCAAGGCCTCTGATGGGTTCACACGGGTTTTGCCATCCGTGGTGGTTGTGATCAGTTACGGCTTGGCCTTTGTCATGCTTTCACAGGCCTTGCGCGTTTTTGATTTGGCCGTGGCCTATGCGATTTGGTCAGGGGCCGGGATTGCCGCAATCGCACTGGTGGGACTGTGGGTTTATGGGCAAAAACTTGACCTTGCGGGCATCATTGGGATTGGCATGATCGTGGGCGGCATTGTGGTGGTGCAGCTTTTTTCCAACAGCACACATTAGCATCTTGGCCACAGGCCCCTTGCCGCATCGCGGATGATGGCCTAAGCGGTTTTGTCAAACGTATTGCGCCTGATTGAGAGGGCGCATCATCATAATCCATGAGGATCGCTATGCGCCTGACCCGCTATTTCCTGCCCGTCCTGAAAGAAACGCCCTCCGAGGCGCAGATTGCAAGCCACCGCTTGATGCTGCGCGCAGGCATGATCAAACAGGCCAGCGCGGGGATCTATAGCTGGCTTCCTTTGGGTTATAAGCTTCTCAAGCGCATCGAGACGATCGTGCATGAAGAGCAGGTGCGCGCAGGCCATATTCCGATGTTGATGCCCACCTTGCAATCTGCCGATCTTTGGCGCGAGAGCGGACGCTATGATGATTACGGCCAAGAAATGCTGCGCATCACAGACCGCCATGGCCGCGATATGCTCTATGGCCCGACCAATGAGGAATTGATCACTGATATCTTCCGCGCCCATGTCGGCAGTTATAAGGATTTGCCGCTGACGCTCTATCATATCCAGTGGAAGTTCCGCGATGAAATCCGCCCACGTTTCGGTGTCATGCGGGGCCGCGAATTCTTGATGAAGGACGGGTATAATTTCGATCTGACCAAAGAGGATGCGCTGCACGCCTATAACCGCCATTTGGTCAGTTACCTGCGCAGCTATGAACGTATGGGGCTGCAAGCAATTCCGATGCGCGCTGATGGCGGCCCAATTGGCGGCGATTACACCCATGAATTCCTTGTTCTGGCCGAGACGGGCGAGTCTGAGGTATTCTATGACAGCGAAATCACGGATCTGCGCTTTGGTGATCGGGATATTGATTACGACAATGTCGACCAGTGCCAAAGCGTGCTGGAGGAATTCACAAGCCGCTATGCGCGCACAGATGAAACACATGATGCCGAGATTTTCGCGCAAGTGCCCGAAGCGCGTCAGCGCGTGGCGCGCGGGATTGAGGTGGGCCAGATTTTCTATTTTGGTACAAAATATTCAGAGGCAATGGGGGCTGTTGTCTCAGATCGTGATGGCAATCGTGTGCCCGTCCATATGGGCAGCCATGGCATCGGGGTGAGCCGTCTTTTGGGTGCGATTATTGAAGCCAACCATGATGATAATGGCATCATCTGGCCCGAAGGCGTAACCCCGTTCCATTGCGGGATTGTCAATCTCAAGCAGGGTGATGCTGCCGCGGATGCAGCCTGTGACGAGATTTACAACACCCTCAGTGCCAAGGGTCTAGAGCCGCTTTATGATGATCGCACCGAGCGGGCAGGGGGCAAATTCGCCACGATGGACTTGATCGGCCTGCCATGGCGCATCACTGTTGGCCCGCGTGGTCTTGCCAATGGTGTGGTTGAATTGACCTCGCGGCGCACGGGCAAAAGCGTTGAGATGAAGCCAGAAGATGCGATTGCGCGCTTGGTCGAGATTTACGCCCCGCATTTCGGGCATATCCAGAACTGAGGAGCGCGGCCATGTCTGCATCTGCCAAGCACGGGCTTGAGATTGATTGGTCAACCATCCCTGCGCCTGTTGATGATGGCGCGGCAGATCACTTGCGCGGTATGACCTTGCCTGATGTATCTTTGCCTGCCACTGATGGGGCGGTCGTCTCTTTGGCGGCGCTTCAGGGGCGGAGCGTGATCTTTGCCTATCCGCGCACGGGACGGCCTGATGTCGCGCTGCCAGACGGGTGGAATGACATACCCGGCGCGCGGGGCTGCACCCCGCAATCTTGCGCGTTTCGTGATCTTCACGCAGATTTGCGCGCGCTTGGGGTCGATCATCTTTTTGGCCTTTCAACTCAAGACAGCGCCTATCAGGCTGAGGCGGTTCTGCGTCTGCATTTGCCCTATGCGATGCTATCGGATCAGGGGCTTGCACTGCGTGATGCGCTGCGGCTACCCAGTTTTGAGGTCGCGGGGGAGGTATTGTTGAAGCGCCTTACCCTGATCTGTCGCGATGGGGTGATCGAAGATGTGATCTATCCCGTGTTTCCGCCTGACGAAAACGCGCGCCAAGTTGTAGAGCGCCTCAAGAAGGCCTAAATCAGGGCAAGGAAGCCCTGCGAAGGAGTGGTCATGACCACCGCTGCCACCGCCAACCCCGCCCCTCGTTCCCCGCGCCCGTTTGCGCGGTTTGAATTTATGATCGCCTTGCGCTATCTGCGCGCCCGCCGTGCTGAGGGGGGCGTGTCCGCGATGACATGGATCAGCTTTCTTGGCATCGCTTTGGCCGTGGCGGCGCTGATTGCGACCCTCTCAGTGCGGGCGGGGTTTCGATACGAATTTGTTGGCACGATTTTGGGCGCGAACCCGCATATTTCGGTCTATGGTGCGCCCAATTACAGCGCAACAGGCGCGATGAGCCGCGAGATTTCGGATTACACAGATATTGCTTCGACAATTGCAACGCTAGATGGCGTGGCCCATGTGGCCCCCGTGGTCACGGGGCAGGTGATGGCCGCCGCTTTTGGCCGCAATGCGGGCGTTGAGGTTGTGGGGATCACAGGCGCAGATTTGCGCAGTCTGCCCCTTGTCGCGGACCCTGAACGCGCATGGGGCGATCTGGATCAATTTGATCAAGGTGTCGCCATCGGCTCGGGCGTGGCGCGGGAATTAGGGGTGGTGGTTGGGGATCAAATCCGCCTGATTTCGCCCGATGGGGCGCGCACCGCTTTTGGCACAAGCCCGCGGATTGTGAATGCTGAAGTGGTGTATATTTTCCAAGTGGGCCGTTTCGACATCGACCGCGTGCGGGTCTATATGCCACTTGATCAAGCACAGCCCTATTTTAACCGCGAAGGTCTGGTTGATCGCATCGATGTGATGCTGAACGACCCCGAACAAGCAAATGCGGCCGTGACCCCTGTGCTGGGTGCAGCAGGGCCCATGGCCACAGCGTGGACTTGGGAAGACAGTTCTGGCGCCTTTTTGCAAGCGTTGCAAATGGAGGACAATGTGATGTTCATCATCTTGTCGATCCTCGTGATGATTGCCACGCTCAATATTGTTTCTGGCCTTATCATGTTGGTTAAAAACAAGGGGCGCGATATTGGGATTTTGCGAACAGTTGGCCTTACGCAAGGGGCGATTTTGCGCGTCTTTTTCATTTGTGGGGCCTCTGTAGGGGTGGCGGGAACGCTATGTGGCGTGGCCCTTGGGTCGGCCTTCGCGATTTATATTGATCCCATTTTTGCTGCTGTGAATTGGATGGCAGGGGGCGGGGTCTGGGATCCTTCGGTTCGATATCTGTCGCAATTGCCTGCCCGATTGGAGATGGGCGATATTCTTTCCGCCATGTCCCTGTCGCTTGGGTTGTCATTTTTGGTGACGATTTTCCCTGCGCGCCGTGCCGCACGAATGAACCCTGTGGAGGCGCTGCGCTATGAGTGATCAGCCTGTGCTGCGCCTTGAGGGGGTGGAAAAGTCCTATAACCTTGGTCGTCCCAATGAAACGCGTGTTTTGTCGGGTGCGGATCTGCGCATTCATGCAGGCGAGATTGTTGGGCTCATTGCGCCGTCAGGTGCTGGTAAATCCACGCTTTTGCATATCGCGGGCCTGCTTGATACGCCTGACGCGGGGCAGGTTGATCTCTGCGGTCAGGCCATGGCGCGCGCGACTGATGCGGCGCGCAGTGCCGCACGGTGCCGCGATCTGGGGTTTGTGTATCAATTTCACCATCTCTTGCCTGAATTCAGCGCGCTTGAGAATATCGTGCTGCCACAATTGGCCCTTGGCCATGGTGAGGGGGCCGCGTGGGCACGCGCCGCCGCCTTGCTTGATCGTGTTGGCCTCTCGCAAAGGGCGCAGCATCGCCCCGCCCAAATGTCGGGAGGCGAGCAGCAACGCGTGGCAATTTGCCGTGCTTTGGCTAATGCACCACGGATGCTTTTGGCGGATGAGCCAACGGGTAATCTTGATCCTGATACGGCGGATATGGTGTTTGATATGCTGCTTGATCTGGTGCGCGCCTCCAACATGGCCGCGCTTGTGGCCACCCATAACCACGCCTTGGCCGCGCGCATGGATCGGGTGGTGGTGTTATCCCAAGGGCAGATTGCCCCGCATCGCCCCTAAGGGGCAACGCGTCCCAAAATCTGGGCTATGGCGCGCAAGGCTTGATCGCGCAGGGGATCTGTTTCCATCAACACCTCATGCGCGGCGCCTTCAATGTCAAGAAATTGACCATCAGGCCATGTCGCCATGATCTCTGCAATTCTTTCGCGCGAGACCACGCGCTCATCCGTGCCGACAAAGCCAAGGGTCGGAACACCTTTTGGCGCGGGCAGTGCGGCAAGGGCCTGACACTCGGTCAAGGCATGATAGACCCATGAAATGGAGGGCCCCCCAAGGGTCAGCAGCGGGTCTGCCTTAGCTTGTTCCTTCATCCAATCGAGACGCGCCTGATCATGGGTGAGAGGATTGCCTTCAAATACCATCGGCTCATGCGGGCCTTGTGTGGGCGCGTAGCGCGCGGCAAGGCCAATCGGCTTGGCGATGAAATAGGCAAGCTTTGCCAAGATCCGCAAGACGTGGCGCAGTTGAATGTCCCACATTGGCGCAGAGAACACCGCAGCCGCGGGGCGAAACCCGTTGTGAAGGGCGCGCAGGCCGATAGCGCCCCCCATCGAATGGGCGAACATGACCCATGGCTTGGGCAAATCGCAACGCGCGCAATAGGCAAGAAACGCATCCACATCGCGTTGATATTCGGAAAAATCACCCACATGACCGATTTGTGGATCTTCTAGCAGCCGCTCCGAAAGGCCTTGACCCCGCCAATCAAGCGAGGCCATCCCCCATCCAAGCGCGGCAAAAGTTTGGGCCGCATCCGTGTATTTCTCAAGGAATTCGGTGCGCCCCGTGAACAAAAGAATTGTTCCCTTTTGCCCCTTCGGCCAATGGCCCGCCCGTAGGCGTTTGCCGTCTGCGGCGGTGATCCAACGTATATCCTCGGGCCGATCTGCGCCGTAAAACGGGGGAGGGGTCACGCCAGAACCCCACCAAGGCGCATGGCGGCACTCATATCGCCCTCAAGTTTAAGTTTGCCCGACATAAATGCCATGGCGGGGTTTAATCGCCCTGCGAGGATGTCTTGGAACACCTCTGATGTTGCACGCATGGTCACATCGGCAGGTTCAGCCTCGTCACTGGGGCGCACGTCTGCGCCTTGGATAATCACGCAACCTGCCCCCTCGATCACGAATTTTGCCGCGCCATCGTAAGGTTTGACCAGTTTTTTGGCGATTGCATCCACGGCTGCGGCAATCAAATCGGACATTGGAATTTCTCTTTCATAACGCGGCCTCACCGCAAGGATTTTGAAAATCAGGACTGGATGTCGCGTGATTGGCTGCTAACTTCTAAACTATGATGTGGCTATTTCGGGTCAGCTTCAACATCCTGATCGCGGTATTTTCAATAAATACGGCCCTCTGCGGTGCTGCCCTCGCCCAATCTGCCCCTGTTGCATCAAGTGAGGAGGCTGCATCCGATGCAAGGCTCGCTTCCCTGTTAAGTGAGTTGCAAAGCCCCGTTTTGCCCGATTGGGAACGGGTCGAAGCCGAAATCCTGAACCTTTGGTCGCGCTCGGGCTCTCCCGCGATGGATTTGTTGCTGCGCCGTGGCAGGCAGGCCATGGCACGGGGGGATTATTCCGCTGCATTGACCCATTTGACGGCCTTGACCGATCATGCGCCTGAATTTGCGGAAGGCTGGAACGCGCGCGCGACCCTATTTTATGAAATGGGGGATTATGGCCTAAGCCTTGATGATATCGCGCGCACTTTGGCCCTGAACCCCAATCATTTTGGGGCGCTCACGGGCTTGGGCATGATTATGGAGCAGGTCGAGGCCTATTCCCATGCTTTGGACGCTTTTCGTGCCGCGCGCGCTATACATCCGCATCGCCCCGACCTAGAACAGGCAGTGGAGCGGCTGGAGCGCCAGCTTGAAGGAATCAGCCTCTAGGCAGGAGGCGGGCAGGGCTCTGCCTAAAACGGGCAAGATGGGCGGCATGACGGGCACATTGATGGGCCAAGGGCGGATCGCTGCCGTATTAGGCCCCACCAATACGGGCAAAACCCATTACGCCATCGAGAGGATGTTGGCGCATCGCACGGGCGTGATTGGCCTGCCTTTGCGCCTCTTGGCGCGCGAAGTCTATGATCGCATCGTGGCCATACGCGGCCCTTCCGTGGTCGCGCTGATCACGGGTGAGGAGCGCATAATCCCTGACCGCGTGCAATATTGGGTCTGCACAGTCGAGGCGATGCCCACAAATCACGCATGCGATTTTTTGGCTGTGGATGAAATCCAACTTTGTGCTGATCCAGAGCGGGGCCATGTTTTTACCGACCGCTTGCTTCATGCGCGGGGCCTGCATGAGACGTTGTTTCTGGGCGCAGATACAATGCGGGGCGCAATCGCGGCGCTTGTGCCGAAGGCGCAATTCCTGAGCCGAGAACGCTTTTCAGAACTGACCTATACTGGTTCAAAGAAACTGTCGCGCATGTCGCCGCGCTCGGCCATTGTCGGGTTTTCGGTTGAAAACGTCTATGCCATTGCCGAGCTTTTGCGCCGCCAAAAGGGCGGTGCTGCGGTTGTGATGGGTGCGCTTAGCCCGCGCACGCGCAATGCACAGGTCGATTTGTATCAAAACGGCGATGTTGAATTTCTGGTGGCGACCGATGCCATTGGCATGGGGCTTAATCTGGATATCAAACACGTGGCCTTTTCGGGTTTGCGCAAATTTGATGGCCGCAAGATGCGCGATTTGGCTCCGAATGAATTGGGCCAGATCGCGGGCCGTGCGGGCCGTCATACATTGCCAGGCACATTTGGTGTCACGGGCGAGGCAAGCCCATTAGATGATGAAGTGGCAAAAGCCATCACCGAGCATCGTTTTGCCCCCATCCGTAAATTACAATGGCGCAACAGTCGCCTGTCATTTGGATCAATTTCGCGTCTTTTGATGTCTTTGGAGGCGCAAACTGACAATGAATGGCTGACGCGGGCGCGTGCAGCCGATGATGTTATCGCGCTGCGGACGCTTTCGGAACGGGCCGATGTGACCCATCGGATCAGAGATGCCCAAGATGTGCGGCTTTTGTGGGATGTATGCTGTATCCCTGATTTTCGGGGGATCAGCCCCGCCGAGCATAGCAGCCTCTTGGCGGGTATCTTTCAATATTTGCATGAATTGGGCCGCGTGCCTGATGATTGGCTTGCGCGGCAGGTGAAGCGGATTGATCGGCAAGATGGCGACATTGACACATTATCGAAACGCTTGGCTTATATCCGCACATGGACATTTGTCGCACAACGTGCTGCTTGGGTGGATGATGTCGCGTATTGGCGCGAGGAAACCCGTGCGGTAGAAGACCGCCTGTCAGATGCGCTCCATGAGCGACTGACCCAAAGATTTGTCGATCGGCGCACATCGGTTTTGATGCGGCGATTGAAACAGAAGGAGAGCCTTGTGGCCGAAGTGAATGAAAACGGGGAAGTCACCGTAGAGGGCCAATTCATTGGTCGTTTGGACGGGTTCCGCTTCCGCCAAGATAGTGCTGCCACCCCTGATGAGGCAAAAACCTTGCGCCAAGCCGCCGTGGCTGCCCTCAAGCCCGAGCTGCATCTGCGCGCAGATCGTCTGTATAATGCGCCCGACACGGAATTTGACTTCACCGAGCAAGGTGGGCTGATGTGGGGCCAATCTGCGGTTGGCAAACTCACCTTTGGCAGTGACGCAACACGCCCCTTGGCTGAGGCCTTTGTTGACGAGGATGCTGGCCCCGAGGTTATCCAGAAAGTGCAGCGGCGCTTACAGCATTTTATTGATCGCAAAATTGCAGCCCTGTTTGAGCCCATGTTAGCGATGCAAAAAGATGAGGGCATCACGGGGCTTGCGCGCGGTTTTGCCTTCCGCCTGTCTGAGGCCATGGGCATCTTGCCGCGCAGCGATGTCGCAGAAGACGTCAAAGCCCTTGATCAAGAGGCACGCGCGCTCTTGCGCAAACATGGGGTGCGCTTTGGTCAGTTCACAGTATTCATGCCTGCCTTGCTAAAGCCTGCGCCGACACGGTTGCGCTTGGTTCTATGGTCGTTGGCGGGCAAGTTGGATCAATTCCCCGAAAGCCCCCCTCCGGGGCTGGTGACAATCCCCAATGACGCAGAAGCGCCAGAGGGGTATTTCACAATGTCAGGCTACCGTCCCGCTGGCACGCGTGCCATCCGTATTGATATGCTTGAACGTCTCGCGGATATGCTGCGCAAGGAAGACAGCCGCGCAGGGTTCGAGGGCAATGCAGATATGCTGTCCATCACGGGCCTCACGCTGGAGCAATTCGCGGAACTGATGACAGGTCTTGGCTATCGCGCTGAGAGGGGTGAACGGGTGAAGGTTAAGGCCGTGGTCGTTGCCCCCGCCGAGATCGCAGCACCTGATGCCGCCACGGATGCGGAACCCGGTGAAACCACCCCTCAGCCAACCGCCGAAGTGCCACAGGTGGCAGATGCTGCTGCACCCGATGCCCCAGAGGATGCCCCAGAGATGGAAGTTTTCTATAACTTCAAATGGGCGCCACCACGGCGGGATCGTAAACCAAACCCGCGCCGCGAAGGTGCGGGTGAGACGGATGGATCAGGACGGCCTCCGCGCAAAGGTGGCAAGCCGCAGCGTGGGCCCAAAGGGAAGGGTCAGGGCGGCAAGCCCGAAGCAGCGCGCAGTTTCAGTGCCAAGCCCGAGAAAAAAGATCGCATTGATCCCGATAACCCATTTGCGCAGGCCTTGATGGGTCTGAAGGAGAAAGGTTGACCCAACCCCGCCCGACCTTGCGGATTGATAAATGGCTGTGGCACGCGCGGTTCTTCAAAACCCGCAGCCTCGCCACCCGTATTGTTGAGGAGGGGGCGGTGCGGGTGAACAGCGCGCGGGTTACCAAACCCGCAACTGCCATCGGCGCGGGGGATGTTCTGACCTTCGCGCAAGGCCAGACCGTGCGCGTGGTGCGGGTTATATCCTTGCCCGACCGCCGCGGCCCCGCCTCGGAGTCGCAGGCCTGTTACGCCGATTTGAGCGAGATCAAAGAAACTGTTCCAGAAAAGCCCCAATTGGAGGGACATGGACGCCCCTCAAAACGCGAAAGGCGGCAGGCTATTTCTTTGCGCCAAGGGGTGCTTGAATGATGCGCGACAGGGCAGTAAACCCATGCCGCATGATCTTTTGAAAAGAGTGATGACCCTATGACCTATGTCGTGACCGACAATTGCATTGCCTGCAAATATACAGACTGCGTTGAGGTATGCCCCGTGGATTGCTTCTACGAGGGCGAGAATATGCTGGTCATCCATCCAGACGAATGTATCGATTGCGGCGTCTGCGAGCCTGAATGCCCTGCCGATGCGATCCGCCCCGACACTGAGCCAGATATGGAGCAGTGGGTTGAGTTTAACCGCAAATGGTCAGAAGCATGGCCTGTGATCATCACCAAGAAAGACCCGCTGCCCGAGGCAGAGGAGATGGACGGTAAGCCGGGCAAAATGGATCTCTTTTCCGAAAAGCCCGGTGAAGGTGGTTAAATAGCAAACAAGGGCGCGGCGATTCTGGTGCTGATTCGCCTGTGTTCTGTTTGTGCTGGCCTTTATTTGTGCGCAAATTTATCTGAAAAAATAGGGATACGGGCGCAGGTCTGCTGCGCCAACTTTGAATCAGCGTAATTTTGTGTTACATTCCTGTTGCAAACTTTTTTGGAATCACTGCCCAAACCAACATATTCACGGGCTTAGGCCATCGCCTCACATTCCGTAACAATCGCCAATGTAGAAAAGCAGCTCTTTTCTGCATGCGGTTTTTTCGGCTGATTGCCGTGGGTGGCCCGTGCAAAGGAAACACTGCTTATGAGCAAGTCGCGTAAATCGCAAGAATTCAGCCCCAATGATTATGTGGTCTATCCCGCCCATGGTGTGGGTCAGATCATCTCGATTGAAGAGCAAGAGATTGCTGGCATCAATCTGGAGCTGTTCGTGATCTCGTTTGAAAAAGACAAAATGACCCTGCGGGTGCCAACCGCAAAAGCCACTGAGGTCGGAATGCGCTCGCTGTCGAGCCCCGATGTCGTGTCCAAGGCGCTAGATACGCTGAAGGGTAAGGCGCGGGTGAAGCGGGCCATGTGGTCGCGCCGTGCTCAAGAATATGAGCAAAAGATCAATTCGGGCGATTTGATCGCAATTGCCGAAGTGGTGCGCGATTTGCATCGTGCGGATGACCAGCGTGAGCAAAGCTATTCTGAGCGTCAGCTGTATGAAGCAGCGCTTGAGCGTTTGACCCGCGAGTTGGCAGCCGTGCAAGGCATGGATGAGCGCGGCGCGCAGCAGCGCGTGGATGAGGTTTTGACCGCCCGCGCGGCCTAAGCCATTTCTTGAAACATTGGATGCGCCGCGTGAAGGGATCTTCGCGCGGCGTTTTCGTTATGAGACAGCTGCAATTGTCGCCAAGGCGACAATTTCGGTGATCTGTTGGCTTGCCCCCAACACATCCCCCGTTTGCCCGCCGATTTTGGCCTTAGCCAACAGACCAAGGCCAAATGCCGCCAAGGCCGCAACGCCAATCACCAAGAGGCCCGAAAGCGGCCCGATGAGGACCAATGTTATCAGGCAGGCAAGGATAGCCGCGCCGCCCGTGGTGACGTTAGACGGGGTTCCCATGCTGCGCGACAGGCCTGTGGCGCGGGGATTGGGCAAAAAGCGCATGAGCACGACCATGGGCGCGCGGCTCAATGCGGCGATGGCAATTAGGGCAAGCGGGGCTTGCGGTAAAACCGTGATGATTAGGCTTGCGCGAAGCAGCAGCGATAAGGTCAGGGCAATGACGCCGTATACGCCCACATGACTGTCTTTCATGATGGTCAGGCGATCTTCCACGCTCCATCCGCCCCAAAACCCATCAGCCACATCCGAGAGACCGTCCTCATGCATCGCGCCTGTGCTGAGGATGAGGGCGGCAAGCGCGATTATGCCTGCAACGCTAAGCGGCAGGCCCAGCCCCAAAGCCGCACCGCCAAGCCCCATCCCAATCGCGCCGATAGCCGCGCCGACAAGCGGATAGGCCCATGCGGCCTCTGCGCCGCGCGTGTAATCGGGTTTGAACGGCAGGGAAAGGCGGCTCAAAAGCGCAAAGGCAACGGCGATATCGCCTAGTTTTGGTCGGTTTCCATGCAGAAAGTTATGGGTCATTCTTGCGATGTTCTTGTTGTCCCCGCCATTGTCTATCGGATAGGGGGGCAGCACGCAATCCTTTGATCTGGTGGACAAAGCTCGTCATGCAATTTGAGACCCTTTCCGACATTCACGCGGCCCTTGTCGCAGCCCCCAAACCTGATGCAACCGCGTTGGAGGCTGCCGAGTTGCGCAACAGCCAATTGACCAAGCCCCCTGCCGCATTGGGGCGGCTTGAGGAGGTGGCAATCTGGTATTGCGGGTGGCGCGGCAATGCGCGTGCGCAAATTGACGCCCCACAGGTGATTGTCTTTGCAGGGAACCACGGGATCACAGCTCAGGGCGTCAGTGCCTTTCCCGCTGAGGTCACAGTGCAAATGGTTGCTAATTTCGAGGCAGGCGGTGCAGCGATCAATCAACTGTCCAAGCTTGCTGGCGCGCAGATGGATGTTCATGCGCTTGATCTGGAACAGCCAACCGCAGATTTCACGCAAGGCCCTGCAATGGATGAGGCCGCATTCTTGACTGCCTTCTCAACAGGCTGGGGGGCTGTTGATCCAACCTCTGACCTTTTGGTGGTGGGGGAAATGGGGATTGGCAACACCACCGCGGCTGCGGCGATGGCCTGCGCGCTGTTTGGTGGCACGGGGGCCGATTGGGTTGGTCGCGGCACGGGCGTGGATGATGCGGGCCTTGCGCGCAAGGCGGATGTGGTGGCGCGGGGGATTGCCGCAAACCCTGAGGCACGGAGCGATCCATTGACGGCTTTGCGATGCTTGGGCGGGCGCGAGATTGCTGCCATGGCGGGCGCGATTGCTGCGGCGCGCGCAAACTGCATCCCCGTCATCCTTGATGGATTTATCTGCACCGCGGCAGCCGCCTGTTTGGAGCAGGCCCATAAGGGTGCATTGGATCATTGTGTGGCAGGCCATGTTTCGGCTGAGGGGGGGCATCGCAAATTGCTGGATGCGATTGGCAAAGAGCCTTTGCTGAACCTTGGGTTGCGTCTTGGTGAAGGCAGCGGGGCCGCCTTGGCCATTCAAATTGTTAAAGGGGCGCTAGCCTGCCACTCAGGCATGGCGAGCTTTGCTGAAGCTGGCGTCAGCGCGGGTTAAGAGGCATCCCGCGCACCGCCGCGCGACAGCTTGCCCGAAAGCGCGCTGGCATCACCGCGCGCGCGGCGGCGATCAGTCGGGCCTTCCCCCATGGCGTTCTCGCGCGTGGCTTCGTCTAATGCGCTGAGCAGCGCCGCCTCAAGGTTCGCGTTCAATTCGCGTGCCCGTTCCATATAGGCGGGGTTCTCAGCAATCGGCACGCCTGGTTTCCATAGTTCCGCCAAATCGCGCAGATTTTGGCGATCATGGCGGTAAAAGGCCATCTCCATTTCATGGGCCTCGTAATCAGACAGGCCCATATCCTCAAGCACATAACGCGCGGCCCGCAGTGAGCTGTCGAACATCTCGCGCACGATATGATCTGCACCTGCCTTATAAAGCTCGTAGACATGCAGCCGATCATGCGCCCGTGCGGTGATATGGAGATCTGGCCTGATGCGGCGCGCATAGGTGACAAGACGCACCGCGCTTTCCTTGTTGTCGACCGCAACGACAAGAACCTTGGCCTCTTCTAACCCTGCCGCAGTCAAGAGTTCGGGGCGGGTCGGGTCGCCGAAAAACGCCTTGAAGCCAAAGCCGCGCATCAGTTGGATGACCGATAAATCGGCATCGAGCACCACCGTCTTAAACCCTGCACCTTGGACGACACGGTTGACCACCTGCCCAAACCGCCCCACGCCTGCGATGATGATGGGCGCGGTTTCCCCGATTTCATCGGCCTCGGGGGCGGTGCCTATATCGGCCAAACGATGGGCGAGCCGATCATAGAGGATGAAGGCCAATGGCGTCAGCAGCATGGACAGCGCCACAACCAGCAAAAGCATTTCGCCGGTCGCATCGGTCATCACCGATTGCTGCACTGAGAATGAGATCAAAACAAAGCCAAACTCGCCTGCTTGTGCGAGGCCAAGCGTAAAGAGAGACAGGTCTTTTTTCCGCATGCCAAAGGCAAATCCGATAGCCAAAAGGATTATCCCTTTAAGGGCCATCATTCCCAAGGTCAGACCCAAGATTGTCAGGGGCGCGGAAAATAGCGTTCCGAAATTTATACCTGCGCCCACAGTGATAAAGAACAGCCCCAAGAGCAGGCCTTTGAATGGGGCGATATCGGCCTCTAATTCATGGCGGAATTCGGAATTGGCAAGGACAACGCCCGCAATAAACGCCCCAAGCGCGGGCGAAAGCCCCACCAAGATCATCAGGGCCGCAATACCAACAACGATCACTAGCGCCACCGCGGTATAAACCTCGCGCAAGCGTGCCATGTGGATAAAGCGGAACAGGGGGCGGGATAGGAAATGCCCCGCAAGGATCACAAGCGCGATGGCGGCAATTGTGACCAGCGTCACCCCCCATCCCGGCAGTCCCTCGACCAGTGAGAAGGAATGGGCCCCATGATCCGCCGTATCGGTTGCGCGTTGGATCGAGCCGTCTTGCGCAAAACTTAAACTGCCCGACACGGCCAAAAGGGGAAGAAACGCCAACATCGGAATGACTGCAATATCTTGGGTCATAAGCACAGAAAACGCGCCGCGGCCGCCGTTGGTTTTCATCAATCCCTTTTCGCTGAGCGTCTGTAGCACAATCGCGGTCGAAGACAGGGCCAAGATCATCCCTGTTGCCAAGGCCAATTGCCATTGCAAGCCAAAGAGCAGCGCGACCCCTGCAAGCGCAAAGGTCGTCAAAACAACCTGTGCCCCGCCCAAACCGATCAAACGTTGCCGCATATCCCACAGATTGCGCGGCTCTAGTTCTAGACCGATCAGAAACAGCATCAGCACCACGCCAAATTCGGCGTAATGTTGGAGGTCATCCGTGTCCGACCCAATATACCCAATCAATGGGCCAATCGCGATGCCAGCAAGCAAATACCCCAAGACCGATCCCAGACCAAACCGCACGGTCAAAGGCACAGCGATGACCATTGCAGAAAGATAGATTGTTGCCTGTAAAAGCAGGCTTTCCATCGGCCTGTCCTTTGCGTGGGGGAGGTTGCGTTCGTCTTGAGTGCAACTTTGACACGAGTGGATCAGAGCGGCAAGGCACTGTCTGGCTTGATTTGCGCCATCACGATCTCGGTGTGCAGTTTCTCGACCATCGGATGGGGTAAGATGATGGTATCAATGAGTTCGCGTAGGGCGTCTAGATCGCTGCACCAAACGCGCAGGATTGTGTTTGCAGAGCCTGTGACATCAAAGGCTGAAACGATTTCAGGGGTGCTGTGTAGCAATCGCTTGAAATCATCCATCAAGGCAGGATCATGGGCGCTGCGGGTGAGTGTCAAAAACGCCTGCACGGATAAGCCGCAGGCCTCTGGTGCAATATCTATGCTTACCGCGCGCAGCACGCCTGTTTGTTCAAGCTTTTGTCGCCGCCGCCCTGCTTGAGAGGTCGAAAGACCAAGATGACGCCCCATCTCCTGCGCCGTCATTGCGCCATTTTGTTGCAAGGCACGTAATAAGCGGCGGTCAGTTCGGTCAAGCATGCGCAAATCACCCAAAATATACTCAAAACTTGCACATATTTTGCATATATTTTAGGGCTTTCCAAGTCATTTGCGCGCGGATCAAAGGCCGCCCAACATCATGGGGCGCAATTCGCGTTCGAGTTTGCGCAACATGGCGGCTTCAAAATCTTGGTAATCGCGCGCCTGTTCGATAAAGGCACCCGGCCCGCGCAGGATTTCGCGTTGGTAATATTCGACAATATCAACCGCTGCGCCCCCAATCGCCAACCCGTTCACAGTGACACTGTCAAAGGGGAAATGGGCAAAAGCGTGGCTTGGTTGAAATCCCTCGTTGTTTTCACCATCCCCAGAGATGTCGAGCGTATAAAAATCGCAGGCAGGTGCGGCCGCTAATTGCGTGGCTCCAAAGCCAAGCGCGTATCCAAGTGCGGTTGGAAATTCATCATCCCCGCGCGGCGCGGTCACAATTTCGGCAGCGACAGCGGTGAGGGTTGTCGGGGTGTCGAGGATCGTCCAGTCAACCAAAACCTGCTGTTGCCTTCGTCCTGACCACTCATACACCAAGAGAGCCACAGGTGCCGCGCTGTCAAACAGTGCGGTCATGACAACTGGGCTTGTCAACGCATTGGCAAGGCCCGCGCGCATAAGCATGTGTTCGTCACTGTCAACCGATGCCGATGCATCCAACCCAAGGGCCAAGGCCAAGCGGCAAGCCGTAGCCGATTGGGGCAGCAGCAAAGCCACCCCAATTATGAGTGCGGCCCTTACCAATGCCCGATATTTGGCATCGAAACCCATGGTTCAGCGGGCTTTTGTGCCGCCCCTTTTTGAAGCAATTCGACCGAGATATTATCGGGTGAGCGCACAAAGGCCATACGGCCATCGCGCGGGGGGCGATTGATTGTCACGCCATGATCCATCAAGTGCTGACACATCACGTAGATATCATCCACCTCATAGGCGAGATGCCCGAAATGGCGGCTATCTGATGGCAACCCATCATCACCATCCCAGTTATAGGTCAGTTCAACGGGACATTCCTCTTGGCCTTCAGGGGCCATGAAGATCAGGCTAAAGCGCCCGCTTTCATAATCAGAGCGCCGCGTTTCCTTTAGGCCCAAGAGCGCAAAGAATTCTTGGGTTGCTTCAAGGTCTTTGACGCGCACCATTGTGTGAAGATATCGGATTGCCACTGCTGTCTCCCTCGTGAAATTTCGCGTTGCCTCAAGCTTAGCGTGAAATTTGCAGAATTACAGGGGGCGGGGGCAAGAAATGCCCCACCCGATATTGCGGTTTGTGCTAAAATCGTTTCAATATATAGCGTAACGATGGCCCAACCTGTGGATGTGTGGCGATGCAGCAGTATCATGACCAATTGGCGCTGATCCTTGAAAAGGGCGTGGATACAACCGACCGTACCGGCACGGGCACGCGCAGCTATTTCGGCCTGCAAGCGCGCTACGATTTGAGCGAAACTTTCCCGCTGATTACGACCAAAAAGCTGCATCTGAAATCCATTATTCACGAGTTGTTATGGTTCCTCGCGGGCGATACGAATATTGGCTATCTCAAAGAAAATGGCGTTTCCATCTGGGATGAATGGGCCGATGAAAAGGGCGATCTTGGCCCTGTTTACGGCCATCAATGGCGACATTTCCCAAAGGTTATGCATGGTGCAGATGGCGCCGTGTCGATTGGATCAGTGGATCAGATTGCGAATTTGGTTGATATGATCAAACGCACGCCTGACAGTCGCCGCCTGATTGTGTCGGCTTGGAACCCGGGCGAGGTAGATCGAATGGCCCTGCCGCCCTGCCATACGCTGTGGCAGGTGAAAATCTTGAACGGGCGGCTGAGCCTGCAGCTTTATCAGCGTTCGGCAGATATGTTTTTAGGGGTTCCGTTTAACATTGCCTCTTATGCCTTGCTTGCGGTGATGCTGGCCCATGTCACGGGCTATAAGCCCGGCGAATTTGTGCATTCGATAGGTGATGGCCACATTTATTCGAACCATATGGATCAGGTGAAAGAGCAACTGTCGCGCGACAGCCGCCCTGCGCCGACCTTGCGGCTTGCGCGCGATGTCGGGTCGATTTTCGATTTCCGCTACGATGATTTCATCATCGAAGGGTATGACCCCCATCCCGCCATCAAAGCGCCAGTGGCGGTTTAGGAGGTAAGATCATGATTTCACTTGTCGTGGCGCGGGCGCAGAACGGCGCGATTGGCAAGGGCAATACGATCCCGTGGCACGCGCCCGAGGATTTGGCCTTTTTCCAACGTGAAACCATGGGCGGGGCGGTGATTATGGGCCGCAACACATGGGAGAGCCTCCCGTTTAAGCCGCTGAAAAATCGCCTCAATATCGTGGTTAGCCGTGATAAATCCTTGCACGATACGGTTGTCGCTTCTGTGGATGCAGCGATTGAGTTGGCCCGAAGCGCAGGATATCCGCGGATTTACGGGATTGGCGGTGCACAGATTTATGCGCAAATGCTGCCGATGGCAGACAGGCTTTTGGTCACCGAGGTTGATTTGGTGATTGAGGCGGCAGATGCCTACTTCCCTGAGATCACCGAAAGTGATTGGCGCGAGGCGTGGCGGCATCCCTTGCGCGAGGAAGGCCCCGCGTGCGTGGTGCGGGAATTGGTGCGGGCCTAAGGTTTTGCCTTATTCAAACGCACCGCTAACTTATGCCATGCGGGACGTAGCGCGAAAAGGCGGCACCTGATGACCCTCTTAATCCTCTTTGTGGCGACATCTTTGATCTTCCTCATTGCCGATGCGGTGATGCTGAACACAGTGTTACAGCCTGTCTTTGTGCGGCATATTGGCGATTTGCTCTATGAAGGTGGGTTTCGCCTGTTGCCTGCAATCTTGTTTTATCTGACCTATATGGGGGGCATTCTTTACTTTGCCTCCACGCCCGCGATGCGCGCGGATACGCCAAGCCTTGCCCTGATCAATGGCGCTATTTTGGGCTTTGTGGCCTATGGCACCTATGAATTCACCTCTTGGGCGGTGATGCGTGATTGGCACCCGCAAATGGTGGTGATGGATGTGATTTGGGGCGCCACGCTGACAGGGGTTGCCGCATGGGGTGGAGTCATGATCGCGCGCGCCATCATTGCCTAGGGAGCCATGCGCGCAAAGCGGTGTGGTTGCCTTGCGCGCGGGGTTTTGACGTCAGAGAATTTTCAGATCGACCGCAGAGGCGCGACCATCGCGGCCTTCACGAAGCTCAAAGCTGATTTTCGTGTTATCGGCTAATTCTTTCATCCCCGCTTGTTCAACTGCAGAGATATGCACGAACACATCTTTGCCGCCGCCATCAGGCGCGATAAACCCGTAACCTTTGGTGGTGTTGAACCATTTCACAGTGCCTGTGGGCATTTTCGTATCTTTCCTGTCCCAAGTCTCAATCCCACAAGCGTGTCTGCGCGTGGGGTGCAGCCAAGGCCGATGACCATACCTTTGCTGCCGTCTCAAAAGCAGTTCAACCGGTGACCTAGAGGCACCCCAAGAGTTTGCCTTGGTTTTACTAAAAATCAAGAAAAACTCTCTGGAACCGAGCGCCTGCGGCCCTATGCTTTGGTTTGTGGAATAAAAAAGAGGCACAGATGCAGATTATTGGGCTGAAAAATTGTGACACATGCCGCAAGGCGGTGAAGGAATTGACCGCCGCAGGTCATAGCGCCGTGTTACGTGATCTGCGCGAAACCCCGTTGAATGATGCTGAGATTTCGCAGTTTTTGGCAGAATTTGGGGCAGATGCCCTCATCAATCGCAAATCCACCACATGGCGTGGTTTGGATGAGGCCACGCGCGCCACTGATCCAAACGCGCTGTTGGCGACCCATGCCGCGCTGATGAAACGCCCCGTCATCCTTGCGGATAACGGGGCGCTCTATCTGGGGTGGGGCGCGGATGTAAAAGCCGCGCTTTTATAAATTAGCTGCGCAGATCAGGCGCAATCGCCTCGGCCACTAAGGCATCGATCACAGAATCTATGGGCTGAACGGAAGTTTGGCTTTCACCCAAACGGCGCAAGGTCACGCTGCGATCTTCCATCTCTTTGCGTCCAACAGCCAAAATCACAGGCACCTTTCCTGTGGAATGTTCGCGGATTTTATAATTGATCTTTTCGTTGCGCTTATCAGCCTCGGCGCGCACGCCCCGTTTTTTGAGCAACGCGACAATCTCATCCACAAAACCATCCGCTTCGGAGACGATAGAGGCAACCACAACTTGACGCGGGGCTAACCAGAAGGGCAGGCGGCCCGCGAAGTTCTCGATCAAGATGCCGATGAAACGCTCAAAGCTGCCCAAAATTGCGCGGTGCAGCATGACGGGGCGGTGTTTCGCGCCATCCTCGCCGATATAGGTGGCGTCCAGACGTTCGGGCAGAACGAAATCCACCTGCAACGTGCCGCATTGCCAATCTCGCCCAATGGCATCGGTCAGCACGAATTCCAGTTTCGGGCCGTAAAATGCCCCTTCGCCGGGGTTGAGTTCATAGGCATATCCTGCCGCTTCGGTGGCGGATTTAAGTGCCGCTTCGGCCTTGTCCCAAACCTCATCGCTGCCCGCGCGGGTGTCGGGGCGGTCAGAGAATTTCACGCGGAATTTCTCAAACCCAAGATCCTTGTAAACCGCCGAAAGCAACTCGATGAATTGCTTTGTTTCATCCTCAATCTGCGTTTCGCGGCAGAAGATATGCGCGTCATCTTGGGTAAAGCCGCGCACCCGCATGATCCCATGCAATGCGCCCGATGGTTCGTATCGGTTACATGATCCAAATTCCGCCATCCGCAAGGGCAGGTCGCGATAGGATTTCATGCCCTGATTGAAAATCTGCACATGGCAGGGGCAGTTCATCGGCTTCAGGGCGTTGATGGCCTTTTCGCGGGCATGGTCTTCGTCCACTTCCACGATGAACATATTCTCTTGGTATTTTTCCCAATGGCCCGAGGCCTCCCAAAGACGGCGGTCAACCACTTGCGGGGTGTTAACTTCTACATAGCCGCCATCTTGCTGACGGCGGCGCATGTAATCTTGCAGCGCCGTATATATGCGCCACCCATTGGGGTGCCAAAACACCTGACCTGGGGCCTCTTCCTGCATATGGAACAGGTTCATCTCTCGGCCCAAGCGGCGGTGGTCGCGCTTTTCGGCTTCTTCCAAGAAAGTCAGATGCGCCTTGAGGTCATCGCGGTTTTTGAACGCGACCCCATAGATGCGCTGCAACATCGGGCGGTTGCTGTCGCCGCGCCAATATGCGCCTGCGAGTTTCATCAATTTAAATGCATCAGCGGGCAATTGCCCTGTGTGCTGCAAATGCGGGCCACGGCAGAGGTCTTGCCAATCCCCGTGCCAATACATCCGCACGGGTTGATCTTCGGGGATCATCCCAACCAGTTCGACCTTATATGGTTCGCCTGCCGCTTCGTAATGGGCGATTGCGCGTGCGCGATCCCAGATTTCTGTGCGCACGGTATCGCGGGCGTTGATGATCTCTTTCATCTTCGCCTCAATCCGACCCAGATCATCTGGGGTGAAGGGCTCTTTGCGGTCGAAATCGTAATACCAGCCATTTTCGATGACGGGGCCGATTGTCACTTTTACATCTGGCCAGATTTCTTGAACGGCGCGCGCCATCACATGGGCAAAGTCGTGACGGATCAGCTCTAAGGCTTCGGCGTCATTGTCCTTCATGGTGTTGATCGCGATGGTGGCATCGGCATCAATTGGCCAAGCCAAGTCGTAATGCGCGCCGTTCACTGTGGCGCTGATCGCCTTTTTGGCAAGCGAGCTTGCGATGCTTTCGGCCACCTCGGCGGCTGTCACGCCAGCCTCGTAGCTGCGGGAATTGCCATCGGGAAATGTTAGGGAAATCTGTGGCATCGCCATAGCTCCTCGTCAGTTTGGCGCCTACGAAACGCCCGGTTGCGGGTTAAGTGTTGCTTGGTCTTTTGGCGCGCCTTTGATGTGGTGTCAACTCTTGCGCGGGGGTGCAGGTTTTTGGCATGGAGGGGGCATATGCCCGCACATGAAAGCGAAACCATGCCCGACCATCTGATCACCGCGAAATCTCGCAGCATTGCCTATCATCTGACAGAAGGCACCCATCCGATGGTGGTGTTTTTGGGCGGCTTGCGCTCAGACATGGCGGGAACCAAGGCCGTATTCCTTGAGGAATATGCTAAATCCCGTAGGCGGGCTTTTCTGCGGTTTGATTATTCTGGCCATGGCGAAAGCAGCGGCGCGTTCACCGAGGGCTGTATTGGCGATTGGGCCGAAGACGCCGCCGAGGTTTTAGATCGCCTTGCCCCGAAGCGGGTGGTTTTGGTGGGGTCGTCCATGGGGGGATGGATTTCACTGTTGATGGCGCGCCGAAACCCCGAACGGATTGCAGGGCTGATTGGCATCGCGGCTGCCCCTGATTTTACTGAAGATGGGTTTTGGGCCAGTTTCACCGAAAATCAACGCGCTGAAGTCATGGGGCAGGGGCAAACCGCGCTGCCCTCAGAATACGGGGAGCCGATGATCGTCACCAAGCGCATGATTGAGGATGGACGCAAGAATTTGGTTCTGCGCAGCGCTCTGGCGATTGACGCCCCTGTGCGCCTTTTACAAGGCACCGAGGATGAGGCGGTGGATCAAGCGGTGGCTTTGCGCCTTCTTGCGCATTTGCAGTGCGATGATTTGCATTTGGAATTGGTCAAAGGCGAGGATCACCGCTTTTCCAGCCCGCATTGCCTTGATCTTGTGGCGCGCAGGCTTGATGAAATGCTGGAAGGCGCGGTTTAACTGACGGCTTTGATCTTCGCGGACTTATTGTTGGCGTCAATGAAATCCAGAACAAGCGGGCGGATATTGTTGCGCCAGCTTTTGCCTGCAAAAATCCCGTAATGGCCTGCATCAGGCTCAAGGTGGCTCGCCTTTTTGCTGTCTGGCAGGCCCGTGCATAGATCTAGGGCTGCAACACATTGGCCCGGGGCGGAAATGTCATCTTTGCCGCCCTCAACAGTTTTCACCGCAACCGATGTGATTTTGCCGATATCAACAGGCTTACCCGAAACGGTGAAGGTGTTTTTCGCAATCTCGCGCTTCTTGAAGATACGATCCACGGTTGAGAGGTAGAATTCCGCAGGCATATCCATCACCGCAAGATATTCATCATAAAAGCGGTTATGCTTGTCGTTGTCAGATGCCTCGCCCTTGGCCACACGAAGGATCTGCTCGGTGAAGGCGCGGCTGTGTTTTTCGGCATTCATCGCCATAAACGAGCTAAGCTGCTGCAATCCTGGATAGACCATGCGGCCCGCGCCTGCATATTTGAACCCCACCCGCTGCAACATGGACTGTTCCAACTGGCCCATGGTGACGCGATTGCCAAAATCGGTCACATCCGTTGGCGCGGCTTCTGGGTCGATTGGCCCCCCGATCAGGGTCAATGAGCGGGGCTGTGCCTTGGGGTCTTCCTCGGCCAGATGGGCGGTCGCTGCCAAGGTCAGAGGGGCGGGTTGGCAGACCGCGATGACATGGGTGTCTGGCCCCATGTGGCGCATGAATTCCACCAGATAGAGGGTGTAATCCTCGACATCGAACTTGCCAGCGCTGACAGGAATGTCGCGGGCATTGTGCCAGTCGGTGACATAGACATCACAATCGGGCAGCAGACTGATGACGGTCGAGCGCAGAAGCGTGGCGTAATGGCCCGACATTGGGGCAACCAACAACACTTTGCGGGTCATAGCCGCGCGCTCTGCAACAGCGAAATGCACCAAATCGCCAAAAGGTTTTGGAAGAACAACATTCGGACTGACCGCGTGGTCACGGCCATCGCTGAGTGTGATGGAGCGAATGCCCCAATCAGGTTTTACCGCCATACGCGCAAAACTGCGCTCCATCACCTCACCCCAAGCGGCGGTCATTTGGATGGCGGGATTGGCTACAAGCCCGAATTGCGGATAGGAGCACATCGCCCGCGCGGTTGATCCAAGCCATTGGTTGGTCACGCGCATGGTTTCCATGAAATCATAGGTGAGAAGCTGTCGCATCGGATGCAAATCTCCAAAATTGAGCTTGGGCGCCGTCAATGCACCCTGCGGTAAATCAGCCCTACCCCCTCACCTTGGTAAAGCCTCTCTATGCAAATGCAGCATTTATCGGATAAAATCAAGCAAAGTGACGATCCGCGCGCGAGGAGGCAAGGGTCATGGGTGACCATTTAGAAAAGTTAAACACCAATCTCAAACGCGTGGAAGAGTTAAGCCAACGTTTGGTCGAAGCCCTCGCAAATAAAGGCCAAAACGACCCTGGCCTGAATGGGCCAGGCCCCGATCTCTATATGAAAGCCAGCATGGCATACTGGTCGGAACTGGTGAATAACCCCGCAAAATTAATGGAGCGGCAGGTCAAATTTTGGGCTGATTCCGTCACGCATTACGCGGAAGCTCAACAGAATCTTGCGCAAGGCAAGCTAGAGCCGCCCGAGGATAACACCCCAGATGATCGCCGTTTTTCCAATCCGCTGTGGAAAACGCACCCCTATTTTAACTACGTCAAACAGCAATATATGATTTCAGCCAATGCCATAGAGGCCTCGTTGAAGGATCTTGAGGGGCTAGAGCATAAAGATCGGCAGAGAATCGAATTCTTTGCAAAACAGATGGTTGATCTTTTTGCACCAACAAACTTTCTGGCCACAAACCCAGATGCGTTGGAGCGTGCGGTCGAAACCGAGGGCGAAAGCCTTGTGAAGGGCTTAGAGAACCTCGTGCGCGATATTGAGGCCCATAAGGGTGAGATCTTGCCAACCTTGGCCGATGGCTCGGCCTTTGAATTGGGCACGAATATCGCAACCGCAAAAGGCGCCGTCATCTATCGCAACGAAATGATGGAGTTACTGCAATTCGCGCCGACCACAGAGACGGTCTATAAAAAACCTGTGATCATCTTCCCGCCGTGGATCAACAAATATTACGTAATGGATTTGCGCCCCGAAAATAGTTTGATCCGATGGATTGTGGATCAAGGCTATACCTTATTCGTAGTGTCGTGGAAGAACCCTGATAAGTCCTATTCAGATAAGGGCCTCGAAGATTACATCGAGAAAGGCTATCTCAAGGCTATTGACGTCGCCAAAGAGATCACGGGCAGTAAGGCGGTCAATGCGGTGGGCTATTGCATTGCAGGCACCGCCCTTAGCCTCACGCTCTCGCTGCTGAAAAAACGCCGCCAAAAGCCGATCTCATCTGCCACCTTCTTCACCACGATGACGGATTTTTCCGATCAGGGTGAATTTACGGTCTTCCTGCAAGATGACTTTGTCGATGCCATCGAACGGCAGGTTGCCGAAGATGGTGTGCTTGATAACAAATATATGGCCAAGACCTTTAGCTTTTTGCGCGCCAAGGATTTGATCTACGGCCCTGCGGTGCGCAGCTATATGATGGGTGAGGCCCCGCCTGCCTTTGACTTGCTTTACTGGAATGGTGACGGGACGCATTTGCCTGGCAAGATGACTGTGCAATATTTGCGAGGTCTTTGCCAAAGCAATGATTTTGCTGAGCGCACGTTTGAATTGATGGGAAAGAAGCTCAAGGTCAGTGATGTCGACCTGCCGCTTTGCGCCATTGCCTGCGAGGCGGATCACATTGCTGCGTGGAAGGACAGCTATCGCGGTGTGCAAAAAATGGGGTCACAAGATAAAACCTTTATCCTATCCCAATCGGGCCATATCGCGGGGATCATCAATCCGCCCAACAAAAAGAAATATGGTCACTATACACATGATGACCTTAGCCTTTCCGTGAAAGACTGGCGCGAGCAGGCTGAATTCCACGAAGGGTCGTGGTGGCCTCGGTGGGAAGCATGGTTGCGCACCCATTCGGGAAAGCGCGTTGCCGCGCGCAGCTTGGGTGAGTCGGGCTATAAAATATTGGCGCAAGCCCCCGGAACCTATGTCAAGGAAACGCCAGAACTCTGATAATCCATAAAATTTTTGGCTTTTGCTGCGGTGCAGAAAAATGCTTGACTTGCTGCGGTGCAGCATGGCATATACTGCACATGCAGCAAACGCAGCCCGCAACACACACGATATTTTTTGGAGTAGAGACCATGGCAAAAACCGCCGCAAACGAATTCACAAAAGTTCTTCAGGACATGATGAAGGCTTACCCAATGGACATGTCGGCAATGACCGATGCGTTCAAAAACTCTGCCGCGATGGGCGAGAAGTTCTCGAAAGTTGCTCTTGAAGCCGCTGAGAAATCCGCTGAGATCCAAGCAGGTTGGACAAAAGACACCATCGCGAAACTCGGCGATGTTGCCAAAGTTAAAGAAGAGCCTGCTGATTACAGCAAAGCCCTGACCGATTTCGCTTCTGCACAAGCAGAAATCGCAGCTGAAAACATGGCTGCTTTCGCTGAAGTTGCGAAAAAAGTTCAGATGGACACTGTTGAGTTGATGATGGCTGCAGGCAAATCTGCAACTGAAGAAGCTTCTGCAGCTGTTAAAAAAGCAACTGCTGAAGTCACTGCAGCAGCTAAGAAAGCAGCAACTGCAGCTGCATAAGATACAGATTTCTGTGCCGCGTTGGTATCCTCCCTTCCAACGCGCTCCCAAGAAGGGCAGGCCTCACCGCCTGCCCTTTTTGCATCTGCAAAACAATTATTGTTTTTTTTCTGCGACTGCTTAGGCTGATTCCTAGGGTGAACGCGTGACAGTAAGTCAGGGAGGATGAAATGGCACAGGCACAAGAGCCTTTATTGATCAAACGCTATGCCAGCCGCAGGCTCTATAATACTGAGACCTCCGATTATGTGACGCTTGATGATATTGCGGGGTTCATCCGCGCGGGGCGCGAGGTGAAGATTGTTGACCTGAAATCAGGGGATGATCTGACCCGCCAATTTCTGTTGCAGATTATCGCAGAACATGAATCACGCGGCGAAAGTGTTTTGCCAATCGCCGTGCTGAATGATCTGGTGCGCAGCTACACAAGCCAAGCACAAAGCGTGGTTCCCGATTTTCTCGCGATGTCTTTTGATATGCTCAAACAGGGCCAGTCCGCGATGATGGAAAACATGAGCGCGATTAACCCGATGGCCTCCATGCCTGGGTTTGAGGCCATGCGCGCCCAGCAAGAAGCCTTCATGAAGGCGATGACTGGTGGTTTGGGCAAAGGGTGGTCAGGCCCGAGCGCAGAGGAGGAAGACGCGCTCACCCCTGCGAGCGAAGAGGACGAACTGAGCCAGATCAAACGCCAGCTTGCGGAACTGCAAAACAAGCTCTCCAAGCTGTGATGGCATCGGAGGCGCGCTGTGCTAAAGCGCCCTCCATCCGATGTCTGAGCGGCAAAACCCGTCAGGCCAATCAATTTTGTTGACCATGTCATAGGCGCGGCTGCGGGCCTCGGCCAAGGTTTCACCTCGGGCGGTGACGTTTAAAACGCGCCCCCCTGCGGCTGTGATTGCGCCATTCACTTCCTTGGTGCCTGCGTGAAATACCATGTGGTTGCTGTCTTGCGCCAACGCCTCAAGCCCGTTGATCACGCCGCCTTTTTCATATGATCCAGGATAGCCATTTGCCGCCATCACAACGCTCAGCGCGTGATCCTCGGCCCAGTTGACCGACATTTGGTCAAGCCTCTGTTCCGCGCAAGCCACCATCAGATCTAAGGCCTGCGCGCCGAGGCGCATCATCAACACCTGACATTCAGGATCGCCAAAGCGCACGTTATATTCAACCAAGCGTGCTTGGCCGTCTTTGATCATCAACCCTGCATAAAGCACGCCGCGATAGGGCGTGCCGCGCTTGGCCATTTCGTCAATCGTGGGCTGCACAATCTCGCGCAAGGCGCGCGCGGCGATCTCATCGCTTAGGACGGGGGCAGGGCTATAGGCACCCATGCCACCCGTATTCGGCCCCGCATCATTGTCAAAGGCGCGTTTGTGATCTTGGGCTGTGCCAATAGGCAGGATGGATGCGCCATCAGAGAGAATGAAGAAACTGGCTTCTTCACCCTCCATGAACTCTTCGATCACCACCTCGGCACCTGCATCGCCGAACTCGCCGCCGAACATATCGCCAATCGCGTCTAACGCTTCGGTCAGGGTCATCGCCACGATCACACCTTTGCCCGCCGCCAAACCATCGGCCTTGACCACAATGGGCGCGCCTTGTGCTGTGACGTAGTCCCGCGCGGATGCCGCATCGGTGAACCGTGCGTAGGCGGCAGTCGGTGCCTTGGCCGCGTCACAGATTTCCTTGGTAAAGGCCTTGGAGGCCTCAAGCCGCGCCGCCTCTCGGCTTGGGCCAAAAGCCAAGATTCCCGATTGTGACAGGGCATCGACCACGCCCTCGGCCAAGGGGGCTTCGGGCCCAACAATCACAAAATCAATCGCGTTTTCGGCAGCAAAATCCACAACCGCCTGCGGGTTAAGAATATCGATATCGGCACAAGCGGCGATTTGGGCGATCCCCGCATTGCCGGGGGCAACGATCAACGTATCACATTTGGGGTTTTGCAAAACCGCCCAAGCCAAAGCGTGTTCACGGCCACCACTGCCCAAAATCAAGATATTCATCGCATCCGCTCCACTTGGCCTTTTCGTTGCCGCGTTCTAAGCTGCGAGGGAAATCAACGCAAGCCAACCCAAGGGATGAAGGGCAGATGTCGGATTTGATCGAAGAAGCCGAGGGCGGAAACGCACCAGAGTTCTCTGTCACCGAGCTTTCTGGTGCGGTGAAGCGAATGATTGAGGGGGAGTTCTCGCATATCCGCGTGCGCGGCGAATTGGGCCGTATTTCGCGCCCTGCTTCTGGTCATATCTATTTGACCTTGAAAGATGATCGCTCAAATTTGGATGCCGTGATCTGGAAGGGCACAGCCGCGCGCCTATCCCACAGACCCGAAGAGGGGATGGAGGTTGTCGCTACGGGGCGCATGACGACCTTTGCAGGCCAATCGAAATATCAATTGGTGATCGAGGATATGCGCCCTGCGGGGGCGGGTGCCTTGATGGCGATGTTGGAACAGCGCCGTATGAAATTGGCTGCTGAGGGTTTATTTGATGCCGCGCGCAAGCAGGAGCTGCCCTTTTTGCCTGAGGTGATCGGTGTGGTTACCTCGCCCTCTGGGGCGGTGATCCGCGATATTTTGCACCGCCTGCGGGATCGTTTCCCACGGCAGGTCTTGATCTGGCCTGTCGCGGTTCAAGGAGAGAAATGCGCGCCAGAAGTGACGGCAGGTATTCGGGGGTTTAACGCCCTTACCGCAGGGGGGCACATCCCCCGCCCTGATTTGATCATCGTGGCGCGGGGCGGGGGCAGCCTTGAAGACCTGTGGGGGTTCAACGAGGAAATCGTGGTGCGCGCCGCCGCCGAAAGCAGGATCCCCCTGATCTCCGCTGTGGGGCATGAAACCGATACCACCTTGATTGATTTTGCGGCTGATTATCGCGCGCCCACGCCGACCGCTGCGGCCGAGCGTGCGGTGCCTGTGCGGATGGATATCCTCACTTGGGTTCAAGATTGCGGCGCGCGCCTCTCGCGGGGGGCACAGGCAGTTGTCACGCAGCGCCGTGTGCGGCTGGCGGATCTCTCGCGCGCCTTGCCGCGCCCTGCCTCGCTGCTTGAGACTGCGCAGCAGCGCCTTGATCGCGTGGCAGACAGGCTTGAGCCTGCATTGGTGCAATCCGTGCAAACCCGCAGCCATCATGTGCAAACTGTGGGCGCGCGATTGGTGCCTGCCTTGGATCGTGCTTTGGCGCAAAAACGCCTGCCTTATGAGCGCGCTTGCGCCAATTTGCGCCCCTCGGTTCTGAGCCGCGCGATTGCAGATGCACAGCAAAAACTGAATGCCCTTGAACGGATGCGGCAAAGCCTCGGCTACACGGCAACGCTCAAGCGCGGCTATGCGGTGTTGCGCAATGAGACGGGGTTGATCACCACAACTGCAGCTCTGCGCACGGCGTCCGAGGTTGAGGTTGAACTGGCCGATGGTAAGGCGCAGGTTAAGCCGCTCCCGTAAAGGTGTGGCGGGAATCCGCTTGCTGCCTTATCTAGGCGGGCTATAGTTTTCGTGAGACAGCCTATGCACAAGAAAGGGGCCTCTTATGCCGATCAAAAACCGCTTTGCCGAATTGCTGCCCGAAGTCACCGCGTGGCGGCGCGATCTGCACGAGAACCCCGAAATCCTGTTTGAAACCCATCGCACCTCGGCTGTGGTGGCCGAGCGGTTGCGCGAATTTGGCTGTGACGAGGTGGTTACGGGCTTAGGGCGCACAGGGGTTGTGGGCATCATCAAAGGCAAATCCACTGCATCGGGTCGCTGCATCGGGTTGCGCGCAGATATGGATGCCCTGCCGATCCATGAAGAAACGGGGCTTGATTATGCCTCGAAAACACCCGGTGCAATGCATGCCTGCGGCCATGATGGGCATACGGCCATGTTGCTCGGTGCCGCGAAATATCTGGCCGAGACGCGCAATTTTGATGGCACGGTTGCCATCATCTTCCAACCCGCCGAAGAGGGCGGCGGCGGCGGCCGCGAAATGGTTGATGACGGGATGATGGAGCGTTTCGGCATCCAAGAGGTCTACGGGATGCATAATTGGCCGGGGATGCCCACGGGCGCATTCGCGATCCGACCTGGTCCATTTTTCGCCGCGACCGATCAATTCGATATTTACCTGACGGGCAAAGGGGGCCATGCCGCCAAACCGCAAGACACGATTGACCCTGTGGTGATGGGCAGCCATCTGGTGCTTGCCCTGCAAACCATCGCCAGCCGCAATGCCGACCCTGTGAAACAGGTGGTGGTTTCGGTGACGGCGATGCACAGCGCGGGCGAGGCCTATAACGTGATCCCTGAGAAAATCCATCTGCGCGGCACTGTGCGCACGCTTGACCCTGATCTGCGAGAATTGGCCGAAGCGCGGATTACCGCGATTGCCAAAGCCACCGCCGAGGGTTTTGGCGGGCAGGCCGAGGTGCAGTATCACCATGGCTATCCTGTGATGATCAATTCGGAGGAGCAAACCGAATTCGCCGCCGAAGTCGCCCGCGCCGTTTCAGGCGATTGTGTCGAAGCGCCCCTGATCATGGGCGGCGAAGATTTCGCCTTCATGCTCAATTCCCGCCCTGGGGCCTATATTTTGGTCGGCAATGGTGACAGCGCAGGCGTGCATCACCCAAAATACAATTTCAACGATGAAGCCATCCCCGCAGGCTGCAGCTGGTGGGCCGAGATCGTAGAGCGGCGGATGGCGGCGGGCTGAAGGGGTAAACCTACCCCCCCGTATGGCTCATATGCCGTGACATCTGACCCGCCACTTTTTGGCGGGAATAGTCGAAATCATGGCCTTTGGGTTTGCGGGCGATGGCTGTGCGGATGGCGGCCTCTAGGGTGGTGTTATCATCACTGGTGCGCAAGGGCGCGCGTAGGTCGGCCATGTCCTCTTGCCCTAAGCACATATAAAGCTGCCCCGTGCAGGTCAGGCGCACGCGATTGCAGCTTTCGCAGAAATTATGTGTGAGCGGCGTGATGAACCCGATTTTCTGCCCTGTCTCCTCAAGGCGGACATAGCGGGCAGGGCCGCCTGTGCGTTCGGCCAGATCGGTCAGGGTAAAGCGCGTGGCCAGACGTCCGCGCAAATCCGACAGGGGCCAATATTGGTCTAGGCGGTCTTCATTGCCCAGATCGCCCATTGGCATCACCTCGATAAAGGTCAGATCCATATCGTGCTGCGCGCACCAGGATTGGATGTCGAACAGCTCATCCTCATTGAACCCTTTGAGGGCTACCACATTGATTTTGACGCGCAGACCTGCGGCGCGCGCGGCCTCGATCCCCGCGAGGACTTGGGGCAGGCGGCCCCATCGGGTGATGGCGGCGAATTTATCATTCTTGAGCGTATCAAGCGAGACATTGATCCGCCGCATCCCCAAATCATAGAGCGGCTGCGCAAAGCGGCTGAGTTGGCTGCCATTGGTAGTGAGGGTCAATTCCTCGAGCGCGCCTGTTTCCAAATGCCGTCCCATCGCCTCGAAAAAGGTCATGATGCCACGGCGCACCAGAGGCTCCCCGCCCGTGATCCGCAGTTTCTTAACCCCAAGATTGACGAAACTGGAACAAAGCCGATCCAACTCCTCCAAGCTCAGCAATTCTGCCTTGGGCAAGAATGTCATATTCTCCGCCATACAGTAGACGCAGCGAAAATCGCAGCGATCCGTGATGGAGACGCGCAGATAGGAAATCGTGCGGGCAAATGGGTCGATCAAAGGCGCGGTCGTGTTCATGTGCGCGAGCCTAAATCAGCGCATAAACCCTGTGCAAGCCCTCATTCGATATGACGGCGCAGGCGGTTGATCACAAACCATACAAGCCCGATCACAGGGATCACCGCGGCGGCTGTGAGTGTGGTTTTGGAAATCCCCAAAGGTTCGGACAAAGGGGCCAAAAGATAGGCCACCAGATTGATGGCGTAATAGCTGATGGCCACGACCGAAAGACCCTCAACCGTTTTTTGCAGCCGCAACTGCAGATCCGCGCGTTTGTTCATGCTTTCCAGCAGCAATTGGTTCTGCGCAGACCGCCCCACATCGACCCGTGTGCGCAACAAATCGCCTGCGCGAATGGCGCGATCTGTGATCTGTTGCAGGCGGTTTTCATTCGCCTTGACCGTTCGCATGGCGGGGTCAAAGCGGCGCATCATAAATTCCGCAAAGGTTTGCCGCCCCGCGAACCGCTCTTCGCGCAGCACGTTGATGCGTTGATTGACGAGCGCGTTATAGGCGGTGGTGGCCCCAAAGCGAAACGCGCTTTCGGATTGCAATTTCTCCAATTCCGCGGCGATGGAGAGAAGTTGATCAAGCGTGTCTTCGGGCTGTGCCAAGTCACCATTCATATCAGCGACAAGTTGCGAGAGGGTTTCGTCCAACTCGCCCATCCTTGCGCCAATATCGCGCGCGCGGGGAAGGCCGAGCATGGACATGGTTTTATAGGTTTCGATTTCGCAAATACGCTGCACCACGCGGCCGATACGCCGTTGACCTGTCTCGCTATCCACAAAAACGGCAAAGCGCATATGCCCGCCGCTATCAATGCGAAAATCGCCTGCAATCACAGCACTTCCATCAAGAACCGAACTGACGGCAAGGCTTTCTGGAACAAACCACTCGTCAATCTCTTGTGCGATCTGGGCATCGCTTGGGGCATTGGCCACGCGAATATGCAAGGATGTGATCCGCGCACCGGGTGCGGATTTTAGCCACGCCTCGGGAAAGACCTGCCACAGCTCAGGATCAAAGGCGCGTGTTTCTGGCCCGTCCACAAAGACGGTATAGGTCACAAATTCCGTATGCATCTCCCATTTGATACGGAACTTGCCCATATCACCGAAATAATGGGTGGCATCAGGCTGCGGATGCGCGGCGCCAAATCGATCAAGCAGCGCGATAAGATGCGCGCGATCAAGAGCGCGGTCGCGCTTGGCGGCATTTTGCGGCTGTTTGATCGCGAGGAACAAAGCCTGCGAAGGCGCGTTCAGCGAAGGAAAGGGCCGCGCGTGCAACTCATTGGCAAGCGCATAGCGCAGCGGATGATCTTGTAGCATATGCCGTCACGCCTTTCAGGCGGGGGGAAGATGCTTCAAACTGACGAAAATTTTTGGATATGTAAACCAAAAATTTATTTGTATTTTAAAGGTTTATCTGCACACAGCGGTATGCAATCAGGCAACCTTAGGTCACTGCGTTGCGTGTCTTCCATTCGGGGCGATCCCAAAGCCGGCCTTTGATGATTTCCGAAATTGCGCCAATGGCTGCGTCAATTTCAGCCGTGCCGACGTAAAGCGGCGCAATCCCAAATCGCAGAATGTCGGGGGCGCGGAAGTCTCCGATGATGCCGCGCGCGATCAGGGCTTGGCATAGGGCATAAGCCTGTTCGAAATGAAATGACACCTGACTGCCGCGTTGCTCGGGGTCGCGGGGGCTTGCGAGGCGCAGATTGGGGCAATTGGCCTCAATGCCTGAAATCAAACGCTCGGACAGCGCGACCGAGGCCGCACGTAGATCATTCAGATCAACCCCCTGCCACGCATCAAGGGCGGCATCTAGGATTTGCATCTGCACCACCGCAGGGGTGCCAATCCGCATCCGATCCACCCCTTTAGCGGGCGTATAGTCTAGGGGAAACGCAAAGGGTGTCGCGTGCCCAAGCCACCCGTTGAGAACGGTATGCGCTTGGTCACGATACTGCGGGGCGATATAGATAAAGGCGGGCGCCCCTGGCCCGCCATTAAGGTATTTATAGCTGCATCCGACCGCAAAATCCGCGCCTGTTTGCGCCAGATGCACGGGAAACGCACCCGCCGAATGGGCCAAATCCCAGATTGTGATAATCCCCAATTCATGTGCCCGAGCCGTCAGGCGCGCCATGTCATGCCTGCGGCCTGTGCGATAATCAACTTGGGTCAGCATCAGCACCGCGACCTCGTCACTGAGTGCTTCCTCCACGGCTTCGGGTACAACCAAGCGCAGTTCGTGACCTTGGCCCATGGTTTGGATCAACCCTTCGGCCATATAGAGATCGGACGGAAAATTGCCCTGATCGCTGAGGATCACCTTGCGATCTGTCATCGCCAAAGCGGCCCCAAGCGCCTGATAAAGTTTCAAGGATAATGTATCGCCCACTTGAACTGTTTCAGGCTCAGCCCCAATCAGCGGAGCGATGCGATCTCCCAATTTGCGCGGCAGATCAATCCAGCCTGCCCGGTTCCATGCGGTGATCAACATCTCACCCCATTGGTTGGTCAAGGTCTGGCTGGCCGCTGCTTGTGCCGCCACGGGCAGGGGGCCGAGGGAATTGCCATCAAGATAGATAACCCCATCAGGAATACGGAACGCCGCACGGGTTTTGGTGAAATCTGTCATCTTGGCCTCTCCTCTTTTCGAATTGCTGCCGCATCTGCCCGTTGAGGTCAATTGATCTGGCGCGGCTGCGTCCTGCCTCTGGACATTGCCGCAACTTGAGCCAATTCTTGTCTTGAACAGATATTGCGCGGTATGCGGCTGTATACGAATTATTATGTCGCGGAATAGGCCGTTGTATCCATCTGCGGCAGTTGTTATGGGGGCGGGAGCCACCAAAAACTGGAGGAAATGTAGCGTGAAAATTGGCGCTTTAAAAGAAATCGAACAGGGCGAAGCGCGGGTTGCAATGACACCCGACAGCGCGGCGCAATTGCAGAAGCTTGGCCATGAATGCGTGATCGAAACAGGTGCGGGTGCAGCAGCTGGCTTTTCAGACGCAGTCTACAAAGCGGCGGGCGTCAGTGTTGTGAAAACAGCGGCGGCCTTGTGCAAAGCCTCGGATGTTGTGATCAAAGTGCGCCCGCCCCAAGAGGCTGAAGTCAAGCGCTTGCACGAAGGGCAGACCCTGATTTCATTCTTCTGGCCCGGCCAGAATGAGGCGTTGATGGAATTGGCCCGCAGCAAAGGTGCCAATGTGATCGCAATGGATATGGTGCCCCGCATCAGCCGCGCGCAGAAAATGGATGCGCTCTCCTCAATGGCGAATATCGCAGGCTATCGCGCGGTGATTGAGGCAGGCAATAACTTTGGCCGCTTTTTCACAGGTCAGGTGACTGCCGCAGGCAAGGTTCCCCCTGCAAAGGTTTTGGTGGTTGGTGCGGGCGTTGCGGGACTAGCTGCCATCGGCACGGCCACATCTTTGGGCGCAATCACCTATGCGTTTGACGTGCGTCCCGAAGTTGCAGAACAGATTGAATCCATGGGCGCGGAATTCGTATTCCTTGAATTCTCAGATGACGAATTGCCCGATGGGGCGGCGACTGGTGGGTATGCCCCTCCCCAAAGCCCTGAGTTCCAAGCCAAGCAATTGGCCAAATTCCGCGAGATCGCGCCAGATATGGATATCGTGATCACCACGGCCTTGATCCCAGGCCGCCCTGCGCCATTGCTGTGGACCAAAGATATGGTCGAAAGCATGAAGCCTGGCTCGGTGATCATCGATCTGGCCGCAGAACGGGGCGGCAATTGTGAATTGACCAAGGCAGATGAGCGGATTGTCAGCGACAATGGCGTGGTGATTATCGGCTACACCGATTTCCCTAGCCGTATGGCGGCGCAATCCTCAACCCTCTATGCCACGAATATCCGCCATATGTTGGCCGATCTTACCCCCGAAAAGGATGGTCAGGTCGTGCACAACATGGAGGATGACGTGATCCGCGGGGCAACTGCGGTGTTTGGCGGTGAGATCACTTACCCACCGCCCCCACCCAAAGTGGCGGCTATTGCCGCGCAGAAGCGTGAAAAGCCCAAAGAACTGACGCCCGAAGAAAAGCGGGAGCAAGAGATCGCCGCCTTCAAGGCGCAGACGAAGAACCAAGTTACCCTTCTGGCGATTGGTGCCGCGTTGGTCTTGGGCGTGGGTTTGATTGCGCCTGCAAGCTTCATGCAGCACTTCATCGTCTTTGTGCTGTCAGTGTTCATCGGGTTCCAAGTTATCTGGAACGTGGCGCACAGCCTTCACACGCCTTTGATGGCGGTGACCAATGCGATTTCTTCGATTGTGATCCTGGGCGCGCTGATGCAAATCGGCTCTAGCTCTGCGCTGATCACGATCTTGGCGGCCCTTGGTATCTTTATGGCTGCAGTTAATATTTTCGGCGGATTCCTCGTGACACGGCGGATGCTCGCCATGTTCCAGAAATCGTAAGCAGCAGGGGTATCAGATATGGATTTCGGTTTCACCATTGCGGCTTATGCAGTCGCGGGCGTCCTCTTCATCCTCTCGCTGGGCGGTTTGTCGGGACAAGAAAGTGCCAAGCGCGCGGTTTGGTATGGCATCGCAGGCATGGCCATTGCGATTTCGGCCACCTTAATCGGCCCAGGTTCGGGGTTGTGGCTGATGTCATTGGTCTTGATCGCGGCAGGCGCAGGGGTTGGGTATCAACTCGCCACCAAGGTTCAAATGACGCAAATGCCTGAACTTGTGGCAATCATGCACTCCTTGGTGGGTCTTGCTGCCGTTTTCGTGGGCTTTAACGCGCATCTTGAATTGGTCAGCGTGGGCGAGGTTTTGCGCGAGGCAGGTATGGCCTTCCCGCAACCCAAAGGCCCGATTGCGGCGCCTGTTTATGAAATGCTTGGCACCCTGTCCAATTTCGCGGCTCTGTTGGGAAAGAAAACCGCCGTTGAAGTTGGCATTTTGCGCGTTGAATTGGTCTTGGGGATTTGGATCGGTGCTGTGACCTTTACGGGTTCCGTCATAGCCTATGGCAAACTTGCAGGGCGTGTGAACAGTGCGGCGAAGCAATTGCCTGGTGGGCATATCTTGAATGCTGCTGCCGCTGCCGCATCCTTGGCGTTGGCCGCGATGTATCTGGGCGGCGCAGGCGGCTGGACATTGATTGCCTTGACAGTTCTGGCTCTCTTTATTGGCTATCACCTGATCATGGGGATCGGTGGCGCGGATATGCCCGTGGTTGTGTCCATGCTGAACAGCTATTCAGGCTGGGCGGCCGCCGCGATTGGCTTTAGCCTTGGCAATGATCTGTTGATTGTTGTGGGGGCGTTGGTGGGCTCTTCGGGCGCCATCCTCAGCTACATCATGTGTAAAGCCATGAACCGCAGTTTCATCAGCGTGATTTTGGGTGGTTTTGGCGGTGCCAAAGGCGAGCAGCAGGCCATTGAGGGCGAGCAAATCGCAATCGACAGCGATGGTGTGGCCAATGCGCTGAATGAGGCCGACAGCATCATCATCATCCCAGGCTATGGCATGGCGGTGGCACAGGCACAGCAAGGTGTGGCTGAGCTTACACGCAAACTGCGCGCGGCAGGCAAAACCGTGCGTTTCGCCATTCACCCCGTTGCAGGCCGCTTGCCCGGTCACATGAATGTTCTGCTTGCAGAGGCCAAAGTGCCCTATGACATCGTTCTGGAAATGGATGAAATCAACGAGGATTTCCCATCCACCGATGTGGCCATTGTGATCGGTTCAAACGACATCGTGAACCCAGCCGCGCAAGAAGACCCCAACTCGCCAATCGCAGGGATGCCTGTGTTGGAATGCTGGAAAGCCAAGCAGGTTTTTGTCTCCAAACGGGGGCAGGGCACGGGCTATTCGGGCATTGAGAACCCGCTTTTCTACAAAGAGAACACGCGGATGTTCTATGGCGATGCAAAGGCCTCAATCGACAGCTTGCTGCCGAAAATCGCCTAAGCCCTTGTGGTGCGCGAATGACAATCAGGCGGCCCAAATTCGGGGCCGCCTTTTTTATGGCAAAACGCCCTGCGCCGCAGGGCGCGCAGAGAGCAGGGCAATGCGATTTCGGATTGTATCGCGAATTGGTGTTTCGTCTTGGTTGTCATGCAACTGCGTGAACCATGTCGCGGGTGGTGATTTCCCTTTCGAATGCCCCGCCCAAGATAGGCCCCGCAAGATCGCTTCGCCCTCTTGTGGGAGGCGGTCAGGAATATCTTGCCCGCTGAGTTTGGCCCAAATCCCGCTCCAGACGCGGGCGACTGTCCATGGGTTATAGCCCCCACCCCCTGTCACCAATAGGCGGGGACAGCGTAACGATTGAACGGCAGCGACCATGTCCCAATAGCTTTGCGCAGAGAGACAGAGCCTTGAGAGCGGATCATCGGTCACCGCATCAGCACCGCATTGCAAAACGATGGCCTCAGGCGAAAACGCCGCAAGGGCGGGTAAGATCAGCATATCCCGAATGAGTGCCATTTCCGCATCATGAAACCCGCGCGGGACGGGCAGGTTTAGACAATTTCCCCCGCCATCATCGTCCAGCGCCCCTGTAAATGGCCAACGCCGCTCTTCATGCACAGAGATCATCAAGACATCGGACGCGCCCTTGAATCCATGCTCCACCCCGTCTGGATGGTGGGCGTCCATATCGACATAGGCGATGCGCGTCAGCCCTTGCTGTCGCAACGCCGTGATCGCAAGCGCAGGGTCATTGAGATAGCAAAACCCGTTCGCGCGGTCGGGCAGACCGTGATGAGTGCCACCGCCTGGATGAAAAACGGCACCGCCCGCGCGCAGCAATTCAACCGCTAAAAGCGCGCCACCTGCCCCCGTGGCGGGGCGGCGATACATTTCGGGAAAGACGGGGTTTGCCACAGTCCCAAGGCCATGGCGCGCGCGGGTTGCGTCATCGACATCTTGGGTTTCTTCGGCGCGCATGAGCGCCTCGATATAGAGGGGGTCATGCCATGCAGTCAGGGCTTTTGGCTTGGCTCGCGGGCTTTGGCGATATTGCGCGGCGCTCAGCCACCCCATGGCTCGGCATAAATCCATCACAGTTGAGACACGCGGAATGCGCAATGGGTGCCACGAACCATAGGTTGATCCGCGATATATCTCGGAGCCAAGAAAAACGGGTGTGGTCACAGGGACTAGCGCGCCAATTCGCGCTCAACCGCCCGAATGATCGCGCCACTTGTCGGGCCAGTCAGGCTTGACCAATCTTCGACAAATTCACCATTTCCATCAATGAGGAACTTTGAAAAATTCCATGACGGACGCGCATTATGTTCGCGTGCGAGCCATTCGAAAAATGGATGTGCATCGGGGGCTTTAATCCGCGTGATCTCGGTCATCGGAAGGGTCAAATTGTAATTCACTTCACAAAACTCGGCCACTTCGGCCTCGTTGGCCAGTTCCTGCCCAAAATCATCGGAAGGCACGGCCAATACGATCAATCCCTGATCGGCATAACGATCATGCAAGGCCTGCAATCCCTCATATTGTGGTGTGAAGCCGCATTGCGATGCCGTGTTTACCACCAAAATTGGCTGCCCACGCCAGTCTGAAAACCGATATTCACCGCCGTCAATCGAAGGAAATGTGAAATCCTCGACAGCCACGGCCATTGATGCTGCCACTGCCCAAACCAAAACGGATTTGGCCAAAATCCCTGAGACTGTCATCAATGCTGCTCCTTCGATTGGCATTTGTGCAAAAGTTAGTCGAAATGCCAAAGCGATCAAGGGCGCGGGTGCTACATGTGCCCATCCTCGCTTGAAAAATTCATGGTTTATTTTGCTTTTCTATGGAAAGTTTGGCAGACTGGGGCATAACGAATATAACAAAGAGCGGTGATAAAACGCGATGAGCAATCTTCGCACAGTGCAAGGGGCATTACGGGTTGAGGGGGCATCCAAACGGGATCCGCGCTCGCAATTCGCAGCGCTGTGTTTTCGCCGCAAGAAAAAAGGCGTTGAGATTTTGTTGATCTCCTCGCGTGACAGTGACCGGTGGATCATCCCCAAAGGATGGCCCATGGATGGCAAAACCCCCGCCGAAGCCGCAGGGATAGAGGCATGGGAAGAGGCAGGTGTGCGCGGCACGACCCTAGACCTTTGTGTCGGGCTTTATTCCTATTCCAAAGAGATTGATGGCGCCGATCCATTGCCCTGTATCGTGTCCGTCTTTCCTGTCGAGGTGAAATCTTTGGCCGATAAATATCCCGAAGCGGGGGAACGGCGGCGCAAATGGTTTTCCGCGAAAAAGGCCGCGTCAAAGGTGCGGGAGCCTGACCTGAAGGCGATCCTGAAAGGGTTTCTGCCACCACCACCTGCAACGTAATTTTGGCCCTTGCAGGGGGCAATGTGCAGGATGTAACACTTAGCGTCACTTGCAATCTGACGTTTTTGCCACAGTTAGAGCCTCTATGATCCGATATGCGTTGAAATGTGCCGAAGGGCACGGGTTTGACAGTTGGTTCCAATCTGCTGCCGCCTTTGACGATCTGGCGGAGCGGGGATTCCTGTCTTGTGGTGTTTGCGGATCTTCTGACGTCACAAAGGCGATCATGGCCCCCCGTGTCGCCCAAAGCGATGGCGATAGCCATCAAATTGCACATAACCTGCCCGTGCCAAGCACCCCGCCTACAGGGGCGTTAAGCCCCCCCGATGGTAAGCTTCAGGAAATGATCCAAGCGATGCGCAAACATGTCGAAGAAAATTCGACCTATGTTGGCAAGAATTTTGTCAAAGAGGCCCGCGCAATTCATGATGGCACCGCGCCCGAGCGCATGATCCACGGCGAAGCAGCCCCCGGTGAAGCCAAAGCATTGATTGAGGAGGGCGTGCAAATCGCGCCCTTGCCGTTTTTACCGAAGTCGAAGGCAAATTGACCCTGCTGTTCGGCCTTAATACGCAAGGCCAATAGAGGCAATGATACTGTGGATTAGAAGATTTAGGGTTATACTAGGCGGGGTTATAAACCCCTAGCGCCCCCCTGAGACATCCACAATTGTTCCAGTCACATAGCTTGCATCGTCTGAGAGCAACCAACTGACGACCTCGGCCACCTCATCAGCCCGTCCGATACGCTGCATCGGTACATTTTTTTTCATTGTGACTAGCCGGTCTCCCACTCCTGCGGCTGCATGAATCTCCGTATCGATCAAGCCAGGGGCCACCGCATTCACTCTGATGCCAGCTGGCCCCAGTTCGCGGGCAAGGCCGACGGTCATAGTGTCAATCGCTCCTTTTGAGGCTGCGTAATGCACCCATTCGCCCGCGCCACCCAGTTTTGCCGCACGGCTGGACATCAAAACGACAGACCCACCTTGGGGCATCGCGGCAGTGGCGGCCTTGGCGATCGCAAAGACACCCAGAAGGTTGGTATCAATAACACGCCGCAGATCAGCCATGTCCAGATCACGTAATGGTAGGGCAGGTCCCGTGATGCCAGCATTTGCAAATAGCGCGATTGGTGCCCCAAAGCGCGCGACGCATTCGGCGACCACCGCCTCTGCCGTGGCGGGGTCAGCGGCATCGGATTGCAGGGCCACGACTTGCGCGCCCTTGGCGTGAAGCTCTGCACATAGGCTATCTGCAGCGACGGCATTGCTGTGATAGGTAAACAGAACCTGATAGCCCGCAAGGGCCAAGCGGCGCACTGTTGCAGCCCCGATCCCGCGTGAGCCGCCCGTAACGATGACCGCGCCTTTTGGATTAGAATGCGACATCACCCGCCCCCTTCAAATCCAAAATCTCGCGTGCTTCGTCAGGCGTTGCCACCTCAAGGCTTAGGCCTTCAAGAAGTGCGCGGGCTTTTTTGACTTGGTCGGCATTGCTTTGTGCCAATTGGCCTGGGGCCGCCCAAAGACTGTCCTCAAGCCCAACACGGATATTCCCCCCTTGTGCGGCGGCTTTGGCCGCCACGGGCAATTGGTTGCGCCCAGCACCTAAAACTGACCACACATAAGCATCCCCAAACAAACGATCTGCCGTGCGCTTCATATGCGCGACATCTTCGGGATGCGCGCCAATGCCGCCCAAGAGGCCAAAGACGGTTTGAACCAAGAACGGGGCCTTGACCAAGCCGCGATCCACGAAATGCGCCAGAGTGTAGAGATGGCTTGTGTCATAGCATTCAAACTCGAACCGCGTGCCGTTGGCATTGCCTGTGCGCAATATATGTTCGATATCGGCAAAGGTGTTTTTAAAGACAAGGTCGCGGCTGTTTTCGAGATGCTCGCGCTCCCAGTCATGCTTGAACTCCTTGAAACGGTTAAGCATGGGATACAATCCGAAATTCATGCTTCCCATATTGAGGGAGGCAACCTCGGGCTTGAGCTCTGCGGCAGGGCGCATTCGCTCCGCCACGGTCATGTGGGGCGAGCCGCCTGTAGTTAGGTTCAACACCGCTGAGGTTGCCTGTTTGAGTTGCGGCAGGAATTTGCGAAAAATCTGAGGGTCCTGTGTCGGCCGTCCATTTTCAGGATCGCGCGCGTGCAGGTGCAGAATAGATGCACCTGCCTCAAATGCCTTGATCCCGTCATCGATGATCTCTTGTGGGGTGACAGGAAGGAAGGGTGACATAGATGGCGTGTGGATTGCGCCTGTAACCGCGCATGTGATGATCACCTTACGTGAAGATTTCGGCATTCTAGTGGCTCCCTATTTTATAAGCTGTTAGCGAGCTTACCTGAGTATTTTAGTGTAATGAATATGATCCAAGCAGGATTAAAGTGTTTCAACACCACCACAGACGCTTAGAGCTTGACCTGAAATGTTGGAGCCCCCGGGAGATGACAAAAATAGACACATTGATGCAATGTCCTGCGGGCTTACCATTCGACGCAACGATACTTTGGCAAGATATGTATTCCTCATTTCTTCAAAGCTTACGCCTGTTTGTTCGGCTCGGGCCGATATCACGCCATCCATGCGGGGTCCTTGAACTATTCCCGGTAAAATAGCATTGGCGCGCACCCCTTTTGGACCAAGCTCTGCAGCGAGGGATTTAGCCAATCCTACTACGCCCCATTTGGAGGCTGAATAAGGTGTCCTAAAAGCATAGGGAAGTCGACCAGCGGCTGACGACATTGCGATAAATAAGCCTTTTGATTTAATTAGTTCATTGCTTGAGTGGTGAGCTGCTAGATAGGCTCCTTTCAGGTTAACTTCGAGTGTTTCATCCCAATCTTCTGGTGAGACATCATCAATAGTTGCTGTGGGCCCTGCTATCCCCGAATTTGCAATTACCACATCAAGCCCCCCCAGGTTTTGCATCGCTTGTGTAAACAGCTGCTTAGTATCTTCGGGACTAGCTGAGTTTGCTAGGGTTCCCGTGATTGGGCCGCCTATTGCCTCATTGAGGGCATCTGAGTTGATGTCAGAGATATGGACACTAGCGCCGGCTTCTATGAACCCATCCGTGATGTGTTTGCCTATGCCGCTGGCTCCAGCAGTTATCAAAACGCGTAAGCCCTTTCGTGGAGTCAAAGACGCGAGTATCGACATTAGCAGCTACCTCTTTCAAATCTTGTTAAGATGCGACTGTGGGCAATTTCTGAGTTTTTGAAAAGAGTCATTTTTTTCATAACCTTGACAGTTCGGTTTCATCTGTCCCCTATGTCCATGACATTTTATAAATGATGCAGGAGACTTTATGAAACAGCGCAGACTAGGTGCAAATGGGCCCATGGTTGGGGCAATTGGTTTGGGATGTATGAGTTTTGCGGGTGTCTTTGGCGAAACGGATGAGGTAACAAGCCACGCGTGCCTTGATTGCGCTTATGAGATGGGCATCACATTTTTGGACACGGCTAATGTCTACGGAATGGGGAGATCGGAAACTGTTCTTGGCTCTTGGCTAAAAAAAGCCCGTCGTGATGTTGTGCTTGCCACAAAAGTTGGGATCCAACGTGATGCCAAAGAGCCGGTTAACAACCGCCCCGACCATATTCGAGCTGAAATAGAAGGATCGCTGAAGCGCCTCGGCGTAGATCATGTCGCACTATATTATCTGCATCGTCGCGATCCCGCAGTGCCCCTATCTGAGGCTGTCGGGGTAATGCAAGATTTGATCCGAGAGGGGAAGATCGGCGGTTACGGTCTATCTGAGGTAGCGCCTTCGACAGTTAGGGAGGCTCATGCAATTTTACCCCCGCTTGCGGTCCAAAGTGAGTATTCACTTTGGTCTCGATTGCCGGAATTGGGAGTAATCCAAAGTTGTGAAGAATTGGATATTACCTTTGTGCCGTTTTCGCCTCTGGCGCGCGGCGTCTTTGGCGAAAATTATCCTGATACGACGCTGATGGCTGAGGGTGACTTGCGCCGTGATATTCCACGTTTTTCAACCGAGAATTATCCGAAAAACAAAGAACTGATCGATCGCTTCAAAGAATTGGCAAGGGCCAAATCTGTACCCGTCTCCGCCTTGGCAATGGCATGGGTGCTTCGGCGTGGCACTGGGTTTGTTCCCATACCTGGAACACGGACTGCGGCGCATTTGATGGAATGGGCTCGCGCTGATGAGGTCGTCCTTTCCGATGCTGATATGGCGCAGATTGAAGCAGTGTTACCTGTGGGATTTGCCTGTGGGGATCGCTATTCTTACAATCACATGCGCACAATCGAGCGGTATTGCTAAGCCAACCAAGCAAGCGATATCAGCGAGAGGGTTGATGTCCAGATAATGACCGGGGCGATAGTATCTGTGCGTACTCCGTGCAGCATTGCGAGTGCAAATGCCATGGCCCCGGACGGCCCCGCCGCGCAAAGGACCACAAGCGTATTCCACTGGGCTGGACGCTCTCCAAGGCTCAAAGCGGCAAATACCAAAGCAGGGAACGCTAGAAGTTTTACACCTGTAAGCATGATGACACTGATGTTGGGAGTAAGTGAATGGCTTGATAGAATCACGCCAAGCGCGAATAGCGTTAGTGGTGCAGCGGCTGCTCCAGCAAAGTCGAGACCGGTAAGTATTGGTGCTGGCGCCACTACACCCACCAAGTTGGTGACGATCCCCAAAAAAATTGAAATCAACACAGGGTTGAGTGCTATACGGCGCATAGATTGGTAAACAGTTGCTTTTGAGTTGGCCATCAAATCCGTTGTTATTATGAAGAAAGCAAATGTAATAGTGGCATCCCAGGCCACAATTGCGGTAATCGGAAGGGCTGCAGATTCGCCATAAATTAGATATGAAATCGGCCACATGTATAATAAAGTGTTTACGAAAATCATGGCCATTGAGAGCAGCCAGGCCTCGAGCTTTTCACGACCTAAAACGATCCGACAAATGAAAAATGTAATGCTAAATATTACTATTTGGCAAATTGCATAAAGACCGATTGCGTCGAATTGAAAGGCATGCCAATCGAGCAAATTCGTCAAGGGAAACAAAAGTGCAGGCTGTAGAAGAAATGCTACACGGTTAAGCGTTTTCGCATCTGGAACACTGACTAAGTTACCCCTACCGAGTATGAAACCCAGTGCCATCATGGCAAAGACGGGCAGGATGTCATGTGTCAGAACATGCAGCATCGCGAGCATGGGGAGGGCTCTCTCTAAACTATGGGGTCTTAGGCGTAGATGCCTTTTTGTGCTTTTGCGCCTGCCATCATCGCTTTGGCGCGCGACTGCCTTATTTCGTCGTAAAGATCAATTGCGCGAGACTCAAACAGAGTTTGCGGCGCAGTGTAGTGGATAAACTTGCCCACCCGGTCGATGCCGCGCGCAAGCATAGCAAAATCCTGATCGGCCATGTTTTGCGCTACTTTAGGCGTGAGATAGCGTACTACAACCGCGATGCGCCGATCATCCGAGACATTTGGACCAGAGCCATGAATGGTTAGCCCGTGATGTAACGACATTTGCCCCGGCATCAGCTCAATGGCGGTTTTGTCTGTCTCGGCCACATCGACCGCAATCTCTTGGCCACGCGACAGCAGGTTCTTTTCACTGAACGTATCGGTATGAGGTAGAATTTCGGATTTATGGCTGCCTTTGACGAAATCCATACAGCCGCTTGCCCGCGTTGCTGGGGAAAGGGCGATCCAGGCAGTGACCATCTCAGAGGTGGTGCCCATTCCCCAATAGGTCAGGTCTTGATGCATCGAGACATACTGATCGCTTTGCGCGTTTTTAATGAAAAACTCGGCACTATAGATCAAAATATCAGGTCCAAGAACGCCTTCAATCACGTCTAAGACCTGTGGCTTGGTCGCTATCTCATGGACAAAGGGCATTACCAGCTGCGCGTTGACGCGTTTGTAGGTGTTGAGAGGCAGGGGCAAATCACCGTCTAGCCAATCACGCTCGACCAATTCCAGTTGAGTACGATAGGCTTGCGCCTCATCGCGTGACAGAACATCTATTGGAAATAGAAACCCATCCTCCCAATAACGTTCGATCATATCTGGGGCGAGATGGCTTCCGTTGCGCGCAACAGGTTCTTGCATTAGAGCATCCTCTTTTCTGGCAATCTGAGAGGCAGGGATGCCTCATTTGGGTCGTCATCTTCGAAATAGTCTTCGTGCTCGGTCCGAATACGGATCAGTTGCTCATGGATCCGTGAGAGATGCGCGCGTATTATATCGGCCGCGCCATCAGGATTACGATCAGCCAAGGCGCGGGTCAGTGCGATATGATCATCCCATGCCGTTTGCGATGAAAACGCCAAGGACAGCATTCTGACCCGATCCATATGGCCTTTGTTTTCGGCAATCAGGTCCCATGTAAATTCTAGCCCCGCCCGCAAGCAGATTTCGCGGTGGAAGGCGTCATCGGCGGCATGAAACCGCAGCTTGTCGCCCGCGTCTTTGGCGGCGGCCTGTTCTGCGATCAGCCCCTCCAATGCTTGAATATCCGCCGTAGTAAGCCGCGTGGCCGCATGGCGCACGGCCTCAGCCTCAAGCGCGATGCGAATGAACTGGGCCTGCATCACCGCCCGGGTGGAGATCAACGACACCAATGTGGCGCGTTGCGGGCGGATCAGCAGGAAGCCCATTTTCGAAAGCCTGTAGAACGCATCGCGCACGGGCTGACGGGAGACTTCAAACCGTTTTGCGATATCAGCTTCTGACAGCTTCTCACCAGGTTTCAGGTCAAGGTTGAGCACCTGTTTGTGCAATTCCCCATAGACCAAATCCGCGATCGCAGGGCGGGCGGTTCGGTCAAGCGATATGAGTGGCATATCTTGGGTCATTTCAGGATCAATCCCTGTCTGATTGACCTAGGTTATATACTAGCATATCAGTTTGCAAGAAGATTAACCAAAAGGGGCCGCCTATGGGCTTTTTGAGCGAAGACCGCCTGTTTCCTTCAGAGCCTACAGCGCGGTTGCTGGCCCGTGCGCTTTATGCGCAGGTCAAGGATGCGCCGATCATCTCACCCCATGGTCATACCGACCCCCAGTGGTTCGCGCAGAATGAACCCTTTGAAGACGCCGCCAAACTGTTCATTACGCCAGATCACTACGTGTTTCGGATGCTCCATTCCCAAGGTGTCGCGTTAGAGGATTTAGGCGTGCCGCGTGCCGATGGTGGTGCGGTGGAAAGGGACTCGCGCAAAATCTGGCGGTTGTTTGCGCGACACTATCGCCTTTTTGCAGCGACCCCTTCGCGGATGTGGATTGACCACGCGCTGCAAGATTTGTTTGGCCTAGATCAAAGATTATCGCCAGAGACGTCAGACGCGGCTTTTGATGCCATCAAAGAGAAATTAGCAAGCTCCGCCTTTCGGCCCCGCGCCCTATTTGAGCGCTTCAACTTAGAGGTTCTTGCAACCACGGAAAGCGCGCTTGATGACTTGGCCCACCACCGTAGGATCCGCGACAGCGGATGGCAGGGTCGTGTAATCACCACCTATCGGCCTGATGCGGTTATTGATCCTGATTTTGATGGGTTCATAGGCAATGTCGAAGCCTTCTGTGCGCATGGTGGCGGTGCTGTAACATGGGAGAGTTATCTCGCGGCCCATCATACCCGCCGCGCGTATTTTGCATCTTTGGGTGCAACTGCTACTGACCATGGCCACCCAACGGCCAACACCGCCAATCTCTCGCAGGCCGAGGCCGCGGCCCTGTTTGACGATGTCATGACAGGCAAGGCTGATCCCGCCACGCGGGAGTTGTTTCGCGCGCAAATGCTGACAGAGATGGCGCGCATGTCGGTTGCAGATGGTTTGGTGATGCAAATACATGCAGGATCACAGCGCAATCATTCAGATTGGGTCTTGGCGCGCTTTGGTCGGGATAAGGGTTACGACATCCCACAACGCACCGATTACGTCACCGCGCTGCGCCCTTTGTTGCAGGAATTTGGCCGCGCGGACGGATTTCACCTGATCCTATTCACCTTGGACGAAAGCAGCTACGCCCGCGAACTGGCACCTTTAGCGGGGGTATATCCTTGTCTCTTTCTGGGCCCGCCTTGGTGGTTCCATGACAGTTATGAAGGGATGATGCGCTTTCGCCGTTCGGTTACGGAAACCGCAGGCTTCTATAACCTTGCAGGGTTCAATGATGACACCCGTGCCTTTTGCTCGATCCCCGCGCGCCACGATGTCGCACGGCGGGTCGATGCGGCCTATTTGGCGGAATTGATTGTCACGGGACGCTTGGACGAAAGCGAAGCGGGTGATCTGATGCAGGACTTAACCACGGGGCTTGCGCGCCGTGCCTATAAACTTTGAAAGGACTGCCCCGATGATCGAGGTTGAAACCCGCCATGCCATTCACCCTGACCACGCAAAGGGTATGGATACGGGAATGTTGCGCGCGTCCTTTTTGGTCGAAGGTCTGTTCGAGAGCGGCAAGATCAAGCTGTGTTATACGCATTATGACCGCTTCACCCTTGGCGGCGCCGTGCCAAATGGCGGCAGTCTGCGCCTTGATAAAATTGCACAGACGCGCACGGCCAGTTTCATGGAGCGCCGTGAAATGGGCATCGTCAATATTGGGAACACAGGCCAAGTCAGCGCAGATGGTCAGCTGTGGGAGATGGCGCAGGGCGATGTGCTTTATCTGGGGATGGGGGCGGGTGGTGTGACCTTCTCAGGGGCGGGGCGGTTTTACATTACCTCCGCCCCCGCGCATCACCGCTATCCACATCGTCTTCTCACACCGAAAGACAGCAACCGCGTGGCCTTGGGCGCGGCTGAGACGGCCAATGAGCGCGTGATCAACCAATTCATCCATCCTTTGGTGATGGAGAGCTGCCAATTGGTCATGGGCTACACCACTTTGGGGCAAGGATCGGTCTGGAACACGATGCCGCCACACACGCATGATCGGCGCATGGAAGCCTATCTTTATTGGGATATGGCACCAGAGGCGCGGGTGCTGCATCTGATGGGAGAAACCCAAGAAACCCGCCATTTGGTTGTGGGAAATGAGGCGGCTGTGCTCTCGCCGCCGTGGTCAATTCACGCGGGCGCGGGGCATGGGCATTACAGATTCATCTGGGCCATGGCGGGGGATAATGTCGATTTCACGGATATGGATTTTGTCGATCTGGAGGATCTGCGATGAGCGCGTTTTCCCTTGCAGGCAGACGGGCCTTGGTGACGGGGGCGAATACGGGCATTGGTCAGGCCATTGCCCTTGCCTTGGCCGATCAAGGGGCATCTGTCACTTGTGCGGGGCGGCGCGACTGCGCTGAAACTTGCACGGCGATTGCGGCGAAGGGCGGTATTGCTGATGAGATGATCTTTGATTTTGTGGATCCCATGGCCGCGCGCGAAATTTTTGCGGGCGCGGGCTATTCCATCTTGGTCAATAACGCGGGCATCATCCGCCGCGAGGACAGTCTCGATTGTACGGAGGCGGATTGGGACGCGGTGATGGATGTAAATCTCAAGGCGTTGTTTTTTACCACGCAGGCCTTCGCCAAGGCGCATCTTGAACGCGCGCCGCGCGGCCCCGCAGCGGTGGTGAATATTGCCTCATTGTTGGCGTTTCAGGGTGGCATTCGCGTGCCTGCTTACACGGCCTCAAAACATGGGGTTGCGGGTTTAACCAAAATTTTGGCCAATGAATGGGCGGCAGACGGCATCAACGTTAACGCGATTGCGCCGGGTTATGTTGTGTCCAACAACACGGAAAACCTGCGCAAAGATACCGATCGCAATGCGGCAATTCTGGCGCGCATTCCCGCAGGTCGATGGGGAGAGCCGTCAGATATTGGTCATACGGCGGCCTTTCTCGCCTCGCCTGCGGCGGCTTATATTCATGGTGCGGTGATCAATGTAGATGGAGGATGGCTTGCCCGATAGCCCTTTGACCCGCACGGCATCTGCCCCAAGCCCGGGCATTGTTCACTTGGGCCTTGGCGCGTTTTTTCGCTCGCATGGGGCAATTTACACGCAACAGGCCATGGCAAAGGCATGCGGGGATTGGGGGATCATCGGGGTTTCTCTCAAATCGCCCACAACCCGTGATGCGCTGCAACCGCAAGGCGCTGTTTATCACGCTTTGGAACTTGCCCCAGATGGTGCGGAGCTTCTCCTTGTTACAAGCCTAAGCGCGGTTTTGGTTGCCCCGGAAGACCCTTCTGCGGTTTTGGCCGCAATGGCAGACCCTTCGGTCAAAATTGTTTCGTTGACCGTCACGGAGAAAGGCTATTGCCACCATCCCGCAAGCGGTGCGTTGGATCGAGATCACCCTGATATCATCCATGATTTGACCCATGACAGCCCGCAAAGCAGCATTGGCTATCTCACCCGCGCGCTTGCCTTGCGCAAGGCGGCATGCATCCCGCCCTTTACCGTTTTGTGCTGTGATAACCTACCTCATAACGGGAAACTTTTGCGCGGGTTGGTTTTGGAATTTGCACAAACCCTTGACCCAGATCTTGCGCAATGGATCGCGGATCATGGGGCCTTTCCGTCAACCATGGTAGATCGGATCGTGCCCGCTACGACCGATGAGACCCGCGCAGAAGTGGCACGCCTGACGGGCTTTGCCGATGCCGCACCCGTGGTGCATGAACCTTATCGCCAATGGGTGATGGAGGATGATTTTGTCGGCGGTGTGCGCCCTGCATGGGATCAGGTCGGGGCAGAGTTGGTGCAAGATGTCGCCCCCTATGAGGATATGAAGCTTCGGATGCTCAACGCCTCCCATTCGGCCTTGTCTTATTTGGGTTATGTGGCGGGGCATCATACGATCACGGATGTTATGGCTGATCCCGTGTTTGACGCCTATGCGCAACGGCTGTGGGCGCGCGAGATCATTCCTCATTTGACCCCGCCTAAGGGTGTATCGCTTGAAGATTATGCCGCAGCCTTGCGTGCGCGGTTCAAGAACCCTGCGATCCAGCACCGCACATGGCAGATCGCGATGGATGGCAGCCAGAAATTACCGCAACGGCTGCTTGGGACATTGCGCGCGGCGCGCAAAAAGGGGGCTGAGGATCGGGGTCTGATCCTCGCTGTTGCAGGGTGGATGCGCTACACCGCTGGCTTTGACGAGGCGGGGGAGGCGATTGAGTTGCGCGATCCTATGGCCGATGTCCTGCGCGCCGCTCATTCAGGCTTGGATGGGGCCGAGGCGGTTACACGAATTTTGGGCCTTGAGGCGATCTTCGACCGAAGCCTTGCAGCTGATATTCATGCGCCCGTGACGGATGCCTATCTAGCCCTGTCCCGTGAGGGGGTGCGCAAAACGCTAGAGAATTATCTTACGACTTAACGCGAAAGCCGTGCTTTGGCGGCGGCAACAATGGCCTCGGTTGTGATGCCGAAATGGACGAAGAGTTCGGGCGCTTTTGCAGAGGCGCCAAAGCCCGTCATGCCGATAAACGGATCTTCTGGGGCAAGGATTTGATCCCATCCGAACCGCACAGCGGCCTCAATACCGATTTTGGGCCCCGTGCCCAAGATTGCGGCGCGCTGCGCGGGGCTTTGGGTTTCGAAAATTTCCCAACAGGGCAACGAGACAACCGTGGCGCGGATGTCTGCCTCTTGCAACTGCGCGGCTGCGTCAAGCGCAAGTGCAACTTCACTGCCTGTTGCAATCAGCGTGATATCGCGAGGGTCTTCGCCTGCCAGGATATAGCCCCCATTGGCACAACCCGATATTTGGGGCAGCTGCACCAAGTCCTGACGGCTGAGCGCCAAAAGGGTGGGGCCTGATTTTCGGCGCAGGGCTTGATCCCACCCCATGACTGTTTCGCGCGCATCGGCGGGGCGCATCACCCAGAAATTCGGCATAGCGCGAAAACTGGCGAGGATTTCAACGGGCTGATGGGTTGGCCCATTCGACCCGACCCCGATGGAGTCATGGCTAAAGACAAAAAGCACGGGCAGCCCCATCAAGGCGGCCATCCGCATCGCAGGGCGCTCGTAATCTGCGAAGGCCAGATAGGTCACATTAACCGCAATCAGCCCACCATGGGCGGCGATCCCGCAGGCCATTGCCCCCATTAAATGCTCGCGCACCCCGCAATGCACATAGCTGCCTTGGCGGTTCTCAGGGCCGAATGCCGCGCGACCGCGCTTGTGATTGGTGGGGGCCTCCAAATCTGCGCAGAGAATGCACAGCTCGGGCAAAGCGGCCTCTAATCCTTCGCAAACATCACCCGATGAGGCGATTGTCGCGCGGGCTGCGTCCGTTGCTGTTAAACGCGCCTCAATATCGGCAATAATTTGCGGCCAGTTTTGGGGCAATATGCCCTCCATTCGGCGGGTGAATTCTGCGGCCTTTGGGTCGAACTCTAGACGCGCGGCCCAATCCCGCGCAGCATCTCTTCCGCGCGACATTCCGGCTGTCCAATCGGCATAAATGTCTTGCGGGATCACAAAGGCCTCGTGCGCCCAGCTGCGCGCAGCGCGCGCCTCAGCCGCGTCTTTTGGAGAGAGTGGCGCGCTATGTCCGCCGCGTTGCCCCTGAAGGCGGGGGATGCCGCGCGCGATTGTGGTGCGGCAGGCAATCAAAGACGGGCGGGGGTCAGACTTTGCAGATAGAATGGCGGCATCAATCGCGGCGATATCATGGCCATCCACCTCGACCACATGCCACCCCGCCGCGGTGAAACGGGCGGGAATGTCCTCGCTGATCGACAAAGCAGTGTCGCCGTCATCGGTGATATGGTTGTCATCCCAAAGAAATGTCAGACGCCCCAAGCGCAAGTGACCCGCCAGTGAAATCGCCTCTTGGCCAATGCCCTCCTGCAAGCAGCCATCGCCAACAAAGGCCCATGTGCGATGATCGCAGAGATCAGCGCCAAATTCCGCGCGCATCCGTTCTTCGGCCACGGCCATGCCAACCGCACAGGCGATGCCCTGGCCAAGCAGCCCCGTGGTGATCTCAATCCCAGCATCTTGCTCAATCTCGGGATGGCCTGCGCAGACCGAGTGCAATTTTCGAAAAGATTTAACCGCCGCAAGATCAACCTTCTCATAGCCTGAGAGGTGCAACAGCGCATAAAGCAACATAGATCCATGACCATTGGAGAGAACCACGCGATCGCGGTCGGGCCAGAGCGGGTTTTTGGGGTCAACCTTGAGGTGATTGGCGTAAAGCGTTGCGGCAATCTCGGCCATACCAAGCGGGACGCCTTGATGACCCTCACCCGCTGCCACAATCGTATCAAGTGCCAAAAAGCGGACTGAATCCGCCATGGATTGGATGTTCATGCTGCCCTCCCTAGCCATTGGCCATTTCGCGCAAGGCACGGCGCATCTCAAATATATCGAGATCGTCTTTAATTTCGACATCGTCTAGGGTCACGATCTGGTCGCGGGCGATGTCGCGCTTGAGTTTGATGTGATGTGCAAGCCCGATTGGCAAGGCATTGACCTTGGCCGCGCGCGTTGCGGGGATTGCCTTGGCCCACACTTTGAACCCGCCTTCGCCGTCCAAATAGTCGCCTGCTTTGAAATCCCCTTTGGCGGTTGCGACTGCATCGGCGCGGTAAAGCGTTGAACTGCCTGTGGCCTCGCCTCGCAAAACCGCATTCAACACGGAAACCGATGTTTCAAGGCCGATCAAATGGAATGGCCGCCACATCGACCCATACCACCCGCTGTCATCGGTCAAGAGCCCATATTGTTGAAAGCAGGCCCGCGTATATTCATCGGGCGCCCGAAAGGTGACAAACATTCCGTACTGGATATTGTTCATCACCACCCGCCCATCGGGCTCGCGACTTGCTGCGATATCGACCAAACCTGCACGGGCCAATTGCCCGCCTTCGGATTGGGGTTTGAATACGCGTGCCAGATCATGCAGGCCCGCAGGGTGGAAGGCCAAGCCATCCTCTGGACAGTCAAGCCCTGTGGCATTGGCGACCGCGGCCATTTCAATCGCGGCCTTCGTGCCATCGGTGAAACTGTTATACATTTTTGGATTGAAATCACCTGCAGCGACTTCTTCATCGCTCCACCCGAAAAAGCCCCAGACCGTGTCGGGGGTCGAATAGCGGTAATGCGGGCAGAAATTCATGCCCTTTCCTGCGGCGACCAATTCAAAGCCGCTCGCCTGCACCCAATCGACAAGTTCGCAAATGGCGGCGGGCTGATCGCCATAGGCCATGGAATAGACCACACCTTTTTCACGGGCGCGCGCGGCCAGATAGGCCCCGCATAGAACATCGGCCTCAACATTAACCATGACCACATGTTTGCCCGCCTCAATGGCGGCAAGCGCATGGCGGATGCCTGCAATCGGATGCCCTGTGGCCTCAATCACGCAGTCGATGCCATCAAATTCCATCAACGCGTGCGCGTCATCAATAATGCAGGTTTTGCCCGTCTTATAAGCGTCAGAGAGGGTTTGGGCGTCATAGGCCTCGGCAGCCCAATGAACGCGCGCGAAGGAGGCTTTGGCCTTGCTGATATCAAGATCCGCAACGCCCACGATGTGATAGCCCTTGATGTGCTTTGCCTGCGCGAGGATCATTGAGCCAAATTTCCCCGCCCCAATCAAACCAACACGCACAGGCCCCTTGGCGGCATTATATTCGGCAAGCAGTCGTGACAGGTTCATGATGTCTTTCCCCTATTGGTTGCGGCACAAGCCCTATCTTTGATAACGGGACGGCTGGGACAATAACCATCATTTTTTTGAGCATTATCTTAAAGCAAGGCTTAAAGATAATTCATTTATCTGGTCTTGTTTTTCGCCCTGTCGCTGCCGCATCTTCTGCGCGGATATCACGGGGAAATCGCAGAGCATGTAGGGAGGGGTGTTGTGAGCCAGAGCGGAGCAAATATGTCGCTGGCACAACGGGCTTGGGCCATTCGGCGCAACGCGCTATTGATGGGCGAGGTGCAGGGGCAAGGCTATATCGGTCAGGCGCTTGGTGTCGCTGATGTTTTGGCCGTGTCCTATTTTCATGCGATGCGCTTGCGCGCCGATGATCCAGAATGGGAAGGGCGCGATAGATTTTATCTCTCCATAGGTCACTATGCGATCGCGCTCTATGCGGCGCTGATTGAAGCGGGGATTTTGCCCGAGGATGAAATCGCCACCTATGGCATGGATGATAGCCGCCTGCCGATGTCGGGCATGGCCGCCTATACGCCTGGGATGGAGATCACAGGCGGATCGCTTGGTCATGGGTTGGGCATTGCGGTGGGCGCAGCCTTGGGTCTGAAACGCAAGAACAACCCTGCCTTTGTCTATAATCTGTTGTCAGATGGCGAACTTGGCGAAGGCTCGACTTGGGAGGCCGTGATGTCTGCCACCCAATGGAAACTGGACAACCTGATTGCGATCGTTGATTTCAACAATCAACAGGCCGATGGTCCAAGTCGTGCGGCTTTGGCCCAAGGGGCCGAAGCGCCGAAATGGGAGGCCTTTGGCTGGTTCGCACAAGAGGTGGATGGCAATGATTTAGCAGCGGTGGTTGCGGCCTTTGATGCGGCCAAAACGCATCCCAATCCATGCCCTCGTGTTATTATTTGCAATACCAAAATGTGTCATGGGATCAGTTTTCTTGAGACCCGTGAGAAAACGCATTTTATCCGTGTCGAAGCCGATGAATGGGCCAAGGCCTTGGCTGAGCATGAGGAGAAAAAGCCGCTATGAGCATCCCTCCCCATTCCCGCAGAAAGTCGAAATATACCCCCCGCAGCCGCGCAAGTGGCGCAGATGCAGTGCGCACATCCGCTATGATCGCCTCTCTCGATGCCGAAGGCCGCGAAACGATTGCAGCGCCATTTGGTCATGCATTGGTGGACTTGGCCAAGACCCGTGCGGATATCGTGGGGTTGTCTGCCGATTTGTCGAAATACACCGATCTGCATATTTTTGCGCAGGCCTATCCTGAGCGGTTTTATCAGATGGGTATGGCCGAAGGGCTTTTGATGTCGGCCGCAGCAGGGCTTGCCCGCGAAGGGTTTACGCCCTTTGCAACCACCTACGCGGTTTTTGCCGCGCGGCGCGCCTATGACTTTATCGCTATGGCGATTGCAGAGGAAAACCTGCCCGTCAAAATCGTCTGCGCGCTGCCAGGTCTGACCACGGGCTATGGCCCAAGCCATCAAGCGACCGAAGACATGGCGATCATGCGGGCGATGCCCAATATGGTGGTGATTGACCCTTGCGATGCGGTGGATGTGGCACAGGCCACGCGCGCCATCACAGACTATAACGGTCCTGCATATATGAGGCTTTTGCGCGGGCAAGTGGCCAATGTGTTGGGCGCGTATGATTATAGTTTTGAGCTTGGTCGCGCGAAGTTGCTGCGCGAGGGTGCGGATGTTTTGATCATTTCTTCAGGGATCATGACCATGCGCGCTTTGGATGCGGCGCAGGTTCTGGCGCAAGATGGCATTGGCGTTGCGGTGTTGCACAGCCCAACCATCAAACCCTTGGATCAAGACACAATTCTTGCCGAGGCACAAAAAAACGGGCGCCTTGTGGTGGTTGCAGAAAATCATTCCATCACCGGCGGGCTTGGTGATGCGGTCGCCAAGACGCTGATGACGCATGATGTCTTCGTGCCATTGCGCCAAATTGGCTTGCCAGATGAATTTTTGGACGCAGGCGCATTGCCAAGCCTGCATGACCAATACGGGATCACAGTTGAACGGATTGCAGAGCAACTGCGCCGTTGGGTCGACCAATAACCACGCGCCGCGCGGCGCGGTCAAAAGGAGAAGCGAGAATGGGTTTACTGGACGGACAGATTGCCATCGTCACAGGGGCTGCAAGCCCGCGCGGATTGGGCAAGGCCACGGCAAAGCTTTTCGTGGAGCATGGCGCAAAAGTGGCTATCTTGGATTTGGACGAGGGCCAAGCCGAAGAAGCCGCCGCTGATTTGGGTGCGGGCCATATCGGGCTTGCCTGCGATGTGACGCGTAAAGAGGATTGCGACCGCGCGGTTGCTGTGATCCTCCAGGCCTATGGCCAGATTGATATTTTGGTCAATAATGCGGGCATCACGCAGCCGTTAAAGATCATGGAAATTCGCCATGAAAACTATGATGCCGTGTTAGATGTGAACCTGCTTGGCACGCTGAATATGAGCCAAGCTGTAATCCCGCATATGCGTGAGCGCCAAAGTGGCAAGCTTGTGAATATGTCATCGGTATCGGCGCAGCGGGGCGGCGGTATTTTTGGCGGGCCGCATTATTCGGCGGCCAAGGCGGGTGTTTTGGGCCTGACCAAGGCAATGGCACGGGAATTGGCGCCTGATGGCATCCGTGCCAATGCGATTTGCCCAGGATTTATCGCCACCGACATTACGGCGGGCAAGCTGACCCCTGAGATGAAGGTGCAGATCCTAGCGGGCATCCCGATGGGGCGCGCGGGCGAAGCCTCGGATGTGGCAGGTTGCGCGTTGTTCTTGGCATCGGATCTTTCGGCCTATGTCACGGGCTCTGAGGTCGATGTGAACGGCGGTTCGTTGATCCACTAAACCTAATGCTGCTCTGCCGCCCGCTCGAGGTCGAACTCTATACGGGTTTGACGCAATCCGTGGCGGGCGCAGGCAGCGGTGATTTCAGTTTCGAAATCCTTGGTCTGCGATTTTAACCATGCAAGAAATTCTTGCACAGCGCGCCGCTTGATATAGCGGCTCGGGCAGATCGCCCAATAGGATGTAAAGCGCAAAACGGGAATTTGCGGCAGAACTGGCACAAGCCGCCCCTCGGCGATTTCAGGCATAGCTAAGGACATGCTGTCGAGCACCACGCCCACCCCATCAACGGCCAGTTGCAGCGCCATAGAGGAGCGATCCATCAAAATCGGCATATGCCGTTCGGGCAGGGTGATGGCATTGTGGTTCAGCCAATAGTCCCACTGGCACAAGGCCCGCGGCGTGCCAATGAGACGTGCCGCGGCAAGGGTGGCGGCGGCATCGCCGCTTTGTGGGAGCTCTTTTAGGTAGTCGGGGCTGCACAGGGGAACCACGCAATCGTCAAACACCGCTTCGCTGTGATAGCCCGGCCAATTCCCCGTGCCATAGCGTAGATCCAGTTCCATCATCTCGCGGTCAAAATCGGTGGGGTCGGGGGCAGCATCAATGTGAAGATCCCAATCAGGATGGCGCGCGATGAAATCAGACAGGCGGGGCCCCAACCACCGCACCCCAAAACTGGGGGTTACGCGCATATTCAGCTGATAAGTTTCGCGCCCGCGTTTGAAATGATGACTTGCGTCGCGCAGCATGCGAAGCGCCACGGAGGCCGATTGAAACAGTTGCTCGCCTTCTAGCGTCAGGCTCAACATACGCCCCTGACGGCGGAACAGCTTTACGCCCAGATTTTGTTCAAGAAGTTTGATTTGTTGGCTGACCGCTGAGGGCGATACTGACATCTCTTCGGCGGCGCGGCTGATCGTGCCCCGCCGTGCCACGGTTTCGAAATACAGAAAGCCGTTAAGGTTGGGCGTGCGCGACATGGGGACAAACTCTGGCCGAACATAAAAAACCAAGGCGGGCGAACCCCGCCTTGGGAAACTTAGATGGCCTTAGCTTGCAGCTTCGGCTGTTTGTTTTTGTGCGCCGAGACCCTTCACTTCGATCTCCATCATATCACCTGGCTTGAGGAATCGTTGCGGTTTCATCCCCATACCTACGCCCGAAGGTGTGCCTGTCGCGATGATATCGCCTGGAACCAGTTTCATGAATTGGCTCATGTAGGAGATGATTTTCGCGACACCAAAAATCATATCATCGGTGTTCGAGTCCTGCACAACTTCGCCATTCAGCGACAAGGTTAGCCCCAGTTTTTGTGGATCGCCAACCTCATCTGCGGTGACCAGATAGGGGCCTGTAGGGCCAAAGGTTGGGGCAGATTTGCCTTTGATCCACTGACCACCTTTTTCGATTTGGAACTCGCGCTCTGAGACATCGTTAATGGTGCAATAGCCCGCCACATAGGAGAGCGCATCTGCCTCGCTGACATAAAGCGCCTCGCGGCCGATCACCACGCCAAGCTCGACCTCCCAATCGGCTTTGACCGAATTGCGTGGAATGACCACAGGGTCAAACGGGCCAGACAAGGATGATGTCGCTTTGGAGAAAATGATGGGCTCCTTTGGGGGCTCTGCGCCTGTCTCGGCGGCGTGTTTGGCGTAGTTTAAGCCAATGCAATAGAAATTAGGCACAGAGGCAAGGCAGGCCCCAATCCGACCAGGATTGGCAACAACGGGTAGCGTTGAGATGTCGATTTTGCGGATTGCGTCCAAAGCCTCAAGTGACACGGCTGCGCCTGCGAAATCGGCGACATGGCCCGACAGGTCGCGCACTTGGCCTTCTGCATCTAGAATGGCTGGCTTTTCCTGACCCTGGGGGCCGTAGCGCAGTAATTTCATCTATTATTCTCCTACTCTTGATTTGATCTTGTCATGTACCCTTCCGGGCATTTTGGTTTGTAATCTGTTGACGAATATCTTCGGCTAATTGCGCCAGATGCGCTCCCACTGCGCTACAAGCGGCCCGTTTGTCTCTCATTTTTAACCCTTCTAGGATAGAGTTATGTTGACTGACGACACGATCTCGGTTGCGACGTTCCCGCGCGGCTAAATAGCGTGCGTGCCATAGCCGTTGCTGAAAGGCTTGATGTGTCTTTGCTAGTGCCGAGTTGTGCGACGCTTTGGCGATAGCTGTATGAAACGACATGTCAATCTCAAACATGTCGAGGGGGTCGAACTGGTAGAAATTCGCATCCATATTTTCAACAATTTGCTGCATGTCCTCGAGATCTTTCTCGGTCGCGTTTTCGCACGCTAGTTCAACGGAAAGATTTTCCAAAGCAATAAGGACTGCAGCCTGCTCTGTTGCGGATGTTATATTCAGCTCTGCAACTACTGGACTCCTGCTTGGCCGAAGCTCAATGAGCCCTTCCTTGGATAGCATACGGATCGCCTCGCGCATCGGCGTACGACTCACACCCATCACGATGGCTGTGTCTCGTTCTTTGATTGGATCGCCAGGTTTGATGTCACCTCTAAGAATGCATCTTCTGAGCTTTAGAGCCGTTTGGTCGGCCAAATTTTGCGATGAAAACTCTGACATAGAAACTTCACAATCGACAACAAACCAATAAACAGCGTTTGAAATAATTGAGATTAAAAATTTTGGTATACCAAAAGTTGTTGATTGTCGATAGCGCTTTGGCTACCGTCGATTCTAGATGGTGCGCCATCGAAACTTAAAAGCTGCAGTACAGCAGCAAAATACTCAGCGGCTAAAGCCGCAAAGGGAGGAACGATGAAAATTAAATCGCTTTTAGTAACGGCTGCAGCGGGCGCGATGGTCGCTGGAGCAGCGGCAGCGGACCCGGTTAATCTCCGGATCCAAACTCACCACGCAGCAGAGACGCCGCTTGGTCGTCATATTACTCAGTGGGCTGACGACGTAAATGTGATGTCTGGCGGAGACATTACCGTAGAGATGTTCTTCTCTTCATCTGTTGTGGGTTCTGTTGAAACTTGGGACGCTGCGGTTAACGGCATTCTGGATTGCGACGCAACCGGCGCCGCTTACCAAACTGGTAAAAACCCTGCCTTCCAATTCTTGGGCGATATCATGGGTGGTTATGACACTCCATGGCAGCAGTATTCTTGGCTTTACCAGGGCGGTGGATACGAGGATGCCCAGGAGCTGTACAATGCATACAACATGCAGCTCATCGGATGGTCGCTGTTTGGCCAAGAATCGATGTCTTCTTCCCGTCCAATCGCTGGACCAGCAGATCTTGAAGGTTGGAAGTTCCGCTCGCCTCCCGGAATGGAGACCGAGATTTTTGAGAAGCTTGGTGCATCGCCAATCGTGATGGATTTCACTGACATCTTTACCGCTCTTGAGACGGGTGTTATCGACGGCGCCGACGCTTCTGCACTTGCTAACAACGTAGCAATGGGTCTTTACGACATCGTAGGACATGCGTCGTTCCCTGGCTTCCACTCAATGCCATCTGACCACCTGGCCTGTAATAAGGACGTCTGGGATGGTTTGACTGAGCAGCAGCAACGCATCATGGAAGTTGCATGGCAGAAGCTTTCTCTGCAGCTGACCCTCTACATGGACGTGGCAAACGCTGAAGCGGCGGCTCAGCTGACAGCGGATGGTATCGTGCTTCACGACTGGTCGGCAGAAGATCGTGCGATGTTCCGCTCGATGGCTCAAGAAGCTTGGGCTGACTGGGCAACACGTTCGCCTGAGGCAGCTGCGCTGGTAGACAGCCATGTTGAGTACATGACCGTTCTGGGCTTGATCAACTAATGCTTAATGGCCGCAATTAGCGGTTAGCTCGGGGCTGGCGAACTACCAGGTTCGCCAGCCCCTTCCAGCAGGGTTAAACCAACAAGTGATTGGGGCAAATTATGCAGACTAATAGTCTTTGGTTGGGGAAGATGCGCCAACCAGTAAAAATGCTAGCGATTGCATCTGGCTGTATTACGGGCGTCATCTACTTGTATCTCTTGTCCACCCATTTGTGGGCAGACGAAGGTATGGGCCTGTATGAGATGATCCGGCCTGAAGGGCGGCCAATTGTACCGGTTACTTGGGTATCAGTTGCATTTACCTTAATCATGACCTCGCTTTATTTTTCTGACACCAAAGGTGCGATTGAACCCGTGCCCGACGGCTTTTTTGACAAACTAACTTTGGTGACGTCCAGGCTTACCATGATCGCGATTGCTGTAATTGTGATGGTAATGTTCTACGAGGTGGTTGCGCGGTATGTGTTTTCAGCGCCAACTTTGTGGGCCAACGAGATGTCACTTTGGATTGCTGCTTTCGTGTTCTTGTTCGCTGGTCAGTACGCCATGCAGCAGCGAAGCCATATTCGGATCTATGTTATCTACGATATGATGCCGCGCTGGGCGCAAAAAACTGCTGACGTTATTTCTGTTGTTTTAATCGTTTTCTTTGCCTTTGCGCTTGTCTGGGGTGGCTACAACGATGCAGCAGCACGTTGGGCCCGTATGGAGGTTTTCGGAACGTTTTGGGATCCACCCATCCCAGGCACATTGAAGGCTTCACTTCTGGCCATCATCAGCTTGGTCGCTGTGCAAGCTGTGTCCAACCTCTTCTCAGATTGGAACAAGGCTCCTGAGCACCTTGCCCACGATGACATTGATGAAACGGAAATCGAAAATATCCGTAAGACTTTGGAGCAGTAAACATGGAATTTTTGGAATTATTTTCGTGGATCAAGACTGGGGACATCGGCACAATTAGTCTTGTTCTGCTCCTTTCAATGTTTGCCTTGTTGGCGATTGGTATGCCGCTTGGGTTTGCATCAGCTGCGTTGGCAGTTCTTGTTCTGGGCATGAAGTTTGGCCCGGAATTGATCTTCAGAGATTTTGGCTCTGGCCCATTGGCCGTTCTCAGTCAGGCAATTTATCGCCAGATGACAAACTATGTTCTGATTTCGGTTCCTCTCTTTATCTTCATGGCGGCACTACTAGAGCGCTGTGGTATCGCCCGAGACATGTACAGTTCTCTGAACGTTTGGTTGAGCCGAACTCGGGGTGGTATTGCAGTAGTTACCGCGATCATGGCGGTCATTATGGCTGCCATGTCCGGCATTATTGGTGGTGAGGTTGTACTTCTGGGCCTCATCGCTTTGCCTCAAATGCTGCGTCTTGGATATAATCAAAATCTGGCAATCGGAACCATCTGTGCGTCTGGCTCCTTGGGTACAATGATCCCGCCATCTATCGTTTTGATCTTCTATGGCTTGGTGACTGAAACTTCGATCAAGGCTTTGTTCACAGCATCCTTCCTACCTGGCTTCATGTTGGCGACGTTTTTCATTCTCTATATCTTGATCCGCACCAACCTAAACCCGTCACTTGCTCCTCTACCGGAGCCTGATCCTTCGATGCCTAGTGGGTCCGAAAAGGGTATGTTGTTCCTTGGCTTTCTCGCTAAGTTCGCCATGTGGGTGACGGGTGTCCTCTTCATTCGAGCTGTGTTTTTCACGCTCACTGGTGATAATAAAATCGTAGAAGGTATTGATCCAATTCCGTTGGGGATGGTTGCTGATATTCCCTACATTGTTGGAGCCTTTGCTTTGGCTACAGCGACCGTGTTTTTGTTGGTTGGAAAAGAGCGAACCGAACGTGGTTGGGAGATGGGCAAAGGCTTGATTGCCCCTACGATCGTGATTGGGGTTGTTCTGGGTTCCATCTATATGGGTATTACTGGGATCACAGAAGCTGCTGGGATGGGCGTGATAGCAGTGTTTGTGCTTGGGTTAGTCCGTCGCGAAATGACCTTCGAGATTGTCTGGGACAGCCTTATGAGGACTTTGAAGTCTACCGGTACAATTATTTGGGTCACTATCGGTGCCGCAGCTTTGGCAGCATCATACACGCTAGCTGGGGGACCAACTTACGTGGCTAACTTGATCGTTGCCTCGGAGTTGCCGACAATGGGCGTTATCTTGATGATGATGCTCATCTTCCTCATCATGGGCATGTTTATGGACTGGATTGGCATTGTGCTTTTGGTCATGCCAGTGTTTTTGCCCATTGTGACAAGGCTTCCGATTGAGGAGATAGGACTAATAGGCCAGCTCGAGCCTCGCTATGTCGCAATTTGGTTTGGTGTGGTTTTCTGTATGAACATGCAGGTAAGCTTCCTGTCGCCACCATTCGGACCAGCGGCGTTTTATCTAAAATCGGTTGCGCCGCCGCATATCACATTGACGGCCATTTTTAGAGGTTTCCTGCCCTTTATTCTTCTGCAGCTTTGCGCTTTGGGTGTATTGCTTATTTGGCCTAACATGGTGACGTTATTCCTTTAGGATAGGTCAATAACTGATCAAAATTGGAGCGCGCGTAATTGTGAAATAAATTGCGCGCGTTCTTTTATGGACGTTAAGTTTAGTGGTGTGTGCATATGAAGACAGTAAGACTTTCCCAATCTGATAATGTTGTTACTGCCCTAGAAACTCTTAAAATTGGAGATGAAGGTGCGGTTCAGGAAATTCCTCGAGGTCACAAAGTTGCTTCAGAGGATATTCCGGCGGGTTCAGCAATTATCAAATATTCGCAAACCATTGGTTACGCTGGTTGCAACATACCGAAGGGTTCGCATGTCCACACGCACAACTTGGAATTCCGTAACGTAGATACCGAGTATGAATATTCGACTAATCTGCGTCCTGTCCTTGCTGCAGATCAGACAGATTATTTTATGGGGTATCGACGTGCCACGGGTCGCGTTGGTACCCGTAATTATATTGCAGTCTTAACCAGCGTTAACTGCTCTGCAACTGCGGCTCGCTTAATCGCCGAACACTTTACCTCTGAACGTCTCGCAGCGTATCCGAATGTAGACGGGGTGGTTGCATTCGTCCATGGAACTGGCTGTGCAATGGGTGGAGACGGCACTGGCTTTGAGCTGCTGCAGCGAACTCTTTGGGGATATGCACGAAACCCAAATGTTGGTGGAGTTCTTATGGCCGGTTTAGGCTGTGAGATGATGCAAATTGATTGGCTGATCGAAGCCTATGGTTTGAAGCCTGGCCCATTGTTTCAGACAATGAATATTCAAGATATTGGTGGACTTCGCCGGACAGTCGAATGGGGTATCGAAAAAATTAACGCCATGCTGCCTTTGGTAAATGAAGCCCAGCGTGAGAAATGCCCCGCATCTGAGTTAATGGTTGCCCTTCAATGCGGCGGATCAGATGCATGGTCTGGAATTACCGCTAACCCAGCAGTTGGATATGCATGTGATCTATTAGTTGCGCAGGGAGGCACGGGAGTTTTGGCCGAAACTCCTGAAATTTATGGGGCCGAACACCTTTTGACGGCCCGTGCAGCAGATCGCAAAGTTGGTGATAAGCTGATTGAATTAATTAAATGGTGGGAAACTTATACATCGCGCAATGGGGGGTCGATGGATAACAATCCTTCTCCCGGAAATAAGAAGGGCGGTTTGACCACAATTTTGGAAAAATCTTTGGGCGCAGCGGCCAAGGGAGGGACCACTCCGCTTACCGGTGTTTATAATTACGCTGAGCCGGTCACAGCCAAGGGGTTCACTTTCATGGATAGCCCCGGATATGACCCGGCAAGTGTTACGGGACAAATCGCAAGTGGTTGTAACCTAGTTGTCTTCACAACAGGGCGTGGTTCGGCTTTTGGCTCTAAGCCTTCACCGACTTTAAAGGTAGCAACAAACACTGAGATGTATAACCGACTTATTGAAGACATGGATGTGAATGCCGGTCGTATTCTCACTGACGGCGCATCTGTCGAGCAAGTAGGACGTGAAATCTATGATGCTTGGTTACGTATGGCCTCTGGTGAGAAATCAAAATCTGAGACGCAGGGGTTGGGTGATTTTGAATTTGTACCATGGCAAGTTGGCGCGGTGATGTAAGGTAGGATTATGAAAAAACCTCTCCCAATTTGTGTTATCGGAGCAGGATTAATTGGAGCGCGCCATGTAGAAGTGGCGCTAAAGTCTGATTTTGTTGACCTTGTTGCTGTTGTAGAGGCGGATGAAGCCCGGCGGATTAAACTTACAGAAAGCGGCCTGTCTGCTGTGTCCGCCGTAGATGACTTGCCCAAAAATGTTCGGGCTGCTGTCATTGCGACACCAACTCCAGCTCACTACGAGAACTCTATGTCGGCTTTGGATAAAGGGCTCGGAGTGCTTCTTGAAAAGCCCGTGGCGGCAACACTCGGTGAGGCTCGTGCAGTTGTTGATGCTTTCGAAAAAGCTGGCATCCCGCTGGTTGTTGGGCATCATCGGCGCTGCCATCCTTTCACGGTTTCGGCGCGTGAAGAGCTTTCAAGTCTCGGTGATTTGGTTGGTGTTCAAGGTTTTTGGTCGCTACGCAAAAATGACAGCTATTTCGACCCACTTTGGCGTCGTAAGCCAGGTGCGGGTCCTCTTATGATAAATTTGATCCACGAAATCGATTTACTGAACTTTTTAATTGGTGAAATCAGTGAGGTAACTGCACTGACTTCATCTGCTCGCCGCAAGTTAGAAATCGAAGACACTGCTTCATTGGCGTTGAGATTTGAAAATGGAGCTTTAGGATCTTTTTTAATCTCTGATGCTGGGGCTTCGCCTTGGAGTTTTGAGGCAGGAACGTTCGAAAATCCAAATATTGCAGGGACAGGTCAGGACTATATTAAGATCTCTGGTACAAGAGCATCGATGGAGTTTCCGTCACGAAAGATTTGGAGGGCCGATTACTCTGGTGAAGTTGAATGGGGACGGGCTCTGTCTCAATTTGAAGCGCCTGCTTATAATTCTATTGATCCGATCCTTGCTCAGATGGAGCGGTTTGCTGCGGTTATAGATGGTGCACATGATGATGTCCTGTGCACTGGATCCCCAGGCATTCTGGCGATGGAAATGACGCTTGCTACGGCCTTGTCGGCAAAGCGCGGAAAGCCTGTATCTCGTGGCGAGGTTCCCCAAGATTTCCGTGGTATTTGAAAAGATAAAAGGTAGAGCATATGGCTGAACACATTGGATTTATTGGACTGGGCCTTATGGGGCGAGCGATGGCTTCCCGCCTCTTGGCAGCGGGTCATCCTGTAACGGTTTTGGGGCACAAAGATCGTAGTGGGATCGAGGAAGTCGCTGCAAAGGGCGCGGTTGAAGCGCTAGACGCTGCAAGTCTAACAGCGTCGGTCGATATTGTGATGCTTTGCATGGGTACATCGGCACAGGTGGAAGCGCGAATTTTTGGCGAGGCCGGTGTGCTTGCGGGCGCAAAGCCTAATCAAATTGTGATTGATTTTGGCACCTCGCTGCCGGCGTCCACGCTAAAGATCGGAGTGGCGTTGGCTGAGAAAGGCGCGATTTATCTTGATGCACCTTTAGGGCGCACCCCTGCCCACGCCTATGATGGCAAATTAAATATTATGTGTGCCGGCGACGAAGATGCTTACAAACGCGTGAAGCCGGTTCTGGACGTCTTGGGTGAAAATGTTTTCCATTTAGGCAAGCTTGGTAATGGTCACACAATTAAGTTGATCAATAATTACTTTGCCATGACTACGGCGATTTCGATGGCAGAGGCTTTTGCTCTCGCCGATGAGGCGAAAATCGCGCGTCAATCTCTTTATGAGGTGATGGCGGCAGGACCAAACCATTCAGGTATGATGCAATTTGTTCGAAATTACGCTACCGAAGGGCAGATCGATCTGGCGTTCTCAGCACAAAATGCAGCTAAGGATGTCGGCTATTATCGACAAATGGCCCAAGATTTAGGCCTTAATAGCCGTATGTCAGGTGCGGCTAACGCCACGCTTGCCGAAATTGTTGAAGGTGGCGCAGGGGGTTTAATGGTCCCGCAGATTGTGGACTGGATGGTTGAAAATTTGAGAAGGAAATCATCATGAGATTACAAGGTAAGCGCGTATTTGTAACTGCTGCCGGGCAGGGGATAGGGCGGGCCAGTGCTCTTGCTCTTTCGCGCGAAGGCGCACACGTCATTGCTACGGATTTGCATGATAAATTTCTGGATGACTTAAATGTCGCGGAAACCTTTGCCCTTGATGTTCTTGATAAGGCTGCCCTGGTTGCCGCAGTAACAAAAGCACAGCCAGACGTTTTGGTGAATTGCTCTGGGATTGTGCATTCTGGTACGATTGAGCAAGCAACTGATGAAGATTTTGACTTGGCGATGAACCTGAACGTGCGGGCTCATTTTCACGCAATCCAAGCCGCTGTTCCTGGGATGTTAGAGCGCGGTCATGGCGCCATTGTGAACATCGCATCGGTATGTTCATCTCTCCGCGGTCTTCCCAACCGCTTTATTTATGGGACATCTAAAGGCGCAACTATTGCCCTAACCAAACAGGTTGCCGCCGATTATATTACGCGCGGTATTCGCGCGAATTGTATTGCACCTGGCACTGTAGATACACCAAGTTTACAGGGCCGTTTGCATGCAACAGGTGATTACGATCAGGCGATGAAAGATTTTGTTGCGCGACAGCCAATGGGAAGACTTGGTACCGCGGATGAAATCGCAGAGCTTGTGGTGTATCTTTCCTCCGACGAAACGAAGTACATGACCGGTCAATGCGTCGCCATTGACGGTGGCATGACGATGTAGGCTCTGGATAGTGAGCGACCCAGCGCCCAAAGAAAATCGAGTTGTTGCCGGAGTTCTGACCATGGCTTTAGCCGTGGTGTTTTTCACTTGCATTGATACGTCTGCCAAGTGGCTGAACGTTGCTGGTATTCCGGTCTTCCAGATCGTTTTCTGTCGTTATTTTGGCCATTTTATCTACTCGTTATTCATGTACCTTCCACGAGAGGGGTTAGGCGCGTTTCATTCCAATGCTCCTTGGAAGCAGACGCTCCGTTCATGCGCTTTGTTTCTTGCTACACTTCTAAATTTTCAAGCGTTGAAGTTCTTACCAATAACGGTAACCATCACGATTTCGTTTGCCGGACCGATAGTAATTACTTTGATGGCCATACCAATTTTAGGAGAAAAGGTGGGCATACGTAGAATTGTGGCCGTCTGCGTAGGGTTTTTGGGTGTTTTGGTTGTAATCCAACCTTGGGGCGCTGAGTTTCATCCGGCAATGTTTTTGTGCCTTGGAACTCTGCTGATGGGTTCAACATATTTTATCATGACGCGCTTACTTGCAGGGATTGAGACTGACGCCACCCATCATGTCTGGTCCAGCGGCATTGCGTCCGCGGCACTGTTGCCTTTTGCTATGAATGTGTGGGTTTGGCCTGAGACAGGGTTAACCTGGCTGGTGGTTTGTCTGATTGGAGCGTTTGGTTTCATAGGCCATATTGCTTCGACCATCGCTCACAGATGGGCCGATGCGTCAATTATTGCTCCACTGACTTATAGCCAGGTTTTTTGGGCTTCACTGGCCGGCATTGTAATATTTGATACTTATCCGACCATTTGGACATTGCTTGGAGCCGCCATAATCATTGCGTCTGGTCTGTACATTTGGCAGCGTGAAAAACAAAAATCTGCCGAATAAATGAGATATGCAGCGACTTTCAGTGATTGATACTCGCTCTAACTCTGCATGAAATTATATTTCATAATATAAAATAAGCACCACAATATTGAACTACATTTGACTCAGAGTGTGTGTGGCGGTGTCATAATTGTAGGCAAAGCTATTACCGGACCGACGCTTTATGCCTCCCAGCCCAATAGTCGGCACTACGTGTTGGCTTAGGTCCACTGGATAGGGAGAACTTTCTATGAAAGTGTTCACAAAAAGTCTTTCGTCATTGGCCCTGATTACTACGTTCGCTGCTGCGCCAGCATCGGCAGACGATTTCGTAATTGGTTTGTCCAATAGTTATTATGGTAATACTTGGCGGCATATTATGGTTGATGCATATGAGGCTGCTGCCGAAGAAGCAAAAACTTCAGGTCGGATAGCAGACTTTGTTACGCTCAACGGTGATGGGAGCGTAGAAGCGCAAGTTGCACATATTAATGATCTCATCTTGCGCGGTGTAGATGCCATTTTGGTTGTGGCTGCATCTGAAACAGCTCTGAACGGAGTGGTCGAACGCGCATGTGCGGCTGGTATTTTGGTCGTCGGTTTTGATAATGTACCGACCGCGGAATGTGCGTATAAGTTGACCGTTGATTTCCAGGATTACGGAACGACAACCGCTCGCGGTGTGGCCGATGTTATGGGTGGAGAAGGCAATTTGCTAGTGGTGAGAGGAATGAGAGGCAACGGAGCGGAGAACGCAATATACTCGGGCCAGCAAAATGTACTCAATGACAATCCCGGTTTAAACGTCGTAGCAGAACTTTTTGGAGAATGGTCGGGCCCGGTTGCACAAGCAGAGGTTGCGAACGCCCTTCCAAATCTCCCGCATATTGACGGCGTATTCGCTCAAGGTGGTGGAGACGCATATGGTGTTCTTCAAGCATTCTTGCAATCATCAGATTACGCTGGAGATATACCGCCGATTTCTGGAGGTAACTCAACTGATTTTGTGAATTGGTGGCGGCAAGCAAACGCTGATAGCGGTTATTCAACAGTATCGGCAGCTCCCGATCCGAGCATTGGTGCTTCAGCGCTATGGTTTGCACTTAATATCCTAGAGGGAGCTACTCCTGAAAAGGTAACTCCGTATCCTGTAACGCTTCTGACAGATGACGACTTGGCGAGCCTCGGTGACCTTCCCGATAACAGTGTAGTAAGTGTAGAACGCCCGGAATCTTGGGTTCTAGAAAACCTTTTAAACTGAACAAAGCATAATATTAGAGGCTCTCGATGCATTAGCGGGGGGCCTCTATTTATTATGATGAATAATGGTATTGAAGTAGGCCAGTACCCTATCAAAAGAAAACAGGTTTGATGTAATGGGATACTTAGAAAGTCGCTCTGGCGATATTCGTTTTGCAGTTCGTGGAATTGAAAAAAAATTTGGTTCCACAAAAGCAAACCAAGATATAAGTTTCTCTGTTGCTCAAGGCGAAATTATGGGTTTGCTCGGCGCTAACGGTGCTGGAAAGAGTACGTTAATCAAAATCGTTTGTGGGGTTGTGACGCCAGATAGTGGCGAAGCCACGTTAGATCGAGCAGCTATTGATTTAGCCAACTACAACCCGCAAGTGGCGAGGAAGCTAGGGATCAGGCTAGTCCATCAAGAACTATCTTTATGTACCAATCTATCAGTTTCCGAAAATTTTTTTCTTGAGATGCCGGATTTCGGTAAAAACCCATTAGCAACCAAACAAACATTTTCGCCAATCGCAAAAGCCGCCATTGAAAACATTTTTCCTGACACAGAGATCAGTCCTAGTACCATTGTTGGCGATCTAAGCTTAGCACAGCAGCAAATGGTTGAGATTGCTCGAGCGGCAATTGATCCAGAATTGCGATTACTTATTTTAGACGAGCCAACAAGTTCTTTGGATGGACCTCGTGCGGAACAATTACATCAATATTTAAAGAAAATTTCTGATACTGGTGTTTCAGTTGTATTTATCAGTCATAAAATTAGGGATGTCCTTTCACTCGTTGATACCGTCACCGTAATGGAGAGCGGTAAAATAGTTTGGAGTGGCGCGACAGGCGATACCAATGAAGAAAAAATTTTCAGCCAAATGGGTGGCCGATCTCATGATCTGAGAAAAACATTAGACGGTGATCGGAGAGGATCTCATGGGCAAGTTCTTTTCGAGTTCGATACTCGTGATCCAGTTAATGCAACAGGCAATACCATCCAATTACGTGCGGGTGAAGTCGTTGGATTGGCTGGCTTAGAAGGTCAAGGGCAACGAGAGGCTCTCAGAAACCTACTATTTGATTCAAAAACGTCTGCATTTGTGTCTGGGGATAGACGGCGCGACGGAATTTTCCCAATAAATTCAGTTATACAAAACGCGACTGTATCCGCTATCGCAGAAATGGGTTTGGAAGTTTGCTACCCAGAAAAAAAAGTTGGGTCAAAAGTTCTAAAGTGGTCAGATCGGGTCGGCCTCTCAAAAGAACGGCTTAATGACAACATTTTAGATTTAAGCGGGGGCAATCAGCAGAAAGCATTAATGGTTCGAGCGCTCTGTACCAACCAACCCGTCCTGTTGCTGGATGACCCAACTCGAGGAGTTGATTCCAGCGTCAAGCGCGAGATTTATAATGTTTTACAAGATATTGCAGAATCTGGTCGCTTGGTCGTTTGGAATAGTTCTGAGGACGATGAGTTTGAACAATGTGATAAGGTTTTAGTCTTTAGTGGCGGAGTTATTATTAAAGAGTTAGACAACACAAATTTTTCAAAAGAAGCGATTATCCATGCAAGCTTTTCTGGAGTTGATTCCCACCTAAAAACTAAAAAAGGCAAACACCAGAATATTCAATTTCTTGATTTTGTGGCCCCAGCAATCATGCTCGCATTGTTTATTTTGGCGGCTTGGTTCAATCCGATGGTAGTAAAATACATTGGCTTGGACTTAATACTAGCAGGTGCGGTGCCGTTGGTTTTTGCAACACTCGCACAAACGTTCATAATAGGTGGGAGCCAGATAGACCTCGGGATTGGGCCATTTATGGCGCTGATAAGCGTCGTTTCCGCTACTTTTTTGGTGGACGCACCTTTTCTTGGCGTCCTTATTCTGTGCGCTTTGTTATTAACATATGCGTCAACGTCACTTTTGGTTGTAATTGGAAAAGTACCATCGATTATAGCTACTCTAGGACTGAGCTTTATATGGATTGGGATAGGATATATAATTCAGCCAATCCCAGGTGGAAGCGCTCCATCGTGGATAACGTCCCTTATTTATTTTCAATTCCCAATTGTGCCTATACCGGTAGTACTGATTTTAAGTGTGACGGCAATTGCAGTTTTGGTGAACCGTTCGACACTTGGGACAATCTTAAGGGGTTTTGGTAACAACCCTTCATCATTGAAAGATGGCGGTTGGGGACCTGTTAAATTCCAATTCTTTCGCTGGTTATCTGCGGGTATTTTTGCAGTAGTTGGTGGCATATTGATTACAGGCATTTACACTGCTTCGGACATAAATGCAGGCGGTTCTTTAACTCTATTGAGCGTAACGGCATTCGTGATGGGAGGGGGCATGCTTTCTGGAGGTATCATACGCCCCGTTGGGGCGGTATGTGCCGCTATTTCCTTGACCCTTATAAATTTGGTTCTGGGGCAATTGAATTTGGACACTGATTTTACCCCTATGGTTCAAGGAAGTTTGCTGCTCACCATTTTATTGGTCCGTACAATCGCAACGAGAAGAGCTTAACATGACTTTAAACTCACTATCAGAAAGAGTTCCTTGGCTTTGGTCGTTGGGCGGATCTTTACTAATTTGGGCAATTTTAATGCTCAATGCAGGCCAATTGAGTTTTGGTCCTATAGTGGCGGCGATTGTTTCTGGCTCATTTCTACTAATTACGGCGATTGGGCAAAGCTTTGCGATGATGACAGCGGCAGGAAACGTTGATTTATCAATGCCCGGGGTAATCACATTATCCGCTTATTTAAGTATTTGGTTAGTTGGCGGCCAAAATGAAGCTACTTGGATCGGCTTAATCGCAGGGATGGGGTTGGGCGCGTTAATCGGTATTTTAAATGGATTACTTGTCGCCTTGGCTCGGATCCCCGCAATTATAGCTACGTTGGCGGTGGGTTATGTTGTGACGACTTTCTGTTTGTTAGCCAACCGTGAGCTATCAGCCAACGATATCGCGCCTTTGTTGACGGTTGTCGTAACGCAGTCAGTTTTCGGAGTTCCAGTAATTGCGTTATTGGCGGGCTTGATCTCTGCTTTGGCCGGGTTTGTTTATTTTTCGACTGGCTTTGGCCGTCTTCTTCTTGCCACCGGTCAAAACCATCAGGCCGCAGAGATGGCGGGTATTCCGATTAATAAAGTAATTGTGCGAGCTTTTGTAATCTCCGGCGCTTTGGCAGGCTTAACTGGCGTTCTACTTGGAGCAAGATCTGGCGGTGCATTTTTGGATATGGGTAAGCCCTATTTGCTGCTCTCCATTGGCGCGGTTGTTGTTGGGGGCACACCCCTTTTTGGAGGCAAAGTTACAATAATTGGCTGCGCGATGGGGGCACTTTTTCTCATACTAATGCGAACTCTGATGCCAGTTTTGGGGTTCACTGGAGGTGAGGTGGAGATTGCTCAAGGCGGTATGATTATTGCGGTTCTCGTGATTGGCGGAATTCGTGTTGGCAATCTATTAAAAGCCGAGGCCTAAACCCTTAATTAGTATTTAGGGAGAAAGAAAAATGCACAATAATAATAGTTGGACAGATCCCAAGGACCGGCAGTTTAGCTTTGATATCGGGCCATTCAAAGACGTGAAAAAAGGCTTATGTTATGATCTGTCTTCTGGCTGGTGGCACGGAATGCCTTTAGCAGATGCTCATCCTCCTTTTGGTATCTTATCTTACCGAACTCCGCAGGGCCAAAGGGTTCAGAAAGACATAGCGATGTTGCATGACAACAAAGTTGGGTTCGGTTTTATTTCTGAGTTGATGATGTGCACAGCGCATTCTGGAACCCACATTGACGCGTTGGCTCACGTAGTTTGCGGGTCAGATCCAAGCTGGTTTGGCGATCATCTCGCCAAAGAGAGCCTGGGTGATTTTGGGCCTATAGGAAAAGATGCCTCTGAGCTTCCTCCAATTGTCTGTCGTGGCGTTCTAATCGATGTAGCAGGCTATCTTGGCGTAGATCACATGAATAAAGGGCAGGCTGTCACTATAGAGCTCCTCGAAGGAGCTTTAAATGCTCAAAAGACAGATATTAAGAGAGGTGACATTGCCTTTATAAGGACTGGCACCATGCAAAAATGGCCCGATAAAGAGCACCTTGCCGCATGCCATGGATCTGGATTGGCTTTGGAGGGAGCTGAATGGTTAGTTGCTAAGGGCGTACGCGCTATTGGGGGAGATAACGAGTCACTTGAGTGCCAGCCGTCTGGCTATGCTGGCGATCCGCAACCAGTCCACCGTTACTTAATTCGCGAGCAAGGAATACCAATACTTGAATGGGTTTTTCTGGAAGACTTGGCTCGAGACTCAATTTACTCATTTATGTTCGTGTGTTTGCCTCTTTCAGTTACCGGTGCGACTGGTTCAATGATAAGGCCAATAGCAATAATATAGATTTCGCATTATGAAATTTATTTCATAGTGCGAACTATTTCTTTTGAATTAGTAATTTATCAATTATGAATTCATTCATTAGTTATCTAGCTTCGAAGAGTGTGAAATGTCATTGGCGCAAGAAAAAACTGCTCCAAGTCCAATCCAATCGGTTTCTCGAGCCCTCGACATTTTAGAGCTAATTGCAAGGCGCGGCGGTGAAATGTCTCTTGCTGAAATAAGCGACGGCTTGGGGCTTAACAACTCCACCTGCCATCATTTGATAAAGACGCTAATGAGTAGAAATTATTTGAGGCCTGGGACTGCTCGTGGCCGCTATATTCTTGGCTCACAAGTGGTTCTGGTCGCCGAGGCGGTAAATATAAAAGCGGAATTGCCCCTTAGAGCTCGTCCTATTCTTGAGCGATTAAATCAATTAACTGAAGAGACTGTGCACCTGGCGGTTTTGCACGGCGATGAGATGATAACCCTTGTAAAAAAAGATGCCTTGCACGCCCTGCGCGTGGATAGTGGATCTATCGGAAAATCCACGGCCTTATATGCGACTGCGACTGGAAAAGTCTTGCTGGCGGGTCTGGATGACGATCACATTAGAAGACTTATGGCTTTGCATGGCATGAGGAAATTTACAGCTAATACTATCACAAATTTAAACGCACTTTTTGAAGAGTTAAATAGAGTGCGGAATGACGGCTACTCCCGAGATGACGAGGAGTTTCAACGTTATGTCGTTTGCATTGGTGCTCCAATATATGGAGTAAATGGAAAAGTTATAGCATCACTGAGTGTATCCACGCCAATAAATCGAGCTTCAAACGAGCATCTTGAATTTATCAAGACTGAGGTCATCGACGCAGCAACACAGTTGTCGTTGAACAGATGACAGCATGTCATTTTGAGCAGTGTGCACGTTAAGCCCGAAACAGATGTGTTGATTAAGTCGAGCTCTAAAAATCGCAATAATTCAGAAGGTTGGAGAAAGTCATGAGTAAGAAAATGGTTGGATTTGTCGGTGTCGGCAACATTGGGACGCCTATGGTCCTATCACTGCTGCGTGCTGGATTTGATGTGCTTGTTCGAGATTTAAACAAAGATCAGGCAAAAGAAGTTATTAATGCTGGCGCGCGTTTTGCCGGCTCGAACGAGCAGTTAACTCAGGAGTGCGATGTCATTGGCGTCGCTGTTGTTAACGATGCGCAGCTTACGTCGCTATTTAGTAGTGCTGGAGGGCTGTTGGAAAGCGCGCGCAAAGGCACAACATTGATAGTCCACTCGACTGTTTTGCCAAAGACTATCCTCGCGCTTGGAACTGAAACCGACGCAAAAGGTCTCAAGATGATTGATGCCCAAGTTAGTGGTGGTGATCTCCGAGCCCGTGAGGGAGACCTGGCTGTTATGTGCGGCGGCGATCCGAAGGATGTTGAGGCCAACAGTGATTATTTTTCTGCAATCTCACGGCGTACTGAGCACCTGGGCCCGCGTGGTTCTGGAGCTGGAGCAAAAATAGCTATTCAAATGATGACATTTGGAAATTGGATGGCAGCAATTGAATGTATGCGTTTGGCCAGAGCTCTGGGGCTTGATGAAAAAGCGTTAGCTGATTTTGCAAATGATACCACCGGCTACAGTTGGGTGAGCCAAGTATGGGGCAACTATGACCGACTGCTTCATACCCATCCATTAGCGGGCACTGAAGACCTGTATCGCATGTTTGACAAAGATTTATTTAATGCGGTTCTCGTCGCACGGGAGCATGGGGTTCATCTTCCAATAACTGCCGTTGGTAGCCAGGTGATGGAGGCAGCCATGAAGGAACGAATTGATCTTTCAGCGGACCAATATGCGAAGAAATCTTAAGGGGAGCTGGGAGCATGGGAACTAATAATCTTACAAAGTCCAAATCTGTGGTAACTCTGGAAGCTGCCGAGCAGCTTATCGATCGCGCCTTTGCGCACGCCAAAAAACTGGGAAAGTCGGTCTGTATTGCAGTCGTTGACGATGGTGGGTTCCTGATCGCATTTCGAAGAATGGATGATACCAACCCGGCTGCTGGGCAGATCGCTATCGATAAAGCTTACACGGCCGCCGTAAGCCATATTGCCACGCATAAATGGCAAGAAATCATGCAAAATGATGAGCCGCTTCGTATTGGCGTTCCAGGTGTGGTGCATCGGATGATCACTTATGGCGGTGGCCAGCCTATCGTAGTGGACGGCCAAATAATCGGTGGCATCGGTAGTAGTGGTGCGCATTGGACGGGTGATACTGAAATTGGCACTGAAGCCCTTAAACTTTTTAGTGAAGCAAAATGAGGGCTTGAGATGGGTATTCCACTTTCTTTTCACACGGGTTTGATGGCCGGTATGCCGACTGCTGATGCAGTAAAATTAATCCGTGATCATGGCTATGAGATGGTCGAATTAAATGCTGAGATAGTGCCATGGGGACCCGCGCACATACATTTGAATACTCCCAGATCAGAGTTGCAGGAACTTGCAAAACTAGGACCGTTTTCGGCTTTATGCATCCATCACAGAGATTTTGGCGCTGTTGATAGCGACCGCCGAGATGCGGCTACCGCATGGACTATCGCAATGATGGATCGCGCCATCGATTTAGGGATAGACATCGTACATGTAATTCCAGCCGAGCAAGCAGATCGTGAAGCTCTGCACGATGCTCTGTCTCGTGGTGTTGAAGCGGCCGAGAAAAAAGGCCTTATATTTGCTTTGGAGCCGATCGTTGGCCGGATCATTGGTACCAAAAAAACTGCACGTGAAGCTATCAGCGCAGCTCCAGGTCTTAAAATCAATTTTGATCCATCTCACCTGCACCCAATGGGTGACGATGTGACATCTGCAGTCAAAGAGTTATATGACGACATCGCACATGTTCATCTGAAAGATGCCACTGGAACCCCCGATACTTTTAAATTCGTTCCTCTCGGAGATGGAGAAATCGATCTGCTGAGTATGGTTAGAGTTTTGGTGCAAAACAAATATCAAGGGGCAGTGTCGATTGAGCATGAAAGTCATTGGTTTGTGAATGATCAACGTACCCCAACTCAAGTTTTAAAAGATTGCCGCAATTACTTTGATGACCTGCTTCGCCAAGCGGCATTGTGACAAATTTTAAGCCTTATGAAATCGTGTGAGCCTGATATGTTTGATGTTAAAAAAAATGGTGCAATAGCAAAGCGTGCAAAAGCGATTTTTTCCGCTGGCGGGTTGGATAACGCAATTGAACAAGGCTCTATCGATGCCTCATTGGAAGTTACCTTGTCAGAAGCTCTGGTGTTAGGGCTATTGAAGCAAGGTGTGCGCAAATACTTTGCTATATTTGGCCACGGTTCAACGGATCTCGGCGAAGTTCTTCGTATATATCAGGAAAATGGAGTAACTCAGACATTCAACTGTCGTAATGAAGTTGAAATGGCACACGCGGCAACAGCCTTGCGGTGGCAATATGGAGAAACATCTGCAGTGGTAACTTCGATTGGCCCAGGAGCACTGCAGGCTTTGTCAGGATCTTTAGCTTCTGCCTCGAATGGGGTGGGAGTTTACCATATCTACGGTGATGAAACGACTTGGGGCGAAGGCTACAACATGCAGCAAATCCCAAAGCGCGTTCAGGGAGCGTTTGGTCAAATAACGGCTCTGATGGGGCAATCATATGTCCTACATACTCCAAATGCACTTCGTGAAGGTTTACGTAGGGGGTCTTCTTGCGTCTATCATCCCGTAAAACCGGGGCCATTTTATTTTTTGCTGCCTTTAAATACTCAGCCGGAAATAGCGTCGATTAATCTAAAAACGCTACCCTCAATTCCTCATTTGCCTAGTATCGCTTCAACAGACTTGGCATTGTATGCCGAAGCTATTGAAAAAATTAGCCATGCAAAAAGAATAGCGATCAAAGCCGGTGGTGGTACACGCGGCTTCGATACACAAGTTAAAGCTTTGGCTGAAAAAATTAGAGCGGCGGTAGTTTTGTCTCCCGGGTCAACTGGTGTCCTGGCTGACAATCATCCACAAAATATGCACGTTGGCGGATCTAAAGGCTCAATTTCCGGCAATTATGCGATGGAGAATGCGGATCTATTGATCTCTATTGGATCTCGCAGTGTCTGTCAGTCTGATTGTTCCGGGATAGGGTATCCTAATGTGGAAGCAGTGATTAATATTAATGGAGATTTAGATGACCTCCTGCATTACGCTGGAACCACAGGTCTGGCAGGGGATATCGGTGTAGTAATCTCCCGCCTCATTGATCAACTAGATAGGTCCAATGAACCTGAACTCATGTCGAGTGCCACTTGGCTAGAAGATTGTTTGACAAAGAAATCTGAATGGATTGCGCTGAAAAATGATAGGTGTTCTTCTGAACCGATAATGGATGTGGTTTGGGCAAGACAAGTGCTTACTCAGCCTTGTGCCATTTCCACTGTTGCGAAGTTTGCGAAGTCTAAAGGTGCTACAAAGTTTTTTGACGCAGGAGACGTTCAGGCGAACGGTTTCCAAATTGTTGAAGATGACAGTAGTGGGCAAACGTACACTGAGAGCGGTGCATCCTATATGGGCTTTGCCGTTTCAGCTCTTCTCGCATCTGCTGTCGCTGATAAGCCGTCTTACAGTATCGCATTCACCGGCGATGGATCATTTATGATGAACCCACAGGTCCTGATAGACGGTGTGGAGCACGGTGCTCGAGGCATGATCGTTTTGTTTGATAACAGAAGAATGGCTGCAATCTCTGGATTGCAGGAGGCACAGTATCAAGCAGAATTTAGTACCAACGATAAGGTCGAAGTCGACTATGTCAAACTTGCGAGTGCAGTCGGTGGTGTGAACGCTATCTTTGGCGGGTATGATGTCGCTTCGCTACAATCCGCTCTTGTTGCGGCATATGATTATGATGGCCTCTCTTTTGTACACGTACCTGTTTATTATGGGCGCGATCCACTTGGTGGCATGGGGGCATATGGGTCCTGGAATGTCGGTAATTGGGTAAAAGACGTTCAAACCCAATACCTAAATACAAAAATATAGGTGAAATTATGTACAACGATGTAAATTTATTTATTAATGGCCAGTGGTGTCCCGCTTCTGATGGTAAAACGCAGGAAGTGACAGACCCCTCAACTGAACAGGCATTGGCGTCTGTAGCGGTTGCAACAGTGGATGACCTGAATGGTGCTTTGGCTGCGGCTAGTGAGGCCTTCAAAACATGGCGTGCTACTGGCACTTGGGATCGCGCGGCCAAGCTTAGAAAAGTAGCAGAACTAATTCGCGAACGCTTGTCTGATATTAGCCATCAGATGTCTCTAGAGACTGGAAAACCTCTCGCTGAATGTATGGGCGAAACCAATGCGGCGGCGGATCATTTCGAATGGTTTTCTGAAGAAAGCAAAAGAATATATGGGCAAATTATTGGCTCCCGCACTCCTGATAGCCGTATGTCCGTGATATACCAGCCAGTTGGGGTGGTGGCAGCTTTCACTGCTTGGAATTTTCCCGCTCTTTTGCCGGCACGCAAAATGGCTGCTGCCCTGGCAGCGGGTTGCTCGATCATTATCAAACCTGCTGGAGAGACACCGGCATCATGTGCGGCATTGGTTCAAGCTTGTGCCGATGCTGGTATTCCCGATGGAACGGTCAACATGGTGACAGGTAAGTCTTCGATGATTGCTGAGCACTTGATAAGATCACCCATAGTAAGAAAAGTCTCGGTTACAGGTTCAATCTCCGTTGGAAAGCAAATCTTGGCCTTGGCTGCTGAGGGCGTCAAAAAGGTATCCATGGAGCTCGGAGGGCATGCACCGGTCGTGGTGTTTGATGATTTTGACGCTGTGAAGGCCGCTGAAATTTGCGCTCCAGTGAAATTTAGAAATTGTGGTCAAGTTTGTATCTCTCCAACACGATTCTATGTTCATGAGCGCAGCTACGAAGCCTTTTCTTCGCGATTTGCCGAGATTGCCAACGGCTTGAAAATTGGACGAGGAGTTGATGATGGTGTTCAAATTGGGCCAATGGCGAATCCTAGGGGATTAGCCACTGTATCTGATATGACAAAGGATGCATTGGACAAAGGCGCCGAACTTTTAGCGGGCGGCAAGGCGCCAGCTGAATTTAATTCGGGCTATTATTGGGAGCCAACGGTCCTAGGACGAGTGCCAGACGACGCATTGGTAATGAACGAGGAGCCGTTTGGACCAATTGCGCCAATAACTACATTTTCTGATTATGACGAAGTCATGGAACGTGCCAACTCGCTTCCATTCGGGCTTGCAGGGTATTTGTTTACAAATGACTTGGGAACCGCAACCCGAGCTTATGAAGATTTACAAGTTGGCATGGTCGGTGTGAATGAGATGCTGCTCTCTACCGCAGAGGCACCTTTTGGGGGCGTTAAGGAGAGCGGAATGGGCCGTGAAGGCGGGTCTATCGGTATCATGGATTATTTGGATCCTAAGCTGGTTAAGATGAAATTGTAGGTTTAGGGCATGTCTAAAAAGAAAACAGTCGGTTTTGCTAACGGCCTGACCAATTACGGCGATCGAGATTTTTCGTTGTACTTGAGGAACTCATTTGCGGCTTCAATGGGATACTCAAAAGAGCTTTTGAAAAAGCCTATTGTTGGAATAGCCAATAGCTATTCTGGATTTAACAACTGCCATCGGCATTTCCCTGAATTGCTTGAGGCGGTTAAGCGGGGCGTTCTTCTAGGAGGGGGACTGCCCATTGAGTTTCCGACCATATCGCTCGGCGAGGTTTTTCTTAATCCGACTAGTCTGAAATTTAGAAATTTGATGTCGATAGACGTCGAGGAAATGATAAGAGCTCAGCCAATGGATGCCGTTGTGTTGATGGGGGGCTGCGACAAAACTGTGCCGGCTCAATTAATGGGTGCGGCTTCAGCAAATTTACCGGCAGTTCAGCTGGTTGGTGGTCCAATGATGACTTCCCGCTATGGTGAAGAAAGGCTAGGAGCTTGCACCGATTGTCGCAGGTTTTGGGCTAAGTACAGGTCTGGTGATGTCTCAAAAGACCAAATCGATGATATTGAAGGTCGGCTAGCCACTACTGCAGGCAGTTGTGCAGTTATGGGCACTGCCTCAACAATGGCTTGTGTTGCTGAAACTCTAGGAATGACCATTCCTGGTACGGCCGCTATACCCGCGGTGCATGCGGATCGCCTTAGAGCGGCTGAAGCGTCTGGTTTGGCCGCGGCGCGGATGGTTGAAAAACCCATACTTCCTAGTGAAATCATAACTGAAAAATCCGTTGAAAACGCAATCAGGGTTTTGCTCGCGCTAAGCGGCTCAACCAATGCCATAGTGCACCTAACTGCCGTTGCTGGTCGGCTAGGGATAAACGTTTCTTTAGAGCGATTGAACGAGCTATCGGATACGACACCAGTCCTCGTTAATCTAAAGCCTATGGGCTCACATTACATGGAAGATTTTTTCTTCGCGGGTGGGATGGGAGCTGTACTTCGCGAATTACGTCCCCTGCTACACTTGGATACAATTAGTGTGACCGGTGAAACGCTTGGCGATCGATTGGAGACAGATGACGGCTACATAGATACGAGGGTTATAGCACGTGCACAGGAGCCGTTAGAGCCAGAAGGAGGGTTGATTGCTCTTTTTGGAAATTTGGCTCCAAATGGTGCAATATTAAAGCGGGCTGCGGCCGACAAAAATCTCTTTGAAGCAGAGGGCCGTGCCGTTGTTTTTTCCTCTCTCGAAGATTTAGCTGCAAGAGTTGATGATCCAGATTTAGATATTTCTAGCGATGACTTTATGGTTCTACAAAATGCAGGGCCAAAAAGTGACTCTGGGATGCCTGAAGCGGGGTATTTACCCATTCCTAAAAAGCTCAGCAAATTGGGTGTGAAAGATATGGTGCGGATATCTGATGCCCGAATGTCTGGAACTGCTTTCGGTACTATTGTGCTTCATGTGTCTCCTGAAGCAGCCATAGGCGGTCCGCTATCACTCGTGCGAAATGGAGATCGCATTCGCATTTCTGTGTCTAACAAGCGTATTGATTTGTTGGTCGATGAAAAGGAATTAGATAAGCGTCGGTCAGAATGGGTATCTGATCTCGAAGAGCCTGAGAATTTGCGTGGATATAATAAACTCTATGCTACCGAAGTCACACAGGCAGAACAGGGGTGTGATTTCGAATTTCTTAAGCCGGTAAAACGATAGCGGAAAAAGAGTGATTTCGCGCTTACAGCGTTAGGTGGTGAGTGGAAGGGCGGTTCTCCCTTCCACTAATAATTTAGCCACGTCCAATATATGGCATATTCGTAGCCATGACTGTCATAAACTGGACATTGGCCTCCAAAGGAAGATTTGCCATATGAAGCACGGATGTTGCGACATTAGACACATCCATGACCGGCTCTACTTCGATACTTCCATCAGCTTGCGGTACACCTTTTGTCATTTTTCTGGCCATGTCGGTAAGTGCGTTGCCGATGTCAACTTGCCCGCAAGCAATGTTGAATGGACGTCCGTCAAGGCTGATTGAGCGAGTAAGACCGGTAATCGCGTGTTTTGAAGCTGTATACGGCGCAGAGCCCCAACGTGGTACATAGGCAGACACAGATCCATTGTTGATAATGCGGCCGCCCTGTGGCGATTGATATCGCATGATCCTAAAAGCGGCGCGGGCCACAATGAAGCTGCCTGTAACGTTGATATCAATAAGATTACGCCAGTCATCCACTGAAAGTTCGTCGATTGGCGCGCCTCCGAGGCTCACGCCGGCATTGTTGAATACGGCGTCCAATCGTCCCCATGCCTCGTAGGCAGTGTTAAACGCACTTTCCACTTGGGTTTCGTCAGTGACATCACATGGTAAAATAAGTGTATTTTTATTTTTTGCCGCGGTTTCTTCCAAAGCGGCGGATCTGCGGCCAATTAAGCCGACTTGCCATCCATTGGCGAGGAAATGCTGGGCTGTGGCGCGTCCGACACCGCCGCCGCCGCCTGTAATAATAATAGTTTTGGACATATAAGGCCTCCTTGTTCAATTGATCTTATGCGGTGGCTTCAGTGATTGTCCCTGGGTAGGTCACGCCCAATCTTCTGATACGCAGTCGCTAATTCTAAGCAACCTCCATCGGCTAGCTGGCCCACATGAGTACGATAAATTTCCTGCCATGGAGTTTGATGATGTAACTCAGGAGGGATCCAAGCATCAATTCTGGCTTGCCACTCTGTATCATCAACTAATGCGTGCAATGTCGAACTGTTGAAATCCAATCTTACCCGGTCGCCTGTCTTTAGATAGGCAAGGCCACCGCCAACTACGCTTTCTGGCGAAGCGTTGAGGATTGATGGGCTCTCAGATGTACCTGATTGACGCCCATCTCCCACGGTCGGCAAGTGGCTGATACCTTGACGAATGATGTGATCAGGTGGCTGCATGTTCACAACTTCCGCTGAGCCAGGATAGCCAACGGCGCCAACGCCACGTATAAACATGATGGTGTGCTCATCGATGCCCAAAGAGGCTTCATTAACTCGTTCGTGATAATCTTCAGGGCCCTCAAAAACCACTGCCTTAGCCTCAAATACGCCCTCATTCCCGGGTTCTGAGAGGAAGCGCTTGCGAAAGTCTTCCGAAATCACAGAGGTTTTCATTAAAGCTGAGTCAAACAGGTTACCTGAGAGCACCTTAAAGCCTGCATTTTTACGCAGCGGTTTTTCATAAGTCGTAATTACGCTGTGGTCACGAGAGACCTGACCTTCCAGGTTTTGGCCCATACTTTTACCTGTCGCAGTAATTACATCTTCATGTATGCGGCCTGCCTTTTGTAGTTCTCCCATAACAGCAGGAACACCGCCGGCTCTGAAAAAGCTTTCCCCCAAATACTCGCCTGCTGGCTGCATATTAAGCATTAGTGGTACGTCATAGCCGATCTTTTCCCAGTCCCGTACGTTAAGTTCTACACCTATGTGACGGGCAACCGCCTGCAAATGAGGTGGAGCATTGGTCGAACCACCAATCGCCGCATTAACGACGATAGCATTTTCAAAAGCTTTGCGCGTCATGATGTCGGAAGGTTTTAGATCCTCATGAACCATTTGTACAATTCGCTTGCCTGTTTCGTAAGCCATTGTCATCCGCTCACGAAATGGTGCAGGAATAGCCGAGTTTCCAGTCAGAGACATTCCCAAGGCTTCAGCCATGGCATTCATAGTCGAAGCTGTTCCCATGGTATTGCAATGCCCGAGTGAAGGCGCTGACGAGCATACCCGCGACATGAACTCTTCGTAGTCTATCTCACCAGCAGCAAGCAGGCGACGGCTTTCCCATACGATCATGCCGGAACCCGCTCGCTTTCCATTCCACCAACCGTCAAGCATTGGTCCGCCATTAAGCGCGATTGCTGGCAAATCGACAGTGGCTGCTCCCATCAACATTGCTGGGGTTGTTTTGTCACATCCTGTGGTTAACACCACTCCGTCGATAGGATAACCATGCAAAACCTCTACCAACGAAAGATATTGCAGGTTGCGATCAAGCGCTGCAGTTGGCCTCTTGCCTGTTTCCTGAATTGGATGGACGGGAAATTCCATTGGAACCCCGCCTGCCTCACGAATGCCTTGTTTGATCCGTTCCATCAGGAAAACATGTATCTTATTACATGGTGCCAGATCAGATCCCGTTTGAGCGATGCCAATGATTGGACGCTCACTTTGTAATTCTTCGCGTGAAAACGTCGAGTTCTGATAACGCTCAACATAGAGAGCAGTCATCCCCGGGTTGTTGGGGTTATCAAACCACTCTTGTGAGCGGAAACGTTTGTTGGCGCGAGTGTCAGACATTGTAATCTCCTGATCGAGCGGCTTCGCTGGGGTTAGCAGCTCTAATAAAGTCAAACGTCAAAGTGTTCTTGTTATACAAAATGCAAATGGTATACCAAATGCAAGAGTAAAGCGTTTGAACTGAGAAACATTATGAAAACGAAATTTTGGTCATTCCTCACAGTGGCCTGCATGCTAGTTTTTTCGGGCCCTGCATCAGCGCAAGATGCACGACTAACACTCAACACGTGCTTGTCTGAAGGTACGCAGGACGAAGAGGGAGTACTGTCGTGCATCAATGAAGCGCTATATCCGTGTCTCACTCAGTCTGAAGATATGAGTTCGGTCGCGACCTTATGTTTTATCGAAGCCCGTGGTCAGTTTGATGAGGGCATCAGTTCTGCAATGTCAGATATCCGCGGCAGAGTTGACGAGCAGTTAATTGCTCTTATGACGATTGGGCTTAAATACGATATGCTCAGCGGTTTGTTGCAGTGCGATCGTTTGGAAGAGCTAGCGCTCGCTTTATCTGAACTATCAGGAGAAATAATTCAAAGGCAAAAAGCACAGTGTCTCGCAACGACCTCTGGTCTTGCATTAGCCAGGGTCACATCACGCGCAGCAGGCCTTGATTGATGGCGTAAAAGCCACTCAAGTCGCTTGCCTGTATATTGATTAGTTAGAATGAAAAAAGTTTGATTGGCTGTTTTACAACAGGAGAAAATAACGTGATTTTTGAACCACCAATTTTGACTATTTGTGAGAACTTCAAGCGCCCATCCTCAGCACAAATTGCTGCTTTTAAGAATATACCTACCGGCTATGTCTGTGACGCCATGGAGGGGCAGGGTGCGATGGACAGTAGTATTAAGCCCCTTTTTGCAGCTACTCGAGATAAAGATCTTTACACCACCGTGGGGGTGGCACTTGTCGCTGAAAATGGCCCAGCAGAAATTCTTGCCACAATGGGTGCGCTGCATGTTTTGCAAAAGGGAGATATAGTCATTGCTGCAATGCAAGGCGGTAAAAACTGCTCGGCTTCCGGGGATCGCTTCTGTGGCATGCTAAAGAACAAGGGTGCGGTGGGGTTCGTTACAGATGGCGAAATGCGTGATTATGAGGGGATTTTGGAAACCCGTTTGCCAGTTTTTTGTACGGGTCTTAGCCCTAATTCGCCCTATTCCAATGGGCCTGCTCGTGTTGGTTTCGGCGCCATAGTTGGCGGACGAAATGTGCAAAGTGGTGATATTATCGTGGCTGACATAAACGGCGTGGTAGTAGTACCTTTTGCTCGAATTGATGAAGTTATTGCTACAATAAATGAAATCAGTGCAGCTGAAGATGCATTGGATGAAAAAGTCCGCAATGGATTTTGCGAAATGCCCATTATCTCCGAGATGATTAATGATGGGCGCGCAGTAATAGTCGATTAATTAGGGAGTAAGTTATGTCAAACACTGAAAGCAGGATTAACTTAGAGGGCCTTTGTGCGGTGGTGACGGGTGGCGCGCAAGGCATAGGTTATGCTGTAGCATCACGAATATTGCGATCCGGGGCTAGTGTTATGCTTTGGGATATGAATTCGGCACTAAATGATAAAGCGGTCAAAAGCTTGTCTGCGATCGGGCGGGTTCAGGCTCTTGATTGTAATGTAAGCGATTACAGTTCTGTTGCGGCAGCAGTTAATGCAACTGAGACCGCGTTTGGACGCATCGATATCCTTGTGAATAGTGCGGGTGTTGCAGGCGATAACGCGACGGTGGCGGAGTATTCCAATGACGAATTTCGGCGGGTTATAGACATCAATTTGATGGGCACGTATTACACGAACAAAGCTGTAATTTCTGGAATGATAGAACGCAATTTTGGTCGGATCGTAAACATTGCGTCTATCGCTGGTAAAGAAGGCAACCCCAATGCAAGCGCTTATAGCGCTTCGAAGGCTGGTGTCATTGGCTTTACTAAGTCACTAGGAAAGGAATGCGCGAACCACGACATTGCAGTTAATTGTGTAACACCTGCCGCGGCACGCACAGCGATTTTCGATCAGATTACGCAACAGCACATAGATTATATGCTTTCAAAGATCCCACGTAATCGTTTTCTAGAAGTTAATGAGGCAGCGGCAATGATCGCTTGGCTTGTGAGCCGCGAGAATTCCTTTACCACTGCATCAGTTTTTGACCTGTCAGGTGGGCGCGCGACTTATTGAAGGTCCGCGCTCGTTGTCACTGAAACGCACTTTTCGCGCCTGCGCTTTGTTGAGTTTTGAAAATTGAACTGTTGTCTGGCGCAGGTGGCAGGGGCATACGCACAGGCACTGTTTCAAGACGGGGCACTAGGCAGGCTTTGCCTGTGATGATGCGTTCCTGCAAATCTTCCCAAAACCGCCGCTGACCCAATTCGTGGATATACGAAGCGGCACCAAGGATCGGCCATGCGTCTGCCTTGGCGATTTCATAGAACAGAATATAGCGCGGTCTATCGCTGACATTCGGGGCTGAGCCGTGCAGAATGCGGGCGTGATGCACCGTCATTGATCCTGCTTTTCCTGTCAAAGTTACAATCTTGTCGCGCTCAAAGAGTGGGTCATCGGGATTGATCGCGCCCGCGAAAACCCCGTTTATGCCGTGATCCAAAATTGGCCCGCGATGGGTTTCAGGGATCACCATCAATGGGCCGTTGGCCGCATCCACGTCCTCAAGCATCAGGCCAAAGGCCAGAAGGTCATCGTTAGTATGTGGATAAAATGCCCAATCTTGGTGCCATTCCACCGCTGCCCCACCGCCTGGTGCCTTGGTGTTGAGCTTAGAAGTGATAATGGCTGTATCGGGGCCAAGCAGGCTTGCCAACACCGCGGTCATGCGTGAATTGCGCAGCACCTCCCAGAAATAGGGATGCTGCTTATGCGGGATTTTGATCCGGGTTAGGCGCGGGGTGTCTGGCCCGTGGCCCTTGTCGAGATCATAAACCGCGTTGCTTTCGCGTACATCGCGGGAGGCCTCAATGAACTGCGCGGTCAAGCGGCGCAATTCGTTTAATTGGGAGGGGCTGACTGCATCCTCCACCATCAGATAGCCATTCTTTTGGTAGGATGCGATCTCGTCTTTGGATAGCATGGTTAGCCTCCTTTTTGATGCAGGTGCTACTTTTTACCTTTGGCTACTTCGGCGGCTAAATCCATTCCGTTTAAGTTGCCAATGTGATCCGACAGCATTGGAACAAAATCTCCGCCTTTTCCGATGGCTTCGGCATGGGTGAAATAGTGCCGCGCGGCGGAGGCCATGACATTCATCACGCCTGCATCCGTTGCCATCGCATTCACATAGCGGATGTCCTTTGACAGATTCTCAATCGAGAATTTATGCGCATTCTCATCCCTATCGCAGACATATTGCATGAATGTACCAAAGAAGCCTGAGCCAAGACGGCTGGGTGCAATCACTTCGCGAAACGCGTGGGGTGAGATCCCAACTGTCGCGCCTAGAACAGTAGCCTCGGAATAAAGAGCAGCATAAGCGGCTCCTAAGAAATTCATCAAGAGCTTCATCTTGTGGCCTGTGCCCACCTCGCCAATGCGCGTGATGGTGCCAGCCCAGCAATCAATGACCGGATGCACCTTATCAAACAGTGCAGCATCGCAGCCCAACATCGCGTCAAGCATCCCTTCCTCGGCCTCTTTGGGCGTGCGGCCCAAGGGGGCATCCACCATATGCGCGCCAACCACTGAAAGCTTTTCTGCCATAGCCAGCGTTGATGTTGGATCAGCGGTGGTCGTGTCGATCACAATCATACCTTTGCGCGCACCTGCGATGATGCCACTCTCGCCCGTGATCACCGCTTCGACCTGGGGCGAGTTGGACAGACACAGATGGATGATGTCGCATTTTGAGGCCATGTCTTGTGGCGATGCGGCCTCTTTTGCACCCATGCTGAGCAAGCTTTCGACAGGCGCGCGGTTGCGGTTGCCCAAGATCCAAAGTTCATACCCGCCCTTTAGGATATTTTTCGCCATCCCATGGCCCATGAAACCTACGCCGATAAAACCGATAACGGGTTTTTGTGTCATGATATGGATCTCCCTTTCCTATAGACTTGCGGTGATGCCGCCATCGACAAACAGCGTGTGGCCGTTCACGAAACTGGATGCCTCCGCAGATAAAAACACGCACGCGCCCACCAATTCATCCACCTCCCCCCAGCGGCCTGCAGGGGTGCGCTTTTCAAGCCACGCGGAAAATTCGGGGTCAGCAACAAGGGCCGCGTTGAGCGGTGTGTTGAAATAGCCAGGCGCAATGGCATTGCAGTTGAGTCCGTATTTCGCCCAATCGGTCGCCATCCCTTTGGTGAGGTTCGCAACCGCGCCCTTAGACGCTGTGTAAGGTGCGATAGAGGGGCGGGCGAGGGCGGTTTGTACGCTTGCAATATTGATAATGCGGCCTTTGCCTCGTGCGATCATGTGGCGTGCCACTGCTTGGGCAACATAAAAAACCGAATTCACATTTGTCCGCATCAACCGATCAAAAGCATCGGCCGGAAAGTCCTCTAGTGGCGCACGATGTTGCATCCCTGCATTATTCACCAAAATATCAATTGCGCCCTCTTTTGCCTCGAAGGCATCAATCGCTTCGCGCGCTGCGACTGGGTCGGTTACATCAAAGGCTAATGCCAAAACATTTGCCCCTTTTGCGCGTAGGTCTTCGGTAGCCGCATGAAGGCGGTCTGCATTGCGGGCATTCAGCACAACTTGAGCGCCTGCGTCACTCAGACCTTTAGCCAAAGCGTATCCAATACCCATTGAAGAGCCTGTAATCAAAGCACGTCGCCCGCTTAGACTAAACAGTTTCATTGTTTCTCCTCTGGGTTTTTCGCACCCTGATTTTTGATTGGCTTGGCCGAACCAAGCGCCACTCGCGCCCTTGACATTTCTTGTAAATCCCGCGCTCTATGCTCAAATGGTATACCATTTTTAGGTTGGCGCAAGAGAAAGCCTAACGTTTGAAAAACGAGGATATTGTTGTGGCACAAGCGCTATTCGTACATGGCTCTGGAGACCTCCGCGTTGGGACCTGTAAGACGGCCTGTCCATCGGAAGGTGAAGTGCAGGTTGCCCTGCGCCGAGGGGGGATTTGCGGGTCAGATTTGCATTATTTCAACCATGGCGGCTTTGGCACCGTGCGTCTGCGTGAGCCGATGATCTTGGGTCATGAGGTGGCGGGCGAGATCACTGAAATTGGGCCAGAGGTAACGGGTTTGGCGGTTGGGGATCTGGTTGCCATTTCACCCTCGCGCCCCTGTTTCACTTGTATTGAGTGTAGGCGCGGATTGCCCAATCAATGCCTTAACATGCGGTTTTACGGATCGGCTATGCCTTTTCCCCATATCCAAGGCGCATTTCGAGAAGTAATTACGGTGCGCGCAGAAAACTGTGTTAAAGCCGATGGTTTGAGTGCTGCTGAGGCTGCGATGGCCGAACCCTTGGCTGTGGCGCTGCACGCAGTCCGCCGCGCAGGGAACCTGGTGGGCCAGAGCGTTTTGGTGACGGGATGCGGCCCGATTGGCGTTTTGGCCATTATGGCTGCGCGCCGCGCAGGCGCCGGCGAAATCATCGCCACAGATATCAGCGACACGATGTTAAGCTATGCGCGCAAAGCGGGTGCAGATGTCTGTCTGAACACCGCGCGCAACCCAGAGGCGCTAAGCCCGTATGAAGAAGGCAAAGGCACAGTTGATGCGTTGTTTGAATGTTCAGGCGCGCAAGTGGCCCTAGTTTCTGCGCTGCCCGCGATCCGCCCCCAAGGTCGTCTTGTGCAATTGGGGATGTCTGGGGATATGCAGCTTCCCATGATGCAGATCACCGCGCGCGAATTGCAACTGATGGGCTCTTTCCGCTTCCATGAGGAATTCGCAATGGCTGTGCGGATGATGCAAAATGGGCTGATCGACACGCGGCCCCTTATTACGCATAGCTTTGCTTGGGCGGAATTTGCGGCGGCTTTTGCGATGGCCAATGACCGCACTCAGGCCATGAAAGTGCAATTGGAGTTTGGCCCGTGCTGACTTTCGCGCTTGCTGTCGTGCTGCTTGTGATCACTCCAGGGCCTGGTGTTTTAAGCACAGCCGGATTTGGAGCAGCCTATGGTTTTAAGCTGTCTTTAAGATACGTTATCGGCTTATTCTTGGGCACTAATTTGGTTATGTTCGCAGTTGTTTCAGGGCTAGCTGCGGTCGTTCTATCGTTACCTTGGTTGCGAACGTTTTTGGTGTGTGCCTCAGTAGGTTATTTGCTTTATTTAGCTACTAAAATCGGTTTTGCCGGAACCAAGGTTGCATTCATTGAAGCTTCTGCCCCGCCTGGATTGCTGGGTGGACTGTTTCTTCAGATCATCAATCCGAAAGCCTACGCCGTAAATACGTCTCTTATAACTGGCTTTGGGTTTGCACCGGACAATTTAATCTATGAAGTTTCCGTGAAATTCCTGATTCATGCGGCGATCTGGATACCGATACATTTGGTGTGGCTTTGGGCCGGTGTGATTTTACATAGGCTCGAACTTCCACCAAGAACTCAAAGAGTGATCAATTTAGCAATGGCCGTAGCAATGGTAGGCGTTGTTGGCCTGGCTCTTTGGTCAACATTCGGAGAAAATGCATGAGGATTTCCAAAATAGAAACTATCCGTGTGAACGAGCGCCCTAATCTCTTGTGGCTGCACGTATACACGGATGAGGGTATTACAGGGCTTGGCGAAACATTTTTTGGCGCAGGCGCAGTAGAAGCGTATATTCATGAGACCCTTGCACCATTGGTAATTGGTGAGGATCCATTGCGCATTGAGCATCTGGCCCGCAAAGTGGAGGGCTATCTCGGATGGCGTTCAACAGGCGCTGAGGCTCGGGGAAATTCGGCATTTGATATTGCGCTTTGGGATCTTTGGGGCAAGTCCACAGGCCAGCCAGTGGCGCAGCTATTAGGCGGTTTCACTCGTGATAGCATTCGTACTTACAACACTTGTGCAGGTAATGATTACATCAAGAATAATGAAGGCCAGACTACCAAGAATTACGGACTCGGTGCAGATGATCGATATGATGATCTGAATGGATTTTTGAATCGAGCGGATGATTTGGCCCAATCCCTTCTGGAGGAGGGGATAACAGCGATGAAAATTTGGCCATTCGATGCGGCTGCAGAGGCTAATGAGGGATCGCATATCTCGGCTGAGGAATTGAAATTGGCGCTTTCGCCGTTTGAGAAAATTCGCCGCGCCGTTGGTGATCAAATGGATATCATGGTCGAATTCCATTCGATGTGGCAATTGACCCCTGCAATTCGCATTGCGCGGGCGCTTCAACCCTATCAGACCTATTGGCATGAAGACCCGATCCGAATGGATAATTTTGCAGCCCTTTCACGTTATGCTCAAGAAAGCCCCGCGCCTGTTTGTGCCTCTGAAACGCTAAATGGAATCGGCGCATTTCGTGATCTTTTGGCCGCACAGGCAGCAGGCGTCGTTATGTTGGATTTGTCATGGTGTGGCGGCTTGACTGCTGCGCGGAAAATCGCTGCGATGGCCGAGGCAGAGAAACTTCCTATAGCACCGCATGATTGCACAGGTCCTGTGGTTTTAGCGGCTTCCACGCATTTGTCGCTGTCTGCACCCAATGCCCTGATCCAAGAAAGCGTACGCGCCTTTTATAAGGGGTGGTATGCAGAAATTGTGACAGGGTTACCCGAAGTCAAAAACGGCCAAATTTCTGTTAGCCGTTCTCCAGGTTTGGGCATGGAATTGATACCTGATCTTGATCGCGCTTTCACAACTGCGCGCCGTGTATCGAAATGAGGGATGACATGCGTAATCATTCACAGGCCATTACTGAGCTCAGCGCACTGTTGGGAGAACGCTTAGTTACTAGCGCAGCTGATTTGAACCTGCATGGTCAAAATGAGACCTATTATCCCAACACACCACCTGATGCCGTTGCCTATCCTGAGACCACCGCGGAAGTGTCTCAAATTCTCAAAATTTGCCACGCGCAAGAATGTCCCGTGGTAGCTTATGGCGCTGCATCGTCCTTGGAGGGGCAGCATCTCGCAGTTGCAGGGGGGATCAGCTTGGATATGTCGCGCATGGCGCGTGTACTGTCCTTGGATGCCGAAGACTTGAAGGTGACTGTGCAGCCCGGCATCACGCGCAAATCCCTCAACGAGGAATTGCGCGCAACGGGTTTGTTTTTTTCGGTAGATCCCGGCGCAGATGCGTCAGTCGGGGGGATGGCCGCCACCCGCGCCTCTGGCACAACCGCGGTGCGCTACGGAACGATGCGGGAGAACGTCCTTGCCCTTGAGGCCGTGATGGCCGATGGCACGATTATCCGCGCAGGATCGGGGGCGCGCAAATCTTCGACTGGCTATGACCTTGCCCATCTGTTGATTGGCTCAGAAGGCACGCTGGGTATTATCACGGAATTGACCCTGAAATTGCACGGCGTCCCCGAGGCAATCGCGGCCGCAACCTGCCGTTTTCCAAGCGTTGAAGATGCGGTCAATTGTGTGATCTTAACGATCCAGTCGGGTATCACCATGGCGCGGATTGAATTGGTGGATGAGATGATGGTGCGCGGCTTTAATGCCTATGCAAAATCAGACTTCCCCGAAATCCCGCATTTATTTTTAGAATTTCACGGCACAGATGCGGGTGTCAAAGAGCAGATGAGCTCTTTTGCGGATATCGCAAGCGAGTTTGGCTCAGATGGGTTTGAGACAGCCACTACCACCGAAGCGCGCAACGCCCTTTGGGCGATCCGCCACAATTCCCATTACGCCAGTGCGGCCTTAGGGCAGGGCGGCCATATTTGGCCCACAGATGTGTGCGTCCCGATCTCAAAATTGGCCGAGGCCGTGTTGCAGGCGCAACGCGATGCAAAGGCGATGGGGCTCACCGCAACGATTGTTGGCCATGTTGGCGATGGAAATTTCCACGCAGGTCTTAGTGTTGATCCCAATGATCCGGATGAAATGGAGCGGGCCGAAAAATTCACCACAGCCTTGGCTGAAACTGCGCTGCGCTTGGGGGGCACTGTTTCGGGCGAGCATGGGATTGGCCTTGGCAAGGTCAAATTCATGAATGCCGAACATGGCGCAGCGGTGGCTTATATGCGGGCGATCAAAACCGCATTTGACCCCAAGAATATCCTAAATCCAAACAAGATGTTTCCAGCGCAATAGGAAAGGGCAAAGCATGATTTCCGCAAAAGATTTTGATCCAAAAGGAATTTATGTAGGCCGCGTCTGGAGTCCTGATGTCGGGCCTGCGCTTGTGCGGCTTGAGGGGGGGGATGTGGTGGATATTACGAGCCGTGCCTGCCCCACCATGCATGACCTTCTTGAAGGCGATCATCCTGCGGAAACCGCCCGTGCCGCCAAGGGCGAGGTGATCTGTGGTCTTGAAGATTTGGTCGCAAGCAGCCTGGCTGCCGCGCAAACGGGTGATGCCAATGCCTTGCGCCTCTTGGCCCCGCCTGATTTGCAGGCGATCAAAGCCTCTGGCGTGACCTTCGCCGAAAGCATGGTTGAGCGCGTGATTGAGGAACAGGCGGCAGGCAATGCAGATTTGGCTGACGGGATCCGCGCCCGCGTGAAGGCGGTGATTGGCGACAGCTTGTCGGGCATTAAGCCCGGATCAGACGCAGCGATGAAGGTGAAATCGGTTCTTCAAGAGGAGGGGCTTTGGTCGCAATATCTAGAGGTCGGCATTGGCCCTGACGCCGAAGTTTTCACCAAATCCCAACCCATGGGGTCGGTGGGTTACGGCGCCCTTGTGGGGCTGCACCCAATGTCCAGTTGGAACAACCCTGAGCCTGAGATTGTTTTGGCGATCAATTCCAAGGGCGCGATTGTTGGGGCCACGCTTGGCAACGATGTCAATCTGCGCGATGTCGAAGGGCGCTCTGCGCTGCTGTTGGGGAAGGCCAAGGACAATAATGCCTCCTGTTCAATCGGCCCCTTCCTGCGCCTGTTTGATGACAGCTTTAGCCTTGATGATGTCCGAGCGGCGGAACTGTCCATGCGGGTTGAGGGCACGGATGGGTTCGTTCTGGAAGGGCATTCTTCCATGACCAAGATCAGCCGCGACCCTGCCGATATCGTGGCCCAGACCATTGGGCGGCATCATCAATATCCTGACGGGTTTTTCCTGTTCTTGGGCACGATGTTTGCCCCTGTCAAAGATCGTGACGCGGCAGGTCAGGGCTTTACCCATCATGGGGATGATGTGGTGACGATCACCGAAGCGCGGCTCGGATCTTTGCAAAACACGGTGCGGCTGTCGACCGAATGCCCCGAATGGCGCTTTGGCACGGCGGCCTTGATGCGCAATTTGGCAAAGCGTGGATTGATTTAATGGGGTCGTCCTTCATCTCTTTGGGGGAGTGTATGGTCGAGCTGTCCGATCAGGGCGGCGGCCTCTATCGGCGGGGCTTTGCGGGGGATACATTCAACACCGCATGGTATGCGCGCCGCATTTTGCCGCCCACATGGTCGGTCGTCTATGGCAGTTGCATCGGGGCAGATGGGGCCTCGGGCGAGATGCAGGCCTTTATGGCCGCAGGTGGCATTGACACGGATGCGCTGCGCGTGATCCCCGAGCGCACAGTGGGGCTATATATGATCAGCCTTGATCAGGGCGAACGCAGCTTTTCTTATTGGCGCAGTCAATCTGCCGCGCGCTGCCTCGCCGATGATCCCGCATGGCTTCAGGCCACTTTGGCAGGGCGCGATGTGATCTATTTCTCGGGCATCACCCTCGCAATTCTTTCGCCTGAGGGACGCGCGTCCCTATGTGCCGCTTTAGCGCGGGCGCGCACAGAAGGGGCCTTAATCGCCTTTGACACGAACCTTCGCCCCCGTTTGTGGGAGGATCACGTGACCATGCAAGCGGGCATGATGGCGGGCGCGGCTGTGGCCGATATTATTTTGCCATCATTCGATGAAGAGCAAATCCTGTTCGAGGGCGCCACAGCCACAGATACGATTGCCCGCTATCGCAAGGTAGGGGCGCATATTATCGCGCTCAAAGATGGCGCAGGGGATGTGCAATTGTGGGATGACGCGGGCGGGGTGCGTGTTTTGCCCTGTCGGCCTGTCGACCATGTGGTCGATAGTACCGCTGCGGGGGACAGTTTTGGCGCAGCTTTTGTAGCAAATGTAGCGCAGGGTTGCGCTTTGGAAGAGGCCGCATTAGCCGCGATGCAGCTTGCAGGTCAGGTTATCCAATATCGCGGAGCTTTGGTGCCACAGATTTTTAAGGGAGAAAAGTAATGCATATTCTGATTATTGGCGGCGGCGGTGTCGTGGGACAAAAACTGGCGCGATCATTGGCAGCACGCGGGCAGTTGCGTGGAAAAGAAATCCGTAAAATCACTTTGGCTGATATTGTTGACCCCGCAATGGTAGAGGCCCCGTTCGACGTCGATTGCGTTTCCTGTGATATCAGTAATCCCGCTTCAGTGGCTGCCACGCTCGGAGCAGATGTGGATGTGATCTATCTACTCGCTGCCATTGTCTCTGCCCATGCAGAAGAGGATTTTGATGCTGGGTTGTCGATTAATTTAATGGGGACGCTCCACGTATTGCAGCGGGCGCGCGAGTTGCAGACTAAGCCGGTAGTGGTCTTTACCTCTTCTATTGCTGTTTATGGGGGTGAAGTGCCGGACCCGATTGTGGATCACACTTTTCTAAATCCACAAACTTCATATGGTGCGCAAAAGGCGATGGGCGAATTGTTGGTGAATGATTTTAGCCGCAAAGGTTATATCGACGGTCGCGGCTTCCGCTTGCCTACCATCTCAGTGCGCCCAGGCAAACCGAATCGCGCTGCTTCGAGCTTTATGTCATCGATTTTGCGCGAGCCGCTCAATGGGCAAGAGGCAATTTGCCCTGTTAGTGATAATTTTCCGCATTTCTATCTGTCGCCGCGCAAATGTGTCGAAAACCTTATTCGCGGAGCAGAGGTTAACGAGGAAGATCTCGGCCAAAACCGATGCATGATGATGCCCGGTAGAACTTGGACAATTCGTCAGATGATTGAAGCCTTGACAGTGGTCGCTGGACCGGAGCCAGCCAAGCTAATTAAATTTGAAGCGCAACCAATGATTGAAGAAATCTGTAAAGGATGGCGTTTTGATTTGCGCCCTGAAAAAGCTCTTAAACTTGGCTTAAGTGCAGATGAAAGTTTTGAGGATAACATCCGATATTATTTGGAAGATGATAAACCTGCAGCCTGACTTAGGTCGTATATCATCAAAAAACCCCCGTTTTCGGGGGTTTTTATTTTGGGTTAATTGACGGGTGTGATCAAATTGGATCCTTGAATGAACGCGTGAATGTTGTCTCGTTGAAGAGCCGCCATAGCGTCACGGGTTTCGACTGTTCCAGAGCCTTGATGCGGCTGAACCACTACATTTGGCAAACTATAAAATCTCGGATTAATGTTGGGTTCGTTGAGAAACACGTCCAATGCAGCGCCGCCAATTTTACCAGTCTCCAGCGCTTCGAGCATAGCTTCTTCGTCTATTGTGCTTCCGCGTGAGATGTTCACAATTATCGAGCGGGGGCCCAATGCTGCAATGACTTCGCGCGATACAAAATTTATAGTGTCTGGACCGCCTACTACAGCGACAATCAAATAATCCACCGCTGCGGCCAGGCTCGTGACGTCTGAATGATAGGTCCAACCTGGGGTTTCTTTTTCTGTTCTAGCGTAATAGTGGATGTCCATTTTAAAGGCCGCTAAACGGTTAGCAATTTCTCGTCCGATACGACCAAGGCCAACGATCCCCGCGCGCCCACCGGAGAACTTTCGATTTAGGCGGTATTCGCCTGCAGTTTTCCAGTTTCCTGAATGTGCCCATTCGGAAGCTTGAGCCATTTCTCGGACTTGCATCAACAACATTGCAACGGCTAGATCCGCCACGTCATCATTAAGAACATTTGGAGTGTTGGTAACTTTAATGTTTCGTTCATTTGCAGCCGAAATATCAATAGCATCATACCCAACCCCAAAATTTGCTATGAGATTTAGGTTTGGAAGCATTGCGATTTCATTAACGCCAAACGAGGTGTGCCCCTTGAACGCAAGTGCTTTTATTTTTGATCGCTCGCTTGCATCGAGTTCATGCATTTGAGAAGGCGTGTCCAAAAAAATAGGATCAAAAGCAGATTTTAGACCTGAAATATCACGTTCGCTGTATGGCCCAATTGCAAGTACGACAGTCATAAGGATTTCCACTTATATCTATTTAAATTTCAGAATTGTGCAAGTTTACAATCGGGATTGAGCGTCATCCCAAAACCCGGTTTCGACTCTAATTTGAGTTTTCCATTTTTTGGTACGGGTTCGTCGCTAAACAATTCACCAAAAACCGGTCGTATATAGGTTCCATCAGGTGCTGATGTAACATATTCGCATCTCGGTTGTTCGTTTTGGCTCATTATAAAGTGGTAACTATAAGGACCGGAGCCATGAGGAATAATGGGAATATCATACGCTGATGCATGTGCCGCAATGCGTAGAAGTTCAGTTAAGCCGCCCACCCACATGACATCAGGTTGAAGAACGTCGATGGTTCGTTCCTCAATTAACTTTCTAAATCCATGCCTAGTGTAGTTATGTTCACCTGTCGTCCACTTTAGTGTGGGATGAGCATTTCTTATTATGCGATAGCCTTCAATATCTGTCGGCTGCAGTACTTCTTCCCACCAATAAATGTTCAGATCAGAGCAAGCTTTTGCAAGTTCGATAGCATAGCTTGGAGTTAAGGACATGTAGCAGTCCACCATCAAAGGAAAATCACTTCCAATTTCGGCCCGCTGCTTTTTGAGAAATTGATAATTCTGTTTTACTCCATCAATTCCATCATAGTGGCCATGAGGAAGCGGTACTTTCGCCCCCCAAAAGCCCATGTCCTTTATGGCTTTGGCATTAGGGCCTGTACAATAAAACGATATTTCTGAACGGCTACACCCGCCAATTAAATTATAGACAGGCTCGTCGCGTAGTTTTCCCAGTAAATCCCACAAGGCCAAATCAACAGCAGAGATAGCCGCTATTGGCAAACCAGCTTGCCCGTAGGGCAAGCTGGCGCGATACATTTGATCCCAAATAAGATTAATATTTCTAGCGTCTTGGCCAACCAAAAAACGGTTAAAATGATGATTAATTACCCAAGCTGCGGGCGCGCCACCAAATCCTGTTGCAACTCCAATTGTCCCATTAGAAGTTTCGATTTCGACTACTATCGATCCTAGAACGTCTATTCCCCAGCTTGTTCTCACTTTTTTATAGTCATCATGCCCTGACATCGGATTGGCGATCAAAGAACCTATGAGCCAATGTTCTTTGCTTTGCTGGAAATAGTCCCCACCGCTTCCACTTCCTTCAACACGGCTAACGGTGACTCGTTTGATAGTAAAATCCATGCCATCAGTCCTCGATTTGTAGCAACGGGTTTCGGAGTATCGCTAATTCGTTGATCGTCACGAAAATCTTTTAGTAATAGGTTGGCTCGTGCAACCCTATTAATCTTATGATGCAGCGCATATTGGCACTTTAGCGGCCCTAGTAACGCTATTATGGCGCTGCCGCGTCGTTAATCTTCGCAGATTTCAGTGACTGACTTCTTCACGGCGCCCAGATCAAAGACGCGATCTAACCAATCGGGTTGGAAGATCACAGAGCGCGCCTTATCAATCGCCATCAAGGCCCCGTCTGAAAATTTGCCCTCTGGGAAAATGCCAAAGGCGATGGCCAATTCAATTTTGAGGTGGCCCAAGATGAAATCATGTGCGGCCGCCTCAGGGATGCCCATGGATACGGCACGATCTGTTGCCTCGCGCAGCGCCAAGGCCATGGTTGCCCCGACCGTCTCAGAAAGGGCGGGTTCCAGAACAGCAATATTTTTAAGGCTGCACCGATGCGAGCGCGCAACGGGGGAATAGATCACTTTGGCGATATCTTCACATAGCGCATAATGCGGCTCTGGCCCTTGGATCAGCGCGCAAACAATGCCCTGCGGCGCGGCGATCCCACCAAAATAATCCTCCTGCGCGGCAATGCTGTCATGTGCCTCTAGGATATGGGGGTGGCAGGGATGTGTGCAGAAATAAGTGACATCTTCGCGCACGGGCATCTGACCTGCATAGGGTGCGGCAGCATCCAACACGATCACGGCCGCGCCAGATTTCAATTGATCCACAAAGCCATGCGCGATTTTGCCGATCAGGCGATCTGGCACAGCCATGACAATAACATCCGCATCGCTAAGGGCGGTTTCAGCGGCCACACAATCAAGCCCCGTTTCCGACTTAAGGCGTGCTTGGCCTGCCTCGGTCACTTCGACAGGGGCAAGATGATAGCTGCTTTGCATCAGGTTGCGCGCAATCCGCACACCCATTTTGCCGCCCGCACCAAGAAGTGCAATTTTTGTCATGATCTATCCTTTCGCTTCGGCACGCGCGCCGTTTTTGATCCAAGAGAAATAATCAGGGCTACCCATTTGCCCGCCCTTTAGGGCCAATTCCAAACCATCAAATTCGGGTGTGTCGCTATGCCCTTTCAAAAGGGCCGCGCCTGCCGTGGTTGCGCCAATCGCGGTGAGGGCAAACAACCCGAGCGCTTGAGCGGCAAAGCCTGATGTGTCGCCGCCTGCGATGATCGCGCGCGCAACGACCGTGCCGCGCAAAAGATCACGCAAAAGCGCGCCGAGACTTGTGCCGATGAGCGCATTGGCCTCATGCGGTGTATGCTGAGATGCTGACAGCGTCGCGCGCATGGCCGCAACGGCCGGGTCATCTGGCCCGCGCGCGCTGCAAATCAGCGGATCGCGCCCTTGGGAGAGCGCGGCGCGTGCGGCTTCATAGCTGTTGGTCATAGCCCGCTTGGCGCTATCGCCGCCCTTGATCAGTGCGGCAGCGTCCAGTGGGATGACGACAAACCCATCTACTTCAGCGCGGGCAATTTGCGCCGCAGTGGTGGGTGAGACAGAGCCCGAAATCGCAATCACCTGATCCACTTTGCCAAAACTTGGGGCGGGTTCGGGCGGGGGTATAAGGCCCGATTTTTGCCAATGGGCCACCAGTGCATATTCCACCCCCTGCGAGCCTATTGCCAGATGTCCATCCGCCCCTGCGGCATCCCAGATCAACGCGCCCAGTTGCGCCGCGTGATCCATGTCGATGCAATCAAGCGTTAGGATTTTCGCGGGCGCGTTGGCGCGCAAGGATGCAAGGCCTGTGGGGTTGAGATGCTCAAGCGTCAGTGTCGCAAGCGGCAGGTCGGTTTGCTTCCGCAGATGCATGGCCACATCGGCCTCTTGCATCGGGGTTACGGGGTGGGATGCCATCACAGGGTGGCGATCAAGCCGATAGACGGCGTCCCCTGCGGCGGCAAATAGCTGACCAAAGGCTTGGTAGCGCCGCAGAGGTGGTGCGGCGATCAAGCAAGAAACCCAATCGCTGCCGCGCACCGCAAGGGCTAATTCAACTGCCTTGCCAATCGAGCCTGTATGCGGCGCGCTGTCCAAGGTGGAGCAGGTTTTGTAATGCAACAGGGGTGCGCCAGTAGCGGCCAAATGTGCAAAAAGGGGTGGCAGATGTCTGGCCATCCAATCGGGTGATTGGCTGCGCGCGGTGGTGGCAATGCCGATGCCCCGCATCGCGCCAAATCGCGCCGCTTGCGCCTTTGTCGGGGGCGCAAGGAACAGCACCGTTGGCAGGCCTGCAAAACTCAACACCTCCATCGTGGCGGCGGAGCCTGTGAAATCATCGCCCAAAAAGGCAATTAATGGCCCATCAGGGAGTGTCATTTCGCATAGGCCTTTAGCGCGCGGGCAAGCTCGGGATGGGATTTGGCATAATCAGCGGCGGGGATGTCCGCCATCGCCGCTTGCCACGATTGCCGCAATGCCGCGACACCTGCACGCGGCCCGTCAGGGTGGGCCATAATCCCACCTCCTGCTGCATAAATGCAATCTGCATGGCCGAGGTGGCGATAGGTTTCAGGGGGTTGCAGCGCGGATTGGCCCGATGAAAAGACGGGCATCGGGATGCAGGGTGCATCGCCAAAGAGTGGGGTGAGCAAAGATTTGGCCGAGGCGATGACGCTTGCGTCACTTTCGCTGAATTTGTTTTGGAGGCCGTTGACGTGCATATGATCTGACCCCGCCAAGCGCCAGATTTTCGACCATGCCGCATAGTCCCATCCTAACAATTCGGCACGGCTGAGATATCCCCATCCGTTGCGATGAGCGTGGAGGGGCAGGGCGCTATGCCGTGACAGGCCCAAGAAGCCTGCCACGCCGACCGAATTGAGGCTGACCATCACGCAAGTTGCACCTTTTGAGAGGGCGAAATCATGTCGGGCACGCATCTCATCGACCTCGCCTGTTAGGTTGAAGGCATACATGACCTTTTTACCAGTGCGGTCGGCATGGGCGTTGATGACATCCATCACCGCGCTCACCCTCTCCTCGAAGGGGCAGGCAGGGCCATTGGCCTGCAATTCATCATCCTTGATGAAATCAATGCCCGCTTCGGCAAGTGTGCCGACCAATTTGGCAGTTTCCTGCGCGTCAAGCCCGACCGAGGGTTTAATAATCGTGCCAATCAGAGGGCCATCCGCAACGCCTGCCAATTTGCGGGTGCCGCTGATCCCAAATTTTGGGCCAGAATAGGCATCCGCAAATGCGCGCGGCAGGCAGATATCCAGCAAACGTAGCCCTGAGAGTTGCGCCAATTCGAAAAGATTGCCCGCCACCGTAGCCATGAGGTTGGGTAAATCGGGGCCGATATTATCCAAGGGCCAACTGAGTGTGACCTTGGCGCGCTGATAGCGCGTGCCCTGCTGCCCGCCTTTCAAGCTTGGGCTGTCGGTAGCATCAAGCGGAGTTAGGGCAACCACTTGGGCCCCTGCGCGGGCCTGTAGTTCTGGCGTTTCGCCCGGCACTTTTATAAAGGTGCCCGCGCTTTGCTCGCCCGCCATCACGGCGGCGGCGCGGGCAGGGTCAATCGGGGTTTCAATAAGGTAATCTGCTTCAATTCTGTCGCTCATTGCGCGTGATCCTGATGATATAGGGCGTTGGCGCGCTCCAAATGCTCGCGCATGGCACGGGCGGCGGCATTGGTATCTTTGCGGGCAATTCCATCCAAAATGGCGCGATGCTCGGTCAAGGTCAGTAGCTCTAGGCCCAATTTGTGAACCTGTTCTTTATGAAAGGCGCTCATCCAAGAGAAAACACCATGGGTCAGGGTTTCAAAGATCGGATTGCCCGAGATGGCAGAGATGCGGCGGTGAAACTGACCGTCTATTTGGGTAAAGAGCGGCACATCGCGCTTGGCTGAGGCTTGGGCGCGCAAAAGCTGTTCTAAATCGTTCAAGTCATCTGCGCTGCGCCGTTCTGCGGCAATGCGCACCATTTCCACTTCAAGGGCCACACGCGCCTCTTTGAGGTGTTCGAGCGAGGAGTGCGAATGCGTCAGAATATGGCGCATGGAAATGCCCAATTGATCGATAACCCCACCCAAGGATGGGGTTGCCACGCGCGGCTTGCCGCCGTGGCGGATATCAATCACGCCTTTATGCTGAAGGCTTTGCATGGCTTCGCGAATGGCAGGGCGGCCAATGCCATAGCGCGCCATCAAGGCGCGCTCGCTTGGCAAAGCATCACCCGGTTTGAGGTCATCCGCGCGGATCAAGGCCAACAGGCGATCTTCGACTTCGTCTGACAGTTTTTTGGGCCGTATGATCTGGTCGCGGTCGGACATGGGCTGCCATGATTCTGGTATACTGGTTATACCAGTTTGGCGCAGAAAAAGACCCTCCGCAATCCCAAACACGCACGGGGATCAGCGAAACTGTGCCATCCAGTCTAAGGTCAGGTCTGTCTCGATTTTCGGCTTATATTCTGCACCTATCGGACGGGCCCAACCAAGGCTGTCGATATGAGAGACGATATGCTCATAATTCACCTCACCATGATCAGGGGTGCCACGATCAGGCACAGAGGCAAATTGAATATGCCCAATCACAGGCAACAGACGGCTGAGGCGGTTGGTCAAATCCCCCTCCATCAACTGAACATGATAGCAATCAAACATCAGCCGCAAATTTGGGGCTTTGACCTCTTCTATGATGGCGACCGCTTGTGCGGTTGTCGAAAGGAAATAGCCCTTTGCATCATAGTGATTGAGGGGCTCAATCAATATTGTGATGCCATTTTCGGCGGCCTGTGTGGTCGCGTAGCGCAGATTGGCTACAAAGGTCTCATGGGCGCTTTCGCCACTGGCGAACCCTGCCATAACATGCACAGCGCCTGCGCCGATGATCTGGGCATAGTCGAGGGCTTGATCAATCGCGGCGCGCGCCTCTGCCTCGCGGTTGGGCAAAGCGGCCAATCCGTTTTCGCCAGCCGCAACATCGCCCCGGCTTGTGTTGAGCCCAAGCATCTTAAGACCCGTTTCATCTAAGGCGGCCTTCACATCATGCGGGTCATGGGCATAGGGCCAATGACATTCGACCGCATCAAACCCTGCCGCTTTTGCTCCGCGGATGGCATCCGGCAGGGGGCGGTCAGCCCATAGAAACCCTAAATTTGCAGAAAAACGCATCACTCCCACTCCACCTCGAATTTACGCACGACATCGCGCACCTGTGCAGGCGTCAAGGCGCGGGCATCAAAGCCACGCATCATGATCGCAAGCTTGGCTGTTTCCTCCAGCTCCTCAATTGCGTTGCAGGCGGCCTCGACATCTTTGCCTGCAACCACTGGGCCGTGATTGGCAAGCAAAACGGCGCTGCGTTTGCCCCCTAGACTGCGCAGGGCTTCGCCCATAGCGGCATCGCCTGGCATGAAGAACGGCAAAAGCTGCACCTTGCCCAGTTTCATGATTGCGTAAGGGGTCAGCGGCGGCAGCACATTGCCGGGGTCAATTTCAGGCATCATTGACCACGCCACAGAATGGCAAGAGTGTAAATGAACCACCGCGCCTGCTGATTTTCGTGTCTCGTAAAAGGCACTGTGAAGCGGCATTTCCTTGGTTGGTTTCAGGCCCGCGATATGTTGGCCCGCTGCATCGAAGCGGGACAACTCGGCGGGATCAAGTCGCCCAAAGGAACTGCCTGTGGGCGAAACCAAAAGCCCCCCATCTTCGGTGCGGGCGGAGATATTGCCTGTTGATCCCCCCGTCAGGCCACGATCGAACATCGATTTCGCCAAGAGGCAAATCTGCTCGCGCAGTTTGGATTCAGAACTCATGCGTTCTCCAATTTCGCGAAAGCATCGCTGAAAAAGCTTTCTGCGCCAAAATTGCCTGATTTGAGGGTGAGGGCGATATCCTGCCCCTCTGATGTGCAAAAACACCATGGCACGCCTGCGGCAATTTCAGGCCCGATATCTAACCTGTCGACCCGCAGCGCCTTTGTGACCGCGCCTGAGGTTTCCCCGCCCGCGACCACAACCCGCCGTACGCCCTTATCGCGCGCGGCAACGGCCAAATCTGCAAGTGCCGCCTCAACGATTGCGCCCGCCTCGGCCTTGCCCAATTGGTCTTGTGCGGCGCGCACCGCATCGGGTGTTGCGGTCGCATAGATGAGGGGCTGCGCTGCGAGATCTTGCTCTGCAAGCCAATCCATGGCGGGTTGCAGGCCCCTTGCCTTCAGGCTTAGGGGGTCAAGCTGGAAACTGGGCCTTCCTTGGGATTGATACCGCGCAACTTGTGCATTTGTCATGGCAGAGCAACTGCCAGATAAAACGACCCCTTCGGGCGCGATGTCGCGGGGTGTGGTTTTTGTCTCATGCGCAGCCAGTAGGCCGCGCTTGGCATAAATCTGGGGGATCGGCATCGCAATCGCAGAGCCGCCCGTCAGAAACCGCATATCGGCGCAGGCCTCGGTGATCCGCGCAAGATCGGCATTTTCCACCGCATCGACCACGATATGCGCCACGTTTTTCTCAGCCAAGTCTGCACAAGCTTTTTTAATGGCCGCGGGCCCTGCGGCAACAGTCAGGCGATCAATCAGCCCAACTGTTCCACGCACCTGCGGCTGCAAAAGCCGCATCAGATTGCTGTCGCGCATGGGCGTCAGGGGGTGATCTTTCATCGGGCTTTCTGACAAGGGCAATTGGCCCACAAACAAATTGCCCATGAAAATGGCACGGCCATTTTCGGGAAAGGCGGGGCAATAGATCGTCTGCGCGACACCCAGATCGGCCATAATCGCCTCGGCCACTGGCCCGATATTGCCCTCTGGGGTCGAGTCGAAGGTTGAGCAGTATTTCCAAAAATATTGCTGTGCTCCCGCGCGCTTGAGCCATGCTAGGGCCGCGCGCGCCTCTGCGACCGCATCTGTCACGGGCTCAGTGCGGATTTTAAGGGCGATGACCTCAAAGGGGCTCGTGTCCTGTGGCGGTTCCTCAGGAACGCCAATCCGCAAGGAAACAGGGTATCCGCTGCGTGCCAAAAGCCCGGCAAGATCCGTGGCGCCAGTGAAATCATCGGCAATTGCACCAAAAAGCGTGGTCATTGTGTTATTGTCCCTTGGGTAAGGTCAGACCTGCGGCCTTGGCATAGAGTTTGGCAAGGGCTGCATCATCCTCTGCCCCAAGACCCTGCTCTGCGGCCTCTTTGAATAACGCAAGCGCAGCCTCAGTGATCGGGGCGGAAAAGCCCGAGTTTTGAGCAATATCCATCACAATCCCCAAATCCTTGGGCCAGATATTGATGGTGCTGCGTGGGGTGTAATCACCTTCGATGATGTGGGGGGCGCGGTTTTCTAACATCCAACTGGTGCCCGCGCTTTGCGACACCACCTCTAAAAACCGTTCAGTAGAGATGCCCTGCGCCAGCGCAAAGGTGATCGCCTCGGCCATTGATGCGATGTGAATACCTGCCAACATTTGATTTGTGGCCTTCATTGCAGATCCTGCCCCCGCGTGGTCGCCCATTTCAAAGACCTTTGCAGAGATGGCATCGAGTGCGGGCTTTGCGGCATCAAAGGCCGCTTTGCGCCCCGAGGCCATGATCGTCAACTCACCCGAGGCAGCCTTAAGCGCCCCGCCAGAAATTGGCGCGTCCAGATAAAGCAGCCCTGCGCTTTCTGCGCGCTTTTCCATTTCGGCGGCAAAACCAGGGGGGATTGTGGCGCAAGAAAGGATCACTGTGTTTCGTTGAAGCGCCGCCGCCACGCCCTCAGGGCCGAAAAGGACGGCTTCGGTTTGCGCCGCGTTGAGCACGACCACCACCAACGAGTCCAAAGCCTCTGCATGATCTAAGAGCGCACCTGCTTGTGCGCCATCTGCCACAAGTCGCGCGACTGCATCGGGGTTGATATCATGGCCCCAAACCTGATGACCCGCCTTGATCAGATTGCGCGCCATGCCATAGCCCATAGACCCCAATCCGATAATCCCGATCTTTTGCATGTCTCGGCCCCTTTGCCTAAGTTGTGAGATGCAAGCCTTCGCGCGTCATGCTTGAGGTTGCTGCCCTCTTCACATAGCTCTATGCCTTGGGTATCACAAGTTTGGTATACCAAAAAAGAGTGGCCATTTTGGCCGCGCATCATAGAGGAAGCGCGCATGTCTGACTTGAAATTCGCCCAAAGCCTGTCTCGCTTGGGCACGGAATCTGCCTTTGTCGTTTTGGCCCGCGCGCAAGCCTTGGCCGCCGAGGGGCGCGACATCATCAATTTGGGCATCGGTCAGCCCGATTTTCGGACGCCTGAGCATATCGTTGAGGCAGGCATCAAGGCGCTGCGGGATGGTCATCATGGCTATACGCCCGCCAATGGCCTGCCCGCACTGCGCGAGGCGGTGGCCGCCGATTTGCATCGCCGCCATGGGGTAGAGGTGAACCCTGATTGTGTGGTCGCTGTTCCTGGGGGCAAGCCTACGATGTTCTTTGCGGTGATGATGTTCGGCGAGCCTGGTGCCGAGATCATGTATCCCAACCCTGGGTTCCCGATTTACGAATCTGTCATCCGCTATTCAGGGGCAACCCCTGTGCCGATTGCGCTGTGCGAGGAAAACGGGTTTTCCTTTTCGGCAGAGGAGGTCTTGGCACAGATCACGCCCAAGACGCGGTTGATCATCATCAACTCGCCCGCAAACCCAACGGGCGGTGTGACCCCGAAGGAAGAGATCGATAAGTTAGTCGCGGGTCTTTTGGATCATCCCCATGTGGCGCTGATGTCGGATGAGATCTATTCCAACATGCTTTATGGCGGGCGCGAGCATGTTTCGCTTCTGCAATATCCCGAAATTCGGGATCGATTGATCATGCTAGATGGGTGGTCAAAGACCTATGCGATGACAGGGTGGCGTTTGGGTTATGCCGTTTGGCCTGAGGCCTGCGTGCCGCATGTGACTCGCCTGTGCATCAATGACCATTCCTGTGTGAATGCCGCTACGCAATTTGCAGGGATTGCGGCGCTCAATGGCCCTCAAGATGCCGTGCGCGAGATGGTCGCCCAATTCGATGCGCGCAGACAAGTGATTGTTGAAGGGTTGAACACCCTTAAAGGCGTGACCTGCACCGATGCGGCGGGTGCGTTTTATGCATTCCCAAATATCTCTGGCACAGGCATGACGGCCGTGGAGGCACAGAACCTGTTCCTGAACGAGGCGGGCGTGGCCACAGTGGCGGGCACGAGTTTTGGCGCGATGGGCGAGGGCTATGTGCGCTTTTCATACGCCAATTCCACCGAGAATATCCTCGCTGCGCTTGATCGTATTGCGAAGGTGTTGTGATGCAGTGACGCGCGAAGATGACCCTTCGCGTGTCATTTTTTAAGACCCGGGCGCTGCGGCGCAATGCGCGCCGCTGGCGGCTTGACCTGAATCCAGTGCCAGAATGGCAGGGGCGCGCAATGGATCAAGCGGTGCGCTGTGGCTAAGGTCAAAAGCTAAAAGAGCGCCGATCATCACGAACAGCGCGATGACCCCATGTTTGCGAGACACTGTCATGTGCGGGGCTCCAGTTGTAGAAGCGGGCGCAGACGCACACCGATGATGGATCCAACAAAGGCTGCTGCAAACCAAACCCATCCATGCAGGCTGCCTGTGGAAATGCCGCTGAAAAAGGCACCCACATTGCAGCCAAAGGCAAGGCGTGAGGAGTAGCCAAGCGCAAGCCCCGCAAGGATCGTAGCACCCCAAGCAATCAAGGGCAGTCGCGGGATTGGTTGCGAGAGGCCAGCGCGCCATGCGGCCACGATGAATGCGCCCCCGATCAAGCCAAGATTGGTGAGCGAGGTGACATCGGTCAAAAGGCTTTGCGCGATGCGTTCAGCATGGGCGGGGCTTCCCCAAAACGGGTTGAGCGTCAGATCAACGCCTGTCGCACTGACGCCCTTAGCCACCCAAAGGCCAAGACCGTAAACCACGCCCCAAGGCTGCCCTGCGACCACAAGGTTGCCCAGTGCCAAGAGAGCGACCAATATTGCAGCCATCACAAGACGGCGGGACAGGCGGCGTTGGCCTTGTTCGGCGAAAATCCACACCATGAGCGCGACACTGCCAAGCCCCATAAGGGTCAGGCCAAGGCCTGCGCCGCCCTCAAGCGCGACAAGAGGCAAAGTGCCAAGTGACGTCCACCAGTTGAGATGTGCAGCGCCAAGAAAGCTGCCGATGGCGAAGAAAGGTAACGCGACCAATGCCACGGGATTGCCGCTGCCTGCATTAACCAAGGTGCCAGAGCCACAGCCCAGAACCACTTGCATTGCGATGCCAAAGACAAAAGCACCGCCCACCATGGCAAACCCGATGGGCGCATGGGCCCCGATCAACTCACCCGAATGGCTGGCCAATAGCGGGAAGGCCACAGCGGCCACAAGGGCGATGGCCAAGAGCTGCGCAAAGAGGCCCGATGGATCACGGCGCAGGATCATCGCGCGCCACGGCCCCGCAAAGCCAAACCGCAACCCTTCAAGCGTTGCACCAAGGCCAAGACCGATCAGCAAAAGCAGACCGAACCGCGCACCCGCAGCGGCGGCAAGGATCAAAACAAAAGAAATCGCGCCAATCAGCAAGGCAAGGCGCCCCCAACGCGCGGGGCGTTGGGGGCGGTCTAAGTGGCTGCTTTGGTCGCTTTGGGCCAGCGGCGCCATTGCGTCTCTCCTTAGAAAACCGATTTGATCTGGTTCCACAGGTTGCGGATTGGGCCAGGGACATTGGCCATCTCATAACCTGCATTCGACCATCCGACCATGGATTCGGGGTAGAGTTTCACATTCTCAATCTCTGCCAATTCCGAGAGGGCGAACCAGTTGGTTGCAGCCCAGTGGCCGGTGTTGCAGAAAGAAACCAAGGTTTCTGCATCCGTGAACCCCTCGGCCTCGGCCAAAGCACGCGCGGCATCGGCGTCCACAATTGCAGGGCCATTGTCGAACCAGCTGCTATGCACAAAATATTGCGACTGCGGCAGCGTGCCTGGACGGGCAGCGGCAGGGTGGCTTTGGTCACCGTTCCAGAAGCTTTCAGGGCGCGCATCAAGCAACAAACCATTGCTGCCGCCTGCAATCACAGTCTGGATTTGCTCTGCCGTGGCTGTCCACTGATCAGAGAGGGTTACAGTGATCGTGCTTGGTGTTGGGGTGGTTGCCTCGGTCGACAGTGCAAGCCCTGCCTCCGTCCATGCGGCAACGCCGCCATTGAGGATCGACAGATTTCCGAAGCCTGCGGATTTCAACGTCCAATAAACACGCGCCGCGGCACCGAAATCGGTTTCATTCGCGCCTTGATGGGCAATCACAACAGTTTGGTTCTGGCGCAAACCCAATTCACGCAGCAATGCGGTCAGTTCTTCGGCGTTGGGCAATTGGCCAGGATTTTCAGCAGGCCCACGGAACCGACCATAGGGTGCGTTGATTGCGCCCTCGATATGGCCTGCGCTGTAGGTGTTCACATTTTCTTGGCCTTCGGCTGCAGCGGGCGCGCGAATGTCCAAGATGACGGGCGCATTCGTGCCCAAGCTGGCGTTCAATTCAGCGGGGCTGACCAAGGGGCCAAACTGCGCCGCTGCAACATTTGCCATCAGCACAAGAGCTGCGGCTGCATAAGAAAGAAGTTTCATCTCATGGCCTCGTTTTTCGGGTGAGAGGGACAATTGTGGCGCTGCATGTGACGTGAGAATGCAAGACTGACAAGGGGACAGCACATCAGAAAAGAGCCGCGAAGGCGGCCAAAATTCTAAGCAAGGAGGATCGGCAGAATTCCTGTCACGCAGCAGGGCTAGTCGAGGAAATTTGTTCCGCAATTTTCGATTTCACGGAATATTTTCGTTCTTTTTTGCATGGATCCATTGATCGCGCGAACAATCCACCTGCTTGGGGCGATTTTTATGTGGGGATGCCAGAACGAGGGGGGAAGTGGAGGCGAGTACCGGAATCGAACCGGTGTACACGGATTTGCAATCCGCTGCGTCACCACTCCGCCAACTCGCCTTCGGGGTATCTGTGGTGTCTATGGAGCGGTGCTACTGCAAGGTTTGCGCCTGCGCAAGTGGTAAGAGGGCAAAACGCGCGGAAGAACGGGTTGGGTTAGCTTGAAAACAGTCCTTTGCGCTTTGGCTTTTCTATGGCGGCGGCCTCACGGATCACGATTTTTATGCGAGGCCCCGTTTGGATCATGGATGGATCCACGGGGCAAAGGCTGAGGTCAAGGATCTCAAGCCGTTGCAGCCGCGCAATCGGCGTGATGTCATAAACTTCGGTGTCACGCAGAATCAATTCCCGCAGATCTTTGCACAGGCTCAACGGGCTGATATCCGCAACGCGGCTATGAGATACATCGAGATAGCGCAGCCCCGTCAATTCGCGCAAAGCTGTGATGTCCGATATAAATGTTCCCCCAAGCTGCAGATGGGTCAGGCTGCGCATACCTGCCAAGGGGCTGAGATCACTGATTGGCGTGGCCCAAGCTGAGACGCGCTCAAGATGGGATAGGCCGCGCAAAGGCTGTAGGCTGGTGACGCGCGTGTTTGAAATGTTCAGGCTGCGTAAATTGCTGCATTTGGCGATGCTTGAGGGCAATTCTACCAAATTGTTAAGCCCTGAAAGATCAAGCGATTGACCGTCACTCATCAAACAATCTGCGATCATGCCTTGGCAAATTGAGTAATCGGCGGCGCATTCGGGCAGGTTGCGCAAATATTCGGTCGATGGCGCCTCAACATCCATGCTACGCGCAAGTTTCATCTGCGAGGCATTGGACACAAAGACCAGTTCATTGGCGTTTTCATACTCTGCGCTCATGGTGCCGTGCCTATTGATTGCCGCGCGGTTCAATCGTTCATCGCCATGCTAGATTGCTGCTTCACGGTGACATTACCTTCAAAGCGCGCGCCAAAGGCTACGGCGAGGATGTTTTGGTTGAACTCGCCGCGCGCTTGCGCGTTGCTGTCGATTTGCAACTTTCTGCAGGTGATCGTGCCCTCGAACTGGCTATCGATTTTAACCATGTCAGCGGTGATTGTGCCGCGCACTTTGGCCCCGTGGGCAATGGTTACGTTATGACCCGTGATGTCGCCCGTCACGCTGCCTTCGATGACGACATCGCCGTTGCTGCGCAACTTCCCCTCAATCTTCATACCAGCATGGATGACTGTTGCAGACGCTGTGCCGCGTGGGCCGTCAAAGTTGGGTTCATTCGGGCTTGTGGGAGAGAACGGCGTCATCATTCATCCAAGAAAATTATCAATATGGTATAATATGCCCTTGCAGGGCCAAGGGTCAATCCGCTGCGACCCTATGGATCGCGCTGTATGGCGTGCTCCATACGCTTGCCCAAATTCATCGCAATTTGGGTGCCAAAGGCCACGCAATATTTGGGATTTTCGGCCACGGTTGCAGGAACCCCCGTGAGGTCGGACAAGGCTTTGTCAATGCCCCTGAGGCCCGCGCCACCGCCTGTAAGCATCAACCCATATTCATGGATGTCCGATGCTAGATCGGGCGGTGTTTGATCGAGCAATGACATCACCGCCGTCCAAATCTGTTCAATTAGCGGGTGCAGCGCCTCGGCCACATCTTGTTCGGTCACAACTTGCTCTTTGGGCAGGCCATTAAAGGCATCGCGCCCCCGCACTGTGGCGCTGCGTCCTTTGCCATCTGCGGGGAAGATGGCGGTGCCAATCTCATGTTTGAGCTTTTCACAGGATGAGATACCCACGTTCAAATTGTAGTTTTTCTTGATGAAGTTTGAGATAGCCTCATCAAAATGGTCGCCCCCGATGCGCACTGAGCGTGCTGTGACAATGCCGCCCAAGGAGAGAACTGCAACTTCGGTTGTGCCGCCGCCAATATCGACAATCATCGCGCCGCGTGGGTCAAGAACAGGCAGGCCCGCACCAAGTGCGGCGGCCATCGGTTCTTCGACTAGCCCAACTTTGCGCGCCCCTGCCGCTTCGACCGAATGCTTGATCGCACGCTTTTCAACGGGGGTGGCACCATATGGCACGCAGACATACACGATCGGCTTTCGCAGCATGAAGCGGTTCAAAGCCTTGCGGAAAAACGCGCCGATCATTTCTTGCGCGGCTTCAAAATCGGCGATGACTCCATCGGACAGAGGGCGGCAGGCTTGGATCGATTCCGGCGTCTTGCCGAGCATTAATTTGGCATCTTCACCCACCGCGAATAGCTTTTTGCGCCCGTCTTTGATGTGAAACGCCACGACAGATGGCTCATCCAAGATCACGCCCGACTCGCTATCCACGAAAACGGTGTTGGCCGTGCCAAGATCAATGCTGATTTTTGACGTCATACTGGTTAACCGAAATACAAATAAACTGACAGATGGGCATCAATCAGGCCGCCCTGGCGCAAGTGTTAATCTATTGTGATGCGGGCGTCTATCACCCCATTGCGAGGGAATTTTGGGCAAGGATGCGGCAAAGCAGACCTAACTTGCACCAAAGCGCCCAGCAGGCGTTGCACGAGGGCCCGCCATGTGCCATAGCAGGAACAACGCAAACTAGACTTATTGGTTCAGTTGAATGGCCGACTTTAAATCTCGCCGCGTCACGATGGTAGACACCCAAGTGCGCCCCTCAGATGTCACGAAATTCCAAGTGATTGATGCCATGCTTGCCATTCCGCGCGAGGCCTATGTGCCCGCCGATATGCAGGATGTGGCCTATATCGGTGAAAACCTGATCCTTCGGGCAGGTCGTGTGATCCTTGAAGCCCGCAGTTTTGCGAAAATGTTGGACGCGCTCGATATTGGGCCGAGTGATCTGGTTCTCGATGTCGCCGCTGGTCTTGGTTATTCCAGTGCGGTTTTGGCCCATATGGCCGAGGCTGTGGTTGCGGTCGAAGAAAATGCTGACTTTGCCCAAGAGGCAGAAGCAAATTTTGCGGCGCAATCTGTTGATAATGCTGCAATGATTTGCGCAAGCCACGCGGAGGGCGCGACCAAATATGGCCCCTATGACGTAATAGTTGTGAACGGGGCTGTTGAAACCATTCCCACAAGCCTAACGGATCAACTGAAGGAAGGTGGCCGCATGGGCGCGATCTTCGCGGTTGGTCAACTCTGCGAATTGCGGATTGGGCGCAAAATTGACGGCCAAATGAATTGGCGGCTGTTGTGCCATGCCAATGCGCCTGTTTTGGACGGGTTCAAGCGCGAAGTGGCGTTTCAGCTCTAAGCACGCGCATCAGCGGCGGCACGAAGTAGATTTGGGGTGCCGATGGGCCCCTTGAAGGAGTGTTGCTTGTGAGTGTTCGGATCAAGAAATCCTTTCAGATGCTTGGCGCCTCGTTGGCCATGTCCCTGTCCGTCATTGGGGCAGGGCAGGTAAGCGCACAAGGGTTGCAGGCCGCGATGGAAGCGGCCTATGAAAATTCCGATCTGCAAGAGCAAAACCGCTATCTTGCGCGAGTATCTGATGAAGGCATTGCGCAGCGCGTTGCCGCGTTGCGACCCACCCTCAATATGGTTGCACAGCGGGCGCGCACGGACGCGGCAGGCAGCTTGACTGAAACCATTGCCCTGACCGCTGATTTGGTGCTGTTTGCAAGTGGCAGTCGCAGCGCTCAGGTTGCGGCGGCGCGGGCCTCTGCCGAGGCCACCCAAGCGCAGCTTTTGGGGCTTGAGGGGCAGGTGCTGCTTGATGCTGTCACGGCCTATATGAATGTCTGGCGCGATGTTCAGGTGGTGAATGTGCGTCAATCCAATTTGCGCGTGGTTGAAGAACAATTACGTGCCGCTAGAGATCGCTTTGATTTAGGGGAGGCCACCCGAACCGATGTTGCGCAGGCCGAGGCGCAGATGGCCGCGGCACGATCCGCTTTGGCAGCGGCGCAAGGAACGCTCAGCATTAGCCGCGAACTTTATCAATTGGCCGTGGGCGTAGCACCAGAGGCGCTTGGCGCGCCAGGTGCGCGGCCCGAATTACCTGTATCTGCCGAGGCAGCGGAAGTGATTGCGCGCAGCGCAGCCCCTTTGATCCTCGCGGCGCAGCATGAGGTGACGGCCAATCAGCACAATTTGACCGCGGCCCGTGCCGCCTATGGCCCAACTGTCAGCATGAGCGCGACCGCGACAGACACGCGGGAAGGGGCCCCCAATACCATCGGAAACAGCGAGCGTCTGTCATTGACCATCACGCAACCCATTTACCAAGGTGGGCGTCTAGCCTCGCTAGAGCGCACGGCGCTGGCTAATCTTGCGGCCTCTCAATCTAATTTGAGCCGCCAGACCGCAACTGTCATCCAAAATTTGGGCAATGCTTATGCACGCCTTTCTATCGCATCTGCGCAAATTGCGGCCACCGAGCAGCAGATTAACGCGGCGCAGCTGGCCTTTGAAGGCGTCCGTGAAGAGGCGTCCTTGGGTGCGCGCACAACGCTTGATGTGCTGAATGCGGAACAAGATTTGCTTGATGCGCGCATAGCCCGCATTCAGGCGCAGACGGATCTCTATACGGCAAGCTACGGCGTTTTGAATGCGATGGGCGGGCTGACCGCAGAGGCGATGGGGCTGGATGTAGAGCTATACGATGCTGACGCTTATGGTGCGCGCTTCTCAGGCGCACCACTTGGCCGCCCATCGGTGCAAGGCAGCCGCCTTGACGGTGTTTTGGAACGCTTAGGGCGGGAGTAAGCCCAAACGGCCAAGTTGCGACAAGGCCCGATGAAACCCGCCCCATGTGGCGGGTTTTTGATATCTAGGCCACTGGTCTTATATCCGCTCTGCCGTGTCACGTGTCGCAGCTGCCGCATCGGCAGAATTCTTTACGTTGCCGTTTGACTTCCTTGCAGAGTATATAATTAAATAAATACATAAATAATTTACTATTTGGCTGTGATCAAAGTGTTCTGCCCCGCAGTGCGGGTGAGATCAGCAACAAGACCGCAAAGCGGATGGCATTTGGGGTGACGGGATGAGCGAAGATAAAGACGGCGCTGATATAGAGGATGTGCTCTCTTCGATCCGCCGTTTGATGGCTAAGACAGCGCCCGCGCAAACGGTGTCATCGGCCGAGCGCCGCGGCGCTTTGCGCGCAGAACCACGCTTGCGACCAACGCGCCCAGTGGGTGACGCTGTCGAGCAAAAATTGGTGCTGTCCCCAAGCCTACGGGTGAGTGAGCCTGAAAACCCTTGGACAGTGATCCCCCTTGATCCTGCCGATCACGCGTCTGGCGATGGACGGGCTTGGGCGCGTGAGGATCGCTTGGCGGATTATGCAGAAGGCAGCGCTTCGCCATCAGCCGCGCCGCAAGATGCGCTTGGTGCCGCTTTGGCTGCCGCTGCAGAAGGGTTGCGCAGCCCCGCCGCGTCACCTGCAGGGCCAGAGCGGCAAGACGCTTCGCCTCAAGCGGCCATGCCTCCCGCCGCGGACCCCCTGCCTGATCAGGCAGATGCAGCGCAACAAGACGCGCCTCAAAGGCGTCATGATTTTATATCAACCGAGATAGCCGATGAAGATGGCTATGACGAGGAGGTGGAAACCCTGACCCTCTTCGCCGCGCCACCACCACCATTGAGGGCCAAGCCCAAACCGGAGGCCCCCCCTGTCTACACGGTCGAGCCCGAGCCAGAGGTCCAAGAAAATGATCTTGCAACAGAGGATCCTGTTGATGACTTGGGCCATGTCCCGCATTTTCGGTTTGCTGCAAAAGAGGCCGATCTCATCTTGGCCGAGCAAGACGAAGTTGCGTTACGCGCCCTTGTTGCGCGTGTTGTGCGCGAGGAATTGCAGGGTGATTTGGGGCAACGGATTACCAGCAATCTGCGCAAATTGGTGCGCCGCGAAGTTCGTATGATCCTCGCGGCCGAGAAACTAGATGGATAAGCCTTGACGACAGGCGCCGTCCCGCGAAGATGGCACTGTCATGTTTCCGATACGCGACCATAACCCATCCAACCGCAAGCCCGTGATCACGATCGGTCTGATCTTGGTGAATGTAGTCGTGTTTCTGGGCTATTACCCCGAACTTTCATCGACCCCCGCAGGGCTTGCGCAGTTTTTTGACAGTTGGGCGCTTGTCCCCGCCGAAGTGCTGAAGGGCGGAGATCCCCATAGTTTGATTACGTCCATGTTTCTGCATGGCGGCTGGATGCACCTGATCGGCAATATGCTGTTCTTATGGATTTTTGGCGATAACCTAGAGGACCAGCTCGGGCATGTTGGGTTTTTGGCCTTTTACCTTGTCGCAGGGCTGGCAGCAGGGTTTGGACAAATTTTGTCAAACCCTGCTTCGCAAGTGCCGATGGTGGGTGCCTCGGGGGCCATCGCTGGGGTGATGGGCGGATATTTGCTTTTATTCCCGCGCGCGAAGATCGACATCCTTTTTATCTTGATCATTTTCTTCAAAATCTTCACTGTGCCCGCATGGGCCATGTTGGGGCTATGGTTTGGGCTGCAGCTGTTTAATGGTTTGTCGATGGATGCCACAGGTGGCGGTGTGGCCTATTGGGCTCATGCGGGCGGGTTTATCGCAGGCTTCGCATTGATGCTGCCGTTTTGGATCAATCGTGGCGCTCAGGCCTTTTGGGCGCGCACCGCGGGGGTTCCCCCCCATGAAGAGGCGCAATATCGCTTCAGCCAAAGCCGTATTCCTGCTGTGGGTCGGCCCAAAAATGCGCCACCCGCAGTCACCCGTGTGCCGCGGGTGACCCGCAAGACGCGCGGCGACAACCCTTGGTCAAAGTGATCTGTGAAAACGAAAAATGCCCCGCGCATCGCGCAGGGCATTTGATCTGACCGACAGCGTACGCTTTTAGGCGCGTTCGGAATATTCCATCGTTTCGGTGTTCACGATGATCATTTCCTCTTGGCCGACAAAGGGGGGAACCATAACCTTCACGCCATTGTCGAGGATTGCGGGCTTAAAGCTATTCGCCGCTGTTTGGCCCTTCACCACGGGTTCTGTTTCCACAACTTTGCAAGTGACTTTCTGAGGCAAGGTTGCGTTGAGCGCCTCGCTTTCATGGAATTCCACCACGATGGTCATCCCATCTTGCAAGAAGGGGCGGCGGTCGCCCAACAATTCCGCAGGCAATTCGATCTGCTCATAGGTTTCGGAGTCCATTAACACCAACATTCCATCTTGCTCATAGAGAAATTGCTGGTCTTTTTGTTCAAGACGCACACGTTCTACCTTGTCAGCAGAGCGGAAACGCTCGTTCAATTTGCTGCCATTGCGCAGATTGCGCATCTCGACCTGAGCAAAAGCGCCGCCCTTACCGGGCTTCACGTGATCCACTTTTACAGCGGCCCACAGACCGCCATTATGTTCCAAAACATTTCCGGGACGAATTTCATTGCCGTTGATTTTAGGCATAGTGTAACCCCTAGCAAACCTTGATGATTGATTAATGCTCCCTATATCTAGGCGATATCAGAGTGGCAATACACAAGCGCCGTACAGCATCAAATGCGATCCCATACGTAAAATGCATACGAGGTATGCAATATTCGCATACCAGAATCGCTTAGAACATGTGCATAAGGGGCCCCACGCCGCAAAACGCAAGAGCAAAAAACAAAAAGGACGACGAAATGCGAGATTTCGTTGATGGCACTGCCTTCAATTACGAGCAAGGTCAACGCGCACGCAAACTGTTTGCTGCCGTTGTTTTGGCCGCGCTGGATGATGCAATCGCCGATGACAAGAAATTCGGCAACGGCCCAGAGCAAATCGCGCGCTGGGCGCGCTCTCGTGATGGGCGCGAAGTGCTCAGCTGTGCGGGCATTGACCCGAACGAGCGCGTTGTTCAAGGCTTGATGAAATTTGTTGCCTCTGGCGTGCGCACCTCTGTTGCGCTGAGCCGCGAGGAAAGCGAACGCCGCAATCAGGCCGAAGCTGCCTGATCTAACGTCACGCTTGATGTTTCGAAACGCGTCCCATTGGGGCGCGTTTTTTTTGGCGAAGGTGGTGGCCGCTGTGACTGTGGTTGGCCTTGATCGCATCAAAACCAACTCAGTATTTGCGCAATGCGCTGCATACAATCCACACGCCCGAAAGCCTACTGGTCTGGTTGACACGTTCCCAGAGGCCTTGCCACGTTAACTTTTCCCAAAAACGGCACTAGTTTTCTTCGTGTGGTTAATATCGTGCCTTAATCGCTGATGCACTGCAAGTAAGTGCTGCATGATGTGTGCAGGCTACATATAGAACATTACTTGAAATAAAATACTAAATGTAGTGCATTTGATTGCTGGCGCTAATCGCCTTAGGTGTAAATAAATCTATATTTGTCAACGACTTATAAGTTTACCGTCCTGCAATTGAATATTGCCGTTCTACTCTATCTTGGGGGTCAGTGTGTGCAGCACTCTTGCACACTCCGCTGCACTCGCCGCAGCAGGCATAATTTAAGTTTGTGTATGAAAAAATGTGTGCTGACAGAAATAGTGGCAGATCAAATTACTAGGCATTGGAAGTTAATTTTGTTGGCTTTCTGTTTCCAAAGCATGGGTGCTAGTTTGGAAATCGAACATCGATCTTAATCTGTTCGTCTGGTTTAACGACGGTGGGATGTGCTTCAACAAAGGTCAGAAAATAGGTTCGGTGTGGGAGAGTACTCCCCGTTTTTGGATAAGTACTGCGGGGCTTTGGACTTTCGTGCAGACTTTATTCAGTTTTACGGATCTCAATTAAATGACAGTTACAGAGACTATAAAACTTAGACTCTCTAACTATTCTTTCTTGCCTTGACTCGATCTGCGCTTAACTCAATTCTGGAGAAGAGATGTTGCGGGGGAATGACATGAAACAAACAATTTTGGTATCCGGCTTAGCTCTTGCTTTAGTATTGCCGCAAACGGCTTCAGCAAACAATCATTCGTCTGATGCGATAGGTGCAATGATGGGGGCTATTATTGGGTCGGCTTTGTCTCAAGGTATGCTAGCTGCGCCGCAGCAAAACTTCACAGGTTCTTCTGCTCCGAGTAGGTCATCCGCTCCGAGCAGATCGCCCGCAGAAATTGCTGAAGTTCGGGAAATGCAAGAGGCTCTGAACTACTTTAATTTCCCCGCAGGCACACCAGACGGGGTGATTGGGAGAGGCACGCGTTCTGCCATTGCTCAATATCAAAGCTTTATTGGGTATCCAGCAACTGGGGAACTACTGGCGCATGAACGTATGTTTCTAGTCACGTCGTTTAACCGCGCTGCAAGTGAACCGCCTGCTCGAATACAACAAGCTCTAGCAAATCCTATTGGACTCAGAAGTTTGCTGCGGGAGTATTCCCAGCCAGAGGAGCCTGCGGTTGTCGATGCAGGTAAAAACGCAACGCAGCCTACAGTGGTCAGTAGCACTGTGATTGTGGCAACAGCCAATAGCCCTGAGATGCAAGAACTTCAGGATGAGGTAGATGATCTGTCAGATCAAGTGGCGCTACTTCAAGCAGTTGTTGACCACCAGCGAAATAGCGTCGCTTCTGTCGATCCTGAGGGTGCTGAGGCACGTATCGAAGCGGTGATGGCTTTAATGGAGACATACAGCGCGAGACTGGAAGAGGTTGAAACATTCTCCAACGAACAATACTCCACACCTATCAGACCGCAGAACCAAAATCTGGGAGCTACTGCTCGTAGATTGTCAGAAATCTTCCCAAAGGTTCCATTTTATATCGCTGGAACCGAAGAGATTGGCGAAATGTGGGTAGAACCGGAAGTGACTGATCAAGGTTATCTGGTTTTCGGCTTCAACTTTATTGATCCAATGGCTGAGTATGACCAGATACGGGAGACCATTAGCTTCACTGCAAATGAAGTTGAGATCGTTTCTGCTTCTTTAACTAAGGTCGATGAATGGACTGACGTTGCTCAAGAGAATGGCGTGCGGCGTAACTTTGAACGTCTCGTGAACTGCATTCCAGATGGAGCGTGCGAGAACTTACAAGAGGGCGTTAGCTCTAGTGCTGTAGTCTTCCAAATCTACGAAGATGGCTCAACGGCCGCAAAAATCCAAAGGAATAGAGGCTTGTTTGTATCAAGCTACAACTTCTCAGTAGAGTCCGGCTTAATGTTATCTGCATATCTTGACTATATGAGAGAAGTTGGGATGCGGGAGTTCACGACAGGCACGATGACCGAGGATGATCTGGACTCCCTGTTCGAGTGACCACTGCCCACAAGCATAGTTGGCGACCACTAAAAAGGTTTACGTGCAAATGAATGGTTTCAAGTCGTTTCTGATCGCAGCAGCTGTGTCCATGTTGCCCATGCCGGTTAATGCGCAAAGTCTGATGGAACGCTACAATCTGGTTGGTCAATGGAACATCGAGCCGAGCTTGTGTGGATTAGACTCTGAGACGTTTTTGGAGATACGTCCCGACCAACTGTTTTTCATGTATAGCGGATGCGACATCAATAAGCAGTATGAGCAAGGCTATGAAATAGTGTTGGAATTGACTTGTTTCGGCGAAGGCGAGGAGTGGGACAGCCGCGCCATATTAGGCGAAGGCGATGGTGGCATCATCTCCATGTATATGGACGACTTTGAATTATTTTATGAGCCGTGTTTTAAGCGCTAGAGATTTGGTTTGAAAGATTGGGGGCTAATTCGGGACTCATACCTCAGTCTTAAATTAACTATCTGGCCCATAAGGTAGGGGTGGGGCGTTCTGATAAGCTCTCAGCATGGGGGCGGGGATGGGAGGCTACCCCCCTTTCTAGATCAGTACTTTAGCATCTGAGATTTTTTGGTACTTTTTGCGACCATGTAACCTTAGATTCATCAACGCTGACCATTACTAAGTGAGCTTCAGGTTGTGCAACTTAAGCGCTACGGTGGCCTACACAAGCACTGGAGGCTGATTTCTGTGGCCCGCATATCATTCATGACTTTTGGCATCTTGATGTTTTCGCTGTTGCCGACAACCGCAACACCAAACGGGTCACAGGTTATCGGTTATGTCACGCACGTTAGGGATGTAGACACAATTGAGGTCGGAGACGTAGCTGTCAGGTTGAACGGACTAGATGGGCCTGAGCTATCCACCAACATCGGACAACAAGCAAAACGGTTCATGACGGAGTTGGTTTTAAACCGACAAGTGACCTGTGAGCTTACTGGTGAGCGTAGTTATGACCGGCAGATTGGGGTGTGCTTTCTCAATGGGGAAGACATTGGAGCTATTGCTGTAAGTAACGGCTATGCATTGGACTGCAGACGTTACTCTGGAGGCAGGTACGCAGCCTTTGAAACTGATGCTGGACGATCAGCCATCCAAAGGGCCGGCTACTGCTAAATTACCACTCTTGAATACTAGCTGCGATGCTTCGCTATATAAGCAGCGGCCTTGTCATGTCTTACAAGCCCAGCAACTTCGTTGCTAACCACCCTACGACCAACAGGCCAAATAGAGATGGCTGCAAGTTTGAAGCATTGCAGTCCGAAGGGAATAAGTAAGATGGTCAAACAGGCCAGAACACCGGCAAGGATGTAGTAAAAGAACAGAAGAATGCCGAAGGTCACGGCCCATAGCAGGTTGAATATGAAGCCAACAGTGCCAGTCATCATAGTCTTTGGAGAGAGTTCTTTCTGGTCGATGTCTCTAATATGAACGATTTCTTTCCCGAAAGGGAACGCACTCATTTTTGCCATCTCAAGCGCTGAACGTGTGAGTGGTAGGCCAATAATCGTTATGGCGAAAATCAATCCTGCAACGAGCCACGTGAGAGCTATGTGCCAACCAAACAACACAAACCATAATACGTTGCCTGCAGTACGCATGGATTATTTCCCCAATACCTTGAAGTGAACTTCTCTCCAGCTACAACTTAGATAGAAATTGATGGAGACTACAATGGCGCTGCGTATGAAAACATTGGCAACCTTGTCCTTGATTGCTAGTTTAGCGCCTGCCGTAGCCTTCTCTCAGTCATGTACAGTCGCGCAGGTTTCTCAAGAGTTTTCATACGAAGATACGTTCAATTCGTCGGGTTCTGCACTCGGTGATGCGTATGCTGTGTTTCAGCAAGATCGCTTCTATGTGAACCAACAAGGGCGGCTTGACCCGAATGATAAGCCCGATCCGATCATGGTGAACCGTGAGGCCAGAGCTAACTACGGTCAGGCTATAAGAGCCTATATGAACGCTAATGGAATGGGCGACATGCCTGCTCAAGTTCTTGTTGGCAGTCAGTATACGGTTGAAATTGAGGCTTGCGGCTCGCAAGACAATCCCTCTATTCGGGTTCTTTCAATGCGCATGGGCGGTGATATTGAGGATGATAGCTGGGAACTTGAGCTAGAGTATCGTGAGGCAGAATTGGCTGAATGGGAACTTGAGCGAGAGTACCGTGAAGCAGAATTAGCTGACTGGGAACAACGCCTCAACCAACGTGAAGCAGACTTGAACCAGTGGGAGCGTCAGTTGAGTGAATGGGATCGTAGGCTCTCTGACATGCAATATAATCTCGAACAGTCGGATTAAGAAACTGTTGCGCCGCAAAGCGAGCAGCCCGCTGCGGCCCCTACTCAATGCTTCTTTATAGCCTGCGATTAACTGTTCATGGGTAAATGTCCCCCGTTTCTTCACATCAAGACCCTCGCCCTTTATGTAGACACGGCTAAAGGGGTTACGTTTTTCAATGTCCAGTTCAGCATAGGCGTAGTTCATGACTGCACTGATCGAATTGATGCGCTTTCGCACCGTAGATGTGGATACGCCTGACTTGCTGAGATAAGAGACTACAGCGCGAGCATCGTCTCTACAGTAATCGGCTACGTCTCTATCACCACAAACGGCAAACAAAGTTCTGGCCGCAAGGTGTGGAGGCTTTGTAGCGATCCTGCGAAGTTCCAAATACTCCTCTAACCAGTAGGAGTACTTTTCCTCTTTTGGCCGTAAGCTTTCAGCAATTGCTTTGTAGTCTAAGACCGTTCCGTCATTGAAGCTTCGCGATAGTAAATCAGTGATCCTAACTGCTACAAGTTCAACGACCTGCGGATCACTGCCAATACGGAAACGAATTAGTCTACCGTAACGATTCTGTGCCTATACCGGAACTCTACGATTGTAGAGGTATTTCCCGTCACGAATTAATGTGTGCGGTATTGTGTGCATTTTTTACCTCGCCAGTAATTAAATTAGCGAAGAAAAAAAGTGATTTTTTTTGGCGAAGGTGGTGGCCGCTGTGGGACTCGAACCCACACGCCCGAAAGCCTCGGATTTTAAGTCCGGTCTGTCTACCAGTTCCAGCAAGCGGCCACAGGGTTTGACTAGAGGAAAGTTTCCCGCCCCGCAAGCGGCCAAGGCACGTTCCATCCCCTACATCCAAAATTCGCCCCGCCCATAATATGAGCGAGGCGAAGGTTTGGGTTAGCAAGCAACATGTTCGCACGTGCTGACGAACGCCCCTTCGATACAGGGCAGGGCGTTAAATTTTGTTGAAATTGCGAAAAATTTTATAGCCCATCAAATTGGCAGAGCGCGTGAACGCTTTGGCCCATCTCCTCAAGCTTGGCGCGCCCGCCCAATTCGGGCAGATCAACCACAAAGGCGCAGCCCGTCACCTGCGCGCCGAGGCGCTCAATCAGGTGAATGCCCGCCCGCGCCGTGCCGCCAGTGGCCAAGAGATCATCCACGAGCAGGACACGTTCACCCGCCTCGAAAGCATCATCATGGATCTCGACAGTGGCCGTGCCATATTCCAATGCGTAATCTTCGCTAATCGTGGCCGCGGGCAATTTGCCTTTCTTACGAATAGGCACAAAACCTTTGCCCAGTTGATGCGCGACCGCGCCGCCAAGGATGAACCCCCGCGCCTCAAGCCCCGCGACCTTATCAATCTTTTGCCCAACATAAGGGGCAAGCAATTGGTCCACAGCCAATCGAAACCCGCGCGGGTCTGCAAGAAGCGTGGTCACGTCACGAAACAAAATCCCCTCATGCGGGAAATCGGGAATGGTGCGGATATAATCCTGAACCGTTTTTTGGGGCGTCATAGCGTCTCTCCGTTCGGCGGCCTTACAGCACGCGGCCTGCAATCGCATCTAGCTTGGCGACCATATCAGGGTCGCGCTTATCGGGGGCCGTCATGATGGCGTGATCCAATGCGCGATCACAGCCGCACGGACAAGGCGCGCGCTCAGGCCCCAAAAGCGCAGGCAAGGCGGCAATGGTCTTGCGCGCATTTTCTGCATTTCCTGTAAGGGTTTTGATGATCTCGGTGATATCGACCGCGCCGTGATCTGCATGCCAACTGTCATAATCCGTGATCATCGCAATCGGGGCGTAGCACATCTCCGCTTCGCGGGCCAATTTTGCCTCTGGCATATTGGTCATGCCGATCACATCGGCCTTCCATTCATTGCGATACATCAGTGATTCCGCGAGGGTCGAGAATTGCGGGCCTTCCATCGCCAGATAAGTGCCGCATTGATGTAGTTTTGCGCTGCTTGCGCTTGCGGCCTTGGCCAATTTTGCGCTGAGATCCGCGCAGGTGGGATGCGCCACGCTGACATGGGCCACCAGACCTGTGCCGAAAAAGGATTTATCGCGCGCGAAGGTGCGGTCGATAAATTGATCAACCAAGACGAAATCACCAGGCGCCAAATCTTCGCGGAATGACCCGCAGGCGGAGACAGAGATCAAATCGGTCACCCCAAGGCGTTTTAGCGCGTCAATATTGGCGCGATAGGGCACGGTGGTGGGGCTGTGGACATGGCCGCGCCCGTGGCGTGGCAAAAAGGCCATGCTGACCCCGTTCAGGCGGCCCGTCAGGATGGCGTCAGACGGCGTGCCAAAGGGGCTGTTCACCTCAACCCATTTCGCGCCCTCAAGCCCGTCTATCTCATAGACGCCCGAGCCGCCGATCACGCCAATCACGCGCTCTGTCATCCTGCCCCTCCATGGGTTGGTTCCAAATCCACGCGCGCAGTATCGCAAGCGGCGGGGGGAAGGGAACCCGCGAATTGGTATTTTGGCCTATTCAGGCCGCGTCATGGTGAAAATTTCACCGATTTGCGCGTAATCCTGATAGCCAAGCCGTGAAATCAAGCCCGCGCGGGTGATGTTAAAGCGGCCATCACTCAGGCAATCGGGGCGGATATGCACCCCCGTCACTTCGCCAAAGACCGCAAAATTATGTGCCCCGTCCAAGGAAACGATTTGGGTCAGTTTGCATTCAAGGCTTGCGGGGGCGTTGGCCACCCGCGCAGCTGCAATGGTTTCACAGGGGGCACGGGCGATCTGTGCATGGGTAAATTCATCCACGCCCCTTGGCCACGGGCCAGAGCTGTGGTTCATCATATCGCGCATCTCGTAGCCCACGAGATTGACACAAAACACCCCCGTCTCGCGAATATTGGCCACGCTGTCTTTGGTGTCGCCGCGATCCGCTTTGGCCGAGGTCGAGGCGAACATCACCTGTGGCGGCACATAGGCGACTGCGTTGAAAAAGGAATAAGGCGCAAGATTGTCCTGACCATGGCTCCCCCGTGTCGAAATCCACCCAATCGGGCGCGGTGCGACTATGGCATTGAACGGGTTGTGGGGCAGGGGGTGGCCGTCATCAGGTTTATAGAACATCGCCGTGCCTTTTGCTTCTTCGGTTTGGCATTGAGCTAGCGCCGTGCTACCAGTTTGACCAGAGGCATTACATGAGCAGCCAATGGTCGATATCGCCAAAGAGCAGCCAAATGACTGGTGGGAGATCGAAGCCCTTTTCGATCTGTGCTTTGCGCCCGGGCGCACGGCCCTGAGTTCCTATCGCCTGCGCGATGGGGTTCCGCCTGTTGACGGGCTCTGTCTCATAGCCCGCGATGACTATGGTGCGATCGGTGGGGCGATCCGGTTTTGGCCCGTGCGTGTCGGGGCCAAAGAGGCGTTGTTGCTTGGCCCGATTGCCGTGCATCCCACCCGTCAGGGGGAAGGTTTGGGCGGGCTGCTGATCCGCGAAGGTCTGCGGCGGGCTGACGCCTTGCACTGGCCGCGCACCATGTTGGTGGGGGATGCCCCTTATTATAGCCGCTTCGGGTTTCACCGCCTCGAGGGGGTGGAGATGCCACCACCCACCAACCCCGCCCGCATTTTGGGCGTTGGGGATTGGTCAGGGGTGACGGGGAAAGTGACGCGTTGGGGCGCCTAAGCGAGGCGCGCCAAGATCAAATCTGCGGCTTTTTCGGCAATCATGGTCACGGGCGCATGGGTATTGCCCGAGGGGATGGATGGCATCACGCTGGCATCCGCCACGGACAGGCCCGAAATCCCGCGCAAGCGCAACTCTGGGTCAAGCGGCGCGTTTTGATCCGCCCCCATTCGAACGGTTGAGACAGGGTGAAAAATCGTGGTTGCGATATCGCCTGCGGCGCGCACCAGATCACCTTCGCTATTGATATAGGCGCCGGGTTTGATTTCTTGCGGCGCAAAGGCGCGCAAGCGTTCGGTTTGCATCAGGCGGCGGGCATGTTTGATGCTATCGACCGCCACGCGCTGATCGGCCTCAGCCGACAGGTAATTTGGGTCAATGAAAGGCGCGGCCTTTGCATCGGGCGAGGTGATATGCACCGAACCGCGACTTTCTGGCCGAAGGTTGCAGACCGAGATGGTGAGGGCGGGGAAGTCATGCAAAGGCTGACCAAAGGCTTCAAGCGATAGGGGCTGCACATGATATTCGATGTTGGCGGTTTCGTAATCGGAACTTGATTTCGTGAAAATGCCAAGTTGTGAGGGGGCCATGGCCATCGGGCCAGATCGCTTGAGCGCATATTCAATCGCAATTTTGGCTCGCCCCCAGAGCGAGGCGTAAAGGGTGTTGAGTGTTTTTGCGCCTGTGATGCGGAAAATCGTGCGGATCTGAAGGTGATCGGCGAGGTTTTCGCCAATCTCGGGGCTGTCTTGGATCACGGGTATGCCCAAACACTGCAGGCGCTCCGCTTGGCCAATGCCTGACAACTCCAAAAGTTTCGGTGTGCCAATTGCCCCTGCGGCTAAGACCAACTCACCACGGATTTGGATGTCTTTGACGATCCCGTGTTGACGATAGCGCAAGGCGCGAACGCGCCCCTCGGTGATGACGATTTGTTCGGCCTCGGCATTCGTGACGACGCTCAGGTTCTTACGGGTTTTGGCAGGATCAAGGAAGGCGCGGCGCGCGTTCCACCGCAAACCGCCTCTTTGGGTCACTTCGAAATATCCCGCGCCCTCATTGTCGCCTGTGTTGAAATCATCTGAGGGCGGGATGCCCATTTCAGCGGCGGCTTCCCGCACTGCATCTAAAATTTCCCATGACAGGCGCTGATTTTCCACGCGCATTTCGCCGCCAGCGCCATGCAGGGCGTCCGCGCCGCGATGATAATCTTCCGAGCGTTTGAAATAGGGTAGGACATCCTCCCATCCCCAACCCGTATTGCCCATTTGCCGCCACAGATCATAATCGCGCGCTTGGCCGCGCATATAGATCATTCCATTGATTGAGGAGCAGCCCCCCAAAACCCGCCCACGCGGATAGTTGAGCGCGCGCCCATTTAACCCCACCACAGGCGCGGTTTTATAGCACCAATCAAGGCGCGGATTTCCCATCGCATAGAGATATCCCACGGGGATATGCACCCAAGGGTGGCGGTCATGCTCGCCCGCCTCCAACAACACGACCTTGTGCTTACCATTTTCAGACAGGCGATTGGCCAACACACATCCCGCTGACCCTGCGCCGACAATCACAATATCCGCTGCCTGCATGATTTATCCTCGATTGCCTTTTTATATGCCTGCTTCAATGCGGGCTTTTCTTGTCGCGGAAAGCTTCATCCCTGGGCTTGAAAGTTTGCTCTCAGGCCCAAGCCATGCATAAGCCAACAGACAGGGATCAAGATCCGCCGTTGTGATCCGATGTTCGTCACCGGGGCGGTTTAGGATTAACGAGCCTGGCGCATGAACTGCGACCTCGTTTTCAGACCAATCGCCCGCGACCGAGATATAGCTTTCTTCAATTTCTGCATGGCTGTGTTGCGGGTAAGTGGTGCGGGGGGCAAAGAGAACAAAGCCTAAGATCATCTTTTCAGAATAGATCGGCCCGCGCGGCCCCAGTATCTCGCAATAGGCATATTTCTGCGCCAAGGCCTTTGGCACTTTCTCATAGCCGTATTCCCATGTCAGTTCGGTTGCGACCCGCGACAGCGCGCGCGACAGTCCCGCGACCAAACCCCGCTCGCCCAGATCAAGGGCGCGCGGCAAATGGTCGGTGACGGGTTTAAGCAACGGCCCGCGCGGCATCACCACGGGATTTGTGTCAAATACCTGCGAGATGCCTTCACGCACCCGTTTTCGGTGGCTGCGGATTGGTTTTGATCCCCCTGCCGAGCCGCGCCTGTAAAGCGCCTCAAACTCGCGCAAGAGATAGACCCAATTTGGAAAGGCCATCAGCCGCTTTGGGGCCTCAACCTCAAGCGCCACCGGGGCAAGGGGGTCTGTCATAGCTACTATCCTTTTGGGGCCCTACTCGGCCAGTGCCACATTCAAAGGCACAACCACGCGGCCGCGGATTTTACCTTCAAGAAATTTTGGCGCCTCTGCGATGACATCTTCAAGGGCCATTTCATGGGCGATTGCCGCCAATTTGCTCATATCCAAATCTTTGGCCAAGGCCGCCCATGCATCAATCCGCTCATTGCGCGGCACCATGACACTGTCGACCCCCAATAGGCTGACCCCGCGCAAAATGAAGGGCGCGACCGAGCTTGGCAAATCCATGCCTGCGGCAAGGCCACAGGCGGCGACAAGCCCACGATATTTCATTTTCGAGATAACATTGGCCAAGACGGTGCTGCCCGCAACATCGACCGCGCCTGCGAAACGCTCCTTGTCGAGGGGGCGGGGTTTGCCTGCGAATTCCTCTCGCGGCAGGATTTCGCTTGCGCCCAAGGATTTAAGATAGGCTTCTTCCTCGGCGCGGCCCGTGACCGCACAGACAGTAAATCCTTTCGCCGCCAAAAGGGCCACGGCAACACTGCCAACACCGCCCGCGGCCCCCGTGACCAAGACCTCGCCCGCCTCTGGCGTCAGCCCTGCCTTCAACAACGCGCTGACGCAGAGTTGCGCGGTATATCCTGCCGTGCCGATCTCCATCGCTTGACGCAGGCTGACACCATCGGGAAGTGCAACCAACCAATCGCCCTTGAGGCGCGCGAAACGCGCCAAACCGCCCCAATGTTTTTCACCAACACCCCATCCGTTCAAGACCACCCGATCGCCCGGATTATAGCGCGGATCTGCACTTTCACGGACGATGCCCGATAGGTCAATGCCGGGAACCATCGGAAAACTGCGCACCACTGGCGCGGCCCCTGTGATGGCGAGCGCGTCTTTGTAATTCAAGGTTGACCAAGCCACTTCGACCAAAACATCCCCTTCGGGCAAGTCTTCCTTGGCGATTTGGCGCAAGGCCACGCTTTGCTGATCATCCTCTTTGCTGATTACGATGGCATCGAACATGGGGCATCTCCTTTTGGGGTGGTGTTAAGCTGTGCAAGAAATTGCGCTGCAAACAGGCGCAAGGGCGCAGGCCCGCGTTCCAATTTGGCCCGCAAAACGGCGCCTTCCCATCCGATCCAGAACATTTGCGCCAGATCGGCGGGGTTGTGATGGGGGGATATCTCGCCCTGATTTTGGGCAAGCTGTAGAACCCGCGCCAAGCGGGCTTGCCAATCTTCCAAGGTCGCAATGAGATCGGCGCGAAATGCTTCGGGCAATGCGCCCATTTCTTGGCCCAGATTGCCAATCAAACATCCGCGCCGAAAGCCATGACGGGCCATGCCCGCCTCGGCCGCCGCTGTAAAGGCCGCGACACGGGCAAGCGGGGCAAGACTGTCATCGCCCAAGTGGCGTTCCATCTTTGCCACGAAATAGGCGCGATAGGCCGCGATGGCAGCGCGACCGAAGGCGGCCTTGTTGGGAAAATAATGATAGAAACTGCCCTTTGGCACACGGGCATGCGTGAGGATCATATCAAGCCCGACTGCAGAATAACCCCGCTCTGTAAGATGCACTAACCCTGCGCGGATCAATCGCTGATAGGTGGCCGCGTCTTGGGGCGCAGTGGCGGGGCGGCCACGGCGTTTGGGGGCGTCATATGTCACATCGGCTAAGCTCATGCGGTATTTCTTAGACGGCTTGGTCTAATAATAAAAGCCCTCATTTTTCGGGTGGCATAAATTCCGCTTGCCAAGGGCGTGGAACCCGTCAGGATGCCACGGCAGAGCCAACATAAAGGAAGGGACAAACGGGTGAGCAAAGTAGCGATTGTAACGGGGGCCGCGCGCGGTATCGGATTGGCCACCACGGATCTTTTCCTTGAGATGGGCTGGCGGGTTGCGATGGTGGATCGCGATGCGGCCGAACTTGATGCGACAGCCACCCCGCGTGATGGGGCCCTAGGGTTTGTCTGCGATGTCTCAGACCCTGAGGCTGTGGCAGAACTGGCAACCCAGATCAGCGCCAAAATGGGGCGCGTGGATGCTTTGGTGAATAATGCAGGTGTCGCGGAATTTGGGCCGATTGAAGAAAGCGATTTCACAACATGGCGCCGTGTCATGGCGACCAATTTAGATGGCGTTTTTCTGATGTCACAGGCGATGACGCCTGCGCTAAAGGAAACCCAAGGCGCGATTGTCAATATTGGGTCGATTTCCGGTCTGCGGGCGTCAACCTTGCGGGTGGCTTATGGCACGACCAAGGCGGCTGTTATTCATCTGACCAAACAGCAGGCGGCGGAATTGGGCGAATACGGCATTCGTTCGAATTGCGTCTGCCCTGGCCCTGTGCGCACGAAATTGTCGATAGCGGTGCATTCGCCCGCCATCATCGCCGCCTATCATGATGCGATCCCGCTCAATCGTTATGGGTCCGAGCGCGAGATTGCCGAAGCGATCTGCTTCCTGTGCAGTGAAAAAGCGAGCTACATCTCTGGCCAAATATTGGCTGCGGATGGGGGGTTTGAGTCGACAGGCGTTGGGCTGCCTGCGCTGCGCAGCTAGGGCCTAATGGCCGTTTTGATGAGCGAGCCAGTTTGCAACCGCGCTGCGCACGCTCATCGCCCCTGTTGCCTGCGCTTCGCGGATCACGGCCCGCAATTCGCGCAAATCAACCCGCCGCAAGAGGCTTTTGACGGGGCCGATGGAGGCGGGGCGCATCGACAATTTGCGCAACCCCATCGCGGCAAAGCACAACGCCTCAAGTGGACGGCCTGCATCCTCGCCACAAAATGACAAATCGGTTTCAGTTTCCGTGCAGCGCGTGACGATCATTTCTAGGAAATTCAAGAAACTGACATTAAGCGTGTCATAGCGGCGGCGCACCTGTTCGTTCTCGCGGTCAGCGGCGAAGAAGAACTGCTTAAGGTCATTGCCGCCGATTGAGACAAAATCAGCCATTTCAAAAAATTGGCGCGGTGCGAAAGCAAGGCTTGGGGTTTCCAGCATGGCCCCGATTTTAAGAGTTTCGGGCAAGATATGTCCCAAGGCCGCTTCGCGATCCATTTCGCGCAACAGATGATCACGCGCCTCGGTGAATTCTTCGAGTTGGGCCACAAAGGGGAACATGACCGAAAGTGGGCGGCCTTGTGCCGCGCGGATCAAGGCCTGCAACTGCATCCGCATAACGCCCGGTTTATCAAGACCCACGCGGATCGCGCGCCACCCCAAGGCGGGGTTTGGTTCTTCTGGCCGCTTCATATAAGGCAGCACCTTATCCGAGCCAATATCAAGCGTCCGAAACACCACGCGCTTGCCGCCTGCTGCATCCATGACGCGGGAATAGAGCGCGGCCAATTCCCCGCGCCGTGGCACTTGGTTGCGGGTTAGAAATTGCAATTCCGTGCGAAACAACCCCACCCCTTCCGCACCAGAGGAGGGCAGGGAGGGAAGATCCGCCATAAGGCCCGCATTCATCTCAAGCGTGATACGCGTGCCGCAAAGCGTCTCGGCGGGTTTGTCACGGATCGAGGCATAGCGTTCTTGGGCGGCGGCCTGCATGGCGATTTTATCGCGAAACGCCTTGGTCACATTTTCTTCGGGCCGCAGATGCACGATACCTTGCTCGCCATCGACTAAAATCGGGTCACCGTTCAACGCCTCGGTTGTGATACGTTTGGCATTGATGATTAGCGGAATCGCAAGGGCGCGGGCCACAATGGCCGCGTGACTTCCAACCGATCCTTCCTCAAGCACCACCCCTTTGAGGCGGCGGCCATAATCCAACAATTCCCCTGGCCCAATGTTGCGCGCCACGAGAATTGGGTGTTCGGGCATTTCCGCGCCCGTGTCGCCGCCTTGACCTGTCAAAATCCGCAATAGGCGGTTTGAAAGGTCGTCTAAATCCTGCAAACGTTCGCGCAAATAGGCATCAGGCACAGTTTCTAGCCGTGCGCGGGCGGCGGACTGCTCTTTCTCCACGGCGGCTTCGGCAGACAGGCCGCGCGCTATGTCCTCTTGCATCCGTTTGATCCAACTGCGCGAATTGGCAAACATGCGATAGGCTTCGAGAACTTGGCGTTCCTCGCTGTCATCGTTGTCCATACGGGTCAAAAGCTGATCAACCGATTGGCGCAGCGTGGCGATTGCATCCAATAGGCGGGCTTGTTCGGCCTCTGGGTCATCGGCCACGGGGCGGGTGACGACCACGCGCGGTTCGTGCAGGTAAACCGCGCCTTCGGTCACGCCCTCTTGCGCGACACCGCCACGGATCATCACCTGCGATTGGTGACGGGCCGATAAAGCCTCGCCCTCACCAACAAAGGCGCCAAGCTCTGTCATTTCAGCCAGAACCATCGCGACAACCTCTAGGGCATAGAGTTCATCTTCCGAATAGCTGCGCGCCTCTTTCGATTGCACAACCAAAACGCCAAGCCGTTCCCCCAATCGCTGGATCGGCACGCCCAAGAAACTGGAATACCGCTCTTCGCCCGTCTCAGGCATATAGCGAAATCCACGTGCAGCGGGGGCGTTGGGGGTGTTTATGGGGCGGGCATCGCGGGCAACGCGGCCCACCAGACCCTCGCCGAGGCGCATTCGGGTGACGTGAACGGCCTCTGGGGCCAAGCCCTCGGTCGCGCAAAGCTCGAGGGTGTCAGAATCGCGTAGCAGGTAAATTGAGCATACCTCCGTGCCCATCGAATCGGCGATCAGATGGGTGATACGGTCAAGTCGCTCCTGTCCTGCGCCTGCTTCGGCCAAACTGGCTTGCAAGCGGCGCAGCAATTTGCGGCTCTCGGTTTCCGTGCGCTCTGGCATAGTCCCTCATTTAGCCCCATGGGAGCTTATCCTTCGGCATAGACATACCGCCCGATGCAGGTGTCGCGCAACATAGGGTTAGCGCAATCTGCGCCTTGCGGCATAAATTTGCACGAAACTCGGGCCTTTGGTTGAAAAAAGCAGCGACAAAACGTGCGCAATGCGCGCGCATCGGTTGACCACTTCAAGGCTTGGCGCTAGACCCTGCGCTGACCGGACACCCTTTGCCACGGTTCCTGACAACCGAGGGAGAGCATCTTGCAAGACCTTCTTTCTGAATATGCGCCAATTTTGATCTTTCTTGCCATGGCCATCGGCCTTGGCCTGATCCTGATTTTGGCTGCTGTGATTGTCGCTGTGCGCAATCCTGATCCTGAAAAAGTTTCCGCCTATGAATGCGGGTTCAACGCCTTTGATGATGCGCGCATGAAATTTGATGTGCGTTTCTATTTGGTGTCGATCCTGTTCATCATCTTTGATTTGGAAATCGCGTTCCTGTTCCCATGGGCGGTTGCCTTCCCAGATATGTCGATGACGGCGTTCTGGTCGATGATGGTGTTCTTAGGCGTGCTGACCATTGGCTTTGCCTATGAATGGAAGAAAGGAGCGCTGGAATGGGAGTGATGACAGGTCAAAACACCGCAGGTGTGGACAAAGAGGTCGCCACCCAAGCGCTTAATCGCGAGCTTCAGGATAAAGGGTTTTTGTTGACCTCGACAGAGGACATCATCAACTGGGCGCGCACGGGCAGCTTGCATTGGATGACATTTGGTCTGGCATGCTGCGCGGTTGAGATGATGCATACCTCAATGCCGCGCTATGATGCAGAACGGTTCGGGATCGCCCCACGCGCCTCTCCACGCCAGTCGGATGTTATGATCGTGGCGGGCACTTTGACCAACAAAATGGCCCCTGCGTTGCGCAAGGTTTACGACCAGATGCCTGAACCGCGCTATGTGATCTCGATGGGATCTTGTGCGAATGGCGGCGGTTATTACCATTACAGCTATTCCGTTGTGCGCGGCTGTGATCGGATTGTGCCAGTGGATATTTATGTTCCTGGCTGCCCTCCGACCGCTGAAGCGCTGCTTTATGGTATCCTTCAGTTGCAGCGCAAAATCCGTCGCACGGGAACGATTACGCGCTAAGGCGCATCTTTGGGCGCAAGGCGCCCGAACCAAAAAGAGAGTGACGCAATGAGCTACCAGGCCTTGCAAGAATTGGCGAACTATCTGGCCGAAAAGCAGCCCGAAGCCGTGATGGGCAGCACCATCACACGCGGCGAATTGACGGTCGAGGTCTCCTTGGCCCATCTGTTGGATTTCGTGGAATTCATGAAACTCGACCGCAATTGCGCCTTCTCGACCTTGGTCGATGTGACCGCTGTGGATTACCCCGGTCGGGAGCGGCGCTTTGATTTGGTCTGGCATTTCTTGTCCATGTATCAAAATCAGCGCATCCGCCTTAAAGCGGCGCTGCGCGAGGATGAGATGGCCCCCTCCATCGTGTCGATCCATCCATCGGCGAATTGGTTCGAGCGTGAAGTGTTCGATATGTTCGGCATTCTCTTTACAGGCCATCCCGATCTGCGCCGCATTTTGACCGATTACGGCTTTCGCGGTCATCCGTTGCGCAAGGATTTCCCGACCACTGGCTATGTCGAGCTGCGCTATGACGAGGCGCTTAAGCGTGTGGTCTACGAGCCTGTAAAACTGGTTCAGGAATACCGCCAATTTGATTTCATGAGCCCATGGGAAGGCGCGCAATATGTGCTGCCCGGGGATGAGAAGGCAGACCAAGCCAAGGAGGCGCAGAAATGATGGACGGCTCCAAAGGATTTGAAGACGCGCTGACAGGCGAGCAGAAAATTCGCAATTTCAATATCAATTTCGGGCCACAACACCCCGCCGCGCATGGCGTGTTGCGTTTGGTGCTAGAATTGGACGGCGAGATTTGCGAGCGCTGCGATCCGCATATTGGTCTTTTGCATCGCGGCACAGAAAAGCTGATGGAAAGCCGCACCTATCTGCAAAACCTGCCCTATTTCGACCGTTTGGATTACGTTGGCACGATGAACCAAGAGCACGCATGGTGCTTGGCGATCGAACGTATGACAGGTGTCGAGGTGCCGCGCCGCGCCCAATTGATCCGTGTTCTCTACTGCGAGATCGGGCGTATCTTGAACCATTTGCTGAACGTAACAACGCAGGCGATGGATGTGGGCGCGCTGACGCCACCCCTTTGGGGCTTTGAGGAGCGCGAAAAGCTGATGGTGTTTTACGAGCGCGCCTGTGGTGCGCGTTTGCACGCAGCCTATTTCCGCCCCGGTGGCGTGCACCAAGACCTGCCCCCTGAATTGATTACGGATATCGATACATGGGCGCAGGACTTCCCGCGCGTGTTGTCAGATATTGACGGGCTTTTGACCGAAAACCGCATCTTCAAACAGCGCAATGTCGATATTGGCATTGTGACCGAAGAAGATATTCAAAACTGGGCATTCTCGGGGGTTATGGCTCGCGGGTCTGGTTTGGCATGGGATTTGCGCCGCGCGCAGCCCTATGAATGCTATGACGAGTTCGAATTCCAAATCCCTGTGGGCAAGAATGGCGATTGCTATGATCGCTACCTGTGCCGCATGGAGGAAATGCGCCAATCCATTTCGATCATCCGCCAAGCCTGTGCCAAGTTGCAAATGCCCGAAAATCAGGGCGATGTTCTGGCACGCGGCAAGATCACCCCGCCCTCACGCGGTGAGATGAAAACCTCGATGGAGGCGCTGATCCATCACTTCAAACTTTACACCGAGGGCTTCCACGTCCCTGAGGGCGAAATTTACGCCGCGGTCGAGGCCCCGAAAGGTGAGTTTGGTGTCTATCTGGTTTCTGATGGCAGCAACAAACCTTACCGTTCTAAGATCCGCGCCCCTGGATTTGCGCATCTTCAGGCGATGGATCACCTATGCCGCGGCCACCAATTGGCGGATGTTTCTGCTGTTCTTGGGTCGCTTGATGTTGTGTTTGGTGAGATTGACCGCTGATCCCGGATCGGCCTTTGCAGCGGCGGGATCACCGCCGCGTTCAACCTGTTGACGGAAAACTTTACGATGCTCAGACGCCTTCATTCGGAACAGCCAGATAGCTTTGCCTTTACCCCTGAAAATCAGGCATGGGCTCAGGCGCAGATCACCAAATATCCCGAAGGACGTCAGGCTTCGGCGATTATTCCCCTGTTGTGGCGCGCACAAGAACAGGAAGGGTGGCTCAGCAAGCCTGCGATTGAATATGTCGCTGATATGCTCGGCATGGCCTATATCCGCGCCTTGGAAGTCGCGACCTTCTATTTCATGTTCCAATTGCAGCCCGTGGGCAGCGTGGCGCATATTCAGGTTTGTGGCACCACCTCCTGCATGATCTGTGGCGCGGAAGATTTGATTGGCATTTGCCGCGAGAAAATTGCCCCCAACCCGCATGAGCTGTCGAAAGATGGCAAGTTTTCGTGGGAAGAGGTCGAATGTTTGGGCGCCTGTTCCAACGCGCCAATGGCGCAGATCGGCAAGGACTATTACGAAGACCTGACGGTGGCGCGCCTGTCTGAGATTATTGATGAATTGTCGGCAGGCAAGGTGCCGACACCGGGGCCACAAAATGGCCGCTACACATCCGAGCCTGCATCGGGTCTGACCAGTTTGGCCGCACATGAAAAGGGCCGCGATCCGCTGAATGCCTCCGCGCGATTGGCGGCGGATATCGGTGATACGGTCAAGCGGATTGATGGCACCGAGGTGCCATTGCTGGCCCCGTGGGGTAAGCAGTCATCGGCTGGCCTTCCCAAGGAGGCCGCGCGGCCTAAACCCGCAAATGCGGCGAAGAAAGCCCCTGCGAAAAAGCCTGCTGCGAAGAAACCAGCCGCCAAAAAGGCAGCGGCAAAGCCCACATCGCGCAAGCCAAAGTCGAGCGAATAAGCGGCTTTACCACGTAAAATTCGGATCAATTCCACAAAAAACCCGCCTTTATGGCGGGTTTTTTACATCTTACCCCATGAAAAGATGTTTTTTATATGTGAAAAGATAGGGTAAGTTGCGGGGCATTAAGGCGCGACAGGCGCATGTCGAAATCAGTGATCAAAAATCTACGATCAGACGGGGGAAAATAAATGAGCGAGAATTCAGGGGGTTTGACCTGTGCAGCTGTGTCATGGGGCTTGGCGGCATTGGTCGGCGCATTTGCAGGGGTGCTTGTAGCAGTCCTTGGCGATTGGAGCTTTATGCAAGCGGTGTTTGCGGCCGTGATCGTGGCGGTTGGTGTGGGGTTGTTTTTGATGCTCACGCTGTGTCGCAGCTTGCCTGAGCCCACCAATAAGAGTGTGTCTGCGCCACAGCCCGTAGCGCCAAAACCCGCGGCCCCGAAGGCTGCGGCACCTGCAGCATCCGCGACCACAAAACCTGCTGCAAAACCTAAAGCCGCCCCCAAGCCAAAAGCAGCGGCAAAACCCAAAGCCGCAGCAAAACCCAAAGCGCCTGCCAAAGCCGCCGCGCCTGCGGCCACCACAGGCGCAGGCACGCGCCCTGCCGCCTTGAGCGCCGCGCGCGCCTCGGGGGCGGATGATCTGAAAATGATCAAAGGCGTTGGCCCAAAACTGGAGGCGTTGCTCAATCGTTTAGGGTTTTACCATTTTGACCAAGTTGCCTCTTGGACGGCGGATGAGGTCGTATGGGTTGATCAGAACCTCGAAGGGTTTAAGGGCCGCGTCAGCCGCGATAATTGGGTTGCGCAGGCGAAAACCTTGGCCGCAGGTGGGCAAACGGAATTCTCAAAACGCGTTGGCGATGGGGATGTTTACTAAGTCCTAATGCGAATTCCTGCAAAAGGCGGCCCTGCATCCCAGATGCGGGGCCGCTTTTTCTTGCAGCTTGCAGCCACCCCCGTTAAAACCCCGAGCAAATGACATGCCATGTTGCAGACCAAATGAATGACCCGCAAACTGCCCATGCAAAACGCTGAAGATGCCGCGCTCGACCGCAAGGGGCGGGTGGCTGCCTTGGTTATTGCGGGGGCAATGCTGTTGTGGATGTTGATGCAGGCCATCGGTGCCCATCTTGGGTGGCCTGCGAGACTGGCTTTTTTGTTTGACCTTGCGGCAATTGCGGCCCTTTTCTGGGCGCTTGTGGTAACGTATCAGGTATGGCAAGGCCGTAAAAAACTCCGTGCGGGGCACGGGCAGCGCCAGAACGACAAGGACTAGGACATGCTTCAGGATAAAGACCGCATCTTTACCAACATCTATGGGATGCATGAGCGCAGCCTGAAAGGCGCAAAGGCACGGGGCCATTGGGATGGCACCAAAGACCTGATTGCGCTGGGCCGTGACAAAATCATTGAGATCATGAAAGCATCGGGATTGCGGGGCCGTGGCGGGGCAGGGTTCCCCACAGGTCTGAAATGGTCCTTCATGCCGAAGGAAAGCGATGGTCGCCCCTCCTACTTGGTGGTGAATGCAGACGAATCTGAGCCTGGCACCTGTAAAGACCGCGAGATCATGCGCCATGACCCGCATACGCTTATTGAGGGGTGCTTGATCGCCTCCTTCGCGATGGGGGCCCATGCCTGCTACATCTATGTCCGCGGTGAATATATCCGCGAACGCGAGGCCCTGCAGGCCGCGATTGATGAATGTTATGATACGGGCCTTCTGGGCAAAAATGCCGCGAAATCGGGTTGGGATTTTGATCTATACCTGCATCACGGGGCAGGGGCCTATATTTGCGGCGAGGAAACCGCACTTCTTGAAAGCCTTGAGGGCAAAAAAGGCATGCCACGCATGAAGCCACCCTTCCCTGCGGGGGCGGGTCTTTATGGATGCCCGACCACGGTGAACAATGTCGAATCAATCGCAGTTGTGCCGACCATCCTGCGCCGTGGGGCTGAATGGTTTGCGGGCTTTGGGCGCCCCAATAATGCGGGGACAAAACTTTTTGCGATTTCTGGCCATGTGAACACTCCTTGCGTGGTGGAAGAGGCGATGTCGATCACCTTTGAGGAATTGATCGAGCGTCATTGCGGCGGCATTCGCGGTGGCTGGGATAACCTTAAGGCCGTCATTCCCGGTGGATCATCTGTGCCCTGTATCCGTGGTGAGGATATGCGCGAGGCCATCATGGATTTTGATTATCTGCGCGAACAGCGCTCTGGCCTTGGCACAGCAGCGGTGATCGTGATGGATAAATCCACAGACATCATCAAAGCGATTTGGCGTTTGTCGAAGTTCTACAAGCACGAATCTTGTGGCCAATGCACGCCTTGCCGCGAAGGCACGGGCTGGATGATGCGCGTGATGGATCGTTTGGTCAAAGGCGAGGCATCGGTTGAAGAAATCGATATGCTGCTTGATGTGACCAAGCAGGTTGAAGGTCATACAATTTGCGCGCTTGGCGATGCGGCTGCATGGCCGATCCAAGGTTTGATCCGCAATTTCCGTGATGAAATTGAAGATCGCATCAAATCAAAACGCGGTGCCGCGATTGCAGCAGAATGATAGAGAACGGGGCCCTTGCGGCCCCGTTTTTGTATCTACCGTTGGCCTAAGCCGTGCACGGGCTTGTGAATTGCGCTCTGACACCCGATGTGGCCTGATTTGAATATGGTGACGCAGATGCACAAATCCCCTCGAAATGGCCCGCGCGCGATGATGCGTGCCTTGGTCGTTACGCTGCTTTTGGCAGCAGCGGCGATGCCTGCAAGGGCTGAGGATCGCTTTGATGCCTTGCGCAACGATCCCCAAATTCATGAGGGTCTATTGGTCATCTCAATCGGGCGATTGGTGCGCAATCATTGTGACAGTATCAATGCACGGATTCTGCGCGCTTGGGCTTTTGCACAAAGCTTGGTTGATCGCGGCATATCCTTGGGCTATTCGCGTGCTGAGCTAGAAGACTATCTCGATAGCGATGCTGACAAAGCACGGTACCGTGCCCTAGCAGCGGCCTATCTGGCAGAGCGCGAAGCAACTGTCGAAGATGCCCAATCTATGTGCAGATTGGGCCGCGACGAAATTTCTTCGCAGTCAGCCGTTGGCAGATTGCTTATTGAGGGTTAGAAGGCACCAAAAGCGAATTTGCAGGGCATAAATTCCAGACCCGCCCTGAGGCCAACGAAGGACCGCGCGCATGAGCGACCTGAGAAAAATCGTAATTGATGGGAATGAGATCGAGGTGGAAGGGGCGATGACCCTGATCCAAGCTTGTGAAGTGGCAGGAATCGAAATTCCGCGCTTCTGCTATCACGAGCGCCTCTCCATCGCGGGCAACTGCCGGATGTGTTTGGTTGAGGTTGTAGGCGGCCCCCCCAAACCTGCGGCCTCTTGCGCGATGCAGGTGCGCGATTTGCGCCCTGGCCCCGAAGGTCAGCCGCCTGTGGTGAAAACCAATTCGCCCATGGTGAAGAAAGCCCGCGAAGGGGTGATGGAGTTTCTTCTGATCAACCACCCGCTGGATTGCCCGATTTGTGACCAAGGCGGTGAATGTGATCTGCAAGATCAGGCCATGGCTTATGGCGTGGATTTCAGTCGGTATCGCGAATCCAAACGTGCCTCAGAAGATTTGGATTTGGGCCCCTTGGTCGAAACCCACATGACGCGCTGCATTTCCTGCACGCGCTGCGTGCGCTTCACCACTGAGGTGGCAGGGATCACCCAAATGGGACAGACAGGCCGTGGCGAGGATGCAGAGATCACCTCTTATCTTGGGGAAACTCTGAATTCGAACTTGCAGGGCAACATTATCGACCTGTGCCCCGTGGGCGCGCTGACCTCCAAGCCTTATGCCTTTACCGCGCGGCCTTGGGAGTTGAGCAAGACCGAGACTATCGATGTCATGGACGCGCTTGGCAGCAACATCCGCGTGGATACAAAAGGGCGCGAAGTGATGCGTATCCTGCCGCGCAACCATGATGGCGTGAACGAGGAATGGATTTCGGATAAAACCCGCTTTGTGTGGGATGGCCTGCGCCGCCAGCGGCTTGATGTGCCCTATATTCGCGAAAAAGGTAAATTGCGCAAAGCAACGTGGGGCGAGGCTTTGGCCAAAGCCGCCGAGGCGCTGAAAGGCGCCAAGAAAATTGCAGGTCTCGTGGGTGATTTGGCCCCCGTTGAAGCGATTTTCGCAATGAAACAGATGATCGAGGGTCAAGGTGGCGTTGTAGAATGCCGCACCGATGGCGCGAAATTGCCCGAAGCCAATCGCGCGGCCTATGTGGGCACAGCGGCGATTGAAGATATTGATCACGCAGATCATATCATCCTCATCGGCATCAACCCCCGCCTTGAGGCCCCCGTGCTCAATGCGCGGATTCGCAAAGCATGGGCGCGCGGCGCAAATGTCGAGGTGATCGGCGAAGCGGCTGATCTGACCTATGACTATGCACATCTGGGCACAGATCGTGCGGCCTTGGAGAAGACCTTGTCTCGTGCGGCAGGGGCGGTCGCAAAGCAGGCATCACTGGTCATCATCGGCCAAGGGGCCCTGCGCGAGGCCGATGGCGAGGCGGTTTTGGCCGCAGCGCAAGCCTTGGCTGAGAAAACCAAATCGGGCCTCTTGGTCTTGCACACGGCCGCGGCCCGCGTGGGCGCGATGGATGTGGGCGCTGTTACCAAGGGGGGGCTGACCGCCGCGGTAAAAGATGCGGATGTCATCTATAACCTCGGCGCAGATGAGGTTGAGATCACCGATGGTGCCTTTGTTATCTATCAAGGCAGCCACGGGGATCGTGGCGCGCATCGTGCGGATGTCATTCTGCCTGCTGCGGCTTATACCGAAGAAAATGGCCTCTTTGTAAACACCGAAGGGCGTCCGCAATTGGCGCTGCGCGCGAATTTCCCGCCCAATGAGGCCAAGGAAAATTGGGCGATTTTGCGCGCCCTTTCTGCCGAATTGGGCGCAACATTGCCTTACGACACCCAAACCCAATTGCGTCAGGCCTTGGTGAAAGCCGTGCCGCATTTGGCTATGGTGGACGAGTTGCCCGCAAATTCAGGCCCGGCTCTGACGCAAAAGGCCTTGGGTAAGGCAGATTTCAAATCGGCGATTGCAGATCATTACCTAACCAACCCGATTGCCCGCGCCAGCCAATTGATGGCCGAGCTATCGGCGAATGCAAAGGCGCGTAATGCGGCCGCACTGGCGGCTGAATGACGAAATGATGTTCCGCGATTTACATCATATTATCTCGAAACGGGGTTCTATGATGGTCGCGGGGCTGATATGGGCGGGCTTAGGCCTTGCGGGATGCCAGACCATTCCGCGTTACGATCAAGGGCCACCCACTTTTTATGACGGTGTAGAGACAAGACTACTGGACGACGACTTGGTGAATTTCATCGTGCAAATGTCAGGCGCGGCCACGACAAGTAATGTCGAGGACTATGCCAAATGTGCGGCAGCGCAATATGCGCTGATCCGTGGATATGGTTTTGCGCGACATGTGCGCACAAATGTATACGAAGAGGGTGGCATTTGGCGCGGAGATGCGGTTTACACCATCTCGCCATCGCTCCCGCTCGGGTCGCAGACGATAGATGCAGAAGTCATCGTTGCGGCCTGTCAGGATAACGGCATACCGACGGTTTGAGGACGACATGGACGGTTTCTTATCAACCACGCCCGGAATGATGCTGATCATCGCAGCACAATGTTTGCTTGTGATCGGCTTTGTGATGGTTTCGCTACTTTTCCTTGTTTATGGCGACCGCAAAATCTGGGCGGCTGTTCAGATGCGCCGCGGCCCCAATGTGGTGGGTGTGTTCGGCCTGTTGCAGACCGTGGCCGATGCGCTGAAATATGTCGTGAAGGAGGTCGTGATCCCCGCAGGTGCGGATCGCCCCGTATTCCTTCTGGCGCCAATGACCAGTTTTGTCTTGGCCATGATTGCTTGGGCGGTGATCCCGTTTAATGATACATGGGTTCTGGCCGATTTGAACGTGGCAATCCTTTATGTTTTCGCGATTTCCTCGCTTGAGGTTTATGGCGTGATCATGGGGGGCTGGGCGTCCAACTCGAAATATCCGTTCCTTGGCTCTTTGCGTTCCGCAGCGCAAATGATCTCTTATGAGGTGTCCATTGGTCTGATCATCGTTGGGGTGATCATTTCGACTGGTTCGCTGAACTTTGGCGATATTGTGCGCGCGCAGGACGGGGATTTCGGCCTGTTCTCGTGGTATTGGTTGCCGCATTTGCCGATGGTGTTTTTGTTCTTCATCTCGGCGCTTGCCGAAACCAACCGCCCGCCCTTCGATTTGCCCGAAGCGGAATCGGAATTGGTCGCGGGCTATCAGGTTGAATATTCTTCGACACCGTTCTTGCTGTTCATGGCCGGCGAATATATCGCAATTTTCTTGATGTGCGCGCTGATGACGCTGTTGTTCTTCGGCGGTTGGCTGTCGCCCATTCCAGGGGTTGCAGATGGCGCGCTGTGGATGGTCGCCAAGATGGCCGTATTCTTCTTCTTCTTCGCGATGGTAAAGGCGGTTGTGCCGCGCTACCGCTATGACCAATTGATGCGCATCGGTTGGAAAGTGTTCCTGCCTATGTCTTTGGCTTGGGTCGTCTTGGTCGCCTTCCTCGCAAAGTTTGAACTCTTTGGTGGGGCATATGCCCGTTGGGCGATTGGGGGCTGAACGATGACACAGATCGATTATACCCGCGCTGCAAAATATTTCTTGCTGGTCGACTTTTTTAAGGGCTTCAAGCTGGGCTTTAAGTATTTCTTTGCCCCCAAAGCGACCGTCAATTACCCGCATGAAAAGGGGCCGTTGTCGCCGCGTTTTCGCGGGGAACATGCGCTGCGCCGCTATCCTAATGGCGAAGAACGCTGCATCGCGTGTAAATTATGCGAGGCGATTTGCCCCGCACAGGCGATCACGATTGACGCTGAACCCCGCGAGGACGGCAGCCGCCGCACCACGCGCTACGATATCGATATGACCAAATGCATCTATTGCGGTTTCTGCCAAGAGGCTTGCCCTGTGGATGCGATTGTTGAAGGGCCGAATTTCGAATTCGCCACGGAAACCCGTGAAGAACTGTATTACGACAAGGCCAAACTTCTGGCCAATGGTGAGAGATGGGAAGCGGAAATTGCCCGCAACCTAGAGTTGGACGCGCCGTATCGGTAAGTCCGAACCTGTGAGTGTGTAAAATGAGTAACGAGTCCCCCCAGAACCCTTTCGAGGCATTGATGCGCCAAACGCAAGAGATGACACAGGACTTCCTCAAGGCGGTTAACCCCGCCATGGCGAATATTACTGCGTCAAATCTTGATAAACTTTGGCCCACCATGCCCGCCGAAATGATGGAGGCTTTCTTTGGAAAGCAATTCAATCCTGAGGGTTTGGACGCGAAAACGCGGCTGCTTTTGACCCTGCATGGTCTGACCGTTCAGGGCGCATTGGCCGAGGCGCAAATCCGTATGACGGTGCGCCACGCGGTCGAGGCAGGGGCAAGCCCGCAAGAGATTGCTGAGACCATTGGCATGGCCGCGATGTTTGGCGGTGTGCCTGCGATGAACAAAGCGATGGAACTGGCCAAAGCGGCCATTGACGAAGGCGAGGACTGAAATATGGGCGTGGCCGATATCACCTTCTATGCGTTTTCAACCGTTCTGGTTGCCGCAGCACTTTTGGTGGTGCTGGCCCGCAACCCCGTGCATTCGGTTCTGTGGCTGATCCTCAGTTTCCTGTCTGCGGCGGGTTTGTTCGTCCTTTTGGGCGCTGAATTTGTCGCGATGCTGCTGATCATTGTCTATGTGGGTGCGGTGGCGGTGTTGTTCCTTTTTGTGGTGATGATGTTGGATGTCGATTTCGCCGAACTTAAGGCGGGAATGGCGCAATATATGCCACTCGCGCTTTTGATTGGTGTGGTTTTGTTGATCCAGCTTGGCCTTGCCTATGGCACATGGGCCTTTTCAGACGGGATTGATACTCGCCTTGGCAACCCAACCCCCGCAATCGATCAGATGCACAACACCAAAGCCTTGGGGATGATCCTTTATGATCATTACCTGTTGGTGTTCCAATTGGCAGGTTTGGTTTTGTTGGTTGCGATGGTGGGCGCGATTGTTCTGACGCTGCGCCACCGCGTAGACGTCAAACGCCAGAATGTCTTGGCACAAATGTATCGTGATCCTGCGAAAGCGATGGAACTAAAAGACGTAAAGCCTGGTCAAGGGCTGTGACATAAGCGGGACTTTTGGCCCCGCAGAATATTGAATGACCATGAGGGAAACCCCCTCGGAGGGACGAGATGACGATCGGACTGGAACACTACCTGACGGTGGCGGCTGCGCTCTTTGTGATCGGGATTTTTGGCATCTTCCTCAATCGGAAGAATGTCATCGTGATCCTGATGTCAGTCGAATTGATTTTGCTATCGGTAAATATCAACCTTGTCGCGTTTTCCTCCTATTTGGGGGATTTGACGGGTCAGGTCTTTACCATGTTCGTCCTGACAGTCGCCGCGGCAGAGGCCGCGATTGGTCTTGCGATCCTTGTCTGTTTCTTCCGCAACCGTGGCACCATCGCGGTTGAAGATGTTTCGAATATGAAGGGCTGAGCCGATGGAAACGATCCTGCTTTTTGCACCGCTCATCGGCGCGCTTTTGGCTGGCTTTGGCTGGCGGTGGTTTGGTGAACAACTCGCCTGCATCATTGCAACCGCGCTTTTGTTCTTGTCGATGATCCTGTCTTGGGCCGTGTTCATCGGGTTTGATGGCGAAACCTATTCCATCTCAATCCTGCGTTGGGTGGAATCAGGCAGCCTGTTCACGGATTGGGCCATTCGCATTGATCGCTTGACGGCGATTATGTTGATTGTGATCACCTCTGTCTCTGCGCTGGTGCATCTTTATTCCTTTGGCTACATGGCGCATGACGACAATTTCCGCGAAGGCGAAAGTTATCGCCCGCGGTTCTTTGCCTATCTGTCGTTCTTCACCTTTGCCATGCTGATGCTGGTGACCGCGGATAACCTGCTGCAACTCTTCTTCGGGTGGGAAGGGGTCGGGGTCGCCTCCTATCTTTTGATTGGCTTCTACTTCCGCAAGCCAAGCGCAGGTGCGGCGGCGATGAAGGCCTTTATCGTCAACCGCGTTGGCGATTTCGGCTTCTTGTTGGGTATCTTCGGTCTGTATTGGATGGCGGACTCGATCCAATTCGATGTGATTTTACCGATGGGTGCGGAACTGGCAGAGCAAAGCTTTGCCTTCCTCGGCTTTGAGGTAAATGCCGCCAATACAATCGCAATGCTGTTGTTCATCGGCGCGATGGGGAAATCGGCGCAGCTCTTGCTGCACACATGGTTGCCTGACGCGATGGAAGGCCCGACCCCTGTATCCGCGCTGATCCACGCTGCAACCATGGTGACGGCGGGGGTCTTCTTGGTCTGCCGTATGTCGCCGATTATGGAACACGCCCCCTATGCTACAAACTTCATCATCATCCTTGGCGCGCTGACCGCGTTCTTCGCGGCTACGGTTGGATTGGTGCAGAACGATATCAAGCGCGTCATCGCCTATTCCACCTGTTCGCAATTGGGATATATGTTCGTTGCGGCAGGGGTTGGGGTTTATTCGGTGGCGATGTTCCACCTCTTCACCCACGCATTCTTCAAAGCAATGCTGTTCCTTGGCGCGGGCTCGGTTATCCACGCGATGCATCATGAGCAGGATATGCGCAATTACGGCGGATTGCGGAAGAAGATCCCCTATACATTCGCGGCCATGCTGATTGGCACGTTGGCCATCACGGGCGTTGGTATCCCGCTGACCTATTATGGCTTTGCAGGGTTCCTGTCCAAAGACGCGGTGATTGAAAGCGCCTATGCTTTTGGCGGTGGTTTGGGCCATTACGCCTTCTGGATGTTGGTGATCGCTGCTGCCTTCACCAGCTTCTATTCATGGCGTTTGATGTTCCTCACATTCTTTGGCACCCCGCGGGGTGACAAGCACACGCATGATCACGCACATGAAAGCCCTGCGGTGATGTTGATCCCGCTTGGCGTTCTGGCCTTTGGTGCGGTGTTTGCCGGTATGATCTGGCTGAAGCCGTTCTTTGGGCATCCAGATGAGGTCGGTAAATTCTTTGGCGTCCCCTATGCTGAGGCAATGGCACATGGTGAAGGGGATGCAACCCATGGCACCGAAGGTCACACCGATGCGACCATGGCCGAAGCAGGTCATGATGCGACCCATGCCGCCACGCATGAGGGCACAGCCGAAGCTGAACATCACTACGTCTTTACGGGCGCACCTGGTGAAGGGGCCATTCACCAAGCCCCGGATAACACGGTTCTCAGTGACGCGCATGAAGTGCCCAAATGGGTCAAAGTTGCGCCGTTTATCGCGATGTTGGGCGGGCTGCTTGTGGCTTATATCTTCTACATCGCTGTCCCAAGCCTTCCTGCCCGTTGGGCAGCGGTCAATCGCCCGCTTTATCTGTTCTTGCTGAACAAGTGGTATTTTGACGAGATTTATGACGCGGTCTTTGTGGGCCCTGCTCAGGCGATTGGCCGTGTCTTTTGGAAGCTTGGCGATACCAAAATCATTGACGGGGGGATCAACGGCCTTGCCCTTGGGATCATCCCCTTCTTAACCCGCCTCGCAGGGCGTGCGCAGTCGGGTTACGTTTTCCATTATGCATTTGCCATGGTGATCGGGGTAGTAGCACTGATCACATGGATCAGCCTTTCGATTGGAGGCTAAGGGATTTCCATGGACAACTTACTTTCCATCGTCACCTTCCTGCCTATGGTTGCGGCCCTCATCCTTGCGCTGTTTTTGCGCGGCGAGGATGAGGCGGCACAGCTTGGAGCCAAGCGTTTGGCGCTGGCAGCCACCACCGCAACCTTCCTGATCTCCTTGGCGATCCTTGTGCAATTCGATGCGAATGACACGGGCTTCCAAATGGTGGAAGAACGGGAATGGCTCTTTGGCCTCAGCTATAAATTGGGTGTAGACGGGATCAGCGTGCTATTCGTTCTGCTGACCACATTCTTGATGCCCATTACAATCGCTGCCTGTTGGGGCGTAGAGCATCGCGTCAAAGAATACATGATCGCGCTTTTGGTTCTCGAAAGCCTGATGATCGGTGTCTTTGTGGCATTGGATTTGGTGCTGTTCTACCTGTTCTTCGAAGCGGGCCTGATCCCGATGTTCTTAATTATCGGGATTTGGGGCGGCAAAAACCGCATCTATGCGGCGTTCAAATTCTTCCTCTACACCTTCCTTGGTTCGGTGCTGATGCTGGTGGCGATGGTGGCGATGTATATTGATGCAGGCACCACCGATATCCCTACATTGTTGACACATGAATTCTCGGCGGCAGGCATCAGCCTCTTTGGATGGCAGATTGCAGGTGGGATGCAGATGTTGCTTTGGCTTGCTTTCTTCGCGTCATTTGCGGTCAAAATGCCAATGTGGCCTGTCCATACATGGTTGCCCGATGCGCACGTTCAGGCGCCAACCGCAGGCTCTGTGGTTCTGGCGGCAATTTTGCTGAAGATGGGCGGATACGGTTTCTTGCGCTTTAGCTTGCCCATGTTCCCAATCGCCTCTGACATCATGGCGCCATTGGTGCTGTGGATGTCTGTGATTGCGATCATCTACACCTCACTGGTCGCGATGGTGCAAGAAGACATGAAAAAGCTGATCGCTTACTCATCGGTCGCGCATATGGGATATGTGACGATGGGGATTTTCGCCGCCAATCAACAAGGTGTTGATGGCGCGATTTTCCAAATGATCAGCCACGGCTTTGTTTCGGGGGCGTTGTTTCTCTGTGTTGGCGTGATCTATGATCGCATGCATACGCGCGAGATTGACGCTTATGGCGGTCTGGTAAATCGGATGCCCGCTTATGCGGCGGTGTTCATGCTGTTCACCATGGCCAATGTGGGCCTTCCTGGCACATCGGGCTTTGTCGGTGAATTCCTGACCTTGATGGGTGTTTTCCATGTGAACACGCTGATTGGGCTGTTGGCGGCAACAGGCGTGATATTGTCGGCGGCCTATGCGCTGTGGCTCTATCGCCGCGTGGTGTTTGGTGACCTGATCAAGGAAAGCCTGAAATCCATCACTGACATGACCGCGCGCGAAAAGGTGATTTTCGCGCCATTGGCGGTGATGACCATTCTATTGGGTGTCTATCCGAGCCTCGTCACCGATATTATTGGCCCCTCGGTAGAGGCGCTTTTGTCGAATTATCACACAAGCGTTGCGGAGTTTGCCCCCGCAACTGCGCTTGCAGCCAGCCATTGAGGAATTTCTAATGATCGGCGCAGACCTCGCAGTTTTGATCCCAGAGATTGTCCTGTCCATCTATGCGATGGCGGGGCTGATGTTGGCTGTTTACACCACCAAAGATGGCATGGCGCCTGCGTTAACCTACGCGACCGCCGCAGTCTTCGCCATTATGGCGCTCTATGTCGCGGCAACAAGTAAGGGCGATGCAAGCAGCTTTGGTGGCATGATCGTGGTTGATGATTTTGCGCGCTTTGCCAAAATTGTGATCCTTTTGTCCGCGGCGGCAATTTTGATCGTAGGCCAAGAGGCGATGCAGAAATCGGGCCTTGGTCGGTTTGAATATCCGATGATTGTCACCTTGGCGGTTGTTGGCATGATGATCATGGTGTCCGCTGGTGATTTGATCGTGCTTTACATGGGGTTGGAGCTGCAATCCTTAGCTCTTTATGTGGTTGCCGCCTTGCGCCGTGACAGCGTGCGCTCAACCGAGGCGGGCCTTAAATATTTCGTGCTTGGCGCTCTCTCCTCGGGTCTTTTGCTCTATGGCGCGTCCCTCGTTTACGGCTTTGCGGGAACTACGCTTTTTGCGGGCATCATCGAGGCCTCGATGGGGGGTATGTCTTTGGGCATGGTGTTTGGCCTTGTCTTTATGGCGGCAGGTCTGGCCTTCAAAGTATCAGCGGCCCCGTTCCATATGTGGACACCTGATGTTTATGAGGGCGCACCAACCCCTGTGACAGCCCTTTTCGCAACTGCCCCGAAAATGGCCGCAATGGGCCTATTTGCCCGTGTCGTTTACGATGCCTTTGGCATGGCCATTTCCGATTGGCAGCAGATCGTTGCGGCCTTGGCGGTTTTGTCGATGTTTGTCGGGGCCATTGCGGCGATTGGCCAAACAGATATCAAACGCCTGATGGCTTATTCCTCCATCGGGCATATGGGTTTTGCCCTGATGGGTCTGGCTTCTGGCACGGGGCAGGGTGTCGAGGCGATGCTGATCTATATGGCGATCTATGTAACCATGAATATTGGTGTTTTCTCCTTCATCATGTCGATGGAGAAAGATGGTTACCCCGTCACTGATATCTCTGCCTTGAACGGCTATGCCACCGCGCAATCGGGCCAGGCCTTGGCGGTTTTGGTGCTGATGTTCAGTCTCGCTGGTGTCCCACCCATGTTGGGCTTTTTCGCGAAATACACGGTCTTGGTCGCGGCTGTTGATGCAGGCTTGGTATGGTTGGCCGTGGCAGGGGTCATCGCCTCTGTTATAGGCGCCTACTATTATTTGCGTATCGTCTATTTCATGTATTTTGGCGAACCGCGCGAAGGCCTAGATGGGCGGATGTCGATCATCCAATTCTTGGGCCTGACGATTTCCGCTGTAGTCATGATTGCGGGCATTGTGAATTTGTTCGGGATTGACCATTTGGCGGCCAACGCGGCGCAGGCACTTGTGCGCTGACAGCACGACGGTTGAACGGGTCATTTTGGCCCGTGTCGACAGCACCATGGCCGAAGCGGAGCGGCGCTTGCGCGCCGCGCCGCTAGAGCGACCCACATGGATTTTGGCCCATACCCAAGAGGCGGGATATGGTCGCCGGGGGCGGGCATGGCGCGCCCCCCTTGGTAACTTCACAGCCTCATTCATCCTGCCACTCAACTGCCCCCCGCAAGAGGCAGCTTTGCGCTCGTTCACCGCGGCGCTGGCCTTGCGCGATGCTTTGGCCAATTATGTGGCGCCTGACGCATTGACCTTAAAATGGCCCAATGATGTGCTGCTTCATGGTCAGAAAATCGCGGGCATCCTGTTGCAAAGCCACGCGATCACTGCGGGCCAGCAGGGGCATTTGGTGATCGGCATCGGTGTGAACCTTCGGCACAGCCCAGATGTGGCGGGCCTTGAGGAGGGCGCGTTTGCGCCCATTGATCTGTTCAGCGTTGCAGGCCAATGCCCAGACCCTGAAACCTTTTTAGATCAGCTGACCCCTCGCATGGCTCATTGGGAGGCGCAGATCTCTCAGCAGGGTTTTGCCCCTGTGCGCGCCGCATGGATGACCCACGCCGCCAAGCGCGGCGAAGTCATTTTGGCGCGTTTGCCCAATCGGGACATTCGTGGTGTTTTTGACGATGTCGATGAAACTGGTAATCTGATATTAACCACGCCGAGCGGGCCTTGTGCCATTGCGGCGGCGGATATTTATTTTTAGGGGGCGTGCGAGATGCTTCTTTGCGTGGATTGCGGCAATACGAATACGGTATTTTCTCTATGGGATGGCGCGCAATTTCTGTGCACATTACGCACCGCAACCGAGCATCAACGCACCGCAGATCAATATTACGTTTGGTATTCGACCTTGATGGATCATTATGGGCTAAAACCCAAGATTGAAGCGGTGATTATCTCCTCAACTGTGCCGCGCGTGGTCTTTAACTTGCGCGTATTGTGTGATCGCTATTTCGACTGCCGCCCGCTTGTGGTTGGTAAATCTGAGTGTCTTTTGCCTGTGCCGCCACGGGTGGATGCAGGCACGCAAGTGGGGCCTGACCGCTTGGTCAATACCGCGGGCGCCTATGATCGCCATGGCGGCGATTTGATTGTGGTGGATTTCGGCACAGCAACCACCTTTGACGTTGTGGCCGAGGATGGCGCTTATGTGGGTGGTGTTATCGCGCCTGGCGTAAACCTTAGCCTTGAAGCATTGCATCATGCAGCCGCCGCCTTGCCCCATGTTGATGTGACAAAACCGCAATCGGTGATTGGCACCAATACCGTGACCTGCATGCAGTCGGGCGTGTTTTGGGGCTATGTGGGCCTTGTGCGTGGCATATGTGACCGCATTCGCGCCGAGCGTGACCGCCCGATGCGGATAGTTGGGACAGGGGGGCTTGCGCCGCTCTTCTCTACGGGCGATGTGTTGTTTGACCGGATCGAAGATGATCTGACCATGCATGGTCTGACCGTGATCCATAAATATAACGAGGAACAGGCAAGCTGATGAGCGATCGAAACAGGCTGATCTATCTTCCCCTTGGCGGGGCAGGTGAGATCGGAATGAACGCATATGTCTATGGTGTTGGAGAACAAGGTGCGGAGCGTTTAATCCTTGTCGATTGCGGCGTCAGCTTTCCCGACATGGATGGTCAACCGGGCGTTGACCTGATCCTGCCTGATGTCGCGTGGTTGGAAGAACGCGCAGATCGCCTTGAGGGGATTTTCATCACCCACGCCCATGAAGATCACGTTGGCGCCCTTGGCCATTTGTGGGGGCGCCTGCGCGCGCCTGTTTACGCCCGTAATTTCACGGCCATCCATGCGCGCCGCAAATTGGAGGAGGCGGGTCACAACCCTGATCAGGTGCGGGTCGTTGGGGCCTATCCCGAAGTGGTGGAAGCAGGCCCGTTCAAGGTGCAATTTGCCCCTGTCTCGCATTCCATCCCTGAAAGCTCGGGCCTTGTTATCGACACTGAACATGGCCGCGTGGTGCATTCGGGTGATTTCAAAATCGACACGAACCCGATGGTCGGCGAACCCTTTGACGAAGCTATGTGGGGCGAGATCGCAGGGAAGGGGGTCTTGGCCTATATCTGCGACAGCACCAATGTGTTTTCGCGCCATGAGGGGCGTAGCGAAAGCCAGTTGCCAGAACCCATCACAGCGCTGATTGGGCGCGCGCAGGGTATGATGGTGGCGACCACCTTTGCCTCCAATGTTGCACGGGTGAAAACCTTGGCCGATGCCGCGGTGGCCAATGGCCGTTCCGTCTGTCTGCTGGGCCGTGCGATGCAACGCATGATCCGCGCCTCGGTCGAGGCAGGCGTGCTGACTGATTTCCCCTCGACCGTGTCAGTTGAGGAAGCCTGCGATATCCCACGCGAAAACCTCATGCTGATTGTGACAGGCAGTCAGGGGGAACGGCGGGCAGCCTCGGCGGCCCTATCGCGCGGCTCTTATTTGGGGATGGAGCTGAAAGAGGGCGATATGTTCCTGTTCTCGTCCAAAACCATTCCGGGCAATGAGGTTTCCGTGGGGCGTATTCAAAACGCGCTTGCAGAAATCGGGGTAGAGATTGTGGATGAGCAATCGGGCTTTTTCCATGTGTCGGGCCATGCCAATCGCCCCGATTTGGAAAAGATGCATGATATTTTGCGTCCACGTATCCTTGTGCCCAATCATGGTGAATTCCGCCATTTGCGCGAACATGCACGGCTTGCCATGGAAAAGGGAATGCTTGGCCTTGTTGCGCCAAATGGCACAATGTTGGAATTGTCGGGCAATGCGCCCGCTGCGGTGGAATATGTCGAGGTCGCGCGGGATTACCTAGATGGCAGCACACGGGTGGGCGCCTATGACGGGGTGATCCGTGATCGCATGAAATTGGCCCTAAACGGCCTCGTGATTGCGGCGCTGATTGTCGATGAAGATGACAGCTTGATTGAAGATGCATGGGTCGAGCTGCGTGGTCTGCCAGATCATTTGCGCAATGGCCATGGCAGTTTAACCGAGATGCTCGAGGATGAATTGGCCGATCTTCTGCCGCGTCTGGATCGCAAGATCACCCGTGATGACGACAAGATTGAGGAGGCGGTGCGCCGCGCCATCCGCCAATCTGTTCAGGCTGAAATCGGCAAAAAGCCTGAGGTCAGCGTGATCATTAGCCGCCTTGTTGCGGAATAAAAAAACGCCCCAAGCTGGGGCGTTTTGTTTTATTCTTCTGATACTGCTTCGGCGGGGGTTTCTGCCCCTGCCGCCTCAGGTCTTTCTTTAGGTTTGCGCGGGCTGCGCTTGCGCTTTGGCTTTGGGGCCTCCTCAGTGGCGGCCACTGGCGTCTCAATCTCTTGCGCCTCAGCTTGGCTCTGCTCATCCTCTGCATCGGCAGAGACATAGCTGCTGCTTGGCCCGCGGCGTTCGTCAAAGCTGAGCGCGATAAAGCTTGGTAAATGCTCACCCATGCCAACAACACGATGTCCGCCACCTTGTCCGCCGCGATTGCGTCCGCCGCGCTCATGGCGGTCATGGCTGCGCTCGGGGCGCGGCGCCGCGCTGCTCGGCGTTGGCTGGGGCGAGGTGTTGTCTTCGGACACCTCTTTGGGCGCTTCGGTCTTTGTTTCAGTCTTTGCTGTGCTGCCCTCATCGCCCTCGTGCGACTTGCGGCGACCACGCCCCCCGCGGCTGCGGCGCGGCTTGTCGCGGTCATCATTCGCCGCGTCCGCTTCATGAGGCTTTGGCGCGCTTGTGGGGCTCCATGGCAGGGGCTCATCAGTCGGAATGGGCTTGCCAATCAAGGCCTCAATCGCCGTGAGATATTTTTCATCTGCAGGCACCGCGATGGTGATTGCGCGGCCCTTACGCCCCGCGCGGCCCGTGCGGCCAATACGGTGGACGTAATCCTCGGCGTGAGAGGGGACGTCATAATTAAACACATGGCTTACGCTTGGCACATCAAGCCCGCGCGCGGCCACATCTGAGGCCACAAGAAAGCGAAGGCTTCCTTCGCGGAACCCATCCAAGGTGCGCATGCGTTGCGGTTGATCCAAATCGCCATGAATAGGGGCGGCATCCAGCCCGTGTTTCTTCAATGATTTTGCGACTATATCGACATCCACCTTGCGATTGCAGAAGATGATGGCATTTGTGCAACCCTCGCCCTCTGCGGCAATCGCGGCGCGCAGCATGGTGCGCTTTTCTTTCGCGCTTGTGTCGCGGCGGGTGGGTTTGAAAGAAAACAACGCCTGCGTGATTGTGTCGGATGTCGTGGATTGGCGCGCCACTTCGATCCGCGCGGGATTCGATAAAAATGTTGATGTGATCCGCTCAATCTCTGGGGCCATCGTGGCAGAGAAAAAGAAGGTTTGGCGCGTGAAGGGCGTCAGCGAGAAAATCCGCTCAATATCGGGGATAAAGCCCATATCCAACATGCGGTCGGCCTCATCCACCACCATGATCTGAACGCCCGTCAACAACAGTTTGCCGCGCTCGAAATGATCCAAGAGACGGCCCGGTGTGGCGATCAGAACATCGACACCTCGATCAATCAGAAGGTCTTGCTCTTTGAATGATACGCCGCCAATCAGCAGCGCCTTGGTCAGTTTCAGATGCTTGGTGTAGGTGTCGAAATTTTCAGCCACCTGTGCCGCCAATTCGCGGGTGGGACAAAGAACAAGGCTGCGTGGCATCCGCGCCCGTGCCCGCCCCCGTGCCAAAAGCGTGATCATGGGCAATGTGAAACTTGCGGTTTTGCCTGTGCCCGTCTGAGCAATCCCCAAAACATCGCGCCCTTCCAATGCGGGGGGGATTGCGCCTGCCTGTATGGGGGTTGGGGTTTCATACCCTGCTTCAGATATAGCTTTCAGAACCTTCGGATTGAGGTTTAGATCGGTGAATTTGGTCATATGCGTCCGTTCTGGCCAGTCTCAACTGGCATATGTGAAGGAGCGCATATACTCGCGCGCTCCGCGGCGTGATCCTTGGCCAGATTGCCAAGAATGGACAAGCATTTAGCCGAAACCACGGCAAGGGTCAAACGGGGTGTTAAACCATCAATTCCTTGGTCGCCGAGAGTCGCACATCGGGGTAGTCGCGTTCGACACGATCAATGTCCCATTGCAGGCGCGTCAGATACACAGGGTCGCCATCATTATCGACCGCCATATGTTGTTTATTGGCAGTCGCAAATGCATCGACCTTGTCGCGCGCGCCATGCACCCATCGGGCCGATGTGAATTGGCTGGCTTCAAAGCGCACGGGCAGGCCATATTCAAGTTCTATCCGACTGGCGAGAACCTCGAATTGCAGCGCGCCCACAACGCCCACGATAAAACCTGCGCCAAGCTGTGGCTTAAAGATTTTTGCAGCCCCTTCTTCGGCGAATTGCATAAGCGCCTTTTCAAGGTGTTTGGCCTTCATCGGGTCGCCTGCGCGCGCCACTTGCAACAATTCAGGCGCGAAACTGGGTATCCCTGTAAAGCGCAGCGCCTCCCCTTCGGTCAGGGCATCCCCGATGCGCAACTGCCCGTGATTGGGAATGCCGATGATGTCGCCTGCCCATGCCTCTTCTGCCAATTCGCGGTCAGCGGCGAGGAAGAGCACAGGGTTGGATACAGCCATCGGTTTCTTAGAGCGCACATGATGCAGTTTCATGCCCCGCTCAAAATGTCCTGACGCCAAACGAATAAAGGCCACGCGATCGCGGTGTTTTGGGTCCATATTGGCCTGAACTTTGAACACGAAGCCCGTTACCTTGCCTTCTTCTGGCGCAATTTCGCGCGGATCGGCCGTTTGCACCTGTGGCGCGGGGCCGAATTCGGCAATGCCTTCCATCAATTCCCGCACCCCAAATGAGTTGATGGCCGAGCCGAACCAAATCGGGGTCATCGCACCCGCAAGGAATGTGGCGCGGTCAAAGGCGGGCAGCAATTCGCGCGCCATCTCGATTTCTTCGCGCAGCTTGGCCAGCTGTGCTTCGGGGATGTGATCGGCCAGTTTGGGGTCATCTAGCCCACTCATCTTAACCGTTTCGGCAACGCGGTTGCGATCTGCGCGATCCATCAATTCAAGCCGATCATGGATCAGGTCGTAACACCCCAAGAAATCGCGCCCCATCCCAATGGGCCAACTGGCGGGCGCCACATCAATCGCGAGGTTCTCTTGGATTTCGTCAATGATTTCGAATGTGTCGCGGCTTTCGCGATCCATCTTGTTGCAGAAGGTGAGGATGGGCAAATCGCGCAAGCGGCAAACCTCAAAGAGTTTTTGGGTCTGGCTTTCTACGCCCTTGGCCCCATCAATCACCATGATGGCGGCATCCACCGCCGTAAGCGTGCGGTAGGTATCCTCTGAGAAATCGCTGTGGCCGGGGGTGTCCACAAGGTTAAAGCGGAACTCGCGGTAATCAAAGGACATGGCCGAAGCAGAGACCGAGATGCCGCGATCCTGTTCCATTTTCATAAAGTCCGAGCGCGTGCGCCGTGCTTCGCCTTTGGCGCGCACTTGACCCGCCATTTGAATAGCGCCGCCATAGAGCAAGAATTTCTCGGTCAGCGTGGTCTTGCCCGCGTCTGGGTGGGAAATGATCGCAAAGGTGCGTCTGCGCCCGATTTCAGGCGGCAGGGCAGGGCGATTGGCGAGGGGTGAAGGCGATATATGGGACATGGGGCGCGGTATATGGCGCGATGCGCCCTTTGGAAAGGGGGATGATGCGGGAAGGCGATCAGGATATGCTATGGGTTGGGGCGTTTTTTGCCACCCAGTGAGGCCTTGTAAAGCGCCTTGGCGGGATCCCCTCCTGCGCGGGCAAGCGCCAGTGCGTCAAGCTCAAGCGCGGTGCGTAATTCGGGGCTTAGATCGGGCGCGGCGGTTGCAAGTATCGCTTCGGGCAAGGCAGGGCGGGTTTGCCCTGTAACCATCAGGCTTTCGACCGCGATCCCCTCGGCATAGAGGATTTCGTGACGATCAAGTAGGATTTGGAACCCATCAAAGAAGCCGCCCTCAAGCCGTGTGATCGTGCTGCCATTGATCAAATGGGCGGCCTTCACCATGACCTCAGCCCGGCCTGTGCCAAGCATATCTTGGCGCTGCCACACAAAGAGGCGATGGTTCGGCATCAAAACCAAATCTCGCGCCGTGTTTAACGCGCCTTGGCGGATCAGCACGGGCGCTGTGCTGCCTGTGCCGCGCAACACAGTGCGCCCAATCCATCGAATGGGCTGCGCCCCATTTTCGCGGGTCAGCAGCAGGTCGCCCTCTTGCAGCGCCTCAACGGCAATTTGTGCGCCAGAGGCAAGGGTAAGGTGCGTTCCTGCCAAAAAGGACAGACAGGCAATATCAGCAAAGCGCAGCGATGCTGTTTCGGCCTCAGAGCCCACCAATTCATAATCTTCGCCCGGCTCAAGGTTGCACAGCGTCAGGATGTAATGGGCGGGTTGGCCCGCAGGCCAGAATGTCAGGGTCAGGATTTCGGCCAAAGTCCCGTCTGGGGTCATCAATTGGTGACAGGCTGCAATCGTCAGCTTGTCGCCTGCACGGCCCAATTGACTGCCTTCGGTCACCAACTGCGTGCCATCGGCATCATCCCGCATGGCAAGGGTGAGGGCGCTGGCATCTTTGCGCATGCGGTAGATATCGCCTGCTTCCACCTCGTCAAAGGTGCCAAGCGCATCGCCTTCATTGGCGCCGCGATCCATTCAGAACTGCGTGGCAGGATAAACATCGAATTTTAATTGTGCGGGTAAGCTGGCCATTTCACCCTCCTTTTTTCTCAATAGAAACGGGGCAGGGCGCGGTCAAGCGGCGCTTTTGGTGAAAGGTAAATCTGACGCAACACTGGATTTGGCAGCAACAGGCACCTAACTTGCCCCCAGAGGCGCGCTTGCGCGCTAGGAAAGATATTAAGGAATGCGAGGGAGCAGATCATGGATTTGGGCATCAAGGGAAAACGCGCATTGGTTTGTGCATCGTCCAAGGGCTTGGGGCGCGGGTGCGCCGAAGCCTTGGCTGAGGCAGGGGTTGATCTGGTGCTCAACGCCCGCGGGGCAGAGGCGCTTGAGGCGACTGCGACGCATATTCGTGACACCTATGGTGTTTCAGTCACCGCGATTGCCGCCGATATCACCGATGAGGCGGCGCGCGCCAATGTTATCGCGGGGGCGGGTGCGATTGATATTCTTGTGACCAATGCAGGCGGCCCCCCACCAGGTTTGTGGTCGGATTGGACGCGTGAGGATTTCATCAAGGCTCTGGATGCCAATATGCTGACGCCAATTGCGCTGATGAAACATTACATGCCGCATATGATGGAAAAATCATGGGGTCGCGTGGTCAATGTCACTTCGCAATCGGTCAAGGCACCGATCCCACAATTGGGCTTGTCCAATTCTGCACGCGCAGGCTTGACGGGCTATGTTGCGGGCACAGCCCGTCAGGTTGCTGCCAAAGGGGTGATCATCAACAATCTCTTGCCTGGTATTCACGCCACGGATCGCGCCGATGCGCTTGATAAGGGTGTGGCGGAACGCGAGGGGATCAGTGTTGAGGAGGCACGCACCCGCCGCTTTGGCACCCTACCGGTTGGGCGCTACGGCACGGCGCAGGAATTTGGCGCTACCTGTGCCTTTCTATGCTCGCAACATGTGGGTTTCATGGTGGGGCAAAATGTGCTCTTGGATGGTGGTCAGAACGCCATCACCATTTGAGAGGCCGCAGCAAAGCGGCGCTTGAAAGGGGGGCTTGTGCCTGATAGCTGACCAAGTTGAGTGTTTTTATCAGGATGCAAGCGCCCTATGAACCAAGTCCCGCGCCAAAATTCCCCGCGGCTTGAGGTAAGCAACCTCTCTTGCGTCTTTGATGGGACGGAAGTGGTGCGGGGCATATCCTTGTCGGTGGCGGCTGGGCAGGTGATGTGTTTGCTTGGCCCTTCGGGATGCGGAAAATCCACCACATTGCGTGTCATCGCGGGGGTCGAGCGTCAAACGGGTGGGACGGTTGCGCTTGATGGTGTCACTGTCTCCGATGCAGGGCTGCATCTGCCCCCCGAGGCACGGTCGGTCGGTTTGATCTTTCAAGATTTCGCGCTTTTTCCGCATCTCAACGTGGCGCAAAATATAGCCTTTGGTCTAAAGGGGCGCGGCCCTGAAGTGGGCGCGCGGGTTGAGGAATTGCTCGCCCGTGTCGATCTCAAAGGCTATGGGGAAAAAGGCATCCATATGCTGTCGGGCGGCGAGCAGCAGCGTGTGGCCTTGGCCCGCGCGCTAGCACCGCGCCCGAAAGTAATGCTGATGGATGAACCGTTTTCGGGGTTAGACAATCGTCTGCGCGATGGCATCCGCGATGAAACATTGGAATTGCTGAAAGAAGAGGGCACAGCGGTCGTTCTTGTCACCCATGAGCCCGAGGAAGCGATGCGCATGGCAGATCAAATCGCCTTGATGCGCAACGGTCACATCGTGCAACAGGGCGCGCCGTATAATATTTACAACGCCCCCGTGGACAAGGCGGCGGCGGCATTTTTCTCGGATGTGAATGTCATCTCTGGCCGTGTGGACGGGGCGCTGACCGACACTGCCTTTGGGCAATTCTTGGCGCCAGGTTTTGCCGATGGCACGGCGGTTGAGATTGTCTTTCGCCCCCAACATGTGAAGATTGATTTTGATCGGGGCGGTCGTGGCCCAAACCCTACTGTCAGCGATGGTGTGCCAGCACGCGGCATGGTCGAGCGCGCGCGCTTCATGGGCCATGAAAGCCTTGTTGAGTTTCGCATGGATTTCAACGGCGAGGTGATCCGTGCAACGGTGCCGGGCGTATTTTTGCCCAAGAAAGGCACCGCGATGTGGTTGAGCCTGCGCCGCGAGAAATGTTTTGTTTTTCCCGCGGCCAAAGCATCCTAAGCGGGCCTTCATTATACAATCGTGATCAGTTTCCCGCGTGCAGGGGCGTTTTGCCCCTTGCAGGCGGCGCAGGATTTCGCGACATTCCCTTGGTGGGCAAGCGGCATTGGCCTTTGGGGGCTATGGCGTTGAGGCCAAGATATAAACGCGGCGCGGTTGATGTGCGGAGTGTTTCATTAGTCGGCGCTGAAATGGGAGAGCGAAATGTTCAACAATATTGGCCCTGCAGGGCTTTTGCTGATTGCGGTGGTCGTGCTGGTTCTATTCGGGCGCGGCAAAATCGCGGGCCTGATGGGCGAAGTGGGGAAAGGTATCACCGCCTTTAAGCGCGGCGTCAAAGACAGCACCGAGGAGCTTGAAAATAAAGCTGCCGATGGTGAGGGCGCGCGCGATGTCACCCCTGAAAACGAGCGTGACAAGGCCTAATGATCGTCATTGGCCTTGCGCATTGGCGCGGGGCGGGATCATGAAACCCTGCGCTAATCGCGGTTTGTCACGAGAGGGACGCCATGCCTGATATCGGGTGGATGGAATTGATGGTGATCGGCATAGTTGCCTTGATCGTTGTTGGGCCAAAAGACTTGCCTGTCATGTTCCGCAAAGCGGGTCTGTTTGTGGGGCGCATCAAAGGCATGGCGCGCGAGTTTACCTCGGCTATGAATGATGCGGCTGATCAAACGGGCATGCGCGAAATGAACCGCGAGATGAAAGCCCTGACCAATCCGCGTCAATATGGTCTGGATAAGGTCAAGCAATCTCTCAACGCGGATCTTGATCTCGATGCAGATTTCAACAGCGACAAGCCGCTGAAGACGGGCAATCAAGGTAAACCTGCGGGCGCGCAAGGAAATCCGACACAAGCCCCCGCACCTGCCGTTAAGCGCAGTGAGCCAGCAGAGGCGCCAAGCGAGGTGCCAGCGCAGGCAAAAGCCGCGCCTGCCAAAAAGACGGCGCCCAAAGCAAAGGCGGCCCCCAAGGCAGCGCCGAAAAAGGCACCTGCGAAAAAAGCCGAACCCGCAAAAACGACACGGGCCAAGGCCGCGCCTGTAAAGGCCAAGACGACTGCGCCCAAAGCGGCCCCTAAACCCCGCGCGAAAAAGGCGGATGAGGCATGAGCGAAGACGAGATTGAAGATCATTCCGCCCCATTGATTGAGCATTTGGCGGAATTGCGCACGCGGTTGATCCGCTCGGTTTTGGCCTTTGTGGCGGGTATGGTGATTATGTTCACTGTAGCCGAACCCTTGCTTGAATTTATTTCGCAACCTCTGGCCGATGTCTTACGCGCGCGGGGCGAAGATGCACGTTTGATCTTCACCGCCCCGCAAGAGAAATTCTTTGTCTTGATCCGTATTTCGGTGATAGCGGGCTTTGCGATTTCTTTCCCTGTGATCGCGCATCAGCTTTGGCGCTTTGTGGCACCGGGTCTCTATAAGACCGAGAAAAATGCGTTTTTTCCCTTCTTGATTGCTTCGCCGCTTTTGTTTCTCTTGGGGGCTGCCTTCGCGCATTTCATCGTCACGCCCTTGGCCATGAATTTCTTCATCGGGTTTTCTGATGCGATCCCTGCCTTGGCCAACTTGATTGCAGGGGAGGGGGAATTCCAACCCTCCGCGCCCTCACAAGAGCTGCAAACAGTCTTTCTTGGTTCGGTGCGCGAGTCGCTTGATCTGGCGCTTAAGTTTATCTTTGCCTTCGGGCTGTGCTTTCAGCTGCCCGTGCTTTTGACCTTGATGGGTAAGGCGGGGTTGGTTTCAGCCGCAGGTCTGCGCGATGTGCGCAAATATGCGATTGTGGGCATTTTGGTCGTTGCGGCCTTAGTGACCCCGCCCGATGTTGTCACGCAGCTGATCCTGTTCACCGCCGTTTATGGGCTATACGAGATCTCCATTTTCTTGGTCGCCATGGTTGAGAAAAAGCGCAAGGAGCGCCTCAAGGCCGAAGGCCTGTGGGATGAAGACGAGGCCGATGAAGCGCCCGCAGAGGACGCGGCGCAGAAAGAGTAAACGGTAGTAATGACTATGGCGAAAAAGCAGCTTGCCCGAATTGCGGATGCGTTAGAACGGATGGCCCCGCCCGCCGCGCAAACCCCTGATTGGGATGCGGCTGATGCCTTTGTGTGGCATGCAGATCCTGATCATTTGGAACCTGTCGCGCAGATTTCGCGCGTGGGTGTTGAAATGTTGGTGGGCGTGGATCGCGCGCGCGACACGCTTATGGCCAATACGCGCCAATTTGCGCGCGGCTATGCCGCTAATAACGCGCTCTTATGGGGCGCGCGGGGGATGGGGAAATCCTCGTTGGTTAAGGCCGCACATGGGGCTGTGGTGGCCGAGGGTCTGCCGCTCAAATTGGTAGAAATACAGCGCGAAGATTTGCCCACGATTGGCAGGCTTTTGACGCTGTTGCGCGCGGCCCCTGCACGCGTGATCTTGTTTTGTGATGATCTATCCTTCAGCCATGATGACCAACATTATAAGTCGCTCAAGGCGGTTTTGGATGGTGGTGTGCAAGGCCGCCCTGAAAATGTGATTTTCTATGCCACCTCCAACCGCCGTCACCTGATGCCGCGTGATATGATCGAGAATGAGCGCAGCGGCGCTATAAACCCATCTGAGGCCGTGGAGGAGAAGGTCTCGCTCTCGGATCGGTTTGGGTTGTGGCTTGGGTTCCATCCTTGCACGCAAGACGAATATTTCGAGATGATTGACGGCTATTGCCGCGCCTATGGCGTGGCTGTGCCCCAAGATCAGGTACGTGCCGAGGCGATTGAGTGGACTGCAACGCGCGGGGCGCGGTCAGGCCGCGTGGCATGGCAATTTTTCACTGATTTGGCAGGTCGACACGGCGTTGCGCTGAAATAACTATAGGCCGAAAACCCGCTCTCCAAGGCTCAGCCACAATGGCATCGTTGCGAAGGAGAGCAGCGTTTGCACGGTGATCATTGCGGCCATAAGCGGCGCATCCCCCCCCATTTGTCGGGCCAATGTATAGGCGGCCACGCCTGTTGGCAGCGCGCCAAAGGTCAGCGCGATTTGTGCCTGTAGGGGCGGCACATCGAGGATCAAAGCCAACCCCATAATTGCGGCAGGAAACAAGCCAAGCTTTGCGATGGCTGCAAGAAATAATGGCCCCGCCTCTGCCGAGAGGCCGCGCAGTTTGAGGTTCGCCCCAACGCACAGCAACATGATGGGCAGGGCCGCTTGGCCCAGAATTTCGAGGCTGTCGTGAAAAACTGGCACCCGCGGCAACCCTGCAAGGTTCCATGCCATGGCAGCGGCAATCGACAGGATCAAAGGGTTTTTCGCAAGATTTTTTAGCGTGGCCGTGATCTGGCCGCCAATCCCCGTGCCGCGCTCTTGTGGCAACATGAGGACAAGCGTGGTCACCACTGTTAGGTTGACCACAGGCACCAGAATGGCCGCGCCTAAAATCGCAAGCTCCAACCCCTCAGGTCCATATAGGGCGCCCGCGACAGCAAGGGCGATGAACGTGTTGAACCGTCCCGCCCCTTGCACCAAAGAACTGCCCGCGGCGCGCCCATGGTGGCGCATTAAGCCCGCCCCGATGAGCCCCGCAATGATGCCCACGAAAAAACCCGCATAGAGCAATGCGGAAAAGCCACCCAAAGCAGCAGCGCCCAAATCGGCCGTAGAAATGCTGTCAAAGAAGATGGCAGGCATCAGAACCAGATAGACCAGACGGTCATTGAGGTTCCAAAACTCGGCCGAGGGCAGGCCCGCGCGGCGCAGGCCGTAGCCTGTGGCAATCATAACGAAAATCGGCGCAATGGCGAGGGGTATTGTGAACATGGCGCTTTCTTACGCCTCTTGCAGGATAATGGCGAGCAGCGCGGCGAGGATCAGAACCAATCCCATCACCTCTTTTTTGGTGCTGCGTTCTTTGAGCCAGAAGATAGAAAAGAGATAGGTAAAGACCAATTCCACTTGCCCGACCGCTTTGACCAATGCCGCATTTTGTAGGCCAAAGGCCAAGAACCATCCAAGTGAACCCAAAAGTGAGGTGGCCCCCGTGGGAAGTCCAATGCGCCATTGATGCAGCACAGAACCAATTTGTGTGCGCTCGCGCCAAGCAATCCAAAGGCCCAAACTGCTGGCTTGAATGGCGCAGGCCACCGCAAGGGCAAATCCAGATCGCAGCAGCGCATCCCCCCCTTCAAGGCTTAGGATCGCGCCGCGATAGGTCACGGCAGACACCCCGAAAAGCCCGCCAGAGGCCAGCCCGAAAAATGCGGCCTTGGTGGCAAAGCGCGCGAGAAGGGTTTGACCATCGCCCTTTTGCCCCCCGTCTGAGATCAAAATAACGCCGATCACCCCAACCACGATGGCGGCAAAAACCCACAGCGATACGCCTTCGCCCAAAACCACCAAACCGAGGCAGGCGGTCAGGATGGTTTCCGTCTTTTTCAGGGTCACGCCAATTGCGAAGTTACGAAACTCAAACAGCGCCACAACACAGGCTGTGGCCAGAACTTGGGCCAATGAGCCAAGAACGATATAGGCCCAGAACTGGGGTTGGATCTGTGGCAAATCAAACCCGCGTATACGGGCATATAGGATCACGCCACAGGCCACGATGGGCGCGCTGTAAAGAAACCGCGCCCAAGTGGCGCCTGCGGTCGACAGCGCACTTTTGCGCAAGTGATGCTGTAACAGAAACCTGAGGTTCTGCATGAAGGCAGCAAAGATGGTGGCGGCAATCCAAACTGGCATGCGATCAGATTGCGCCTTTCCTGAGAAAGGGCAAGCGTGTAGTCATTGGTTCAGCGCGATAAAATCATTTGGATCATAGCCATTGGCCGCAGCAAGGCGCAATGCAGCGTCAATGCGATCAGCGCCCCCCGTTGTTCTGCGGTCAATGATCCACGCCAAGCGCCCGTCAGGCGCGCCTAGCAATGCGGTGCGATAGTCATCATCAACCCAAAGCACCCAAAGCGCCCGCCCGCGCGCATCTGTAAAGCGGGCAGGGTGCGGGCCGTCCGAGGTCAGCGCCATCCTTTGGCCAGATCCATCCACATACCGCAAACCTATGATTTGGCCGCTGCCTTCCTCAAAGCTGAGGTTGCGCGGCGCGGTTCTATCGATGGCGTGGCGCATCACCCATGGCCCCGCAAATCGTGCGGCTTCAAACCGTGTGGTCGAGGCAATCGGTGCATCCGCCCGTCTTGCCCCCATCATGGGCGGGCTACAGGCTGTGATCAAACACAGGGCCAATAGAAGCGCGGTTTGGGTGAGGCGCAGGCGCATCAATAGGGCAACGGATGGGCGCGATGGATCGCGTTTATCTCGTCCAGAACATCGCCCGATAGGGTCACATCCAAGCCATCTAGAATGCGGGCAAGCTGGGCGCTTGTGGTTGCGCCAAAGATGGTCGAGACGGAGAAAGGGCGCTGCACAGTAAAGGCCAAAGCCATGTGAACTGGATCAATACCGTGCTTTTGCGCCAAGTCTAGATAGGCTGCGACCGCATCAAAGACGCGCGGGCTTTTGCGACCGCCCAAATCCCCGTTACCCTCCATGCGCGAGCCTTCTGGAATGGCCCCGTTTTGGTATTTCCCCGTCAAAAGGCCCGCGGCAAGGGGCGAATAGGCCAGCAGGGTCAGCTGCTCATTCACGGCCAGTTCCGCAAAATCTGTGTCATAGAGGCGGCACAGGAGCGAATATTCATTTTGCAAGGACATCACACGCGGCAGGCCGCGCTCTTCGGAAAGGCGCATCCATTGCGCAACGCCCCAGACCGTATCATTGGACAGCGCGAAATAGCGCATTTTGCCTGCTTTGATCATCCGATCTGCTGCATCCAAGATCTCTTCCATATGGGCCAGCGTCACGGATTTCACCTGTGCCGAAGGATCATAGGCCCAGTTTTGGCGGAAATGATACGAACCGCGATTGGGCCAATGCATTTGGTAAATGTCGATATACTCTGTGCCCAGTCGTGCGAGCGAGGCATCGAGTGCTGCGGTAAAACTTGCGGCTGTTATATCCTCACCCATGCGCACAAACGCGGCGTTTTTGCCCGTGATTTTGGTGGCCAAGATATAATCGCCGCGCCGCGCAGGGTTGGCGCGGTTCCAATTGCCAAGAATGGTTTCGGTATTGCCGACTGTTTCCGCCCGCACAGGGTTAACGGGATACATCTCGGCGGTGTCGACAATATTGATCCCTGCCGCAAGCGCCATATCCATTTGGCGATGTGCGTCTGCCTCTGGGGTTTGGTTGCCCCATGTCATCGTGCCAAGGCAGTAATCGGTGATCATTGTGTCTGTGGTGCCAAGCTGAATTTTGCGCATCCCATCCTATCCTTCGCTGCTATCTTCCGCGTTATTGGTAGCGAGATGCCCAAGAAGGGCAAGGGGAGTGCGAAAATTTCTTGCAGAACAAAAAAAGAACATTTAGTCTGGCCTCATGCAAATCACCCATGCCTCTTTTGATCACATTACGGCCTCTGTGGCGCGGGCAAACCCGTCTTTGCGCCTTTTCGAGGGGTGTGATTTGCGGCTTGGGCGGGTGCATGAGTTTTGCGGCCCCGCACGGCGGCGTCTGGCGCTTTGGGCGGCGGCGCGGATGGAGGGGGCGGTGCTTTGGATCCGCCCTGCGTGGCACCCTGATCATCTGCATATGCAGGCCGTGGCAGAGGAGATTGACCCTGCCCGCATGATCTTTGTCGCGCCTGAGCGGCGCGAAGACCTGTTATGGTGCATGGAGGAGGCTTTGCGCAGCGGGGCCTGTAAAACTGTGGTTGCTGAAGTGCTAGAGCCACCCAACCTGACCGCGATCCGCCGTTTGCATCTGGCGGCTGAACATGCGGGAAGGCAGCCTTTCGCCGCGATTTTAACACCGCATCATGGGGGCGCAGCAGGGGTTGAGACGCGCTTTTCCTTAGCGGCCGATCATGGGGCCTTATCCATGCAAGGGGCGCTTGCAGGAAATCTGCCTGCAGGCCTAGAGGGGCGCGCATGGCATATGCAACGTCTGCGCGCGCGCCTTGCCCCGCCCGCCGCATGGCATGTAACGCGCGCATCCTCAGGCCTTTGTGCGAAATCCATAGCGCCCAGTTTTGTTTGACATCTTTGCACCGTCTAGCCATCCGCTTTGCTTTGGGTTAGACGCGAGAGCGAAGGAATTCATCTAAGACAAGGCGGGCGTGATGGAGCGTGTTCTGATCACTTCGGCGATCCCATATATCAATGGGATCAAGCATTTGGGAAATCTCGTAGGCAGCCAATTGCCTGCTGATCTTTTCGCCCGTTACAACCGCGGTCGGGGCCGTGAGGTTTTATTTCTCTGTGCCACAGATGAGCATGGCACGCCCGCCGAATTAGCCGCCGCTAAAGCGGGCATGGATGTCGCCGAATATTGCGCTAAAATGCACGCAATTCAGGCTGAGATTGCACAGGGTTTTCGCCTGAGTTTCGATCACTTTGGCCGGTCTTCTAGCCCGCAAAACCACGAATTGACCCAGCATTTTGCAGGCCGTTTGGCCGAGGCAGGGCTGATCTCTGAGGTGAGCGAGCGGCAGGTCTATTCCAATGCCGATGGCCGCTTTTTGCCTGATCGCTACATTGAGGGCACATGCCCCAATTGCGGCTATGACAAGGCCCGCGGCGATCAATGCGAGAACTGCACCAAGCAGCTTGACCCGACCGATTTGATTGACCCGCGCAGTGCGATTTCTGGCTCAACGGATTTGGAAGTGCGCGAGACCAAGCATCTGTATCTGCGCCAATCCTCTATGCGGGATCAATTGAACGCGTGGATCGACAGCAAGACAGATTGGCCAATTCTGACCACCTCTATCGCCAAAAAATGGCTCAATGACGGGGACGGGTTGCAAGATCGTGGCATCACGCGCGATTTGGATTGGGGCATCCCTGTTAAAAAGGGCAAGGATGAATGGCCAGGGATGGAGGGCAAGGTCTTCTATGTTTGGTTTGATGCGCCGATTGAATATATCGCCTGCGCCGCAGAATGGGTTGACGCAGGCAAGGGAGATGATTGGGAGCGGTGGTGGCGCACAGACAGGGGCGCGCAAGATGTGCGTTACGTCCAGTTCATGGGCAAGGATAACGTGCCCTTCCACACCTTGAGCTTCCCTGCAACGATCTTAGGCTCTGGCGAGCCATGGAAGCTGGTGGATTACATCAAATCCTTCAACTATCTCAATTATGATGGCGGCCAATTCTCGACCAGCCAAGGGCGTGGCGTGTTCATGGATCAGGCTTTGTCGATCCTGCCTTCGGATTATTGGCGGTGGTGGTTGCTGAGCCATGCGCCAGAAACCTCGGATAGCGAATTCACTTGGGAGAATTTCCAAGCAGGCGTGAACAAGGATTTGGCCGATGTTCTGGGCAATTTCGTCAGTCGGATCACCAAATTCTGCCGCTCAAAATTCGGTGAAGTGATCCCTGAGGCGGGCGACTACAGCGCACAAGAGGCCCAAGTGATGGCTGATTTACAGGCCCGCCTTGCGGCCTATCAGGCGCATATGGAGGCGATTGAAATTCGCAAAGCCGCCGCCGAATTGCGCGCAATTTGGGTTTTGGGGAATGAATATTTGCAATCTGCAGCCCCTTGGACGGTGTTCAAGGAAGATCCAGATCGCGCCGCGGCCATCACGCGGTTTTCTCTGAACCTCATCCCGTTTTATGCGCTCTTGTCTGCGCCGTTCATCCCAGATGCCGCACAGGCAATGTTGGATGCGATGGGGTGCAAAGATTACGCATGGCCCGAAGATGTCGCAGAAGGCCTCTCGCGGCTGCCAGCTGGGCAGGGCTTCACTGTGCCTGAGGTTCTTTTCGCAAAGATCAGTGACGAGCAGCGCGAAGAATGGCAAGCCCGCTTTGCGGGGGTGCGCAGCTGATAGAGGGTTGAATTTCAACCTCTTTGGGCCTTTGGTGGTTATAGAGGCGCGGCGCAAAGGCTGGTAAGTTGGATAAAGACCCGTCCCGATCTGGGCAACACCCCCTTAAGGCGATGTTGGCAGCAACATGGCGCCAGCAGCGCGCCTTGTTCTCGGAGGCATGGTTTATCCTGCGCCGCAAAGGCCCAAGCCAAATTCAGTTTTGGTTTATCGCGCTTGTGCTTGGGGGGGCAGCAGGCAGTGCGGCGGTGTTGTTCCGCCTTGGTGTAGATCGCTTGCAAGCCACGCTTTACGGCACCGAAGATATCCGTCATTTGCACAGCTACGCCGAAAGTTTGCCGTGGTATCTGATTTTGCTGATCCCCATTTTGGGGGGGCTTTTGGTGGGAATGATCCTGCATCGCTTTACGCCTGATGGGCGGGTGCGCTCTGTGGCGGATGTGATTGAAGGGGCCGCGCTGAATGAAGGTCGCGTTGAGATACGCGCGGGCGTTGCCTCGGCTGCGGCGTCCTTAATCACGCTTGGCTCAGGCGGCTCTACGGGTCGAGAGGGGCCTGTGGTGCATTTGGCTGCCGTAATCTCTAGTAAAATCTCCGCGCTTATTCGTGCCGATGGGATCACGGGGCGGGATTTGTTGGGCTGCGCGGTGGCCGCGGCTGTTTCCGCCTCGTTCAATGCACCAATTGCAGGGGCGCTTTTCGCGCTTGAGGTGATCTTGCGCCATTTCGCGGTGCATGCATTTGCGCCCATTGTCATTGCCAGTGTGGCAGGCACAGTGATCAGTCGCCTCACCTTGGGCGATGTGACAGAGTTCACATTGGGTCGTGAAAGCGCCTTGGGCTTTTACGCGGAACTGCCCGCCTATCTCATGTTGGGATTGATCTGTGGGCTTGTTGCCGTGGTGTTTATCCGCGCGGCCTTTTGGGCCGATGACCAAGGCACTCGGGTACAAAATTTCCTGCGCTTGCCGCGGTTCTTGCGCCCTGCGATTGCGGGGGCGTTACTGGGCGGCTTGGCGATTTTCTTCCCCCATATCATTGGCGTGGGCTATGAGACCACGAGCGCCGCTCTCACGGGGCAATTGGTGCTGCATGAGACGATTATCTTCGCCATTCTCAAGACGGTTGCCGTGGCAATCACGGTTGCGGGGCGCATGGGGGGCGGGGTGTTTTCCCCCTCATTGATGATTGGCGCGCTGACGGGCCTTGCCTTTGGTTTGATCGCGACCGCAATCCTGCCCGAGATGTCAGGGTCGGTGACGCTCTACGCTTTGGCAGGGATGGGTGCGGTTGCCGCCGCTGTTTTGGGCGCGCCCATCTCAACCACGTTGATTGTGTTTGAACTGACAGGCGACTGGCAAACGGGCCTTGCGGTGATGGTTTCTGTGTCCCTTTCCACGGCGCTTGCCAGCCGCCTTGTAGATCGCTCGTTCTTTTTGACCCAACTTGAACGGCGAAACATCCATTTGGCGGCAGGGCCACAGGCCTATTTGTTGGCCATGGTCGGGGCAGGGCGGATCATGCGGCCCATGACTGACCCGCGTGCCGCGCCCGCTGATGCCCTCTTGGCGCAGGTTGCGAAAGGGGTGTTTGTGACGCTTGAGGATACGCTTGAAACCATCATGCCGATTTTTGAGAAAACCGAAGCGGATTACATTCCCGTGATCAAAGAAAATCCGCAGGATGGGCCGCCCGCCCTAGAGGGGGCGGTGTTCCATATTGATGCGCTCAAAGCCTATACCCGTGCCATGGCGGACACTGCCGCTGAAGAGCACAGCTGACGGACACGCTGTTAAATACGCTCGACTGTGACGCGGTCGGTAAAGAAGGCGATATGGCCCTTAATGGCTTGGGCTTCGTCCGTTTTTGGATCTTCATAAGACCACGCCGCATCGTCAATCTGCCCTGATGCCGTTGAAATGGCATAGTAGCTGGCCATTCCCTTCTTGGGGCATTTGGTGGTGCTTTGGGTCTTTTCCAAAAGCGCCATGGCGATATCTTCGCGCGGAAAGTAGATCACGGCGGGCAAATCGCCCTCGTTCAATTCCAATGCCGCAGCAGATTCCGCCACGATCGCGCCGCCTGCGCGCACAACATATTTCCCCGATGCAGGGCGAATCGACATTGTGTTGGTCATGAATAGATCTCCTTCTTGTGCCTCTCATACAGGCTTGGTCTGAGAATAGCTAGGGAAGGTAACGGAAAGACTACGCGATGGACGCAGTGGCCTGTCGCAGCCATGCCTGCGCCTCGGGCGGCACCAGCGGCATCAGGGCTTTGGCCACGCGGGCGTGATATTCGTTCAGCCATGCGATATCCGCCGCCGCCATGTCATGACTGACCACCAACCGCCGATCAATGGGGGCGAGGGTCAAAGTTTCAAATTCCAACATCGTCCGCGCATCCCACCCTGCAATTGGGGCGGCTTCTTGGACGACAATCAGGTTTTCAATGCGGATCCCATAAGCCCCCTCTTTGTAGAAGCCTGGTTCGTTTGATAAAATCATCCCAACCTCAAGTGGCACATCCGAGGCGCGACTGATCCGTTGCGGGGCCTCATGCACGCTGAGATAGACCCCGACACCGTGACCTGTTCCGTGGTCATAATCGCGTCCAGCGGCCCAGAGGGGGGCGCGGGCCAATGCATCCAAATCCCGCCCCGCCAATCCTTTGGGGAAGCGCGCGCGCGACAGCGCAATCATGCCACGCAAAACTTGGGTAAAGGCCTGTTTTTCCTCAAGCCCAACATCCCCCACGGGCAGGGTGCGGGTGATGTCGGTGGTGCCATCAAGATATTGCCCGCCTGAATCGATCAAAAACAGCGTGTTTGGCGCAAGCGGCGCATTGGTGGCCTCGCTCACGCGATAATGCACAATCGCGCCATGTGCGCCTGCGCCTGCGATTGTATCAAAACTGATATCTTGCAGCGCGCCCGTCTCGCGGCGAAAGCGTTCAAGCGCGCAGACGCACTCAATTTCAGTCAACCCGCCTTGAGGGGCGTGGTGATCAAACCAATGCAAAAACCGCACCATGGCGGCCCCATCGCGCAGATGTGCAGCACGGGTTGCGTCAATCTCGGCGGGATGTTTGCGCGCCTTGGGCAGGGTGCAAGGCTCGGGGCCTTCGTCAATTTCTGCCCCTGCCTCGGCCAAAATCATCCGCAGCTTATGGGGGGCTGTCTTGGGATCAAGGCGGATGGGACCAGAGTTTGCCTCTTGGCGCAACCGCTCCTCAAAGCGGTTGAGCGGGTAAAGCGTGACCTGATCGGGCAGATCAACATCCGCGAATTTCGCAGGGTCGGCAAATACGCTGATGCTGCCTGTGCTTGAGAGAATGGCGAAGGCCTGAACCACGGGAAGATGCGGCAGGTCGGCGCCGCGAATGTTTAACAGCCAACAGATTGAGTCGGGCAGGCTGAGCACAGCGGCACTTACGCCTTGGGCGGCGAGATCAAGCCCCACTTCGCTACATTTTTCAACGGCGCTGCGGCCCGCGTAGTGCAATGGATAGGCGCTCGCCTTCCCATGAGGCGGCGGCGGGCGGTCAGACCAAAGCGCGTCAATTGGGTTCTCAGCAAGTGGGCGCAAGGTGATCTGATGGCTTGTAACAGCCTCAGCCAAGCGGTCAATCTCGGCCATTGTGTGCAGCCATGGATCAAACCCGATCACGCCGCCCTTCGGCAATGCTGTGGGCAGCCATGTTTCAAGTTTGGTTTTGGGCCAATCTACAGGGGTGAAGATGTCTAAATCGACCTCATCGCGCAACTGAAGGCGGTAACGGCCATCAATAAAGATACCAGCCTGCTCTTTGAGAACGGCACAGAACCCCGCCGAGCCAGAAAACCCGCTCAACCACAAAAGCCGTGCATCACAAGGCGCAACATATTCGCCTTGATGGGCATCGGCGCGCGGAACTAAAACACCATCGACCCCAAGTTTTGGGAAACAGTCACGCAAAGCGGCCACGCGCGGGGCGCCTTGGTCGGGGCGGGAGGCAGTATCAAAACTTTGAAACTCTGCCCGCTTATCCAAACCGATATAACCCTGATTTTGCGCCCCCGTTGCGCAATCCCATAACGCGGGCGCGGGCCCGCGGGTCAGTGTCAAAGAGGGCCGCCAATTGTTCGGTGATTGCCCCTGCCAACTGTTCCGCATCAGTGATCGTCACGGCGCGCTCGTAATAGCGGGTTACATCATGACCAATGCCAATCGCCAACAATTCCACGGCACGGCTGCGTTCAACCATGCTGATCACATCGCGCAAGTGCTTTTCAAGGTAATTCGCGGGGTTCACGGATAAGGTGCTGTCATCGACAGGCGCGCCATCCGAAATGACCATCAAAATTTTGCGGGCTTCGGGGCGGGCCAACATCCGCTTATGCGCCCATTCCAGCGCCTCGCCATCGATGTTTTCTTTCAAAAGGCCTTCTTTCATCATCAGGCCCAAATTGTCGCGCACCCGCCGCCACGGGGCGTCTGCTGATTTATAGATGATGTGGCGCAGATCATTCAGACGACCGGGTTGCTGCGCGCGCCCTTGTGCCAGCCATTCCTCGCGCGCGCGCCCACCTTTCCACGCTCGGGTGGTGAAGCCCAAGATTTCGACCTTTACATCGCAGCGCTCTAGCGTGCGCGCCAGAACATCGGCGCAGACTGCCGCGATGGAAATGGGCCGCCCGCGCATCGAGCCTGAATTGTCCAAAAGAAGCGTCACCACCGTGTCGCGGAATTCGGTATCCTTTTCGACCTTAAAGGACAAAGGCGTTGTAGGATTGGCCACAACCCGCGCAAGGCGGCCTGCATCCAAGATTCCTTCTTCTCGGTCAAACTCCCACGAGCGGTTTTGCTGTGCCTGAAGGCGGCGCTGTAGTTTATTTGCCAAGCGGCTGACCGCGCCTTTCAAAGGTTCCAACTGCTGATCAAGATAGGCGCGCAGGCGTTCAAGCTCCTGAGCTTCGGCCAAATCTTCGGCGGCGATTTCCTCGTCATGGGCGGTTGAGAATACGATGTAATCTGGATCAGCATCCGAATGATGGGGCGCTTGGGGCGGTTCAACGGGCGCGTCCCCATCGGGCAGTTCTTGTTCCTCGCCCTCCTCGGCATCGCCGTTTTCATCCATTTGCACCTGTGCCTGAGAGGCGTCCTGCTGTTCTTCTTGCGAACGCTCTGGGTCGGCATCGGCGCTGTCATCTTCCTGAGTTTCGCTATCGCCTGTGCTGTCTGGTGTTTCTTCCTGATCTTGATCGGCGCTGTCCTCATCCTCTTGGTCGTCCAATTGGTCGGGGTCATCGCCCAGTTGGTCAGCATATCCCAGATCAGAGATGAATTGCCGCGCAACGCGCGAAAAGGCAGCTTGATCGTCCAGTGACCCTTTGAGGGCATCTATGCTTTCGCCGCAGCGTTCTTCAATGAAGGGGCGCCACAGCTCTACGATATTTTGCGCCTCGGGGGGCAGGGGGCGGCCTGTTGCAATCTGGCGCAGCATATATCCCGCCGCGGTCGACAGCGGCGCATCGCTGCGTTCGGTGATTTCACCATAGGCCTTGCGCCGCGCCTCTGCGCCGATTTTTGCGTCAATATTCCCAGCTGTGCCAGGCATGACGCGGGCACCAATGGCTTCGCAACGGGCGGTTTCAATCGCCGTCATCAAATCGCGCGCAATAGGCCCCGTGGGTTCGTATTTCGCGGCAATGCGGGGGTTGTGAAAGCGATGACGCAGTGCAAACGCATCAGCCGTGCCGCGCGCAAGCAGAACCTCATCGCGGCTCATGCGGCGGCTGATTTGCGGCAGGCGGATCGTGTCATTGCTGGCACCAGGCGGGTCAACCGAATAGCTGACCCCAAGATCGGGGTCATTGGCCAAAACCCGTGTCGCATCGGCAAGCGCCTTTTTGAACGGATCGGCTGGATTATCGGTGGGCTTGCCCATTGGGTGTCGGTCTTTCCTTAGCCAAGGCTGACGCTTGCAGCACTTTCTGGCAATTCTTCATCAAAGCAGCGCTGATAAAACTCTGCGACAGTCTGGCGCTCGAGTTCGTCACATTTGTTGAGGAAGGACAAACGGAACGCATAGCCCGTATCGCGGAAAATCTCGGCATTCTGAGCCCAGTTGATGACGGTGCGCGGGCTCATCACAGTCGACAATTCCCCGTTCATAAAGGCCGTGCGTGTGAGATCGGCAACTGTGACCATCTGGCTGACCGTTTTACGCCCCTCTGCCGTGTTGTAATGAGGGGCCTTTGACAGAACGATTGCGGCTTCGGCATCATGGCTGAGATAGTTCAAGGTCGCCACGAGGCTCCAACGGTCCATCTGCGCTTGGTTGATCTGCTGCGTGCCGTGATAAAGACCTGTGGTGTCGCCCAAACCGACAGTGTTTGCCGTTGCGAAAAGACGGAAATATTTATGCGGCTGAATGATCTCGTTTTGGTCAAGCAGGGTGAGCTTTCCATCATGCTCGAGCACGCGCTGGATCACGAACATCACATCAGCGCGGCCCGCATCATATTCGTCAAACACGATGGCGACAGGATTGCGCAAGGCCCAAGGAAGGATGCCCTCATGGAATTCGGTCACCTGTTTACCATCGCGCAGTTTGATGGCGTCTTTGCCGATGAGGTCAATACGGCTGATATGACTGTCGAGGTTCACGCGCACGGCGGGCCAGTTCAGGCGGGCGGCGACCTGTTCGATATGGGTGGATTTCCCCGTGCCGTGATAGCCTTGGATCATAACGCGGCGATTGTGCGAAAACCCCGCCAAAATCGCCAATGTCGTGTCGCGATCAAATTTATAGGTTGAGTCGATCTCAGGCACACGATCAGTCGCGTCAGCAAAGCCTTTAACCTTCATATCACTGTCGATGCCAAAGACATCCCGCACCGAAATTTCTTCGGTGGGTTTTGCATCCATTGCCAAGCTGCCATCTGCCATATCGTAAAACCTCGGGGGAGTTAAAATGCGTCACCTGTGGTGGTGCAACATATCGCGCTGCGCCGCAAGGGGAAGGGGCGTAGGAATTTTGTCTCCGATTTGGGGGTGATTTCCACCAAAATACACGCTTAACGCGAAAGACAGGTCACCTTTGCCGTGATCGCCTGCGCAAGCCGCGCTAAGGTCTCGCCGCGCAGCGGTTCCTCTCGGATCACACGGGGCAGGGCAGGCAGCCCTGCCGCCGCAAGCGTTGTGCTGATATCGGCAGCAGGCGTGACAGCCCCCCCGCGATAAAGCCCCAAAAGCCCGCCCGTGGCATCAAGGACGGGCCCGCCCAACTCGGTTTGCGAGGGGTTTGGATAGGCGGGGCCTGCGTCCTCCAAGGGTCGCAAGGTGGCCGCTGAAAGCCTGCCCTCATAGGCAAATCCAGCGATATATTGCGCCGATCCCATCCGAGAGGCGGCTGTAAATTCAGCCAAAGCTGGTGGGGTCAGCGGGGTGTCGGGCGCAATCACCACAAGCCCAAGGGCGCTGTCGCGGTAAATCTCCCGCGCGGCAACCGCATCATTGAGGCGTAGGGTGGGGCAGGTTTGCGGTAGGCTTGCATCGGTTAAGACATGGCCTATGTCCGTCACAAAAACGCCTGAGCGTTGCGCAAGGGGGCTTGGCTCTGTTTCCGATATATTCAGCGAGGGTGATGTGCCGCTTGGTGCGGTGTCACGCTCTAACACGCCGTCTAATGCTAGGAAATTTTCCTCAATTTGCGGCATCAGCCGTGCGATGGGGGTATATTCTGTGGCGGGACCACGGATGATTAGACCCTTAATCGCGCCGCCCTCTAAGCGGGCAAAACCCGTGGTAAAGCGCGCCGCATCACTGGCGGCAATATCAAAACGGCCCCGCAGCATATCGCGCAAACCCCCTTCGGGCATGATGTCGGCATCCGTTACGATCTCGAACAAAGACTGCAGCCGTGCTTGATCCCCCTCGGCGGAGATCAACACGACCTCGACCCCGCGCGCACCTGTCGGGGCAAAGACCGCGAAAGGGGGGGCATAGGCCGCGAATTCCACATATCCCATGGGCAAGAGTGCTGCGATGCCCACGCGGGTGTCCGTGATCCGCTCTAGGCCGAGTTGCGCCAAGTCTGCCTGCCATTGCGCGATTAAATCTGACCGTTCGGCGGTGGTTAATACCCCCGTTTCGGGCCAGTCATTCCTGCCCTGCCATGCCGCCATGGCTGCCCGCGTGCCCGCGCCAAATACCCCATCAATCGCCCCATCATAAAGCCCGAACCATTGCAGCGCGCGCTGCAAATCATCGCGCGCGGCGGGATCAAGATCCGCTTCGCCTGCGCGCGCTTGGGCTAGGGTTTCTCGCAGTGGCGCATCTGTTTGGGGCGTGGTTGCAGGGGCGGCTTTTGGTTTCACGGGTGTTTGTGATGGTTCTTCAGGCGCGTCTTGTGGCGCGACCTCGGGCAAAGGTTCAATTGCGATCACCTGCGGTGCTGTCGCTTGGGCCGCAATAGGCCAGAATTGGCGCGTGTAGTTTTGCGGCGTTTGCATATAGCTGTCGCTAGGGATTTGACCGGAGGCCCGTAGATCGCGCAGGCGTTCCTGCGCCAGATCGCGCGGATAGGGGCCGAGGGCTAGCGCATATAGGCCCGTGCGCATCATGAACCCTGCCACCCCCATGGTGGCGCTGCGGCTTTCATAGACGCGCAGACGCGATTGCGCCGTAACCAGATCGGGATGCGCTTCGATTTGCACCCAAACCAAATCTGTTTGGGCCTGCGCTTGGACCTGTGGCGCGTGGCCAATCAGACTGGCGCATAGAATGGCCAAGGAGATCACAATTGTCGCCCGCAACCGCGCAGTCTGACCTGCCCGAACCCCGTGATTTTGCATATTGCCCTAATCCGTAACCTTAAGGGTGATTTTGTTCAGGTTATCCGCGAAACGGACGGGATGCACCCCGTTTTCACCAATAATTTCGTAAATTTCCCATCGCGCAGCTCACAAGCTGTGATTGACCCTCGGCATCCTGCGTCCTATGTGGTCGACAACTTTCGTTAAGCCCAAGGAACGATCAATGTCGCGCATGGAAAAGCCCCGCAGCTTCCAAGAGATCATCCTGCGTCTTCAAACCTATTGGGCGCAGAAAGGCTGTGCCGTGATGCAGCCCTATGACATGGAGGTCGGGGCGGGAACCTTTCACCCTGCCACAACCTTGCGCAGCTTAGGCTCGCGGCCTTGGGCGGCAGCTTATGTGCAGCCCTCGCGCCGCCCCACCGATGGCCGGTATGGGGAGAACCCTAACCGCTTGCAGCATTATTATCAGTATCAGGTGCTGATCAAACCAAGCCCGCCCAATTTGCAAGATCTCTATCTTGGTAGCCTTGAGGCCATCGGGATTGATATGGCGATGCATGACATTCGCTTTGTGGAGGACGACTGGGAAAGTCCGACTTTGGGCGCTTGGGGCCTTGGTTGGGAAGTTTGGTGTGATGGCATGGAGGTCAGCCAATTCACCTATTTCCAACAGGTGGGCGGGCATGATTGCCACCCTGTGTCGGGCGAGTTAACCTATGGTCTTGAGCGTCTGGCGATGTATGTTCTGGGCGTGGATCATGTGATGGAGATGCCGTTTAATGATCCAGATGCACCGATTGCGTTGAAATATGGGGATGTGTTCCGTCAGACCGAGGAAGAATATTCCCGCTTCAACTTTGACACGGCCAACACAGACATTCTTTTGCGTCAGTTCGAAGAGGCAGAAGCGGAATGTCAGCGCATCCTTGCCGCAGAAAATATTGATCCCAAAACAGGCAAGCGGATCATCATGGCGCATCCCGCCTATGATCAATGCATCAAGGCAAGCCACATGTTCAACCTGTTGGATGCCCGTGGGGTCATTTCGGTGACGGAGCGGCAGGGTTACATTGGTCGCGTGCGCGCATTGGCGAAACTGTGCGCTGACGCTTTCGTGCAAACTGAGGCGGGCGGATTCGAGGCGGGGCAGCACGCATGAGCAATAAACGTGTGGGTCGTTTTGTGGTAGCGGCGATTGCCCTGTCGGCTTTGGCGGCAGGGGCGGGAATGTGGTATGCGCAAACCCGCGCCTATTATGCCCCTGTCATGCCCGATGATCCGCGCGGGCAGATCACGCTCAGCGTTGATGGCGCGCCCACGCCTTTGGCCATTTCCAACTTCGATGGCATTGACAGCAACAGCTCGCCCATTCGGTTCCGCGCTTGTTTTGATCTTGAGGCAGGCCAAGAGGCGCTGATTTCGGCAGCGGAACCTTATGGGGGGGCAACGCCCTTGATCGCGCCATCTTGGTTCCAATGTTTTGACGCCGAGGCGATTGGTGCCGCCCTAGAGGCGGGGCGCGCAACCGCCTACTTGGGTGCGCGCGATTTTGTCTATGGGGTCGATATCGTGGTTGCCTTGGATGACGTAGGGCAGGGCCATGCTTGGCGGCAGATCAACCCGTGCGGCGATGCGGCCTTTAATGGGGATCCTGTGCCAGAAGGGTGCCCCCCTGTCCCTGAGGGGATGCAATGACCGAAACCCTCATCGAACTTGAACAGCTGCAAGCCGAGTTTGATCGGTTCCGCCGCCGCGCGCGCCGCAATGCGCGCAAGGCGCAGGCGGATGGGCTGTTGATGGGGGTTGTGTCGATGCTGACCCCGCGTGATGTGGTCTGCGATTGTGGGGCGAATGGTGGGGATGTGACCGCACAGCTTGCCGCGTCAGGCGCCCATGTTCACGCATTTGATCCTGATCCCTATTGCATTGATACGTTAAAAAAACGCTTTGCCGATGCGCCAAACGTAACCATTCATGAAGCGGCACTTGGCACGCGCGAAGGCGCGATCCAATTGATGCGGGCTGTCAATTTTGACGAAAACCCAAAAGGCGCATCCGTCAAATCCACTGTCTTGGAAGGCGGGCGGATGATTGATCAGGATCTGGGGCGCGCGATAGATGTGCGCCTGTTGGATTTCCCGGCCTTTTTGCGTGATCTCATCGCAGAGCATGGCGAAATTGCCTTTGTCAAAATGGATGTCGAGGGCGCTGAGTTTGACCTTCTAGAAGCGATGGAGGCGGCGGGCCTGTTTGACAAAATCCGCCTGACTGTGGCTGAAACCCATGAAAATAAATTCAAAGAGCTTCGCCCCCGTTTCCGCGCTTTGCGCGAACGCCTGAGCGAGGCCTATCCGATCACCCGCGTCAACCTTGATTGGATCTAACGCGACCGCAATAGGACGAAATCTATGCCCGATCTTCTGCTGGAACTGTTTTCCGAAGAAATCCCTGCCCGCATGCAAGCCAAAGCGGCCGAGGATTTGAAATCGCTTGTCACCAATGGTCTGGTTGAGGCGGGGCTGACCTATGCGTCCGCGGCAAGTTTCGCGACCCCCCGCCGCCTGAGTTTGGTGGTGGACGGGCTGAGCGCCAATTCCCCAACCATAACAGAAGAACGCAAAGGCCCGCGCGTGGATGCGCCAGAGGCTGCGATCGAAGGGTTCTTGCGCGGCGCAGGCGTGTCACGCGATGCGCTTGAGACACGCGAAGATAAGAAGGGCGAGATTTATGTCGCCCGTATAACCCATCAGGGGCGTGATGCTGCGGATATTATTGCGGAATTGGTGCCATCAGTCATTCGCAATTTCCCATGGCCGAAATCCATGCGCTGGGGGGCAGGGTCTTTGCGTTGGGTGCGGCCTTTGCATTCCATCCTATGCCTCTTGACCGATGAGGCGGGCGCAGGCGTTGTGCCCTTCGAGGTTGATCATATTGTGGCGGGTGACAAAACGCGCGGCCATCGCTTCATGGCCCCTGATGCCTTTGCTGTCAGCAGTTTTGAGGATTATGAAGCCAAGCTGAAGCGTGCCCATGTGATCTTGCGCGCTAATGAACGCGCAGATGCCATTTGGCACGAGGCCAGTCAAATGGCCTTTGCCGCGGGGATGGAATTGGTCGAAGATCGCGGCCTTTTGGCCGAGGTGGTGGGCCTTGTGGAATGGCCCGTTGTTTTGATGGGCGAGATTGGCGCGGATTTCTTGAACCTGCCACCAGAGGTTTTGCAGACCTCGATGAAAGAGCATCAGAAATTCTTTTCTGTGAAGAACCGCAAGACAGGGCGGATTGAGCGCTTTGTGACCGTGGCCAACCGCATCACCGCCGATGAGGGCGCGACCATTTTGGCGGGCAATCAAAAGGTGCTTTCTGCGCGTCTGTCAGATGCGAAATTCTTTTGGGAAAATGATTTGCGCGTTGCCGAATCGGATATCACCCAATGGACGCAAAGCCTTGAGAATGTGACCTTTCAGGCGAAACTTGGCTCGCAGGCCGCGCGGATCGAACGGATCGCGGAGTTGGCAGCGGAACTGGCGCCAATTGTGGGGGCAGACGCAGATCAGGCGCGCCAAGCGGCCAAAATCGCCAAGGCGGATTTGTCCTCTGAGATGGTCTATGAATTCCCCGAATTGCAGGGCCTGATGGGCCGCTATTACGCCGCTGAGGCAGGCTATGCGCCTGAAATTGCGGCGGTCGCGCAGGAACATTACCAGCCGCTTGGCCCGTCAGATGATGTTCCAAACGCGCCTCTCTCGGTCGCCGTGGCTTTGGCCGATAAGATCGACACGCTGACGGGCTTCTGGGCGATTGATGAGAAACCAACAGGCAGCAAGGACCCCTATGCGCTGCGCCGCGCGGCCTTGGGGGTGATCCGCTTGTTGTTGGATAATGGGGTGCGCTTTAACCTATCCGCACCCTTCGTTTTGCGTGGTGCGGGTTTTGGGTCTGATGCACCTGAGGCTGCGGCCGCAGACCTCCTTTCGTTCTTCCATGACCGCCTCAAGGTGCATTTGCGCGATGAGGGCATTCGCCATGATGTGATTGATGCCTGCCTGTCAATGGCTGGCAATGATGATCTGGCCTTGGTCGTGGCGCGGGCGCGCGCCGTGCAGGCGGTGCTGTCGACCGATGATGGTGAAAATCTGATCCAAGGCTATCGCCGTGCCAACAATATCCTGACGCAAGCAGAGGCCAAGGATGGGGTGGAATATCGGTTTGGTGCAGATATGAAATTTGCAGAAACCGATGAAGAGCGTGCGCTTTTCACGGCCCTTGCCGCCGCGCGGGAGGCGGCCGACCCCGCCCTAGCGTCAGAGGATTTTGCGACCGCCATGGCCGCTTTGGCCGCGCTGCGCGGGCCGATTGATGCCTTTTTCGAGAAGGTGCAGGTCAATGCGGATAGCGAAATTGTGCGGCGCAATCGTCTGAACTTGCTGCATGAAATCGTGGAAACTTGTGGCAAGGTCGCCGATTTGTCGCGCATCGAGGGGTAATGCTGCATCGCGGCGCTTTACAGATCGCGTTATGATTGTATCTTAGTGTCTTGGCCAGTTTCGGCTAAGAGTAAGAATTGCAAATGAAAAATCGCCCCGACTATACGCTGATCACCGCCACGGCGGATATTCACACAGCCGCTCATGGCAATCGCGCCAAATGCTTGCAGCGTTTGGTGCGCTTGGGTTTGCCCGTGCCTTTGACAGCGGCCTTGTCCTTTGATGCTGTGCGCCAAATCGCGCAAGGGGTGGTTCCTGATCTGGCCCCGCTTTGGGTCGAGTTTGGCCCTCATGCCTTGGTTTCTGTGCGCTCCAGCAGCCAAGCTGCTGATTGGGGCGGGCCTGGCACGGTGCTGAATATCGGGATGAATGACGAATTGGCCGAACATTTGGCCAAGGTTCATGGGCGTAGCGCGGCAGATCAGCTTTATGTCAATTTCATCCGCGCCTATGCGGTGGATGTCTTGCGTCTGGATGCCGATGAATTTGAGGGGCCGCTGACCCCTCAGATTGCCAAAGACCATTTCGAGGATGAAGCGGAGGAGGCCTTTCCCCAAGACCCCGCCGTGCAGTTGCGCGAGGTTCTGCGCTCTATGGCGCGGGCGTGGGAGGGGACAACCGCGCGGCTGTTGCGGCAGGCGCAAGGCGCACCTGCTGATGCGGGGCTTGGTCTTGTGGTGCAGCGCATGGCACTGGGTGTCGGTGAGGGCGTTTCGGGCTCTGGTATCGTTCAGATGATTGACCCCGACACGGGAGACGCCGATGTGATCGGTCGTTTTGTGCCGCAGGTGCAGGGTCGGGTGGCATTGCGTGATGATGATGCGCTGTACATCCGAAGTGATGCGCGTGGCCATTCCCTTCAAGATGCGGCGCCAGAGGCCTATCATGACTTGATCGCTGCGGGCGCTTTGATGCGCGAGAAATTACGCGAAGAAATGCAGATTGAATTCACCTTGATGAATGGTCAGCTGAACATTCTTGATGCGGTGCGCGCGCCCCGTTCTGCACGCGCGGCAGTCGCAACAGTGGTCAATTTGGCCAATGATGGCGTTACTTCGCGCGGCGAGGCTTTGTCGCGGATACCGCCCTTTTCCTTGGGGCAATTGTTGCACCGTCAGGTGGATGCAGAGGCCCCGCGTGATGTTTTGGGGCGTGGTATTGCCGCCGCACCTGGGGCTGCGACCGGCAAGATTGTCTTTTCCTCCACCGCGGCCCAGGCCTTGGCCGCGCAGGGTGAAGCCACAATTTTGGTCAAGCGCGAAACCAGTTCCGAAGATGTGCGTGGGATGCACGCCGCGCAGGCCGTTTTGACCGAGCGGGGTGGTATGACCAGCCATGCCGCCGTGATTGCGCGCGGGCTTGGTTTGCCCTGTGTGACAGGCGCAAGCAGCCTGCAACTGGATATGCGCAAGAAAACGCTCACCACCGCAGGGCGGCGCGTCTTCCACGAGGGGGATGTGATTACTGTTGATGGCTCCTCTGGCGATATTTTGGTGGGGGCGGCCAAGATGATCGAGCCTGCTGTTGGCGGGGCCTTTGCCACGCTGATCCAATGGGCCGATGAAATTCGCGACATCGGCATTCGCGTCAATGCGGACACAGTTGAGGATGTGGAAACTGCGCAGCAATTCGGTGTTGACGGGATCGGATTGTGCCGCACAGAGCATATGTTCTTTGATCCAAATCGCCTGACTTTGATGCGTGAAATGATTTTTGCCGAAACCGAAAGTGACCGCGCGGCAGCCTTGGATCGATTATTGCCGATGCAACGGGGGGATTTCACCGAGCTGTTTAAACGGATGCAGGGAAAGCCCGTGTGTATCCGACTGTTTGACCCGCCTTTGCACGAATTCTTGCCCTCAGATCGCGATGGCATTCGCGCCTTGGCCGAAGCGTTGGATTTGCCCGTAAGCCGCGTGGCCGCACGCATTGAATCGTTGCAAGAATATAACCCAATGCTGGGGATGCGCGGCGTGCGTCTTGGGATCACCGTGCCTGAGATTTATGACATGCAGGCCCGTGCGATTTTTGAGGCAACCATTGCCGCAAGCGAGGGGAAAAATCCCGTTGTTCCCGAAATCATGATCCCGCTTGTTTCGGCCAAGCGCGAGGTTGAGTTGGTAAAATCAAGGGTGGACGCGGTCGCCGCCGCCGTTGCCGCCCAAAACGGCAAAAGTTTCACCTACCGCCTTGGGGTGATGGTTGAGACACCGCGCGCAGCGTTGCGGGCGGGTGAGATCGCGGAATCTTCGTCATTTTTGTCATTTGGAACCAATGACTTAACCCAAATGACCTATGGTTTGTCGCGCGATGATGCGGGGCGCTTTATGTCGGCCTATGTTCAGCAAGGTGTTTTTGTGGAAGACCCGTTCACCCGCTTGGATACGGAAGGGGTGGGTGAATTGCTGCTCATCGGCGCAGAACGTGGGCGCGCTGTCCGCCCCGAAGTGACCCTCTCCATCTGTGGGGAGCATGGCGGTGATCCAGATTCGATCCGCTTTTCGCGGATTGCTGGTTTCGACTATGTGTCTTGTTCACCTTTCCGCGTTCCCTTGGCTAAGCTGTCGGCGGCACAATGGGTGTTGGAGGATGAGACTCTTCCCGCAAAGCGTTGATATTGCGTTGAGTCTGCCATCTGATTTGCCAAGGCCTACGTCTAAATGATGCGGTGTGCTGCGCGTCAAACACAAAAACGCGGGTCAAGTTGTCGGTTTTAGAAAACCGTGCTAATGGCTCTGTTGCATTCGGATCAACGGATTGCGACATTGGGGATCAACCCCAAGGAGCAGAGGTAATGGGTTTCAAACAGGCATGCGCTGCGATTGCGGCCTCCTTGTTATTTATGTCACATGCCGCCTTGGCGGAAACGTCCTCAATCTATGATGGGGATTATTCCGTTGTTATGTCATCTTCGCAGCCGCAAGCCGGTTCGATGGAGTTGCGCCTATCGTCTTTGATGTTTGATGAGCGCGCTGCGTTGCGCGGCATCAGCCCCTCACAAGTTGCCCGTTTGGGTGCGCCTGTGCGCTCCCCCTTTGGTCGAAATGGGGCGCCGCGTCAGATTTATAACGAAGCCCAATTGATGTCCTTGCCCCGTCCACGCAGTAACGCGCAGCATCGATGCCTCACCGAGGCGCTTTATTTCGAGGCGCGTGGTGAACCGATCCGCGGTCAATATGCCGTGGCCGAAGTGATTTTGAACCGCGTGGATAACGACAATTATCCAGATAACATTTGCGATGTCGTCTACCAAAACGCGCATCGGCACTTGGCCTGCCAATTCACCTATGCCTGTGATGGCATCCCCGAAAATGTGACGGATCGTGCCACATGGGACCGCCTGTCGCGCATCGCCCGTTTGATGATGGATGGCGCTCCGCGCACCCTCACCTCAGGGGCTACGCATTATCACGCGGATTATGTCCATCCTGACTGGGCGCGGGTTTATCCGCGCACCGCCACGATTGGGCAGCATCTGTTTTATCGTCAGCAATATTAAGCGCAGCGCAAGAGTGGGTCGCTGATAGCGCGGGTTGCGGCGGTTTTGACGCCTGTCTTTTGCTGTGTTTTGGGCTATTCAACCTGCAAAAAGACGATCACGAAAGCCTACGCCTATGACGGATGATATTCGACTTGCTTTTGCCCACCCGTCCGAGCGGGCCAAGGCGACCGCCACAGATGCCCCCCTTGATCGTATTTTGTTGTCCAATCATGAGCGGGATGTTGAAATCGGCGCCTTTCAAGCCGAGCGCGGGATTTTGCAGCGTATCCGTTTTAATGTGGTCGTAGAGGTGCGCTCTCAGGCGGAAAGCGCCGAGGATGATGTGGATCGCATTTTGTCCTATGACCGCATTGTCGAGGCGATTGATGCCGAGCTTGCGCAGGGCCGTGTCAATTTGCTGGAAACGCTCTCGGTGCGAATTGCAGAGCGGGTCTTGAGCCACCCATTGGCTGCGCGCTGTTTCGTGCGAATTGAGAAATTGGATCGCGGGCCCTATGTTTTGGGGGTCGAGATTATGCGCGAAGCAGAGGCCAATCAGCGCCTTAGTCTTCTTGCGGATGATGGCCCGCATCCTTTGATCGTGTATTTGGCCAATGATGCAATTGCGCGCCCTGATTTGGCGCAGCTTCTGGATCACCTTGAGCAGGCAGGTGCCCCTGTCATTCTGTGCGTGGGCAGCACGGGCTTGGCGCAGCCTCAAGCCCGCCACGGCCTGCCGCAGCGGCGGATTGATCTGTTGGATATGGAAAAGAACGCTTGGGTCTTGGCTTCTTGCGATGATCGCTGTGTGGTGGTGGACAGTCGCACAGAATTGGACTGGGCCATGCGGCAGGGGCAAATTTCGGTTTGGGCCCCTTCAAAACTGGTTTTGGACAGTGCCGAACCACCCAAAGGGGCTAAAGTGACGGGGGAGCAATTGGCGCTGTGGCTGGCCGAGCAATTTGAGGCGCAGCGTATTGTTTATTTGGGCGGCCACCCGCCGTTGAAATCGTCTATCCCTGTGCAGGCATGGCCGTTTGACGTGATGCCTGATCTTTAATCTGGGCAGTAAACTTGATGGACGCTGAGCCAGAGGGTAGGGCTAATCCTATGACTGATTATTATCGCCCCATACCTGTTACGGGCCCCGCGATTGGGCTTGAGGCCGTGCCCCTTGCAGGGGGCTGGTGCCATTTCACGCATGTTGAGCGGTTAAGCCGCACGGGCGCGCGCGAGATTTTGCCCGCCGCAGACTTGCCCGCGGCATGGCGCGCGGCTTTGACGGCAGCGCGTGGTGATTTTGCGACTGTGCCTATGCGGCGCCCAAGCCTTATGGGGATTTTGAACCTCACCCCAGACAGCTTTTCCGATGGTGGGCGGCATGAGGACATCCAAGCCGCGCTGGAGCAAGCCCATCGTCTTGTGGCGGAAGGCGCAGATATTTTGGATTTGGGCGCAGAAAGCACTAGGCCCGGCGCCAAAGAAGTGCCGCAACAACAAGAAATCGCGCGCCTGATGCCTGCGCTAGAGGCCTTGCGCGGCTCTGGCGTGATCTCGCTTGACACGCGCAAGGCCGATGTGGCGCGTGCGGGCCTTGCTGCGGGCGCGCAGGTGATCAACGATGTTTCGGGGCTGCGCTTTGATGCAAATATGATTGAGGCTCTGCGCGAGAGCCGCGCGCCCGTGATCCTGATGCATTCGCTTGGCACGCCTGAAACTATGCAAGATTTGGCCCCCGATGCCTATCAAGATGTCGTTCTCGATATCTACGATGGGCTGGCTGAGATGCGCGATCAGGCGCTTTCTGTGGGGCTGACGCATGACCAAATCCTGCTTGATATTGGGGCGGGCTTTGGCAAGACCTTTGCGCAAACCCGCGCGTTGTTGCGTGACATCAGCCTGTTCCACGGGCTTGGCTGTGGGTTGCTTTTGGGCGTATCGCGCAAAGGGTTTGTGGGCCATGTGACGGGGATCAAACAGGCAGATCAGCGTGATGCCGCATCGGCGGCAATCGGCCTATGGGCCATATCGCAGGGGGTTCAGATGCTGCGTGTCCATGATATAGCCGTGCATCAAGCGATGATTTCTGCCTATATGGCAGCAAGCGGTTTGACCCTTGGGGAGGGGTAATGAAATGGCACGAAAATTATTTGGCACAGATGGGGTGCGGGGTGAGGCGAACAGCTATCCCATGACCGCCGATATGGCGCTGAAATTGGGGGCGGCGGCAGGGCGCTATTTCCGCCGCGGTATGGAGCGCGGCCATCGTGTTGTGATCGGGAAAGACACGCGCCTGTCGGGCTATATGTTGGAAAATGCGCTGACGGCGGGCTTCACTTCCACAGGCATGGATGTTCTGTTGCTGGGGCCTGTGCCAACCCCTGCTGTGGGCCTTTTGACCCCCTCCATGCGGGCAGATGTTGGTGTGATGATATCCGCAAGCCACAACCCCGCCTCAGATAATGGGATTAAGTTTTTTGGCCCTGATGGATTCAAACTGTCAGACGAGGCAGAGGCCGAGATCGAAGCCCTTGTGTTTGGGGATATTCAACCTGCACAAGCGGGCAATATCGGGCGCGCGCGGCGTATTGATGATGGTCGCTTCCGTTATGTCGAACGCGTCAAAGGCACATTCCCCCAAGGTCTAAGCCTTGAAGGTTTGAAGGTTGTCATCGACTGCGCCAATGGTGCCGCATATCGCGCCGCCCCCGAAGTGCTGTGGGAATTGGGCGCCGAAGTCGTGGCGATTGGCGTGAGCCCTGATGGGTTCAATATCAACGAAAATGTCGGGTCAACAAAGCCGCAAGCCGCGATTGCCAAGATCAAGGAAACGGGGGCCGATGTGGCCTTGTGCCTTGATGGCGATGCTGATCGCATTGTGATCATTGATGAGGCGGGCCAAGTTGCGGATGGGGATCAGATCATGGCGCTGTTGGCGGCACGATGGGCGGATGAGAACCGTCTCAAAGGTGGTGCCTTGGTGAGCACTGTGATGTCAAATTTGGGATTGGAACGGTTTTTGGGCGGGCGCGGGATTGGCCTACACCGCACGGCCGTTGGGGATCGCTATGTTGTCGAGGCGATGCGCGCAGGTGGCTATAATCTGGGCGGTGAGCAATCAGGCCATATCGTCATGAGCGACCATGCCACCACTGGTGATGGGTTGATGGCAGGTTTGCAATTCTTGGCTGAAATGGTGCGCCAGAACAAACCTGCAAGCGCGCTTGCCCGCAGCTTCGATCCCGTTCCGCAGATGTTAGAGAATCTGCGCTTTTCACCCGACAAAGCCCCGTTAGAGGCAGCATCCGTCAAGGCCGCCATCGCCGAGGCAGAGGCTCGATTGGGGCAGACGGGGCGTATTTTGATCCGCAAATCGGGCACAGAACCCCTTATTCGCGTTATGGCCGAAGCCGAAGATGAGGGGCTAATGGCGGCTGTGGTTGGGGATATTGCAGCGGCCATTCGCGCCGAGCTGTAACCCCGCGCTGACTGTCCCTTTTGGGATTTTTCGCAAAACCACCTTTTCAGATCGGCTTTGCAATGTCATACCCCGCGCAACGCCTGATCTTGTTGCGCGAGGTGGATCATGTTGGACGAACAAGACCTCCATCTAGATGATGATCGTGACGCTTATGCGTTGGACGATAGTCTGCGCGCGCAATTGCGGCGTGCGGTTAGTGCCGAGGATGTAGATGCCATCGATGCGTTGATGGAGCCACTACACCCTGCTGACATCGCTGATATTCTTGAACAAATCTCCAGCGGCGAGCGCGCTGCCCTTCTGGCGCTTTGGTCGTGCGGGATTGATGGTGAGGTTCTCTCTGAACTTGATTGGTCAATCCGCGAAGACATTTTGCCGCTTTTGCCAAGCGATGTTCTGGCCGATGCTGTGCGCGAGTTGGACTCGGATGATGTTGTTGATCTGGTCGAAGATCTAGAAGAAGATCAGCAAGGGGCCATTCTTGGCGCGCTTGACGATGCGGATCGGGTCGCGGTTGAACAGGCGCTGAGTTTTCCAGAAGGGTCTGCTGGGCGTCTTATGCAGCGCGAGGTGGTGCGCGCGCCCGAACATTGGAATGTCGGGCAGATGATTGACTATCTGCGTTCCGAAAAAGCGGAATTGCCCGAACAATTCTATCACATCATCCTCGTGACCCCTGCGATGAAACCTGTGGGTTATGTCTCGCTTGGGCGGTTGTTGTCGAGTGCGCGGGCAACATCATTGAAGGACATTCTGGAAGACAGCTTTCGCACCATCCCTGCCAAGCAGGATGAGGATGATGTCGCCTACGCCTTTAACCAGTATCACCTGATCTCTGCGCCCGTTGTCGATGATGATGGGCGATTGGTGGGCGTGATCACCATTGATGACGCGATGAGCGTTCTTGATGAGGTCAATGAAGAGGATTTGCGCCGCCTTGCAGGTTTGGGCGTGGATGAAAGCCTTAGCGACACGACCTTTGAAACTGTGCGTCAACGCTTTCCTTGGTTGTTCGTCAATTTGGGCACGGCGATTTTGGCCTCGGTGGTGATTGCACAATTCGAAGAGGTGATTGCGCAATTGGTGGCCTTGGCCGTGTTGATGCCGATTGTCGCCTCTATGGGGGGCAATGCCGGAACGCAAAGCCTTGCCTTGGCTGTACGTGGGCTTGCAACACGCGACCTCACCTCCGCCAACCTGTGGCGGGTTGTAATGCGTGAGGCGGGCGTGGGGGCTTTGAACGGTTTGGCCTTTGCCCTTGTGATGGGCATTGTGGGTTATGTTTGGTTCGATTCCGTTCTCTTGGGCGGCGTCATTGCAGGCGCAATGGTGGTTAATCTTGTTGTGGCGGGATTGGCGGGGATATTGATCCCCGTTGCGTTGGAACGCTTTGGCGCGGATCCTGCGCTCGCCTCTGGCACATTCGTGACCACGGTCACCGATGTTGTGGGCTTCTACGCCTTTCTTGGCCTCGCAGCACTTGTCCTGATTTAGCCGTTTGGCACCTCTAGCGTGATATTTTCGCCGTCCTTGATGTATTGAAGGCTGTCATCGCCAATCGCGGCGACCCGCCCCCCGTCAAGACGATCTCCAACTTCAACTGTAACAAACCGACCCGATGGCAGGCGCACCAAGGCGCGGCGGCTGCTCGAAGGGCCAGTGACACCAATCAAATTCGTGTCGCGCAAATTTATGGCATTGCGATTGGTCGCGGCGCGGGTCACCCGTTCGCCGGATGGGGTGTCGGTGCTGACGGCGGCAATTTCCGCCTCAATTTCCTCATCTGCGCCTGATTGTGCCGCGGCCTCTGCAGCAACACCATTTGGTGCAGCGGCACTTGCAGGTGTTGCAGCGGCCACCACTGCCTCAAAGCCCGAGGGGCGGGCCTGTGGCAAAAGCGAACGCGCGACAGCCAAATCGCTGATCAAGGCCTGATTGGCGCTGCGTCCTTCACTGACGGCGAGGGCTGCTGCCTCGGCGGCGCGGGCCGCTTCGGCAATTTCTTGAAGCGAGGCGGGGCGCAGTTGCGGCGTGACGCTGCTTAATTCGCTGCGCGTAAAGCCGTTAAATTGCTGGCGCTCAAGGATTTCTGCGAAATTCTCAGGTCTGAGGCGCGGCAGCGTGGCTGCCAATGTTTCGATTTGCTCAAGCCGTGCTGCACGGGCCGCCTCTAGGATGGCATCGGGGCGCGGGATTGCCGCAACGGGGGGCGCCGCATCAAAGACCAATACACCATCGGGATTCAACGCCCCCTCAGGGGTTGGATCGACAAGACCCGCGCTGTTCAAAACGCTGCCCGTGCCAAAGGGGATCGGCGAGAGGATTGGCGGCGGGGCATCATCGCCGATGCCGCCCAAGGGGGGGCGTAGGGCCAGTGCATCTTGTTGCGTCAAGATCGGGTCAATCGCGGCAAGGATGGTGCCGTCACGCCGTGGCCTTGGCGCAGTAAGGGTAGGCGCTGTCGCCATAAGTGCCACATCGGGCGCAGGCAGGCCGCTTGCTACAGGCTCGCTTGGGGCAGGCTCGGCAACTGTGGGCGTTGCTGTGACAACAGCGGGGGCTTCAGGCGTCACATCCAGCTGTGGGGCAGAAGGCATCAGGAGAAATGCCGCAACAATCACGGCAAGCCCCCCGCCAAGACCAAGGGCCATTCCTTTGCGAAAACGCGGCACGAAGAGCGCGATGTCCTCTAGTCGAATTTTGCGCTTGGGGGCAGGAATGGTCGCAAGGTTTTGCACATGCGGTGTCGGTTTGGGGCGCTTTGCCAAACGAAAGATGGGCGTTGCATCATAATCATCTGGCAGTGTTTCCACGGTCAATGCCACAGCCGTGATCCCGTGGGATTTTATAAACTCTTGCGCGGCTTGGATGGTCTCCGCTGCAATGGCGGCGATTTGGATCACGGAATCCGTGCGCAGCCAATCATATTGCAATTCCGACAATTCATAGGGTGTGAGGCCATCCAGTTTGGCCTCGACTGCGCGCCGCTCAGCGGCGGGGGTGGCCTCATCAGGGACTTCGCAGCTTGTAAACAGAACTTGCTCGCGCGGGACAATCACCAAAACTTGGGCGTTGTCTTTGGCCTCAATCAGAGATTTCATCTGCGCGAAAGCGGTGCTGAGATCCTCTGCATCTGGCGCGGTGCGAACGACTACCTCCCACGCATTATCAGAGCGGCGTGATGCAAGGCTAATGGCCTCGGGCGACAGGTGTAGCGTGAACTCCGTGCTCAAAATACCGATGCGCTTCTCGTTAAGTGGGCCAAAGGGGAGGCAATTTTTCCCTCCTTGCGCCCAACTCTATACGATAGTTGCAGGAGGCATAAACCAGATAAGCGCTATATTTATAAAAATTTTGAACGAGATCAGCGCCATTGCTCGTAGGCGCGTGTCAGAGCCAGGGCGATCAACAGCACACTCATCAGCAGGCATGCATCAAACAGTGCGACAGCCGCCAATTCAAACAGTGCTGAAAGCCCAAATTCTGCGTTGGGCGCTATCACCCATGCACAGATCATCAAAATTGCACTACTTGCGATAGTAACGGGTGGTAACACCCGCCATGACTGGCGCTGTGCCACTTTGATATAGTGCCCCAAGAAGGCCAGCAGTTTGAACGCGAGAACGGGCACCGTGAGCCCGATCATGCCCAGTAAGAAAAGATGGGCATCATTTTCGGTGTCCTAGATATATACAGTCAGCGCGATACCTGGCAGGCCGTAGAGAAGCCCAGAATGTGAATAAAGCCAAGCGGTCAGCACTTTGGCGATGGTTGCAAAGCCAAAGAAGATCAAAACGGACTCCGTGGCATGATGGAGAGTCGCATTGGTTTGGCTCATCAAGCCATGATTGATCAACGCGGCACCCAACAGGGCTGAGGACACGAAAAAAGCGGTTTTCAGATGTGAAACAGCTCGCAGGAACGCAGGTCCCGCAAGACATTTAAACCATTTAACCACGCGGTTGACTCCTTTGGAGGTGAGAGCCCGCTCCGAACTACGATAACCAATCTTAAAGTCTTGTTGTTAATCAAGACCTATTACTCATGCCTAAAGATTGCAAGTTCTTATATTTGACTGATGTCAATCGTCACGCTGCAAAAGACGGGGCCAATACTCTGTCTTGCGATAGTGTTTGGCGCGACTGTCAGAATTCAACTGTATAAACCCCTTTTCCATAAGGGATTTCAGCGCACGATTGAATGTGGCTGTGGGGACGTCTCGCATCAACGGATGATTGTGGATTTCTGCAGATGTTAAAATATCGTCTGGATTTTCAGCGAAAAGGTCGATCGCGTATAGAAGATCAAGTTCTACTTTGGGCAGCGAGACAAGACCTAAGTCCCGCTCAAGCGACGCCAAAAGCTGGCGCATGCGCAACAACACATTGAGCGAGCTTTGATCCACGCTTAAACTCCGTACTAACCGACCGCGCGTTTATACCAATCTCGCCGCTAAGCCGCTCATATCTATATGTAACTATAATTCATTTATGTTTCCCAAATGTAACGCCTTCTCGGCATTGAAATTCATAAAAAATTATCAAAATGATTGAAAACGAGCGCCCGATGTGCCACACGCGATTCACGGGGAAATCTCAGATCTGAATTCGTGACGCAAGCGCTTTAGTTGGGCGTATCAATTTGGGACTTTTCCGCAGATATTCAAACACCCCTCCTGCAGCTGGCCAATCTTGCAGGTTGGGTGCGGGCTACTCCGTAACCCCATCGTAGCCCGGGGCAGAGGCCAGTCCCCAGTTTAGCAGCCGACACTGGCCTCTGCCCGAACCTATCAAAAACCCCCATCCAAATATGTTTGGACGGGGGTTTTTCTTTTTCAGTGGCGCAAGGTTTACGCGGTTGCTTTGGCCAAGGCCTGATCAAGATCGGCAATCAGATCATCTGCATCTTCAATCCCAATGGAGACACGCACCACATTAGGTGCGGCCCCCGCTGCTTGTTGCTGTTCTGGGGTCAGTTGGCGGTGGGTGGTTGATGCTGAATGAATGATCAGCGAACGCGTATCGCCCAAATTGGCGACATGACTGAACAGCTCAAGACTATCTACCAGTTTCACACAAGCCTCATATCCGCCTTTCACAGCAAAGGTGAACAATGCGCCCGCACCTTTGGGGCAGATATCCTTGACCCGCTCATGATATGGCGAGGATGGCAGACCCGCATAGGTCACGAAATCAACGCGGGGATCCTTTTCAAGCCATGCAGCGATTTTCGCAGCATTCTCAACATGGCGCTGCATCCGCAGCGACAAGGTCTCAATCCCCATCAGCGTGTAATGCGCCGCTTGCGGGTTCATGGTCATCCCCAAATCGCGCAAGCCAATCGCGATTGAGTGGAAGGTAAAGGCCATCGGCCCCAACGCCTCGTGGAATTTTAGGCCATGATAGGCGGGTTCAGGTGCCGAGAGCGAAGGAAATTTATCACTGGCTGACCAGTCAAATTTGCCGCTATCAACCACACAGCCGCCGGTGACAGTGCCATTGCCCGTGAGATATTTTGTGGTGGAATGCACAACCAATGTCGCGCCATGTTCAATTGGGCGGCAGAGATAGGGGGTTGCAGAGGTGTTATCCACGATCAAGGGGATGCCTGCGCCATCCGCGATATTCGCAATGCTGCGCAGGTCGGTGATATAGCCACCAGGGTTTGCGATGGCCTCGCAGAACACGGCGCGCGTGTTATCGTCAATCGCTGCTTTCACCGCGTCAAGATCATCGAAATCAACAAATTTTGCAGACCACCCAAAGCGTTTGATGGTCTGGCTGAATTGGGTGACTGTGCCGCCATAAAGGCGCGTAGAGGCCACGATGTTGCAGCCTGGCCCCATGAGCGGAAACAGGGCCATGATCTGCGCCGCATGACCAGACGAGCAACAAACCGCACCAACACCGCCCTCTAGGGTCGCGATCCGCTCTTGTAGCACAGCGACTGTGGGGTTGGTCAGGCGCGAGTAAATAAAGCCGACCTCTTGCAAGTTAAACAGACGCGCCGCGTGATCAGCATCTTTGAACACATAGGCCGTGGTTTGATAGATCGGCGTTTGGCGTGCGCCGGTTGCAGGGTCTGGATGCGCACCTGCATGGATCTGCAGCGTGTCAAATTTTAGGCTCTTGGGGTCGGACATGGCGTTTTTCTCCTCGCGTGTTTCCCTGAGGGTTATGTTTAGGGCGCTGGCGTGTGCAAAACAACATCTGTCGCAGTTGTTATTGGCATTGCCCCTAGACCTTAGCGGCGTGTTGCGGCATTAGAAGACAAAACGACACGCGATTTAGTTTGGAGATTGTCATGCTCTCATTCCTGCTGCGCCTTGTGACATGGTGGCATGGTCAGACGGTTGGAACGCAACTCTACACTTGGCGGAAGGGCCAGAAGGTTGGTGAGGATGCGCAGGGCAATGTGTTCTACCAATCCCGCGATGGCAAACGCCGTTGGGTGATTTTCAATGGCGAGGCCGAAGCCAGCCGCATCAGCCCCGATTGGCATGGCTGGTTGCATCACACATGGGATAAATCCCCTGCCGATGCGCCGCTTGCGCGCAAGGCGTGGGAAAAAGAGCACGAAATGAACCTGACGGGATCAGAAGCGGCCTATGCGCCTGCGGGTTCGTTGCGTCAGGCCGCACCAGTCGCGCGCAAGGATTACGAGGCTTGGAGCCCCGAATAAGCCTGTGCGCTTTTTTGGCAGCATGAGAGGGGTTCCGTGATGGCCGAAAATAGATTGAGCGAAATTTTGGTCGGCGGTGCGGTCTTGGCCGTAGCTGCGGGGTTTCTGCTCTATGCCGCTGAAATCGGCGGGATCGGGCGCAGCACGGGGTCAAGCTACGAGGTATCGGCGCTGTTCCGCTCTGCAGAAGGGATCGGAATTGGCACAGATGTGCGCCTTGCGGGCGTTCGGGTCGGCACTGTCAGCAGCCTCAGTCTTGACCCTGCCACCTTCCGCGCAGAAGCGACCTTGAATATCCGTGGCGATATTCTGTTGCCTGATGACAGCATTGTCAGCATCGCCTCAGAGGGGCTTTTGGGGGGGTCATTTGTTGACATCCAACCGGGTGGTTCGCCGTTTAACTTGGTCGCTGGGGATGAGGTATTAAACACACAAAGTTCGGTCAGCCTTGTGACCCTGCTGATGCGCGCCTTTTCGGGATCTGGGCAGTAACATGCGGGCGCGTCTGGCGGGATTGGCGTTGATATCAGCCTTTTGTGTAGGCCCTGTGGGCGCGCAAGATCAATCCTTGGGTTTGAATGGGAAAGTGTCGGCCGATGGCATTGTTGTGATCCCGATTGATCCTTTGCCGCTTGATACTGGCGCAGAGACAAGCCGCCCGCAAACCTTTGGTGAAGGCAGCCTTCCTCTTGGCAGCGGCACAGTTATCGCGCCTGCCCCCGTTATGGGGGAGGTGGCGCCTGTGATCGTGCCGCAAGCGGAAACTGGGGATGTGACCCTGACCGATAATGGCGATGCGGGGCAATCGGGTGTCCTCTTGGAAACAAGCCCCGCTGAACCTGATTTGGGCGGCGTGACGTCCATCACAGAAATCGCAACAGAAACGGGATCAGGGGCGCTGTTGCGCGCCTTGGACAAAACCTTGGCGCAATCGCGTGATTTGGAATTGGCGACTGGGGCCGCGGCGCGGCTTGGCCGTATCACGGTTGAAATGGTTGAATGCCGTTATCCTGAGGGTGACGCCAATTCAGATGCTTTCGCCCATATGCGCATCACCGACACCGATGGGCGGGCCTTGTTTGATGGATGGATGGTGGCCTCCAGCCCCGCGCTGATCGCCTTTGATCACCCGCGCTATGATGTATGGGTGTTGCGCTGTAGCACATCCTGAGGGGTGAATAGGGCCCCGCCCGCCATGAAATCTGCCTGTTTCTCAAGCGCCGCATCAAGCCGCTTGCGATAGTCGATACGCGAGATCTCGATAGCACCTAAACGGGTCAAATGGGGCGTGGTAAATTGCACATCAAAGAGCGTGAACCCGCCTGCATTGAGGCGCGCGACCAAATAGGCGAGCGCAATTTTCGAGGCATCACGCGCCCGCGAAAACATACTTTCCCCAAAAAACGCAGCCCCAAGCGCCACCCCATAGACACCACCCACCAGATCACGCCCTTGCCACAGCTCAAGGGAATGGGCGAATCCTTTCTCATGCAGCGCGCTGTATAAAGCGGTTATTTCCGCATTGATCCATGTTTCGTCCCGATCCGCACAGGCGGCCACAACACCTGCAAAATCGCTATTGATCCGAATCTCATACGGGTTTTGGCGGATCTTGCGCGCAAGGCTGCGGGATATGTGAAAGCCGTCTAGGGGAATGATCCCGCGCCGTTTTGGTTCAACCCAAAATAGGTTTGGGTCATCGCGGCCCTCGGACATTGGAAATATGCCCGCTGCATAGGCTTGCAACAGAAGTTGCGGGGTAATTTCAAGGGCGGCTTGGGTGTCGGGCATGAGTGAAATTTAGCATGATAAAGGCCAAAATGCTGCACGCATTTTGGCCTGTGATCTTTGATTTTGTGCCAGAATTAGGCCTTGCCGAAGGTATCATCCAGCCAATGTTCCAGCCAGTGGATGTTATATTGGCCTGTTTGCACCGCCTCTTGGTCGAGCAAATCGTGAAACAAGGGCACCGTGGTGTCGACACCATCCACGATCAATTCTGACAAGGCGCGCTTGAGGCGGGCAAGCGCCTCGGGTCGGTCACGGCCATGAACGATCAGCTTGGCAATCAAGCTGTCATAATAAGGCGGGATGCGGTAGCCATCATACAGCGCGCTATCCATTCTTACACCCAAGCCACCTGGGGCGTGGTATTGCGTGATCTTGCCGGGGCAGGGGGAGAATTGCGGCACTTTTTCCGCGTTGATCCGCACCTCAATGGCATGGCCGTTGATCTGCAAATCTTCCTGCGCAAAGCTGAGCGGCAGGCCCGCTGCCACGCGAATTTGCTCGCGCACCAAATCCACCCCAAAAATCCCTTCGGTCACAGGATGCTCTACCTGCAGGCGGGTGTTCATTTCGATGAAATAAAACGCGCCTTTCTCGTAGAGAAATTCAATGGTGCCAGCACCCTCATATCCCATTTTGGCAATCGCATTGGCACAGATCGCCCCGATCTCGGCGCGTTCCTTTTCGTTTATGCAGGGGCCTGGGGCCTCTTCGAAGACCTTTTGGTGACGGCGCTGCAGGGAGCAATCCCGCTCGCCCAAATGAACCGCATTGCCCTTACCATCGCCAAACACCTGCACCTCAATGTGGCGCGGCGTGGTGAGGTATTTCTCAATATAAACCGCGTCATTGCCAAAGGCAGATTTCGCCTCGCTGCGCGCCGTGCGGAATGCGTTTTCCAAGTCTTTGGCGCTTTGCGCCACTTTCATGCCGCGACCGCCGCCCCCTGCAGTGGCTTTGATAATGACGGGGTAGCCCATATCGGCGGCGACTTTCTTGGCCGCGTCCAGATCGGGAACCCCCCCCTCAGAACCGGGCACGCAAGGAATACCAAGCGCCTTTGCCGTTTCCTTAGCGGTGATTTTATCGCCCATGATGCAGATATGCTCGGCAGAGGGGCCAATGAATTTGATCCCATGATCCTCTACGATTTGCACGAAATTCGCGTTCTCGGAGAGAAACCCATAGCCGGGGTGGATCGCTTCGGCCCCTGTGATCTCGCATGCCGAGATGATCGAAGGGATCGACAGATAGCTGTTAGTGCTGGTGGGCGGGCCGATACAGACGCTTTCATCGGCCATGCGCACATGCATGGCATCGGCATCAGCGGTGGAATGCACGGCGACTGTCTCAATACCCATTTCGCGCGCGGCGCGGATCACGCGCAGCGCGATTTCCCCGCGATTGGCGATGAGAATTTTTTTGAACATGGGGGCAGCCATCTTATTCGATGATCATCAATGGCGCGCCGAATTCCACGGGTGAGCCATCTTCCACCAGAATCCGTTTCACCGTGCCTGCGCGCGGGCTTGGGATTTGGTTCATGGTTTTCATCGCTTCGATGATCAAAACGGGCTGACCTTCGGTGACTTTATCGCCCACCGAGACAAATGCCGCCGCGCCGGGTTCTGGCGCGAGATATGCGGTGCCGACCATTGGAGAAGTCAGCGCATTTGGGCTTTGGGTTGGGTCTTCGGTGGCGGCAGGGGCCGCTGCGGGTGCGGCGGCGGCGACTGGGGCGGCGGCTGCAGGGGCTGCTGCAACTGGGGCAGGGGCCATCGCAACTGGGGCCGCATGGATTTGCCGCGCCACGCGCACATTCAGGCTGTCATCTTCGCCATACTCACGGATAACTTCCAATTCGGTCAGATCGTTTTCGCGCAGCAACTCAGCCAAGGCTTTGATAAAGCCAACGTCACCGTCATGCGTATTCTTGCTCATGGATCCCTCGCAGATTATTCGCCCGCCTTTGGCTGAGCCCTTCGCTTATGTTTGCGCCCTAAATTGCCGCAAAATCAAAAGTTCTATATGCCACCACGGCCAGAGTGGAAAGCACCAGATGGCCAAAAAATTATGCTTCTTTTGCAACGAATGCGCATTTCTTTCCTTATCTGTATTTGCATCTTCTGTGATAGGCCAGAACGATTGCGCATGCAATGATTGAGGATATGCGCATAGATATACCCTGTTCCCTCTTGCGCGACTGTCAATAAAGGCGTTCATATTCTTGGAAATGGAACTAGGGCGCTTTTGCCACGGGAGAGATGCATCATGGCTTTGGATCGGTCGAACACACCCAATGATCTTTCGGCATTTTGGATGCCATTTACCGCCAATCGGCAGTTCAAGAAAGCGCCTCGGATGCTCGTCTCAGCCGATGGGATGTTCTACAAAACCGCGGATGGCCGTGATGTTTTGGATGGCACGGCAGGGTTGTGGTGCTGCAATGCAGGGCATAATCGCCCCAAAATTGTCGAAGCCATCCGCAAACAGGCAGGCGAATTGGATTATGCGCCTGCGTTCCAGATGGGGCATCCCGTGGCGTTTGAATTGGCCTCTCGCCTGCGGGATATGGCGCCTGCGCCTTTTGAGCATGTGTTCTTCACGAATTCGGGCTCTGAGTCTGTTGAAACGGCTTTGAAAATTGCGCTGGCCTACCAGCGGGCCATCGGCCAAGGCAGCCGCACCCGCCTGATTGGACGCGAGCGCGGCTATCACGGTGTGAATTTCGGCGGGATTTCCGTGGGTGGCATCGTCAATAACCGCAAATTCTTCGGCAGTTTGCTGACAGGTGTTGATCACCTGCCGCATACGCATTTGGTCGAAAACGCTTATAGCAAAGGTCAGCCTGAGCATGGCGCGCATCTTGCCGATGATCTGGAGAGGATCGTGGCGCTGCATGGGCCTGAAACCATTGCCGCCGTGATTGTCGAGCCCATGGCGGGCTCAACGGGCGTGCTTCTGCCGCCCAAAGGATATCTTGAGCGCCTGCGCGAGATTACCCGAAAACATGGCATTTTGCTGATTTTTGATGAGGTGATCACAGGGTTTGGTCGTCTGGGCTCGTCCTTTGCTGCGGAACATTTCGGGGTCATGCCTGATCTGATCACCTGTGCCAAAGGCTTGACCAATGGCGTGATCCCCATGGGGGCGGTTCTGGCCACAAAAGAAATTCACGATGCCTTTATGCAAGGCCCAGAACATATGATTGAGCTCTTCCACGGCTACACCTATTCAGGCAGCCCGATTGCCTCTGCGGCAGGGATTGCTACGCTTGAAACCTACAAAGAAGAAGGCCTTTTTGAGCGTGCAGCCGAACTTGCCCCGTATTGGCAGGAGGCGCTGCATAGCCTGAATGGCCTGCCGCATGTCAAAGACATCCGCAATATGGGTTTGATTGGTGCGGTCGAGCTAGAGCCGATTGCAGGCGAGCCGGCCAAGCGCGCCTTTGCAGCCTTCCTTGACGCTTATGAAAAAGGCATCTTGATCCGCACCACGGGCGATATTATCGCCATGTCACCGCCGTTGATCATTGAAAAATCGCATATTGATCAATTGATCGGAACATTGGCAGATGTGTTGAAAAAACTGCATTGATCTGATTTGACGGACAGCGGGGTGCGGCTGAGTGCTTGCCCACATAAAAACCAAATGCGCCATAGGGGGCCTCTGTCGTGATGATACTGAACTTCACCGGATCAAATCTGCGATTTGCAGCAGGGGCCTTGGCGATGGCCGCGTTTTTATCAGGGTGCGTCACAAGCCCGCCTGTGGATGACGAGGGTTATTTGGTTGAATTGCCAGAGGCTTTGGTCGAGTTGGCGGCGGATGGGCAAGATATCGCCCGCGTGCGTCTGATGGAAGATAACTGTTACTGGTATCTCTATAACGGCGTGGTCGAAACCACTTTGCTGCCAATCCTCACCGAAGAAGGGCGCATGATCTGCAACCAGTAGGGCAGGCAAGAGGTGGTTAGTAAATTCTTTTACAAGGCCGCCTAACTTGCGATAAGCAGGGATCATGAGCCATGCTGACCTGCCCCCTAACACGAAAAACGCCGCCCTGCCTTCAAGCAGCGCGCTGACAGGCAGTCGCATTCGCCAACGCCGCAGTGCTTTGGGGATGCGGCAGGCTGATTTGGCGAAAGCGGTCGAGATTTCGCCCAGTTATCTCAATCTGATTGAGCATGGCCGCCGCCGAATTGGCGGTAAATTATTGGTCGATATCGCCCGCGCCCTATCGGTTGAGCCGACCGCCCTTTCATCAGGCGCGGACGCAACGGTTTTTGACGCGCTGCACAAGGCCGCAACAGATTTGCGTCCGAACCTTTTGGCTGAGCCAGAATTGGATCGCATAGATGAATTGTCTGGCCGCTTCCCTGGATGGTCGGGGGTTCTGACCCAACAGCAAAAACGGATCACCGCACTTGAGGCGATGATTGACAGTCTGCAGGATCGATTGGCCAATGACCCCGTTTTGGCTGAAGCCATGCATGAAATTCTTTCAAGCGTTGCCGCCATCCGTTCAACCGCTGACATTTTGGTGCGCGAACCTGATCTCGAAACGCAATGGCGTGCCCGCTTTCATCGTAACCTAAACGAGGAGGCAGAACGCCTATCGTTGCGGGCCACGCAAATGCTCAGCCATTTCGAGCAACAAGGCGATACAAATGATGGCGCAAGTTCAACAGCGCAAGAAACGGTTGAGGCCATGTTTGACGCGGCAGGGCATCATTTTGCGGCGATTGAGGCGCATGGCGTGGACGCGATAGACGCGGTGATTGCGCGCGCTGCTGGGATGGAGGATCGCACAGCGCGGGATTTGGCGCGTGCTATGTTGCAGGCCTATGCGCAAGATGCTGTGCGATTGCCCTTAGCGCAGTTTCAATCTGCCGCCAAATCCGTGGGCTATAACCCGTCTCAATTGCTGCATCTGGGGCAGGGGGATGTAGCCTTGATCTTGCGCCGCTTGGCCACGTTACCGCCTGACCCTGATATGCCTGAATTTGGACTTGCGATTTGCGATGCTTCGGGCGCGCTGATGTTCCGCAAACGTATCACGGGGTTTTCGATTCCGCGCTTTGGGGCGAGCTGCCCCTTATGGCCGCTATATACCGCGCTGTCGCGTCCGATGATGCCAACGGATGGGGTTTTGGAATTGCCCAATGGTTTGGCCTATCACGCATGGGCGGTGGCGCAACCACGCGGCGGTGCGGGGTTTGCAGCCGCGCCAATTTTGAATGCAACGATGCTTCTACGTCCTTTGCAGGACGCCGAGAATGCCCTGCCACAAACCGCGCTTCCCATCGGGTCTGGTTGTCATGTTTGCCCGCGTGACGCCTGTGCCGCGCGCCGCGTGCCTTCTGTTCTGGCCTAGGGTCTTGAAGCAGAAAGATTGACAAAAGCGGTGTCGCGGGGATTCCATAGGAAAAGCAGCGTGGGACAGAAGGCGCAAATGCCAAGCTCATATCTGCTTTGGGGAGGGACATCATGACGAACCGCATTTTGCTGGTTGAGGATGAGGCCAATATTCTTGAGGCCATAACGTTCATCCTCTCGCGTGCTGGAATGGAGGTGCGCAGCCACGGCAATGGGGCCACCGCCGTGGATGAGGTCAAACGCTATGGCCCTGATCTGATCGTATTAGATGTCATGCTGCCTGGCAGATCGGGCTTGGATATTCTGCGTGACCTGCGCGCTGATCCGAGCACGGAGGCATTGCCTGTAGTCATGCTGACCGCAAAAGGCCAAGCCAAGGATCGGGAGACGGCGCTTGGGTTAGGGGCGGATGCCTATTTGACCAAACCCTTTTCCAATTCCGAAATGTTGCAGCTTTTGACCCAAATTTTGGACGAGCGCGGGGCAAAATCAGCCGCGCAAAAAGGATCGGCCTAAATGAGCCCCCCACGCGACACGTCCCGCGCGGCGCCCCCTGCGCGCAGGCATTTGTTTCTTGAGCGCGAAAGCTATCGCAAGAATCGCCTGCGCGATGCGGCTGCCTTGATGCCTGTCTTTGGGGGGTTGTTGTTCTTTGGCCCCGCCTTCATCCTGACCCCGCGCGAGCAACTGGCAGGGGGGATATCATTCTGGCTTGTCTATTTTTTTGCGGTTTGGACAATCTTGATTGTGATCACCTATATTCTGTCGCGCGCGCTGCGCCAGATTGAGCGCGAAGATGCCTCCGCAGACCTCCCAGACCCAGCGGCCGATCCAGCATCGGGGGAGGGGTGATGCTGTCCTTTGACGGGTTGGTCGCGGTTGCGGTTCTGTATGTGGTGGGGCTTTTTGGCGCGGCTTTTTGGGCGGAGAAACGCGCAGCCGAGGGCAAGGCGCGTTGGCTGCAATCTCCTGTGACCTACACGCTGTCATTGTCGATCTACACCACCGCATGGACATTTTACGGCGCGGTCGGGTCTGCCGCGCGATCAGGGCTTGAGTTTATCACGATCTATCTTGGCCCGACCTTGGTCTTCATCGGATGGTTCTGGATCTTGCGAAAATTGGTGCGCATTGGGCGCACGCAAAGGATCACATCTATCGCGGATATGATCTCGTCTCGATATGGGAAATCGGGGGGATTGGCTGCGATTGTGACCATCCTCATGGTAATCGGGGCCACGCCCTATATCGCCTTGCAGATGCAATCGGTGACGCTGTCTTTCTCTGCCTTTATCACGCCAAATTCAGGTCGTGAGATGGATACAGGCCTGATGGCCATATGGGTCGCGGGGGGGCTTGCACTCTTTACCATTGTGTTTGGGACGCGTTCTTTGGATGTGAATGAGCGTCACCCGGGTCTGGTTTCGGCAATTGCCCTAGAGGCCATCGTCAAGTTGTTCGCTCTGATCGCTGTGGGTGTATTCGTGGTCTGGGGCGTGGCCTCTGGCCCGATGGATATGTTGGCGCGTATAGATGCAAGCCCGCTTGCCTCGATCTCGTCCAATGGCGCGCGTTGGGTCGGTTTAACACTGTTATCGGGGGCCGCGATTTTGTGCCTGCCGCGGATGTTTCAGGTTTTGGTCGTAGAAAACTCTGACGAGCGGCATCTGGCAACGGCGGCTTGGGCCTTCCCGCTGTACATGCTGCTGATTTCGATTTTTGTGGTGCCAATTGCTGTGGTTGGTTTGCAAGAAATGCCGCAAGGCGCGAACCCTGATTTGTTCGTTCTGACCCTGCCTTTGTCGCAGGGGCGAGAATTCCTAGCCCTGCTTGCGTTTTTGGGCGGGTTTTCTGCCGCCACCTCAATGGTCATTGTGGCGGCCTTGGCCTTGGCTACGATGTTGTCGAACCATATTATCATGCCTGTCTGGCTGCGCGCCACGCGCCACGATGATCCGATGTCTGGCGATATGCGCCGCGTGGCTCTCATGGCGCGGCGGTTTTCGATCCTTGGGATCATGGCGCTGGGCCTTGCCTATTACCGCCTCTCAGGTGGAACCGAGGCTTTGGCCGCAATGGGATTGATTGCCTTTTTGGGTGTGGCGCAGGTTTTGCCTGCGCTTGCAGGGGGCATATTCTGGCGCGGGGCCACGCGGCTTGGGGCAGGGGTAGGCATTTTGACGGGCTTTGCCGTTTGGGCGTGGCTGCTGTTGCTGCCAAATGCCTTTGCGGGTGAATTGCTGCATGATGTGCTGACTTTGGGGCCAATGGGGGTGCAATGGCTGCGCCCCAATAATTTCCTTGGCATGGCTGGAACAGACCCGCTTTTGACGGCGATGGTGCTGTCTTTGGGGCTGAACACGGTTGTGTTTATCGTGGTGTCTTTGGCAAGCTTTCCATCCCCGCTAGAGCGCTTGCAGGGCGCGCAATTTGTCAAAGTGTTTGACTATACCCATGCACCATCGGGGTGGCAGGCGGCGCAGGGCACGGCTGATGATCTTTTAATCATGGCACGGCGTATTTTAGGGGCAGGGCGTGCTGCGCGTCTCTTTGGGCAGGCGGCCCGCGCGCAGGGGCGGGACAGTGAATTACCCGATCCAACCCCCGATTTTCTGGAGCGCCTTGAACGCGAACTGGCGGGGTCTGTCGGTGCTGCAACAGCCCATGCGATGGTCGGGCAAATTACGGGCGGCGCAGGCGTGTCGGTGCAAGACCTTCTAGCGGTGGCGGATGAGACCGCGCAGATCATGGAATATTCATCGAAACTTGAGGCGCAATCGGCGGAATTGGCCCGCACCGCGGCGCGCTTGCGCGAGGTGAACCAAAAGCTGACGGAACTGTCCGTGCAAAAAGATGCGTTTCTATCCCAGATCAGCCATGAATTGCGCACGCCTATGACCTCTATTCGCGCGTTTTCTGAAATCCTGATGCAATCTGAGGGTTTGGATGATGCGGCGCGGGCGCGGTTCTCGAAGATCATCCATGATGAAAGTCGCCGTCTGACACGGCTTTTGGATGATCTGCTGGATTTATCCGTTCTCGAGAATGGCCATGTCTCTCTGAACCCCAGTGAGGTGCATCTCGCGCGGGTCTTAGAGCGGGCGATCAATGCCACCGCCGCCCTTGAGGAAAGCCATCGCCTTGAGATCATTTACAACGGGACGGAGGAGGCGGGCTTTCGTCTGAACACGGACGCAGATCGTTTGGCTCAGGTCTTTATCAATTTGATTTCGAACGCCCAGAAATATTGCGAGGCCGAGGCCCCGCGCCTCACCATAACCCTGCGCGAGACAGCACCACATCTTGAGGTGGAATTTGCCGATAATGGCGCAGGCATTCCTGAACACCAGAGAAGTTTGATTTTCGAGAAATTCGTGCGCCTTGATGGCACGCGCCCCGCGCAAGGCGCGGGGCTTGGTCTGGCCATCAGCCGCGAGATCATGCAGCGCCTTGGCGGGGGTCTGCACTATGTGCCTTCAGAGGGCGGAGCCGTGTTTTTGGTGCGCCTTCCCAAAGCGGAGGCGCGCGCGGCTTAAACTTTGCTCAACCTTTGCGCGGCTATGATCCCCGAAAGGCCGATGAATTTGGGGGCAGAAAGCGCGCAGGATGACAGAGGGCATTTCAAAAAATCGATCCGATCATACGCGGATCCTGTCCAAAATGCTGGGCCGTGATCTGCCGCGGCAGGCCAGTGCCACGACCCCGCCAGATCCGCGGCAAGAGGCGCGGGTGATCCGTGGGGTGCAACGGGCCTTGATTGCAGCAGGTGACAGTTACGGCACGCTTTCCCCAAATGCGTTGGACTCGACCTTTTATTGGGGGCGCGATCTGGGGGATTTGGGCGCGGTCATGCCCACAGACGGGTTTGTCGCCCTTCTCGAGGGGCAAGTGCCTGATCATACTGGTGCGGGAGAGGCTATGATTTACGGCGCGGTGGCGCTGTCCTCAGGCATTGTCGATGCCATGGTTGAGGTGCAGACAACGGGCCGTGTTGAGGCCCAAACAGGCCCCGCCCGCCCCGTGACGCGGGTTGATATCGTGTTGGTGCGCGATTTTATCGACCTGCTTTTGGCAGGCTGCGCGCGGGAATTCGGTGATTTCTAAGCCCGCGATTGGCGGTTGCGTCTGTCTTTGGGGGAACCTGTCGAAGAACGTCATCGCTTGCCCTTGATTTTGGAGGAGCGGGATTATCACATGTGGAAATTAAGCCTTGAGTTGGGCGGCGGGGTGAAATCGGGGCAGATCGCGTTGATCCTGCCTGTCATTGGGCGCGCCGATGCCGTGGCCCAAGCCCCCAAAAAGCTGCGCAAATTCACCGAGGCAGAGCGGCAGAGATGGCGCGCTGCATGGGGCGCTGCAATTGGCGAGGCCAGCGTTTCGCTTGAGGCCATTTGATGCGCCTCAAACTGCCCTTTGTTGAGGTTGAGAGGCTGTCTGTCGGCACTGTGCTGCCGTTTACGGATGCAACATTGACCGAGATACGGCTTGAGGATGTGACAGGGCGGGCCGTGTTGCGCGGTCGGTTGGGGCAAAAGTCTGGCATGCGCGCTGTGCGCCTTGGAAAAGAAATTACGATGCGTGCGACTGGCGGGCTTGCGCCGCCGCCTGCAGCAGCACCGCCTGCGGTTGATCTGCCTGAGATGCCTGCACCGCTTGCAGTGGAAGCCGCACCTTTGCCGCCAGGCGCATAGGCTTTTGAATGAGCTATGCGTCTGGCGCATGGCGGGATGATCAAATCGGCAGTGGTAAGTCACCCATGCTGTCCCATATGCTGCATAGCAGAAAGGCTGATTTGACAGCCATATAGGAGAAATGAAATGACAACTGCTTCTGTTTATTCTTTCGCTGATGTTCGCCGTGTAGAGCTTGAGGCCCGCCGTTTGCGCGCTGAAGCGATGAAAGAAATCTTTGGCGCACTCTTTAACGCACTTGGCGCCCCCTTCCGCGCTGTCGCAAAATTGGGTGGCAAACAAGCGGCGCATTTGGCCTAATTTTACGGCCCTCGCCTCGCGCGGCCCTTGCGCGCAGGGGTTTGAGATCAAGAATAGCCTCGGCAATGTGCCGAGGCTTTCTTATTTCCGCCTCATTTATGGGTCATTGGTGCTGAAAACGAGCACAATTCTTGAGTCGCATCTGCGCCTATTCTAGCCACTGCGATAGGGAATAAACCCAGAATGGGGGAAGATATGTCAAGATTGACTACCGCATTAGGCCTTGTTGCCGTGGCGCTCTCGGCTTTGGCCTGTGTCTCGAACGGGACAGTAACCCGTGAAGCGACCAACGCCTTTGATACATCCACCTTTTTCGATGTTTCTGGGAATGTTTCAAACCCATCGGCACAAACCCAACCCGCCCTTGCGGCGTTGATGCGCGAGCGGGGCTGGCGGATCACGGATGTGCGTGTGAATGTGCTGCGCAGCCTCAGCACCTCTGAAGCAAATACCATGAAACCCAATGTCGAACTTTTGTGGCAGGATGAGCCCTATGGGGATCGCTATGCCCAAGTGCGTGACATTCTAGAGCGGCCTATGCGCGGGCTTCTGCCTGCATTTGAGGGCAGCCGTGACGTGGTTTTGCAACTCAACGTATCGTTATTTCATGCCCAAACACCCTTGGTGCGCAGCACCTTTGGCGGTGAGCATGAGATCGAATTCACCTTTTCGCTCTATGACGCAACAACGGGTGCATTGGTCTATGGCCCCGCATCACGTGACTTGACCTTTGCCGCTTATGGCGGGCGGCGCGCTGTAGAAGCCGAAGCCATGGGTCTGACCCAGCGTGTGCGCATCGAGGCGCGGATGCATGATTGGATGATTTCCGAATTCCGACTGCCTGTGGCCCCATCGGGCGTTACATTCTAATCTCGCGCCCTCTTTCAGGGCGCGGTATTCTGAGCTAAAGGCGGGGCATGACACATAATCCTTCGCCCCTTCCCGTTTTGCGTCTGCGTCCCAAGGCCGATGCGCGTGCCATCCGCTTTGGTCATCCTTGGGCTTGGGCCGACGATCTGGTGCTTGATCGCCGCAGCCGCGCGATTGCGGCAGGCAGTCTTGCCATTTTAGAGGATGCCGAGCGCAATCCGTTGGCCCTTGGCATCGTGACACCTGAGGCGAAGATTGCTTTTCGGGTTTTGGAGCGCCGCGCGGATGTCGTGATAGATTCTGCGTGGCTGCAGGCAAAAATCCAAGCGGCCCATGACCTGCGCTATAAGATCTATCCCGCCCCCTATTACCGCCTGATCCATGCCGAGGGCGATGGGTTGCCAGGTTTGATCGTTGACCGCTTTGGCGACTGTTTGGTGATCCAACCCAATGCGATTTGGCTAGAAGATCGGATTGAGGAGATCGCCACCGCTTTGTGCCATGTGACGGGCGCTGAAACGCTGATCAAGAACGGCACGTCCCGTGCGCGCGCCGCGGAAAACCTACCCGAGGAGATGGTGCAGCTTTCTGGCACGCCGATTTCTGGGCCATTGCCCGTGGTCATGAACGGGGCCACTTATATGGCCGATGTGATGGGGGGGCAAAAGACGGGTCTCTTTTACGACCAGCGCTCCAACCACGCCTTTGCTGCACAATTGGCCAAGGATGCGCGGGTTTTGGATGTATTCTCGCATGTCGGCGGGTTTGCTTTGGCAAGTCTGGCGGCGGGTGCGCGCTCGGCCCTGTCGGTTGATGCCTCGCAAGCGGCGCTTGATCTGGCAACGCAAGGGGCCAAGGCCATGGGTGCCGAGGCGCGATTTTCCACCCGCCAAGGGGATGCTTTTGACGTTCTTGAGGCCTTGGCAGGCGAGGCTGCGCATTTTGATCTTGTCGTGGCCGATCCACCCGCATTTGCGCCGTCCAAGCCCGCTTTGGAAAAAGGTCTGCGCGCCTATGAACGTGTTGCACGTTTGTCTGCCCCCTTGGTGGCTGAGGGTGGTGTTCTGATCCTATGCTCCTGTTCGCACGCGGCGGATCTGGAAAAATTCCGCGCTGCGTGTTTGCGCGGCATCGGGCGCGCGGGGCGTGAGGCGCGATTGATCTATACGGGCTTCGCGGGGCCTGATCATCCGCAACATCCAAGTTTGACCGCAACAGGCTATCTGAAGGCTTTGGCCTTTCGCCTAATGCCATGAGGCTTTGTCTTGATGCCTGTGTGCTTTATCCTACGGTTCTGCGCGACTCTTTGATGGGGCTTGCGCAGGCGGGGCAGATGACGCCCCTGTGGTCAGATCGCATTCTCGAGGAATGGGCCCGTGCCGCAGAGCGTAATCTTGGGCCTGAGGGGGGGATGATTGCACTCGGCGAAATTGCGCTGCTGCGGGCCAATTTCCCCGCTGCCGTCATCGAAGCGGACCCTGAGATGGAAGCGCGACTTTATCTGCCTGATCGTGCTGATATTCATGTGTTGGCCACCGCCATCGCGGGAAAGGCCGAAGCCATTTTGACCTTTAACCTGCGCGATTTTCCGCGGGCTGAATTGGCGGGTCATGATATCTTGGCCCTACATCCTGACAGCTATCTGTGCGATATCTGGGCGCAGGAGCCTGACTTGGTGGCCAAAATTTGCGCGGGCGTTCTGTCGCGCATGAATGATTTGCGCGAGGCGCCATCTGATCTGCGCAAAATGCTAAAGCGCGCGCGCCTGCCAAAATTGGCGAAACGCCTTGCAGATTAGCGGATTTGCCCGCGCCATTTATCTTCTAGGGTTTCGATGGCTTTGATCCGATCAGCCGTGCTTGGATGGCTCATCAGCCACGCCGCCCCCCCGCGCAATCCTCCGCCAGACAGGGCTTCGAGTTTTCGAAAGAGCGATTTTTGCGGCTCTGTCCCGATGCCGCTTGCCGTCAATAATGAGGCGGCATAGGCATCCGCCTCGTATTCATCGGCACGGCTTAGGCGCGCGGCCAAAAGAGAGGTCAGGATATTGGCCACCCAAATCCCCACCGCCGCAACGGGGATCAACCGCCCCAAAAGGCTGCTGAGGGCCACACGGATTGCATTTTGACCCGAAAAATCAATCATCCGCCGCTTGGTGTGACCCAGTGAGACATGGCCCAATTCATGCGCGATCACCGAGGCCAGCTCTTCGGCGGTGACTTCCCCCGCGCGATATTTTTGATAAAAACCACGGGTAATGAAAATGCGCCCATCTGGTGCTGCAAGCCCATTGATGGCCTCAACCTCGTAGAGATGGACGGGAATATCCTCAAGGTCGAGCACCTTGGCCATCCGCTTAGAGATTTCGCGCAGTCGCGGATCGGCCAAACGGGTTGAGCGTTCGTCAAGCTCTCGTTTCAGTCGCCAGCTTGAGAACTGGTAACTGAGCAGCGCATAGCCAATGGCCAAAAGGATCGGGGTCAGCTTCAACATAAGGCTGATATGGCGCGGCACTGCGCCTCGGACAAGGGGTGCTTATGTAAGGGCTGCCTAAACGGGGGCAGGCACGACCAACATCACAAAATAGCCCAAAGTGAACCCGATCAGCCCACAGACCGCGCCATAATGCAACAGGTCTAGCTTATTGCCCTTTTTGCGAAAGGCCATAAAGAGGCCGAGGGCAATGCCGCCCAAAAGGCCAAGAAGTGCGGGCAAGGGGATCATGCGAAGCTGTCCTTTTCTCGTCTTAATTGCGCGCGGCTTGAGTTGCGTTTGGAGCGAGATTTGCAATTTCGCCCAAACGAATTTGCATCAGGCTGCGATCCGCAAACCCATAGCGGCCCCATGCGTAGGCTTCAAGCCGTGATCTCTGTGCCTCAGACCCGCTCCCCAATCCTTCGAGTGCTGTTGCGCGCAGCATTGAAAGGCTTGCCAAGAGATGGGCATTTTCACTGCGCCGCGCAATCGGAAGGGCGGTTGTGCTTTGCAAAAGCGCGGCGGTCATATCCCCGCGCGCGAGGGCCAAGGCCCCGATTTGCATCGCGATATGGGCGCGCTGCACATCGGTATTGTGTAGGCGTTGATATATATCTTACGCCGATGCAAAGGCCGCTGCGGCACGATCAGGGTCGCGGGCCAAGGCAATCCGACCCAAGGCATAATAGCTAAATCCCAGACGCGCATCGCGCATGTTTGAGCGTTGCGCAATGTAGAGCGCCGCTTGCGCGTGTTCAAGGCGCTGTCCTTCGGGCATATTCGGGCCAAGCGCGCGACCGATGGCATTTGACCATGCCCGATTGTCGCGGTTGGCCAGATTGATGCTAGACACAAGACCGCCTGTCGGGTTGATCCGCCCCAAAATCGCGGGCAGGCGCGCTACGACATCGGCCTGACCCATGCCGCTTTGTAGGGACGGGTCGTTGAAGATCCGCAGAAACATCATATCGGTCGTGGTGAGCGCCGCATGAAAATTGTCATCGTTAAAGACACTGTCGGTCAGGTCATATAGGTCGTTCAATGGCCCCAAAGCCTGCCCCAATTCTTCGTGGAGGCAATCACGCATTTCTTGCAGGCTGGCATCGGCGGGCAGGAAAATAGCCGCGCGGTTTCGGGTGGTGAGGCTCGCCCAATCGGAGGTGACGCGCCCTCTTTGGCGGATGAATTCTTGCCATGTGCTGGCATTGGGCACGACAAAACAGGCCGCTTGAGGCACGGCAGCCGCAATGCGTTCGGCGGGCAGGGCCTTGATTGTGATTTTTGCGGGGCTGTTAGTGCGATAGGCGGTTGCGCTGATCGCAATCCCCGCTTCGGTGCGCAGACGGGTCAGCAGGCGCGACAGCTCCCCCTCCAATGCAGGTGGGGCGGAGGGCGCAAGGGCCACAGTAATCGGCCCTTAAAAACGGCTGATCCGTGGGATTTGCCGCCCCGATTCCAAAACAAAACTGAGGGCCATGAAATCTTCAGCTAAGGATTGGTTGCTGCGCGAGAAACGGATTGGGTTTGGCGCACCAAAATTTGGCAGATCAGATGAGGATGTGTCCAATGCGGGCGCAAGACGCGCCGCCGCATCATCGCGCGGCATATCGGCCATGCAGGCGCACAGCGTGAGCAGCGCCAAAAAGCCAAAAGCGCAGTTTAATTTATTTCGCATATTTCACAAAGCCAGTATCCGTTGCCACGCGATCATAAAGCCGCCGCGCGGTCGCATTGTGGCTTTGTGTCAGCCAATACACCGAAGGCCGCCCTGCCGCTGCGGCATCGGCGCAGACATGATCAATCAAAGCGGCCCCGATACCCTGCCCGCGTGCATCAGGAGCGACAAACAAATCTTGCAGATATGTTACGGGTTCGGCCTTCCACCCGTGAGCGTGAGAGATGACATGAACCAAACCAATCGCGCGCCCATCCTGCCATGCCAACCACGCCATCATATCGCCATGCGCAGGGGTGCTGTAGCGGGTAAAGCTGAGATCAATCACCGCCTCGGCGAGGGTGGTTTCGTAGAATGCGAGATAGGCCTTCCACAGCCCCTCCCACGCGCTCCGATCCTCTGGGCGCAAGGGCAAAATATCGATTGAGCTGGGCATATGTTACTCCGACTACCAATTGCTGTTGCGGATGTATCCACAGATTCTGTCGCAAATTTGGCGAAAACTGGTGTTGTCCTGGGTGATAATCCCTGAGGCATTATAGCCGCGACAAATTGCGCGGGCCAAGCCGAATTGGGGCCATTTGCCAGTCCAAAGCGATTTGAGGCGCAGTTAGAAACGGGTTTCATAATAGGGCCTAGGGGCGCGCCGATCCGTTCAGGTGATTTTGAGCAGAAAAACCGTCTTTAGGTGGGTGACATTACCCACGCCATCCTGTAAGCGAAGCCCGAGGTGGTAAAATGACGTCTGATGCAAAATCAAAAATCGGGTCAGCCGCCGCTGAGGGGAACGAGATGAAAGCTGAGACCTTTCTTCCAGAAGACTATCGTCCCGCCGAGGACGAGCCGTTTATGAATGAGCGACAGTTGGAGTATTTCCGCAGGAAACTGCTCAACTGGAAAGCTGATCTGCTTGATGAAAGCCGCACCACTGTCACCGCGCTGCAAGATGGCACGCGCAGCATCCCTGATGTTGCGGATCGTGCAAGTGAGGAAACAGACCGCGCGCTTGAATTGCGCACCCGCGATCGTCAGCGCAAGCTGATCACCAAGATTGATGCTGCTTTGCGCCGTATCGAAGAGGGCGAATATGGCTATTGCGAGGTCACAGGTGACCCGATTAGCCTTAAACGTTTGGATGCGCGCCCGATTGCGACCATGACGCTTGAAGCACAAGAACGCCATGAGCGCCGCGAAAAAGTTCATCGGGACGATTGATTGCGCAAAGCGAGTTTATAAGATTAAAAAAGGCATCTTTTCAGATGCCTTTTTTCTTTGAGGGGTGTGAGGCTGAGCATGCTGATCGGGCGCAATATTTTGGTGGTTGGGGCAGGTATTGGTGGCTTGGCTGCGGCCTGCTGCCTTGCACAACGCGGCGCTTCGGTGCGCGTGCTAGAACAGGCTGAGGAAATCCGCGCCTTTGGGGCAGGGCTTCAACTTAGCCCCAATGGGATGGCCACGTTAGCAGGCCTTGGGCTGGTCGAAGAGATCAGCGCGATATCCCCCCGCGCCAATGCCGTATATCTGCGCGATTTTCGCAAAGGGGCGGCGGTGGCGCGTGTGCCCTTATCCCGTCAAACGCGCCCTTATCACTATGTCCATCGGGCGGATTTGATCGAGATTTTGGCCAATCGCGCCCGTGATCTTGGGGTTGAGATCACCCTTGGCGCGGCTGTGACAGGGGTCGAGGGGCGTGATGTGATCTTGGCCGATGGTCAGCGCCAAAGCGCGGATGTGATTATCGGGGCAGATGGATTGCATTCTCGCATCCGCACCCATCTTGAGCCACGCGGGCATCCGTTTTTCACGGGCCAAGTTGCGTGGCGCGCGGTCATTGATGCGCAGCAGGGCGATACGTTGCGCGATGTGCAGGTGTTTATGGGGCCTGCCCGTCATATGGTGATCTATCCGCTTCGAGGCGGGACATTGATCAATATCGTGGCGGTTGAGGAGCATGATCAGTGGGTTAAGGACTCGTGGTCAGAGCGGGGCGATCCTGCACAGCTGACGCGCCGATTTGGTGATTTTTGCCCTGAGGCGCGGGCCTATTTAGGCCGCGTGACGGAATGCTATCAATGGGGGTTGTTTCGCCATCCAATCGCGCGCAACTGGCAAAATGGCCAGATGGTGCTTTTGGGGGATGCAGCGCATCCAACGCTTCCCTTCCTCGCGCAAGGGGCCAATATGGCGTTGGAGGATGCTTGGATCTTGGCAGCGCGCCTGTCGGATACGCATGATCTAACTGGGGCCTTGGCTGAATATGAGGCGCTGCGCCGCCCCCGCACCGCGCGGATTGTTCAGGCAGCCTCGGACAATGCAGACCATTATCATATGCGGCCAAGCCTGTTGCGGGTGGCCGCGCATACAGGGCTACGCATGGTAACACGTTACGCGCCGCATCTGCTGGCGCAACGCTTTGAGTGGATTTACGGATTTGATCCGACTAAGTCGTAAAGCTATAGGGGGGTAGGCTGTTAAACGCATACTTTAGTGCATCCCCCCAACCCATTGAAATTACGTTGAAATACGGATCATCTTTTTCGATCCGTGTCATTGTTCCATGTTTCAAGCTGTCTGCAGTATAAACATGAAGATCAAGCGGCAGGTTGACCGAAAGATTGGCCTTAATGGTCGAGTCAAAGCTCACCATCAAAAGCTTGACCGCATCCTCAAAACTCATTTCGGGGTCAAAGGCACGCACCAAAATGGGGCGGCCATATTTCGTCTCGCCAATCTGAAAGAATGGCGTGTCATCGCTGGCCTCGATGAAATTACCCTCAGGATAAATCAGGAACAGGCGCGGGGGGGCGCCTTTGATCTGGCCGCCCAATATTATGGTTGCGGAAAAGGTCGCCTCTGCCTCAGGCCCATCTTGGCCTGATTGTGTTTTGATCACCTCGCGCAAGGTTTCCCCGACCAATTTGGCGACCTGAAACATCGAAGGCGCTTCGAGGATCGAGGGGTTCCCCCGATCTCCGGCGGGTTTGGCGCGTTCATTTAAGAGGCTGATCACCGCCTGTGTTGTCGCCAAATTGCCCGCGGTCATCAGGGTGATGCTACGCTCGCCCGGGCACTCCCATGTGAACATTTTGCGGAAGGTCGATATGTTATCCACGCCCGCATTCGTGCGCGTGTCTGACATGAACACAAGGCCAGAATTCAGTTTCAAACCAACGCAATAGGTCATCTCGGGGGCTGTCTTTCACCTGTATTTTTGCGCGCGGTCAAGAATCGCGCCTTGTCTCTATTATTGCTGTTGAACCTGAATATCTACTGAAAGCCGCTCGTCCCCCGCGCCGTAGCGCAGGCCAATGATGGGGGCCGCTTCGCGGTAATCTATACCCGAGGCCACGCGCACATAACGCGTATCTGGGCTGATGCCGTTGGAGACGTCAAAGCCAACCCATCCCAACCCCTCAATATGGGCCTCTGCCCAAGCATGGCTTGCGTCTTGGTGGATGCGGTCTTCCATCATCAAATAGCCCGAGACATAGCGCGCGGGGTATCCCAAAAGGCGGGCGGCTGAGATAAAAATATGGGCGTGATCCTGACAGACACCGCTGCCTGCCTCTATGGCTTCTTCGGCGCTGCTGCCTGCATGGGTGGGTCCAATGGCATAGGGGACAGTCTCTAGGATACGGGCAGACAGGGTGTGCAGTCGTTCGATATCGCTGAGTTTGGCATCCCTTAGCCCCGCGGTCAGTTTGCGTGTCCCATTGCCCGCGCGGGTCAGATCGGAGGGCTGCAAAAACACCCATAGGGGGACAAGTCCATGATGGCCCCCATGCACGCCCGCAACCTCGTTTGTTTCCATCTCGCCTGTGCAAGTGACCTCAACGGCTTGTGCATCAGGGGAAAAAGAAATCAGCGTTACAAGGTTTTGGTTATGGTCAAGATAGCTGCATTCCACTGTGCCACCCGTGACCTGCATTTGCCAATCCTGCACAGATTGCGCAGGCGTGTTTTGCGGTGTCAGTCGCAATTGCTGAAGCCCGTAAGAGGGCGCAGTGTCAAAACCATAGCTTGTGCAGTGGGACAGTTTTAATCGCATAAGCACCTCATCCGATAAAACGGTAATCGGTTTCGATCTGGCGGCCAAGCGCGGCTAAGTCCTGCAAAAAGGTCAGGATGAACTCATGCAATCCTTCCTCAAAGACTTGATCGATGCTGCTTGTGCAAAGCCGCGCATTGAGCCGTGCTGCCATCGCGTGGCAGGGCAGGGTGCTGCCATACTCCGCCTCAAGGTAGCCTAGATTGCTTTGCAATTTACCAAGCGCAAATTTCAGGCTGCGGGGCATGCGCCCGTCAAATATGAGAAAGTCTGCAATGCCTTTGGGTGTGACCGCCCCTTGGGTCAACCAAGAATAGGCGCGTTGACCCGCCACCGCGCGCAGGATCGTTTCCCATTGCACATTATCAAGGTTTGACCCGATTTGGCTGATAGAGGGCAGCAGGACATAGTATTTCACATCCAAAATACGTGCGGTGTTATCGGCGCGTTCTAGGAATGTGCCAAGCCGCGCAAAATCGAAAACATCATTGCGCAGCATCGACCCGTGCAAGGCACCGCGCACCAGTGCGGATTGCTGTCGTACCAAGGCAATCGTATCGGGTAGGTTTTTATCTGTGGCCGGGCGGGCAAGGGTGCTGCGCAATTGCATATAGGTGTCATTGACCGCTTCCCAGACCTCGCGGGTGAGGGCGGTGCGCACCATGCGGGCGTTTTGGCGGGCTTGGGCCATGCTTGATTGCACAGATGACGGATTGGTCGCATCCCGCAACAGAAAATCCACAACATTGGCTGCATCAGCCGTCTCGTATTTGGTGAAAAACAACTGCTCCGCGGCGGCTGTTTTCAGCAGGCTTTGCCATTCGTCATTGGAACGATCTGGCCGTGTCAGCGCAATGCGCAGGCCCGTCTCAATCAGACGGGTCGTGTTCTCGGCGCGCTCTAAATGGCGGAACATCCAAAATAATCCGCCCGCGGTTTTAGCTAACATGGCCTTTGCCCCCTATGCGCGCTCATTCTTCCAGGACCCATGTGTCTTTCGTCCCGCCCCCTTGGCTGGAATTCACCACGAGTGAGCCTTTCTTCAGCGCCACGCGCGTCAGTCCGCCGGGGGTGATTTCGATGCCATTGGGGCTGACCGAGACGAAGGGGCGCAGATCGACATGGCGCGGGGCAAGCCCCGCTTTGGTCAGGATGGGCACTGTCGAAAGCGCCAAAGTCGGTTGTGCGATGTAATTCGCAGGCCGTGATTTCAGCTTAGCCCGAAACGCAGCCAATTCCTTTTTCGAGGCGGCAGGCCCAACAAGCATTCCATAGCCGCCCGACCCATGCACCTCTTTGACCACCAATTCATCGAGATGGTCTAGCACATAGGCCAATGCGTCCGCCTCAGAGCACCGCCAAGTCGGCACATTTTCCATAAGCGGCTTTTCGCCCGTATAGAATTCGACAATCTCGGGCATGTAGGAATAGATCGCCTTATCATCGGCAATCCCTGTTCCAGGCGCATTGGCAATAGTTATGCCGCCTGCGCGATAGACATCCATAATCCCTGGCACACCAAGCAAGCTGTCAGGGTTAAAGCTGAGCGGATCAAGGAAATCATCATCGACACGCCGATAAAGGACATCAAGCGGTTTGTAGCCGCGCGTTGTGCGCATGGCGATTTTGCCATCCACAACGCGCAAATCGCTGCCCTCGACCAATTCGACCCCCATATGGTCGGCCAAAAACGCGTGTTCAAAATAAGCGGAATTATGAATGCCTGGTGTCAGCACGGCCACCGCCCCATCGCCTGAGGCATGGCGCGGCATCGAGGCGCCAAGCGAACGCCGCAAAGCAAGTGGATAATCCCCAACGCCGCGCACCTTAATGCGCCCGAACAGTTCGGGGAACATCTGGAGCATGGTTTCGCGGTTTTCGAGCATATAGGACACGCCCGATGGGGTGCGTGCATTATCCTCAAGCACATAGAATTGATCCTCGGCCACGCGCACCAGATCAATTCCCACGATATGCGTGTAAACGCCGCCCGGTGGTTCTAGCCCGATCATAGCCTTGAGGAACGCATCGTTTTTGGCAATCAGCTCAATCGGAATGCGGCCCGCGCGGATGATTTCTTGGCGATGATAAATATCGTGCAAAAAGGCGTTGATGGCGCGAACGCGCTGTTCGATGCCGCGCGTCAGACGCGCCCATTCTCGGCCACAGATAATACGCGGCACGATGTCAAACGGGATCAGACGTTCATCTGCATCAGCGGCACCATAAACGTTGAAGGTGATGCCCGTGCGGCGAAAGAACCGCTCAGCCTCGCCTGATTTGCGGATCAGGTCGCGGCGATCTTCGCCCTCGAACCATCTATGATAGGCCTCGTAAGGCGCGCGCGCCCCGTTATCAGGGCCGAGCATTTCATCAAAAAAGGGGGTGGGGTTTTCCATCTACGCTTACCCAATACCAGTCCCCCTATCGGTGGCGCGATATCGGGGGCTGGGCTAGGGCGCATCGCCCTGCAGCTTGGGGGGCAATGGTTAACTTTGGATGAACTGCCTAATTTTTAGGCGCAGATGCCTCAGTATCGAGCCAAATGGTAACGGGGCCATCATTGGTCAGCGCAACTTTCATATCTGCACCAAACTGTCCCGTCTCAACTTTGGGGCCAAGCACGGCAAGGCTTTGCGCGAAATGTTCATATAGGGCACGCCCCGTCTCAGGGTCTGCGGCCTGCGAAAACCCTGGCCTGTTGCCTGTGCGCGTATCTGCGGCAAGGGTAAATTGGCTGACCACCAGTGCTTCGCCGCCTATGTCCAAAAGTGCGCGGTTCATCTTGCCCGCCTCATCCTTGAAGATGCGCATTTTGGCGATCTTTTGGGCCAAATGTTCGGCCTGCGCTGCGGTGTCACCGCGCATTGCGCAGATCAAGATCAAAAGGCCTGCGCCGCATTGCCCAATCGTTTGCCCATCCACGCGGACGGCAGCCTCACTCACCCGTTGAACCAAGGCGCGCATCGGTTAAACCTCGGCGCGCATCGGCGGGTTCGCGCCCGCCCGTGCAACAGTCACGGCGGCGGCCCGCACGCCCAGATTAAGCGCGGCTTTTAGAACATCTTGCGGCAAGGGGGCTGCAAGCGCCGCTTTGCTCAGATATCCTGCTTCGGCCAAGCCCGTCAGGATGCCTGCGTTAAACGTATCGCCCGCGCCCACAGTATCCACAACCGTGGCGGGGATCACGGGATGGGTCAGCTGCCCATCTGCAGAATAAGCGGTAACCCCATCGGCCCCTTTTGTGATCAGCACAAGCTTCGCGCCCGCCGTTAACAGATCATCCACGGCCTCTGCCTCGGAGCTGTTATTGCTCAACCATGCAAGATCCTCATCTGACAGCTTTATGATGTCAGCCACGGCCAACATCCGCGCCAGTCGTGCGCGATAGCGGGCCGCGTCCGTGATAAAGCTTGGTCGAATATTTGGGTCGATCATGACAGGCAGACGGGCTGCCTCGCGGAGGCATAGTGTTTCATAGGTATCGGCGCAGGGCTCTACGGCCAATGAAATGCCGCCGAAAAACAGCGCCGTGATCCCCTCCAAAGAGGCGGGCAGGTCAACGGGAGAGATCATGCGCCCTGCGGTGTTTTCATCGTAAAACGCATAGGTGGCGTGGCCATCTTTCAGCGTCACAAAGGCCAAGGTCGTAGGGCGGTCGCTGAGCAAGCACAGGCTTGTGTCCACATGATTGCCCGCCAAATGCCCTTCTAAAATCTGCCCGAAAAGATCACGGGATAGGCCCGTCAGCATCGCAGTTTTTTGTCCCAAGCGCGCTGCGGCAATCGCTGTGTTGAGAACTGCGCCGCCTGAGTAAGGTGCAAAGGCGGCTTCGCCTGCACTGGTTTCGCGTGGCAACATATCAATCAAAGATTCACCACAGCACAGCAGCATGGCGTAGGCCTTTCCAAATGTGACGTATCCCCGCCGCGCTTTGCGGCCCGGGTGGTCTAGCAAGAGATCGATGTTAGCGCAAACAAGAATGCAGCGCCTTAACGGATGTATCCGTCATAGACATAAGCAAGGCCAAGCGCCAACAGAGCCGCCAGGATCAGCGCGATAGCGATTTTGATTGCGGAATAGGGTCGCTCTCCCATTACTTTGCCCGACTGCCCATTGACAACAAAGCGATAGGACTTTCCGCCATAGCGATAGGCCGATACCCGGACAGGCAACAGGATATGCTTGAAGGTCACATCCCAAATTTCCGTGTCCACATGGTCAATGCGCTGATGATCGCCGCCAATATCGCGGCGGATTGCGGCACGGATTGCTTGATCCATCCGCGCGCGGGCCTCCTCTATCCCGTCTCTAGGTCAATGCTATAGGCTTCGGCCCGAAAGCCTGACAGGAATTCTGGCTGATAGGGGGCATGAGCGGCCTTCCTTAGCTAGACGCGTCAATCAATTCTGCGGCAATCGCTTCGACAATGGGGCGCGCCTCATCAGGTGTCATGCCAATGTCTAGGCGCGGGTCATACAGCACGCGCAACAGCAATTCGTCATGCGCGGTCAAAAGTGCAAATTCTTCATCATCATTAAAAATCGAGGGACGCGCCGTTGGGCTGTCATTGGGCAATCCCAACCCTTGGGCGATTTCCTCATGGATGCAGGAGGTGCGCATCAAATCGGGATGCTCGGTGCGGATTACGGCAATGGCGCTGCGATATTCTGGCTGCGCATTTGAACGCGCAAAAGCATAGACAGAGCAGAACGTGTAGCGCGGCAGGTTCTCAATTTCGCGGATGATTGAGGCATCAATATTGGGTGCGATGCTGCGCAAATAGGGGCCGATTTCTGCCTGCTCATCGCGGCTGATGAACAGCACATGGAAATTTCCACCCGATCCAACCAAATCAATCGGATGCCGCGCGGCGCGGCTGAGTTGTCGGGTATAATTGGCCAGAATTTGGCGATCCCGTGCCATTTTTTGTGGGTCGGTTGCTGGCCCAAAATGGGCTTCGATACGAACAGGATCAATCCATCGTCTTAGCCGCGAGGGGGCTTGACGGGCGACAAAGCGCCCGTTTTCCAGAGCATATTCATCATAAAGCGCAATGGCCTCGAAATTGCGCGCCAAAGTACGGCGCGAGACGGGGGCATCCGAGGGGGTGGTGGATTGGCGCAATAACCCCTCACGCAAAAGCCGCGCCTCGGTTTGGGCGTAATATTGCGTGTAAAGCGCGCTCTCAGCCGAAGGGGTGGTGGCCGCTATGCTGCTTGCCACCCCGTTCTGGCCCGTGGCACCTGGCCCGAGGGCCTGACATCCTGCCAAAAGGCCAAGCGCCGCCCCAACCCATAGACCGCGCCAAGCCTTTTGCCCCAAAACCCTCACTTTACCCATAATCCGCACAATGACGCCTTATCTCTCCGCGCTTAGGACGCGGTGCTTGTGGATTTTGCCTTGGCGGCGGCCAGCGTATCGCGCAATTCCGCCTCCATTTTGATCATGTCTTCTTCTGCTTTGGCGCGGCGCATCCGCCCCTCATCTGCAATCGCAACGCTATCTTCGATGGTTGCAACCAATTTTGCATTGGCGCGTTTTACCGCCTCAATATCAAAAACGCCACGCTCCATTTCTTCGCAGATCATACGATTGGATGTGCGCAAATTCGAGGCATTCTTTTCCAACAGTTCATTGGTCAGATCATTGGCTGCGCGCACCGCTTCGATCGCTTCGATTGAGCGTTGGATGGTCACGGCCTGTGCCACTTGGGTTTCCCACAGCGGCACGGTATTGACCAAGGTTGAGTTGATTTTGGTGACCAAGGATTTGTCATTCTCTTGCACCAAGCGGATCGAGGGCAGAGATTGCATGGTGACTTGGCGTGTCAGCTTAAGGTCATGCACCCGCCGCTTGGCGCGGTGCTTTGGCTTGCGGCCCCTTGACCCGATCAGGGTCAAGGCGTAATGGCCTGTCGCGTGGCGATTTGTTTACCGGATTGCGGGCCACAAAAAAATGCCGCTAAAGAGGTCGAGGCCTGCTTGCCGCATGATGCCCGACCGTCCAGATGGAAGGGATATGAAATGTCAGACACAGGCGCCAAGAAATCCGTAGGTTTGAAATCCTTGCCCGATACTGTTTCGGCGCAGACACGCGCAGTGCATTCAGGCACCCGCCGCAGCCAATATGGCGAAGTGTCTGAGGCAATCTTTATGACCCAAGGTTTTGTCTATGACAGCGCCGAAGCGGCCGAGGCCCGCTTTATCGAAGCGGGGCGTGAGGAATTTATCTATGCCCGCTACGGCAACCCGACTGTCGCAATGTTCGAGGATCGGATTGCGGCGATTGAGGGCACCGAAGATGCTTTTGCAACCGCCTCTGGAATGGCGGCGGTGAATGGCGCGCTGATGTCCATGTTGCGCGCGGGGGATCATGTGGTGTCTGCGCGCGCCTTGTTCGGGTCTTGTCTCTACATTCTTGAGGAGATTTTGACCCGTTACGGGGTTGAGGTCACGTTTGTGGATGGCGATGACCTGACCCAATGGGAGGCCGCAATCATCAAGGGCAAAACCCGCGCTGTATTCTTTGAAAGTGTTTCGAACCCCACGTTGCAGGTTGTCGATATCGCCGCTGTTACGCGGCTGGCCCATGATGCAGGCGCTTTGGTGGTGGTGGACAACGTGTTTGCCTCTCCCTTGTTCCAAGACAACCGCAAACTGGGCGTTGATGTCGTCATCTATTCCACGACCAAGCATATTGACGGGCAGGGGCGTTGTTTGGGCGGGGTGATTTGTGGCACCCGTGAGTTCATTCGCAAAACCGTGGAACCCTATCTGAAACATACAGGCGCGGCGATGTCGCCCTTTAACGCGTGGGTTATGCTCAAGGGTTTGGAAACGCTCCACCTGCGGGTGAACGCCCAAGCCGACACTGCTCTTGCCATTGCGCAAGGGCTAGAGGGCGAGACGGGTGTGGCGCGGGTGCTCTATCCTCATCTCGACAGCCACCCGCAAGCCATGCTTGCCCGCACGCAAATGCAAAAAGGCGGCACAGTGATCGCGATTGAACTGGAGGGCGAGCGTGATGCGGCGTTTCGGTTCCTCAACGCGTTAGAGATCATTACAATCTCAAATAATTTGGGCGATGCAAAATCCATTATCACCCATCCTGCAACAACGACCCACCAGCGTTTGCCTGAGGATCAAAAGCAACATCTGGGCATTACATCTGGTCTTGTGCGTCTGTCGGTGGGGCTTGAGGACGTTAACGATCTGTTAATGGATTTGAAACATGCGCTCGGTGCTGCGCGTTCTGCAAATTAACCCTTATTTTTGGGATTTTGTCGGAAACTCAAGGAATTGGTCGATATTTGTCGGGCCAATATTGATCCGTTCGGCGTTCACAATCGTAAACTATTCACAAAACAAGTTTGGATTCCGCGCATCAACACCCATATGATGGGAAGGTCGCGTGACCGAAGGGGTGATGAGATGAACGTCCATATTGGTGCAGTTGCGAGTGAACCGACCCAAGACGAGGCCCGTGCGGCCTTGACGCTTTTGAAACAGTGGGCGGAAAGCGCAAGCGTGGCGGAACGTGCCGCCCTTGATCCTGCTGTCTCCAAACTTTTGACCCCCTCCCAAGATTATCCCGAATTTTCGCGCAGCTATCCGCAGGATTTTACAGTGGATGCAGCCTATAAGGCGGGTCTTCCCGATCTTCAAAATGGCCCCGCCTCGCTGATCAAAGGGGCCAAGCGTCAGATCCAACATGTGGGGATTTCCAATTTCCGCCTGCCTATTCGCTATCACACCCGCGACAATGGCGATGTGATGCTGGAAACTTCGGTGACGGGCACAGTCAGCCTAGAGGCAGGAAAAAAGGGCATCAATATGAGCCGCATCATGCGCAGCTTCTATGCCCATGCCGAAAAGACGTTCAGCTTTGAGGTGATCGAAGCAGCGCTTGATGATTACAAATCCGACCTCGAAAGTTTTGATGCGCGTATCCAAATGCGCCTTTCCTTCCCAATGAAGGTGCAGAGCCTGCGGTCTGGCCTGTCGGGTTACCAATATTATGACATTGCGCTGGAACTGGTCGAGCGCGATGGGGTGCGCCAGAAATTGGTGCATCTGGATTACGTTTATTCTTCGACCTGCCCCTGCTCGCTTGAATTGAGCGAACATGCGCGCGCCACACGTGGGCAATTGGCGACCCCGCATTCGCAGCGATCTGTTGCGCGGATTTCGGTCGAGATTGCCCCTGACGCAGGGTGTTTGTGGTTTGAAGACCTTATTGAGATGGCGCGCCGCGCTGTGCCAACAGAAACGCAGGTCATGGTGAAACGCGAGGATGAACAAGCCTTCGCAGAATTAAACGCTGCAAATCCGATCTTTGTGGAAGATGCGGCCCGCCTTTTCGCGGGCGAGTTGCAAGCCGATCCACGGGTGGGCGATTTCCGCGTTTTGGCAAGCCACCAAGAAAGCCTGCACAGCCATGACGCGGTCAGCCTCTTGACCGAAGGCGCCACGTTTGAACAGGCCAGCCTTGACCCGCGCCTGTTCCAAAGCCTGTTCCATATCGGCTAAGGGCTAAGACCCCATACGAAAAAAGCCCCAAGACGCGGGTCACGGACGTGACGCTGTCTTGAGGCTTTGCTCGGTCTGACGAAGCAGTCCGGTCGTATACTAACGAACACAGTAAACTGCGGGCGTGGTGTTTGCAAATGAAATGAAGCCCCAGATCAAGGCTTTGGCGGGGTTTTAGGCCCTTCCATGCTTGACACTGCCTAAGTCAGGGGCCAACGCTCTGCCTCATGTTTGATATACGCCCGGTTGGATATGTCATTGGCCTGATCGTTACCTTTCTTGGGGTATCGATGCTTGTGCCTATGGGGGTGGATCTTGCCTTGGCCAATGGCGAATGGGGTGTCTTTGCCGAGTCTGCTGCAATCTCGGTGTTTATCGGCCTTGCTTTGGTGTTTTCTTGCGCCAATGGGGTGCAGCAGGGCCTGAGCCTACAACAGACCTTTCTTCTGACAACCGCAATTTGGGCGATTTTGCCGATCTTTGCGGCGCTTCCCTTTGTGTTCGGCGCAACAGATGCACGGATTGTCGATGCAGTGTTTGAGGCGATGTCAGGGCTGACGACAACAGGCTCAACAGTTTTCACAGGCTTGGAATATTTACCCCACGGGCTGAACCTTTGGCGGGCGATGATCCAATGGTTTGGCGGGGTAGGTATCATCGTGGTCGCGATGGTGTTTTTGCCTGAATTGCGGGTGGGGGGGATGCAAATCTTCCGCTCTGAGGCATTTGAAACAATGGGAAAAATCTTGCCCCGCGCAACTGAAATTGCGGCGCGCATCTCGGTGATCTATGTGGCGCTGACCTTCCTGTGCTTTCTGGCTTATTGGGCCTTAGGCATGACCTTTTACAACGCGATCTTCCACGCCTTTACCACGCTGTCCACGGGTGGGTTTTCGAACACAGATGCCTCTTTTGGGGTTTATCAAGGCCCGCTTGAATATGTCGCGGCGGTGTTCATGATTTTGGCAAGCCTGCCCTTTGTGCGCTTTGTGCAACTTTTGGCGGGCACGGCAGAACCGCTTTATCGTGACAGCCAAGTGCGCGCGTATCTCGGGGTCATCACGGCCCTTGTGCTGATCATGACAGTGTATCGGATTATCGCGAATGGCGACCATCTCGAGCATGGGATCCGCGAAGGGCTGTTCAACGTTACCTCCATCATATCTGGCACAGGTTATTCTTCGGTTGATTACCAGCTCTGGGGGCCTTTGCCCGTGGTGGTGTTCTTCTTTGTCGGCTTGATCGGGGGGTGTGCGGGTTCGACCTCCTGTTCCATCAAAATATTCCGCTATCAGATTTTACTTGAATCTATTTCCACCCAAGTGCGCCGCCTGTCGGCCCCCCATGGTGTGTTCGAACCTCGCTTTGAGGGGCGGCCTGTTTCGGCAGATGTCCTCTCCTCCGTCATGGGGTTCTTTGTGCTGTTCTTTGTGTTGTTGGGGATTTTCGCGGTGGCTTTGGGATTGACGGGGCTAGATTTCGTCACCTCTGTGTCTGGGGCTGCCACCGCCTTGGCAAATATCGGGCCAGGATTGGGGGATGTGATTGGCCCCTCTGGCAATTTTGCCCCGCTCAATGATGCGGCGAAGTGGATTTTGACGCTGGGCATGTTGCTTGGCCGCCTTGAGTTGTTGGCGGTTTTGGTGCTTTTCATGCCTGCCTTTTGGCGCGGATAGCCGCCCCTGCCGCAACGGCGGAGGCCCATGCCCATTGAAAGTTATATCCGCCCAACCACCCCGTGACATCCACGGCTTCGCCAATGAAATAGAGGTTGGGGATATGCGTGGATTGCATGGTTTTGGAACTTAAGCCATCGGTCGCGACACCGCCCAAGGTCACTTCGGCGGTGCGATACCCTTCGGTGGCTGTGGGCCGCAGTCGCCAATCTTGCAATGCCTCTACAATCTCGCGCAGGCGCGCATCGCTGCAATCGGCGATATTGCCGGCAAGGCTTTGGGTTTGCCCAAAATCCGCAACAAATGCTTTGGGCAGATAATCGGACAACACCCCTTGAAGGCTGCGCTTGCCCGATTGACTCCGCGCTTCGCGCAGGACAGCGAAAAAATCCGTTTCGGGGTCGATATGCAGCGTGATCTCGTGCCCTTCGCGCCAATAGGATGAAATTTGCAAAATTGCGGGGCCAGACAGGCCGCGATGGGTGAAAAGCATGGCTTCGTCAAATTCTGTATCGGCCGCCTTGGCGCGCACAGGCAGGGAAAGCCCAGCCAGCGCCGCGAACCGCGCGCGTTGCCCGTCGTCAAACGTAAAGGGCACAAGGGCAGGGCGGGTGTCGGTGACGCGGTGACCGAAGGTTTCTGAAATCTGATAGGCCAAGCCTGTAGCGCCCATTTTGGGGATGGATTTTCCGCCCGTGGCCACGATGAGATGTTCGGCATATATCTCGCGCGCTTGGCCCTGTTTTTCGACTAATACGCAAAATTTATCCCCGCTCTGCCGCACGGAAGAAATGCTTGTTTCTAGCCAAAGTTCGGCACCGACCGCCGCCATCTCGGCCCGCAGCATTGCGATGATCTCTTTCGCAGATGTGTCACAGAAAAGCTGCCCCAAGGTTTTCTCATGCCATGAAATGCGGTGGCGATTGACCAAATCGAGAAAATCATAGGGGCCGTATCGCGACAGGGCAGATTTGGCGAAATGCGGATTTTCGGACAAAAACGCGGAAGGGTCGCAGTAAATATTGGTAAAGTTACATCGCCCGCCGCCTGAGATGCGGATTTTCTCGCCCGCAGCTTTTGCATGGTCTATCACCAAAACGCCCGCGCCCGAATGGGCCGCGGCCATCATCCCCGCCGCCCCCGCGCCAAGGATTAGGGTGCTGACATGATGCTGCGGCAGCTGTGCCATTTAGTCCACGAAATTGCGGCTAATCTTGATCTGATCCCAAGCCCAGACCACCTCTTGGAGGCGTTCCTCATCCGAGCGGTCACCGCCATTCATATCGGGATGCAGAACCTTGATCAGCGCCTTGTAGCATTTACGAATTTCGGTCTTGTTCATCGTGTCGCGTGCTTCCAAAATCTCAAGCGCACGCCGTTCTGTGGGCGGCAGTTTGCGCCCCGATTGTGCCCCACCTGCCTGCCCTGGATTACGGGTGGCATTGCCGCCCAAAACCTGATGCGGGTCATCCACGCCTAGCCGTGCCCATGCTTTTTCTTCAACCGATTTTTTGAAGGGTTTGGTCGGCCTGTCCCAGACGCGATCGCGGTCAAGCTGCGCTTCCATCTCGGTCTCGGTCGTGCCCTCAAAGAAATTCCATTTGAGGTTATATTCGCGCACATGTTCGCGACAGAACCAGAAGAAATCTTCGAGATTGTCGGGGGATTTGGGCGCACGATACTGCCCCGCCTCTTCGCAGGCGGGATGCTCGCATTTGCGCTGCGAGGTTTCAAATGCCCCAGACATGCCACGCCGGCCCGTCTTGCGTTTCTTCTTGTCGGTCGAAACGCGAAGGTCAAAATTAAATGGATCTTTGTCGGTCATGGGCCTGTCCTTCTCGACTCGGAACGGGCAGTCTAAGCCATTGGTGGCGAAGGTACAGGGCTATGGTGAAGATTTTCATGACAAGAACCGAAAAAATTCGTGACGCATTAGAAAAAGCATTCAATCCCAAAGTGTTGGATGTTCACGATGAAAGTGAGGCCCATCGTGGCCATAGCGGCTATCAAGAGGGGGGCGAAAGTCATTTTCGCGTGGTGATACGCGCCGATGGATTGGCGGGGTTGTCGCGCATTGCGCGCCATCGTGCCGTGCATGATGCCATCGGCAAGCCTCTGATGGGCGAAATTCACGCTTTGGCCATTGATGCAGACGGGCCTGAGCGGCCCGCCTGAGAAGGGTTACAGCCCTAGTTTCTGGCTGACCAACTGGTTCACAGCGGCAGGGTTTGCCTTGCCGCCTGTGGCCTTCATCACCTGACCCACGAACCACCCCGCAAGTTTCGGGTTCTGCTTGGCCTTTTCCACTTGGGCGGGATTGGCGGCAATGATCTCGTCTACCGCCGCTTCAATCGCGCCTGTATCCGTGACCTGTTTCATGCCGCGCGCTTCAACAATCTGCGCGGGGTCGCCGCCTTCGGTATAGACGATTTCGAACAGGTCTTTCGCGATTTTGCCCGAAATATCCCCCGCCTTAATCAACGCGATAATACCTGCAAGCTGTGCAGGTGAGACAGGGCTGTCACTGATGTCGCGCTCGTCTTTCTTTAGGCGGCCAAAGAGTTCGTTGATGACCCAATTCGCGGCCAGTTTCCCGTCTTTGGCGGTGGCAGCGACCTCTTCGAAAAACGCGCTGGCGGTGACATCGGCGGTCAAAACGCTGGCATCATAATCTGAAAGGCCAAAATCGCCGATAAAGCGCGCCTTTTTGGCATCGGGCAATTCGGGCAGGTTCGCGCGAATGTCATCCACCCATGCCTGCTCAATCTCAAGCGGCAAGAGGTCGGGATCTGGGAAGTAGCGATAATCATGCGCCTCTTCTTTCGACCGCATCGAACGCGTTTCGCCCTTATCAGGATCATAGAGTCGTGTTTCCTGATCCACAGTGCCGCCATTTTCGATAATGGCGATTTGGCGGCGTGCCTCATATTCGATGGCCTGTTGAATGAACCGCAGCGAATTCATGTTCTTGATCTCGCAGCGCGTGCCAAGATGGCTGAAATCGCCCGTTTCACGGAATTTTTCATAGGCGCCCGGTGCGCAGACAGACACGTTTACATCCGCACGCAGATTGCCGTTTTGCATATTCCCGTCACACGTACCCAGATAGAGCATGATTTGGCGCAATTTAGAGACATAGGCCGCTGCCTCCTCTGGGCCGCGGATATCGGGGCGCGAGACGATCTCCATCAACGCAACACCTGTGCGGTTCAAGTCCACAAACGACAGGGCGGGATCCATATCATGGATGGACTTGCCTGCGTCTTGCTCCAAGTGGATACGTTGAATGCGCACAATCCTCGCCGTGCCATCGCCAAGCTCGACCAAAACCTCGCCTTCGCCCACGATCGGGTGATACAATTGGCTGATCTGATAGCCTTGCGGAAGGTCAGGGTAGAAATAATTTTTTCGGTCAAAAGCCGAAAATAAATTGATTTCCGCCTTCAGACCCAACCCTGTGCGCACCGCTTGGGCCACGCAGGCCTCGTTGATCACAGGCAGCATTCCTGGCATGCCAGCATCCACAAAGGCCACGTTAGAATTGGGTTCTGCCCCAAATTTCGTTGAGGCCCCTGAAAAGAGTTTGGCGCGGGTTGCGACCTGCGCGTGCACTTCCATCCCGATCACAAGCTCCCAATCGGATTTGGCACCCGCGATCACTTTGGGTTTTGGGGCTTCATAGCTGAGGTCAAGCATGGCGCATCTCTCCAACAGGCGGTTTCTCGCCGTTTACTAGGCCAGCGCGTAGGGCGCGGCAAGGGCAGGACTTGCATTTTGAGGCAAAATAAGGGCAAAGGGCGAGCATCTATTGGCCACCTGAGGGAATTGCATGTTTTCATTCAAAAGGAATGAACGCGATCTGGCGCATCATGCGCGGAAATTCGGCAAATGTGCTGCAACCTTTTTGGGCGCGGCGGTTTTGATGGGATGTGTCGGCGCGCAGGCTGATTTGCCCGCCGCACGTTGGGATGAAACCCCACAGGCCCAAGATTGGACAAAGGCAAGCCTCTCGATGTTGGAGGAGGACGCGGCCGTTTTGGTTGAGACAACCCCTGCGGATATTGAGGCATGGTGTCCCGCCTATGATGAGGCAAACCCAGAACAGCGTGCTGCGTTCTGGAACGGGCTTTTGTCCAGTTTGGCCTATCGAGAAAGCACCTTCCGCGAAGATGCGATTTCCTCGAACGGCAAGTGGCATGGTCTTTTGCAAATCTCGCCCGCAACGGCGCGCGGCTATGGCTGTGCTGCTGGCACAAGCGAGGCTTTGCGCGAGGGAGAGGCAAATTTGCGCTGTGCTTTGCGCATTTGGTCATCAACTGTCGTGCGCGATGGGGTCATTGCCGCAGATCAAGGCGGGGTTGCGGCCGATTGGGGGCCGTTGCAACGCGAAGCCTTGCGCAATGATATTCGCGGGTGGGTGTCGGAGCAGGATTACTGCCAGTCATGACGGCGCGCTTGTCGGGTTTGGATCAGGCGCGCGGTGTCGCGCTTGTGGCCATGGCAAGCTATCATTTCATCTTTGATCTTGATTTATTCGGGCTTGTGCCTTCGGGCACAGCCCTGTCCCCCTATATGCGCGGCTATGCTATCGCGATCGCGGGCAGCTTTCTGTTCCTGTCGGGCCTCAGCATGGTCTTGGCCCATGGGGTGGGGCGGCGGTGGCCCGCCTTTTGGCGGCGATGGGGCATTTTGGTCGCTACTGCGGCGGCGGTCAGCGTTACGACCTATTTTGCCTTTGGGGCGCAATTTGTCTTTTGGGGCATTTTGCACATGATGGCGGCTGCAAGCCTAGTGGGAATTGTTCTCTTGGGGCGGGTGCCTGGTTCGGGCTTGGCCGTGCTTGGTGTCTTGGCCCTTGCTGCAGGGGTTTGGCTGCGCCTGCCTTCACTTGAGCACCCGATATTTTGGATCACAGGCGCACAGGCGGCGCGGCCTGTAACAGTGGATTATTTGCCAATCTTGCCATGGATCGGCCCCTATCTTTTGGGCATGGCTTGGGCGCAATTTGCCCGTGATCTGGGCAGGCCGATCATGCCTCAAAAGATATGTGGTGGTGCGCTTGGGGCGGCTTTGGCGCTTTTGGGGCGCAATTCCCTTGCGTTTTATCTCATCCACCAACCCGTGCTGCTGGCATTGGTCGGTGGATATGTTTGGCTGCTGGATTATGCGCCTTGATAACCCGCACGCATTCTTGCCACCATCTCGCTCATATCGCGGCTGAGGTTCGGGGTGTCAGAAATACGCTTTAGCGCCTCTTGGATCAGGGCCTGACGATCAACATCATAGCGCGCCCATGTCTCAAAGGCGGTGGACATCCGCGCCGCGGTTTGCGGGTTTTTGCCATCCATGCGGATCAACCAATCCGCGAGGAACTGATAGCCCGCGCCTGAGGGCTCATGAAAGCCCGCAGGGTTGGCCGAGGTCAGACCTGCAATCACCGCGCGGAAGCGATTGGGGTTCTTCCAATCAAAATCTGCGTGCTCGGTCAGGCGATGTGCAACTTGCGCGGCCTCATCAGGGGCGGCATGGGCGATTTGCAGCATGAACCATTTATCCATCACGATGCGGTTTTCATGCCATTGGTCGTAGAAGGCCATGCTGGCCTGCTGTGCAACATCACCCCCGTGATCCAACAGCGCACCGAAAGCGGCCAATTGATCGGTCATATTGGTGGCCGTCTCGAATTGCGTCTGCGCGAGCTCTGGGCCATGCACAAGGGTCAAGGCGCGCAGGGCCACGTTGCGCAAACTGCGCCGGCCTGCAGAGGCCGCATCAGGGCTATAGCCGTCTTTATCGGTCAGTGTTTCGAACAGCCGCGCGTAAATCGGCGCAAGTGCAGCTGCGATGGACTGTTCCAAAACGCGGCGCTTTTCGTGGATGCTGCTTGGATCAGGCACCACGCCTGCTTCGGCCAAATCATTGGCCAGCGCATCTTCGCTTGGCAGGCTTGCGCATAGCGCCCGAAACTCGGGGTCGAGCGTGTCATCCTGCACCACCGCAGCGAGGGCTGCGATATAGTCAGGGTTCGGTCCTGTCCCATTGGTGATCATTGCGCACAGAACCTCACGCGACAGGCTGCGGCCCGCTTCCCATCGGTTGAACGGGTCTGTGTCATGGGCAAAGAGGGTCGCGCGCGCAGCAAAATCTTGCTCGATTTCTAAAATCACAGGGGCCGAGAATTCGCGCAAGACCGACAGCACAGGGGCCTCAGGCAGATCGTCAAACACCAATTCCATTTCAGGATCCGCCATTTCGACAATCTGCGTGGGCCGCAATTCGCGCCCGTCCTGACCCAATAGGCCAAGCGCCACAGGGAACAACAAGGGCTCTTTCAGCGGTTGGTTGGGGGTGGGTTCGGTGCGCTGTGCCAATTTAAGCACCAAGCGCCCATCTTGATAGGTGGAAGTGACCGTCAAACGCGGTGTGCCTGCCTGTTCATACCAGCGTTTGAATTGCGATAGATCGCGCAAAGTGGTGTCCTCGAACACCTGCAACCAATCCTCGACGGTGCAGGCCTGCCCATCATGGCGGTCGAAATAGAGATCAAGCGCCGCGCGATAGGCCCCTTCGCCGACCAAAAGCCGCAGCATTCGGATCAGCTCCGCCCCTTTTTCGTAAACAGTGGCCGTGTAGAAATTGTTGATCTCGACAAAACTTGCAGGGCGTACAGGATGCGCCAATGGGCCTGCATCCTCACGGAATTGGCGCGCGCGCAAGTTCAGCACATCACCAATTCGCTGCACAGGCGCGGATCGGGCATCTGCGCTGAACTGTTGATCGCGAAAGACGGTTAAGCCCTCTTTGAGGCAGAGTTGAAACCAATCGCGGCAGGTGATGCGATTGCCTGTCCAATTGTGGAAATATTCATGGGCGATGATCCGCTCGATAAAGGCATAGTCCTGATCCGTTGCGGTTTCAGGGCTGGCCAAAACATATTTGGAGTTGAAGATGTTCAGCCCCTTATTCTCCATCGCGCCCATGTTGAAATCATCGACCGCCACGATGTTAAACAGATCAAGGTCATATTCGCGGCCATACACCTGTTCATCCCAGATCATTGACCGCTTGAGCGCGTCCATCGCATAGGCGCAATACCCCTCATCACCGGGGCGGACATAGATATTGAGATCAACCTCGCGTCCCGAGGCCGTGGTGAACTGATCGCTATAAGCGCGCAAATCGCCTGCCACCAAAGCAAAGAGATAAGCAGGTTTGGGCCAAGGGTCATGCCATTCTGCATAGCCTGCGCCTGTCTCACCCCGATTGCCATTGGACAGTAGAATCGGTGCATCCCCCTCAATGCGCACATCAAAGCGCGCCATGACATCGGGGCGATCGGGGTAATAGGTTATTTTGCGAAACCCTTCCGCCTCGCATTGGGTGCAATACATGTCCTTGGACATATAAAGCCCCTCAAGGGCTGTGTTATCCTGAGGTGCGATTTCGACTTCGGCCTCCCAAACAAAGCCGCCCTCTGGCAGGCGTGCGGCAGGCACAGTCAGGGCAGTCTCACTGAGGCGATAATCGGCCTCACCTAACGCTGTTCCATCTATCTTTGCCCAGATCAGACGCAGATCCTCGCCATCAAGCACAAGCGCCCCTTCGCCCAAACCTTGCGCCTCGGGGTTGGGGCGAAAGGTGATCCGTGAAATGACCCGCGTGGCCTTTGGTGCAAGGCGAAAAGTGAGATGCACATGGTCAATCAAATACTCGGGCGGGGTGTAGTCACTGAGCCAAATGGTGCGAGGCGTGGCAGTGGCGGATGTTGCATCAAGGGGCAGGGCGGACACGGGGCAGGCCTCATTATATCGGGGAAGGGATGGCCTTAGGCTATGCGCGGCGGTGACAGGCTGCAACCAGATAGGTGGGTTAGAGCCAGTAAAACCGCGATATTTCTGTGCGATTGTCAAAGAACGCCACCGCCTCGGGCCGAAATCCATAGCCGTGGCGCGCCACCGCTTGGGATAATTCCGCGAGGATCACATGGGTAATAAAGGGGATGTCCAAGCGTTGCGCCTCTGCCAGATCAAGCCATGTCAGATGAGACAACTCGCCATCGCCTTTGGTGAAATCCTGCGCAACGCCCCTCAGATCGTCAGCACGCGCCAAAAAAAAGCGCGCGTCAAAGCGGCGTGGGCGGCCTGTGGGGGTGACGGCACGAAAAAAGAAATCAACCTGTCGCGGGTCGTGTGGGCCAAGGCTGAGTCCTGTTTCTTCGTACAGCTCGCGAAAGGCTGCGTTGATTAAGGCCTCGGGTGAACAGGCGCTGTCATGGCCAAGGCGCTCTGCAAGCGCATCAGGGATTACGTGGGCAAGCGGGGTGTCGTGATCTACCGCATCAACCGCCCCGCCGGGGAATACAAATTTTTGCGGCATGAACGCGGCAGATGTCCCGCGTTGGCCCATTAAGACCTGCGCGCCTTTTGAGCTGTCGCGCAATAAGATGATGCTTGCGGCATCCCGAATGGGAGGATCAGAAACCATGCATCCGCTTGGCCCATTGGATGCCCACAATCAGCCCCTTAAAGCGGGGCAAGAGGAACAGTGCCACCACAAAGGCCCCAAGCGAAAACCCGCCTGCCATAACCCATGGGCTTGGTTGATAGGCCGTATAAACCCAGAGCATTAAGGTGCCCAAGATTTTCGCTGTGACGAGGATCGTCAAATAGGCAGGCCCATCATCCGCGCGGGCGTGGCTCAGATCTTCGCCACAGCTGCCACAGGTTTTTACAAGGTTCAGATAGCCGCTAAACAGTGCGCCCTCACCACAGCACGGGCAGCGGCCGCGCATGGCTTTGGCAATCGCGGGCCATGTTGGGCGTTCCTCCGGGACATGATCGAAAACACCATCCGCCAAGGCAGTGATTGGATCGATTTCAGCCGCTTCCGTGCTGGGGTTTGCCATGGCGCGCATCCTTTTCTTGTCTCGACCTTAGCCCTAGCGCAAAGCGCAATCATTGGCAAAGGGGCGGGCCGTTTTGACGCGGGGCAAAAGAGAGCTGCAAAAAAATGTGACGGAAACTGCGGGCGAGCGCGTGAAAGGAATAGATCGGCGGATGGATGGGCCATTTGCCATAAGATCAGGAGTTATTGAGATGAGCACATTCAAACTTTTCACTTTGGGCTTGGCCCTGCCTTTGGGTCTTGCTGCGCAAATGGTAACCGCCGCCCCAATGGCGCAGGCCGATGCAGATGCGATATTTGCCGCCCTAGATGCGGATCGCAATGGTCAGGTCACGGCTGAGGAACTGGCGCGTATGCCAGAGGCGCGATTTGCGGCGCAAGACACCAATGGGGATGGCATGTTGGACGCCCAAGAATTGAGCGCCTCCCTTCAGGCGCGTATGGCAGATCGGGCAGAACGTATGATTGGCGATCTCGATTTGGATGGCGATGGGCTTTTGTCGCAATCTGAAATGATGGGTGGCCGCGACCAACATGAGGGGCGCGGTGAGCCAAATTTTGATCGGATGTTGTCGCGCATGGACAGCAATGGGGATGGCAGCATCAGCCTTGAGGAATTCTCGGCCATGTCCCAAATGCGCGGCGGCCATGAGCGCGGCGCAGGTGGCCGCGAAGGGCGTACCCATCGCGGCTAAGGTGCAATCAGACGCGGCTGCCCCTCTCCCTTGGCAGTCGCGTGCTTGAATGCAATAGTTGCCGCAGATTGCGGCGGCGAGGGCAGCGTGCAAAGACCACCAAAGGCAGCATCAGAAGATGATCATCTGATGGCCGCTTCGCCAAGGGCGATGCGGCTGCGGCGCGGGATTTGGCCGCGCGGCATCTGCCCCGCATTCTGTCGCATGCGCGCCGTGTTTTGGGGGATCAGGCCGAGGCCGAAGATGTCGCGCAAGAGGTGATGATGCGCATCTGGCGCATTGCCCCTGACTGGGACGCAGGCCGCGCAAAACTGAGCACGTGGGCGCATCAGGTGACAGCGAACCTATGTATTGATCGCTTGCGCAAGCAGACCCGCCGCGCCGCGCCCACCCTTGATACGGATGCGGTTGAACAAATCGAGGATCATGCGGCGTCAGTGCCCGCGCAAATGATGCAAAGGGCGCGGCTTGATGCACTGGATGCGGCGCTTGCCACTTTGCCCGAGCGCCAAAGGCAGGCGGTGGTATTGCGCCACATCGAAGGGTTATCAAATGGTGAGATTGCCCAAATTCTGGATATTACGATTGAGGCGGTCGAAAGTTTGACCGCGCGCGGCAAAAGGGCATTGAGCGCCCATTTGGCCAAGGAAAAGGAGGCATTGGGTTATGCGCAATGATCAGGCAGACCAAGATCTGGATGATCTTTTCGCCGAAGCGCGCGCGGCGGATGCGCCAAGTGATGCGCTCATGGCGCGTGTATTGGCGGATGCACAAAACGTGCAAAGACAAACTCACCACGTCCGTGACGATACGCTCTCGCGCCTGTCTGATCTGATTGACCGCCTATTTGGGGGTTGGTCGGTTGTCTCAGGTGCGGCGATGGCGGGAATCGCGGGGCTGCTGTTTGGGGTTGGTCTTTCGACCTTGAACCCCGATATGACCTTAAGTTTGCAAGAGGCCAGCGGATGGGCCAGCACATCGGTTTCTGATTTTGGGGATCCTTGGGCTTTGGCCGATTTGGGAGGTGAGTGATGGATAAGATGATGACAACCCCGAAACCCCAAGCGCCGCGGGGCATGAAGATCGTTCTTGGTGTCTCTCTGGCGATTAATTTGGCGATTGCGGGCGCGGTTCTAGGGGCGGTGGTCTTGCATCGCAGCCCAGACGGCGAAGGCCCGCGTGAGCGGATCAACGCCTTGCGCAGTTTGGGGCCATTGGCGGGGGAATTGAACCGCGATGAAATGCGGATGTTGATCGGGCGCATGGGCGGGCGCGAAGGGATGGGCGCCGCGCGCCGTGGGATCGGGGCGGCCAATCTGCAGGTTGAGGCTGCGTTGCGCGCAACCCCCTTTGTGCCTGATGCGTTGATGCAGGCCCTGTCTGAGCAGCGCGGATATCTCGGCTCCATACAGGAAAGCGGGCATCGTGCCTTGGTTGATTTGATCGCGGATATGCCGCCTGAACGCCGCGCGGCCTTGGCCGATGAATTGGCCGAAGGGCGCAGGCGTTAGAGATCAGCACTCATCCCTGCCGATTGTAATTCAACAAGACGCGCGTAAATGCCGCCCCTTTGCATCAGGCTGTCATGGGTGCCTTCTTCGACAACATGGCCTTTATCCATGACCACAATCTTATCGGCATCACGAATGGTGGACAGCCGATGCGCAATCACAAGGGTCGTGCGCCCTTGCGACAGGCGCGAAAGGGCAGTTTGCACCAATTTTTCAGATTGCGTGTCGAGGGCCGATGTGGGTTCATCCAACAACAAAATCGGCGCATCTTTCAGCATCGCGCGGGCGATGGCCACGCGCTGACGTTGGCCGCCCGACAGGGACGAGCCGCGCGGGCCAACGGCCGTTTCCAACCCTGCGGGCAGGGGTTTGGCAAATTCCATCACGGCGGCGTTTTCTGCGGCATTGGCCACATCGGCGCTGTCAGCATTAAGCCGCCCCATGCGGATATTATCTTCGATGCTTTCATCGAACAGCGCCGTGTCTTGGCCCACAACCGCGATCATGTCACGCAAGGCGGCCAGATCAGCCTCGGTTGTTGCAACACTGCCGATGCGCACCTTGCCTGCCACTGGGTCAATCAAGCGTGTCAGCAAGGCAAACAGCGTGGTCTTGCCGGCGCCTGATGGCCCCACAATCGCGGTTGTCTGCCCCTCTTTGGCAGTGAAGGTCAGATCATGCAGAACGGGCATGTCCCCGTAGGAGAATTCGACATTCTCAAAGCAGATATCGCCAGAACTCAGCGGGGCAGGGTGGGCAGGGCTAAGAACGGTGGGGCGCAGATCAAGCATGGAATAGATCCGCTCGAGCGAGGCTGCGGCGGCCTGAAGGCTGCCTGCGATATTTGACAGACGTTTGAGCGGGTCGAACATCAGCGAAAGCGCGGTGATAAAGGACATGAAATCCCCCACCGATTTATCGCCTGTGACAATGGCGGTGGCCCCAAACAATGTGACCGAAACAAACCCAATGCCCGACATGAGGTCGATCAACGAGGGGTTCGCGGATTGTCCTGCACTCGAGCGGATCTGTTGCTTGAGGTATTGCTTGACGCTGCGCTCAAACCGCCCACGCTCATGCGCCTCAAGGCGGTTGACCTTGATGGATTGAATGCCGTGAAACATCTCGTCCAGCCGCGTGGTCAGGGTCGCGGCAGCCTCGCGCGCGGCAAATGCGGTGCGGCGGATTTGCTTGAGCAGCAGGGTCATGGGCACGATCATCAAAGGCAGCCCAACCAAGGCCACCAGTGACCATTGCCAATCATTTGAGAACATTACAAAGGACAAAGCCACAAGCGAAACTAAATCACGCCCAAAGGAGAGCAGGACACTTGTCGCCGCAGCTTGCAGCGTCTGGCTGTCCCCGCGCACGCGTTCGATCAATTCACCTGGGGGGTGGCGGGTAAAGACGGCACCATCAAGCGTCAAAAGATGCTCGACCAGGCGTGTTTGCAATGCGGTTGTCACTTTAAGGCCAAGCGCCGACATAATGACGCGCTGCACAAAGCCCGCAACGGCGCGGAACAGGAACAAAAACCCGATGACCGTGACCACTTTCCAAAGCCCATTCAAGGATTGTGCGGCAAAAAGTTCATCGAAGAGAGGGCGCACCATCCATGCAAATGCACCAAGTGCGGCGCCTTCAAGGCTCATCAAGATCAGCGCGAATGTCAGGGCGGGCCAATATCTGAGGACATGCTCGCGCCACAGGCGGATCACAAGTCGAGACGAGCGCAGATCAACCCCATTTGAGGCCGTGGCCTGCGAATCTGATGCGGGGCTTGGGTCTGACATGCGTCTCCAAATCTGCGAAAATTACGCATTCTGCTGAAGAATGCTTAGAAAATCATCATCCGCCCTGATTAGGCTATGCCGCCCCTGCAAACAAGCACCCGCAATGTATGGGGTCATATTTCCTGAATCCGCCATTGTTTTCTGGTCGATGTCTTTTCTGAGGTGCAAAGCGGCGCTTTCAGGACGGTTTTACACTAATTTCTGTTAATTGGTTGTCATCTAAGGCTCAGGCTGTTTAGCTTAGGGCAATTGAATGCGGGGCTACACCGCAACCACAACGGGAGTTCGACACTTTGTTCGACACAGCAAAAGACGCGTTTGTCGCTTTTGAGCATGTCCAGAAAAGTTACGATGGCGAAACGCTGGTCGTAAAAGATCTTAACCTTCAGATCGGTCAGGGCGAATTTCTAACGATGCTTGGACCTTCAGGGTCGGGCAAAACGACCTGCCTGATGATGCTTGCAGGTTTCGAGACAGCCACCCATGGCGAGATTCTGTTGCAGGGTCGTCCGATCAACAACATTCCGCCCCATAAGCGCGGCATTGGGATGGTGTTCCAGAATTACGCTTTGTTCCCGCATATGTCGGTTGCAGAAAACCTTGCCTTCCCGTTGGAAGTGCGCGGCATGGGCAAATCAGAGCGCGAAGGAAAGATCAAACGCGCGCTTGATATGGTGCAGATGGGGGATTTCGGCGGTCGCCGTCCCGCGCAGCTTTCTGGTGGGCAGCAACAGCGTATCGCCTTGGCGCGGGCCTTGGTGTTCGAGCCTGAGCTTGTTTTGATGGACGAACCTTTGGGGGCGCTCGACAAGCAATTGCGCGAACATATGCAATTTGAAATCACCAATCTGGCGCATCAGTTGGGCATCACCACAGTTTATGTGACCCATGACCAAACCGAAGCCTTGACCATGTCGGATCGTGTCGCGGTGTTTGATGATGGCCGTATCCAACAGCTTGATCCGCCTGATGTTCTCTATGAACAGCCGCAAAACAGCTTTGTGGCGCAGTTTATTGGCGAAAATAACACGCTTTCGGGTGTGGTGACGAAAATCTCAGGCGATCGCTGCGTTGTGATGCTGGACAGCGGTGACGAAATTGACGCGCGTCCTGTAAACGTCTCATCCGTGGGGGATCGCACCACTGTTTCCATCCGTCCCGAGCGGGTGGAAATGGACAAGCGCCGCCTCTCGCCTGATGCGCATACGCTGAAAGGTGAGGTTCTCGAATTTATTTACATGGGCGATATTTTCCGCACGCGCCTGCGCGTGGCAGGTTCGGATGACTTCATCATCAAGACCCGCAACGCCCCCGATCAAAAACGACTCACACCTGGCACCCAGATTGAAATAGGATGGTTGCCTGACGATTGTCGAGCGCTTGATGCTTGAGCGCATGGCGTAAGTTGCCACCTTCGCCTGGAGGGTGGCCATGGATAAGACTTTTCCAGGTAACAACACGGGAGACTGATATGAAACTGTCAAAAATACTTCTGGCAACCTCTGCGGTGGGCGTAGCCGCAGCGGGCTTAGCCTATGCTGGGGGCCACATGGCCACTGGCTCATTCACATTGGTTAGCTGGGGCGGGGCGTATCAAGCCAGCCAAACCAACGCGTACACAAACCCTTACTCCGCCAATAACCCAGATGTTGAATTCGTTTGGGACGAAAGCTCAGCCGAAGCTGTCGCAAAACTCCGTGCCATGAACGAAGCGGGCAACTTGACATGGGACTTGGTTGACGTTGTGGCATCGGACGCGCTGCGTCTTTGTGACGAAGGCCTCGCAATGGAAATCGATGCTGACGAGATGTTAGCGCCTGCTCCTGATGGAACATCAGCGAGCGACGACTTTGGTGATCTCCTGGTTGGTGATTGCTTCATCCCACAGATCGTTTACTCCACCACCTTCGGCTATCGCACCGACATGGTGCCTGATGGTGTAGAGCCTCCAAATGACATCTGTGATGTGTTCGATCTCGAAACATATCCTGGCATGCGTTCGCTTGAGAGCCGCCCAATCAACAACATGGAATGGGCTTTGCTTTGTGACGGCGTTGCCAAGGCAGACGTCTATGACGTGCTGGCCACTGATGAAGGCCAAGAGCAGGCTTTGGCCAAGCTCGACACCATCCGCGACAGCGTGATCTGGTGGAACGCAGGCGCCGATACGCCACAGCTTTTGGCGGATGGCGAAATCTTTATCGGTTCGACCTATAATGGTCGTCTGTTCTCGGCCATCGTTGAGCAGAACCAGCCAATCGGCATGATGTGGGACGCGCAGGTATTCGACCTTGATGGTTGGATCATCCCAGCAGGTCTGCCTGAAGATCGTCTGGCCCGTGTGATGGACTTCGTCTATTTCGCAACCGACACGCAGCGTCTGGCAGATCAGGCTGCCTATATTTCTTACGGCCCTGCACGTCTGTCCTCTGCGCCACTGGTTGGCAACCATGCAGAGCTTGGCATCGAAATGGCACCACATATGCCAACCGATCCAAACAACGCACAGAACACGTTCCTCTATAACTACGAGTTCTGGGCGGATTATCGCGATGATATTGACGCGAAATTCCAAGCATGGCTGGCTCAGTAATCTGAGCTGAATTTGGGGCGGGGCCGCGATTGAACGCGGCCCCCTCTCAACCATCGGGTGGCCCTATGAGGGCAGAAGTCTAGGCAGGCCTAACGCGCGTGAAACCGCGGCACGGCCCGACCAAATTCATGACGATTGAAGATACAAACGACTGACGGGGACAGGATGAGCGACACCACCAATTCAGGCCCGATGCTGGCGGCGGATGGAACCCCCCTCAAGACGAGCCTCGCCCGTGCCCTCAGACGCCAAAAGCTGCGTGCGCTGATGTTGATTGCGCCCCTTTTGGCCTTTGTTGTTTTGACATTTGTTGTCCCGATCGGATCGATGTTGTTTCGATCGGTGGAAAACCAAATTGTATCTGGCACGCTTCCAGAAACGGTTGAAGCGCTTGACGCTTGGGATGGCCAAGACGGCACCTTGCCAGATGAGACCGTGTTTCAAGCCCTATTTTTCGACATTTTCCGCGCTGCCGAGGCCAAGGAACATACCAAACTTGGCTCGCGCCTGAATTATGAACGCACTGGCCTGTCTTCGATGTTTCGCACCACAGGGCGGGGCATTGATGATATTGGCGAGGTGTTTCAAGATTGGCTTGAAGATGCAGATCCTGCCTTCAAGGACGGGATCACATGGTATGAGATGCTGTCTGGCACAGGCGGCGAAGATGTGATCGAAGCCCGCCGCGCCCTTTGGGCGAATATGGTGGGCGAGGGGTTTGCAGGCGATATTGGTTTTACCCTATCGGGCGAGATGGTAGCACTTCTGCCCCAAACCGCCGCCGCTTATAGTGACTGGGCCATCTATACCGCCATCGCGGATGAGGATGTGGTTTCGGAAGAAGACCCATGGGAGGCGGTATATGCGGCCTTGGCCCTTGATCTGGCGCGCGCTGATACAGCGGCCGCTCTAGCCTCATACACAGGGGCGGGCGCGGGCCCATTGGCCAATGCGATTGCAGCCCTGCCAAGCCTGCCGCAAATTGATTTCCGCGCCGCATTCATCGAAGAAAATGATGGATGGGGCGATACGGAAAACTGGCAAACGATCAAGATTTACAGCCCTGATTACACCACAGGCTATTTCCTCAACGCGATTGATATGGAAAAGGGGCTTGAGGGTGTGAATGCCCGCCCTGAAAGCCAGCAGCTTTATATCAAACTGTTCATTCGTACGATGATCATGTCCTTGATCATCACGGGTTCCTGTATCCTTTTGGGGTATCCAGTGGCGTGGCTTTTGGCCAACCTGCCAGTGCGCAGTGCCAATGTATTGATGATTCTTGTTCTTCTGCCGTTCTGGACATCGCTCTTGGTGCGCACCAGTGCGTGGAAAGTGCTGCTGCAACAGCAAGGCGTGATCAATGAAATCCTTGTCTGGCTTGGATTTGTCGATGATGCAAACCGCCTGATTTTGATGAATAACTCGACAGGCACGATCATTGCGATGACGCATATTTTGCTGCCCTTTATGATTTTGCCGCTTTATTCGGTGATGAAAACCATTCCGCCGTCTTATCTTCGCGCCGCCAAAAGTCTCGGCGCGACCAATTGGACAGCGTTCTGGCGGGTCTATTTCCCACAATCTGTTCCAGGGATTGGGGCGGGGTCGATCCTCGTGTTCATCTTGGCGATTGGCTATTACATCACGCCGGAAATCGTGGGCGGCACAGATGGTGTCTTTATCTCGAACCGCATTGCCTACCATATTTCATCCTCGCTCAACTGGGGCTTGGCGGCGGCTTTGGGGTCGATCCTTCTGGCCTTGGTCTTGGCGCTGTATTGGCTTTATGACCGCATTGTCGGCATTGATAACGTGAAATTGGGGGGCTGAGATTATGGCTCAATCGCTGAAACTTACGCTCAAGCGCCCCTCCCTTTGGGGGTTCACGGCACCCCTGACTGCGGCTGTGTCAGCGGCCTTTGGCTATATCGCAGGCACATCCTTTGGAAATCCGCTTATGGGGATTGTTGCGGGCGCTGTCATTGGGGCCGTATTGGCGGCCTTGCTGCACCCCATGGCTGAAAAGCGGATGATGGCGCGCCTTGGTGTGATTGCGATCTTCTTTGCCGCGGGTCTTTTCGCCACCAATTTGGGCGGCGGGATCGCAGCCGGCCTTGTGGGCGCGGTGCTGTCATGGTTCGTCTTCTGGATCGACACGGGCGATTATCGCAAAGGCGTGCCGATTTATTACACAGGCGGGCAGACCCTTTGGCATAACAGTTTCCTGTTTATTTGTGGACTGATCTTCTTCTTTCTGATTGCCCCGCTTTTCCCCGTGATGTGGCTGTCGTTTAACGCGCAGGATTTCTTTACCTTCACGCCTGAGATGCTGGCTTTTGACCCCGAGGGGTATTCGCTGAAGCATTACCGCGATTTCCTGACCACGGATGAGTGGATGCAGCCGCTGAAAAACTCGCTGATCATTGCGCCGATTGCGACTGTTATCTCGGTTAGTCTTGGCACATTGGCGGCCATCGGTTTGTCGCAATCGCATGTGCCTGGGCGTCAAACCATCATGGCGGTTTTGATCTCGCCCATGATCGTGCCTTTGATCATCTCGGCGACAGGGATGTTCTTTTTCTATGCCCCACTTGGTAATTGGTTGGAACTGACCTTGGGTCTGAACAAATCCTTCGTGGGTTATGTGAAGGTGATCTTGGCGCATGCCGTTTTGGGCGTGCCCTTTGTGATCATCACAGTGACCGCCACGCTTGTTGGCTTTGATCGGTCGCTGACGCGGGCGGCGGCGAATATGGGCGCCAACCCTGTGACCACCTTCTTCCGTGTGCAGATGCCGCTCATTTTGCCGGGTGTTATCTCTGGCGGTCTGTTCGCCTTTATCACCTCGTTTGACGAGGTTGTCGTGGTGCTGTTTGTTGGTTCAGCACAGCAGCAGACCCTGCCTTGGCAGATGTTCACGGGCCTCCGCGAACAGATCTCGCCAACTATTTTGGCGGCGGCCACGATCCTTGTGACCATCTCTATCCTGCTTTTGACCACAGTCGAACTTCTGCGCCGCAGATCAGAGCGCCTGAGGGGCCTCAGCCCAAGCTGATTGGTGCAAGATCACATCATCAAGGCGGCATTGGATATGCCAATGCGGCCTTTTTTTTGATCTGATATTACGATAGAATTTTTGGAAATTGATAGGAAGTTCCTATGATCCAAAAATTGGAAATGCTGCTCGCTTTGGCCAAAACCCAGCACTTTGGCCGTGCGGCCGAATTGTTGGGGGTTACTCAGCCAAGCCTGTCCTCAGGGATCAAGCAACTGGAAGACCAGCTTGGGGTAAAGCTGGTGCAGCGCGGGTCACGCTTTGGCGGTCTGACCCCTGAGGGGCAACGCGCATTGGAATGGGCGCGGCGTATCGTGGGCGATAGCCGCCAGTTGCGTGAAGAAATGCGTTATAGCCGTGAGGGGTTATCGGGCCATTTGCGCCTTGCGGTGATCCCGACTGCATTGACCGAAGCCGCGCGTCTGGTCAGCCGCTTTTCGCGCGCGCATCCCAATGTCAGTTTTTCTATTCTGTCCCGTTCGTCCGCCGAAATCCTCAAGCTGTTGGAAAATCTCGATGCAGATGCGGGTGTGACCTATTTGGACAATGAGCCTTTGGGACGCATGGTTAGCACGGGGCTCTATCGGGAAAATTACGCGGTTCTGTGCCGATCAGATCACCCTTTTGCGGCACAGACCCGAGTGGCATGGGCCGCGCTCGAGGGGATGAGCCTGAGCCTCCTGACCCCTGATATGCAAAATCGGCGGATCTTGAACCGCAATTTCGCGGCGCATGGTCTCGAGCCAAAATCGGTTGTCGAAAGCAATTCGACCATTGTTCTGGTGAGCCATGTGATTGAGGCAGGTGCGCTGACAGTTTTGCCGCAACCCATGGCGCAGTTCCTTGCCATTGGCCATGATCTGCGGGTGATCCCTTTGGAAGATGGGGCGCTGCGCCCTGAGGTGGGTTTGATCGCCCCCCATCAAGAGCCTTATACCCCCGTTTTCCGAAGCCTTTTACGCGTTGCGCGCGAGATGGCGGGCGAGGTTAGTTGATAGATTTCGTCTATCGTTTAACGAAATTTCGATATTGAAACGGAATTAAGCCTCGGGCATTGGTCGGGCATCGCGCGCGCGCTCAAGCGTGGATGCGCGCGATCCTCACGACCAAAGGATGACGGCCATGCCCCGCGACCATGCTGATGCGAATGATCAAGACATCACGGCGATTGTGATGCGCCACATGGGGATGGAGGGGCCTCTGCTGCCCATGCTGCATGCATTACAAGAGGAATTTGGATATATTCCAGAAGGGGCGCGTCCAATCATTTGCGATGCGCTCAATATCACAGGCGCGGAATTGCACGGGGTGATCAGCTTCTACCATGATTTCCGCACAGCGCCGTCAACGCGGCACAGCTTGAAAATCTGCCGTGCTGAGGCCTGTCAGGCTGTTGGCGGCAAGGCGCTGTCTGATCGTATTCTCGCGATGCTTGGACTGGATTGGGGGCAGGCGCGCGCCGATGGGAAATTGGTGGTTGAGCCTGTTTATTGTCTGGGCCTATGCGCCTGTGCGCCTGCGGCTATGCTGGATGGCAAATTGATCGGTCGCGCCACCGAAGAAAAAATCAGTAAAACCTTGTCGGAGGCGGGCCTATGAAAAAGATTTTCATCTCCCGTGATGCCGCCGCCAAGGCGCTTGGGTCTGATGAGGTTGCGGCCACTTTGTCCGATGCGCTTATGGCGCGTGGGGAAGAGGCGCAGATCATCCGCAACGGAAGTCGAGGGATGATCTGGCTAGAACCTCTGGTCGAGATCGAAGAAAATGGCACCCGTTTGGCTTATGGCCCGATTGCGGCGGATCAAGTCGAGGATCTTCTGGTAGGCAAGATCGAGACGCTCGGCCCAGTCGAAGATATTCCGTTTTTTGCCAAGCAAAACCGCCTGACTTTTGCGCGCTGCGGTTTGATTGATCCGCTGAGTTTGTCGGATTACCGCGCTCACGGCGGCCTTGTGGGACTGTCTCGTGCCGGCGCCATGAGTGCCGCTGACATTGTCGCAGAGGTGATCGCCTCTGGATTGCGCGGGCGTGGTGGCGCAGGCTTCCCGACTGGGATCAAGTGGAAAACTGTCTCAGAGGCGGCAGGCCCTCAGAAATACATCGTTTGCAACGCAGACGAGGGGGATAGCGGCACCTTCGCGGATCGGATGATCATGGAAGGGGATCCTTTCTGCTTGATTGAAGGCATGGCGATTGCGGGGCTGGCCACAGGGGCCACGCGCGGGTTTGTATATATCCGTTCCGAATATCCCGATGCGATTGAAGTGATGGAAGAGGCGGTCACCATTGCCCGTGCCGAAGGCGTTTTGGGTGACGATGTGTTGAGATCAGGCAAAGCCTTTGATCTTGATATTCGTGTGGGGGCAGGGGCCTATGTTTGCGGCGAAGAGACATCGCTTTTGAACAGCCTTGAGGGCAAACGCGGTGTTGTGCGCGCCAAGCCGCCGCTGCCCGCCTTAGAGGGTTTTCTAGGGCGGCCAACCGTTGTGAATAACGTCTTGTCCTTAGCAACGATCCCCGTGATTTTTGAAAAAGGTGCGGCGCATTATGCCAGTTTCGGCCTTGGTCGGTCTAAAGGGACGATGCCAATCCAGATTGCAGGCAATGTTGCCCGCGGCGGGTTGTTTGAGACCGCCTTTGGGATGCCTTTGGGCGAATTGGTCAACGAGATTGCAGGCGGCACCGCTACGGGGCGGCCCGTCAAATCGGTTCAGGTGGGCGGCCCCTTAGGCGCCTATATGCCCCCGTCCAAATTTGACACGCCTTTTGCCTATGAGGAATTTGATGGGCAAGGTGGGCTGATCGGGCATGCGGGCGTGGTCGTCTTTGACGATAGCGCCGACATGGTTCAGATGGCGCGGTTTGCGATGGAATTCTGCGCGGTGGAATCCTGCGGGAAATGCACGCCCTGCCGCATCGGGGCCAGACGCGGGGTGGAAACCATCGACCGCATTGCCGCGGGGGATGCGACCGCAATCCCCTTGTTGACCGATCTGTGCGAGACGATGAAAGACGGCTCGCTCTGCGCGCTTGGCGGGTTCACGCCTTACCCTGTCATGTCGGCGCTTCAGAATTTTCCAGATGAATTTGGGGCCGCCCCCGCCAATCAGGCTGCGGAATAGGAGGGTTTTGATCCATGAAAGATTTTATCATTCCTTGGGATGACCGCGACATGGGAACGCCCGCTAAGACGGGCGCGCCTGTCAGTCTGACGATTGATGGTGTGGCGGTTACTGTGCCAGAGGGCACAAGCGTTATGCGCGCCGCAGCCGAGGCGGGATTGTCGATCCCCAAGCTCTGCGCCACGGACAGCCTTGAGGCCTTTGGCTCCTGCCGTTTATGCGTTGTCGAAATCGAGGGGCGGCGCGGCACGTCCGCCTCCTGCACGACACCCGTGGCCGAGGGTATGGTGGTTCATACCCAAAACGCCAAGCTGCACAAACTGCGCCGCGGGGTGATGGAGCTGTATATCAGCGATCACCCGCTTGATTGTTTGACATGTGCCGCCAATGGCGATTGCGAATTGCAGGACATGGCGGGCGCGGTTGGATTGCGCGATGTGCGCTATAGCGCGACCGAAGGGGCGAGTATCGCCAACCATTTCACCGCGCGTGACACCAATGGGGATCTCAACCCTGAATATTTACCCAAGGATGAAAGCAATCCTTATTTCACTTATGACCCCTCCAAATGTATCGTCTGCAACCGCTGTGTTCGGGCCTGCGAGGAGGTGCAAGGCACGTTTGCCCTTACCATCGAAGGGCGCGGGTTTGACAGCCGTGTATCTGCGGGCGGCCCGTTGGACGATTTCCTCAGTTCGGATTGCGTGTCATGCGGTGCCTGCGTGCAGGCCTGCCCAACGGCAACCTTGCAGGAAAAATCTGTCATCGAATTGGGCACGCCGCAACGGCCGGTCGTGACCACATGCGCCTATTGTGGTGTGGGCTGTTCGTTCAAAGCAGAATTGAATGGCGATCAATTGGTGCGGATGGTGCCCTATAAACACGGCAAGGCCAATCGCGGGCATTCCTGCGTGAAGGGGCGCTTTGCCTATGGCTATGCTACCCATAAAGACCGCATTTTAAACCCGATGATCCGCGATGACATCTCCGAGCCATGGCGTGAAGTGTCATGGGAGGAGGCGCTTGGCTTCGCCGCGCAAAAATTGCGGGGCATTCAGGCGAAGTATGGCCAGAAATCCATCGGCGTGATCACCTCAAGCCGTTGCACGAACGAAGAAACCTTCCTTGTGCAAAAACTGGCGCGTGCGGTGTTTGGCAATAACAACACCGACACTTGTGCGCGGGTCTGCCATTCTCCAACCGGTTATGGCTTGGGCCAGACCTTTGGCACATCGGCAGGGACGCAAGATTTTGACTCGGTCGCACATGCGGATGTGGTTGTCGTGATTGGGGCCAACCCAACCGATGGACACCCCGTTTTCGCAAGCCGTCTGAAAAAGCGCCTGCGCCAAGGGGCAAAGCTGATCGTGATCGACCCACGCCGCATTGATCTGGTGAAATCCGCCCATATCAATGCCGCGCATCACCTGCCGTTGAAACCAGGCACCAATGTGGCGGTTGTTTCGGCGATGGCCCATGTGATTGTCACCGAAGGTCTTGCGAACGCGGCCTATATACGCGAGCGCTGCGATTGGGATGAGTTCGAGGATTACGCAGAATTTATTTCCGACCCGCGCCATAGCCCCGAGGCGGTTGAGGCCTTGACGGGTGTGCCTGCTGCGGAACTGCGCGCCGCAGCGCGCCTATATGCAACGGGCGGTAATGGGGCGATTTATTACGGCTTGGGTGTCACGGAGCATTCCCAAGGCTCGACCACAGTGATGGGGATCGCCAATTTGGCGATGCTTACGGGCAATGTGGGCCGCGAAGGGGTGGGTGTGAACCCGCTGCGTGGGCAAAATAACGTGCAAGGCTCGTGTGATATGGGGTCTTTCCCGCATGAATTGCCGGGCTATCGCCATGTCAAAAACGCCGATGTGCGTGCTATTTTTGAACAAGCTTGGGGTGTCGAGATTGACCCCGAGCCGGGCCTGCGCATTCCCAATATGTTGGATGCGGCAGTGGCGGGTAAGTTTAAAGGGCTTTACTGCCAAGGCGAAGATATCCTTCAGTCTGACCCAGACACCAAACATGTGGCGGCAGGGTTGGCCGCGATGGACTGCGTGATCGTGCATGATCTTTTCTTGAATGAAACTGCGAATTACGCCCATGTTTTCTTGCCTGGCTCAACCTTCCTTGAGAAAGATGGCACCTTCACCAATGCCGAGCGCCGCATCAACCGCGTGCGCGAAGTCATGGCGCCAAAGGCAGGGATGGCTGATTGGGAAGTAACGCAAGCCTTGGCCAATGCCATGGGGGCAGGGTGGAACTATACGCACCCGTCTCAAATCATGGAGGAAATCGCCGCCACCACCCCAAGCTTTGCTGGCGTTGATTACGCGGTGCTTGAGGAAAAAGGCAGCGTGCAATGGCCGTGCAATGACGCAAACCCAGAGGGCACGCCATTGATGCATGTCGATGGGTTTGTGCGCGGCAAGGGGCGCTTTATTCTGACTGAATATGTTGCCTCCGATGAGCGCACAGGGCCGCGCTTCCCGCTTTTGCTGACCACAGGGCGCATCTTGAGCCAGTATAATGTGGGGGCGCAGACACGGCGCACGGAAAACACCGTTTGGCATGAGGAGGATGTGTTGGAAATCCATCCCTATGACGCAGAAACACGCGGGATCAAGGAGGGCGATTACGTCAAGCTGGCCTCGCGGTCAGGCGAGACATCCCTGCGCGCCAAGATCACCGATCGCGTCAGCCCAGGTGTGGTTTATACAACCTTCCACCACCCCCAGACGCAGGCCAATGTGATCACCACCGATTTCTCGGATTGGGCCACGAATTGCCCTGAATATAAGGTGACAGCGGTGCAAGTGTCGCAATCAAATGGCCCGACTGAATGGCAAGAAAGCTATGAGGCGCAGGCCAAGGCGGCGCGGCGTATTCTGCCAGCGGCGGAATAGCTATGGCTGCGGCCCCATTGGCGCGCGCGGTGGTAAAAGCCACCCGTGACGGCCTGACGGCTGAAGACCGTGCCTTGGCTGAAGAATGCCCTGTGGCCATGGTGTTTGATGGAGGCACTCAAGCGGTCATGATGGCCACCCCGCGTGATCTCGAAGATTTCGCGCGGGGCTTTGCCAAGACCGAAGGCTTTGTTGCAAGCGATGCCGATATTCGCGAGATTGAGATTGTCCGCCATGAGGCGGGTGAAGGCATTGAAGCACGGCTTTGGCTTGATTCCGCGCAATCGCAGGCGTTGCAGGCGCGGCGGCGCTCGATGATGGGCCCTGTGGGATGTGGGCTGTGTGGTATTGACAGCCTTGCGCAAGCGATGCGGGATATCGCGCCCTTACCGCACGATATAGCTCCTTTGCCCCTCACCCCGCTATTGGGCGCGGCGGAGGCTTTGCGGGGTCACCAACCTTTGCACGATGAAACCCATGCGGTTCACGCGGCGGGGTTTTTTCAGCCCTCACAGGGCATTGTCTTGGCGCGCGAGGATGTCGGGCGGCACAATGCGCTTGATAAGCTGATCGGCGCGATGGAGGCGGCACATTTTGATCCGACTGCGGGCGCGATTGTGATCACCAGCCGCGTCTCGGTTGAGATGGTGCAAAAAACCGTTATCGCAGGCGCGCCCGTGCTGATCGCGGTTTCCGCACCAACCGCGTTGGCCTTGGATGTTGCAGATCAGGCGGGTCTGTGCGTGGCGGCATTGGCGCGCAAAGGGCAATTTGAAATTTTCACGCATCCCGAGAGGATAGAACAAGGATAGATCACTATGGCATCGGATAAGCTGATTACGATGGCGAACCAGATCGCCACATTTTTCGAAAGCCAAAAAGGCGATGAGTTGGCCGAACGTGTTGCGGCCCATCTGAACGATTTTTGGGGGCCAGAGATGCGCGCTGATTTTGTAGGCCTTGTCAGCGACCCGTCACAGGCTGGCCGATTGCATCCGCTGGCACGCGATGCTGTGGCATTGTTGCGTCTGCCTCAGGACGTTTGATCATCCTCTGCTGCGAGATCAGAGGTAAGATCAAGTATTGATGCGGGCGAAAAGCCGCCATCAATGAAATCTTCGCGGTCAATATAGTCTTTGATCTGGTCATAGCTTTGCACCAGATTGCTTGATTACCCTTCAAGAAAGCGCAGTCGGCGCCGCTCTCTATGCGGTTGAAATCCATTATTGCGGATCATCTGCAAATCTTGTTCGCGTTCTTCATAGGTGAGAAAGGCGGTGATTTTGGTCAGATATTTCACATCAAAAAAGCCGATATTATCTGACCATGGTTTCCGCCCGCCCAAGAAATTCACAAGCTGCAAAGGTCGCATCGCGCCGATAATGGCCATTTGTTCCGTCATCGGCCAATTCCATCTTGGCGCAAGCTCTTGCCAACGATCCGCGAAGGCCACGTTCAAGGCGCTGAAACTTGTGCCGCCCTCGCTACGCAAATCGGCAATTGCGGCTTGCCCGATGCCCGTTTCTGAAAATTGCGCGGCATCCACAAGCAGCAAAGCAGGGCTGAGCGCCCGTTCACACCCCGCAGGCATGCGATCTTTAAACGGGGCAGGGATTTTGTCGCTCTCTGCCAGTGTCCATGATGAGATACGGCGCACAGCTTCCGCTGGGGCGGTGAAGGGATAAGAGAACAGCGCATCAAACCAATCCCCTAAGGCAAAGCTGAACTTATCGACAAACAGCACCTTGCTGTGAATCCGCGTCAACGTCTCAAGCGCGAAGAGAACAAGGAAACTTTCCCGCGCGGGGTTTGGGGCGCCATCGGGGCCATCAGGGGCAAATTCGTCCAAATCAAAGACATCTTCGCAGTGGATCAAGGTGGCGTAACGCTTGATCATGGCGGATGTGCTGGCCGAGAGGGCGCGGTCGGTAAAGACGTAATAGACGCAGCTGCGTGTATCTGTGCGCTGACGCAACTGCGACATCAAAAAGGCAGCATTCCCCCCCCGAAGCTTCATCGCAACAGGTCAAAATTGCGTGTTTCGCGCTCATAGCTGTAGGTTGCATGGTCGATGCACTGGCCTTTTGGTAATCCCCGAGTTTAGCAGGGCAAGTCAGACCATATCGGACAGAATATCTCAAGCCCTGTGGCGGCCAATCCTTCCGAAATCCTACATAAATGAGCCGCCCACCTCTTGCAGAACCATATCTCGGGCTTTAGATCACCTCACAGAAAGTTGAGACCACCGAAGAAGGCAAAAGGAACGGGCAGCGGTCAGTGTGACCTTCCCATTATGCGCTCATGGCAGGTTGGCGCAGGTTGGGGCGATATCTTGGCGTTTTTCACGCGCATTCTCTATCGGACGCAGAAAATGCGCCGTTAATTGGGTGTCAGATATTGACCTTTCCCGCAAAGCCTTTGCAGATTGAGCCAGCATAATCGCGCATCACCCAAGATGCGCCTAGAACAGGGAAGTAACATGAGCAGCGCAGGCCAGATATTGCCTATCATTGCCATTTTACCGTTTTTGGGCGCCTTGGTGCCGGGGTTGATGATCCGCGCGGGGCGCAATGCTTGCGCCACATTTACCGCGATCCCCACGGCTTTGGCGCTTATTATGTTGGGCACGCTTGCCCCTGCGGTATTTCGTGGCGAGGTTTTGACCTATTCCGTCCCTTGGCTGCCTGCCATGGGTTTGGAGATGGCATTCTTCCTTGACGGTTTGGGCCTGATGTTTGCGGGCATGATCTTGGGCGTGGGCCTGTTGATCACGCTTTATGCGCGGTTTTACCTGTCGGACAAAGACCCGATGGGGCAGTTTTACACCTATCTTCTGCTGTTCCAAGGCGCGATGCTCGGCATCGTTTTGTCTGACAATATCCTGCTTTTGCTGATTTTCTGGGAGTTGACCTCGCTCTCCTCCTTCTTGCTGATTGGCTACTGGAAACACCTGCCCGAAGGTCGCCAAGGCGCGCGTATGGCTTTGGCTGTCACGGGTGCGGGTGGTTTGGCCATGATCGGGGGATTGGTCATTTTGGGTCAGATTGCAGGCAGCTATAACCTGACGGATATTTTGCAGGCAGGCGATGCGATCCGCGCCTCCGACTGGTATCTGCCGGCGCTGATTTTGATCTTGCTTGGCGCCTTTACAAAATCCGCGCAGTTCCCCTTCCATTTCTGGCTGCCCCACGCGATGGCTGCGCCCACACCTGTGTCAGCCTATCTGCATTCGGCAACTATGGTGAAGGCGGGCATTTTCCTGATGGCGCGGATGTGGCCCGTTTTGGCAGGCACGCCTGAGTGGTTCTATATCGTGGCCACGACAGGTTTGGTCACGATGGTGATGGCCGCGAAAATCGCACTGTTCAAAGATGACCTAAAGGCATTGTTGGCCTTCTCGACTGTCAGCCATTTGGGTCTTTTGACCTTGCTCTTGGGGATGGGCACGAAATTTGCCGCTGTTGCGGCGGTGTTTCATATCCTCAACCACCTGACCTTTAAGGCCGCATTGTTCATGAGCGTGGGGATTGTCGACCATGAAACCCATACCCGCGATATCAAGCGGCTTGGCGGTTTGCGTCATCTGATGCCCATCACCGCGGTGATTGCGGTGATTGGGTCGTTGTCTATGGCAGGTATCCCGCTTTTCAACGGGTTCTTGTCCAAGGAAATGATGCTTGAGGCGGCGGTGCATACCCCTTGGGCGGGGACGCATTGGGTGATGCCAGTATTCGCAACCTTGGGGGCATTATTCTCGGTCGCCTATTCGTTCCGTTTGATCATTCATGTCTTTTTTGGGCCAAAGCGGGATGACTATCCGCATATGCCGCATGATCCAGGGTTTGGGATGTGGGCCGCGCCCGCCTTCTTGGTCGTTTTCGTTGTTTTGATCGGCCTCTTCCCCGCCTTGATTGCGGGGCCTTTGGTGGCCACGGCAGGGCAGGCGGTTATCGGCGGGGAGTTGCCTTATTACGCCCTCAAGATTTGGCATGGCTTCACGCCTGCCTTGTTTATGTCCATCGGCGCGGTGGTCGGTGGTTTGATCCTGCTCGCCTTGCATGACAAGCTTGAGCGTCTTTGGAACGCGGTGCTGCGCCCTGAGGCGAAAGTGATTTTTGATGCTCTTTATGGCGCGCTTCAGCGGGCCATGTCGGCCCTTAACGAGGCGTTGCACAATGGCGCGATCAGTCGCTATTTGGCAATCTTCGTGGTTGCCATTTTGGCGGCAGGCTACATCGCATATAGCGGCGCGGGTATCGGCCCTGTCACGCGCGAGGCTTTGCCAATCACCCCAATAGCCGCAGCGGGGTGGGTGGCCATGGTGATCGCAACGGCGCTTGTTGTCTTGAACCACCGCAAGCGGTTCTTGTCGCTGATTTTGATCAGTATTATTGGCCTGGGTGTCTCTGGTGCCTTTGTCTACCTCTCGGCGCCTGATCTGGCGCTGACGCAAATCTCGGTTGAGACGGTGACGATCTTGCTGTTGTTGATCGCGCTGCATTTTTTGCCGAAATACACCCCCACCGAAAGCAGCCCCGCTTTGCGCATGCGCGATGGTGCGATTGCGATTGCGGCGGGTGTTGGGGTTGCCGCCTTGTCCATGGCGTTCCTCTTGCGGGATTTTTCGTCAATCTCGCATTACCACCTCGCCAATTCCAAAACAGGCGGCGGCGGCACCAATGTTGTGAACGTGATCTTGGTCGATTTCCGTGGCTACGACACCTATGGCGAGATCATCGTTCTGGGTATTGCGGGTCTGGTGATCTATGCCCTGATGGAGGCGCTGCTATCTGGCCCTGTGGGGCGGCGGTTGCGGCGCAGCGCGAACCCTGATCGGGGGGATTTGTCGCGTGATCGTCACCCGTTGATGATGGTTGTCGCAACCCGCGTGATGCTGCCTATCGTGTTGATGGTCGGGGTCTACATGTTCCTGCGCGGCCATAACCAACCGGGTGGTGGCTTTGTTGCGGGGCTGATCGTGTCGATTGCGCTTTTGACGCAATATATGGCGTCAGGCTTTGCTTGGGCGCAGGAGCGGCAAAAATTCGAATATCACAGCTTGATTGGTTGGGGCGTGGTGATTGCAGGCATGACGGGGATGGGCGCGTGGCTTTCGGGCACGCCGTTCCTGACCTCTGCCTTTGGGTATTTCCATTTCCCGCCCATTGAGGAATTCGAATTGGCAACAGCGGCCCTTTTTGATCTGGGCGTCTTCTTGACGGTGCTGGGGGCGGTGATGCTGATGCTCTATTCCTTGGCGCGTATTGCCTTTACCAGCGGCGAGCGTGCCAATCCCGAACCAATGGATTTTGATCCCGCGCGCGCCGATGACACGGCGCAAGAGCAGACTGCGAAGGGGGTTTGAGATGGAGTTTCTTGTAGCCAGCGCGGTCGGCATTCTGACCGCTGGGGGCGTTTACCTGATCTTGCGGTTGCGGGCCTTTTCCGTGATCCTTGGTCTTGCCCTTTTATCCTATGCGGTGAACCTATTTTTGTTCTCAACAGGCCGCCTTGTGGTAAATGCAGCGCCCATCCTCAACCCCTATGGTGATCAGCCCTACACGGATCCGTTGCCACAGGCCTTGGTTCTGACGGCGATTGTGATTTCCTTCGGGATGACGGCGGTTTTGGTGATGATTTCCTTGGGCTCATTTTTCGAAAACGAAAGTGATGAGATCAATCTTGACGCCGACGACGCAGCAGAAGAGGGGACGAAATGATGCATTGGATCATTGCCCCCGTTATTCTGCCCGCGATGCTTGCACCGATCATCGCCTATGTGATGCGGCACGACATAACCCTTGCGCGGGTTGGATCATTTGCAGGCGTTCTTGGCCTATTGGGTCTTGCGATTGGCCTCTTTGTGATGGCTTCGGGCGGCGAGACATTTGTCTATCGCCTCGGCGATTGGCCCGCACCTTTTGGCATTGTTTTGGTGCTTGATCGCCTTTCGGCGCTGATGGTCTTGCTCACGGCGATTTTGGCCTTGGTGGTGCTTTATCATGTTGTCGTAACCGATTGGGATAAGCGAGGCCGCCATTTCCACGCGCTCTATCAATTCCAACTTATGGGGATTGTGGGGGCATTTCTGACGGGGGACGCGTTCAACCTCTTTGTGTTCTTTGAGGTTCTCTTGATCGCGTCTTATGGGTTGATGATCCATGCGGGTGGCAAAATCCGTCTGAAGGCAGGCTTGCAATATGTGGTGATGAACCTTGCAGGCTCGACCCTCTTTTTGTTCGCGCTTGGCACGCTTTACGCCTCGACTGGCACGCTGAATATCGCTGATATGGCCATGAAAATTGCGCAGGTGCCTGTAGAGGATACAGCCCTTGTGCGGGTTGCGGGGATTTTGTTGCTGTTCGTTTTTGCGGTCAAAGCCGCGTTGTTCCCTGTGCAATTTTGGTTGCCTGCAACCTATTCCAACGCACCCGCCCCCGTTGCTGCGCTTTTCGCTATCATGACCAAGGTCGGGGCTTATGCAATCTTGCGCATTCACACCATCGCCTTTGGCCCTGAGGCGGGCGCGATTGGGGATATGGTGACCGCGTGGTTGATCCCAATGGCGGCTTTGACTTTGGCGGTTGGGGCGATTGGTGTCTTTGGCGCCAAACGTTTGGAGCACCTCATCGCCTATGCGGTGATCGGGTCAATGGGCACGATGATGTTGGCGGTTGCCGCCATGACCCCCGTGGCGGCCTCCGCGGCGGTATATTACATGCTGAACTCGACTCTTGCGGCAGCGGCGCTGTTCTTATTTGCAGATCTCTATCTGTCGCGGCGCGGCGACGATGGTAGGCTAATCCTTGCAGCACCTTTGGCGCAAAACGGGCTGTTTGCAGCTGCCTTTTTTGTCGCAGGGATTGCGATGGTGGGTATGCCCCCATTGAGCGGCTTCTTGGGCAAGTTGTTGATCCTCGAGGCTTTGGCCGATGGCCCGCATATCACTTTGGCCTTTTCGGCCATCTTGATAGGCTCTTTGGTGATGATCTTGGGCTTTGTGCGCGCGGGATCAATCCTGTTCTGGAAATCGGTGACGGTCACCGCAGACCCCGATGCAGAGGCCGCCCCGCCTGTCACCCTATCGCAAGGGGCGGGAATGGGTGCGCTTGTCGCGCTCTTAGTGGGGCTGACCCTCTTTGCAGGCCCAATTTATGACGCGGGCGCGGCTGCGGCGGATCAATTGTTCTTCCCGCAGGGCTATATTGAGGCGGTGCTTGCACCCCATGGCGAAGGATGATCCCCATGCTCAGACGCATCTTTCCACATCCCTATCTTTCGCTTTTGCTGACATTGGTCTGGTTGGGCCTCGTCAACAAGGTGACGCTTGGCAATATTTTGCTTGGCGGGTCCCTCGGGCTTGTTCTGCCGTTTATGACATCGATCTACTGGCCGCATCGGCCTATTCTACGTCACCCGTTCAAGGCGATCGAATTTATGCTGATCGTGCTGTGGGATATTGTTGTCGCGAATATTCAAGTCGCGAAGGTGATCTTGTTCAAGCGCAATGCCAATATCCATTCCCAATGGGTGGTAGTGCCGCATGATCTGACCTCGGCTGAGGCGATCACGATTTTGGCGGGAACCATCACGATGACACCAGGCACGGTGTCGACCATGCTGTCGTCGGATGGGAAGGCGATCTTGGTTCACACTTTGGACACGGATGATCCCGATGCCGTGCGCGATGAGATCAAAACCCGCTATGAGGGCCGTTTGAAGGAGATTTTCCAATGATCACCTATGCGTTGATTTTCGCGATGGCCTGTTTTGGCATCGGCCTCTTGGCCAATCTCTATATTCTGGCCTCGGGCGCTGATCTTGCGGATCGCATCCTTGCCTTGGATACAATGGTGCTGAATGTCATTGCCTTGGTCGTGCTTTACGGCATTTGGCAGGGCACGGGCGTTTATTTCGAAGCCTCCATGCTGATCGCAATGGTCGGGTTTGTGTCAACCGTTGCTTATTGCCGCTTTTTGTTGCGCGGCGACATTATCGAATAGGGGATGGCGATGTTGGCAGAAATTATCATCAGCGCGCTCTTGGTCATCGGCGGGATTTTTGGCCTTGTGGGATCATTCGGGATCATCAAGTTGCAAGACACGTTGCAAAGGCTGCACGCGCCGACCAAGGCCGCAACTTTAGGCGTGGGGGGGGTGCTTCTGGCCTCGATGCTCTATTTCCTATTGATAAAAGGGCATCTGAGCTTTCACGAGCTGCTGATCACCTTGTTCTTGTTCCTTACCGCACCAATTTCGGGTCATTTTATCGCCAAGGCCTATATGGCGCGGCGGGTGCGCGAAACGGAATTGCCGCCATCAGGTGGGGATTGCGGCTGGGCCGCCTATAACGATCCGCCCGCACAGGCTGAGGACGATAAGACCGCTTAATCAGCCAAACAGCTTGCCGCGGGCGGTGATGATATTGCCCGCGATCAACGTGCCATAGCCTGCGCAGATTGCAGCGAAGAGCGTCCAAGGCATCGAAAAGATCAAGCCGATAAAGACCACTGTTACAATCATCAAAGGTGCGATTGACCAGCGCGGGATTTTCAGCGCCTTTGGCGAAAAGGTTTTTAGCGTGGAGATCATCAAAATCGCCACAATCCCCAACCAAAGCGCGGCAGCGAACGGGTGCATGATTGGGAAATCCCAACCTGCAAAAATGAGATAAAGCGGCAATAGCCCCAACATTGCGCCACCTGGGGCAGGGACGCCTACGAAATGGGGTTTGCTGTTTTCAACCTCTTCGATGACATCATCGAGATCAGGTGTGCTGTCCTCGGTTTTGTCAGGTTCGGCCCGCATGACGTTAAAGCGCGCAAGGCGCAGGCAACTTGCCCCTGCAAAGGTCAAAACGGCGATCCATCCTAAAGATCCAGTGCCATCCAAGATCATATGATAGACAAGCAGCGCGGGCGCGACCCCAAAGCAAAGGAAATCTGACAGGCTGTCCAATTCTGCGCCAAGGCGAGAGGTGGCGTTGAGGCGGCGGGCAATCAGCCCGTCTAGCCCGTCCATCACAGCCGCAAGCAGGATTAACACCACCGCCGTTTTGAACCGCCCATCCATCGCAAAACGGATCGAGGTAAGGCCCAAACACATGCCTGTCAAAGTAACAAGATTGGGCAGTAGAAGGGCGAAAGGCACCCCCTCATTTCCAGAATTGCGCGAAAACAAACGTTTCATTGCCGCGGGCCTTAGTGTTGCGTGTCAGGGTCAATCGTGGCGATCACAGTCTCGCCTGCGATCATAGTTTGTCCGATCTCGACCAAAGGTTCTGCGCCCTCTGGCAGGTAGATATCAAGCCGCGAGCCAAAGCGGATCAGGCCAAAGCGTTGCCCGCGCTCCATCGCTTCATCCACAACGCTCCAACACAGGATGCGGCGTGCAACCAATCCTGCAATCTGCACCACACCATATTTGCGGCCATCGGGCAGTTCAACGGCGATGCCGTTGCGCTCATTATCGGTCGAAGCTTTGTCGAGCGAGGCGTTGAGGAATTTGCCCTCATGATAGGCCACGGCCGTGATCCGCCCCGCTGCAGGGATACGGTTCACATGGCAATTAAAGACGGACATGAAAACCGAGATGCGCGTCATCGGCGCCTCGCCCAAGCCAAGTTCGGCGGGCGGGGTCGCAGGTTCAAGCAGGGACACCACACCATCGGCGGGTGAGACCATCACGCCAGCGCGATCTGGGGTGACGCGCTCGGGGTCGCGAAAAAAGTAATAGACCCACACTGTCAGGCCCGTGCCAATCCACCCCAAAGGTTCCCATAGCGCGAAGAGGACAAGCGTGATCGCCGCCGCAATGGCCACGAATTTGCGCCCTTCGGGATGCATGGGTTTGATAAAGGTGGAGAGCATCGAAACCGACATTTTGGCTATTCCTGAAAGGATTACGTTAGCGCTTGCCTAATCTGCGAAGGCCCATGCGTAAAGGGGCAATAACAGATGCCCGTCACTCTGCCCCTATGTGCAGGGCAGGACAAGGGCGTTGTCATAAACCGCGCCCGTGGCATCGCGATAGAGCCATAATTCATTGATTGCATCCGTCCAAGCGCCCAAATATGCCCCGCTCTCGAGATAAAAAGTAACTTCCTCGCCCCGATCAGAGTGTTGATGTGCAAATTGCGCCGTAAAGCGCGCGCGTCCATCATCAATCGCGGCCTGTGGCAGTGCCATGGCACGCAGAGACGCGAAATAGCGCCGAGGTTGATCGACCCGCACTGTGGCCGTGACATCCCCCGCGCGACAGGTCAGCTCAAGCTGATAGGGCGGGGTGGCGGTCGCAAAAGCAAGCCCCGCGACTGTGAATCCCAAGAGGGCCCATGCGGCAAGGATAGGCTTCACGGTCTGTCCCCCCGTTTTGCCCTGCGCCGTTGGTGTAAATGGTAAAGGGCGGGTGCCGCCACTTCGCGATAGGCCCAATCCACCAAGGGGCGCAACGGCCATAGCCCAACCAGACGCGCAATCCATCTTGTGCGCGGCATGGCCTGCCAAAGCGCCAAAAAGGCCGCAACCCCCGTTTGATGCAGATCAGGGTTGCCCGTGTCGCGTAAATGCAGCGCCCGCAAAGCTGTATCAGGGCTGATGCCCCAATCTGCGGCGGCCTCATCCGTGATGGGCACAAAACGCAGATGGTCGGGCGCGTGTTTCTTATACTGATTGATCTCCCAATTGCAGATGGGACAATCGGCATTGTAAAGCAGTTCGATTTTCGGGGTCGAAGGGGTGCTATGCTCGGTCATGGGCCAAAGATAGGGCGTGTTTGGGCATTGTCACCGCCTTTGCGCCAATCCTGCCGCCACGGCCGCCCCAAGGGTCGCAATCATTGCGGCCTTTGCCCGCGCCTGCGCCCATGCTAGGGGATAAGGGTGATGAGTGGGGGATGTGTTTTGCGAGATCGACTAGGCCTTGATGCAACGGATATCCGCATTCTCAGTGCGGTGCAGAAGCATGGTCAATTAAGCAAAACAAAACTGGCGGAACTGGTGAACCTGTCTGCCACGCCCTGTTGGGCGCGCCTCACACGGTTGCGGGCCGCGGGATATATCAAAGGATATCACGCAGATATTGTTCTGGATGCGGTGCTCGACACCACACGGGTGATTGTAACCCTCTCGCTATCACGCCACCGCAAAACGGATTTTGAGCGCTTCGAGGCCTATGTGCTAGGCCGCGATGAAATCATCAACTGCGTCTCAACAGGGGGTGGGTCTGACTATGTGATGACAGTTGTCACCACATCCATGGCAGAATTCCAAGATTTGATGGAGACCATGCTGCAGGCTGATCTGCTGATTGAACGCTACATGACCTATTTTGCAACGCGATTGGTCAAGGCGGAACAGCCCAATCTGGCCAAGCTTGTGACGCAAGCGCGCAAAACCCCCTAGGTCGGTCTAGTCCAGCCAGACTAGCGATGCCGATTTTTTCAGTCTGACTAGTCTTTGAATAGGCCGATTTTTAGTCTCGCCGCGCACCCAACCTGCCTTAAATCCCGCTGATCAGGGACGGGTATCCCCCCGCCCATATCATCTGAGGGAGGCACAGATGCAGGTTCAGGATTTTGGCTTTGGCACGCAAATTCGCAAATCGCCCTATTTTGACGCAACCGTGCGCTGGGGCGCGCAGGGGTTTTCGGTTTACAACCACATGTATATCCCCCGCGATTTCGGCGATCCTGAGGCGAATTTCTGGAACCTCGTTAATGACGCGATCTTATGCGATGTGGCGGTAGAGCGTCAGGTTGAGGTCACAGGGCCAGATGCAGCGGCATTCGTGCAGATGCTGACGCCACGCAATCTGTCCAACATGGCCGTGGGCCAGTGCAAATATGTTTTGATGACCAATGCCTCGGGCGGGATTTTGAACGACCCCATCCTTCTGCGCCTTGGTGAAAACCATTTTTGGTTCTCGCTTGCCGATAGCGATATCCTGCTTTGGGCGCAGGGCGTGGCAGTGCATTCGGGGATGGATGTCACCATCACCGAGCCTGATGTGTCGCCCCTTCAGCTGCAAGGCCCGAAATCGGGCGAGATCATGAAGGCGCTGTTTGGCGATGAGATTGCCGATCTGCGCTATTACTGGTTCCGCGAGATGGAGTTGGACGGCATCCCCCTGATCGTGTCCCGCACAGGATGGTCAAGCGAGCTTGGCTATGAAATTTATCTACGCAATTCGGAATATGGCGATGCGCTGTGGGAACGGATCATGGCCACAGGCCTGCCGATGGGGTTGAAGCCAGGTCACACCTCTACAATCCGCCGCATTGAAGGGGGGATGCTGTCTTATCACGCGGATGCAGATATCCAGACCAACCCGTTCGAATTGTGCCTTGATCGCTTAGTTGATCTCGAGATGGAGACGGATTTCATCGGAAAATTCGCGCTGCAACGCATCCGTGACAATGGGATCACCCGCCGTCAGGTGGGCGTGATTTTGGATGGGGCGCCCTTGGCCACGCCAAACACCCGTTTCTGGGCGCTGTCGCATCAGGGGAAACCCGTGGGCAAAGTGACTTCTGCGGTCTATTCGCCACGGTTGCAGGCCAATATTGCACTGGCCATGGTCGATCTGGCCGCCGCAGAGCTTGGCACAGAATTAGAGGTCACAACGCATGAGGGGCCACGGCAGGCCCGTGTTGTGGAAAAACCGTTCTTTGATCCCCGCAAAGAATTGGCTGCGGGTGCTAAGGCCACCTCAATCAGCGCATAAAGCGCCGCGCGTCTTTCGCAAGATCCTATCAAAAACAACCCCGCCAGCATGACGCTTGGCGGGTTTTTTCTGTGCGCCTTTGTCATGCCAAGGCAGTCTTCCTTCAGAAATATACCCCAGATAACAATAATTATATTTATTATATTGTATGTATTAAATTAAAATACAAGTCGATCTGCACCTTTGGCGCAATCTCGCCGCGCGGGCAGAAATCTTTGTGGGGTTACATCTAGGGGCAAGCGCGCATGGGATTGCGGGCTTGGGATTGCATGACACACAGAACACGCCTGCTGAAATAGAAGTAGCCTGCCTTTGTGAATGTGTATGGGACAGAAATGGTCTTCATTTTGGTCTACTCCACCGGCACGCAAAGGCGGCCTCGAACTATCATTTTCGAGGTAAATCAGTAGCTTAGAGCCATTATTTTCATGGAAATATGATGCCTAATGGCGGAGGAGGTGGGATTATCCATTATTTTTCCAAAAACTCATATAAATAAGGCGTTTTATTAACTTCTGAAATTAGAACTGGGTTCCACTTTGGGTTCCATTGTGGGTGCTGACTTGGGTTCTCAATCGCCTCACAAGCAACCCTTTTTTTGCCTTGGATACAGAGGTGAAAACCGAGGCGGAGCCTTTTCCTAGGTCAGATTTCTAAGGGTTCCCAATCTCTCATCGAAAATGAAGCTCACAAATATCAGTGCGAAAACAAACATAAGCTTGCTGCATCACATTATGGCATTGCGATGATATCTGTAGGTAGAGTTTCAATCCCCAAAGCAGTCATCATTGAATGAATTTGGCCTCTGTGGTGGGTCTGATGATTGAACATATGAACAATGGCGAGAGACTGAGATATGGTGATCTCTTTTTGATAAACTCTGGAGAACCAAGAGAGTTCTTCGTCAAGTTTAATCTGGGTCAAATTACTCGCCCAGGTAATTATACGCTGATCCAATTCCACACGCTCTTCCACCCAGTCTTTTAGGGTTTTCGTAAGTGTTGAACTCTGATCTACGGACACTTTTGGGGCCTCAAGAGCATCGAAGCGGGACATCCAAATCTGATCGCCCCATAGAAGGTGATTAAGTGTCCCAAGTATTGAGCCGAAGTAGGCGCCATGATCGGCAGTCAAAACCTGATGAGAACAAGCACTTAAGCTTGAGCGGATATTGGTATTTTGCCAACTGTTGTAATGGGCCATTTGTTCACAGAACTGGGGCGTAATCATCAAATAATTCCTTTTTGTTTATGTTTGACTTTATAATTGCCATTATCTGTTAAAAGTGATCGGCAACGTTGCTTGACCCATGTGTGGATTGCTGTTGTGAGTGTGGGTCTATTTTTCAGACGAAGGCAATTATGAAAATAACCAAAGTAAAAAGCCATGTTCTACAATACGAACTGTCAGAAGAACTTGGATATTCGCAACAATTCTACGCAAAGCGAAGCGCGCACTTGGTTGAAGTGCAGACCGATGAAGGTGTAACAGGGTGGGGCGAGTGCTTTGGCGCTGGAAACATTGCAGTCGCAAATAAAGGTATTGTTGAATTAGTCATCCAACCAATGATTTTGGGGTCGGATCCGTTGGATCGCGATGTTATTTGGCATAAAGTGTACAATTTACTGCGAGATCATGGTCAAAAGGGCATGCCGTTACAGGCTCTTTCTGGCGTAGATATAGCCCTATGGGACATTGCCGGTAAGGTTGCTGGATTGCCCTTGCACAAGCTGATCGGCGGGGCACACCGCAGTAGTATAAAAGCCTACGGTTATGGCATGATGCTAAAACGAGAAAGTTTTGCTGACCATAAATCGCGCTTTAAGGATGAGGCATCCCGTATACTCTCAATGGGCTTCCACGCCACTAAAATGAAAGTTGGCCTCGGAGCTAAAGCTGATGTGGAGCTTTGCGCCGCTGTCGCAGAAGGAGTGGGCGCAAAAGGCCAGTTTATGGTGGATGCTAACCATTGTTACACAACCTCTGATGCGTTTTACGTGGGGCGAGCACTGGAAGAGATGAACGCCTATTGGTTTGAGGAGCCTGTAGCGCCTGAGGATCTTGATGGTTATCGTGAATTACGTCAGGGGCTTTGCGTAAACATATCGGGCGGTGAAGTCGAATTTAACCGCTGGGGCTGGCGAACTATTTTAGAAAACCGTGGTCTTGATATTGCGCAACCTGAAGTCTGCGCGCTCGGCGGCATTTCTGAATACCTACGTGTTCTAGCCCTGTGCCACGCCCATTTCACCCCAGTAATTAATCATGTTTGGGGATCAGCAATAGCTGTTGCAACAAACTTACAACTTCTTGCGGCTATGCCATCCATCCCAGGCGGTATTAATCAATGGGAACCAATGTTGGAGTTAGACACAACACACAATCACTTCCGTGACGAGCTATTGAAGGAACCGCTCGACGTTTTAGGTCAGGTGAAAAAAAATCAAGGCTACGTAACTGTCCCTAGTGCTCCAGGCATTGGTGTGGAGCCTGACCCGGAAATCATAAGGAAATACTCCATATGAAGCCTCCCCCTAGTCTACTTAGAGGAACCCAAGAGAAGCAATTGAAAAGGGCAAAAATTAGAGAATTTTGCCCCTTCAAGGACCTATCAAAAAGTCTCTAGTCGCAAAGTGGCATCACAATATTGCCCGTCATAGGTGCCAACCCAAATGTCCAAGTACCCGTCTGATGGATATGTAAGGATGATTTTTGGGTCCAGGTTTCCATTGTCATCGTCATCGTAGTACCAGTTTGCACTTCCTGTGTTTATAAGCAGCGCTGAGTCACATTGGCTCACTACACTAATGTGAAGTTCATAGCCTCTCATACCCCTTAGATCGAAGGTGAAGTCTGGCGCAGTTGTGAAATAGCCTGGCCCTCGGTCCGTTCTAGGGTTTATGTGTCTGCAGTTTTGCAGATAGTTTTCTCCCCCGGCGACTACATTAAAAAACTGTGGTTGATAGAGTTGATTTCCGCTGGCGTTGTAGCTTTCACGCCCCCATTGTGAGTAATCTGGGCAGGCTGACACAGCGTTGGCCGCCAGTGTTACTAACGCTCCAATGGCGAATGCTGTTATGGATCTCATTGTCATCTCCGTGCGTTGGGTCTCGGACGTTCTGTAATAACTGTAGTTCATAAAGGCCGGAATATCCACTGTTGTGGCTGTATTTTTGGGCCGGTGGCCCATACCAAACGAGATGACGCTGCATCGAAGGTGACACATTGCTAGTAGGCTTGGTGACAGCAGGTGCATCCAAGCAACTAGCCCCGTTTATCGGTTAGGCATCATATTTTCATAAAAATATGATGCCTAATGGCGGAGGAGATGGGATTATCCATCACTTCTAGTGAATTTCTTGTAAACAAGTCAATTTGTCAAATTCTGAAATTGTGATTGGGTTCCCCTTTGGGTTCCATTCTGGGAGCTAATCTGGGTTGCCAATCATCTCATATCCTGCCTTTTTCGTCTCTTGCATACATGGGTGGAAACCGATGCGGGGCCTTTTCTAGCGTCAGATTTCTAAGGATCCCTTTGAAGATCTGGCTCCAATCATCTGTGGATGCCGTGTGAACTTTGCCAACTGTAACATCGAAAAGTGTTTGATGGATAAAGCTGTGACACTACATCAATTATAATAATTGGATTTCAACTACACAGTGTGACAGGAGTTCGCCTGATATGAATATTCGTAAAGCCAAGTATCGCAGTGCAGTGGCCCTTGGTGCCTTGACCCTACTAATCCCAACAATCTCGGGCGCTCAAGACGTTAGAGAAATTCTATTGGGCAAGACACTGACTAGCCAAAATACGGTGCTATCACTTCAAGCAGACGGAAATCTGCAAGGAGAAATCTTAGGGGATAACCCACAAGAACTTAGAGGCACGTGGCGCATTGTAACACTCGTATGTGCTGATCTTACCGAAGCACCCAGTCAAATGTTGGGAGAGCCTTACTGCAATATTGTGACTGAAATCAGCGACACATCTGTATCTCTTGACTACACTAAACCAGATGGGCGTTATCCAACTGAGTTCACCATAACTGACTGACAATTTAGGTTTGGTTCACCTATTCAGTATCCGATGGACTGACATACGGCTTATGCCCATCTGATCCGCAATTTTGTAGGTGGATAGGCCCTCATCACGTAGGCGGTAGACCCCAATAGAACCAGCAATCGAAAGTTATGGATCAGGGTTGAACATAAGATCTTCCACTGATTTATAAAAGAACAAACTACGTTGATACGAAGCACGGAGCGCACGGCAATACCTTGGTATATTTGCACAAAATACTTCCACTGCTCGCAAGTCCGCTTGGCCTTGTGTTGTTGTTAATGGCTATGGGCTTAATATTTAGACGACAGCTTTTCCATGGGGCGGCGCTCGTCATATTGACCATGTTTTCTTTGCCATCCGTATCTAAACCACTAATCAGCTTTCTGGAACAGGGCTATACTCCAATTACGGTTGAACAAGTGCCAGAACACGAGACGGTGGTGGTATTAAGCGGTATGTTGAGAACCATCAGCAATGGCTCTGAAACTCATTATGAGTTCAATGAAGCTGTAGATCGAATACTTGCTGGTGTGTCTCTGATAAATGAGAACCGGGCAGATAGGCTTATATTAACAAGAGGGCATCTACCTTGGAGCGTAGGCGTTCCTGAAGGAGAGTATCTAGCAGACTTCATCGAGGATTTAGGTGTTGAGCGTGATCAAGTCGTGCTGACACCAGTAGTTCAAAACACTGAAGATGAGGCTCAGGCAATCGCTGAAATGGTTAACCCCAATGAGCGAGTAATTTTGGTCACCTCTGCGTTTCACATGCCCAGAGCAGAGGCTGTGTTCTTAGCCAACGGGGTTCAAGTTACACCCTATCCTGTGGATTTTCGTGGCGGAGCATCGAACGCTACGCTGATAGACTTTATACCAAGTGCAGCAGCATTAGGCGCCACTAGCACATTCGTCAGAGAAATGATTGGTAGGCTATATTACTGGCTGAAACACTAAGCCGCTGCAACCTGTCAAGCCCCTTATGTTTGATCCAATTTTAGGGTCGTAGTTTCTGGTATTGGTGGGCGCATTCCGAGGCTTTGATGGGGTCGGATATGGTTGTATTCTTTGATCCAGCGATTGATTGTGGCTTGGGCTTGGGCTGTGGAGGGGTTCCAGTGACGAAAAAGTCAAATAAATAAGGATTTATTCTGATCTTGGTCGCCGGTGGGGGTGATGGCGGAGGAGGTGGGATTCGAACCCACGGTACGCTTTTGACGTACGTCGGTTTTCAAGACCGGTGCATTAAACCACTCTGCCACTCCTCCGACTTAAGCGAGATAGCCCTTGGAGGGCGATTCTGGAAGGGGTGCCGGATTGTGAATTTTTCCGTGATAAAAATTATGTCGCACTGATTTTCGAGTTGCCTCTGCCCTCACGATTACCTGAATCCTTGAGCTCGCTGCGACAACTTACTTTCAGCAGAGTTTTGTGCAATTTGGCAATGCGCGCTGCAAGAAAATGCAAATCAAACCGCGCAGGCCTTGCGAAATTCTGGATTGCAGCCCACCATCTATGATCAGACCTCCAGTGGCCGCCGTTTTTGGCGGATGGTGGTCGGCCCTGCCTCGACAAGTGCGGAGTGGGCCAATAATCTGGACGTTGCACGCAGTCTTGATTTTCAAGGTGCGTATTTTGTAACCAATTTAACCCGCGGCCAAGCCCTGCGGGTCGAGTGACAGGTGGGGAATGGGCGTGACATTGGCAAAGACCCTCGGCAGTTTTGGCTGCGGTTTGGCCTTGGCTTTGGGAATTTTGCTGCCTCAGGCGGTCAAGGCCCAAGGGTTTGAGACACAGGCAGGATCGGCCTATGTGGTGGATCACAATTCAGGGCAGGTTCTGTTCGCTCTGAATGCGGATGTGCCCTTGCCGCCTGCCTCGATGTCCAAGCTGATGACGTTGAACATGACGTTTGAGGCGCTGGAAGATGGGCGCCTCACGTTAGACACCGCACTGCCTGTCTCAGAGCATGCCATGTCCTTTGGCGGCTCAACCATGTTTCTCAATACCACCGACCGCGTTCGGGTCGAGGATTTGATCCGCGGGATTGTTGTTCTGTCTGGCAATGACGCAACGGTGGTTTTGGCCGAGGCGCTAAGCCCTGATGGTACTGAGGCAGGATTTGCCACGCTGATGACAGAGCGCGCACGGCAATTGGGGATGGAGACCGCAACCTTTCGCAACGCCAGCGGCTGGCCCGCTGCGGGGCATGTGATGTCGATGCGCGATCTGGGCATTTTGGCGGAACGTCTGATCACTGAGTTTCCGCAATATTATCACTATTTCAACGAACGAGAATTTCTCTTTGACAACCGCGCGCCTGACAATCGCTTTAACCGCAATCCGATTTTGGGATTGGGCATTGGGGCTGATGGTCTGAAAACCGGCCATACCGAGGAGGCAGGCTATGGTTTGGTCGGTTCTGCCGTGCAAGGTGATCGCCGCGTGACCTTTGTGATTTCGGGCTTGCCTACGGCGGATGCCCGCGCCGGTGAGGCGGAGCGGATCGTGAATTGGGCCTTTCGCCAATTTGTCGAGCGCGATGTGATCGCTGCGGGGGATATTTTGGCGCAGGCGCCTGTGTTCTTGGGCGAAACGCCAAATGTGCCTTTGACAGTGGCCGATGATGTGCGGATGCTCTTGCCGCAATTGAAGGTCACGGGCGGGCTGCTTGAGGCGGAGGTCACGCTGTCTGGCCCTATTCCCGCGCCGATTGCGGCGGGCACCCCTTTGGGTGAGCTGCACATCGCGGTTGAGGGGCTTGCGCCGACAACAGTCCCCTTGATTGCCGCCACCGATGTGGCGCAGGCAGGCTTAATGGGGCGTCTGGGGGCCGCAACTTCGCGCGCTATTGCGGCGGTGATGGGTCAGGTGTCTAGCCTGAGTGATAATTGAATGTCGGGCGCGGCAGGCGGGCTGTTTATCAGTCTTGAAGGTATAGATGGGGCGGGAAAATCCACACAAAGCCGCCTTTTGGCGGCACATCTGCGCGGCCTTGGTCGTGATGTGATTGAGACACGCGAACCTGGCGGTGCGGCGGGGGCAGAGGATATTCGCAAGCTGTTGGTCGAGGGGGATCCAGATCGCTGGTCGCCCGAAACGGAGATCTTGCTTTTTTCTGCCGCGCGCCGTGATCACCTTGAGCGCACGATTGCGCCTGCGCTTGCCCGTGGGGCCGTGGTGATTTGTGATCGATTTGCGGACTCCACCCGTGTCTATCAGGGGGCTGCGCGTGGCGATTTGCGCGATCTTGTCGATGATATCCATGCCCGTGTGATCGGGGTGGAGCCTGACCTGACCTTGATATTGGATATGGAGCCCGCTGTGGCCTTGGCGCGTGGGTTGGCGCGGCAATCGGGCGAAGATCGGTTCGAGGACATGGGGCTGCCCTTTCAAGAGCGGCTGCGGTCTGGGTTTCAGGCGCTTGCCCGCGATTTTCCTGACCGCTGCGCAATGGTTGATGCCAATCAAGCGTCCGAGGCGATTGCACAGGATATCGCGCGGATTGTAGAGGCGCGACTATGAAGGATGATGATCTCCTGCCAGAGGCGGATGCCACCGAGGGTCTGCCGCATCCGCGCCATGCCCCGCAACTGATTGGTCACGCCGCCGCCGTGACTGAGTTTTGTGCGGCGCTTGCCTCTGATCGGATGCATCACGCGTGGCTGATTACGGGGCCGAAGGGCATTGGTAAGGCTACATTCGCGTGGAAAGCGGCGGAGCATTTATTGAACAGCCCCAATGATGCAGGGGCGGCTTTGTTCGACATGCCGCCTGATCCGCAGGGCTTCGTCACTGATCCTGAGGGAGCCGTGGCACGGCGTTTGCGGGCGCTGTCCGAGCCACGGGTTTTGCTGGTGCGGCGCGGATGGAATGAAAAAACCAAGAAGCTCTCCGCCGAAATTACCGTGGATGAAGTGCGCCGCCTGAACCAATTTTTTGGACTTTCCGCCATAGATGGCGGGCGGCGTGTGGTGATTGTTGATGCGGTGGATGAGATGAACCGCAGCGCGGCCAATGCACTGCTCAAACTGCTTGAAGAACCGCCTGAGGATGCGATTTTGCTTTTGGTTGCGCATCAACCCGCGAAGCTTTTGCCCACAATCCGCTCGCGTTGCCGCACCTTGCGCCTTAACCCGCTTGGGGCGGATGAGATGGCCCAAGCCATGCACAGCATTGATGTGGCAGTGGACGACCCGCGCGCGGTGGTTGAATTGGCCAATGGATCGGTTGGGGTGGCCGCGCAGATGATTGAGGGGGGCGGTTTGGCGCTTTACGGCGCTTTGGTTTCACTCATTGGAACCTTGCCGCGATTGGATCGCGCCCAAGCGATGGCCCTCTCCGAGCAGGTCACGGGCAAAGCAGGGGAAGCGCAGTTTGACCTGATGCTTGCGCTGTTGGATCGGTTGTTGGCGCGCTTGGCCCGTGTGGGGGTAACTGGCGCACTGCCCCCCGACATTGTCACGGGCGAGGGGGCAATTTTGGCGCGCCTTTCGCCAAGCCCCCATGAGGGTCGGGGATGGGCCGATCTGGCGGATCGTTTATCCGCCAAGGCGCGGCAGGGGCGCGCGGTGAACCTTGACCCTGCCGCTTTGATCCTTGATATGATCATAAGCATCGAAAAATCGGCACCGCGTGTGATGGCGTGATCCTCCTTGAGGGGCGCATCACCCTCCTTGCTGCGCCATAATCTGCGAGACTGATCTTTTAGCCCATGAGTGACCGCGTGACCCCCTCCTCTGATGCCACCCCGCAATTGGTCGACAGCCATTGCCATCTGGATTTTCCCGATTTTGAAGGCGAATTGGGCGATGTCGTGGCGCGGGCTGTGGAGGCGGGTGTTTCGCGTATGGTGACGATTTGCACCAAAATGGGCAACGTTCCACAGGTGCGCAGCATTGCCGAGAGCCATGCGCCCGTGTTCTGGGCTGCGGGCCTTCATCCGATGAGCGTGGCCGATCAACCGCCCGTCACCGTTGAGGATTTAGTGGCCCTTGCCGCGCATCCAAAATTCGTTGGCATCGGCGAGACAGGTCTGGATTATCACTACACCGCCGATAGCGCAGAGGCGCAAAAAGACAGTTTGCGCATCCATATTGACGCGGCGCGCGAGACAGGGCTGCCCTTGATCATCCATGCTCGCGCCGCAGATGAGGATGTGGCGCAAATCCTGCGCGAAGGATATGCAAACGGCCCTTATTCCTGCGTGATGCATTGTTTTAGCTCCTCGGCAGAATTGGCGCGCGCGGCATTGGATTTGGGATTTTATCTCTCAATGTCGGGCATTGCGGCCTTCCCAAAATCGAACGAGTTGCGCGCCATTTTTGCCGAAGCGTCCCTTGATCGGATTTTGGTCGAAACCGATAGCCCCTATTTGGCCCCGCCACCGCACCGCGGACGGCGCAATGAGCCTAGCTATACAGCCCTGACCGCGCAGGTGGGGGCGGATGTCTTTGGCATCAGCATTGCCGAATTCGCCGCTGCAACCAGTGCGAATTTTGACAGGCTGTTTTCCAAGGCCGCCCAATGGCACGGGGCGGTTTAGGGTTATGGGCAAGCTGCGTTATACCATACTTGGCTGCGGCTCATCAGGCGGGGTGCCGCGTTTGGGGGGCAATTGGGGGGCCTGTGATCCGCGTGAACCCAAGAACCGCCGCCGCCGCTGCTCGCTTTTGGTTGAGCGTTTGGGCGAGGGGGGCACAACGCGGGTCTTGATCGACACCTCGCCTGATATGCGCGCCCAGCTATTGGATGCAGATGTGGGCGCGCTTGATGGTGTGGTTTACACCCATTCACACGCGGATCACGTGCATGGCTTGGATGATCTGCGCATGATCGTCTTCAACATGAAATCCCGCCTCAATGTTTGGGCAGATGCAGCCACGGCCAGCGATCTCTTGTCTCGCTTTAGCTATGCCTTTGTGCAGCCCGAAGGGTCGGATTATCCACCGATCCTGACGCTGAACCCGATTGAGGGTGAGATTGTGGTGACGGGGGCAGGCGGGCCTGTGACGCTGCAGCCATTCGATGTGCATCACGGGCGCATCATGGCGAAAGGGTTTCGCATCGGTGACGTGGCCTATTTGCCTGATGTCTCGGACATTCCTGCACCTGCCTGGGAGATGCTATCGGGTTTGGATTGTTGGATTTTGGACGCATTGCGCCGAACGCCCCACCCAAGCCACGCGCATCTTGAGCAAAGCCTAGATTGGATTGCCCGCGCCCGCCCGCGCCGCGCAATCCTGACCAATATGCATTTAGATTTGGACTATCAAACGCTTTGCGATGAATTGTCTGCGCATATCTCGCCCGCCTATGATGGGCTGCGCATCAGTTTGGATATTTAGAGGATGTCCGCCCTTCTCGAAGTTGTTTTGCCCGTCTTTATCGTCATTGGCTTTGGCTATGTGATGGTCTGGCGCGGCTTGTTTTCTGAGGAAGGTGTTGACCTTCTCATGAAGTTTTCACAAGGGATTGCGATCCCTGCGCTGCTATTTTTGGCGCTTGCGCGGCTTGATCTGAGCCAAGATTTCCATTTCCCGCTGCTGCTGAGCTATTATTCTGGCTCAATCCTTGTGTTCCTTTTGGGCATGTTCGGGGCGCGCGTCATCTTTGGGCGGGTTTGGACAGATGCGGTGGCGATTGGGTTTGTGGCCATGTTCGCCAATTCCGTGCTGTTGGGCCTGCCGATCATGGAGCGCGCTTATGGCCCTGATAGCCTTGCAGGGAATTTTGCGATTGTCGCGCTGCATGCCCCGTTTTGTTATCTGGTGGGCGTGACCGCAATGGAGGGGGTCAAGGCGGGCCGCGTGGCCCCGCATATCTTGGCCCTTGCCGTCGGGCGCGCGCTGTCGCGCAATGCGCTGACCTTGGCCATTGGGGCGGGGTTTGTTGTGAATTTCATCGGGCTTGGCATACCCGTTGTTGTCGAGGATGGGATTGCCCTTTTGGCCCGCGCGGCCCTGCCAACCGCGCTGTTTGGGTTGGGTGGGGTGCTCTATCGTTATCGCCCCGAGGGCGAGGTTCGGGTGATCGCGATGGTCTTGATCCTGTCGCTGATTGTGCATCCCGCAATTGGGTGGGTGATGGGATCGCAGATTTTGCATATTCCCAGTGATGATCTGAAATCTGTGGTCATCACCGCCGCGATGGCCCCAGGCGCCAATGCCTATCTGTTTGCCAATATGTATGGGGCAGGGCGGCGCGTTGCGGCCAGTTCGGTTTTGGTTGGCACGGGCGTGACAGTTTTGACCTCATCAATTTGGTTGATCATCCTCGGGTGAGGCCCCTTGTAAATTTTGTGCTGCGGCAACCTTCACGCTTCCCATTTGTTCAATTGTATACTATGGGATGCCGAAATCATCCTCCCTAAGGAGCCAAAGCTATGACCGACCAGACCCCAGATATCATCTATACCAAAGTTGACGAAGCGCCTGAACTTGCCTCGGCTTCGCTTTTGCCGATCATCGCGCGCTTTGCGCGGGCGGCGGGTGTCTCGGTTGGCACGCGCGACATTTCGCTGGCAGGGCGCATTTTGGCGGCATTTGGCGATCAATTGTCCGCCGATCAGCGCCAAAGTGATGATCTGGCCGCCTTGGGGGAATTGGTCAAAACGGCGGATGCCAATGTGATCAAGCTGCCAAACATCTCGGCCTCTGTGCCGCAATTGCAAGCCGCAATCAAAGAATTGCAGGGGCAGGGCTATACCATCCCTGATTATCCAGAAAACCCAAAAACTGATGCGGAAAAAGACGCGCGCGCGAAATATGACGCGATTAAAGGCTCTGCTGTGAACCCCGTTTTGCGCGAAGGGAATTCAGACCGCCGCGCGGCCAAAGCCGTGAAGGCCTATGCGCAGGCCAACCCACATCGCATGGGCGAGTGGACGAAGGATAGCAAAACCCGCGTTGCGGCCATGTCGAGCGGCGATTTCCGCAGCAATGAAACATCGGTCACGCTGAAAGATGCCGCAACCGCGCGCATCGTTCACGTTGCGGAAGATGGCACTGAGACCATTTTGAAGGATGCAGTCAGCTACCCTGCGGGCACGGTTGTTGATGCGACCTTCATGAGTGCCGCCGCGCTGAGCGATTTTCTGGCGGCTGAGATTGAACAAACGAAGAAAGATGGCGTGCTGTTCTCGCTGCATATGAAGGCCACAATGATGAAGGTCTCTGACCCGATCATCTTTGGCCATGCGGTCAAAGCCTATCTTGCGCCCGTCTTTGAAGAATTTGGGGATCGTTTGGCGGCACTTGGCGTCAACCCCAATTCGGGTTTGGGTGATCTCTTGGCCCGCATTGCAGATGAGGCCGATATCAAAGCGGCGATTGACGCCTGCATGGCAGCGCGCCCGCCTATGTATATGGTCGACAGTGATCGCGGCATCACCAATTTGCATGTCCCCTCGGATGTGATTGTTGATGCATCCATGCCTGCGCTGATCCGTGCAGGTGGCAAAGGCTGGGGGCCAGATGGCAAGGAACATGACGCGGTCTGTGTGATCCCTGATAATTCTTATGCGCCCGTCTATGATGAGACGATCAAGTATTTCAAAGAAAAGGGCAAGCTGGATCCCGCCACCTGCGGCACAGTGCAGAATATTGGCCTGATGGCGCAAAAGGCCGAAGAATATGGCAGCCACCCGACCACATTCGAAATGGCCGCAAAAGGCACGGTTCGAATGATCTTGGAAGATGGCACAGTGATCCATGAACACGCTGTTGATGCGGGTGATATTTGGCGTTCGGCCTCTGCACGCAAGGCACCGATTGAGGATTGGGTGAATTTGGCGATTGATCGTCAGCGCGCCGAAGGCTGCGAGGCGGTGTTTTGGTTGGATGAAACCCGCGCCCATGATGCGAAATTGATTGCCTATGTGCGCCCGATTTTGAAAGCGCGCGGTGTGGCCGATAAATTCGCGATTATGGCGCCGCGTGAAGCGACCCGCAAAGCCCTAGAAACGATCCGCGCAGGCAAGAACCATATCGCTATCACAGGCAATGTGTTGCGCGATTACCTGACCGATCTCTTCCCCATCCTTGAATTGGCGACATCGGCCAAGATGCTGTCGATTGTAAATTTGATGCAGGGCGGTGGTTTGTTTGAGACGGGTGCAGGCGGCTCGGCCCCGAAACACGTGCAACAGCTGCAAGGTGAAAACCACCTGCGTTGGGATAGTCTGGGCGAGTTCTGCGCCCTTGGTGAAAGCTTTAAGTTCTTGGCTGAGACAAAGAACAATGCCGCAGCCCGTATCTTGGGCGAAGCGGTCGAGTCCGCGACCCAAGGCGTGTTGGACAATAACCGCAGCCCTGGCCGCAAGGTGGGCGAGCCTGACAACCGCGACAGCCATTACTGGTTTGCGCGCTACTGGGCTGAGGCCTTAGCCGCGCAAGGCGAGGATGCAAAGCTTGCTGCAGAATTCGCGCCAATCGCCAAAGCATTGGCGGAACATGAGGCGCAGATTTTGACAGAGTTGCACGCCGGTCGTGGTGCGGCTGTGGATTTGGGCGGCTATTATCACGCAGACCCCGCAAAGGTTGCAGCCGTCATGCGCCCCTCGGCCACGATGAACGCAATTTTCGCCTGACGCATAGGCCACTTCGCGTGATATTTTGGCAAAGCCCCCCGTGGTTTCGGGGGGCTTTTCTCTGTTTGGGGGCTTTCCATATCGGCCCCAATCAGACAGAACATGGCGCAACATGAGGGGGGATGCCATGCGCATTGTCATTGCAGGGGCGAGCGGGTTTGTAGGGCAAATGCTGGTGCCCGAATTGCGCGCGCGCGGCGCAGATGTGATGCTGCTTGGCCGCGACCCTCAGGTGCTGCAGGCGCAATTCCCCTATTGTGCGGTGTCGGATTATGCAAACCTATCGCAGGCGCTGCAGGGGGGCGATCTGCTGCTCAATTTGGCGGTGGTGAATTCAGATGCCGGGGCAAGCCTGAGCGCCTATCAGGCCGTCAATGTGGAATTTGCAACCACGCTTGCGCAGGCGGCGCAGGATGCGGGGGTGCGGTTTATCAATGTCAGCTCAACCCATGCTTTAGAGGCAGCCGACAGATCCGCCTATGCGCAAAGCAAGCGCGATGGTGTCGCCGCAGTTGACGCGTTGGGGGGAGATATTGTGCATCTTTATCTGCCCGCGATTTATGGCGCGACATTCGCAGGCGCGCTGCGCCATCTAAACCGCTTACCCACGCCTCTGGCGCGGGTTGCCTTTGGCCCGATTTCAGCGCTGAAGCCGACCCTGTCCGTGACGCGGCTGGCGGAGTGGCTGTGTCATCACGCGCGGACGACCCCGCGTGAGCTTGTGCTGAGTGACGGGCAGGGGGGCAACCTCACCTATCGCGCGGTCAGCCGCGTGATGGATTTAGCTGCCGCAGTGGGTGGCTTGATCCTATTCGCGCTGCCTATGCTGATCTTGTGGGCTTTGATCCGCAAAGAGGGCGATGGCCCTGCAATTTTTGCGCAACCGCGTGTGGGCCGTGGGGGGCAGGTTTTCACTTGCTACAAATTCCGCACCATGGCAATTGGCACTAAACAGGCGGGTACGCATGAGGTGTCTAGCGCCGCCGTCACGCCCTTGGGGGCCAAGCTGCGCCGATATAAACTTGATGAGCTGCCGCAGCTTTGGAACGTACTTTGTGGTGATATGAGCCTTATTGGCCCACGCCCCTGCCTGCCCGCTCAAGAGGAATTGCTGCGCCTGCGTGATCAGGCGGGTGTATTGGATATTCGCCCTGGCATCTCGGGTCTTGCCCAAGTTGCGGGCGTAGATATGAGCGACCCCGCGCGCCTCGTTGCATGGGATGCCCGCTATATCGCGCTGCGCGGTCTGATTTTGGACATTCGGTTGATCTTGCAAACCGCCCTTGGGGCGGGGCTGGGCGATCGCGTGGGGAAATGAGATTGATTTCGCGCGGTTTGATAACTAATGTTTCGCGACAGTTTTTCGTCCATGTAGCTTTTTAATTTAGTTGACCTGCCCGTGTGCTTTGTTAAGCGTTCAAGTGTGAACGCTCGATACGGTTCATTTGGCAGGGATTATAACTCTGGGCAGTCATCTGGCGCTCGGTGCGGTAGCCGTGGCGCGCTGCTTCCGTCAAAATATGCTCAAGACTTGCGATTTCGCGTGCTCCGGCTTCTTGAGAGTAACCCGAAATTATCCCAGCGAGATATTGCGGAGGCGCTCGGGGTAAGTGCGGGCGGTGTAAATTACTGTGTGAACGCACTGATCAAAGTCGGCGCTATAAAGGTAAAAAATTTTCGTGATAGTAAAAATAAATTGCGTTACGCATATTTTTTGACGCCCAAGGGCTTCGCCGAACAATCTGCACTGGCGGGAGATTTCCTTGCCAGAAAATTAAGTGAGTATGAGGCCATAAAAGCTGAGATTGATGACCTGATCGCTGACTTTGGTGAGGATGGTCAAGACCGCAAGCCAAAAAAGAGAGAAGAGTGAAGTGACCGTGGAGCCGCATAATAAACATAAAATTGCTATCATTGGGCTGGGATATGTTGGCCTGCCGCTCGCAGTCGAATTCGGAAAAAAATATGATGTCACAGGCTTTGACGTGAATGAGGCCCGCATTGCGGCGCTGCAGGCGGGGCATGACGCAACTTTGGAAGTTTCGGATGTGGAATTGGCGGGCGCGAAGGGGTTGCGTTATTCTTGCAGCGAGAATGATCTCAAAGCGGCAACAATTTTCATCGTAACCGTTCCGACACCGATCGATGCCTCAAAGCGCCCTGACCTGACCCCGTTGATCCGCGCGTCTGAGACAGTGGGCGCTGCGCTCAAGCGCGGTGATATCGTTATTTACGAGTCCACGGTCTATCCAGGCGCCACCGAAGAAGATTGCGTACCCGTGCTTGAGCGCGTCTCTGGTCTGACATTCAACGAAGATTTCTTTTGCGGCTACAGCCCTGAACGCATTAACCCAGGTGATAGAGAGCATCGCTTAACCACGATCAAAAAGGTAACGGCAGGCTCTACGCCCGAAGTGGCAGATATTGTAGACTGGCTCTATGCTTCGATTGTGACGGCGGGCACGCATAAGGCGCCTTCGATCCGCGTGGCTGAGGCTGCCAAAGTAATTGAGAACACGCAGCGCGACCTAAATATCGCGCTGATCAACGAATTGGCAATTATTTTCAATAAAATGAGTATCGACACTGAGGCCGTGTTGCAGGCGGCAAGCACGAAGTGGAATTTCCTCCCCTTCCGCCCGGGGCTGGTGGGCGGGCATTGTATCGGGGTGGATCCCTATTACCTGACCCACAAAGCTGAGAAAATAGGGTATCACCCTCAGGTGATCTTGGCGGGGCGACGGATCAATGACGGTATGGGCGCCTACGTTGCGGGCCAATTGGTTCGTGAGATGATCAAGCACGGCATCCCCGTGCTCGGGTCGAAGGTTTTGGTTTTGGGCTTGACATTCAAAGAAAACTGTCCCGATCTGAGGAACTCTCGCGTTGTCGATTTGGTGGCGGAACTGGCTGATTACGGCATCTTGGTTGATGTGCATGACCCTTGGGTAGATGCACAAGAGGTACGAGATGAATATGGAATTGATTTGTGCGAAAACCCCGATCAGAGGGTGTATGACGGCATTATTCTTGCGGTCGCTCATGAGCAGTTTCGTGCCATGGGGGCCGCGGTGATCCGTGGCTTTGGCTGTGAAGATCACGTGTTTTTCGATTTGAAATCGGTATTTGGGCCCGCCGAGAGCGATGTGCGGCTGTAGGGGGGATTCGGTTGGATGAAAAGTTTCGCAATGATTGGTGTGGCAGGGTACATCGCACCACGGCACATGCAAGCGATCCGCGATACTGGCAATGCTTTGGTGGCGGCACTTGATCCGAATGATTCTGTAGGCATCATCGATAGCTATTTCCCTGAGGCACATTTTTTTAAAGAATTTGAACGCTTTGATCGTCATATCGATAAAATGCGCCGTTCGGGTGGTCCAGTGGATTATGTCACGATTGCCTCGCCCAATTACTTGCATGACAGCCATATACGCTTTGCTTTGCGCTCGGGTGCAAGTGCGATTTGTGAAAAGCCACTTGTCTTGAACCCGCATAACATCGACGGACTTCTGGAGATCGAAGCGGATACGGGCAACAAGGTAAGCACGATTTTGCAGCTGCGCGTTCATCCTTCGATTATCGCGCTGCGTAAAAAGATTATGGCTGAGGCAAGTCCTGTTAGGCATGAGGTAGAGTTGACTTACATCACCTCACGCGGACGGTGGTATTTGCAAAGCTGGAAGGGCGCTGAGGAAAAATCTGGCGGCATCGCGACGAACATTGGGGTGCATTTCTTTGATATGCTCCATCACCTGTTTGGCGCATTGGAGCAAAACGTGGTGCATCTAAAAACGCAGACGTCTGCTGCGGGCTATTTGGAATATGAGCGCGCAAGGGTAAAGTGGTTTCTGTCCCTAGAGTTGGATCACATTCCTGCGAGAGCACGCGAGGTGGGGCAGCGCACCTATCGCTCGATCACAATCGATGGCGAGGAGATTGAGTTTTCTGGTGGGTTCACTGATTTGCATACGCGCAGTTACGAAGAAATTTTGGCCGGACGTGGCTTTGGTCTTGAGGAAAACCGTGTCGCAATTAAAACCGTAGCAGACATCCGACATGCTGAGATCTCTACTTCCTGTCCCCGCCATCCGTTGTTGGAGGCAATGTGAACGAAATTATGATTCACTCATCAGCCATTGTTGATAAAGCGGCTGAGATTGGTGCAGGCAGTCATATTTGGCATTTTTCTCACGTGTGTGCAGGTGCTAAGATCGGGCAGGGTGTGTCAATTGGTCAAGGCGTATTTGTAGGTAATCGTGCGGTGATTGGAGATCGCTGTAAGGTTCAGAATAACGTGAGCATCTATGATAATGTCACATTGGAGGAGGGTGTGTTTTGTGGCCCGTCGATGGTCTTCACCAATGTTTATAACCCGCGTGCGCTGATTGGACGAAAATCTGAGTACCGTGATACATTAATCAAAGAGGGGGCCACTTTGGGCGCGAATTGCACCATAGTGTGCGGTGTGACCGTAGGGGCTTACGCTTTTGTGGGCGCAGGTGCCGTGATAACACGAGATGTGCCTGATTTTGCGTTAATGGTGGGCGTGCCTGCACAGCAAACGGGCTGGATGAGTGTCTATGGCGAGAAGCTTGACCTGCCCTTATTGGGAGATGGAGACATAACCTGCCCTTACACCGGTGCAAACTATGCATTGCGCGATGGGGTGCTGAGGATGGTATCCTCATGAGAATGGAATTCAATGATCTCAAGGCCCAATATCGCGCGCTAAAGGCTGATATTGATGCACGGATTACGAAGGTATTAGAGCATGGCCAATATATCCTAGGCCCGGAGGTGGCAGAGCTTGAAGAGCGTTTAGCGGATTATACTGGCGCCAGATATTGTATAAGCGTTGCCAATGGAACCGATGCTCTCCAAGTTGCGTTGATGGCAATTGGTGTTAATCCCGGAGACGAAGTTATCATACCGGGTTTTTCGTATATAGCTACCGCAGAAACAGTTGCCATTTTGGGGGCGCATCCCGTCTTTGTCGATATCGAACCGGAAAGTTATAATATCGATCCAACATTGATTGAGGCAGCCATTACGGAGCGTACGAAGGCGATCATGCCTGTGTCGCTCTATGGACGATGTGCAGATTTCGATGCCATAAACGCAATTGCCAAGCGGCATAATTTATACGTGATTGAGGATGGGGCGCAAAGTTTCGGCGGCACTTATTATGGACGCAAATCCGGTAACCTCTGCGACATAGGTTGCACCAGTTTTTTTCCAACTAAACCCTTGGGCTGTTATGGAGATGGTGGGGCGATTTTCACCAGTGATCCCGATTTGGCTAGCGTCATTCGCCAGACTGCGCGTCACGGTCAAGATCGTCGCTATCACCATATCCGTTTGGGTATTAATAGTCGCCTTGATACAATCCAAGCGGCGGTACTACTGGCCAAGTTAGGTGTGTTGGACCAGGAGTTAGACGTGCGCCAAGTGGTCGCAGAGCGTTATACGAAGGCCTTGTCAGAGGCCGGCTTTAATCATTTGCCACATGTTCCTGAGGGCTATCGTAGTGCATGGGCGCAGTATACGATACGCCTAATTAGTCGAAACGCTACCCAAGAAAGGCTCGCTGCAGCTGCAATTCCAACGATGGTGCACTATCCAAGACCTTTGAATAAACAACCAGTTTTTTCAAGTTTAAAAAAAAGATTACCAGTCGGAGATATGGTTGCAGAGCAAGTTTTAAGCCTTCCAATGAGTGCTTATTTAGATGAAAATGATCTCATGGATATTGCAAAAGAATTGAAAATATTTCATAATTTTGATTAAATATTAAGCGGTTATAGTAAAAATTAATTTTATGTGTGGTGTGGTTGGAATATTTGAACGAAATTTCTGTGATGTAGATTATCTTCATTTAACGACTTCTAAAATGAGAGACGCAATTGCGCATCGTGGTCCCGATGGTGAAGGGGCGTGGATGGATGCTGAAGCCGGAATTGCGCTGGCTCACCGCAGATTGGCAATAATTGGACGTGGTGCCACGGGCAACCAGCCTATGACTTCTGCTAACGGTAGGTTCGTTATCTGTTTTAACGGTGAGATATATAATTTTAATGAGCTTAGGTCTCACCCCTCTTTATGCAGCGTGGTATGGCGTGGTGGCTCAGATACCGAAGTATTACTAGAAAGCTTTGCGCATCGTGGTGTTGATGCCACATTGACTGACATTAATGGAATGTTTGCGATCGCGTTGTACGATCGTGATGAGCGGCGTCTTTTCTTGATCAGAGATAGGCTCGGTATCAAGCCATTATATTTTTCTGCGCAATCGAGCCGTTTTATCTTTGGTTCTGAATTGCGTTCGTTGAAGGCAGTAAGTGGACAATTTACAATAAGTATTGAGGCATTGGCCAGTTATCTAAATCTAGCATATGTTCCAGATAATTGCTCAATTTTTAATGAAGTGGATAAAGTCCAGCCAGGTGAAATAGTTACTGTCAACCGTGCAGGTGACGTTCATCGTAAACTATATTGGCGTCTATCAGAGACATCATCCATGGGTTTGTCAAAGCCGTTCACAGGGTCAGACACTGATGCGCTCGAACATTTAAATTATTTGATAAATTCAGCCGTTACGTCACAACTAGTTGCTGAAGTCCCAGTCGGTATATTTCTGTCAGGGGGAATAGACTCAGCCACTATTGCTGCGGTTGCGAGTAGTTCTTGTGAACAGGTCCAAACATTGTCAATCGGGTTTGATGATCCGGGCTTTGACGAAGCTCACGCAGCTGAAGCTGTGGCAGCCTACTTGAAGACTGATCACACTACGCTAAGGGTGTCCTCCAGTGACGCATTAGATATAGTTCCGCAATTGTCATCAATTTATGACGAACCTTTTGCCGACAGTTCGCAAATACCAACTTATCTCGTTTCAAAGCTCGCAAAAGATAACGTTACAGTAGCATTGTCTGGCGATGGGGGCGATGAACTTTTTGGAGGGTATAATCGTCATTTTTTTGCTGCTACTTACTGGGATAAGATCGAAGCGTTGCCAAAATCTGTACGTCAATTATTTTCAAAAGCACTTCACGCTGTACCGAGAAACTCTTTAGATCGGTTCTCACATTTAAACGGGCGATTACCGCCGCAGTTAGGTCTGAAACTTCAGAAGCTAGCTAATGTTGTGGATTTAGAGCCGAATGAATTGTATCGGTGTTTGATCTCTCAAAATTTAGATCTAGATCGGCATCTCTTAAACCCTCGCGATGTTGTATTGGAGCTAGCCAATGGTCCAGAGCGGCTCATTGATCGTATGCGCCTTTCGGATATGCAAACTTACTTGCCCGGCGATGTGCTCACAAAGGTTGATCGTGCCTCAATGTCAGTCGGTTTAGAGGTGAGGCCGCCCTTTTTGGACCACAAATTGGTTGAATTTGCGTGGACTCTTCCGTCCAATTTATTGGTTAGGTCAGGGCGTTCTAAATGGATATTAAGGAGTGTTCTTGAAAGATATTTGCCTAAGCATTTAATAGATCGCCCCAAACGCGGATTTGGAATTCCTCTTTCAGAATGGCTGCGTGGACCGCTTCGTGATTTCGCATGTGATCTTATTGAAAGCAATGAATATGGCGGAGGGATTTTAAATCCTGAACCAGCTCGTCAAATATTAAGGGATCACCTTACTGAACGGACTTCTAATGAATATGGAATTTGGACATTGTTGATGTTTGAAGCTTGGCGTTTGAACCAATGATGATATTTTTATATTTTTTATGTAAGAAATTTTACTATATATTTATGGCCGATACGATTATCATCAAGAGATAAATTTCCTTTATTTAAATAAAATGCGTTTCTACTCAGTCGTGGTTTGAGGAGATCACCACACTATAATTTTTAAAAAATAAACGTATATTTTTTTTCACGAAAATTTAGTCAAATATATGAGAGTTTTATACTATGAAATCCGCGTTTGTACGGATTTGCCCTGAGTTCATTTTTCGACGCCACCACTCAATAGTTCTCTCTATTCCCTCCTCGAGAGAGGTCTGTGGGGACCATCCAGTAGAACTTTTCAAGAGTGAATTGTCCGAGAGTAACGCTAAAACTTCCGATTTGGCGGGCCGCAGGCGGTCATTTTCTCGCCGCAACGGTTTTGAGATACCGCTTATCTTAATAATAAGATCCACAGTTTCTGCTATACTCACAGCGCGGCCAGTACCCCCATTATACGGTACACCATAAGTCAAGCCCCCCGCCAGGCCAACCGATAGAAATGCATCGGCTGTATCTTTGACAAATGTGAAGTCCCTTTGTGGATTTAAGTCTCCCACATTAATTAAACTGCAATCTGGATCTAGAACTTGGCGAATAACAGATGAGATAAGGGCTCGTTCACTTTGCCGAGGCCCATAGGTATTAAATGGTCGTAAAATCACTGCTGGCAAATCAAAAGAACGAGCATAGGCCTCTACCATCATGTCAGCACCAATTTTTGATGCAGAATATGGAGATTGACCATGCAGTGGATGTTTTTCATTCATCGGTATTTCTTGTGCTGTGCCATAAACCTCGCTGGTCGAAGTGTGTATAACTCGCGAAATTTCGCAGCTTCTCGCTGCCTCTAGGACATTCAGCGTTCCAGTAATGTTAACGTCAACATAAGACTGCGGCGCGTGATATGAATAGGGTATAGCTATCAACGCCGCTAAATGCATACAGATTTCTTGAGATTTCATTAAACGTCTTGTGAAGCTTGGATCGCGGATATCCCCACGAACCACGTTCACATTGCTCAGGATATCTTTCGGTATGTCGTCAAGCCATCCGTTTATGTCCATGCCACTGTATTGCGCTAGGGCTGTAACATTAGCTCCGCTTTTGACTAGGGCTTCGGTGACCCATGACCCTATGAACCCATCGGCACCAGTTACCAACACGTTTTTTCCTAAATAGTTCATTACGAAGCCCTGCTAACTGATCCGTTTAGTGTGAGGTAAGTCGATTTTTTGGTGGATTCAACCCGTTACCAGTGTGATGGATTTACGATATCATGTGGTATGGTGCGAGTTACATTCAAAATCTGGTCTAGAACGTCTTTTGGCAATGGTGGCAAACTGATGTTTGCGATGTGGGGTGCAAGCTGCTCTGCTCTCTCGACACCTAAAACAATAGATGCTATTTCGTGCAGATCACGGACTGCGTTTAGCGCCAAGGCGTTCATTGGCAGGCCTAAGTCCGAAGCTATGTGCTGCAATGCGGTTATTGGCTCGAGCAATGGTTTCAGGTGGCGTGGTAGATCTACAGTTTTCATAAACACCACCCCTTGCAAAAACACTGAGCGTGCGAATACGGCTACGCCTGATCCATAGGCATATTCTAATACGCCCTCATTAACCATCCTTGTGTCTAAAATACTCACGGGAACTTGTATCGCTGAGATTGGAGTGCTGCGAATTAGACACTTTGCTATTTCAGGGTCGTATACTGATGCGCCAATGTTATCGATGCAGCCGTCTATTTTTGCCTGCTCTAGTGCTTTAATAACATCTTCGTTTAATAAATCGCTACCCCGATGGGCAAGCAAGAGGTCTATCTTATGGGTTCTGAGCGCAGCAATTGAAGCATTTAGAAATTTTCTTACAAGCACTGAGACGTTGGTACTACTAGCCGCATTTATTGGTGGCAATTTGGATATTATTTTTGTTTCATGATGTTTTTTTGTTTTAAGCCAATGGCCAATGCGCTCTTCAGAGCAGCCATAATTGCGCGCAGTATCAAACGACGTAATACCCCCCGTATGCGCTGTGTTTAGTATGTTTTCCGCTTCAGTGGCTGTGGGCATACCAGAACGGTTTGCAAGACCATATTCTAGACCGAGTTGAGCTGTGCCTAGTGTGATTAAACTAGGTGAGAAACTCAGGCGTAGTGTTTTTTTTGTCTGTGGGCTGCAATACTGGTTGGCTGATGTAGTTGTCATAATTTCCGTGTCTGCTTGGTGGCTAATCTTACCATTGACATTCGTGTCGCAGCCATTTTTTTGAGTTAAAATTGTAAGCTTTTTGTACGCTCGATGATCTGCGTTCCATATCACCAACACTATACGTTGAAGTTATTCATTAGCGCAACTTAGTCGTCTAATTAAGTTAAGCTAGTACGGTCTATATATTAAAGTTTTCTATGATATTTTTATAACTATAAAAATATACAATTTAATAAAAAAATTTAAATTTATGCACAATGTCATGGCTTTCTGGTTGAGTATTTGGTTTCAGTCTGTGTTTTGGGCGGGAACTCGTCAATTGTAAGGTTAACGGTTGCAAAATTGAGATGTACGCTCGGAACATTTCACGAATTGCTCACAGCTTCTTAAGTCATTTTTTTCTGCTGATCGTGAGGTGATAGCAGCTTCCGAGCTGATATTGGCCTTGACCCAATATTAGCATCGGCGTAGTTGTAAAACAGCTAATGTTTTTAAGACTTTGACCGAAATTTACCTGAATATGTTGTGGCGTCATTCTTGACCCGCGGTGCGGTAGCTATGGGGGATTATTGACAAACCGAATTCCATTGAGCGTTCCCGATTTGCGTGGACGTGAAGCGGAATATCTTGCCCGATGTGTTCGCGAAAATTGGGTTTCATCAGCAGGCCCAGAAGTGACAGCGATGGAGGCAGGTATTGCATCCCTAACGGATCGGCGTTTCGCAGTAGCTACCGTCAATGGTACTGCAGCACTTCATCTTGCTCTGCTTGCAGTTGGCGTGCGGCCCGGCGATCGCGTGATTGTGCCTGATTGGACGTTTGCCGCAACCGCAAACGCAGTAGCGCACTGTGGGGCAATTCCCGTTTTTGTTGATGTGCGCGAGGAAGACTGGGCTTTGGATCCAGAATTACTGTCAGAAGCGTTGAAAATTTTTGGCGGTGTAGGCGCCGTTATTGCAGTTGATCCGCTTGGGCATGCTGCAGACTTAGATGCCATTGAAAGCATATGCAGGACAAATGGTGTTGCAATGATCGAGGATGCGGCTGGTGCAATTGGAGCGCTCTACCGAAAACGTCCTTGCGGCTCTGGCGGTGTTGTGTCGACGTTTTCGTTTAATGGAAACAAGACGATAACTGCTGGCGGCGGCGGTATGGTCGTTACTGATGATGAAGATATTGCCGAGAAAGTTCGGCATCTTTCGACGCAGGCCCGACTTGGCTCTGATTACTTGCACGATGCTGTCGGTTTCAACTACCGCATGACAAATTTGAACGCTGCACTGGGGCTTGCCCAGTTAGAGCGCCTAGATGAGATGGTGGCCGCTCGCCAGGCCATTTCTGAGCGCTACGATAAAGCTTTTAGGAGCGCACCTGGGCTTGCTCGGATGCCACGTCCAAAGCATTCTACCGGGACAGGATGGCTCTACTCTCTACAGTTTGAGAGCGAGCAAAAGGCCGTTAAGTTGGTGGATTGGCTCAATGAGGATGGCATTGACGCACGGGTGTTCTGGCGTTCACTTTCCGTACAGAAGCCGTGGTCTGGTTGTTCTAGCATGCTGCGGGGCGTGTCCGCCGCGCTCTCTGGAACAGTTGTATCGCTGCCATCTTCTTCTTCGCTTGACGCTTCTGAACAAGCAAAAGTTATCAATTCAGTAAAGCGTTTCCTTGCTAAGGGTGATTTATGAACTTGTTATTGGTGGGGGCTGGGGGGCATGCCCGTCCGGTAACCGAAGCGGCCGAGTTAATGGGGCATCAAGTAGTTGGATATGCAGCTCCTGAGAAGTCGACTTGGTGCTCTGCGCCACGTATTGCAGATGGAGAGCCCTGGCCTGCCGATGCGGACGGGTGCGTTATCGGTATCGGAGGGGGTGATGTAGTTTCGCTTATGAGGCGGGGAAAGATTGCAAAATCCTATTCTAAGAATGGCGCGACACCATTTATTTGCCATCCGGCCGCGACTTTATCTGCTTATGCCTTCGTTTCAAAAGGCGCTGTTGTGCTAGCGGGAGCGGTAGTGAATGCGGCGGCAGAGATTGGAGCATTTGCAATCATCAATACTGGTGCAATCGTGGAGCATGATGCAAGGATAGCTGAAGGGGCACATGTTGCTCCTGGCGCAATCGTTCTTGGGGGAGCAATTGTGGGCAAGTTTTCAATGATCGCTTCCGGTGCTGTCGTTCTTCCTGGTGCTGAGGTTCCTAGTGGCACCCTTGTGCCTGCACTTTCATATTTTGGTGGCCGAATAAAATCTTGTAAATGACTAAGCTAATGATCATCGCAGAGGCTGGGGTAAATCATAACGGCGACGTAGCCCGTGCTGTCGATTTAGTATATGCCGCAGCCGAGGCTGATGCGGATTATGTAAAGTTTCAAGCATTTACCTCTGACCAGCTGGTTGCCGGCGGCGCAAAGACAGCGGTATATCAAGCCAAGAATACGGGTGTGTCTGATCAAGGAGATCTGTTGCGTTCGTTGGAGCTCTCGCCTGACGAGTTTGCACGTGTAGCGGACGCCTGCCGTTCTGCAGGTATTGGGTTCATGGCAACCGCATTTGATACCGATAAAATTGATTATCTAGTTTCTCTGGGTATGGATAGGCTCAAAATTGCTTCAGGTGAGCTCACGAATGCTCCTGCGCTCGAAAAATTTGCAAGCTTTCATCTTCCGATCCTTCTTTCCACAGGGATGTCGACGCTTTTCGAGGTCCGCGAGGCTTTAGAAATACTTGATCGCGCTGGAGCACATGACGTGACCGTGCTCCACTGCACCTCATTATATCCCGCCCCTTACGATACTTTAAATCTTTTGGCTATACGCACTCTTTCAGAGGCATTCGGCCTCCCAGTCGGTTTTTCGGATCACAGTCTAGGAGACCACGCCGTGATGGCTGCGGTGGCGTTAGGGGCGTCAGTTATCGAAAAACACTTCACACTGGATCGCGGCCTTCCCGGTCCAGATCATCGGGCTTCGTTGGAGCCAGGCGAGCTAACCCGCATGGTTTCCCGCTTGCGCGAAGTCGAGATTGCTTTAGGAGACGGCGTGAAAGCTCCCTCAGCAGATGAGATCGAAACGGCTGCCCTGGTACGAAGGTCATGGCATACCAGCAGGGCTCTATCGGCTGGCTCTGTGATTGGGGTAGATGACGTGGTGCTAAAGCGCCCAGCGGATGGGCTCCATCCAACGTTGTCTCCTGTCGGAAGCCGTCTTGTACGAGATCTTGACGCGGATGCTCCGGTAAGCCAAAGCGACATTGAAATATGATGAGGGTGCTTTCTGTTTCGTCTAGTCGTGCTGATGTTGGAATCCTCCACCCAGTTTGGGCCGCTCTGATCGAAACTGGCCAAGTCGATTTGCATGTCTTCTTCACTGGGATGCATTTGGCGTCCGAGGCAGTCGATCAGACCGGTTCGGTACCTGTTGGCGCCACTGTTCATCGAGGAGGTAGTGACCTCGGTGGAACTGACGGCATTCTGGCAGCTGAAGCAATGGCGCATATCGGCAGTGCTGCTGCGAAGGTTCTGGGCGCAACAAATCCCGATGTTTTGGTTGTGGTCGGTGATCGGCTTGACATGGTTCCTACTGCTATGGCGGCGTTACCAATGGGAGTACCAATTGTGCATCTACACGGTGGAGAAATCACCGAAGGTGCTATGGACGACTGTGTAAGGCGAGCATTGTCCCAAATATCCGATCGGCATTGTGTTGCGCACGAGGAAGCGCGCCGGAACTTGGTATCTATGGGAATTGACAATACAAAAATAACTGTAACGGGTGCACCGGGACTTGATACGCTTAGATCAGCCGCAACTATTGACGCAGTTGAATTTGCGCAAACGTTTAGTCTGCCAGTTGGTGAGCCGTTTAGGTTAGTCACTGTACACCCAGAAACGAAAGCAGCTGATCCATTAGCTCCCCTTAACGCGGTGCTAGAAGCACTTGCAGCAAGACCTGGGCCAGTTCTATTTACTGCACCGAACAGTGATCCTGGAGGAGTAGAGGCGCGTGAGCGAATTCTAGATTTCTGTTCCCGTTTGGATGGCGCAATCTTTGTAGAGACGCTCGGTGCATTATACCCGTCTGCGCTTCGCAATGCTGCAATAATGCTCGGAAACTCCTCTTCCGGCATTATCGAGGCTGGTCTTTTCGGGTTGCCCGTGCTTGATATAGGCGAACGACAAACGGGTCGCATTTATGGGCACAATGTCCAGCGTCTTCCTGCGGTCTCCGACCTAATAATTGCTGCACTTGATGGATTAGGGCGCAATCCAAAACGTTGCTCGCTTGGTACGCCATACGGTGACGGCGCATCAAGCCGTAAGTTGGCAACGGTTGTTATTGAGACTGTGAAAGGCAGCAAATGAGTTTTTCGTACCTTAGCCGCAACGATAATGTATTGATGCTCGCGCACTCGCAGTTTCGTGGCCTGCTAGTTGGCTTGGCTCGCAAACTGAAGGATGAAATTGGTGTAAATACGCATCTCTACGTAGCAACTCTGCAAGAGTTGGCGTTCTACGAACGAACTGCGGCCGATGTATTTGCAAGTATCTCAGTGATGCGCTCACTCTATGAAGACATAGAATTACCCATCGAAGACCCTCAAGAGATTATTCAGCAAGCTCTTTCTTGGGAAAAAAGGCTTGGTACCACGTTTAACGCAATTTCCTTGACCGACCGGCATTTCGGACGTGGATTTGCGCTTGGCGGTTACCGGCATCCTCGCTCACGAATGTCAGAGACTGCGGATTACGTTAGAATGCTGCGTGGTATTTTGCGGCAAATCTTGTTCTGGGATGCTGAAATAGATACCCACGCTCCAAAAGTGTTGGTGAACTGTGGTAAAACAGCCGCTTTGATTGGTCGCTCGCGCGAAATTCCATATCGTACAGTAATAGGTGCGCGGTATCACAATCGACAACATTGGTCCCACGACGAATTTGGAACGTTACCGCAGCTGTCAACCGCTTTCGAACGCGCTTCACCTGAACTCGGTGATGAGGCTCTACAATCACCTTACACAATGCACATGGAAATGCGCCATTTTTTTTATAGTAATTTTGGTGTTTTAGCTGCATTGAAACAAGCAAGTAAGGCTGTCGTGCGGCAAGCATATTGGCGGATGCGTGGTTATCAAAAGGCAAAAGGCTACTACCTCCGTGACAACATAGGTCTGATATGGCGCCGAAGTGCTGATGCACGTTCTTTGGTGAGGCAACACTCTGCCACGGTTGAAGAACTTCGAGGTAAGCGCTTCGTTTATTTTCCGTTGCACATGGAGCCCGAGGTTGCGCTTCAGGGGTTTTCCCCTGAGTTTTTTTCGCAGCTTTCTGCCATAGCGTCGTTGTCACGTGATCTTCCGGCTGGTACTTTGTTGGCGGTAAAAGAAACGATTGCCGCTTTCGGCAAGAGGCCACGCGACTTTTATGGTCAGATCGCAGAATTCAAGAATGTCGTGATGTTGCGTCCGGACCAGTTGGGGATGGAAGTGGTAAAGGCCGCTGATGCAACGGCTACAATTACTGGAACAGGTGGGTTCGAAGCTGCGGTGTATGGACGACCGGTCATAAGTTTCGGTCGACACAATCTTTATAACTTTCTTCCACATGTAATTAACATAACGCGTGAAGAAGAGTTGGCACCTGCATTAATTTCAGTGCTTTCAGATAGCTTTGACCGTATGACTGCCATCAAAAATGGGCGTCGTTTCCTCAACGCTGTGATCAATTGTTCTTTCGACCTGGAGGACTACCGGGTCCTTGACCCAGACCAAATTTCTTGTTCGGCATTGGACGACGCCTATACCCATTTTTTGGCAAGTTTTTTATAGGATTATAGCTGCATGATGTCTCTTCTTTCACCTTTGATCATTTCCGGTGCGCCACGTTCGGGAACTAGCCTCTTATACAATCTTTTTGACGGCCATCCAGAAGTAAACTGGTTGGGAGATGAGGGCTTTTTGTTCGAGTATTTGGATGATTTAGGTGATAATTCTGAGTTGTTTTTAAAGGCTATTCCTCGAGACACTGAGAATTTAATTAAAGGCTTGCGAGACAAACAGGTCATGCCTCCGCTTGAAGAGCCTTATCAGCAATCCGTTGAACGTGGATCTGTTTCTGAAGTCACTATCCACTGGTCATGGGACGAGGCTGCATATCGAAGTGTCTTAGGGGCCGATGGTCCGCACGATATCCCTTCACTATGGCGCATCCTCGCGTCGGCCTGTGTTTCTGGGCTTGGACAGGTCCAGCGAAGGTTTGCATGCATGAAGTCTCCAGACTTCGGAAAATCGGCAGTCTCAGCTCTGCGGTGGTGTCCAGATGCTCGGTCCGTGATAATCGTGAGGGATCCGCTCTATTCGCTCGATAGTTTGAAGAGGTCTCGAGAGCTGCGAGGCGAGAAACTACTAAGTTGGCCACTGATGGCACTTCAAGTCGAACGGTTTCTCAGGCTGCACGAGATAATTCGCAAGTCTGACAAAAAAAGGCTTTGCGTGGTTCGTTATGAGACGCTGGTTAATGATCCCGAAGGAGTGATGCGCGGCGTCGCAAGCTGGATTGGAATTGATTACGATGATTGTCTTTTGCAGCCGTCCATGCACGGGCAGTTTTGGCCTGGGATTTCTAGTTTTGCGCCGACTGAGGGCATTGGGGATGCACCGCAGCGACGTGGGCTCCAAGCGCTCAGCATTTCCGAACAGGAGTTCGTGCGGCGAGCACTTTCTGATTTTCGCGACGACTTCAACTACGCTTAATCTACTGCTCCGTCTGAGTATTGGATCAGGATTTTATCATGCAGCCACCACGATTAATCTCACGCCTCGATATCAAGGGCGATAACGTAATTAAAGGTATTCACCTTGAGGGTCTACGGGTGATTGGCGCCCCTAGGGAAATTGCTAGACGGTATTATCAAGCAGGCATTGACGAAATCGTGTATATGGACGCGGTAGCCTCCCTTTACGGGCGCAACAACATCTTGTCTGTAATCGAGCAGGCAGCGCGCGACATCTTTGTACCTCTCACCGTTGGCGGTGGCATCCGCACTGTTGACGACATCGTGGCAGCGCTTCGAGCTGGAGCAGACAAAGTCGCAGTAAATACTGCAGCGATAGGCAGGCCGACATTCCTTCGTGAGGCAGCAGAGATGTTCGGAAGTCAGTGCATTGTACTATCTGTTGAGGCGAAGCGCCGGGGCGCCAAAGAATGGGAAGCTTTAACCGACAATGGACGGGAACGGACTGGTATCAATGTGCTTGATTGGGTAGAGGAAGCTGAATCGCTTGGGGTGGGCGAAGTTATGGTGACGTCCGTCGATTATGAAGGAACCCGACGGAATTTTGATCATGATCTATTCAGGGCCGTTCGGGAGCGAGTTTCTTTACCTGTGATTGGTTGCGGTGGTGCCGGTCGTGTTGAAGATTTGGTCGAAGCACTTATTGACGATCGAATTGATGCCGTAGCTTGCGCCAGTCTGTTGCATTACGCTCATGCGAGCGTTTCTGAAATTAAAGCGGCGATAAGTAACGCTGGCATACCTGTTCGTATAGAGGCATCAAAATGATCGTTATAGTAGATTACGGTCGTGGCAATCTTTTCTCGCTTAGCCAAGCACTGCGCCACTTAGGTATAGCACATGTTGTTTCAGATCGCCCCGAGGATGTTTTGCAAGCAGACCGTGTCATCTTCCCTGGAGTGGGAGCGTTTGGCGACGCCATGAATGAGCTTAGACATCGGGATTTGGTGGAGCCCTTAAGAGAAGTGGTCGCCGCAGGAAAGCCGACTTTAGGTATTTGTGTAGGTTGCCAGTTGATGCTCGCTCGTGGAGAAGAATTCGGTGATCATGAAGGCTTGGGCTTTTTTTCCGGAAATGTATCGCGACTTCCAGGGCCTCGATCGGAGGACGTATCCCCAACCCGTATTCCAAACGTTGGGTGGCATCCTCTTATGGTAAACTCGGCTACGCGTTTCTTTGATTCTAAGGCGGCTGGGGAGTGGATGTATTTTGTTCATTCCTATGCGCCGTTCCCAAAGGATCCGTCGCATGTAGCTGCAACGATAGCCGTCAATGGCATCGAGGTGCCAGTCGCGATTGAGCGAGACAACCTTGTCGGCGTACAGTTCCATCCTGAGAAGAGCGGGCCAGCGGGGCTTCGGTTTTTGTCGAGGTTTCTCGAGGCGGGTATGTGAAGATGCAGGAGGCCAATTCGATGATTTCAGGAGCGCGAACCAAGGTGGTAGAGCTTGAAGGAAAGCGGTATGTTGCCGACCCTGATGAAGGACCACTGGAAATTAAATATGGCCTGCCAGCGGATGTCCTATTTTGTAAAAGTTGCGTGATATCCAATCAAAGGCCCTCTTCTTCAGTTGAGTTTAAACACACCAAGGACTCAAAGAAGCAGACAATTGTTTTCGGCGCAGATGGTATTTGCGATGCCTGTCGGTTTGCTGAGCAAAAAAAACGGCTTGTAGACTGGGGAGAGCGCAGAGCGCAACTTTCTGAACTGTGCGATCGGTACAGGTCACGGAATGGGTCATATGATTGCTTAGTTCCAGGTTCGGGCGGCAAGGACTCTATCTATGCTGCTATGGTGTTGAAGAACGAATTTGGCATGACGCCTCTGACTGTCACTTGGGCACCTCATCTTTATACGGATGTAGGCTGGCATAACCATCAAGCCTGGGTGCACAATGGTGGTTTTGACAACTATCTTTTTACGCCTAATGGTCAGGTCCACAGGAAGCTGACACAACTTGCCTACCGAAACTTACTTCATCCATTTCAGCCATTTATTTTTGGACAGAAGAATTATGCTCCGAAGATGGCACTTAAAATGGGTATTCCGTTGGTTTTCTATGGCGAGAACGAGGCCGAATATGGAAATCCGGTTAAAGACAACTCAAGATCTACGCGGGATACTTCGTTTTATACGCAAGCGTCTGGGGGGGATAATGAACTTTTTTTTGGCGGTGTTCCGGTCTCAGAGCTCCCATCACATGGCATCAAGCCGGGTGAGATGGATCCGTACATGCCGGTTGACGGTGACATTCTACGAAAGGCCGAAGTTGAGGTACACTATCTTGGCTATTACCTGAAATGGGTTCCACAAGAGTGCTACTACTATTCTTCCGAACATGTTGGTTTTCTTGCAAACGAAGATCGTACAGAAGGAACATACTCTAAATACAATTCGATCGATGACAAGACTGATCCCTACCATTATTGGACGACGCTAGTGAAGTTTGGCATCGGGCGTACAACCTACGATGCAAGCCAAGAAATCCGGAACGATCATATCTCGCGTGAAGAAGGGGTTGCGCTGGTGCATCGCTATGATCAAGAGTTCCCTAGGAAGTATTTTAAAGACTTTCTCGAATACCTTGATATCGGTGAAGCGGAGTTCTTCGAAATTGCGGATACTTTTCGTTCGCCGCACCTTTGGAAAAAAACCTCTAGCGGTTGGCAGCTGCGTCATCAGGTAAACAACGATTTATGATTAATGGTTGTGTTTTGTGATGGATATATTGGTTGTAGTGCCAGCTCGTGGGGGCTCCAAGCGTTTGCCCGGAAAGAACTTACGGCTCTTGGGGACGAAGTCGCTCATTGGCTGGACCGCAGAGGCCATTGAGAGTGCCGGCTTGTCCAGCTGCGCTGTCCTGAGCACGGACGACCCGTTAATTGCCGCGGAAGGTCGCCGTTTTGGTCTTACAGTTCCGTTTCTAAGGCCTCCAGAGCTCTCGACTGACGATGCGCCGACAGTAGATACAGTTCTGCACGCCCTTACTTGGCGGCGTGCGCAGTTTGGCCATGACCCAGAGGCGGTTCTGGTTTTACAACCGACCTCACCCTTGCGTGGTTTTTCGTGTATTCTCGCAGCGATTTCACTTCTTTCATCGCGTCCAGATGTGAACAGCGTGATTTCCATGAACAGACACGACTTACCCCGAAATGCCATATTTTTTCCGGCCAATGCGGGGGGCGTAGAGCCCTTGGGAGTAGACGTGCGATCTCCTGTATATCTCCCCAACGGTGCGGTTTATTTGACCCGGACTGCCGCTCTGAGGGCATCAAGGAGTATATATGCCGATCCAATTGTACCTCTAGAGATCGACCCGCGTCGTACCGTAGATGTGGACACCGAGCTTGACTGGCAAATAGCGGAGGCCTTTCTTGCGGCGGGTCTGCCCCCCGAAGCCGAGGCGCGGGCGACTTCATGCGAATAGGTATTATGGAGCTTAGCGGCCAATGATCTTACTCCGCGAATTTTCGGATTATGTTTGCCTGCCGTCTGTGTCAATTCGCGCGGTTCTAGAGCGAATTAATCGTACAGCACATTTGTTCCAGCTTGTTGTCGATACGGATGGTCGTTTATTAGGAACCGTCACAGACGGCGACATCCGTCGGGCTATGCTTACAGGCGTAGGTCTTGACGCCCCAGCGTCGGTTTGTATGAAGACTCAACCGCTTACGGGACGTATTGGAGAGACGGCCAAAAACTTTGAAAAGCTCGGTGGCATCGGAAGTACCCGACGTTTTTTGCCAATTCTGGATGACCAGAGCCGCGTCGCTGAGCTCTTTATCGGTTCAAAAGGCGATCTAGGGATCGCTACGGCTCTTGTTATGGCAGGCGGGTTCGGTAAGCGGCTCGGGGAACGTACGAAGTGCACACCGAAACCTCTCCTACAGGTAGGGGGCCGTCCGATTCTCGATAGGGTCATTAGTGCTCTTGAGGACTCTGGCGTCCCGTCTATAACGCTTTCTGTTCATTATCTTTCCGAACAAATATATGATTTCGTTTCGGCACGGGATAACCGTGCCCATATTCATTTTGTCGAGGAAACGCAGCCTCTAGGGACGGCTGGCGCGCTTGGGCTGGTCAAGGATATCGAACGCTCACCCGTGCTCGTAGTTAACGGTGACGTCCTGACTGGGTGTGACTTTGTAGCGCTTCATGACTTTCATATGCGGCACGGGCTCGACGGCACGATAGGAGTGACCCGTTATGACGTGGACGTGCCTTACGGTGTTATACGCCAAGACGAGGAAGGTTTTTTTGCGGGGATTGAGGAAAAACCTCGTATCTCGAATTTCGTCGCTGGTGGTGTCTACTACCTCTCGCCAGCGTTCTTAGCGTTAGTGCCATTGGGGCGACCTTTTGACATGCCTGAACTTCTAAACAGCGGTCGCGAAATCGGTCTACGAATAGGTCTTTTCCCGATCCACGAGTATTGGACGGATGTTGGACATCCGGAAGATCTTGAGGCAGCCGACGCTCACCATCGAGTAGATAACGAATGATCCGCGAAGTTTTCCGGGATGCCGCTCAAATCGGGCTTTCGTCACGGTCAGTTTTTATGCTGCTTGGTTTGCAGCTGGGCGGGACAGCGATGGAATTGCTTGGCCTTGCGGCGATCTTGCCTATATTCCAGTTCGTACAAGCGGATGGTGATGTGGCGCGCCTGTCAAGGGAGCAGGACTGGTGGGCGCAACTGGTGGAGCTACACGCTCTCTTTGGTTTTGGTGTTTCGTTGGCGTCGCTTCTTGCGATGACGATGGTGTCATTACTTTTTCGCCAAGCCTTTGTATACGTTCGTCTGTTGTATCAGGCCCGTAAACGAGAGAGCATTCTTGCAGGCCTCAGGTTTAAGGGCTTTGCTCGCTATCTAAGATCAGATCTTTCTTATCAGGAGAGCGACGATTCAGGTCGTATAGTCAACGACTTAACCACAGAGCTATCCCGTGCTGTTGAAAATGTTTTTGGCGGCATCACGTTGATGGGTTATGGACTACTTCTCGTCGTTTACACTGCGACGCTGTTGGTAATCTCGGGGATAATGACCCTCCTTGCGGTTGCCATTTTTGGTGTTGCGGCCTTTGCTGTGCGACGCTTGATGTATGAAAGCTCGGCAGTTGGGAGCCAAGTGACTGCCGCTAACCAGGCTATGTCGTCTTTTCTTGTGGAGCGGCTAAAGCATCCTCGCCTAATACGTCTTGCGGGCACTGAAGATATCGAGGCCGAACGGATGCGCATCCTAACCAAGGAACAGCGTGACCGAAATGTACAGATACTCACGCTACTTGCAAACCTTGAGATCATCATTGAGCCACTTGTGATCGGCGGCGCGCTCGTTTTTGTGTACTTTAGCATAGATTGGCTTAGCCTACCCCTTGAAGCAGTGGGCCTTTTCCTGATGCTGATCGTTCGTCTACTTCCGGTGGTAAAAGAGGCAACTCGCGTACGTCAGGGGCGCCGAGGGACTCGTGCGGCGTTCGAGGCGATCGTTTCACGTTTGACCGAGATGGAAGTCGCACGCGAGCAGGAAGCGGGCGAAGAACATTTCACGGGCGTCAATAAAGTTATCTCGTTTTCCGACGTTTGCTTTGCTTACGATGGAGGTGCTGTCGGTGTGCGTACTACTCTAGCGCTGCAAATGGTTAGTCTTGAGCTAGGCGCTGGCCAGATTACGGCTTTAGTTGGGCCATCAGGGGCGGGTAAGTCCACGCTCGTAGACCTGGTGCCCCGGCTGCGCCGGCCGCAGGCCGGAAAAATAGAAATAGACGGACAGGATATCCGAAATTTTTCCTTGCAGAGCCTTCGCAAAGGCGTCGCTTATGCTCCGCAGTCTCCACAGATCTTTAATGTGCCTCTCGCTGAGCACATACGCTATGGTCGTCCAAAGGCTACGATGGAAGAGGTTCGCCGCGCCGCTGAGCTAGCCAATGCGGCAGCGTTCATAGAATCAATGGCGGACGGATATGCTTCACTGGCAGGTGATGGTGGTAGCCGGCTTTCTGGCGGCCAGCGTCAACGCCTAGATTTGGCGCGCGCGTTAGTGAGTAGGGCTCCAATTCTGATTCTTGACGAGCCGACGAGTGCACTTGATGCTGAATCAGAGTTACTCTTTCGGGACGCCTTAGAGCGTATCCGACGAGAAACGAACATCACCGTGATTGTTATCGCCCATCGGCTTTCTACCGTCACTCTCGCCGATAAGATTGTAGTTTTGCAGAATGGACGCGTCGTAGCCGAAGGTAGCCATGGCCAGTTGATTGGCGCCGGTGGTTGGTATAGAGAAGCGTTTCTCTCGCAGCAAAGTAGTTCCCTGCGACCTATGGTTTCAGGTTGATTGCAAATATCATAGCCTAATATTGAAAGCTAAGCATGCGAATATTTGACCAGTCTAGACCCGATTTGAATGGGGCTAAAATCCTTGTAACCGGCGGAACCGGCTCCTTCGGTAAGGCGTTCATTCGTCGCGTTTTGAGCGACTTTGCTCCCAAGCGCGTCGTTATTTTCTCGCGGGATGAGCTTAAACAATATGAAATGGAGAGGCAGATCCCTACTGCAGTGCGGGATAAGGTCCGGTTTTTTATTGGTGATGTGCGCGACGTTGATCGTTTAGAACTTGCTATGCGCGATATTGATATTGTGATCCACGCTGCTGCGTTGAAGCATGTCCCTGCAGCAGAGTATAATCCTTTTGAATGCGTCAAGACTAATATTCATGGCGCAGAAAACGTCGTGATGGCGGCACTTCGATCCCGCGTCCAACGTGTTATTGCGCTGTCGACGGACAAAGCGGCTAGTCCGATTAACCTCTACGGTGCAAGTAAACTGGCTTCAGACAAGATTTTCGTGGCGGCTAATAACCTTGCAGGCGGTCAGGACACCCGGTTCGCGGTGGTCCGCTATGGTAATGTGTTGGGATCACGTGGCAGCGTTGTGCCGTTCTTTAGGGAACTGATCGCCTCTGGTGCAAAGAGCCTGCCGATTACCCATCCGGAAATGACCCGGTTCTGGATTACTTTGGATCAGGGGGTGCAGTTCGTCCTGTCCTCACTTGCCATGATGTCCGGAGGAGAGGTGTTTGTGCCAAAGATACCAAGCATGAGGGTTGTGGATGTGGCGCTGGCGTTGGAGCCTGATCTTCCTCATGAAATTGTGGGCATCAGACCTGGCGAGAAGCTTCACGAGACAATGATTACTGCCGATGACTCCCGAATGACACTGGAGCTCTCGGATCGTTTCATTATTCAACCTAGCTTCACGTTTTGGAGCGCTCACCACCTGGTGAAAAATGGCGCGGTCAATGTCCCATCCGGGTTCGAGTATATAAGCGATACTAATTCGGAGTGGTTGGACAAAGATAGTTTCCATGAGTTGCTGAGCGGCTTGGAAAATGCCTGACGAAGCTTTCCTTCCTTATGGGCGGCATACGATTGAGGCTGATGACATTGGTGCGGTCGTTGACGTGCTTTCCGGCGAATATCTAACTACTGGTCCAGCAGTCGAGGCGTTGGAGGCTGCATTCTGCGAAGCTACAGGTGCACCGCACTCCGTAGCCTGCTCTAGTGGCGCCGCCGGCCTGCATCTCTCTTATCTTGCTCTTGGTCTCGGGCGTGGCGACAAGGTCGTGGTGCCATCGGTGACTTTCTTGGCCACGGCATCTATGGCACATTTAGCTGGGGCCGAGGTGATCTTTGCCGATGTCGATCCCGATACGGCGCTGATGACGGAGGACACGTTTGAAGCCGCGATATGGCGGGCCGGCGGCAACGTAGCGGCCGTTGTGCCAGTTCACATGTGTGGTCAAATGGTCGACATGGATGCGATTGGCCTCATCGCACAGAATAGTGGTATCCGGATAGTTGAAGACGCCTGTCACGCACTGGGCGGGAGGGATGCAAAGGATTGTCCGACGGGTCAGGGCTCTACTTCTGATCTTACCATGTTCTCCTTGCATCCGGTAAAAACAGTGGCGGGCGGTGAGGGGGGCGTTGTTACAACCGCTGATCCAGATTTGGCGGCGCGAATGCGCACGCTGCGAAACCATGGCATGATGCGAGACCGTTTTCTTGATGCTACGCAAGCTACTGCGGCCGATGGCGCGGAAAACCCTTGGTACTATGAATTGGCAGAGCCTGCGTTCAACTACCGTCTGTCTGATATTCACGCAGCGCTTGCAACGTCCCAAATGTCAAAACTTGAAAGGTTCGTTGTGCGAAGAGCGGAGCTGCGCGCTCGCTACGAAGGCCTTTTTGCTGAACGCGCTAGTGTTTTTAATGGGCGTGTTCGGCTCGCTCCATCCACAGCCAAAGGTCGCACTAGCTGGCACTTGTGTGTGGCGCTGTTTGAATTCGAAGTAATTGGTAAAGATCGAGCGTATGTAATGAGAGCGCTGCGCGAGCTAGGTATTGGAACTCAAGTACATTATTTGCCTCTGCACCGGCAACCGTGGTGGAGGCAAAGAAATGGAAATACTTATCTTCCCGGTGCTGATAGTTGGTATGCGCGTTGTCTGTCTCTTCCGCTGTTCCCTGGAATGCGCGATGAAGACGTAGATCGCGTAGTTGACGCCATCACTGCACTGGTCAGGTTCTAGCAGTGAAACTACCGGAAGATTGGTCGACGGAAAGGCTTTTGCTCCGGCAGCTAAGCATTAATGATGCTGACGGCCCGTATGCAATGTGGGTTCTTGATCCCGAAGTCACCCGATACCTTGAAATAAGGTTTAACCCACCAGATACAAAGCAACTTCGTAAATATATTCAAGAAATGAACTTAAGCGCGGATAACTTGGTCGTGGGTTTGGAGCGAAAAGATACAGGCATGCACATAGGAAATATCCGTGTTGGGCCAATAGACAAATGGCACCTGCGTGCAGCCGTTGGTCTAATGCTTGGCGATCGTGGCTCTTGGGGCAAGGGATTTGCCAGTGAAGCAATAGCGGCTGTAACGGATTTCGCGTTTAATGTGCTGGAGTTAGAAAAATTATACGCGGGGCTCTATTCACCTAACAAGGGCTCGGAGAAGGCATTCCGCAACGCCGGTTACCATGTGGAGGCTGTTCGACGAGCACATGCGGTGCTCGATGGCGATAGGATCGACGTGATTGAGATGGCAAAATTTCGTTCGTGAAAAAAGCAGTTTTTCGAGTAGATGCAAGCTCCGAGATCGGAGGCGGACACGTTGGGCGTTGCTTAGCCCTTGGCGCAGCTCTGAGTGCGATTGGTTGGAGTGTAGTATTTGCATCTCGCCCTGGAACCGCGACCGCAGCGCCTTTGCTGGTAGAAAGTGGCCTTCAAATCATCGACTTGGATTGCGCCGTTGAACCTTTTGCTGAAGCAGAAAAAATAATTACATCACTGGGAGAAAGGCCCCACCTTCTCGTTGTCGACCACTATGGTTTAGGGGCAGAGTACGAAAATGCATTTCGGCGTGTTGCCGGCTTGGTCGCTGCGATTGACGACGTACCGGGTGAGCGGCCGCACTTAGTCGATATTTTGATTGATGGAACCCCGGGACGACAAGGCCATGATTGGTCCCCCCACGTTCCCAAGGCGGCGCTGATATTGGCAGGTACTAGATATGCTTTGGTTCGTGCCAGCGTTGTCGACATGCGACAAGAAGCTCTTTCCCGCCTTCGTAGAAATGAAGTTCGTAAAGTCACCATTTTCTTTGGTATGGCGGACAAACAAAAGGCTACCCTGACAGCAATGTTGGCTACTCGCGCTGCTTTTCCCCAGGCCCAAATGGATGTGATCGCAGGTGCGGCTGTGCGGCATTTAGCCGAGATCAAAACTGTGGCTGGCGCAGTCGGAGCGTCGGTGTCTGTTTCGCCTAGCGACTATCTGGATCGGTTGGTGGCCTCCGATTTGGCTTTCGGAGCAGGTGGTGTTGCGGCGATTGAGCGTGCTTGCCTCGGGGTACCAAGCATCGCAATTGAGACTGCAATGAACCAGAAACAAGTCATCGAAGCATTAGAAATCTCTGGCGCTCTAATCAATGCCGGCCCAATAAAACAAATGAACGAAGAGAGAATGGTTCCAATATTGAAAGAGGCTGCCCAGGAACTGAATAGGATTTCTAAATGTGCGGCAGCAACCATTGATGGGCTTGGCGCAAGGCGTGCAGCACAGGTTTTGTCTCAGTATGTTGAGAAAGCGGTATGACTTTGAATGCAAGTGAAACAGCTGATATTAGTGGTTGCATGGTGAATGGTGCTGACGTGCAGGGGCTTGCGTCGGTCAGTGCCGTTTTTTGCGACAGCCTGGAGGTCTTGCAAGCCGCACGTGAGCGTGGCCTAAAATCCGAGGCAAGAATTCTAACAATGTCCCCGGCGCTGGCTCTGTCAGGGCTAGACAATGTCGAATACCTTGAGGCTAGGGTCCCGACAGATGTAATGCGCTGGGTACATGGAAGTCTGAATGATTTTGCCGCGGCAGTTGTTTCTGCTGCACGTAGCGAGCCATGCCTCGCCGAACATGCGCTTTTGGCAGGCCAAACTGCTATGTTGATTAATCCTTGGATGCTTAAAGCGGCATGTTTGACCGAGAATGATTTTCGGGAGCCTCGCGCGGTGCTGTTGGTCGATGAAGCAAGTCCTTCCTACAGCGCGTCATTTTCCGCGCCTTGGCAAACGCTTCTAGCTGGAGCGCAAAAGCTTTTGGTGGAACGTTTTCCTGTAACGCCCACTTGCGAGCGTTCAGCGCGAGGAGAAAGCGACGTTTCCTTTCTCAATCGCCTAGCCGTCGCAGGGCCAGATCGTGCATTGTATAGATTGCTCCTTGCATTCTGGCGAGCGATGCCGTGCGGTCTTGGAAAAGGCGAAATCATCGTCACGAAAGAAAATGAACTCGTTAAAGAAACCGCCGTTCAACTAGGCCTTCGAGGCTATCGACTTTCGGAAATAAGTGTTAACAGAATATCCGCGGAGCAACTGAATGAAGAAAAAAGGTTAACGTTTCGCCAAGTGCTTGAGCCAATTTTGCGTAAACGTTTTTCGAGACTACTCACTCCTAAAGCAGAAGAGAACCTAACAGATATATTTTTTGACCGTCTCTTTTCGGCCGTTGGCCGGCAGTGTTCGTGGAAGAGTTTTTGGTCTGCTAAGTTCTCCGGGCAAACTTGCCGTCGGCCGTCTGCTATACTAACGAATTTTCCGACAGCTGAGGTATTCGAACCGCTTAGATCTATCGCCGAAAGAGAGCGTTGTCTTGTCGCTGCATTCCAGCATGGAGTGGATCGCGAAATGGCGTGGGCTGTGGATCAAAAAGAAATCGTACTCGAGAACGTGCTCTCGGATGTCTTGTTTACATACAATGAGGCAAGCCGAAATGTTGCGTTGCGGAACCGCTTTGCAACTAACTGTAAGAATGTTGCTGCAGTGGGGATGCCTCGCGACTACTTTAGGGTTGGGCGATCACGAATTGCTGCTGAAGCGCCACCTATTCTTTTTGTATCAACATTACTGTATAGATCATATAATCAGCTGCGTTTTGAGGAGCGTTCGGATCTGGATAAGGCGCGAGATGAAATCCAACTCATAGAAGAGGTTCTCGATCGTCTGCCTCACCGTGTTGGTTATAAGCCATATCCTGCACTTCGATTTCCCGATCCGGACCCTGTAATTGCTGCTGCTTTGAAGGCTGGTTCTGTCGAAGTGTTGGGTGGTCATGTTGACCTTCGCTATATGTTAAATCGGCACCGAGTTTTGGTAAGTACTCGCGCCACTAGTACTATAGGCTGGTGTGTCATGTCGAAACGACCTTTCGTTTTCATTGATACAGGTGACTATTTCAGAATTCAGCCAAACATGCGCGATGCATTTATTGAGGGCACTTTCTTCTTCGATGCGACATGCCCTACTTGGCGAAGCGACCTACGTCATTTTCTTTCCAGGCCATTACAAGATATTGAAGAGGAGTGGCGTGCAAAAGAAGAAGGCCATGCTAAACTAGTAGAGCGTTGTTTTACGGTTCCGGTACCGGGCGCTGGTCAAAGGGCCGCGCGCATGATCTCTGACTACATAGAGCCCAATTTGACGGCGAGACTTCCTGCCTGAATTGTCAAAGATTGTCTTTTGAATAAGCGGCGCATGGTGAAAACGGCAGCGAAGGGCCTTTACAAGCCACTTTGGGTCGATGCTGTTGTTTGCGTGTGAACCGGCATACCTTTGAAAAGCTTACAATGTGGACATATAATTTTGCAGATAGTGATGGCGCTCTTGTCATGCCTAATTTGCAACGGGACCTTGCGCTACTTTGGAATCATAGCTTTGCACCTAAGATTGTGTTGGTGCATGCTTAGGTCTAAATGTGGTGATATATCTCACGTTTTTAATGACTTCTCGTTAGGGGGCTGTGGTTATGTCATTTCAGATCGGTAACAGGGTCATCGGTGCCGATGCACCTTGCTTTGTGATAGCCGAGGTCGGTATCAACCACGGTGGAAGCGAAGAGATAGCTGAAGATATGCTGCGCGCCGCAGCTACGTGCGGTGCCGACGCTGTGAAGCTGCAGACTGTTGATGCGGACGAAAGTTACGCGCCCGGTACGGTGTCACATGCTGAGTTCAAGGGCAAAGAGTTGTCGCTCGATGCTCATCTTAGGCTTAGGCAAGTCGCGGAAGACTTGGGTGTCGTGCTTTTCACAACGCCTGCGGATTTTCCTAGCCTCGATTTGTCTATAGCTTCAGGGTTCGCTGCGCTGAAAATATCGTCCGGGCTTTTGACCAATGTGCCATTGCTGCGTCGTGCTGCGAGGGCGCGGCTTCCGTTGATCATCTCAACTGGAATGGCAGAAATTGAGGATGTCGATCTTGCAGTTACGACGCTGACTGATGCTGGCTGTAACAACTATGCCATCCTTCAATGTACTTCACTTTATCCAGCGCCTGCCGAGACACTTAATCTCAGAGCGATGGATACACTTCGAACGAAATACAACTGTCCAGTTGGCTTTTCTGATCACCATGCTGGCATTTTGGCATGTGTTGCTGCCGTTGCGATGGGAGCGCAAGTCATAGAAAAACACTTCACTCTTGATGGGCGGATGCCCGGAGCGGACCATGCCATTTCAATCGAGCCTGAACAATTTGCAAGAATGGTTTCAGAAATTCGGCACGTTGAGAAAATGCGAGGCTCTGGCGAAAAGGTTGCTGTTGATGAGGAAAGGCGCCTAAAACCACAGCGTCACAGAGTAATTTCTGCTAGACGTCATTTGTCTGCTGGTGAAACTCTAGGGGAGGAAGACATCTCCCTGATGCGGCATTTGCCCGGGGAGACTGGGTTACCGCCTTCAGCATTTAGCGAGATAATCGGAAGGAAGTTGGTACGTTCGGTGGCTCGAGCAAAACCAATCAAACGGGAAGACTTGGCTCGGTAGTTCTACGATATGGTTGAAACATCATTGAGCGCATTTCAGGGTCCAGTTGTTGCGATTGTTCAGGCGCGGATGACCTCCACTCGTTTGCCTGGCAAGGTGCTTGCCGACATCTTAGGGCGTCCACTGTTAGAGTTCATGCTAAAACGCGTGCAACGTTCGCAGCTTTTGGACGAAATTTGGGTAGCAACCACGCGGAATGCAGCAGATGATCCTGTCTGTGAGCTTTGTAAGACTTTAGGGCTCCCAGTCTTTCGCGGAGATGAGCATGATGTACTGTCACGGTTTGTAGAAGTTTGTGAAAAAACCGATGCCTCGGTTATTGTTCGACTTACTGCTGATTGCCCACTGGCGGATCCAGTAATTGTCGATGAAGCGGTTGCGATGTTGCTGGATGGAAATTACGACTATGTTTCAAATGCAATTCAAAGAAGCTTTCCAGACGGACTTGACGTAGAAGTTTTTTTGCGCTCTGCTCTCAAAGCAACTGGCGTCCATGCGACTTCTGCTTTTCAGCGCGAACATGTTACACCATACATGCGGAGTGGCGTTTACCCCGACGCTGGTAAATTTTCTGTTGGCCATTTAATGGCGCCTGCTGATTTCAGTCACTTGCGCTGGACGGTGGATACTCAGGCAGATCTTGACCATATCATCCGACTAACGAAGTTATTGCCTGCGGATTGTGGGTGGATGGAGGTCATCGCGTTACTTTCGAGAAGGCCGGATCTAATGGTGCGCGGGCGGCAGTCATCGCTTCGTTTGAGAAAAGCAGTTGCAGCAGATAGCGATATCCTTTTTCTGTGGGTTAATAGCGCTGATTCTCTTGCAGCGAAAATTGAGACCAAAGATTTGATTTCGAGGGCTGTCCATGAGGCTTGGTTTGCAGGACGGTTGAATTCGCCAAGCTGTATTATTTGGATCGCCGAGTACAACGATAAACCGATTGGACAGGTTCGAGCTGAACTTTGTGCCGAGGGCGTAGCTTTTGTGGATGTGTTTGTCGAAGCAGATGCGCGAGGTCATGGGTTGGCGCTGGCGATTATCGACGAGATGATCCGAGAGTTGGCGGTAATCTGGCCTATGGTGAGGTTGGTCGCTCGGGTTCGTTTGGAGAACAATGGCTCCCGCCGTCTTTTTGCTAAAGCGGGGTTCAAAGTAATTGAAACCAACTCCGATCATTTGGTAATGTCCCGAAATCTTCAATGATTTCTACATCTGGTGGCTTTCAATGAAAGTTCTTGTAACTGCTGCAGGTGGCGCTTTGGCGCCAGTTAATATTATGCATCTTCAGGACGGCCGTAGTCACTGTAAAGTCGTGGCCGTTGATGTGCGGAGTGACGCTATAGGCCGGTATTTCGCCGATGAGTTTGAGATCGTACCGCCTGGCAATGACCCAGAATATGTTGCAGCGATAGTTAATATTGTAAGAGCGAAAGCCGTAGACGTGGTTCTGCCTTGGTCGGACGAGGAAGCGTTAGCGTTGTCTGAACGCAAGGCGGAAATTGAGGCGGCGGGAGCGGTATTGGCTACAGAGGACGCAAGGACGCTACTCACTATGTGTGACAAGGCGGAAACTTACCGCCTTCTTTCTGAGGCCGGTGTCGAAACGGCGCATTGGCGCGTGGTTCACAACAAAGAACAGCTCTTGAAGGAACTTTGGGAACTCAAGGCGGTGAGGGGTGAAGCCGTGGTCAAACCACTGGTGGCAAGAGGAAATCGCGGTACCTTCGTAGTCTATTCAGATGCCGGCGCGCCGAAAGAATTCCTTGGGTCACGCGAATTGCATCTGGGCTGGGATGAGTTTACGGAGGGCTTCCTAAACGAGGTAGTATCAAATCTACCAGTCATTGTGATGGAGCGTTTGGTTGAGCCAGCAATCGACATAGACGTGCTCGCCTATCATGGGAAGGTTATTCACGCTATACCGAGAGAGCGGATAAATCCTGCGGGCGTGCCATTCCGCGGCTCTATATTTCGTTCGTCACCGCGATTGCTTGATCTAGCCGCGGATGTGACCAGAGCTTTTGGGCTGTCTTGGCTATATGACTATGATGTAATGCACCGAAGGGATGGAACGCCAGTAATACTTGAAGTAAACCCGCGACCGAGCGGAAGCATCGCGGCATCGCTTTCGACTGGTGTGCCGCTTTACGATGACTTATTCGATCTCATAAGCGGCAAGCCTGTGATTGAGGTTAACCTACCACCTGACGGAACAAAAAGCGTTCCCTACCTAGAAATTAGAACGATACAGAAGTGAGCTAGTTGAGGCGCGGACTTTTGAAGAGGACGGTGAAGTGAAGCGATCTTTTGACAACTCTGGAGCTCTCTACACCCGGGCTTTGAATACTATTCCACTGGCTTCTCAAACCTTTTCAAAGGCTGCAATGGCTACAGTTGAGGGAGCGGCTCCTTTGTTTCTTGAAAGGGGAGATGGTGCGCGTGTGTGGGACGTGGATGGAAACGAGTACATCGACTATGTCCTTGGGTTGCTTCCTGTCGTATTAGGTTATCGGGATCCTGACGTTGATGCGGCAATCCGCTCGCAGCTTGAGCGAGGGATTTCATTCTCGCTTGCGACTGATTTGGAACCCGAACTGGCTGAGCGATTGGTGGAAATCATACCCTGTGCAGAAATGGTGCGGTTTGGCAAAAATGGCTCTGATGCGACAAGCGCTGCGATCCGCCTTGCTCGAGCCTACACGGGCCGTGATCGGATAGCTGTTGCCGGCTATCACGGTTGGCATGACTGGTACATCGGAACGACGGCACGCCATCTCGGGGTTCCTCAGACTGTTCGCGACTTGTCGTCGAAGTTTGCATTCAACGATGCTAATACCTTGGAACACTTGCTAAAGGCTGATCCGCAAGGTTTTGCGGCGGTTATTCTTGAGCCGATGGCGCTTGAAGCGCCAGAGCCTGGGTTCCTAGAGGCTGTACGCACTCTTTGCGATCGCTACGAAGTGATTTTGGTTTTTGACGAGATCGTCACAGGTTTCCGTATCCATCTGGGGGGGGCGCAGGCAGAGTTTGGTGTCACGCCAGACCTTGCCGCATTTGGTAAGGCCATGGGCAACGGGATGCCGATCTCGGCTATCGTTGGCCAGCGTGAAATCATGCGTCATATGGAGCACATTTTTTTCTCCGGAACTTTTGGAGGGGAGGCGTTGTCGCTTGCTGCAGCGATCGCCACGATCGACAAGCTTCGCGTAGCTCAGGCTCCCAAAGTAATAAACAAACTTGGAGCTTATTTGAAGGAAGAGATTGGTAAGAAAATTTTGGAGCGGAGCTTAACAGAAGAGCTATCTGTGGGGGGAGGCGATTGGTGGCCCGCGGTTGTTGCAACAGGGCAAGGACGTTCTGATCCTGTTACGGTCACTAGCTTACTTAAACAGGAGCTGATCGCGTGGGGTGTGTTGTCTGGTGCCACCTTGAACTTGTCACTTGCTCACGCAAATGAATCCGTGGTTGGTGAGACGTTAATCGCTTACGATAGGGCGCTTGATGGATTGGCGGAGGCGCTTCGGCGTAATAACCCGGCCTCGTGCTTGCGCGGGAAACCGCTTCGTCCCGTCTTTCAGGTCCGCAATGCGAGTGCCGGGTGATGGCAATGAGAGCAACAGAGCAAGAGGCATACACATCGATCTTAGTAGTCGCCGCACACCCAGATGACGAGGCGCTTGGTTGTGCTGGGACGTTATTTCGCCACCGTTCATCTGGCGCTAAGGTTCACGTTTTGTTCCTATCCGATGGTGAAATGGCGCGGGGCGCCTCGGATAAAGCGCTCGTTAGGCGCCGTCTTGCCATGGCAGAAGCTGCAGCGGAGGCGATGGGTGGTTTGTCGACGCGATTGGCTGGTTTTCCGGACAACCGCCTCGATGCCGTTGATATGTTGGACTTGGTTAGAGCAGTGGAGGCTGAGATAGCTGAGCATAACCCCGACTTGATATATACTCACCACCCAGGTGACCTAAACATCGATCATCGGCACGCGCATCAAGCGGTGATGACAGCATGTCGGCCTATAGAAGGGCGGGGAGTACGCGAGATTCGTTGTTTTGAGGTTTTAAGCAGCACTGAATGGGCGGGCCCAGGTCTTGGTCCAGTGTTTGAGCCTACCCTATTCATTGGCCTTGACGACGCAGCGTTTGCCGCGAAGCGCGCAGCTTTCAATGCCTATGCTGCCGAAATGCGCCCCATGCCACATCCCCGGTCATGGGAGGTTATTTCTGCACTGGCCGTGCTGCGAGGCGCCACAGCCGGAATGCCTCGTGCAGAAGCATTTTTTGTGTCGCGCCGATTGGTTCCTTAATCCGATGGAAACCATGATTGCCTTGTTGGAGAATACACCTGGATGGCACCAGTTTGTCGCAGGGAACCGTAAGTTGTGGCTTGCAGGACCCCTCAGGGAAACGCAAAGCGCATCGGTTATCGCGCAAGCTGCAACAATTTCTCCCGAACAGCTGCCGGCTTGGCTTGACCGCCTAGATGGACATTACGCTCTTGTTCTAATTGGGAGCGATTGGTCAATTGCAGCGGTAGATCCATCTCGCACAATCCCACTTATCTACGCTGAGCACGACGGCAGCGTGTTGGTAGCACAAGTGGGTACTGATTTGGCAGGGCGCATTGGCCTTGGTCCTGATGACATCCTGACACAGCAGGCCCGCGCCTTTGCGCTTGCGGGCTACACAATCGGAAAGGCGACGCTTTACCGTAGGGTATATGGGCTGTTGCCTGGACAATTTCTTTTTTGTTCAGGAGATACCAACCTCGAAGTTCGTACCTATCATCACTGGCGTCCATGCCACCCTGAAAACATAGCGCCTGAGGATCTCTACGATCCTCTTTCTACTTTACATGAGAGTATCATTTCAAACTTAGTGGCCTCAGCTCAAGGGCGTCCGATACTAGTTCCGCTTTCGGCAGGTATTGACTCGCGCTTCATTGCTTCAGGCCTCGTCGAGGCTGGCTATAGAAACGTCAGATGCTTCACTTATGGTCTTGCGGGCAACCGCGAAGCTTACATGAGTAAAAAGATAGCAGAAAGGCTTGGCCTGCCTTGGACCTTCGTGCCATACACTAATCGTTCTGTGCGTGCGGTAACCAGCACTCCCGATCATGTCGCCTACGAGCGCTATGCCGACAGCTTTTCAGCCATTCCGTATCCGCAAGATTACCCTGCGCTGGTAGCTTTGCGCGCGCGTCATGACTTCGATCCCAACACTATCGTAGTGAACGGTAACACTGGGGACTTTATTTCCGGCAACCATATCTTGCCCTCGCTCACTGAGCCGCAGGACGATGGTCCGGGCGCACGACTGTCGCGTATTGTCGACGCACTTGTTTCCAGGCATTTCAAGCATTGGGCAACGTTGGAAACGTCAGATCGCTTAGCCGAAGTGCGGCGCCTGCTGGCTGACGAGATTGAAGGCTTCGGCGGACTTCCTGATAACCCTGCTGGTGATCACGGCATTTATGAAATGAGCGAGTTCATCAACCGGCAATGTAAATACGTAGTTAATGGACAGCGCTGCTACGAATGGTTGAGATTGTCTTGGCGTCTTCCGCTCTGGGACAGGGCACTACTCGATTTCTGGGAAAAGGCGCCACTGGTGGCAAAGTATCGCCAGTGCCTATATCGTGAGGTTCTACAGCGCGACAACTGGGGCGGAGTATGGCGTGATCTGCCAATTAACCCAACCCGCATTCGCCCTGGTTGGATAGTTCCGTTGCGTTTGCTGGCGAAAGTAGCACATGCTCCTTTGGGGCGCGCCAGATGGAACAGGTTCGAGAAGCAATATCTTGAATACTGGATGGCGCCAATGTGCTCCTATGCAACTTGGCCCTATATCCGGGTGGCAAGGGACAAGCGCGGTCATTCCAGCGCTATTGGATGGCACATAGAAAGATACCTTTTGGATAAAGGCCTGAGTTTTGGGGGTGATCCGCGTCATGAATGTTAACCTTGATCCTCTCCCGCGCATTGCTATTCTCGGTGACTCGAGGGTTTTTGACACTTACTTTGTAAATGAGCGTTACGGGACGGTTCGCTACGGATATCATCGGACATTTCCGCACTTGCTTAGAGCCGCCTTGCTCTGCCGAGATCGGCCAGTTGCGGATGTTGTCCACATTCCCGACCATTTTCGTGGATCCACGATTGAAAACAACATCATTAGGCTCGCACTAACGGATCCTAGTGTTGTTGTTCTTGTGGACGGCATATGGGAATCATTGTTAACTCGTCGACAGTTTTTCGATTTTCTCAAAATGCAGGTTGACACAGTGAATTGGCAAGGTGGAGAAACACTCAGCCTTGATTTTAGTTCTTCTCGAGTGGTAGATCTCTTTCTGGAAGGCCGCTTTGATATATCGCCGGATAACTATGCGAAGCGTATTGGGCGCATAATTTCATTTTTCCGTCGGCGGGGACGACATGTAATATGGGCAAATCTTCCGATAGTTCCTCGGGAGCATAAGGGCCGGGAACACTTTGCCGGAGACTATATGTGTATTCCGGATTGGGGGCGGGTCCTGAATGGCTTGAACACGGCTGTATCGCAGATTGTCTCTGCTTACGGCGCGCAAGTATTAGACCTCGATAACCTCATGGCCAAGTCAGGCGGACCGGCTGAGTGTCTGATTGATCAGTGGCACTTCTCAGAAAAATTCCATTTGGCAATTTCCCAGGAGCTTGAGCGTTGCCTCTTACAGCTCCTAAGTGGAAGCCAAATTTCTGGAACATACCCGATCATGCCTGGCGACCTGGTTGCTGGAGCTATAGCAGTTGATGGGGATGCAGAAGATGTGCACCGACTTAAGGCTGCGAATCCGGAACTTGAAATAGTCGGGAAGTTTTCTTCTGATACACCGCTTCCGCAGGTGTCTGCTGTGGTCGTGGCATCGCAGGAGCACCACAAGCGAGAGGCAAGAGTTGTTGAGCTCCTTAAGAGAGCTCCATCTGTGCCGATCCTCTTCCCTGAGGAACTTACGGGTCTCGTGAACCCAGCGAATGGGGATAGGGCCCAACATGGAAATCTAATTTAGTGGACAAACAGGCATGACCGTCAACGCTTCAGGGCAGCCCATACCCATAACGCGACCTACATTTCCTGATACACAATTGGATGCGCTGCTAGGAGATCTCCGTAGCGTACTAAAATCGGGTCAGCTTGCGCCGGGTGAATACGCCAAAAGGTTCGAGACAGCATTCGCAGAGTTCTGTGGCGTCCCCCACGCGGTGTCCGTGAATAGCGCCACGACGGCGCTTCAGATAGCACTGCGTTATGCGGATGTAGCAGGCTACGACGTACTTGTGCCCGCTGCAAGCTTCATAACCGATGTGAGCTCTGTCCTCTTTGAAGGAGGTAATCCGGTGCTTGTCGATGTTGATGCTGACAGCCTCGCGGTGACGCCAAGGACGCTTTCGGCGCGTCGTACACCCCGGACTAAGGCCATCATATGGGTGCATCTTACCGGCATCGTTTCGCCAGAATATAAAGCAGTGCGGGAATATGCGCAAAGTGAGGGTTTGTTCCTTATTGAGGACGCATCGCATGCCCACGGAGCTACCCTTGGTAAGTTGTCTGCCGGGCAATTAGGCGATGTTGGGGTTTTTTCGTTTTTTCCAACAAAATTAATGACCACTGGTGCAGGCGGCATGATCACTACCTTTGACGGTGATCTTGCTCGCTTTGCCAGAGAACTGCGGATGTTTGGAAAGAAGGAGGGGACATCCGAGGTCGTTTACCTAGGTAATGACTGGTTCCTTGACGAATTGCGGTCCTGTGTCGGGCTACACCAGTTACAGTGCCTTCCCGATGTTCTGCGCCGTCGACGCGAGGTTGCGGACCACTATTTTAGCCGTCTTTCTAATCAGCCGGGCTTGCGTCTTCCACAAATTCATGAGGGTCATGTGCCTTCGTGGTATCAGTTTCCAGTTTTTATCGACGATCCTGTTTTGCATAAAAAATGTAGCATTGCTCTCCAAAAAGCCGGCATACAGTCAAAGCAGATCTATCGTCCTGTGCATCGAGAAAAAGTTTTCGAAAATCTTGTGATTGACGAACAGCCGGTTGCTGAACAGATGCTCGCGGCCTCGCTTTGCCTCCCGATGTACGCCGAGCTAGATCTGCAGGATGTAGATCGTGTCTCGGACGTGCTTATTCGTGTGTTGCGGAGTGTTACTTGAGGCCGTCTATGCGGGTATTGGTGACGGGTGCGGGAGGTTATCTCGGCCGTTCCGTAATTACTGGTCTAGTCGAGCGCGGTTACCATGTTATTGCTTGCAGCCGTAGCGGCGCGCTTGTCGCGCCTGCGTCACAAGCGATGGCTCTTGATGTAACTGATCGGATACAAGTTCGTCGGGTGCTACAGGCGCTTCGCCCAGATGTAATATTGCACTTAGCCGGCTTCATCCCGTCAAGGATTGAAACATTTGAAGATATGAAGCAATCCGAATTAGTAAACTTGTACGGGACGCAGATATTGTCAGAAGAAGCTGCGAAGCTCGAATTGAAAAAGTTCATATTTGCTTCCTCTATTGCAGTATATGGCGATGCGCCATTAAATGGGGCAGCTTTTTTAGAGAGTGATGACTTAGAACCTCGCGGAGCATATGGTCGCCATAAGGCAGCAGCAGAGGCTGCTGTCTCGTCCTCGCTCTCGGATAGGTGTGTGATGATTGCTCTCCGCTTTGCGGGGTTGCATGGGCCGCCGAGGAAGTCAGGCGTAATCTTCCGCTATTGTGAGGCCGCGAAACTCGGTAAACCTTTGAGTGTTTTAGAGCCGGACAGTGTCTTTAATTTTCTTTGGGTCGCGGATGCCGCAAAAGCCTGTCTTGCTTCAATTGAGGCGCCTCTCTCTTGTGGAGCGCATGTGTTCAATATTGCTGGCGGCACCCCTATTGCGCTAAACGAAGTTGCAAAGCGGATTCTCGCAATTACGCACTCGAGGAGTTCGATTGTGCTTGGAACCGGTACAACTCGCCGTCAAGTAATGGATATCTCCGCAGCTCGAAAGGATTTACGTTTTACACCAGCAAACCTTTCGCAACTCTTGGGGGTCTTGTGCGATGAGCGATAGTGTTGGGCCAAATAAGTGATTGTCGCGGTTCATCAGCCTAATTTTGCTCCTTGGCTCGGCTATTTTCGAAAAATAGCTATTGCTGATGCATTTGTGTTTCTAGATGATGTGCAGTTTAGCAAGGGCAGCTATACCAACCGTGTTCGAATCCTATCCGGTGGTGTACAGACTTGGCTGAGTGTACCCGTTTCGTTTAACTTTGGCGCTCCAATTTTGGCAGTCGATATCGGATCGGATGGATTTGTCGAAGCGCATTTGCGCAGGCTTGAAGTCGCATACAAATGTTCTGCCTCTTTCCGCGAGAGCTGGAACGATGTGGAGGCTATCTATAATAGTCTGCCGAATGCGCCCTTGGGGGAAATAAATGTTGCATTGGTTAAAATGCTTTGCGAGCGCCTAGGGATCGGGACGCAATTTTATCGTTCGTCCGAACTCGGCTATGACAATTTTGCCTCTGACGACCGGCTCATTGCACTTGTTGCGGCGCTGGATACCAACGGAACTTACCTTTCTGGAAAGGGAGGCGCGACTTATCAAGATCCATCTAAGTTCATTGAGGCAGGGTTGAGCCTCGAATATCTTGATTTCGTGTGCCCATCTTACAGGCAGGTCGGGGGCAAGGAATTTGTATCCGGATTGAGCGTGTTTGACGCTGTTTTCAACTTAGGTTTCGACGGTACTGCAGCTTTGATAAGATCATGACAATACGTGTTTTAGCGCTTGACATTGAAGGAGGGTACGGAGGCTCATCGCGTAGCCTTTATGAGACCCTTCGTTGCCTCCCTGAGGGCGCTACGGAGTTACAGGTATGGTGTCGGCGCAAGGGGCCGATACAACAGCGCTATGCAGAAATTGGCATATGCACAAAAGTCTGGCAAAATATGACGCATGTCAGCGCACTCCCACGTCTCTCGCGCAATATTATTGCTTTCGGACAACAGGCACTTGCCTGGTCTCGTTCAAGTGCCTTTCGTGAAGCGCTTCTTGCAGCTGCAAACGATGTCGATCTTATCCACATTAATCACGAGGGTCTATTCCTGCTTGCGCGCTGGTTACGGCCGCGGACTAATGTTGCCATAACTGCGCATGTTCGGACGCACCTTCCGAGGTCGGCGTTCGCGAGCTGGCAGTATCGAACGCTCTTCAAAGCTGTGGATCGTTCGGTATTCATCACAGAAAATGAAAGAGAGCGGGCTTTTGCTCACGCTCGACGGCCGGCTCGAGGCAGTGTGATCTTAAACGTTGTGACACCGAACGAGGTGGATATGCCTGACCCGCGATTGGCTAAAGATCAACGCTTTAAAGTGGCGGTCTTATCCAATTATGCCTTCATGCGAGGGGTCGACAGGATGATTGACGTTGCCGTTGCGTTAAAAGCGGCGGATAAGCGTAACATTGTTTTTGTGATGGCTGGCGACATGACGCTCAAGGGTAAATTGCCTGGGCGACTGGGTGAAATTGCACGGAAAGGTGGAACTTTGGAAGACTACGCCCGAGCTGAGGGGGTCGCCGACTGGTTTATTTTCTGTGGCCATGTTCGTCGGCCAGAATGCATTTTGCAGGCCTGTGATGTGCTGGCTAAACCAACCCGGGAGGCAAATCCTTGGGGGCGGGATATTCTTGAGGGTCTAGCTGCCGGTCTGCCGGTTCTCTCGATCGGGTGTTATAATCGGTTTGTCGAAGATGGCGTCACCGGTGTCCTTACCCCAGAATTTGATCCATTAGATTGGGCAGAACGGATCTTGGCTCTTTCCTATGATAAGGCTATTTGTGCTAAAATGGGCGCCGCAGGACGCATTCGCGTTGGCGAACTGTGCAATGGCCCTGCGCGTGCTCAGGATCTCCTGACATTATGGTATTCGGCAATCGACGATCGCATTGCAACGAGATCTGGTGGGATAGTATGATCGAAAAAGCGAGTTTTTCGGCTCATTCATACAAGAATTTACTCAGCGCCCTTGCAGAGGCACGGTTTGTGTCTGTCGGATATGAAGATGCTGAACCCAAAAAACGCCACATGATCTTGCGCCACGATCTCGACATGTCATTAGATGCTGCGCTGGTCATGGCTGACATCGAGGCCGAGCTTGGGATGCGCGCCAACTATTTTGTCCTTTTACGCACTGAGATGTATAATCCGTGGTCGAAGGCAGGTCGTTCTGCTATACGGCAATTGCGGGAGATGGGTCACGAGATTGGATTGCACTTCGACGCCTCACTTTATCCGTCTGGCAATGGATTGATCGACGCTGCAGTAGCGGAGGAATGCGAAGCTCTCGAGGCGCTAGTCGGCGCGCCCGTAACTACGGTGAGCTTTCACCGTCCTGTCAAACTGCTACAGGGCTATCCTCATAAGCTTGGCGGGCGCATCCACGCGTATCAGCCACGCTTCTTCTATGAGATGGGCTACTGCTCGGACAGTAGGGGGGCATGGTTTCATGGGCATCCGTTGGATCACCCTGCAGTTGTTGAGGGTCGCGCTATTCAGCTCTTAACACATCCCATTTGGTGGGCAAGGTCGACGCCGCTAGAACCTGTCGATGCCCTCGATCGGTTTCGCATCGAACGAGACCAGATCCTTGCCCGCTCACTTGCAGAGAATTGCGATCCCTATCGCGATGCATATGGCGATGACCCAGCGGGGCCGAGTAATTGAGCGGTGGGGCAAACCTGTGCCGTGTTGCGTTTGTGCTGCCGGATTTGGGCGCGGGGGGAGCGCAGAAGGTTTTGATGCGTCTCGCCGACGGCATCGACAGGGAACGTTGGGAGCCCCGGCTTTTTGTGATGGGTGGCGTTCAAGCGCTTATGCCTCCTGCAACGCTTGCGACAGAAATTGGATCTTATCATAGGACCATCGCAGGCGTTCCTTGGCTGGTCAGACGACTTCGTGCTTTTGCACCTGATGCTGTTCTCTCTACGCTAGCTTACACAAATTTTGTGCTGCTAGCGGCATCAAAAACCCTGCCTAACCAAACGCGTGTGCTCGTCCGTGAGGCCAACACGCCCCAAGCGACGCTAAACGCCCTATCCCCATTGCTCAGTAGGCTGGCACCATACCGCCGTCTTTATCCCCGCGCAACGAGGGTGCTTGTGCAAACCCCTCAAATCCGAGACGCCCTTGAAGATCTCGTGCCTGGGCTTGAATCCAAGATTCGGCTTCTGCCAAACCCAGTTGATGTTGATATTTTGCGCATGGCGAGACCGGAAAGAATCTCGGGACCCGGTCTCCGTCTCGTGGCTGCTGGTCGTCTAACCCGACAGAAAGGGTTCGACCGGATGATCAACATGGTAAACCAACTTCCAGCGGAGACAATGTTAACGATTTTCGGTGAAGGGCCTGAACGCGCTGCTTTAGAGGCTCAGGCGAGAATGCTTGGCGTCGCCGGACGGGTGCAACTTCCTGGATACGTCAACAATCTGCAGGCACACCTCGCCGGTGCCGATGCTTTTGTAATTACCTCGCGCTGGGAAGGGCTTCCTAATGTCGTATTAGAAGCGCTTGCGCTCGGCGTACCTGTGGTTGCCACCCCGGATGCGGGCCTTAATGATATTGCACTCGAAGCCATAGGTGCCATCCTTATAGCGCCGCCTGGGGAAAGCTTTATCGAGCTACTCAGAGCGATCGAGGTGTGCGACCCAACTGTGCTTGGCTCTCGCAAGAGTTTATTGCCGGTTGCATATCACGCCGATGCCGTAATAAAGAACCTAGAAGCCATTTTCGAAGAAGCACTGATGTGATCCTGCCCATACTGATGATTTTAACAATGGGGCTTGCATATGACTCGTCTTTCCTACCTGCTGACGATAACGCCGCGCGAGACTTTGCGCCTGGCGCGCCAACGGCTACCTTTCTTTAAAAACAGTCGGGCTTGGACAGCGAAAGAGCTAATGTCGTCGCAGAAATTCACGCGAGGTATACGCTTTGCGGAGTTTCTCATGCGGCAGGAAGCGATAGCCCGGCGATCGATGCCGTTCCCTGCGTTCGACTTTGAAGGGAAAAGGGTTGTAGAAGTTGGATGCGGACCACTTGGTGGTTACGGGCCTCTAGCTATTTTTCGGGGCGCTGCTTCTTTTGAAAGTGCAGAGCCGGAATGGGACGCTTCTGTGTTTGAAGAACACGAGATTATTGAGAAATACCTACGTATCTTTCATGCTGATCTCGTCGCGTTATACGGGCAGCGTATGGAATTTGGAGAGTTTCATGAAGCTCTGAGAAGTAAGATGCAGGTACATCGGTGTGGGTTCGAGGCTGCTCCAATCGAGGGCCCTGTTGACATCGTGTTGTCTCAGTCTGTGCTTGAACATGTTTTTCCGCTCGAGCAAACGGTCGCCAAACTTGCGGTTATCCAGTCAGCGGAGACCCGTTTCCTCCATCTTGTCGATTTTGGTAATCATTACCCAACTGCGGACCCATTTGATGGACTTTATTCGGTGCCTCCGGAAGAATACATCCGTAAACGGGGCAGGGCCATCAATCTCCTGCGGCCTCCAGATATAGCTAGAATGTTCGAAGAGCACTCTATTTCGGCGCGTGTAATACCGTCACGTATTCTATTGCATGGCGCACAAGGCGCTAAAGTTCCTCCGTGGTCTGAAAAATATGATGCGGATGCTCTGCGCGTTCAGCTTGCGTTGGTGGCGGGTCCTGACTCAGATGTTAAGCGTACGTAATTTTTGGGAGCTGCCGGATCACTTTTCCTTAAACTTATAGAGAGTTATTTGCCTAGGGCACGGCCCCCCGAATAGCGCTTTTTGGGTCACTAGTTGCTTCAACATTTTAGGGTAGAATATTTTGTATTATTTGGGAGACAAGTGGCATTTTTTCTTCACTATGGCTTATGCCGCCGCCTAGCTAATGAAAAACTAATGACAGATATTGTTCATATAATTTCGGGCCTTGGAGGTGGAGGTGCAGAGAATACTCTAGCCCAACTCGCGCCAAGGCTTGCTAAGAACGGGATGTCCCAAACTGTAATCAGTTTGACTGGTGATGGCGTAATCGCTGGACGGCTCGAGGCAGAGGGCATACCGGTGGTGCGTCTGGATTTCCGTAGTGTTCGAAGTCGAGCATCAAATTTCATACGTTTATTGTCCCACATCCATTCTATGCGTCCTAAGTTTTTACAAGGTTGGATGTATCATGGTGATTTGGCTGCTACTGCCGCTCATATGCTTGCACCAGGAAAAAAAAATCGACAGCTTGTTTGGGGAATTCGTTGTTCGAATATGGACATTGAAAGAAATGGTAAACTTGTTCGTTGGGGTGCTATATTTTCCAACATTCCCGACGCTGTAGTGGCGAACTCAGAAGTTGGGGTAAACGTACACACATTACACGGCTACAGGCCACGAAGACTGGAGGTCATTTCTAACGGCGTTAACCTAGACCACTTTCGTCCAGATAGTCGTGAGCGAGCACGCCTGAGGCAAAAATTTGGCCTCTCTGACGATGCGGTGGTTGCAATCCACACCGCACGGGTTGATCCCATGAAAGACCATCAAACGTTGTTGATAGCAACCGAAAGTGTACGAGGCTTGAATTTGGTCCTTGTCGGCCAAGGCACTCGTGAGTTTCTTGCAAGTTACCCGAACGTTTGCGGTAAAGTGCAGGCCCTCGGTCGCCGTGAAGATATCGCATCTCTATTAACTGTTGGAGATATAATTGTGTCTAGCTCAGCCTATGGAGAGGGGTTTTCGAATGCTCTGGCAGAGGGGATGGCTGCAGGCTTGGTTCCTGTGGCAACTGATGTGGGGGACTCTGAAAAGATAATGGGCGATACGGGGATCTTGATTCCGCCAAATGATCCGTCAGCGCTTGCGCATGCTTTGACACAACTAGTTAGTATTCCACATGACGACCTGCGCAGACGTGGCTTGCTGGCTAGGAAACGGATTAAGGATGAATTTGATATTAAACGAATGACAGACCGTTTTGTGGATTTGTATATTGATCTGTCAAAGATCCAAATGTAATCAAGACACAATACCGCCCGAGAACGTAGGTGCATTGACATAATTGGATTAATTATCATGAGAATTGTATTTCTCCAATGAGACCTTTTATAAAAAATTAAATTTTATGTGATTTTTTTGTGTGTATAGTCCTTTTTCGAGGCATCCCAGTTTGAATTTACACAAAAGATAAAGTCTTAGTGGGGCACGTACGTGCTCTTCGATTGTGTTTTTGCTGCATATGCTTTGACAGCCTCAAATATTGCAATGCTGTATTGGATGAGGCATTCTGTTTTCCCGATTTGATTTTGTTTAAGTGTTTTGGGTTTAATTTCTTTTATTGACCCTCTGGTGAATTATAAATGATGATTAAAAAAATAAATGAAAGTTAACTGTTATCGGTAAAGTTGGTACTGAATAGCTCATTACTGTGATTTTTTGTTTCAATGTCTGGGGTAATGTTTATTCATTGAAGTAGATGTATAAGCATACACAGATTTTGCGAGTTGGGCCATTGATTATTCTTTTTATTGTTAATTCCCCGGATTTTTTTGTCTCGCATCGTTTGCCAATTGCAGTGGCAGCCATGCGCCGTGGTTTTGTAGTTCATGTTGCGTCACCTAACGGTTTGGCTGCCGAAACTATTCGGCGTCATGGAATGGTTCACCATGTCATCTCTCTCTCAAGGAGTGGAAGAAACCCCTTGAGAGAGATTTCCTGTTTTTGGTCATTGCTAAAATTAGTTTATAGTATAGGGCCGAACATAGTTCACTTGGTCACGCTAAAGCCAATAGTGTACGGATCTTTAGTTTGTAGGCTGGTGGGAGTGGGGGGGGTGGTGGCTGCCTTCTCCGGACTCGGTACAGTATTCGTTGAAAACCGAAAAAGTTTTACTATGCTAAAGAAATGTATAATCGCGTTGCTGCGTGTTGGCCTGTCTCGCAATGGCACGCATTTAATATTTCAGAATAGTGATGATTATAGCCTTGTCCAATCTGTTCTTGGTTTTGACCCATCTTGTGTTTCAATAATTAAAGGCTCGGGAGTTCGTTTAGATGACTATCGACCTACTATTGAGCCAGCTGGCGCTCCTACCGTTACTTTTGCAAGCCGTATATTAAAAGATAAAGGCGTATTAGAATTTGTTGCCGCTGCTTCGATATTGCGTTCGCGTGGGGTTGTGGCTCGGTTTTGGCTGGCGGGTTCAGTTGATCGGGAAAACATCACAAGTATTCCAGAGAGAAAATTAGACGAGTGGCATCGCAGTGGATTGGTGGAGGTTCTTGGCTTTCAACGTGATGTTGAAAGTTTACTTGTGCAATCCAACATCATCGTGTTGCCTTCTTATAGAGAAGGGCTTCCAAAAATTTTAATCGAGGCAGCAGCATGTGCCCGCCCCGTAGTAACAACTGATGTGCCCGGTTGCCGAGACTCTATTGTTCCTAACAAAACAGGGCTATTGGTGAAGGCAAAAGATGCCGAAGAACTTGCGAATGCAATTCAAGTCTTAGTTGATAATCCGGAAAAAAGAAAAAGTATGGGACGTGCTGGTAGGGCTTGGGCAGAGTCCGAATTTAGTATTGAAAAGGTTGTGGATGCACACCTTGAGATCTACTCTAGATTTAAATAATCTATTGAGTTGGGGCCATGGTCTAAACTTACGGGGTAAACACATCGTGGTAAAACCGATGAGGAACTATATTTGTAATCCCAAAAATATCGTGCACAATATTGGATCGTTGTTGAGGTCTTTGTCAAAAGTACCATCGGCGATGGGGCCAAAATGCTGTCCAAAACAAGTTACTCGATATGCCGTAATGAAGATTTAGTGTATAGAAAGCCTCAGAGAAAATCTGATTTTTATGATGAAAAGTGGTGTATCTACAAAACTACAGGCTGCAAAGCTTACAAAGATATCGTGCGCGGATACCAAAAAGCATCGTCTTCATGAACCAAAGGCTCACGACGCAATAATAATCAAACGACACCATCCGATCGGACCACATCAAACTTCAGTATTCACTTACAATCTATTTGACACGGTCGAATTAGGCAGCTCGCACCCTTTAAACAGTTCCAAAACAAAAATCCAACACATAACAACAGAGGTGTGAGAGTAAGTCTTATGACGAAATGAAAGTTGAACTCAGAGTAATTTAGCAGCGAGTGACTGAAAAAAGAGATGCGAACTGGCTAAACTACCTAAGGCAGGAAGGCGACTTTGCAAAGATATAAGCTTTACTTGTGTGTGCTGAACAGGCGTTGGTTGAAGGGAGAAAGTAGCAATGAAAAATTTAATTAGCGATAACAGCTCGATAAAAGACACGAACAAAACAATTGTCATAGACCTAGACGGCACATTAACGATTGAGTCCAATGCTCCTTATCATGAAAAAATCCCAAACCGTCAAGTGATAGAAGTCTGCCGTAAATATCATGATATTGGATACAAAATTGTTATATTCACTGCCAGAAACATGCGCACACACAAAGGAGATATTGAAACTATATTGGCAGATACGTACCCAATAATAATAGAATGGCTAAAAAAGAATAATGTTCCATATGACGAAGTCGTAGTAGGAAAACCCTGGTGTGGGGAGGATGGATTTTATGTTGACGATAAGGCAATCCGTCCCAATGAATTTGTCTCATCGTCTGTTGAAGAAATAAAAAGAATAATACAGGGAAAATCAAAGTGATTCTTATTGCAAGCGCAGCCTACTGTAGAGAGGATATTGCCGTTGAGATTGGCATGATTCCACCAGCTTTTTTGCCAATCGGCAATAAAAGGCTATTTGAACTACAGTATTTGTCGCTCCAGCATTTTGGCGAAGAAATATGGCTTTCATTACCAGAAGGATTCGAAGTTTCATTATTTGACGCAAGATTATTGGATTCTTTGAATATTAAAACAATGTTTGTTCCTGAAAATCTTACGTTATCTCAATCAATAGCATTTTGTATAGAAAAAACTAATCCAAAGTCGCATGTGCGGATACTTTTTGGAGATACAAATTGTCAATCTTTGCCTTCAGAAAAAATAGACACGGTAGCCGTTGCAACGCGGTGTGACGATAGCATATGGGGATATTTGGAGAAAAATATTCTTCAACAAGATAAAGTAATAGTTGGGTATTTTTGCTTTTTGCAAATAGACAGATTTTTATTGTACTTAAAAGAGGAATCTGAAAACTTTGTCAAAGCCGTGAATCGCTATGCTTTAGATGTGAAAGCTGAAATTATAGATTTAGAAAATTGGCAAGACTTTGGTCATCGAAATCAATATTTCTTGTCTAAAACAAATACTTTACTGACACGACACTTTAACAACATTTCTATTAGCGGCGATCTATTGGTGAAACACAGTAAGCAAGTCGACAAAATTTCTTCAGAATATAATTGGTATAAAAGCTTACCCTTATCCCTTTCGTTGCACACGCCTCGCCTTGCTAGTGATCTTAAGATTGAAAATGGTGGGGCTCAATATGAGTTAGAAATCATTCCAAGCTTTTCATTTAGTGAGTTATTAATCTATGGTAATAATAGTGATCTATTTTGGGAAAATTTGTTTAAGAAATTAAAACATTTATTAAAAAATTTTAATAACGAAGTTAATGCTTTGAAAGATAAGAAATTTGAAGGCGCAGATTTCGAAAAACTTGAATCGTCTTTATATTTAGAAAAAACGTTAAAGCGTATTTCTCAACAAGAATCGCTATCTGGGTGGGATCTTTCAGAGTATAGAAGGATTGCGACGGATGCTGCAAAACATATTTCAAAGACGTCAAAGCATCACCTTACTATTGCACATGGTGATATGTGCTTCAGTAATATTCTATATTCGTCTCACAATGAACGGATTTATCTTATCGATCCCAAGGGTTTGTCGGCGTTTTCGAGTAATCCGTTGGTTGGTGATATAAGATATGAAATCGCAAAACTCTTTCATTCATTAGTTGGAGGATATGATCACATAATAGGAAACAAGTTTATATTGGAAGGGGAGGCAATTGAATTTTATCCTGATGATTACTCGAAGATTGAACATCTAAGTAAAAAATTTATACATATTATTTTGGATGAATTTTCACAGGTTTCGCTTGGTGAAATATTGGCGATTAACGTTTTACTCTTCATCTCTATGGTGCCATTGCACAGCGATGATAAAGATAGACAAGAAGCATTTCTTTTAAATTCTAAAAGACTTTACCAGATGTTGTTGAAATGGAGAAAAAATTGATTGTCATTCCGCTAGCTGGGCTTTCTCAAAGGTTTTTTGATGAAGGATTCAGTGTTCCGAAATACATGTTGAGACTTAACCAGAAGACCCTATTTTATTGGGCTGTTAAGAGCTTTGAGAGATATTTTGCAGATCAACGTTTCTTGTTCATCTGCAGAGATATTTATGAAACAAAAGTTTTTATCGAAAAAAGTGCCCGTGAACTGGGAATTTTAAATTTCACAGTTGTGGATCTGAAGAGTAAAACATTAGGCCAAGCTCATACGGTACAGCTCGGATTGAACGCAGCAGGTGTTTCAGAGAACGAGCCAATAGTGATTTTCAATATAGACACATTTAGGCCGAAATATGAAATGCCAGATTTCATTAGGAATCCTTTAGTTTTCGGATATTTGGAATGTTTTGAAGGCAGTGGATCAAATTGGAGTAATGTTGTAGTTGAAGCAGAAGGATCACGTCGAGTGATTAGGACATCTGAAAAACAAAATGAGTCAAATTTATGCTGCACAGGTTTATATTACTTTTCCACAAAAAGTGAGTTTATAAATTGTTATCATAGCTATTACTTTGATAAAATTTCAAATTTAACTAATGAGCATTATATAGCACCTATTTATAATGTTCTGATATCTCAAGGCAAAATTATTATGGTTGACATCATTGCCAAGTCTTCGGTGATTTTTTGTGGGACGCCAAATGAATACTACGAAGCGGACGGTATGCTTCTAGATGCTTTCGAATGATGATATTTGGAGTTTCGTTCAGATTTTTAGGTCGCTGTAGGATCATCTGGGATAGTATAATCAAGTGGTATAATAGTCATAAGTGACGATATACTAATCTGCAGAAACTGCTATGAGTAAGGGTTATAGTGGGCTGACCGTGGTTGCTAATAGACCTCTTTACAATCATTGTGCGTAATTTAGTTGATAGCCAAGAAAATACGGTTAAGTCTGATGCAATAGCGTTCAACAGTTAGTTTCAAACTTTGCTTAAAGACAAAGAAGAGGTGCAGATATTGCATACGCGAAATAGACGGCTTGAACTTCATGGTGAACCTCCAAGCGTTTTCGGAGATTAATTTCGTAGTAGATCTTGTCTGTAAATGAGGTAGTTGACCTTAACAAAAAATTGCGCAATTCGTTGCCGCTTCGGAGACAGTACTTTTCACTGTTGAAGTTTACCAGTTATGGTATGGCAGATAAGCAAATAATGATGGATCAATGATATGAAGCGCGCTTTGATTACGGGAATAACTGGTCAAGATGGTTCTTATCTAGCAGAGTTTTTGCTAGATAAGGGGTACGAAGTGCATGGAATTAAGCGTCGGGCTTCTAGTTTTAACACCAATCGCATCGATCACATTTTTCAAGACCTGCATAAACCCAATCCGAAACTTGTTCTGCATTATGGTGATTTAACAGATACATCCAATGTGACGCGTATTATTTCCGAAGTACAGCCTGATGAGGTCTATAATTTGGCCGCGCAGAGCCATGTAGCCGTCAGCTTTGAGGCTCCAGAGTACACGGCTGATGTGGACGGCATCGGCACCTTGCGTATTCTAGAAGCTATCCGTTTTCTTGGCCTTGAGCGCAAGACGCGCTTCTATCAGGCCTCAACGTCAGAGCTTTATGGGCTTGTTCAGGAAACACCTCAGCGTGAAACTACGCCATTTCATCCACGTTCGCCCTACGCGGTTGCGAAAATGTATGCTTACTGGATTACCGTTAATTATCGCGAAGCCTATGGTATCTATGCGTGTAATGGCATCCTTTTTAATCATGAGAGCCCGCGGCGTGGCGAAACATTTGTAACCCGAAAAATAACACGTGGTATGGCAAATATAGCCCTTGGAAATGAAGATTGTTTGTATTTGGGGAACTTGGATGCTTTACGAGATTGGGGGCATGCGAGAGATTATGTCCGTATGCAATGGATGATGCTGCAGCAGAGCGAAGCAGAGGACTTTGTGATAGCCACTGGAAAGCAGTACTCGGTCCGCGATTTTATAAGGTGGTCAGCGAATGAGTTGGGTATTAAGCTTGATTTTAAAGGGAGCGGCATAAAAGAAACCGGAACAGTGGTAAGTGTCGATAAGAGCCGTGCACCAGCAGTACGACCGGGCGATGTTATTATCCGTGTTGACCCGCGCTATTTTCGTCCGTCGGAAGTTGAAACCCTACTCGGAGACCCGACAAAGGCAAAAGAAAAGCTTGGCTGGGCGCCTGAAATTACGGCTCAGCAGATGTGCTCCGAGATGATCGCCAGTGATTTAAACGAGGCTAAAAAGTCAAGGCTGCTGCGCGATCATGGACTTGCAATGCCTCACCCTGTCGATAGGTAGTAGGTATGAGCAAACCGATACTTCTACTCACTGGCGGATCGGGAATGGTTGGCCGCAATATTTTAGAGCACCCCAAGACAGAAGATTGGGATATTGTGGCGCCAAGTTCCAAGGTATTGGATCTTACAGACCACGACGCTGTAAAAATTTTTATTCAAAGGCTCAGTCCAAAAATCATTATTCATGCCGCAGGCCACGTCGGAGGTATTCAGGCCAACATAGCTAATCCGGTTGCGTTCTTGGAGCGTAATGTCGCAATCGGCCGTAATGTCATTATGGCGGGCTACACAGCTGGAGTGCGTCGGCTTCTTAATTTGGGCTCTACTTGCATGTATCCACGTGGAGCCGAAAATCCACTTCGGGAAGATATGATTCTTACGGGTGAGCTTGAGCCTACTAATGAAGGCTATGCTTTAGCAAAAATCATGGCTGCGCGCCTCTGCCAGTATATTCGCCAGGAAGATCCCGATTTTCAGTATAAGACGATAATTCCTTGCAATTTGTTTGGACGACATGACAAATTTGATCCCGATAAATCACACTTGCTTCCAGCGATCATCCATAAAGTTCATCAAGCTAAAATACATGGTGAAAAGGAAGTAGAAATCTGGGGAGATGGAACTGCGCGACGTGAATTTATGTACGCTGGTGATTTATCTGATGCTTTATTGAAGGCCGCGGCTGATATCGAGAAAATCCCTAATTTGATTAATTGTGGCCTTGGTCGTGACCATTCAATAAATGAGTTTTATGCTATAGTAGCAGATATCATCGGATGGAGTGGAGATTTTACATATAATATTTCCAAGCCAATTGGAATGCCAAGAAAATTGTGCTCAATTAAACTTCAAAGCGCCTGGGGATGGTCGGCGCCTACATCTCTGCGTGACGCTATTTCAAAAACTTATCAATATTATTTAAACGAGGCTCACAAATGAACCTTCGGTATCCGCTTGCCACATCTTCGTGGGATCACAAAGAAATTGAAGCAATACATCGCGTCATTGCTTCAGATCAGTTTTCTATGGGGGATGAAGTCGCGTCTTTCGAGCAACTGTTCGCGTCATACTTTGGTGTAAAATATGCAGTAATGGTCAATTCTGGTTCGTCGGCAAATCTACTAATGACGGCAGCGCTTGCCTTCACGAAAAATGAGAGACTTAAGTTATCACCCGGTGATGAGATTATTGTCCCAGCTGTTAGCTGGCCGACAACATACTATCCTTTGAGCCAGTATGGACTTCACTTGAAGTTTGTGGACATTGATCTTCACACATTGAATTATGATCTGTCCGCACTCAAAGGCGCAGTGACGACTAAAACTAGAGCAATTATGGTCGTTAACCTTTTAGGCAATCCAAACGATTTCGACGCCATACAAAGCATATTGGGAGGCCGCAATATTGTCGTTATTGAAGATAATTGTGAGTCGATGGGAGCCACTTTTAATAATAAACATACCGGCACTTTCGGTATAATGGGAACATTCTCGTGCTTTTTCTCACATCACATTTCGACTATGGAGGGAGGAGTTGTCGTCACTGATGACGAAGAACTTTATCATATCATGCTCGCGCTTCGCGCGCACGGTTGGACACGAAATCTTCCGAAGTTTAATCTCGTAACAGGTGAGAAGAGTGGCAACCAGTTTGAAGAAAGCTTTCGATTTGTACTGCCCGGTTATAACTTGCGCCCATTGGAACTGTCTGGTGCGATAGGGAAGGAACAATTAAAGAAGTTGCCTGCTCTTATTAACGGGCGACGTAAGAATGGGGCAATGTTCCAAAAAAAACTTAGTAACAATTCAAAATTCCTAATCCAGCGTGAAATAGGAGAGTCGAGTTGGTTCGGTTTTTCCTTAGTATTGCGAAAAGAGGCAAATATTCTAAGGGATGACTTAGTTCGTGATCTCACTGATTTAGGCTTCGAATGTCGTCCAATAGTAGGAGGCAATTTTGCTAAGAACGAGGTCATGAAGTTTTTTGACTACTCCATTTCTGGAGATCTTAAAAATGCTGACTATATTGACCAAAATGGATTATTCGTCGGAAATCATCACTATGATATAGAAGATGCTATAGATATTTTGGGGTCATTGTAAATATGAAGAAAAATTTAACAATAGTAAATTAAAAGAATCCAACACAATTTATAAACTTTTTAAGTTATTAATGGACTTCGTATTATGTACAGATGGTTGAAATTTTTCAATTTCATAAAAATTGAACATGTTTCCACCTGGGAGCTTGCCTGTCCTCGGCACTGTGAGATAGTTTCCTTAAAGTCGCAATTTTTTTGGCGACAGGTCTATCAACCAGAAAAGAGCAGTGCAGCGTGGTGGTGGAACAGAGCATATCAAGCATGAATTCATATATTTTTTGTCACCAGCGCTCATAATTTTTCTTCGTAGCGCTATTCAAAGAACTATTGCCACTTTCCGAACCTTTGATTTGTTTTGTGGGAGTCTCGCATTAGGCCGCCTAACACATTCAGGCCCTTGCGGCACAGTCCGTTATGATTAATTAAGTCAGTAATGACTTCTTCTCCACAGATCGGAAGTTTCTTTTTGAATAATGAATTTTTCTTAAACATATGAAAATACGAGTTTTCCACCTTTCTCATGACAAATTCACTGCCGATCATCCAGTAATCACAAACTACTAATTTATTATTGATGACGTCCACGAAGTAAACTGTCCGATCGTCAATGGGCTCTATGAAATGATCGTTGCCTTCGACAAGGTAATAATCGTATCTAGCTCGTATAACTGCATCATATTTAATACCTGTTTCTTGCGAATATTGCCGGCGAAGTTGTGCGGCTTGGTGGATTGAATAAAACATACTCGCGGTAATATATGGTTCAGCGCCTGTATTTTTTCTTATGCGCTTTGTTTGAGTTTTGAACCAGCTATCCTTTTGGTCTTCAATGAAAATTTTTTTTGGTGAGTACATTGAGATCAATCGGTCGCGAAGATCTGTATACGGTTGATGATCTACCGTCCAACTTGAGCCTTGGTACTTGTCTTGTGTCGACCAGGCATGCGCAAAGATGTCACAGTCAAGATTATTTGAATTTATAAACTCCATCAACCTTGAGCCGCATTCCTCAAAAAAACGAGGTTGACCTGATATGCAGAGAGCGTACTTCATCTAAAAAATCTCCTTTGAAATATGGTTTATAAAAGATTGCTGACTTTACCATAGTGTAATGTGTTGTGATTTACTATTGTGAGATCAAAATATATTATATTCATCTAGTCACCTTTAATTTAAATAAATTTTTCTATTAGTGGCAGGCGTCCGTGCGCTCTTTTAAGGGAGCTGAGTGCCAGTTTTTCAAATTTTGTTTTCGTAAACTTATTTATTCTAGTGTTGCAAATTTTTCCTTCGTTGTAATGAGATTTTGCCATTTCGAATATAGTAGGAAACAAAGAGTACTTTTCAAGTACAAGGCGTTTCGCTTCAGCAAGAGCATCCTGCCTGCGCTCCCACTCTCTATCTCTGACTGCTGATTGGGCTAAGGCGACAGTCTCACTGGGGGTGCACCCAGTTGCGTTAATGAAAGAGTCTTCGGGAAAGTATTTGGTAAGGTTGGGGCAGCCTTGATATATGGGAAGAGTATTCATTAAAAAGCAGTCTGATAGCTTCTCCGTCCAGTAATCCTTCTTAAGGATGTTTTCCACTTCAATGCTGTATTTAAAGTGGGATAAAACTTTCTCTTTTTTTTCGAACGGGTTGTGTCCACGTCCATACAAATTCACATTACTTTGGTTTTTAAGTATCCAGTCTCTGACCCTTAAGCGTAAAATATGCCCAGAAAAGTAACGTTTGTTGCTTGAGATCATGACTATAGCGTCATTCTTTTCATCCCTGAATCTTTGAGAGCTAAGTTCGAAATGAGACATATCCAAGCTCCACGGCAATCCTGGGTGTGAAGTTATAACTTCAACCCCTTTAGATCTCGATGGCGTATGAGTGAATAATTTTGAAATTCTATTATTTATCAAATACTTTTTGTTGTAAATTCCTACTGTATTTGGCTCCTGATGGAGCAAAAATATATTCCCAGATCTTGAAGTAATATCCAAGTCAATTAATGAGTGATTGATTATAACTGTAACATCACTTTCTTGCGATGAGTTGAAATATATTTCAATGTCTTTTGCTATGGGTTTTTGTGACAACAATGATTGGAGGTCGTAGCTTGATATCAAATTTATTTTCATGTAGCGGACTCGCATTTAATATTAATATAATCCGTAGATGGTGATGGATAAGTTTTATCTTACCGATTTTTTAAATTCGAAAAGTATCCTTTTCAAGCTTCGACAATGTAACACAATATAAAATTTGGCTCAAATGTTCTATTCAAGACTTTCCGTAAAAAATGAACTTTATTGATCGGCTGTTCAGCTTTGTGATTCCATTTTTTGTTTCTGTAGTTTGAAGGACGGGTCAGGAATGTGCCGATATTTTCTTAAGTGATGCGTTCAACTCGTGGTCAAATATTAGCCATGTGTAAGAGGAATGTCACAGATTGAAGCTGAGCTTATTCAATGAGCAGCGATCGCCATGCCTTGTGAAGCGTCTGTGGCGAGAGCATTTTGTTGGCGATCGGCCGACACTAGTTCTGTCTTTTATTTTGGCGAGCCTTGAGGGCGCTGTACTGGGACGTTTTGCGTGCGTAAACCGCCCAACCGATGGGCTGTTTTAGGCATAGTGACCTGTTGGGTTCTGATATTTTGTGGTCGTCACATGGCTGTTTGTATGCTTTTGGCACTTGTCAATTTGGGCGAACATCTGATCAAGTCTGTGGCCCTCCTTGAGGTTTCTACAACTATACCATTGCGCCTCGTCAGCCATTTCTTTTGCGCTGGCTGGAGCTGTTTACAGCGATTAATCCAGTTATAGTCGATGTGTGGGGCAGTGCCTTGACTTTTGAGAGGGTTGGAGTGTCTTGTCGGATTAGCAACGTCAAATTGTCGTCTTTGGTCCTTGCCTGACTTCTGTGTTTATTATTCCAGTTTGTCAGTGCGGGCTCTACGACTTTCTTTTGTTCGGAATATGGGTTGATTTTTGTAAAGTGCCAAAGATGACTATTTGTCCAGTAATTCTGTGCGGTGGATCTGGAGCTCGGCTCTGGCCGGTAAGCCGTGCGGCCTTTCCTAAACAATTCGTGGCGTTGCACGGTCAGGGCAGCTTGTTTCAACAGGCGGCACAGCGTTTGTCAGGGCAGGGGTTTGCGGGGCCTGTGGTAATTACCTCTGACTCGTTTCGGTTCATGGCGGCCGAGCAGATGCAGGGCATCGGCATTACCCCTCAGGCCCTGATCCTTGAGCCTGAGGGGCGCAACACCGCGCCCGCGATTTTGGTGGCAAGCCTTTGGGCCGCCGCGCGCGATCCGCAGGCCCTTCTCTTGGTGGCCCCTTCAGATCATGTCATTCCTGATCCTGCTGCCTTTCGCGTTGCCGTCTTGGCTGCGCAAACGGCGGCAGAGGCAGGGCAGATCGTCACCTTTGGCATTCGCCCCGACCGCCCCGAGACAGGCTATGGCTATCTGGAATTGGGCGAAGGGGCAGGGGGCGCGTGCCTGCCCCTCAGCCGCTTTGTAGAAAAGCCTGACCTTGCTACTGCCGAAGGCATGTTGGCCTCGTGCAATTACCTGTGGAATGCGGGTATCTTCCTGTTCCGCGCGGATGTCATGATCGCCGCATTCGAGGCGCATGCGCCGGAAATGCTGACCCCCGCCCGCGCGGCCCTTGGGGGGGCGAAAGCTGACCTTGATTTCCTCAGGCTTGATCCTGCCGCATGGCGTGATCTTCCAGATATCTCTATCGATTATTCGATAATGGAGCGGGCGGGTAACCTGTCGGTCATGCCTTATGAGGGGCAGTGGTCAGATCTCGGATCATGGGCCGCCGTGGCAGAACAGTCTGCCACTCAATACGATGCGCAGGGCAATCTGATATCTGAGCACGCCCATGCGATCGATTGCGAAAACACGATGTTGCGCAGTGATGATGGAAAACTGCGCTTGGTGGGCATTGGGCTGCGGGACATGGTCGCGATTGCCACAGGCGATGCGGTACTGCTCGCCCCCAAAGATCAAAGCCAGCGGGTGCGCGAAGCGGTCGATCTGCTAAAGCAGCACGGCGCGAAAGAGGCCACCGAATTCCCGCGCGACTTCCGCCCTTGGGGGTGGTTCGAAAGCCTTGCTTTGGGCGCGCGGTTTCAGGTCAAACGCATTGTGGTGAAACCGGGCGGCGTGTTGTCGCTGCAATCCCACCAACATCGGGCGGAACATTGGATCGTGGTTGAGGGCACCGCCAAAATCACCATTGGTGACGAGGTCAAAATGGTGTCCGAGAACCAATCGGTTTACGTGCCCTTAGGCGCAATCCACCGCATGGAGAACCCTGGAAAAATTCCGATGGTGCTTGTTGAGGTGCAAACAGGCAGCTATCTGGGAGAGGATGACATCATTCGCCACGAAGATATTTATTCGCGCGGATAGGCATAGGCGATCGGCATATCCCGCAATAGGGCCAAGGCCTGCGCGGCATCTTCGGCCTGCAGCGCGGCCTCTAGGGCTGCAAGCGCGCGCAGGGTGTCGCTTGGGTCTGCGGCATTTTGGGCTGGCTCCAACATGATCCGCGGGTGCGCGGTGGCCGCTGCCCCGTCATCGACCAAAAGCTCTTCATAGAGTTTTTCACCGGGCCGCAGTCCTGTGATCTCAATCGCCAGACCATCGGCAATCGGGGCCTCTTGCCCTGCAATATAGGTTTTGCGCCCTTGCAGGCGGGCCATGGTGCGGGCCAATTCTAGAATTTTGATCGGCTCTCCCATATCCAACAGGTAAATTTCGCCTGCTTTGGCCATCGCATTTGCTTGGATCACCAATTGTGCGGCTTCGGGGATGGTCATGAAATACCGGGTGATTTCTGGATCGGTCAAGGTGATGGGGCCGCCACGGCGGATTTGGTCGGTAAATTTCGGGATTACCGAGCCAGATGACCCTAAGACATTCCCAAAACGCACCGCACAAAAGCGCGTGTCGGGATAGGCCTTGGCGGTGGCTTGCATCACCAATTCCGCCACGCGTTTGGTGGCGCCCATGACATTGGTGGGGCGCACGGCCTTATCCGTGGAAATCAGGGTAAAGTTTTTAATGCCCAAACGCCCTGCGGCTTCAGCCACGTATTTCGTGCCAAAGACATTGTTGCGCAGCCCCTCCAGAATGTTCGCCTCGACAAGAGGGACATGTTTGAACGCCGCCGCATGAAACAGCGTTTCAACAGCATTCTCTGTGATTGCGCGGGAAACCCGCCCCTCATGCGTGACCGAGCCAAGGATTGGGATCAGCTCTGTTGGGTGATCGCGCGGCGCAAGCCATGCCTGCAAATCCTCCAAAATACGATAAAGCGCGAATTCTGAATTTTCGAACAGAACAAGCTTGCTTGGTTTTTGTTCCAAAATCTGGCGGCACAGCTCACTGCCAATCGAGCCACCCGCGCCTGTCACCATAACAGATTTCGCATGGGTGGTTTTCGACATCAGATCAGGCAGCGGTGGGACGGGCTCGCGTCCCAACAATTCCTCAACCGTGATGCGCCGCAATTCTGAAATCCGCACGCGGCCAGAGACCAGATCGGACATATTGGGGATCACCCGCACCTCAAGGCCAAGGTCAGCCAAAACTTGCGCCGCATGCCGCCGCCCTGCGGGGTTGTTGTCTGGGATCGCGATCAGCGCGGTTTTGATCCCTAAATTTTTGATGCGTGCGCGCGCTTGCTCTGGGCGCACAATGCGCACGCCGCCAATCTCGCTGCCCGATAATTTGCCATTATCATCCACGAAAAGGGCAGGTCGGTAATTGCGGCTTTGCTCCAATGCCTGCAAAACCTGACGTCCCGCTTCGCCTGCGCCATAGATGAGAACAGGTTCCCGCGTGGCCGCTTGTGTGCTGAGGTAAATGCCGCGCATCACAAAGCGTGTGCCCCCCACAACAATCAGCAAGAGCGCAAGGTAAATCCCAGGAACGGAACGCGGAACCCGAAGGTTCAGCCCTTGACTGAGCGCGAACATGGCAAGGGCAGAAATCAGAACCCCTATCGCCACAGTGCGCACAGCCCGATCCGCCATATAGCGAATCACCGCGCGATACAGCCCCAGCATCACGAAGGCAAAAATGGTCACTGGGATCACGGGGATCAGAACCAACCAAGGCCGCGCTGTCATGGCCATAACATTGCCATCAAGCCGCAGCGCCATCGCAAGCCAAAAACAAAACACAATGGCCAAGGCGTCAAAAGCAACTTGGATCAGCCGTTTGGTGCCGCGACTTAATCCAAAAAGATGCTGCGCAAAGCCGAACATGTATTTCCCCATTAGCCTCAGATGTTTCGATACCGAGACAGGTCGTGTCTGTCTAGTCTCACGCCATCTGCCTCACAGGTTGTAATCAACAGTCCTGCCCAAAATATCTGAATAAGATTCGGTTTGCCTTGCCACTCTTGGGCTTGCCAATGCAAATATAAATTCCTGCTGCGTCTCTCGCCAAACAACATCAATTGCCGCAACTTTGTCTGGAAGTCCCCTTTCTAACCGCGAGATGCTTTTTGTTGCAGCTCGGTGAAGGGCAGGCAGTACTGGGGATTTGAATAAATAGCACGCCGTTGTGCGCGTGTTAGAAGTGATCAGAAAATCCTCAGTAACAGCGATTCCATTACGCCGATTATAGGCCAGACACAGAACATCCATGCGGCTGTCGCGGTAAAATGTTTCAATCAAATGATCGAGCCGCGCACGATCTGCCAAAAATTCCAGATCATCCTCGCAGATCATGGTGATCCGCCCCTCTGCGGGGGTGGCAGCTTCGATCACATCGCGGTGGGACATCGCACAACCCGTTGCGCCGCGCGCGTGTTTATGTGCCGCAAAGCGGGTTACATTTTGCGCCCCGATCTTGGCAAATTCTGCCTCGATCCGTTTGCGCCGATCCGTGCGGTGATCAAGGTTGATATAGGTGATGTCGCAGCGGTCTAGGCCATGCGCCACATCAAGGCCGCTTGGACTGGTCTGCGCCGCGCGCCGCCACCGCCATTTCAGGCGCATATTTTGCAACCAGCGCTGCAATTCACGTTTGGGGCTCATGGCGACTACATCCTTACCCAATGGGGCTGATAGATATCTTCCATCGGCTCAGGGCTGCCTGCGAACCAAACCTTTGGTGCAATGACGATTTGACCATCATCCGCCGCCCCGTGCGCAAGGGCCAACCATGCCCCCCACCAACTAAAACTGGAATTGGCGATTACATGGTGTTTGCAGCGCGCCATCAACATCATATCGCGATAGCTGACCGCGCCCGTGTTGCCCGTGACATAGGTGATGTCCGCACCTTGGCCGAACTCGGCTTTCGCGGCATCAAGATCATCAGAAAACACGAAAAACTGCGGCGCGTGAAGAGCCGCGCGCATATGCGCCATCGCTGCCCTGTAATAGGGCCAATCACAAATCCCGTGAAAAGCGTTCACATTGGCGTTCTTCACATAATCGCCGCGCCGCACATGAAGGCTGACAGAAGTGCAAGCAGCCATTTTTGCGGCAATCTCGGCATTCTCGTCCGTTAAATCCTCTCGAAACTCAAAGGCGCGGGCAATCGCTTCCTCGGCCCTTTGAAAATATTTGGGCGATTGCCAATAACCCGCGAGATAGGTTTTTCCCGATAATGCGCTAAAACCATCCCAATAATTATGCGAAGGTTGCCGAATTTTTGGCCCTGTTTGCGGGTTGGGCAAGCGCGGGTCTGGGGTCACACTGCCCCGCACACCACGCCGTATTCCAAACCCCAAGACGCGAAACAAATCCAGTTTTGAGGCGGTTTGAAAGTCGCCTGCAAAAATTTGGTCGAACTGATAGCCCTGATGCAGTTTGTATTTGCGCAAACTGGTCAGATCGAGGCGCAACGGTTGGCCCGTCCGAGCCGCAAGCGCCGCCCCTGCTGCATATTGGAACATCTGGTTGCCCAAGCCCCCGATAAGGCGCGTGATGATCATGCCCCGCCCTCATGGTTCAAATAGTCGCTTTGCTGTTGCAATGATGCGCCCCGTCGATCAAAACCCGTGACAGGTGATAGACAGCGGCGGCCAAAAAGGTCAAGCATAGAGCGGGATTGAAAGGGACTGTGTGCAGAAGATGAGCCGTTTACGCCTCCTTATGGTCGCTGATAAATTGGCAGGCGGTGGGGCCGAGCGTGTGATCCTTGATCTCGTCAATGCAAGTCTGTCGCGTGACGATGTGGACATTGTTTTGGCGGTGTCCCAAAAGGCGGGGCCTCTGAAAGACGCCTTTCCCAAATCCATGAAAATCTATGAATACGGTGCCTTTCGTGCGGCGCATAACGCATTCTCCAATGCGCGTGCTTTGCGCAAAATCTGCATCGCAGAACGGATTGACGCCATAGTCTCGCACATGACCACTGTGAATAAGGCGATGCTGCGTGCCAAACTGATCGCACCCGCTTTGCCGCCCGTGTTTATCGTTGAGCATACGGAGATTGCGCGTCAGCTCTTTGATATTCCGTCTGCATGGAAGCGGCGCACACGGCCCATCGAATTCCGCCTCCTCTATCCGCGCGCGGCGGGGATCATGACCGTGTCACAGGGGATTGGGGAAGAATTACAACGGTTTTGCGGTATCAACCCGCGCCTTTTCACGACAATTCTAAACCCTGTTGATCGCAAGCGCGGACAGAAGGCGGCGGTGGCCCCAGCTCAAGCAGGCCCGAAGGGCCGTGTTGTGATCTCAGTGGGGCGGCTTGATGGGGTCAAAAATTTCAATGCATTGTTGCGCGCGTTCGCCCAAACCGTGGCGGCCCGTGGGCATCGGGATGACCGACTTGTCATTTTGGGTGAAGGATATCAGCGCGAAAGGCTTGTGGCGCAGGCGCAAGAGCTTGGCATTGCGGGGCAATTCCACCTCCCCGGCTTCAGCGATGATATTTTTGCGCATCTGGCCGCAGCAGATTTATTCGTGTCGACCTCGTTATACGAAGGTCTTGGCAATGCCACGCTAGAGGCCATCGCAGCAGGTGTTCCTTGCATTTCGACAGTTACAGCAGGCTCACAAGAACTGGCGCAGCATATCACCGCGTTGCAACTTGTTGCGCAGGGAGATGATGCGGGCCTTGCCGAAGCGATAACCACCCAACTGGCTGAAGATCGACTGAAGGTCAGCGCGGCGGATCAAGCCTTTATCGACAGTCTTACCCCCGACAGGGTTTTGGTGCGCTATCTTGAATTCATTGAAGCGAAAAGGAAGGGCAGGGATGATTGATCGCTCAGCCTCAGGGCAAAAACAGGCGCGCGCGGCCTCTATGGTGGAGGTGGCGCTCTTGGCATTGGCTTTTTTTGCCTTGCCCTTGTTCGAGGCGCCGAAGAACGCTGCAAGCTTGTTGTTCCTGATTGCTTATGCGGTTCAGTCCCTGCGGCTGCGCCATCTAGGCCAAGCGAGCCTGTTTGAATGGCCGATTATAGGCCTGATCGCGGTGCTGTGGATTGGGTCTACCTTGTCCGAGTTTCGTGACGTTTTACCGCCACAAGAAAGTGCTGCGCGTTGGAGTTTGCTTGGTCTTTTTGTGCTCGCTGCGGGGCGCTTGAATTACAGCTCTCGTGATATGAAAATTTTAATGGCCGCGTTGCTTCTGGGCGGCGCATGGGCAGTGATTGACAGCTTCTACGCGTGGTCGCTGAATGACCGCTCATTCCCTGAATTTCGATCTGTGGGCCATGTGAACCATTCAGGGATGTATTCCCTAATCCCATTGGCTGTGGGGATTGCAACAGTCAAGGGACGGGCGTGGTGGTTGAAACTCATTGGCGCCTGCGCTGTGGCCACCACATTGGCCTATCTGCCCCCCTCGTCCAGTTTGGTGAGCGGGATCGCCATTGTGGCCATCATTGCGGTTGCGGCCGTGATGGCAAGCTATGCGGCCCGCAGGCTGCGGTATCTCATCGTGGCGGGCCTAGCTGTCTTGGCGCTTGGCGTAGGCATCATGACCCTCCCCGTTGCACAGGAGTTCCGCGCCGAGGCGGTTGAGCGCGTGACGGGTGATGATCTGTGGTCAGGCCGCGATAAAATCTTGAATTCTGCCCTCGAGGTCTATGATCGACACCCGCTGTTTGGAACGGGATTTCAAAGTTTTGGCTTAGCCACGGCTGAGGAGATTGTCCGCGCCGAGGTTGAGGGCGATGGTCGCAACTATGACGCGATAAAAGATCGGTATTGGTTTTTTGGGCATGGACATAACCTCTGGACAACCATGCTGATCGAGCGCGGTATCCTCGGTGTGGTGCTTATAACATGGCTGATTATGGCCTATTTTCGGGCCTTTTTGCCTTTGGCTATTCGGCAGGGTGCCGCATCCTCAGATCAAATGGCGGCGCAGGCAGGGGTTCTGATTGCAACAGGTTTTCTTGTGGCGGGCCTAGGCAACACCACCATGATGAATGAACATGGTCAGGCTGGCATGGGGATGATCGCCATTCTTTGGGGATATCTGCGCAGCAGTGATGCGCCACTGCCCAAGCCCTAGAAAAATCCCAATTGATAGGGCCGCCCTCTCTTGGCAGGTCGATGACACTCCTCTAACAGGGTATTGTGGAGGACTTGCTGTGGCGCGTGAACGGGCGAGACATTTTTGGAACACGGTGCGCGATTTCTCGGCGCCGCTTGGGCTTGGGGTAAGTTTGGCTTTATCGGCCACATGGGGCCTTGCCCAAAATGCGGATTTGGCCGCACCACCTGAGCTAAATCTTCCTTCTACGCTGATTGCGGATCAGATTTATTTCGACCAAGAAAGCCAATATTATCGCGCCTCTGGAAATGTGCAGATATTTTACGGCGGTATTGAGCTGCGTGCGCCAAGCCTTGCCTATGATGTGGTCAGTGACCGCGTTTTGGTGGATGGGCCGCTCTACATCATTGACCAAGAAGGCGGGCAGGTTTTTTACGGCGCGTTCGCCGATATGTCGACCGATTTGCAAGATGGTGTGATTGTGGCCGCGCGGCAGTTGGTTGATGAGACCCTGCAAGTCGCAGCGCAAGAAATGATCCGCAGTGAAGGGCGTTATACGGAATTCCCCTATGTGCGCGCCTCAGCCTGCGAGGTGTGTTCGGAAAACGCGACACCGCTATGGGAATTGCGCGCCCGCCGCGCTGTGCATGATCAAGAAACCCGCAGCATCACCTATCGTGATGCCCAATTGCGCGTGGCAGGCACGCCTGTCCTTTATACGCCGTGGTTGCGCACCGCTGATCCCTCAGTGGCGCGGGCAAACGGATTTCTTGCGCCGACCTATTCCGTCAATTCGCGCTTGGGCACGCGCATTGGCTTGCCCTATTTCCGTATGTTGGGGGATAGCGCCGATATTACGATCACGCCGCAGATTTCGGTTGCAGGTGGCGCAACGGCGGGCGGGGGCGTCTTGCGCACCCTAGAGGGGCGATATCGTCAGGCCTTTTCCAATGGGTATTTGGAATTAAACGGGGCGTTCAGCCGCGATGATCTGACCGAGAAATCCTTGCGCGCTTTTCTGTTTTCTAACGGGCGCGCGGAATTTGACAACGGCATTGATCTTGTGTTCCAGACCCAATCGGCCTCAGACCGCAGCTATATCAGCACCTATGACTTCTTTGCGGATAGCCGCACCAGTTTTGGGGATGATCCTGTAGTTTTTGCACAAGATCGTCTGAACAATTTCTTACGCTTCGCACGCAGTTCTTCGGATGAGGTGCTGAGCTTTGATTACACCGCGTTCTCGCCTTTGCGCGATCAGACCTATGATTACAAAGCCTCAAACCGTGTGCTGAATGCACAATGGACATTCCTGCGCGAGACGGGCGATTTTGGTGATGTGACCCTGAACTTTGGGGCACAGGGCGATTATAACGAATTTGGCGATATCAACCCACGCCGCCGCGATATTGATCGGATGATGGCCAATTTGATCTGGGACGGAATGTGGCAGGCGGGGGATATCCTGCGCATTGATGCGGATTTAGGGTTATTTCTGGATCGCTATGGCATCCATGACGATGTAACCCTGCCTGATGAGCAAAACAGCACAAGTGGATTTGCCGCAACGCGGTTGAGTTGGCCCTTTGAATTCCGCGCGTCAAATGGCGCACAGCAAACCATGACACCGTCCATTGGCTTTTTGCGGTTTGAGGCGGGGCAGATGACGATGCCCTCGATTGACGGGTCAATCGATATGATTGATCCCTTTGATTACGCTCAACTTGGGCAGTATCGCCGCGTCAATCGTGATCAAGTCAACCAATATGATGTCACGGTTGCGGATGTGGATGTGACCTATCGCTATGCTTTGCCTTCGGGCTATTACTTTGGTGGTTCGGTTGAACGGGATCATATCATCTCAAGCAGCAACACTGGCCTGCGCTCGGGCGCCCTCTATACGCTACGGTTGGGGCGCAGTATGGGGCCGTTCCAATTCTCGGCCACAAGCCGCTACAACCCTGATTTCGAGCGCGTCTCGGATGTTTTGACCTTCAGCCAATCCTTGGACAATGTCACGCTTGATGCCACCTATACCAAACTTGAGCGTGACGAGGCCATTGGTAACCCCGATCCCGTGCGGCGCTGGAGTTTGGGTTTGACGGCAGATTTGACCGAATTCATTGAGGCCCGCCTTGGCGTGACCGATGATGAATATAAATCTGATGCGTCCTTCATTACGGGGCGGCTGTCTTATGACAATCTAGTTGATTGGCGATCCTCGGTGGGGTGGACCTATGACAGTGACGATAATGAATTCGACACGATCAATTTTGAACTGGGCCATACCCTTGATTGGGGTGGACAGGTCTATGCCCTCTATGGTCTTGAGACGGATACAGTGCGCCGTTATGGCCTTGGTGTGCAATTCGACAATGAGTGTCTGCGCGCACGCGCACAGGTCTCGCGCGTGGACAATCGCGTGACGGGCCTGACACCGATCACACAATTCTCACTGGATTTCGAATTGGGCAGTTTCGGTCGGGGTGCAGGGGCTCAATCGCGTAGATGTATGTGAGGGCGCATGACGGCATGGCCTGACAGACACTGGTATTTGGTGCAATTTAAACCCAATTCGTACAGCATTGCCTTGCGCAATTTGAACCGCCAAGGGTTTGAAACTTTCCTACCAATGCTGACTGTCACATCCCGTGTTGGGGCGCGGTTTATCTCCAAGTCCCGCCCGCTTTTCCCAGGCTATCTCTTTGTGGCGCTAGATGCTGGGCAGGGGGCGTGGCGCAAGATCAACTCGACCTATGGCGTGGCGCGCATTGTTTCTTTTGCGGGGCAGCCAAGCCCTGTGCCCAATGATTTGGTGGCGGGATTGCAGGCGCGGTGCGATGAGGCGGGGGGTTTGACATTAGCCAGTGATCTGGCCCCGCAAGATCAGGTGACCTTGCAAAAAGGCCCGTTCTCGCAATTTGTTGCGACAGTCGAAAGCTTGGATGAAGATCAGCGGGTTTGGGTTTTGATTGACCTGATGGGGCAAAAGACCCGGATCAATGTCGCGCGAGAGTATCTAACAAAATCCTAAATGAAAAGCGGCCCCGCGAGGGGGCCGCTTTGTCGGATCAATCTAGGCCTTTGACATCGATCTGTGCATCCGCCTTCGGGTGGAACAGTTTTTGGATCAGATAGACCCCAACTGCGCCACCAAGGCCGATCAGATCGGTCAGCAGCCCGCCTTCAATCATGAACAGCGCGGCCGCAATAAGGATGGCGCGTAAGAACCACGGGTTGCGCGCACCCATGAACCACCCTTGCACCCCTGAGGACAACAGGAATACGCCGAAAATGGCGGTTGCCCCTGCGCGCAGGATTTCAAGCGTGGTGCCATCCATCAGCAAGGCCGAATTGTAGAAGAACATGAAAGGCACGATGAAGGCGGCGATCCCGATTTTGAACGAGGCCACTGATGTCTCCATCGCATTCGCCCCCGATATCCCCGCCGCCGCATAAGAGGCCAGCGCCACAGGCGGTGTAATGGCCGAGACGACCGCGAAATAGAACACGAAGAAATGCGCGGTCAGCTGTGGAATGCCAAGCTCAACCAAGCCCGGTGCCACCACCGAGGCCGCAACCGCATAGGCGGCTGTGGTGGGCATGCCCATCCCCAGAAGGATCGCGATACACATCGCAAAGAACAGTGCCAGAACTTGGCTCACACCCGCCAAATCCAACAGGAGGGACGAGAAGCGCGCACCAACACCTGTTAGGCTGATCACACCCACGATAACACCCGCACAGGCACAAACCGCGATTATCTGAATGGCCATGATGCCAGCCAATTCAAATGCCTTGAGAATCTCCCGTGGCCCCATACCCGCGACCGAGGCGGCGGGTAGGCTTTGTGGGAAGAAGCGCACCATCAACACGGGCATCCATGAAATGACGGCGGCACTGAGCGTGGCCAAGGTGCCCGCACGGATGACGGAATAGCCTTGGAACAGGGCATAGATCAGGATCAGGATGGGCAAGAACAGATAGAGCTGCTTCAAAAGCAGTTTCAATTTTGGCAGTTCATCCTCACGCATGCCGCGCATACCCAATTTAGCGGCCTCAAGATCGACCATGAAATAGACCGAGACGAAGTAGAGGATCGCGGGAATGATCGCGGCGATTGCGATATCCTGATAGGGGATGCCTGTGATCTCGGCCATGATGAATGCGCCTGCGCCCATGATAGGGGGCATGATCTGACCGCCTGTTGAGGCGGCCGCTTCGACCGCGCCTGCGGTTTTCTTGTGATAGCCCACCTTTTTCATCAAGGGGATGGTCAGCGATCCTGTCGCCACAACGTTCCCTGCGGAGGTGCCGTTGATCATACCCATCAGGCCGCTTGCGAAAATGGCCACTTTGGCGGGGCCACCACGTGCGCGCCCTGCTGCGGCAAAGGCGAAATTCACGAAATAATCACCCACTTTCGAGGCCTGAAGGAAAGCCGCAAAGATGATGAAGAGGATGATATAGGTTGAGGACACCGCCGTTGTTGGCCCAAGGATGCCTGCATCCGAATAGAGATGGCCGAAGAAGCGTTGCCACGTATAGGGGTTGCGCACGGCCAAGATGCCGGGCAGCAAATGCGCGGTGAAGGTGTAAACAAGAAACACGCCTGTGATGATCACCAAGGCCAGACCGGCCACGCGGCGTGTCAATTCCATGATCATCGCTGTGCCTGCTGTCGCGGCAAAGGCCACACCGATTGGCACAAAGGGCGTGCCGACAGAATTGCGGGCCGCGGTTGAGAAAATCGGCACAAGATAGGCCGCGACCACAATTGCGCAAAGCGCAAGCACCAAGTCGCTGGTCGCAAAGCTATCGCGTGGCTTGCGTTCAAACCACCCCAAGAGGATGGCGCCAAAGGTCGCCACCAAGAGGGGCACACCAAAATTCCAAATCTCGGTTTCATAAATCTCGGTTCCGGGGAAGGCGGCCCATGACACAAGCCCACCCATTTCTGGCAATGTGCCAGAGGAGATCAATCGCCCAAAGGACAACGCAGACCACAATGCCAGCGCCGCGGGTATGAACAAGGCATAACCCGCTTTTGACAGAAGCGCTGTATCTCTTGGAGCTTCTACTTCATCGACCCAAGTGTAAGCGGCATAGACGACAAATCCTAAGACAAGCGCACCTGCAATGTGAACAATTCGAAAATTCCACGTTTCAAGTGGGAATTGCGGCAAGAGCGGAAGGTCTACGCCCGTCCAAGCCGAGATAGAAAGCCCGTTCAAAGCGGCCATGTGAAACCCTGCATAGAGCGTTGCAAGGACAGCCACGGCAATCATACGAGGGCCTGTAAACAGGCGGCGGTTATTCTCAACAGGTTCCTGATCTACGCCTTCGGCGATGACGGGCCCTGGCTCCGCGATCGCGTCAAGATCGCTGGCTTTGGTCTGTGAGGTGTTGGTCATGATTTTTGCTTCCGCTCTGCCGATAAGGGCAAAAGAAAAGGCGCGCGAAGGGTTTGAGGCCCCCGCGCGCCTGATAGATTACAGCATTAGCCGCCGAAAATCTGATCAGCAGCGATGGTCGCGCCCGCGTTTTCGTTAAACCAACGTGCCGCGCCTGGGTGCCACATCAGAACGCCGTTCTTGTTCCAGTTTTCAGGCAGGGTAGAACGGGCTGCTTTGTGAATATCTACCATGCGCTGATTGTCGGACATTACTACATCCACAACCGCATACACAAAGCTCTCTGGCAGATCACAGTTAGCAATGGAGAAGTTCCACATGGAAACCGAACGCGCAGGTGCTTCGAGCGTGGTATAGGCATCTGCGGAGATGTTGAATTCAGACACAGGGAAGGTTGCCATGATTTGGGCCTGCTCTTCTTCGGTGAATTCGATGATGTTGATGTCTGTCTGCACTTCAAGCTGGCTGACCGCGGGCACAGGAACACCTGCGGCAAAGGCGATCACGTCCAACAGACCATCTTGCAACTGGCCACCGAGATCCGACCAACCGCCGTTACGGCGCTCAAAGTTGACGCCCAGCTCTTCCATCATGCGAGGGAAGTAGGTGTCAGAGGTCGAACCCGCAGGGCCAAAGCCGATGCGCGCGCCATCTGGGATTTCATCAATGCTTGTGATGCCCGAGGAGGACAATGCGGTCACCGAGAATGGTGTTTGATACATTGGGAACATCGCACAGGCATTGGTCATTTGCAGGCCAGGTGCGATTGGGTTGGTGCCTGCCAAGGATTCCGCCGCAGGGCCCATTGTGGTCATGCCGAAGGCTACTTCGCCTGTGTGCACAAGCGCCATGTTCTGCATTGGGCCGCCGGTGACTTCGCCGCCGCCGGTCATGCCCAATTCTTCTGCGACAAGGTTTGCCCAGCCAGCACCGTAGGCAAAGTAGGTGCCGCCTTGCGATGCAGTGCCGACAGTAAAGCTTTCCGGCCATCCAGTGCGATCCATATGGCCATCTGCAAAAGCAGCAGAAGCGCAGATCGCAGTGCTCATAGCAAGTGCAGTCAATTTGGTGAGTTTCATGTCAAAATTTCTCCCTTAACTCATATCTTGCCAGCTGTTGTTCTTTGAAAAGCACAAGCTGGATGCGGATTTTAACGCACCATTAAGCTATTGAGGGCTAATGAGGCGAACCGCTGACTGTTATTGTAGTTTAGTTGCGATTAAAGCAAGGTCGTTGGCGCTAACAATTTGTATTATCGATAATAATTTTTCATTGGATGGAAATCTTTCTGCTTTCTCCATAGTAAGCCGATTTCAGAGCCCTTGACCCGCGTTTTCTAAAAGGCTGAAACGTTGCGTTTCCCCTTTTATGTCTTGGCTTTTCCGCCTATAATCTTGGTCAACACTAAGGACAACTCTCAATGAATGTGATGCCAGCAGGCGCCTCTTGGATTGACCGGTTTACAGGTCTTTCGCGGCTAGAGCCGCGGGTGCGCGATGTGCTGACCGCGCGCGCGACCACGATTTCCATTCGCGAGGGCACGGTCATTTTCGGGCCAGGAAAGCGGCCTGAAAACTTGCTTTTATTGCTTGAGGGCACAGTGCGCGTCCAGCAAACATCGGACACAGGGCGCGAGGTGGTTCTCTATCGGGTCAATGCGGGGGAAAGCTGTGTGATGACCTCGGCCTGTCTTTTGGCCTATGAGGATTACTCGGCCGAAGGTATCGCCGAAACGGCGGTTGAGGCGGTTGCGATCCCGCGCAGCGTTTTTGATGATCTAATCAGCCAATCCGAAAGTTTCCGCACTTTCGTGTTTTCCGCCTATTCGCGGCGCATGACCGATTTGTTCCATGTGATCGAAGAAATTGCATTTCGCCGCGTGGACATCCGCCTTGCACAGCGAATTTTGGATTTGGCCAAGGATGACCTGATCCAAGCCACCCATCAGCAAATGGCAGCCGAACTTGGCACCGCGCGCGAGGTCATTTCCCGTCAACTGGCCGAATTTCAGCGCCGCGGTTGGATCAGCCTGTCACGCGGGCAGATCAAAATTGAGGCGCGTGGCGAGATCGAAAAACTGGCGCGTTCCGAGCATTAAGCGCGGGTTGCTCTCCGAAGCCTCAAAAAATTTTTGGCTTATGTGACTACATCACTGTCAGCGCGGGTGGTATTTTGTAGATAGATTTCCAGCGAACAACGTAACCAGTTTAATCACGCATAAAATAAGGGCGAATCTCTTAGGCCTTGATTTTTGCGCGCAGACATATGGACGTAAGATGGAAACCGAATTTACACCACTTCTTTCCGCCACCGGCGGTATTTTGATCGGCCTCTCGGCCGTTCTCTTGATGCTAACCTTGGGTCGCGTCATGGGGGCCACAGGCATTTTAACGGGCGTTTTGGCACCTGCCAGCCGCAGCGACTTTTCTTGGCGCGCGGCCTTGATGTTGGGCATGATCACCGGCCCTGCGGCACATTTCTTTTTGCGCGGCGAGATGCCCGAAATCAGCGTGCCCGCCTCGATGCCGATGCTCTTGATCGGTGGCTTTATCGTGGGACTTGGCGTCACCTTTGGCTCTGGCTGCACATCGGGCCACGGCGTTTGCGGCATGGCGCGCCTGTCCAAGCGGTCAATCTCCGCAACTTTGACATTCATGGCAACCACCGCGATCACTGTTTTCGTGATCCGCCACGTGATCGGAGGCTGATCTGATGCGCTATATTTCAACATATATCATCGGCCTGATTTTCGGCCTCGGCATCTCTCTGTCAGGCATGTCTAACCCCGCAAAAGTGATCAACTTCTTTGACGTTGCGGGCAGTTGGGATCCAAGCCTTGCCTTTGTGATGGGCGGTGCTTTGCTTGTCACCTTTATCGGGTATCGCTTGGTTCTGCCGCGCCCTTCTGGCCCTATTTTTGAGGGTAAATTTTCCCTACCAACCGCGACCAAATTAGACGCGCGCCTCTTGGGTGGCTCAGCCTTGTTTGGGGTGGGTTGGGGTATTGCAGGCTTTTGCCCTGGTGGGGCCTTGCCCGCAATCGGCACTGGCCGCCTCGATGTTCTGGCCTTTGTCGCCGCAATGCTTGTCGGTATTTTCGTGGCCCGCGCCATCATTGCGGCGCGTCAAAATGCCGAACTGAATTCAAATGTGAAACGCGCCTGACTGAAACGATCGTCTTTAAGGAGCAAGAAAATGACCACCTTCCCCGTAAATATGAATGTTCAGCCCGAGGTTGAGTCGTTCTTTGATCCTGCGACCAATACAATCTCCTATGTGGTCAAAGATCCCAATTCCAATTCCTGCGCGATTGTCGATAGCGTTATGGATATCGACTATGCGGCGGGCAAGATTTCCTATGAAAACGCCGATGCGATTATCTCTTATGTCAAGGAAAAGGGCCTCAAAGTTGAATGGCTGATTGAGACCCATGTTCACGCTGATCACCTGTCGGCAGCACCTTATATCCAAGAAAAACTTGGTGGGAAAATCGGTATTGGTGAAAATATCATCACCGTTCAGGAAACCTTCGGCAAAGTGTTCAACGAAGGCACTGAATTCCAACGCGATGGCAGCCAGTTTGACTCGCTCTTTAAGGATGGTGATGTCTACGAGATCGGGGGGCTACGTGCCTTTGCAATCTACACCCCTGGCCACACGCCCGCTTGCATGACCCATGTGGTTGGGAATGCGGCCTTTGTGGGCGACACGCTGTTCATGCCTGATGGCGGCTCTGCGCGGGCGGATTTCCCAGGCGGGGACGCAGGCAAGCTTTATGACAGCATTCAGAAAGTTTTGGCTCTGCCCGATGAGATGCGTCTCTTTATGTGCCATGATTACGGCCCCAATGGCCGCAATATTGAGTGGGAAACCACAGTGGGTGATGAGAAAAAGCACAACATCCACGTGGGCGAGGGCAAGACACGCGAGGAATTTATCAAGTTCCGCACCGAGCGTGACGCGCAGCTTGATATGCCGAAATTGATTATTCCCTCATTGCAGGTGAATATGCGCGCAGGCGATATCCCGACAGACAAGGATGGCCGTCCGATGCTCAAGGTGCCTTTGAACACACTTTGAGCGTCTCGCTATAACAAGCCAACAGTCTCCGTTTTTTGGAGGAAGGAACGACAATGGAAATCAAGACCATCAATGCCGAGATTTCGGTTGCACCGCAAATCACGCCAGATGAGGTGCAGCAATTGGCAGATCAGGGTTTTCGCGCTTTGATCTGCAACCGCCCTGATGGCGAGGCGGCGGATCAGCCGAATTTTTCGGAAATCGAGGCGGCTGCGAAAAAGGCGGGTCTTGAAATCCGCAATCTGCCGATTGTGTCGGGCAAAGTGTCTGACCAAGATGCAGCAGATTTTGGCGCGGCAATGCAGGAATTGCCGCGTCCCATTTTAGCCTATTGCCGCACGGGCACGCGCTCGGCCACTTTGTGGTCACTATCGCAAGCCAACCGAATGTCCGTTGCCGATATTTTGGCGGCCACCAAGGCGGCGGGCTATGATATGGGGGGCGCTGTGCGCCGCATTGCCAATGGCGGCAAAACCCCTACAGATCGTGCTGATGCAAGCTATGACATCGTCATCGTAGGCGGGGGGGCGGCAGGGCTTGCTGTTGCGGCCTCTCTCAAATCGCGCAAGTCATCGCTTGATATTGCTGTGATTGATCCCGCAGATATCCATTACTATCAACCCGGTTGGACGATGGTGGGCGGGGGCATCTTTGAGGCCTCTGACACGGCCAAAACCATGGGCAGCTTGATCCCAAGCGGGGTCACATGGATCAAATCCGCCGTTGCGGCCTTTGAGCCCAAAGATGATGCCGTGATCCTTGATGGATGTCGGGTGGTTAAATACAAGCGCCTGATCGTGGCGCCTGGTTTGAAACTGGCATGGGATCGGGTTGAGGGGTTGGAAGCCACGCTTGGCAAGAATGGCGTAACCTCAAATTATCGTTATGATTTAGCGCCTTACACATGGAACCTCGTTAAGAACATGAAGGAGGGGCGCGTAGTCTTCACACAGCCTCCCATGCCCATTAAATGCGCAGGCGCGCCACAAAAAGCGATGTATCTCTCTGGGGATCATTGGACGCGCGCGGGCGTGCTCAAGGACATCTCGATTGATTTCATGAATGCAGGTGGTGTTTTGTTCGGGGTCAAGGATTACGTCCCCGCCCTTGAGGGCTATGTGCAAAAATACGGCGTCAATCTGAACTTCTTTCACAATCTCAAGGCGATTGATGGGGATGCGAAAAAAGCGTGGTTCACTGTGGCCAAGCCCGACACCACGCCCACAGAGGTTGAGGTGGAGTTCGACATGATCCATGTCGTGCCGCCGCAGATCGCGCCCGATTTCATTCGCGTCTCGCCTTTGGCTGACGCGGCGGGTTGGGTCGATGTGGATCAAGCCACGTTGCGCCACAAAACCTATGACAATATCTGGTCACTGGGTGATGTGATGAACGCGCCAAATGCAAAAACCGCCGCGGCCGCGCGGATGCAGGCCCCAGTGGTTGCGCAAAACGTGGTCGATGACATCAATGGCCGCAGCGCCACCGCCCAATATAATGGCTATGGCTCCTGCCCGTTGACGGTTGAGCGCGGCAAAATCGTTTTGGCTGAATTTGGGTATGGTGGGGCGCTGCTGCCTTCCTTCCCCAAAGCGGTGATTGACGGCACAAAACCCTCGCGCCTTGCATGGTGGCTGAAGGAAAGCTTCCTGCCGCCATTCTATTGGAAAGGTATGCTCAAGGGCCGCGAATGGATGGTGAAACCTGAAAAGATCAGCGCAAGCTGAGTATGAGATTGGTCAGGGCCGCGTCTGGCCCTGACCGCTAAACTGCCACGACACCTAGCGTGCCGCGTGCCAAAACCCTACCGCTAGACGACAGGCAATTGTCCCATGAAGAAGCTCTCCCGTTACCTCCCCGTCCTTGATTGGGGGCGGACATATAATTCTAACGCCTTTTCCAATGATATGATTGCGGCGGTGATCGTGACGATCATGCTGATCCCGCAATCGCTGGCTTATGCGCTTTTGGCGGGCTTGCCGCCTGAGGCGGGGATTTATGCCTCGATCGCGCCCATCATTCTTTATGCCATTTTCGGCACAAGCCGCGCTTTGGCGGTTGGCCCTGTGGCGGTGGTGTCCTTGATGACCGCTGCTGCCGTTGGACAGGTCGCCGAGGCGGGCACAATGGGCTATGCCATGGCGGCCTTAAGCCTTGCGATGCTGTCGGGCGCGATGCTGCTATTTTTGGGCATTTTCCGCCTTGGGTTCTTGGCCAACTTTCTCAGCCATCCTGTGATCGCAGGGTTTATCACCGCCTCTGGCATCTTGATTGCGGCAAGCCAGTTCAAACATATCATCGGCGTGCAGGCCAGCGGCCATACATTGGTTGAAATGGTCATTTCCTTGGTCGAGCATCTTGGTCAGATCAACCCGATCACTGTGGTGATTGGTGTGTCGGCGACCGCGTTTTTGTTTTGGGTGCGCAAGGGCCTGAAGCCGCGGCTTTTGGTCATGGGAATGGCGCCGCGCATGGTAGATATTGCGCAAAAAGCGGGGCCTGTTGCGGCCGTCGTTGTGACAACGCTTACCACTTGGGCCTTTGGGTTGGCGGATCACGGCGTTGCGATTGTGGGGGATGTGCCCCAAAGCCTGCCACCCTTGACCCTGCCTGATCTGTCGCCAACACTGTTGGGGCAATTATTTGTGCCCGCGCTGTTGATCTCGATTATTGGGTTTGTTGAATCGATTTCGGTCGCACAGACTCTTGCCGCCAAAAAGCGGCAGCGCATCAATCCCGACCAAGAATTAATTGGCCTTGGTGCGGCCAATTTGGGCGCGGCCTTCACGGGGGGCTATCCTGTGACGGGTGGTTTCGCCCGTTCGGTGGTCAATTTTGATGCAGGGGCTGAGACACCAGCGGCAGGGGCTTATACGGCGGTGGGGTTGGCCATTGCGGCCGTGGCATTGACGCCACTGGTATTTTTCCTCCCCAAAGCCACGCTTGCGGCCACGATCATTGTCGCGGTGCTGAGCCTTGTCGATTTGTCAATTTTGAAAAAAACATGGGGCTATTCCTTTGCTGATTTTGCGGCGGTGGCTGCAACCATTGTGTTGACCTTGGGCTTTGGCGTTGAAACGGGGGTTTCGGCAGGGGTTATTTTGTCAATCTTGCTGCACCTTTATAAAACTTCGCGCCCCCATGTGGCCGAAGTGGGCCTTGTTCCGGGAACGCAGCATTTTCGCAATATCAACCGCCACAAGGTTGAGACGGCGGATAGCCTTTTGACCATTCGGATTGACGAGTCGCTATATTTCGCCAATGCCCGCTTCCTTGAAGATTTGGTGCTGGATCGCGTGGTCGAGGATTGCCCGATCAAGGATGTGGTGCTGATGTGTTCTGCGGTGAACGAGATTGATATGTCCGCGCTAGAAACCCTTGAGGCGTTAAACACCCGCCTCAGTGACATGGGCGTGCGGCTGCATATGTCCGAAGTGAAAGGGCCTGTCACTGACCGCCTCAAGCGCAGCCATTTTCTGGATGAATTGTCAGGCGAATTGTTCCTGTCGCAATATGATGCGTGGGTCAAACTCTCGGGCAAAGCATGACAGCGTGCCTCAGGGCGGCGGGAGGATTACTCCGCCGCTTGTGCTGGGGTTTTGCGCAGACGGATCACGACATCCAATTTGGATATTTCATAACCCTCGGGCAAATCGGGCAGGGCCGTGACCTTTAATTGGCCCGCAGGCGCATCTTCAAGCTGACCTGTTTCTTCCATGAAGAAATGCGGATGGTCATCCATGCGGGTGTCAAAATAGCTGCGCGCGCCATCCACGATAACCTCGCGCATCAGCCCTGAATCGCAAAAGGCCCGCAAGGTGTTGTAGACGGTCGCAAGGGACACTGGATCACCCGCCGCTTGGGCCGCTGCGTGCAAGCCTTCAGCCGTCACATGGCGATGATGACCATCTCCCACCAGCAAAGTCGCAAGCGAAAGGCGCTGACGGGTCGGGCGGAGTGCCGCCTGTGCCAGCCAGTTTGTGCTGCGCTCTAGGGCTTCGGGTGTCATCATTGGTCAATGTCCTGCCAGTTCTGGTTGTAATATATGCCCTAAGGTGTAGGTTTTTCAATTCGTTTGTCGAAATTGACGCAGTTGGGCGTCAAGTGGCAGGAAAAAACCTTAGGCAAGCTGTCGCAAAATCGTTACCTTTGCTGCGCGCTGCCCTTGCATGGGGTGCAAACGCAATGGTAAGTCGAATAAACACGATCGGACAGGCCGCCCCTCGCGGGTGCTCGGCAAAAATAAGCAGGGGAGGCAGAGCATATGTCGCAATATCCGACACGCTTTGACAGAGATGATCTATTGAAATGCGCGCGCGGCGAATTGTTTGGGCCTGGCAACGCGCAATTGCCCGAGCCGCCGATGCTGATGATGGATCGCATCACCGATATTTCCGAAGATGGCGGCGCACATGGCAAGGGCCATGTGGTTGCAGAATTCGACATCAAGCCAGATCTTTGGTTTTTCGACTGCCATTTTCCCAATAACCCAATCATGCCGGGCTGCCTCGGTCTTGATGGCCTGTGGCAATTGACGGGCTTCAATCTTGGTTGGCGCGGATGGCAGGGGCGCGGATATGCGCTTGGCGTGGGTGAGGTGAAACTGACGGGTATGGTGCGCCCTGATCGCAAAATGCTGACCTATCATGTAGATTTCACCAAAGCCGTGCAAACGCGGCGTCTGACAATGGGTGTCGCCGATGGTCGGGTTGAGGCCGATGGTGAGGTGATTTACCAAGTCAAAGATATGAAAGTCGCCCTTTCAGAAAGCTGATTGGAAGCGGTTCGAATACGCAAGAAGGAGCTTTGAATGCGCCGCGTTGTCGTTACGGGATTGGGCATTGTCTCACCCATCGGGAATAATGCCCAAGAGGTTTCCGCGGCTTTGAAAGCGGGGCAGTCTGGGGTTGAATTCAATCCTGATATGGCCGAGCGCGGGTTTCGAAGCCATGTCTCGGGCACGCTGAAAATTGATGTGACCGAACATGTCGATAAACGCGCCTTGCGCTTTATGGGGCCGGGCGCCGCCTATGCGCATATCGCGATGGCGCAAGCCATTGCGGATGCAGGCCTGTCTGAGGCCGACGTTGTGAATGAACGCACAGGTCTAATCGCAGGCTCGGGCGGGCCATCCACCAGCGCCATGTTGGCTGCGCATCAAACAGTGCTGAATTCGGGCGCAACCAAGCGCATTGGGCCGTTTGCCGTGCCCAAATGCATGTCCTCGACCATCTCGGCAAATCTTTCGACCGCCTATCAGATCAAGGGGATCAATTATTCGATCACTTCGGCCTGTTCGACCAGTTTGCATTGCATCGGGGTCGCAGCTGAACAAATCATGATGGGCAAGCAAGATGTGATGTTTGCAGGTGGCGCGGAAGAATTGGAGTGGACCTTGTCCTGTCTCTTTGACGCCATGGGGGCGATGTCCTCAAAATATAATGACACACCCACAAAAGCGAGCCGCGCCTTTGATGCAGACCGTGATGGTTTCGTGATTGCAGGGGGCGGCGGCATCGTTGTTTTGGAAAGCCTTGATCACGCGCTGGCGCGCGGTGCCAAAATCTATGCCGAGGTCACGGGATTTGCCGCAACATCGGATGGGCATGACATGGTTGCCCCATCGGGCGAAGGCGGCGAGCGCGCGATGCGTCTTGCGCTGCAATCCCTTCCTGAGGGGCGCAAGGTCAGCTATATCAACGCGCATGGCACATCCACACCCGTGGGGGATGTGGGCGAGGTTCAGGCGGTGCGCCGCGTCTTTGGCGAGGGCCAGACCCCGCCAATTTCCTCGACCAAATCCATGACGGGCCACAGCCAAGGGGCCACCGGCGCGCAGGAAGCGATCTATTGCTTGCTGATGTTGGATCAAGATTTCATTGCGCCTTCGATCAATGTGGAAACCCTTGATCCCAATTTGCACCCAAGTGAGATTGCCACCACACTTGTTGAGGCGGCAAATCTGGATACGGTGATGACCAATTCATTTGGCTTTGGCGGCACCAATGGCTCGATGCTGTTGTCGCGCTATCGGGGGTAGGGGATTATGGCGGATTTGATGAAGGGTAAGCGCGGCCTGATTATGGGGGTAGCGAATGATCGCTCTATCGCATGGGGCATTGCCAAGGCCATGGCAGATGAGGGCGCCGAGCTTGCCTTTAGCTATCAGGGCGAGGCCTTCGGCAAACGTGTCGAACCGCTTGCCGCATCCGTTGGGTCGGACATTTTGATTGATGTTGATGTGACCAATGATGCCTCGATGGAGGGGGCATTTGCGGCACTCAAAGAGAAATGGGGCACACTCGATTTCGTGGTTCATGCCATCGCTTTTTCGGATAAGTCCGAATTGACGGGGCGGTTTTCCGATACAAGCCGTACGAATTTCTCGAATTCCTTGGAAATCTCTTGCTACTCTTTCATTGATGTCGCCCGCCGCGCATCGGAATTGATGCCTGAGGGTGGCACATTGTTGACACTGACCTATCAAGGTTCAAACCGCGTGACGCCATTTTACAACGTGATGGGCGTGGCCAAGGCGGCCTTAGAAAGTGCTGTGCGCTACTTGGCCAATGACCTTGGCCCGCAAAATATCCGCGTCAATGCCATAAGCCCAGGCCCAATGAAAACCTTGGCAGGGGCCGCAATTGGGGGCGCGCGGAAAACCTTTAAGACGACCGAGCTGAACGCACCCTTGCGCGCCAATGCCACGCTAGAGGCGGTTGGGGGAACGGCGGTCTACCTCGCCTCTGACTATGGGGCCTGCACCACGGGCGAGATTGTGCGCGTGGATGGCGGCTATCACGTTCTGGGCATGGCGCAGCCTGAGAATTTGTGACGAAGGGTAAAATATGATCGGCTCGGGCGGGTGTTGGGCCGCCCTTCGGCTGATTTTGAGACGCGTTAGAAACGGCGCGCTGCATTAAAAAACCGCCCCTGCATCTGGGGGCGGTTTTGTTTTTCTCATCAGCCTAAATTAGGCGATTTCGACCAATTCCACGGCAAAGGTCAAATCCTTGCCTGCCAGTGGGTGGTTTGCGTCTAGGGTGACTTCTTCATCGGTGACCGAGGTCACTGTGACGGGGATCGTCTGGCCGTCCGGGGTTTGCACTTGCAGGCCACCACCCACTTCAAGGGTGATTTCAGCAGGGATTTGCGCCCGTGGCACAGCCTGAACCGCCTCGGGGCGGTGGTCGCCATAGGCCTCAGCCGCAGCGATGGTCACCGATTTCTTTTCGCCTTGGCTCATGCCCGTGATGGCCGCGTCTAGACCTGCGATGATCTGACCTGAGCCAAGCGTAAAGCGCAGCGGATCGCGCCCTTCGGAACTGTCAAACTGGCTGCCATCGGCCAAGGTGCCTGTGTAATGAATGGCGACTGTATCGCCTGCTTTCGCCTGCGTCATGGCTGTCCTTTCGGATATTTTTGGGGAAATGAATGTCACGGGGCCGCATCTTTGCAGGTGCCCGTATTGGGTTCTGTCTCAACTTAGGCGTTTCTACCCCAGAGTGAAACCCCGTTGGTGAATTTTGCGATTGTGCACGCGAAGGCGGCTGATACTCTGACCCCGTAGATGCGCGAGAGGGGGGGTATCTGATGGGCGAAACGGCCTATGTGACCGCCAAAGATGGGTTGAGCCTTGCCTATGATGACACGGGCGGGGCGGGGCCTGTTCTGCTCTGTGTTGCTGGGCTGACGCGTAATCGCGAGGATTTTGATTTTGTGGTGCGCGATTTTCGCGATCAGGCGCGCATCATTCGCCTTGATTTTCGGGGGCGGGGCGGGTCGGATTATGCGGATCCCGCCACCTACACCCCTTTGCAAGAGGCCGAAGATGTCGTGACCCTGCTGGATCATTTGGGACTTGCGCAAGCGGCGATATTGGGCACCTCGCGCGGGGGGATTGTGGCGATGATCATGGGGCTTACGGCGCGCGCACGGCTCAGCGGTGTTTGCCTCAACGATATTGGCCCCGAAATTATGCCCGAAGGGTTGTCCGCGATCATGGGTTATATTGGCCGCAGACCCAAGTTTCGCAGTTTGGCCGAGGCGGCGGCGGCCATGCCTGATCTGCACCCCAGTTTCCGCAATGTGCCCTCTGAAACATGGGCCGCCCATGTGGCGCGGCTGTGGCGCGAGGATGAGGCGGGACTGCATCTGCGCTATGATCCGCGCCTGCGCGAGGCGGTTGTGCCCGCCTTTGCCGCTGATGCCAAGCCCATTGATCTTTGGCCCTGTTTCGATGCTTTGGCCGCGCTGCCCCTTGCGCTGATCCGTGGGGCAGGGTCAAATATTCTATCGTGGGAGGTCGCCGAAAAAATGCGCGCTCGCAGGCCCGATATGATTTACGCTGACCTGCCTGATCGTGGTCATGTTCCCTTTCTCGATGAACCCGCATCACAGGCGGTGATATCCCAATTTCTGAAGGAGATCGCATGAGCGACATCGCGCAAATCCGTGCCGCTGCTGCCCGCGCTAAGGGCCATGTGCGTCAAACCCCGCTCTTATCCGCGCCCGCCCTAGATGACATTGCGGGGCGTAGGGTTTTTGCAAAGGCCGAGGTTTTGCAACTGACAGGCAGTTTTAAGTTTCGCGGGGCGTGGTCTGCCGTCTCGAATTTACCCCCTGCAGAGCGCGCCAAAGGGGTGCTTGCCTTTTCATCGGGCAATCATGCGCAAGGTGTGGCCTATGCCGCCGCGCTGCATGGGGTGCAGGCCACCATCATCATGCCCGCCGATGCGCCACAGGCCAAGATCGACAATACGCGCTTTTATGGGGCCGAGGTGATCCTTTATGACCGCAAAGGGGGGGAGGATCGCAATGTGATCGGTGCGCGCCTGCAAGAAGAGCGCGGCCTGCCTTTGATCAAACCCTTTGACAATGCAGATGTGATTGCGGGGCAGGGCACCTGCGGGCTTGAGATTGCCCAACAGGCGCGCGAGGCGGGTATCGAGCAGGCCGAGGTTCTGGCCTGTTGCGGGGGTGGCGGGCTTTCTGCGGGGATTGCCTTGGCGCTTGAGGCGGATGCACCACGAATGCGCCTGCGCACAGCCGAGCCAGAAGGGTTTGATGACACAGCCCGCAGTCTGGCTGCGGGCGAGATTTGCCGCAACACGGGGCCAGAAGCAGGGCTTTGTGATGCGATTGTCACCCCTGCGCCAGGGCAGTTGACCTTTCCCATCCTTAACCGCTTGGCAGGGGCGGGGATCGTGGTCAGCGATGACGAGGTGCGCGCTGCCATGCGCGCGGCCTATGCGCATTTGAAACTGGTGGTTGAACCCGGCGGCGCTGTGGCTTTAGCCGCTGCACTCTATCAAGGGGCCGAGTTGGACGGCGACACGGCCATAGTCACCCTGTCAGGGGGCAACGTTGATCCTGATCTCTTTGCCGATATTTTACGCGGCTGAGGTTGTGATCCCGCGTCCCTTGCTGATGAAGATCAAGAGGGACGCCACCATCAGCAGGCTTGACACCAAGAAGGCCGCGCCCGGCAGGTAAAGATTAGCCGCTTCGCGAGTGAACCAGAAAAAGGCTTGGGTCATGACAAGGGGCGAGATGATCATCGACAAGGCGGAGCAGGAAGCAAGCACGCCTTGCAACGCCCCTTGTTGATCCGCCCCTGCCGCGCGGGACATCAGCGCCTGCATCGCAGGGGCCACCACCGCGCCCACGGATGAGATCGGGATCAACACCCAAACCATCCATGCCTCAGGCGCAAACCCGTAGCCCCAAAGCGATAGAATATTCAGGATCAAGCCATATCGCACCGCGCGCGCCTCGCCTAAAAAGGATAGGATAGGTCGGATCAATGCGCCTTGTGTAACAGCAATGGCCACGCCATAGGCCGCCAATGAGGCCCCGATCAGGCCAGTATCCCATCCAAAGGCGGCTTGGGTGTAATAGGCCCAGATCGTGGGGTAGACGAAATTTGAAATTTGATAAGCCAACATCACGGCCAAAAGCGGGGCGAGATTTGGCAACGCCCCAATTTCCATGATGCCGCCCAAAGGGTTGGCCCGTGCCCATTTGAAGGCGCGGCGATTTTCGGCCCGCAGCGTTTCTGGTGCTACGAAAATCCCAAAGATCAGGTTCAATCCAGCCAGAAGGGCTGCCGCATAAAACGGCGCGCGCGGATCAAGCCCGCCTAAAATACCGCCCAGAACGGGGCCCAAAATAAAGCCCATCCCAAACCCTGCCGAGATCAGGCCAAAATTCTGCGCGCGTTTTTCAGTGGGGGAAATATCGGCCATATAGGCAAGGGCGGTGGCGTGGGTTGCAGCGGCAATGCCTGCAATAATCCGCCCCAAGAACAGCAACCAAATCGAATTGGCTTGCGACATGATCAGATAATCCACCGTCATCACCAAAAGCGAGATCAGCAAAATGGGGCGGCGGCCAAATCGGTCGGACAGATTGCCAATGATGGGGGAAAAGATGAATTGCATCACCGCATAAGAGGCTGACAAGATGCCCCCCCAAATCGCGGCATCAGAGAGGGTGATCCCCTGCACTTCCTCAATAAGATCTGGCATGACAGGCAAGATCAGTCCGATGCCCATGGCATCAAGCGTCACAGTGATCATGATAAAGGTAAGCGACAGGCGCATTGTCATAGCCCCCTCATGCGAGGGGGAGTGCGACTTGTCAAGCTAGGTTGACAGGTGGCCTGTGGCCGCAATGAAATCTGTGATCAAGGCAGCATAATCTTCGGGCGCCTCGATAGGGGGCAAATGTCCTGCATTGCGCATCAATTCAAACCGCGCGCCGTGGATGAGATCCGCCATCTCGCGCATCAGATCGGGCGGGGTTGATCCATCTTCGGCCCCCGCAATGACAAGGGTCTGGAGGCGCAAAGCGGCGGTGGTGGTGTAAAAATCACTGCCTGATATGGCCTCGGCCCCGGCGAGATAGCCTCTTAGGGAGACATTTTTCAGGCCTTGCTCAAAAGCTGCGTGTCCCCCTCTGGCGCGAAAGGCGCGGGTGAACCAACGCTCTATCAAGGCGGGGGCTGCGGCCGCCATGCCGCCCTTGGCGATTGTGGCAATGCGGGACTGCCACATCTCGCGCGTGCCGATTTTGGTGGCTGTATTCGACAGGATAAGTGCGCGAATGAGGTCAAGCCGCTTTGCCGCCAATCCTTGCGCTACCATTCCCCCAAGAGACAGACCCAAGAACATCACCTCAGAAAGCCCCAATTCATCCAACAATGCCTCAGCATCGCGGATCAGCATCCCCATGGAATAGGGGCCGTCTGGAATATCGCTCTGGCCATGGCCGCGCATATCATAGGCGATGATCTGCAAACCTTCGGGCAAATGCGGAATCACCCCATCCCAAAGCCGCGTGCTGCACCCCAAGCCGTGACATAGCACAAGCGCGGGGGCCTGATCGCTGCCCCATCGCTCAACATGATGGCGCACCCCGTTCAGGGTCAAATCGAAGTCGGTGTTATCTTTCGCGTTCATGGTCATAGCGCAATTTGGCGATTTGTTCATTGGCTTCGGCCTTTTGTTGCCGATGCAAATCTTCTTCGACATAGGTCAGATGGTGGCGGATGGCGGACCGCGCCGCCTCGCCATCGCGGGCTTGGATCGCATCATTGATCGCGCGGTGATGATCGAGCAGCAAATCGCGCGTTGTGCGTTGCTTGAACATGACCGAGCGGTTGTAAAACACACCTTCGCGCAGCAGATCAAACATAGAGCGCATCATATGGAGCATGATGACATTGTGACTGGCTTCAATGATCGCCATATGAAATTGCGCATCAAGATCAGCCTCATCCGCAGGGTTGCGCTTGGAATGGGCAGCTTCCATTTTGCGAAATACGGTGTCGATCACTTTGAGGTCAGTGTCCGAGGCAAATTGTGCGGCGCGTTCTGCGGCCAAAGCCTCCATATCTCGGCGGAAGGCCACATAGTCAAACACCGCCTCTGGGTGGCTGCCAAACAGGCGGATCAGGGCAGGTGAGAACGCAGACCCCAAGACATCGGCGACATAAATCCCTGCGCCTGCGCGGGTTGCCAGAAGGCCGCGATCTTGCAAATCGGCAATCGCTTCGCGCAGCGAGGGGCGCGAAACCCCAAGCCGCTCTGACAATTCCCGCTCAGATGGCAGCCGTTCACCAGGGCGTAATATGCCGCGCAAGATCAGCATTTCTATCTGGCGCTGCACAGAATGCGACAGTTTTTCGGCTTCGATCCGTTGAAATGGCATCCGCGCGCCCCTCCCTGATTGGTCAATTTATATGACCAGACAGGGCGCGGGGCAAGGAATTAGCACCTCATTGGGTGCTGGGGCGAATAAAGATTTCTACGCGGCGGTTTTGCTGCCGTCCCTCAGGGGTCAGGTTCGAGGCGACTGGTTCAGTTTCGCCACGGCCAAAACTGCGCACGCGCCAAGGGGCAATCCCCTCTTCAAGCAAGACGCCCGCAACCGCGCTCGCACGGCGCGAGGACAGATCCATATTATAGCCAGACGACCCCGTATTATCGGTGTGACCGATCACATCAACAGTCGTGTCAGGATAGGTTTGAAGGTTCTGCGCCAAGGCTCGCAAATCCGATTGCAGCATGGCCCGAATGGCGGCGCTGTCCGTGTCGAACAAGATGCCCTCGGGCAAGGTGACAATCAATTCGTCACCTGTGTTCTGGATCATGATGTTTTCATTATCCATCTGCGCCCGCAGATCAGCCGCTTGGCGATCTAGCATTGACCCAATCCCTGCACCAATTGCAGCCCCCGCTGCCGCACCGATCACGGTATCGCGGCGGCTGTTTTCTCCGTCACGGGTCGCGCCCAGAAAGCCGCCCAACATCGCGCCTACAATCGCCCCGTCACGGGTGCGGTTGGCGTTTGGATCAGCGGCGGTGCTTTGGACACAGCCACTCAACACAAGGGCAACCGCGCTCAATACGCCCAGAGATTTCACGCGCAGGCCTGCAGTCTGTTGCGCCATGGAACACCTTCTTTCTTGGTTATTTGCTCGTGCGTCCATCATAGCTTTGCGCCGCAGCAAAAGAAAGCGGGCAAGCTTGCAATCGGCAAAGCCTCGCGCAGACGTGAGAGGCGCGTGAGCTTTAGCCTTGCGCCTCAAAGGCGGCGGTTTCCCATGCCAACATCGCGCGTTTGACGGGCAGGCCCCAATGATAGCCCCCCATCTCGCCCGATTTGCGCAAGGCGCGATGGCAGGGAATAAGCAGCGAGATGGGATTGCGCCCCACCGCCGTGCCAACCGCCCTGACCGCCTTTGGCGCGCCAATGGCTGCTGCAATTTCGGAATAGGTGGTGACATGGCCTGCGGGCACATTCATCAGCGCCTCCCAAACTTTGATCTGAAACGGGGCGCCTATTAGGTGCAAAGACGCCTCGCCCTTGGCGCTTAGGGCGGCATTGGCCCATGGGGCGATGGCCGCTTGGTCGTGCTGCAAATCGGCTTTGGGCCAACGTCTTGCCATATCCGCCAAACAGGCCGCTGCTCCCATCTCAGCGGCAAAGCCAAGCCCGCAAATCCCGCGATCTGATGCAACGATCAAAGCGGGGCCAAAGGCGCTGTCAAACCATCCGTAGCGCAGGGTCAGGCCCGCGCCGCCTTTGGCATAGTCACCGGGGGCCATGGCCTCCCATCGCAGGAATAAGTCATAAAGCCTACCCGTGCCAGAAAGCCCCGTCAGCACAGCTGTTTCAAGCGTGCTGTGGCGCGTGGTCAAAAGCGATTTCGCATGGCCAAGCGTCAGGAATTGCGCATAGCGCTTGGGTGAGATGCCCGCATAGCGCGAAAAGACCCGCTGCAAATGCGCAGGGCTTAGCCCGATTTTAGCGGCCAGATGGTCAAGGTTACTGGCCACAGCAGGGTTTTCATCAATCAGGGCGATGGCGCGGGCAATGACGCCATAGTGATACTCGGTTTCACTGTCGGTGGTCTTCATCGCGCGGCTTCGTCCCTATTTGCTCTGATGTGCCTACACTAAACCTACGCGAGGCTTTGGTGCCGCGCGACCCGAAACTTGCGCAAAAGCCCTTCAACAGGGCTTGCGCCCGCGCGCCCCAATCGCCACAAGAGGCCATGGCACGCCAATTGGATTACAGCACCCTTGTCGAAATCTTTTCCCGCTTTGAGGCGGCTGAACCCGAACCCAAGGGCGAGCTTCACCATGTCAATGTCTACACGCTTTTAGTGGCCGTTGCCCTTTCCGCACAGGCCACAGATGCGGGCGTGAACCGCGCCACTGCAAAGCTCTTTCAGATAGCGGATACGCCGCAGAAAATGCTGGAGCTGGGCGAAGCGGGGCTGATTGAACATATCAAGACCATCGGGCTTTATCGCAACAAGGCCAAGAATGTGATCAAAATGGCGCAAATCTTGGTGGAAGAATATGATGGTGTCGTGCCTGCCTCGCGCGCCGCGCTTCAGGCGTTGCCAGGGGTAGGGCGCAAAACCGCGAATGTGGTCTTGAACATGTGGTGGCGGCAGCCCGCGCAGGCGGTGGATACGCATATTTTCCGCGTGGGCAATCGAACGGGCATTGCCGTTGGCAAATCGGTCGATGCGGTTGAGCGCGCGATTGAGGATCATGTCCCCGCCCCATACCAACTGCACGCCCATCACTGGCTGATATTGCATGGTCGCTATATCTGCGTGGCGCGCAAACCCAAATGCGGGGCGTGCCCGGTCAAAGACTTGTGTCAATTCGAGGAAAAAACCCAATGAGCAATACCTATGATCTGGTCGGCATCGGGAATGCCATTGTTGATGTGATCGCACATGGCAATGACGCGTTTTTGGCTGACATGGGAATTGACAAGGGCATCATGCAATTGATCGACAAGGATCGCGCCGAGACGCTTTATGCCGCGATGACGGATCGTGTGCAGACCGCTGGCGGATCGGTGGCCAATACAATCGCAGGTGCTGCCAGTTTGGGGCTGAAAACTGCGTTTTTGGGTAAGGTCAAAGACGATGAGTTGGGCCGATTTTACGCCGATGGCATGCGTGCCGATGGCAGCGATTTTCCCAACCCGCCCGTGGCAGACATGGATTTGCCCCCCACATCGCGCTCGATGATTTTTGTCTCATCAGATGGTGAGCGCTCGATGAATACATATCTTGGGGCAGGCGCTGATTTTAACGAGGCGGATGTGGATGTCGACACTGCCAAAGCCGCGCGCTGGATGTTTTTGGAGGGCTATCTCTATGACAAACCCGAAGGCAAGTCCGCCTTTACCCTTGCAGGTCAGGCCTGCCGCGCGGGCGGGGGCAAAGTGGGGATCACCCTGTCTGATCCGTTTTGTGTGGACAGGCACCGCGATGATTTTCGCAACCTGATTGCGCAAGGTATGGATTTCACCATTGGCAACCATGAAGAATGGCTGTCGCTCTATCAGACCAGCGATCTTGACGCGGCCTTGGCCGAGGCCGCGGGGGCGTGTAGGCTGATTGTCTGCACCCATTCGGGCGAGGCGGTGAAGATCATCCACCAAGGCACGCGTTGCGAGGTTGCTGTAACCCCCGTCACCCCTGTGGATGCAACTGGAGCGGGCGACCAATTCGCCGCGGGGTTCTTGGGCGGGATGGCGATGGATGTTGGCATTGCGCGCGCAGGCGAGATGGGTGTGGCTGCGGCGGCAGAGGTGATCGCCCAAATCGGCCCGCGCCCCAAGCGCAGCCTGCGTGCGGTATTCGCCGATCAAAACTTGATCTGATCAATCGCCCAGTTTGGCGTGCACCTCGTCTAGATCAATCTCGCCAATGGGCATCTTATTGGCAGGGTTTGATCCGCATTACATCATCCGTCAATCACGCAATAGCGATGAGAACTTGCAGGCGCTTGCGCAATTCTTCACCATATCGCAGGAACAGGCGCAGGGGCTGTTGAACACGCCGCATTTGTTTGACGACTAACCCCTGCCAAAGCCAAAGCCAAAAGGGGGCCGCAAAATATGCCGCATGAGTACGATCCGCAGAATATCTTTGCCAAAATCCTGCGCGGGGAGATTCCAAACAACACGGTCGCTGAGACTGATCATTGTTTGGCCTTTCACGATATCGGACCACAGGCGCCGACCCATATTCTGGTGATCCCCAAAGGGGCCTATGTGACCTATGATGATTTTGCACAAAACGCGTCAGACGCGGAAATCTTGGATTTTGTGCGCCTAACGGGGCGGCTGTGCAAAGAGCTTGGCCTGTCCTTGGCTGAAGGCGGGCAGGGCTATCGCGTCATCTCCAACGCGGGCGATCATGGTGGACAAGAAGTGCCGCATTATCACCTGCATCTTTTGGGTGGGGCGGCTTTGGGGCCCTTATTGGCGAAGCGCTCAGGCTGATTGCGTGAGCGAGACAAAGACATCTTGCAAATCGGGTTCTTGGGTTTTCACGTCACGAATGCCCACGCCCGCAACCCGCAGACTGTCTAAAATCGCCGCAGGGCTAGTTTTGGCGCGGCTATAGCTAAAGACCAATGCACCATCGCTGCGCCGCTCAAGGGTTACGCCTTGCGGGGCGGTGACAGCATCGCTTGGCCCTTCTGGCAAGATCACAAGGCTTTTTTGATCCATCTGCGCCAGTAAGTTTTCGGTGCGGTCGCGCGCGATCACCACGCCCTGGTTGATGATGGCGATTTCATCGCACATCTCCTCAGCTTCTTCGAGGTAATGGGTGGTCAGAATGATGGTCATGCCGCGCTCTTCATTCAGGCGACGCACATTGGCCCATAACATTTGACGTAATTCAATATCGACCCCTGCGGTTGGTTCATCCAAAACCAGCACATGGGGGTTGTGTATCAATGCCTTGCCAAGGAGCAATCTGCGCCGCATCCCGCCAGAGAGGGTGCGGGCATAGGCTTCGGCCTTATCCTCAAGCCCAATGAGGCGCAAAACCCCCTCAACATCGCGTTGCGATTTTGGCATTCCATACAAGCCTGCCTGCACATCCAATGCCGCGCGGGGGGTGAAAAACGGGTCGATGTTCAATTCTTGGGGCATCACCCCGATAGAGGCGCGCGATTGGCGGGGGTTTTTGTCCTGATCAAACCCCCAAATTGTCACTTGGCCTGAGGTCTTGGTTACAAGCCCCGCCAGAATGTTGATCATCGTGGATTTGCCCGCGCCATTTGGCCCCAAAAGCCCAAAAATAGACCCTCGTGGAATGTCGAGATCAACGCCCTTCAGCGCCTCTTTGGCAGGGCTGCGCGCAGTGGCCGCGTAGGTCTTACGCAAATTGCGCAACTCGATGGCGTTTTCGCGTGGCATTGTCCTGTCTCCTCTTGCCCGATGGGAGGCAAACTGCGATATGAGGCAGATGTAAGCCTATGCTACGGCTAGGGCAAGCAGCCCGCGTGCGCACCGCGCGCAGACAGACAGGACAGGAGGAACGGCTCAATGACCATGGACGCCCCAGAAACCGAGATTGTCAGCCAATGGCGTGTGGCCTGCGATGGCGGGCAGGGCGCCTTGGGTCATCCACGGGTGTGGCTGTCCATTCCGCATGAAACGGGCCGTGTCGAATGTGGCTATTGCGACAAAATGTTCATTCACGAAAGCGCCGCCAAAAAGGCCAAGTCCTAAGCACCGCTTTCGGGTCGCATCCGCTCTGATGCTGCGCTAGAACAGGGGAAGCAAGACCCCAGAAACAAGCGCGGTGTGAATATGAGCGGATTTAGCAAAGGGTGCCACCTTCATCTCGTTGATGGCTCGGCCTTTATTTTTCGGGCCTATCATGCGCTGCCGCCGCTGACGCGCAAATCCGATGGCCTGCCCATTGGGGCGGTGTCGGGCTTTTGCAATATGCTTTTGAAAATGATTGTCGAGAATGGCGGCTCTGACGGGCCGACCCATGCGGCGGTGGTGTTTGACAAAGGCAGCCACACGTTCCGCAATGATCTATACGATCTCTACAAAGCCAATCGTGATGCCATGCCCGAGGATTTGCGCCCGCAAATGCCGCTGACCCGCGAAGCCACGCGGGCCTTTAACCTCGCCTGTCTGGAGTTGGAGGGATACGAGGCGGATGACATCATCGCCACCCTTGCGCGGCAAGCGCGCGAGGCAGGGGGGCGCTGCACGATTATCTCATCGGATAAAGACTTGATGCAGCTTGTCGGCGGTGGGGTCGAGATGTTCGATGCGATGAAAAATGCGCGCATTGATGCTGACGGTGTTTTTGCAAAATTTGGGGTCGGGCCTGAGCGGGTGATTGATGTGCAATCCTTGGCGGGGGATAGTGTTGACAATATTCCCGGGGCGCCTGGCATCGGGATAAAAACAGCCGCGCTTTTGATCAATGAATATGGCGATTTAGACACGCTTTTGGCGCGGGCCGAGGAAATCAAACAGCCCAAGCGGCGCGAGGCGTTGATTGAGTTTGCCGATCAAATTCGATTGTCGCGGCAATTGGTCAGTCTCGATGCTCAAGTGCCGCTTGAAATCACCCTTGACGATTTAGAGGTTAAAGACCCCGAACCAGAGACGCTGATGCAATTTCTGGCCGCGATGGAGTTTCGCAGCCTGACCAAGCGTGTCGCGGATCATTTGGGGGTTGAGGCCCCTGAAATTCAGGCGAGTGCCGCGGCCCCTGCGCCTGCGGGCGGGGCGGCCTCCGCCGCACCAGAATTCCCTGCCTTTGATCATGGCCAGTATGAGACAATCACAACGCTTGAGGCGCTTACCCCATGGCTTGAGGCGGCGCGCGCGCAAGGGTTCATTGCGATTGATACCGAGACAACCGCCCTAGATGAGATGCGCGCCGAATTGGTTGGCGTGTCCTTGGCCACCAAGGCAGGGCGCGCCTGTTATATCCCTCTGCAACACCGCGCAGGCGGGGATGATCTCTTTGGCAGCGCCGCATTGGTCGAGGGGCAAATGCCGCTTGCCACAGCCCTAGATGCATTGCGGCCCGTGTTCGAGGATGAGTCCATCGTCAAAATCGGGCAAAATATGAAATATGACGCGAAAATCTTGGCCCGATACGGGATCAAGGTCGCGCCAATTGATGACACAATGCTGATGTCTTATGCGCTGCATGGCGGGTTGCACGGGCATGGGATGGATGCGCTCTCTGCGCGCTATCTCGATCAAGAACCGATCCCGATTAAAACCCTGCTTGGGGCGGGCAAGGCCGCAATCACCTTTGACTTGGTCAAGATTGAAGATGCAGCCCCCTATGCGGCGGAGGATGCCGATATCACCTTGCGCCTGTGGCAGGTGTTCAAGCCTCAGTTGCATCAGGTGCAGGTGACACGGGTTTATGAAACGCTCGAACGCCCACTTGTGCCCGTTTTGGCGCGTATGGAAATGGCAGGGGTCTGCGTTGACCGCGATGTGCTGAGCCGTATGTCCAACGCCTTTGCGCAGAAAATGGCGGCGCTCGAGGCCGAAGCGCATGAATTGGCGGGCGAGGCGTTCAATCTGGCGAGCCCCAAACAACTTGGTGAAATCTTGTTCGACAAGATGGGCCTTGAAGGGGGCAAAAAGGGCAAGACGGGGGCCTATTCCACGGGGGCGGATATCCTCGAAGATCTCGCCGCCGCGGGTCACGAATTGCCTGCGCGCCTTTTGGATTGGCGCCAGATTGCCAAGCTGAAATCGACCTATACCGATGCGTTGCAAGATCATATCAACCCCGAAACGGGCCGCGTGCATACCTCTTACGTCATTGCGGGCGCGAATACAGGCCGTCTGGCCTCAACCGATCCGAACCTACAAAATATTCCCATCCGCAGCGAAGAAGGTCGCCGCATCCGCGAGGCTTTTGTGGCCCCTGAGGGGCGCGTTTTGGTCAGTTTGGATTACAGCCAAATTGAATTGCGCATTTTGGCCGAGATTGCGGGAATTGATGCACTCAAACAGGCCTTTCGCGAAGGGCAAGACATTCACGCCGCAACAGCGTCTGAAATGTTCGGCATCCCACTGGATCAAATGACCTCGGACATTCGCCGTCAGGCCAAGGCAATCAATTTTGGGGTCATTTATGGCATTTCTGGCTTTGGTCTTGCGCGCAATTTGCGGATACCACGCGCTGAGGCGCAAGGGTTTATCGACCGCTATTTTGAGCGTTTCCCGGGCATCCGTGATTATATGACCGCGACCAAGGAATTCGCCAAATCGCACCGCTATGTGCAGACCTTGTTTGGCCGCAAAATTCATACACCTGATATCGAGGCGAAAGGCCCCGCCGTAGGCTTTGCGCAGCGCGCTGCCATCAACGCGCCCATCCAAGGCACCGCGGCCGATATCATCCGCCGCGCGATGATCCGCATGGATCAGGCAATCGCAGATTTGCCTGCAACCATGTTGTTGCAGGTGCATGATGAATTGGTCTTTGAGGTGGATGAGGGCGCGGTGGACGCCCTGATTGCCCGCGCCCGCGATGTTATGGAAAGCGCGGCAAGCCCTGTTTTGCATCTATCTGTGCCGTTGGTCGTGGATGCAGGGCAGGGTAAAAATTGGGCCGAGGCGCATTGAGGGGGCGCACAAATCGGCCGCGCCCCCGCAAGACGCTTGAGGGGCCAAGGCGGCTTGTGGCTTTTAACAAGCCCATGGATGTCCTAAGCCAATTTTCGTCCGATGGTCATTGGCGGGGGCTTTTGGATTATTTGGATTTGCCTGGCCTTTATCCTGCGGGGCGGTTGGATCGCGACAGCGAAGGTCTGCTGCTGCTGACCAATGATGGCCGACTGCAAGCGCAGATCACAAGCCCTGCCGCCAAATTGCCGAAGACCTATTATGCGATGGTTGAGGGCGCGCCAAACCCCGATGCCGTTGCCGCATTGCGCGCAGGGATTACGCTAAAAGATGGGCCAACACGCCCTGCCGAGGTTGCGCAGGTGGCCGAGCCTGACTGGCTCTGGCCGCGTGTGCCGCCTGTGCGTTATCGTCAAACTGTGCCAGATCATTGGCTGCGCCTCACAATTACTGAGGGACGCAACCGCCAAGTGCGGCGGATGTGCGCCCATGTGGGTTTGCCTGTTTTGCGGCTTATTCGGTGGCAAATCGGGGATTGGGTTTTGGGTAACCTGCCCCCTGCCGCATGGCGCGAGATTACTTTGCCCAAATAAAAAGGCGCGCAAGGCTTTCACCCTGCGCGCCCTTATCCGAATGTTGCAGGCTGTTAGGCCAGCATCGCCATTGGGTTTTCCAGATTGCGCACAATGGAGGCCAGTAATTCTGCCCCAAGTGCGCCATCAATCGCGCGGTGATCCACGGAAAGCGTGACCGACATCACAGTCTCCACTTGCACCGCGCCATCCTCGCTGACGACAGGCTTTTTCACCCCTGCACCAACCGCCAAGATTGCGCCATGGGGCGGGTTGATAACGGCATCGAAATTATCGACCCCGAACATACCCAAATTGGAAATTGCGAAACTGCCGCCCTGATATTCATGCGGGGCGAGTTTCTTAGACCGCGCGCGTGCGGCTAGATCCTTCATCTCAGCCGACAATCGCGACAGGGATTTTTGATCCGCATCTTTGAGGACAGGCGTGAACAGCCCACCTTCAATTGCCACGGCCACCGCAACATCAGACGGTTTCAGCTTGAGGATACGATCCCCCGCCCAAACCGCATTGGCATCTGGCACTTCCTGCAGGGCAAGGGCACAGGCCTTGATGATGAAATCATTGACCGAAAGCTTGACATCCCGCGCCGCCAATTGCGCGTTCAGCTGGCCGCGGAAGGCAAGTAAATTGTCGATCCGAATGTCGCGGCGTAGATAGAAATGCGGGATGGTTTGCTTGGCTTCGGTGAGGCGGGCGGCAACAGTTTTGCGCATCCCATCCAAAGCCACTTCTTCATAATCGCGGCCTTCGTAGATTTTCTTGATCTGATCTGCACCAGGCGAGGCGGGCAGAGCGGGCGCGCTTTGCGCAGGTGCCGCTGTCGCCGCAGGGGCAGATGCAACCGCCTTGCCGCTTTCGACATCGGCCTTCACGATCCGCCCATGTGGGCCTGTGCCCTTCACTTTGGTCAGGTCGATGCCCTTTTCCGCCGCAATCCGCCGCGCAAGCGGTGAGGCAAAAACCCGTGCGCCCTCTGCCTTGGGGGCCGCAGGTGCAGGGGTGGGGGTTGCAGGTGTGGCTGGGGCTGCTTGGGCTGCGGGTGCCGCGCTCATATCCTCGCCCGCCTCACCAATAATGGCGATGGCGGTGTTGACCTTCACCCCTTGGGTGCCCTCAGCCACAAGGATTTTGCCAATCACGCCTTCATCCACGGCCTCGAATTCCATCGTGGCCTTGTCGGTTTCAATCTCGGCCAAGAGGTCGCCTGCTTGCACAGTGTCGCCCTCTTTGACCAACCATTTCGCCAATGTGCCCTCTTCCATTGTAGGCGACAGGGCGGGCATTAGAATTTCGGTTGCCATAATCAGCCCCTCCTTAGCGATAGGTTACGAATTTGACCGCTGCGACCACTTCATCGGTGGTGACAAGGGCCAGTTTCTCAAGGTTCGCCGCATAGGGCATTGGCACATCTTTGCCCGTGCAATTGATCACAGGCGCATCGAGATAATCAAAGGCGTTTTGCATCAGATATGCCGAGATGTGATTGCCGATGGAGGCCACAGGGAAACCTTCTTCGATCGTCACGCAGCGGTTGGTTTTTTGGACAGAGGCCAAAACCGTGCCGTAATCCAAGGGGCGCAATGTGCGCAGGTCGATCACCTCAGCAGAAATGCCTTCGGCGGCCAGACGTTCGGCGGCCTCCATGGCGTATGTCATGCCGATCCCGAAGGACACGAGGGTCACATCATCCCCTGCACGGGCAATTTTTGCCTTGCCAAACGGAATGGTGAAATCGGGCAGATCTGGCACCTCAAAGGTTTTGCCGTAGAGAATTTCATTCTCAAGGAAGATCACGGGGTTCGGATCTCGGATAGCCTGTTTCAAAAGGCCCTTGGCATCTGCGGCGGTATAAGGCTGCACCACCTTTAGGCCTGGAATATGCGCATACCATGCGGCGTAATCTTGGCTGTGCTGTGCGCCCACGCGGGCGGCGGCGCCGTTCGGGCCACGGAACACGATAGGACAGCCCATCTGGCCGCCTGACATATAAAGCGTCTTTGCCGCCGAGTTGATGATCTGGTCAATCGCTTGCATGGCAAAGTTAAAGGTCATGAATTCCACGATTGGGTTCAGCCCGCCAAAGGCCGCACCAACCGCGATCCCTGCAAAGCCATGCTCGGTGATGGGGGTGTCGATCACGCGCTTTGCGCCGAACTCATCCAACAAACCTTGGCTGATCTTATAGGCACCTTGATATTCACCGACCTCTTCGCCCATCAAGAACACATTGTCATTGCCGCGCATTTCTTCGGCCATGGCGTCGCGCAACGCTTCGCGCACAGTTTGCGTTTTCATCGGCGTGCCTTCGGGCCAATCGGGGCTTTGATCTGCCACGGGCGCCGCAGGGGCCACGGCCACAGGTGCGGCAGGTGCCGCTTCTGCAACGGGTGCCGCAGGGGCGGGGGAGGCTGCCGCAGGGGTCGCGCTCATATCTTCGCCCGCTTCGCCGATGATGGCGATGGCGGTGTTGACCGTCACCCCTTCGGTGCCCTCAGCCACAAGGATCTTGCCGATCACGCCTTCATCGACCGCCTCGAATTCCATCGTGGCCTTGTCGGTTTCAATCTCGGCGAGAATATCACCCGCTTGCACGGTGTCGCCCTCCTTAACCAGCCATTTGGCCAAAGTGCCTTCTTCCATCGTTGGCGAAAGGGCGGGCATCAAAATTTCGGTTGCCATTGGTTTATCCTCTCCTTCCGCTCACGCGTCCGCGTAAATATCTGTCCACAATTCATCCAAAGGTGGCTCAGGGGTTTCTTTGGAGAATTCGGCGGCCTCATTCACGATGTCTTTGATTTCTTTATCAATCGCCTTCAGGTTGTCCTCAGAGGCGTGACCGCCCGTCAGCAACAATTGGCGAACATGTTCAATCGCATCGCGCTTTTCGCGCATTTCCTGCACTTCTTCGCGGGTGCGATATTTCGCAGGGTCAGACATCGAATGTCCGCGATAGCGATAGGTTTTGACCTCAAGAATGTAAGGGCCTTTGCCAGCGCGGCAGTAGGCAACGGCGCGTTGCCCCGCATCTTTGACCGCCAGAACATCCATCCCGTCAACCTCTTCGCCCGCGATCCCATAGGCCGCGCCGCGCTCCCATAGGCTTGGGGATTTTGTTGAACGCTGCACTGAGGTGCCCATCGCGTATTGGTTGTTCTCAATCACAAAAACAACAGGCAGCGACCACAGCTCGGCCATGTTATAAGTCTCGTAGACCTGACCTTGGTTGGCTGCACCATCGCCGAAATAGGCAAAGGTGACGCGATCATTGCCGCGATATTTGTCCGAGAAGGCCAGACCCGCACCCAATGGCACTTGCGCGCCCACGATGCCGTGGCCGCCGTAGAAATGTTTCTCTTTCGAGAACATATGCATCGAGCCGCCCTTGCCCTTGGAATAGCCCCCGATGCGGCCCGTCAATTCGGCCATAACACCCTTGGCATCCATCCCGCAGGCCAGCATATGGCCGTGGTCGCGATAGGAGGTGATCCGCTTGTCGCCTTCGCTGGCCGCGGCCTCTAGGCCGACAACAACCGCCTCTTGCCCAATATAGAGATGGCAAAAACCACCGATCAAACCCATGCCGTAAAGCTGACCTGCTTTTTCTTCGAATCTGCGGATCAGCAACATTTCGCGATAGAATTTTTTCAATTCATCAGGAGAAACATTTGATTTCGCTTTGGTTTTTCCGCTCGATGCGGGGGTCGGTCGTTTCGCGGCCATATCCTTGGGCCCTCCCATTCGAAAGAATAGTTTAACGTTGAACTATTCTTTATCACAAAAGTCAGGGGAAAGGGTAGGGGGAATTCAGCCTAAGGGTTTTTGCGCAAATTTCTACTATTTTTACAGCCGTTCAGCATGCCAGCGAATGTGATCTTCGATCACGGAGGCCACAAAGAAATAGCTGTGATCATAGCCCTCATGCATCCGCATCACATGGGGCTGTGCACGTTCTGTCATGGCGTGGGCCAAACTGGCAGGGCGTAGTAGCTCAAGGAATTGATCTGCGCCGCCTTGGTCAATCAAGATGTCACTTGGATAGCCCTGCGTGGCCATCAAAAGACTTGCGTCATGCGCGGCCCATTGGCCCTGATCTGGCCCCAAATAAGCGGCAAGCTGCTTTTTCCCCCAATCTGATTGGGTCGGGTTGGCGATTGGTGCAAGGGCAGAAAGGCTTTTGAACTGATCAGGATAGGTCAAGGCAAGCGTCAGCGCCCCATGCCCGCCCATTGAATGGCCCGTGATGCCTGCGCGGGTGCCGTTAATGGGGAATTCCGCATCAATCAAGGCAGGAAATTCTTCTGCGATGTAATCCCACATCTTAAAATGTGCAGCCCAAGGGGCCTCGGTCGCATTGACATAGAACCCTGCGCCTTGGCCCAGATCATAGGCCTCGTCATTTGCAACGCCTTCGCCACGCGGGCTGGTGTCGGGAAAGACCACGGCAATGCCATACTCTGCCGCCCATGCTTGGGCGCTGGCTTTGGTCATGGCATTCTCATGTGTGCAGGTCAGACCTGACAGGTAATACAACACGGGCACAGGTCCGTCTTCGGCCTGCGGTGGAAGATAGACTGCAAAGGTCATTTCGCAGTTGCACGCATCTGACAGGTGTTTGGCGACAAATTGCTTGCCGCCAAATGCACGATTTTCGCTGATCACCTGCATCAAAATTCTACCACTGCGCGGATGGATTTGCCCGCATGCATCAAATCAAACCCCTCATTGATTTGATCGAGTGTCAATTTATGGGTGATCATCGGATCAATTTCGATCTTACCATCCATATACCAATCGACAAATTTTGGCACATCGCTGCGCCCTTTCGCGCCGCCAAAGGCCGTGCCTTTCCAGACGCGCCCTGTCACAAGTTGGAAGGGTCGCGTGCTGATCTCGGCCCCTGCGGGGGCAACACCGATGATGACGGAAACACCCCACCCGCGGTGGCTGCATTCTAGTGCATCGCGCATCACTTTGACATTGCCTGTGGCGTCAAAGGAATAATCCACGCCACCGATCTGGTCATCGCCGCGCTTGGTGAGGTTTACAATCTCCTGCACAACGCTGCCTTCGATTTTTGACGGGTTGATGAAATGGGTCATGCCGAATTTGCGCGCCATCTCCTCTTTGCCATCATTGAGATCAACTCCGATGATCATATCTGCACCCGCCATGCGCAGGCCTTGAATGACGTTCAAGCCGATGCCGCCAAGGCCAAACACGGCGGCGGTTGACCCGATCTCGACCCCTGCGGTGTTGATCACCGCGCCAATACCCGTGGTCACGCCGCAGCCAATGTAGCAGATCTTGTCAAACGGCGCGTCATCGCGCACTTTGGCCAAGGCGATCTCGGGCAGCACTGTGTGATTGGCGAAGGTTGAGCAGCCCATATAGTGATAAATCGGCGTGCCATCGAGCATCTTAAACCGTGTTGTGCCATCAGGCATCAGCCCTTGACCTTGGGTGTTGCGAATGGCGGTGCACAGGTTGGTCTTGCCTGAGCGGCAGGATTCACATTGCCGACATTCAGGCGTATAGAGGGGGATCACATGATCACCAGGTTTCAGGGTGGTCACGCCTTCGCCCACCTCAACCACAATGCCTGCACCTTCATGGCCAAGAATAGCAGGGAAAATCCCCTCAGGGTCCGCGCCTGAGCGGGTAAATTCATCCGTATGGCAAATGCCTGTGGCTTTGATTTCCACCAAGACCTCGCCCGCCTTCGGGCCGTCCAATTCGACCTCCATCACGGTCAATGGTTCGCCCGCTTTTAGGGCTACGGCTGCTTTGGTGCGCATGGTGATCTCCCCTGTTTTTATCCGATCTCGCCATAGTGTTAAGAAGCCCATCCCATAGGGGCAAGGCAGAATGCGGCGGTTGAGGGGGTTTTTTGCCTTAACGCAGGACGATCTCATCCGCGCGCAGATAGCCGAGGATTTCGCGGGCTTGCTCATCCAGAAGGTCAAGGTCGAGGAACGTGTCGGACATGCGTTGTGTCAGGGTTTCAAGATGGGACGTTTCAGCCTGCAACGCTGCCAATTCGAGACGCAGCTCATCGGCTTCCGCTTCGATTTGGATGCGCTCGAACAGGCCCGAGTCCCCTTGGATCGCGGCAAGCCCAAAATACCCACCGACCAAAATCAGCGTGATCTGAAGAACTGCCCCCGCAAGGGAAAGTTTGCGTGTCTTCGACATGCGTTACTGCCTCATCAATTCGGCATTCTTTGAATTTGTGCCGATATCGTGCGGGCAGATTCGCATATCCCAATCGAAAAGGGAATCCCCCTGATTCGATTTTTTTTATATTTAGAGTCAGATATTTATAGCACTAAATTTAGGGTGTCAGATCCCCAGCGCCGCAACACCTGGGAGGGTTTTGCCCTCCATCCATTCAAGGAAGGCGCCGCCTGCGGTTGAGATATAGGTGAAATGCTCCGCCGCGCGCGATTTATTGAGGGCCGCGACCGTATCCCCGCCGCCTGCGACAGAAATCAGATGGCCTGTTTTGGTGGCCTGTGCCGCCGCTTGTGCGGCCGCGTTCGTGGCCGCGTCAAAGGGGCTAAGTTCAAAGGCGCCAAGCGGGCCGTTCCAGATCAAGGTTTTTGAAGTTTCAATCTGGGCAATGATGGCTGCCACGCTGTTCGGGCCTGCATCCAAAATCATTGCATCCTTGGGCACGGCCGTGCTTGCAACCACCTCATGCGTAGCACCCGATTTGAATTCGCGGGCAATGACCACATCGCTTGGCAAAATGATGGCGCAACCCGTGGTTTTTGCGTGATCCAAAATGTCGCGCGCCGTTTGCGCCAGATCATGTTCGCACAAAGACGCGCCGACATCATGGCCCTGTGCCGCCAAAAACGTATTGGCCATGCCGCCCCCGATTACGAGGCGATCCACCTTACCAACCAGATTGTGCAGAAGATCCAGCTTGGTCGAGACTTTTGCCCCGCCAACAACGGCCATAACAGGGCGGGCAGGGGTGCCAAGTGCGGCTTCCAATGCAGCCAATTCCGCAGCCATCAGGCGGCCCGCGCAAGAGGGCAGCAAATGCGCGACCCCTTCGGTTGAGGCATGCGCCCGATGCGCCGCTGAAAAAGCGTCATTGCAGTAAATGTCACCAAGCCCTGCAAGGAATTGCGCCATTTGCGGATCGTTTGCCTCCTCCATCGGGGCAAACCGAGTGTTCTCAACCAAGATCACAGCATACGTGGGGGTTGCCTCAATCGCGGCGCGGCTTGGGGTTTCGATGAAAATCACCTCATGCCCCAGCGCGGCCTCAAGGGCAGGCGTCAGTTGCGCTAGGCTCATTTCTGGAACGGGGCGCCCTTTCGGGCGGCCAAAATGGGCCAAAAGAACCACGCGGCCACCTTTCGCGCGGATGTCGCGGATCGTGGGGATGATCTTCTCAATCCGTGTCGCATCGGTGACGCGGCCATTTTCCATCGGCACGTTGATGTCGACACGGGTCAGCACCGTTTTGCCCGCAAGATCGAGATCATCCAAGGTGTTCCACGCCATTTGCGGCCTCCGATATTTGGGAAATACAGTCATCCTTGCGCTAGACTTTTCCAGCGCAAAGGTCAATTTTTTGGCAAAGAAAAAGGCGCGGTGTTCCGCGCCTTTTTCTCTTTAGATCAGTTTTCCCATCGCCACGGCCGTATCGGCCATGCGGTTTGAGAAGCCCCATTCGTTATCATACCAACTCAGAACGCGGCACATATTGCCATCCATCACTTTGGTCTGATCCAAATGGAAGATCGAGGAGCGGGGATCATGGTTAAAATCCATCGAGACATTGGGCTGATCCGTCACGCCCAAAATGCCCTTAAGCGGTCCATTGGCCGCCTTGATCACTGCCTCGTTGATTTCTTCAACTGATGTGGTGCGGGCCGCCTCAAAGGTCAGATCAACAACCGAGACATTCGGTGTCGGCACGCGGATTGCGACCCCGTCCAGCTTGCCATTCAATTCGGGCAAAACCAAACCAACGGCGCGCGCGGCACCTGTTGAGGTGGGGATCATGCTCATCGCGGCGGCGCGGGCGCGATAGAGATCCTTGTGCATCGTGTCCAAGGTCGGCTGATCGCCCGTGTAGCTGTGGATCGTTGTCATAAAGCCGCGCGAAATCCCGATGGCATTGTGGATCGCGAAGGCCACAGGGCTAAGGCAGTTCGTGGTGCAAGAGGCGTTCGAGACGATGATGTCATCCTTCGTCAATGTGCCGTGGTTGACCCCGTAAACGATGGTCTTATCCGCCCCTTTTGAGGGGGCCGAAACCAAGACACGCGAAGCCCCGTTTTCAAGATGCACGGCGGCCTTGTCGCGGTCGGTGAAAATGCCCGTGCATTCCAAGACGATATCAATGTGACCCCATGGCAATTCAGCGGGGTTGCGAATGGCGGTGACCTCAATTGGGCCGCGCCCCACGTCAATGGTCGTCTCGGTTGTTTTCACTTCGGCGGGAAAGCGGCCATGCACGCTGTCAAAACGCAAAAGATGCGCGTTGGTTTCAACAGGCCCCAGATCATTGATTGCGACCACCTCAATATCGGTGCGGCCCGACTCGATGATCGCGCGCAGCACGTTGCGTCCAATCCGACCAAACCCATTAATGGCAACTTTAACAGCCATAATCCCCTCCAGTGCGCCAAGCATGGCATTGTTAGCGGTAACGGTTGCGGGTGGTATAGTCCCTTAGCCGCGAAAAGGAAAGGGGATCTCTAGCCCCAGAACGCCATTTTATCGAGGATATGGATCAAATGTTTGCACGCTGCTCTTCGGTCAGACGCTCATAGCCAGAGGCCTGTGCCGCCAAAGGCAGGGCGGTGGTCAGGACCAGTGCTGCGACAAAGGTCGATATTTTCATAAAAGACATGTGGATTTCCTTTCTGCTGTGGTGAACGGCCCACCTGTTTGTGGCGGCCTTGTGAGACAGGATTTGTGAGGAAATCGCCCCGATCGCCATTGGACGCGGGTTATAAATCGCAGAGTTCGATCTCTGGTTGGGGGCATTATAACTTGGGTTTAGGCCGTTCAGGGGATGAAAAAGCAAAAACCCTGCCATGCATCATGGCTGTGTTTTATAAAAAGTCGTGACCTAGGACGGGGGTTTAGGCGATCAGGCGCCCCATGGCAGCAGAGACATCCGCCATACGCGCCGAAAATCCCCATTCATTGTCATACCATGCCAAAACACGAACCGTGCGCCCACCGATGACCTTTGTCTGATCTGGCGCAAAAATCGAGCTATGCGTGGTGTGATTGAAATCAATCGAAACCTTGGGTTCTGAGTCATAGGCCAGGACGCTGCGCATATGGCCCTCGGCCGCATCGCGCATGATTTGGTTAACCTCCTCCACCGATGTATCGCGCCCCGCCTCAAAGGTCAGATCAACGCAAGATACATTCGGGGTTGGAACCCGCATGGCCGTGCCATCCAACCGACCTTCGAGTTCAGGCAGAACTTCTTTCAGCGCTTTTGCAGCGCCAGTTGATGTGGGGATCATCGCCATAGCGGCAGCACGCGCGCGGTAAAGATCGGAATGGCGGCGGTCTAGCGTGGGCTGATCGCCCGTGTAGCTGTGGATCGTGGTCATGATCCCGCGCTCAATACCAATCGCCTCATTCAGCACTTTTGCCAAAGGGGCCAAGCAATTCGTGGTGCAAGACCCGTTCGAGACGACATGATGATCTTCGCGCAGATCGCGGTGGTTCACACCATAGACGATGGTTTTATCGGCTTGTTTCGCGGGGGCCGAGACTAAGACCCGCTTTGCGCCGCGGGTCAAATGGACTGCGGCCGCGTCACGATTGTTGAACTTGCCTGTGCATTCAAGAACGACATCGCAGCCCTCCCAATCCAACTCTTGTGGGTCGTAGGTGGAAAAGACTTTGATCGGGCCTTGGCCTAAATCCATTGTGTCCTCGGTCAGGCGCACCTCGCCGCCAAAACGGCCATGCACGCTGTCATATTTTAGAAGATGCGCATTGGTCTCAAGCGGGCCAGTCGCGTTGATTTTGACCACTTGCACATCGTTGCGTGCCGCCTCTGCGATATGGGCAAGGGTGCACCGCCCGATGCGGCCAAATCCATTGATGCCAAGGGTGATGGTCATGATCTTGTCTCCAATCCGATTTGCGCTCTTGCTTGACCGCATACAAAAGCCGCGCCCGGTTCCCAAGGAAAAAATGACGAATTTTCATAATGTTAGCGAAAACATCCGATGTTAGCGCGAACGGTTGCGCGAACATGCTGTGCCGCTATGCTAAGGGCGGCTGTTGGGTGCAAAAGGATTGGGGTGGATGAGCGGATTATTGGCGCTGTTGGATGATGTCGCGGCTTTGACCAAGGTTGCGGCGGCCTCCGTGGACGATATCGCGGCACAAGCAGCCAAAGCGGGGGCAAAGGCCGCAGGCGCGGTGATTGATGACGCGGCCGTCACCCCCAAATATCTCACAGGGTTTTCGCCAGAGCGTGAATTGCCGATTGTCTGGAAGATCGCGCGCGGCTCGATTGTCAATAAATTGGTGATCCTTTTGCCTGTGGCGCTCCTGTTGTCGCAATTCGCCCCTTGGGCGATTCCGCCCCTGTTGATGATGGGGGGGGCTTATTTGTGTTATGAGGGGGCAGAAAAGATCCTTCATGCCTTTCGCCCGCATTCCGAGACGCGCGATCCTGCGGCAAGCGACCCCGCCCATTTAGAAGAGGCGCGTGTCAAAGGTGCGATCAAAACAGATTTCATCCTTTCCGCTGAAATCATGACCATCGCGCTCTCGGCGCTTGAGGCGCCAAGCCTGATTTATGCGGGTTTCGCGCTTGCCCTTGTGGCGATCGGCATCACCGCTTTGGTCTATGGGTCGGTCGCCCTGATTGTGAAGGCCGATGATGTGGGGCTGCATTTGGCGCATACCGACCGCGCGCCCGCCTTACAACGTCTGGGGCGGGGGATCGTGGCCGCGATGCCCAGCTTCCTGCTGTGGCTCACCCGAATTGGCACAGCGGCGATGCTGTGGGTGGGGGGCGCCATCCTTCTGCACGGGGCCACGCAACTGGGCTGGCCCGCCCCAGAGGAGATGCTGCATCACCTCAGCCTTGCCGCAGCGGATGCTGTGGCCGCGGCCCACGGAGTGGTGGAGTGGGCGGTGTCCGCCCTTGGCGCAGGTATTTTGGGCTTGGGTGTTGGGGCCTGTTTGATCCCGCTCGTTGCGGTGATCCTGCCACTTTTCCCAAAGAAAAAGGGCGTGTAGGAGGCCCCTACACGCCCGATTTTGTTTCTTAGGTTCTGTGCTTAAAGGCGCGCTTTGGCCTCGGCCACGACCGCCTCTGCGGTGATGCCGAAATGCTCGTAGAGAACTTCAGCAGGGGCAGAAGCGCCAAAGCTGTTCATCCCAACAAAGCCCGCCTTGGCCTCACGACCACGCTCGCCCAACAACCAGCGATCCCAAGGCTGACGCACAGCGGCCTCAACCGCAATGCGCACGGGCCCTGCAGGTAGAATGCGCTTGCGATAGGCTTCGTCTTGCTCGGCAAAGAGTTCCATCGACGGCACCGAGACAACCCGTGTTCCGATACCTTCGGCCTGCAACTTGTCGCGGGCCGCCATGGCAATTTCGACTTCCGACCCTGTTGCTATCAAGATCACCTGACGCTTGCCTTCGGCCTCGGCCAAAACATAGGCCCCTTGGGCGGCCAAATTGCGCGAGACATGTTTTCTGCGCAACGTGGGCAGGTTTTGACGGGTCAGGGCCAACACGCTGGGGCGGTTTGGTTGCGACAGCGCGATTTCCCAACATTCCGCGGTTTCCACCGCATCGGCAGGGCGCATCACAAGGCAATTTGGCGTGGCGCGCATCATGGCGAGATGCTCAACAGGTTGGTGGGTTGGGCCATCCTCGCCAACGCCGATGCTGTCATGGGTCATCACATAGACCACGTTAATCCCCATCAAAGCGGAAAGTCGCATCGAGGGGCGCGCGTAATCGGTAAAGGTAAAGAATGTCCCGCCATAGGGGCGCACGCCCCCATGCAGCGCCATACCGTTCATCGCTGCCGCCATGCCATGCTCGCGGATTCCGTAATGGACATAGCGCCCTTTGCGGTTCTCGGGGGTGAAAATCCCCATATCGCCCGTTTTGGTATTGTTCGACCCCGTCAAATCCGCAGAGCCGCCCAAGGTTTCCTTCATGATCGGGTTGATCACGGCAAGGGCCATTTCACTGGCCTTGCGGGTCGCCACTTTGGGCGCCTCATCCGCGAGGGATTTTTTATAGCGGCGCAGCGCATTGCCCAATTTCGCGGGAACCTCGCCTGCAAACGCGCGGGTAAACTCGGCCTGTTTGGCGGCGGGCAGGGCGGCAAGACGGGCTTCCCATTGGGCGCGCGCGGTGGCGCCTTTTGCGCCGACAGCTTCCCACCAGTTTTTGAGATCGGCAGGGATTTCAAAGGCCCCATGCGTCCAGCCATAGGCGGCCTTCGTATCAGCCACCACTTTTGGGTCGGTCAATGCGCCGTGGCCCTTGGGGGTGTCCTGCGCGGCAGAGCCGATTGCGATATGGGTTTTGCAGGCCACCATTGCGGGGCGCGGGCTTGCCTTGGCGGCCGTGATCGCGCGGTCGATATCGGCGGCATCATGGCCGTCACAGTCAAACACATCCCACCCTGCGGCGGCAAAGCGGGCGCGTTGATCCACCCGGCAGGCCATATCGACTGTGCCATCGATGGTGATGTTATTGTCATCCCAAAGCACAATCAGGCGGCTGAGTTCATGACGTCCCGCAAGACCGATAGCCTCTTGGCTGATGCCCTCCATCAGGCAGCCATCGCCCGCGATGCAATAAGTGTAGTGATCCATAATCTTTGCGCCCCATGTGGCGCGCAGATGTTCCTCGGCCATGGCAAAGCCAACCGCGTTGGAAATCCCTTGCCCCAAGGGGCCTGTGGTCGTCTCAACCCCTTCGACATGGCCAAATTCAGGATGGCCCGCTGTGATGGCGCCCAACTGACGGAAATTCTTGATCTGCTCCAATGTCATCTGCTTGTAACCTGTGAGATACAGCAGCGCATAGATCAGCATCGAGCCATGGCCCGCCGACAGAATAAAGCGGTCGCGATTTGGCCAGTTCGGGGCCGATGCGTCAAAGGAGAGGTGCTTGTCAAACAGCACGGTCGCAACATCCGCCATCCCCATCGGCATACCAGAATGGCCCGAATTCGCGGCGGCCACCCCGTCAAGGGCAAGCGTGCGGATACAGGCGGCGCGGCGCCAATGGTCAGGATTGCGGGCGGCAAGTGCAGAAAGATCCATATCAATGTCCTAGAAGAGGGCTGCGGGAGTGCTTGTCGGAGCGTTAACGCGGACGGGTTTAGCAGGGCGTGACCAAAGTTCAAGCCCGAAGCCCACGCCCAAGTGCTGTTGGCCGCTAGAGACGCAAGGGTTGCCTTAGATCAAGAAATCCTGCCAAACTCCCGAAATTGGATCATAATGTGTCGCAGGGGGTCAGATTCGGCCCGCGCGATCTGACATGGTCTACGTGATACGACTGCCGCGTAAATGTTTCATGAGGCGATCCAAACGCCCGCAATTGGGGGAGGCAAAATGAGCGATCCTATGGCCATTGAGAAAGTCGATCAGCTTGAGGCCCGCCTGTCAGCTGCGCTTGCGCGGATTGATGCGGCGATGGGAAAGGCCCGCGCCCCTGCAAACAGCACCACGTCCTCGGATGAACTGTCTGATCTGCGCGAGGAATTGGCGCTAGAGCAGCGTAAGCGATTGGATCTGGCGGCACGGCTTAAGGCAATGGAGGCTCAGGCGCAGGGCAGCACGGATGGCGCTGAATTGCGGGCCACTGAGGCCGAGGCTGCGCGGGATGTGCTCAAGGCCGAATTGGCAGCAGCCCGTGCCGAGGTTGAGCAGCTGAAATCTGACCTTGCCCAATCTACCACCCAAGCCGAGGCCGTATCTGATGCCGCCCCAATACCCGAAGCCACGGGCGAGAGTGAGGTGCAAATCCTGCGGATGCGCGCCGCGCGCTTGCGCGAAGAACGCAACGAGGCCCGCGATGAGCGTGATGCCGCGCGCGATGCGCTTGAGGATCGCGGCGCTCAGATGACGGACAGCACATTGGGCGAATTGCGCGCAACAATCGCGAGGTTGCAAGAGACCTTGGAGGAGTTGCGCGAGACGCCCGAAGGAAATGTTGATCGCGAATTGCTGCAATCTGGTCTTTTGGCGGAAATTCGTGCGCTCAAGGCGCAGCGCGCCGCCGATGCCCAAGAACTGGCGCAGATTTTGGCCGAGATTGATACTGTGACCGAAGAAGGGGGCGCGTAATGCCTGATGTAACGATTACCATCGGTGGCCGTAATTTCCCAGTCGCCTGCAAAGAGGGCGAGGAACCCCTTCTCAAAGCGGCGGCGCAAATGTTGGACACCGAGGCCTCTGTGGTCTCGGGTCAGATTGGTCGGTTGACTGCGGAACGGATGTTGCTGATGGCGGGTCTGCTTTTGGCCGATAAAACCCTTGCCAAAACCGATGAGCTTGAGGCCGCGCAAACCAAAATCAAGGCGATGGAAGAGACGCTGGCCAAAGCCGAGGATCTTTTGCGCAAATCGCAGATGAAAATCGCGGATCTTGAAGCCGCGAAACCGCCTGCAGAGGTGGCGGTCATCCCTGCGCAAGTGGTGGATGGGTTGGCCGAGCTTGCCGCCCGCGCCGAGGCCTTGGCAGATCGTATCGAAGAAATGCCTGAGGTTGAAGCGCCCCGTCCCACGCCTGTTGCCCCCAAGGCCAAAGCGGCTGCGGTCGAGGACGAAGAAGATGACGATAAAGATTAGCTGACTTTCGGCTTTTAGCCGAAGATCGGTTGCAACAGCCGTTCGGCTTCGTCACTGGGCTTTGCCAACCCCTCCCGATCTTCTCCAGGATAAAACCGTGCGCGCAAAGCGGTTGGCATGGGCTTTGGGTGTAACAGATGCACGTTCGGCCCGTGCTTTTCCGTCTCGGATTGCCAGTTTTGCACCAAGGCGCGGGTGGCGGCCTTGCTCATGCCATAGGTGCCTGCGAATTTCGCGTCCCATGTGTCGTCAAAGAACACGGCATGCGGGTCGTCAGACGGCTCAATCAATGGCGCGATCATGGTGATCAAACGCGATACTGCGCGAATATTGGTGCCAATGGCCCGATCAAGGTCTTTTTCCGTGATATGCGGGGCAGGGGTCAGCGCGGTTGCGTGAAAGGCCGCATGCACCCAAATATCGGCGCGCCCCCACCGATCAAAAATTGAACGGCACAAATGCGCCATTGCAGCATCGGTGGTAATATCCATGGGGGCAAGCGTGGCTTGCCCGCCTTTGGCTTGGATGCGGTCATCCAATTCTTCCAAAGCGCCCGTGGTGCGGGCAACGGCAACGACATGAGCGCCGCGAGCGGCCAACCATTCCGCCGAGGCTGCCCCAATTCCGCGCGATGCCCCTGTGACAAGGGCGATTTTACCTGACAAAATCTTTTCCATGCCTCCCACATGGGATGAAAGCAGCGATTTGGCAAGCAGGGTTTTTTGCCGCGCCTGATTTGCGGTGGCTGTGGGTAATTTGCGTGCTCTTTGCTTGACTTTGACGTGCTGCAAGCGGAAAACAGCTTAAACGCGAATTCTCCAGAACCTTTGAGGAGCCCGATTTATGAGCCGTTCTGACTTTCTAACCAAATCCCTGACCACCCCCACAAGCCTTGCGCAAAAAGCGGCATTGGTCTTGGCGGGCTCGCTTGTGATTGCAATTGCGGCGCAAATCTCGGTGCCGATGTTCCCTGTTCCTATGACGCTGCAAACCTTAGCAATCCTGACCGTTGCTTTCGCCTCGGGCGCGCGTTTGGGCGTTGCGGCGCTTGTGGCCTATTTGGTTGAGGGCGCGATGGGTCTGCCTGTTTTCGCCAATGGCGGTGCAGGTCTGGCCTATATGTTTGGGCCGACCGGTGGCTTCCTTCTGGGGTTTGTTGTGATGGCTTATATCGCGGGCTTGGCTGCGGATCGTGGCATGGCGCGTAAGCCAATCCTTGGCTTTGCTGCGGCACTGGTTGCTTCGGCCGCGCTTTATGTGCCCGGCCTTGTATGGCCTGCCTTGGTCATGGGGGTTGAGCCTTCAGCCTTGCTCTCTGGTTGGATGGCGCCCTTCATCGCGGGTGATGTGGTCAAGGCGCTTTTGGCCGCTTTGATTGTGGCGGGTGCGTTTAACTTGCGCAAAGCGATCCGCTGATCGGCATGAAAGATCTAAAGAAAAAGGCCGCTCCTCAGAGCGGCCTTTTTCTTTTGTGCCATGGTGCCGCTTATTCAGCAGCGGCGGGTTCGTTCATGGCAAAACCTTTGGCGATTTGGTCTGTGGGGCGCACAGGATATTCGCCTGAGAAACAGGCATCGCAATAGGTGGGGTTTTTGGGGTCACGGCCCTTGGCCTCACCCACGGCGCGATAAAGCCCATCAAGCGAGATAAAGCGCAGGCTGTCCACACCCAGATGGGCGCGCATTTCTTCGGCGCTCATCGTAGCCGCAAGAAGCTTGTCGCGCTGTGGCGTGTCCACCCCGTAAAAACAAGGCCATGCCGTAGGCGGAGAGGCGATGCGGAAATGCACCTCAGCCGCGCCTGCGTCCAAAATCATTTCTTTGATCTTTTGCGAGGTGGTGCCGCGCACAACGCTGTCATCCACCAAGATCACCCGCTTGCCTTCAATCAAGGCGCGGTTGATGTTCAGCTTAAGACGCACACCCATATTGCGGATCTGTTCGGTGGGTTCGATAAAGGTGCGGCCCATATATTGGTTGCGGATGATCCCCATGCCAAACGGGATGCCGCTTTCATGGGCAAACCCGATGGCCGCAGGCGTGCCACTATCGGGCACGGGGCAGACGAGATCTGCCTCAACAGGGGCTTCGCGCGCCAATTCCACGCCAATCTGGCGGCGCGTTTCATACACTGACCGCCCGCCCAAAATACTGTCGGGGCGCGAGAAATAGACATGTTCGAAGATGCAAAAGCGCGATTTGCGCTGCTCGAAGGGCATATAGCTTTCGATGCCCTGCGCGGTGATGACGACCATCTCACCGGGCTTGATCTCGCGCACGAATTCGGCGCCTATGATATCAAGCGCACAGGTTTCGGAGGAAAGCGCGTAACCATCGCCGATCTTGCCCAACACCAAGGGCCGCACCCCAAGCGGGTCGCGCACACCCATCAATTTTGTGCGCGTCATGGCCACAACCGAAAACGCGCCCTCTACGCGGCGCAGCGCGTCTTTCATGCGCTCGGGGATATTTTTCTGATAGCTGCGCGCCATCAGGTGAATGATGCACTCACTGTCCGATGACGATTGGAAGATGGACCCGCGTTCAATCAATTCGCGGCGCAGTTCATCGGCGTTGACGATATTCCCATTATGCGCAATCGCGGCTCCACCCATAGCGAATTCGCCAAAAAAGGGCTGCACATCACGAATTGCCGTATTGCCCTTATTGCCTGCCGTGGAATAGCGCACATGGCCGATGGCAAGCGCACCGGGCAGCGTGTCCATAACGCTGGCATTGGTGAAATTATCGCGCACATACCCGAAACGGCGAGCCGAGTTGAACCCTTCGGCAGGGTCATAGCTGACGATCCCACCCGCCTCTTGGCCGCGATGTTGCAGCGCGTGCAGGCCAAGGGCCACAAAATTCGCGGCATCCGCCACACCGATCACACCAAAGACGCCGCATTCTTCACGCAGCTTATCATCAGAGAGGGGATCAAAGGGATGGGCGGGGAAATCTGCGGTGCGCGGGGACGCGAAATTGCTGGGCATCGGCGGGCTCCTGCCTGCGGTCATAGCCGAAAGCTACGGAAATGGGCGAGTCGGTTGCACGCCTTACCTAGGACAAAGGCGCGGCGCTGTCACCTGTTAGCTGTCATGAATGCGTCACAATTTGCGCTCGAAATTCACGTATAATTTTACTGCTACGCCACGCGGACATGCACTTACGCTGCGGGCACGGATAGGAGTGCGCGCGCGCTTTGCGCGTCGCCTGCGGCAGGGGCCACGCATCCTGCGGTCAGCCCCTCATAGCGACCAATCAACCAACCCGGCGCATCGCTTGGGATTTCGCTGTCGATCTGCGTGGTCAGCGAGGCAAAGATTTGTGCGGTTTGGCTGTTCACGACTGCCGCCGCAGGGTCGCTGCCGGCCAGTCGGTCATAGGCGACCAAGGCCACCGCCACCAAGGCCACACCGCGCAGCACGCCAAAGAAGAGACCCGCGCCCGCATCAAACCCGCCCAGTTTGGTTTTCTGGATGAATGAGGAAAACAGCGGCGAGAAGAGCGAGACGACGATCAGCGTCACAGCAAAGGCTGCCGAAAAGCCCAAGATCATGCCCAATTCGCAACTGTCATCGACATATGGCCCGATATAGGGGATTTCCGAGATCAGTGGGCGCACTTCTGGCGCGGCCCAATAGGCCACGATGGCCGCGGCGATCCAGCCCAAGATTGACATGACCTCGCGCACAAAACCGCGCGAATAGGCCAAGATGGCCGAGATGAAAATCACCCCGCCTGCAATGCCGTCAATCATCGTGAACCCATCCATCGCCCGCTCCCTCACTTATTTTGGCGCTAGCCCGCGCCGAATATATCGCCCACAAATCGCGTCATATCCGCCATTTGCATCAGCTTAACACCTCCGACCGAGCCAAAATTGCAGCCCTCTGGCGCGATCACAGTCGAGAAACCAAGTTTTTGCGCTTCTTTCAACCTGTTTTCCGCCTGTGCCACGGGCCGAAGCGCGCCAGATAGGCTTAATTCGCCAAAAATCACCGACCCTTGTGGCAGCGCCGCATCTTCGCGCGCGCTCAGCAAGGCGGCGGCAACCGCCAGATCAGCCGCAGGTTCACTGATCCGCAACCCGCCTGCGATGTTGAGATAAACATCAAGCCCCGCAAAGGCGATCCCCACACGGGCCTCAAGCACCGCCAAGATCATGGCAAGCCGTGCGCTGTCCCAACCCACAACCGCACGGCGGGGTTGACCAAGCGGGGAGGGGGCGACCAAGGCTTGGATTTCGACCAAGACGGGTCTTGTGCCCTCAATGCCTGCAAAGACCGCCGATCCGGGTGAGGCGGTTTCATTCTCTGAAAGAAAGAGCGCAGACGGGTTTGCAACCTCGGAAAGGCCCGCGCCTGTCATCTCGAAAACACCAATCTCACCCGCAGGGCCAAAGCGATTTTTGACCGAGCGCAGAATGCGGAATTGGTGCCCGCGTTCGCCCTCAAAATAAAGGACGCAATCGACCATATGTTCGACCACGCGCGGCCCTGCAATTTGGCCATCTTTGGTGACATGACCCACCAAGATCACGCTCACCCCACGCCGTTTGGCGAAGGTAACCAATTCATGTGCCGCGGCGCGCACTTGGCTGACAGATCCAGGTGCGCTGTCGACTGTGTCAAGCCACATGGTTTGGATGGAATCGATGATCACCAAATCGGGGCGGGTTTCGTCCAAAGTGGTCAGAATATCGCGCAAATTGGTTTCCGCCGCCAAGGCCATCGGGGCTGCGCCCAAACCCAGACGTTGCGCGCGCATGCGCACCTGTGCGCTGGCCTCCTCGCCCGAGACATAAACAACCGACAGGCCCTTGGCCGCGAAACTGGCCGCAGCCTGCAACAATAGGGTTGACTTCCCGATACCCGGATCCCCCCCCAAGAGCAGGGCAGAGGCAGGCACAAGCCCGCCCCCAAGAACACGATCCAATTCCGCCAAGCCTGAAGGGTGGCGCGGTGGCGGGGCCTCTTGGCTGGCCAAATCCATGAGCGCCATTTTGCGCCCTTTGCCTGCACCCAAGCCCGATTTGGCGGGGCCTGCCGAAAGCGGGGCCTCCTCAACAATCGTGTTCCATTCGCCACAGCCATCGCAACGCCCGATCCATTTTTTGTGAACCGTGCCGCATTGGCCGCAGATGAATTGGGTTATAGGTTTTGCCATGGCACAGGATTAGCGCGGGTCGCGCGCTTTGGCCAGAGTATGCTGCGCCTTAGCGCACCGCTTCAATCGGGCCATCGGCCGAGCCTGTGATAAACTGCCGCAAATAGGGGTCATCGGCGCTGTCCATATCGGCCACGGGGCCTGTCCATTGGATCACCCCGTCATGCAGCATGGCGATTTTATCGGCAATCGCGCGCACGGAGGACATATCATGGGTGATGGTCATGGCGGTTGCGCCCATCTCAACCACGATTTCGCGGATCAAATCATTGATCACGCCCGACATGATCGGATCAAGCCCTGTGGTTGGCTCGTCAAAAAAGATAATTTCAGGCTCCGCCGCAATGGCGCGGGCGAGGCCTAGGCGCTTTTGCATGCCCCCTGACAATTCAGACGGGTAAAGGTCAGCGACATCGGGCTTCAGCCCCACACGGCGCAATTTTTCAATCGCGATCTCGCGCGCCTCTGATTTTGGCCGCTTAAGATGGCCACGCATCAGACGAAAGGCCACGTTCTGCCATACGGGCAGACTGTCAAACAGAGCCGCACCTTGGAACAGCATCCCAAAGCGCGCCAAAAACGGGTCACGCGCGGCGCGGGTGACATCCTCGCCATCAAGCAGGATCATCCCACTGTCATGGCGCACAAGGCCCAAAACCGATTTCAGCAAAACCGATTTGCCCGTGCCAGAGCCGCCAATAATGACCATGCTTTCGCCTTTGGGAACCTCAAGGTTCACGCCGCGCAAGACCTGCTTAGGGCCAAAGGATTTATGAACATCGGAGAGGGTAATCATGCGCTGAAAAACACCTCTGTCAGAATGTAGTTTGACGCCAAGATCAGGATAGAAGCTGAGACCACCGCATTGGTTGTGGCGCGGCCCACACCGGCGGCCCCTTTGCCTGAATTCATCCCATGATAGCAGCCCATCATGGCCACAATAAAGCCAAACACCGCCCCCTTGATCATGCCCGAGATGACATCCCAAGTTTCCAGAAAATCAACAGTGTTCTGAATGTAATTTGCCGCGTTGAACCCAAGCCGCGTTGTGCCCACCAAATAGCCGCCGAAAATCCCGATACTGTCCCCAATCGCCACCAAAAGGGGCAAAGACAGGGTTGCGGCCAAAACCCTTGGTAGGGTCAGATATTTGAGCGGGTTGGTTGAAAGCGTGACCAATGCATCAATCTGTTCGGTCACTTTCATCGTGCCAATCTCGGCGGCAATCGCAGCCGCCACGCGGCCCGCAACCATGAGGCCACCCAAAACAGGCCCAAGTTCGCGCACCATGCCAATGGCCACTATCGAGGGCACAACCGCCTCGGCATTAAATCGCGCGCCGCCCGAATAGATTTGCAGGGCCAAGGCCCCGCCAGTAAACAGGGCGGTCAGGCCGACCACAGGCAGGGATAAAAACCCAATTTGCATCAGTTGGATCAGGAACTCGCGCGGGTAAAATGGCGGGCGAAACAGGTGCGAGACAGTCGCGCCTGCATAGATGCTGACGCGCCCCACACCCGCCAACAGCCCCATAACCGAGCGGCCAATTGTGGCAAGCGGTGCAAGAATGAGTGCAGCCATCCCTAACCCCCTTGATAGTGGCGCTGATAGCGCGCGCCAAGCGACGTGAGGATTTCATAGCCAATCGTGCCCGCATGATCCGCCAGTTGATCCACGCCTTGTGCGGGGCAGAGGATGTCTAAGTGATTTGGCACATCTGACCCAAGCCCGCTGACATCCACCCCCATCAAATCCATCGACACGCGCCCCGCAAGGGGGCAGGGCGTGTCACCTGCATAGACTGCGGCTTTGCCCGTCATCGCGCGGATCAACCCATCGGCATATCCTGCGGCCACGGTTGCGATCTGGCGGGGGCTGTTGGGGCGATAGCCCGCGCCATAGCCCACAAACTCGCCCAGCTCGACTTGCCGCACTTGGACGACAGGCAGAGAGAGACGCACCACGGGGATCGCATCCGCAAAGGGCAGCCCGCCATAAAGCCCGATTCCAGGCCGTGTGAGATCAAAATGATAGGCCTCGCCCAAAAGAACGCCGCCCGTAGCAGAGAGGGAACGGGGGTGATGCGTGCCATCGGTCATGGCGCGAAAATTGGCCAATTGCGCGGGATTTTCTGGGTGATCAGGCTCATCAGCGCAGGCCAGATGGCTCATGATCAACTGGCATGGCCCGCGCTCGGCCTCATCGCGCAAGGCGGCCCAATCAGCCGCCTCCATGCCTAGGCGGTTCATGCCTGTATCAAGCTGAATTCCATAGGGCAGGTCGCCCGCATCGCGGTGGCGGCGGAATTGATCGGCCGAATTCAGAAGCGGGATCAAATTGTGATCCCGCAACAGCGCGCCATCACCCGCCATATGACCCGAAAAGACGAAAATGCGGGCGTGCGGGAAACCCGCCTCCGTGAGGGCGGCACGCAGTGCCGCGCCTTCTTCGGCAATTGCCACAAAGAATTTGTCAGCGCCTGCGCGGGCCAAGGCAGGGGCCACGCGCCCTGCACCCAAGCCATAGCTGTCTGCCTTCACCACCGCGGCCGTTTTCGCGTTGGTCAGGCCGTCAAGGGCGTGCCAATTGGCGACAATCGCGCCCAGATCAATATGAAGCTTTCCAGATGCCATGCGCCTTCTGTCCCGTTTTCATCGGAACCCGTCAAGGGGCAAGGCGGGTTTTGCCCCAAATTCCAACGGATCATGGCACGAATGCGCGCCCTAGTTGAACCCGTCCGCGCCTTGCTGCCATGGTTTAACGAGATTGCCGAATTTGGTGAAACGCCCCTCAAAGCTCAGCTCAACCGTGCCAACAGGCCCGTGACGCTGCTTGCCGATGATCACCTCAGCCTTGCCATGAAGCGCGTCCATGTCCTGCTGCCATTTTGCCATGGCCTCGAGATTTTCTTCGCCTGGTTTTTCGCGCTCTTTGTAATATTCGCCGCGATAGACGAACATCACCACATCGGCATCTTGCTCGATTGATCCAGATTCCCGAAGGTCTGACAATTGGGGGCGCTTATCATCGCGGTTTTCGACCTGACGCGACAGCTGCGACAGCGCGATCACAGGGATATCCAATTCCTTCGCAATCGCCTTGAGGCCTTGGGTGATTTCCGAAATTTCATTCACGCGGTTTTCGTTGCGGCCATTGCCCCGCAACAATTGCAAATAGTCGATGATCAACAAATCCAACCCCTGCGGGCTGCGCTTGAGGCGGCGCGCGCGGGCGGCAACCTGAGCAATCGGCAGCGCAGGGGTGTCGTCAATATATAGCGGACAATTCTGCAAATCCTGCGCCGCGATCAGATAGCGTTGGAATTCTTGCTCGTTCAAGTCGCCTTTGCGGATCAGTTCCGATGGCACCTCGGCCGCCTCTGACAGAACCCGCTGCGCCAATTGCGCGGCAGACATCTCAAGGCTGAAAAAACCCACCACGCCGCCATCAATCGTGCCCTCTGTGCCGTCATCCTTGAGACCCCGCTTAAAGGCACGCGCCACGTTAAAGGCGATATTGGTGGCAAGCGAGGTTTTCCCCATCGAGGGGCGCCCCGCAAGGATCAAAAGGTCAGAATGGTGCAAACCGCCCAACATCTTATCCAGATCAGCCAAGCCCGTAGAAAGGCCCGCCAAACCGCCCGACCGATTATAGGCTGCATTGGCCATTTCCACCGCATCATGCAGCGCGCGCAAGAATGATTGAAACCCGCGTGAGGTGCTGCCCGTTGAGGCGAGTTGGAACAAATCGGACTCGGCCTGCACAATCTGCTCATCGGGCGAGACATCTTCGCGCATCGATTGCGCGCGATCTGAAATGGATTTGCCCAAATCAATCAGATTGCGGCGCACAGCCAGATCATGGATCAGCTGGGCGTAGTCACGCGCGGCCGATGTGGCGATGGCCGAAAGCTGCAATTTCAACAGATATTCGGCCCCCCCAAGGGCGCGCAGACCTTCATGTTCGGCCATAAAGTTTTTCAAGGTGGTGGCGTCTGTTTGCTGCCCCTTCAGGATGCGCGCCCGTGCAACTTCGAAAATAGCGCCATGCACGGGGTCATAGAAATGCGCAGGTTCAATCAGGTCTTGCAGGCGATCAATGACGTCATTTGACGCCAAAATTGCGCCCAATAGTTGCTGTTCGGCTTCGATGTTATGCGGCAGAGGGGAGAGGGCGGTTGCGTCCGTGTCGGGATCAACATCGCCTGACTTGCGCAATGCTTTGGCATTGAGATTGGCGATCTCGCTCATGATTACTCCCCCGACAAATCACACCCTACCTGCGGTATGCTGCGTATGACGCAGCGTCAATCTGGATATCCTGTGGATATGTTGATCCCCGATAATACCCCCAAGATATGGGTGGCCCCTTCGCAAACCTTACCACATAAGGCAAGGCGGCCGGAATTTTTTTCGGGCCTTTGCTTTGCTTGATGGATCGTGCAACGGGGGTCGCGTCAATTCTGGGCCGTATTAGGGCCTGTGCTATGGGGCTTAGGCGAATCCCCGCGCGGCGCGCCATCCTTCGGGGTCGCACAGGAAATGTTCGACCTGCTCAAGCGTGTTCGCGTCAAAGTCGTTGCCTGTGCGTGCCTCGGCAATCACATCGGCCCAAGTGCATAGCCAATGCAGTTCAACCCCGTGCTCCCGCAACCGCGGGATCGTGTCCTCGAAAATGCCGTAATAGAACACAACCGCCGTGTGAGCACAGCTTGCGCCTGTCTCGCGGATTGCATCCACAAAGCTCAGCTTCGAGCCACCATCCGTGGTCAAATCTTCCACTAAGAGCACGCGGTCACCTGCATCCATTGCCCCCTCGATACGGGCGTTTTTGCCATACCCTTTGGGCTTTTTGCGCACATAGCTCATGGGGAGGGCCATACGCTCCGCCACGAATGCGGCAAAAGGAATGCCTGCCGTCTCGCCGCCTGCGATATTGTTAAAGGCCTCAAGCCCCGCATTGCGCATGACTGTGCAGGTCAGAAAATCCATCAATGTTGCGCGCACGCGCGGGAAGGAAATAATCCGCCGACAGTCAATATAGGTGGGCGCACGTTTGCCTGAGGCATGGGTATAGGGCTCGTCCGCGTTGAAATGCACCGCGCCAATATCCAGCAACATCCGTGCTGACATTTTCGCAATCTGCGCCTGATCGGGATAGCTTGTCGGGATCATGGCATGGCTCCTTTATTGGTCGAGAACCCGCCAAAACAGTGGATGGCCTGGGTCAAAGACAGTGACAGGCCCATCTTCTGTCTCGATTTTCGCGGGATAGGTCACAGGGGTGTCTTCCTTGACCAAGGTGATCGTCGTGTCATTCGGGGCCAGACCATAGCGCGCTGGGCCAAATAGCGAGGCGAAGCCCTCAAGTTTATCAAGCGCGCCTTCTTCCTCGAACACATGGGCGAGGCAGGCCATGGTGTTGGTTGCGGTGAAACATCCCGCACAGCCACAGGCGCTTTCTTTGTTGGGGTCGGTATGGGGGGCGCTGTCCGTGCCAAGGAAGAAGCGCGGATTTCCCGAAATAGCGGCTTTGCGCAGCGCCTCTTGATGGGTCGCGCGTTTGGCCACAGGCAGGCAGTAGTAATGCGGCTTGATCCCGCCTACCAGGATATGATTGCGGTTGATCATCAGGTGATGCGTTGTGATGGTGGCCGCAATATCGCCGCTCGCCTCGCGCACATAGTCAATGCCATCGCTTGTGGTGACATGTTCAAGCGTCACTTTGAGTTGAGGAATATCACGACGCAGCGGATCAAGAACCGTATCTAGGAACACTTTTTCGCGGTCGAAAATATCGACATTATGGCGCGTGACCTCGCCATGGATGCACAAAGGCAGGCCAATCTCTGCCATCCTTTCCAAAACGGCGCGCACATTGCCGATGTCGCGCACGCCTGAGGCGGAATTTGTGGTGGCCCCTGCAGGGTAAAGCTTCACGGCCGTGATTAGCCCCGCCGCATGCGCAGAGGCCAGATCGTTGGGATCTGTGCCTTCGGTTAGGTACAATGTCATCAATGGCGTGAAGGTCATGCCATCGGGCAGGGCCGCCAAAATGCGGTCGCGATAGGCGCGGGCATCGTCCCCCGTGACCACGGGTGGCATAAGGTTCGGCATGATGATTGAGCGACCAAAATGGCGCGCGGTTTCGGGCAATACGGCGCGCAGCATTGCGCCATCGCGCAGGTGCAAATGCCAATCATCGGGGCGGCGAAGGGTCAGGGAGTATGTCATGCCCCTTGCGCTACAAAATTCCGGCAGCCTTGCCAAGAGCTAAGCGCGCTGTCGGTGGGGGTACATCCTGCTGCTCTCGCCGCTGCTTCTTTTGTGTCGGTAACCTTGTGAGATCCTAGCAGCCGAGCAAAGCGGAACAAAAGGATTTTGCACAGGCTTGACCGCAGGCTATTCTCTGGCGTTGATAGGGGCGACACATTGCGGGAGGCAGCATGCGCGGGTCATCACACCAAACGGCAATTCCCCCATCAATTGAAGCATTGCGCACAGGGTTAAGCGCCGAAGGTTACATCTGCGGCAAATCGTTGGGCACGGTTGCCTATCTTGCCCTCACCCTCGGGCGGCCGTTGTTTTTAGAAGGCGCGGCAGGCACGGGGAAAACAGAAATTGCCAAATCTATTGCCGCAATGTTGGGCCGCCGCCTGATCCGTTTGCAATGCTATGAGGGGCTTGATGCGGCCTCTGCCGTGTATGAATGGAATTTTGCCGCACAGATGGTTGCCATCCGCGCAAGCGAGGCAGCGGGTGGCGCAGATCGCGCAAGCTTGACCGCTGACTTGTTCTCACAAGATTATTTGATCGAACGGCCTTTGTTGCAGGCCATGCGCCCTGATCCCGCAGGGGCGCCTGTTTTGCTGATTGACGAGATTGACCGGACAGATGAACCTTTTGAGGCGTTCCTCCTTGAGGCGCTGTCAGATTTTCAGGTCACAATCCCCGAACTTGGCCAGATCAAAGCCCCAGAGCCGCCCATCGTCATCTTGACATCAAACCGCACCCGCGAGGTGCATGACGCGCTCAAACGGCGGTGCCTGTATCATTGGGTCGACTATCCCGACATCACCCGTGAGATGGAGATTTTGCACGCCCGTGTGCCGCAGGCGGCAGATACACTCTCGCGCGAGGTTGTGGCCTTCGTGCAGCGCCTGCGCAGCGAAGATCTATTCAAAAAGCCAGGTGTTGCAGAAACGATTGATTGGGCGAAATGTCTGCTTGCGCTTGATGTGATCGAATTATCGCCTGAGGTGATTGCAGATACGCTTGGCGCGATTTTGAAATATCAAGACGATATCGCGCGGCTGCAAGGGTCTGAGGCCAAGCGTATCTTGGACGAAATCCGCGCCGATTTGGGCTAGGGCGCTATGGAATACGCCCCGCTTGATCTGCCCGACAATCCGCAGCTTTTGCGCAACCTTGCGCATTTTGCGCGCGCCTTGCGCGTGGCGGGTCTGCCTGCGGGGTCAGGGCGTGTGATGGATGCGGCGCGCGCCTTGGCCAGTGTCGGTTTTACGGATCGGGATACGTTTTTCTATGCTTTGCGTGCCTGTTTTTGCACGCGCCCCGAGCATTTGCCAATTTTTGCGCAGATCTTCCGCCTCTATTGGCGGGATCCGCGTTACATGGAACATATGATGTCCTTGATGCTGCCCGCTATTCGCGGCGTGGCGGAAGAACGCCAAGCCAAACCCGCCGAAAAGCGCGCGGCAGAAAGTTTGCTAGACGGAATCACGCCCGAGGTCCCCGATATAAAAGGCGAGGATCGCCCGCAGGACACGGAAATCGAAATTGACGCAAGCCTGACGATGAGCCGTGAAGAACGCTTACGCAGCCTTGATTTTGAACAAATGTCCGTGACTGAAATGGCTGAGGCGCAGCGTATTTTGGCGCGTTTGAGCCTGCCCGTGCCACCGCTGCTGACCCGCCGATACGCGGCTGATGCCAATGGCACCAAGCCCGATTGGCGCAGAAGCCTGCGCCAAGCCATGCGCCATGGCGGCGAAATGCAAGGCTTCGCGCGCAAGGCGCGGCGCGAAAGGATGCCTGCCTTGATTTGTCTTTGCGATATCTCTGGGTCGATGTCAGCCTATAGCCGTGCGGTTTTGCATTTTCTGCACGCGCTCTCAAACGCGAAAGGGGCGGGGTGGTCAAAGGTCTATGGGTTCACCTTTGGAACGCGGCTCACCAATATCACCCGCCACTTACGAGGGCGCGATGTGGATGCGGCGCTGGCCGCTGCGGGAGCGGAGGCGCAAGATTGGGAAGGCGGCACGCGCATTGGGTATTGCATCGACCGCTTTAACCGCGATTGGTCGCGCCGTGTCATGGGGCAAGGCGCGATTGTGCTTTTGATCACAGATGGTCTGGATCGGGATGATCCCGAACTGTTATCGAGCGCTATGCAGCGGCTTAGCCTGTCGTCTAAGCGGCTGATCTGGATTAACCCGCTTTTGCGTTGGGAGGGGTTTGCGCCAAAGGCCGCAGGCATTCGTGCCATTTTGCCCCATGTTGATATGTTCCGCGCGGGGCACAATATCGCGGCATTGCAGGGCTTGGCCGAGGCGCTGAATGCGCGCGGGGATTTCAACGAAAAAGCACGGCTTGCGCGGATGCTATCCGATGCGGCAAGCTGAGGTTGAAAGGGAGGGGTCATGATGGAAAATATGCCCGAATTGGCGCTTGAATGGCATCGCGCGGGTCGCGGTGCGGTCTTGGCCTCTGTGGTGGAGACATGGGGCAGCGCGCCGCGCCGTGTGGGCAGCCAATTGGTGGTTGCAGGCGATGGCGAGATGCAAGGCTCCGTATCGGGGGGCTGTGTCGAAGGGGCTGTGGTTCTTGAGGCGCAGGATATGCTTGCCACCCACGCCGCTGCGCCCAAGCTGTTGGAATTTGGGGTTTCTGATGATGCAGCCTTTGCTGTGGGCTTGGCCTGTGGGGGGCGGATCAAAATTCTGCTTCAGCCCATTGGCGGGGCCTTGCCCGAGGCCATCTTGCGTGATCTCGTTGTGGCCCGTGCGGCCCGCCATGCGGTGGCCTTGATCAGCGATGTCACGGGCGAAGCCCCGCCGCAGGTCGTGGAACGCGCAGAAGCACCCGATCTGAGCGAGGCCTTCGCCAAGGATAAATCGGGTCTTGATGCCGAGGGCTTGCGCTATATCGCAATCCACAACCCGCCGTTGCGCATGGTCGTTGTGGGGGCGGTGCATATCGCGCAAAGCCTGATCCCAATGGCGCAAATGGCAGGGTATGATGTGACGCTGGTTGATCCGCGCCCCGCCTTTGGCTCGACCGCCCGATTTGAGGCGGTGCAACTGCTCGATGCTTGGCCCGATGAGGCCTTGGATGAAATCGGGCTTGATGCTCGCACGGCCGTTGTGACCTTGACCCATGATCCCAAGCTTGATGATCCCGCAATCATGGCCGCGCTGCGGGCCGATGTGTTTTATCTGGGCTGCTTGGGCTCAACGCGCACCCATGCAAATCGGGTGGATCGCCTGACCGAGGCAGGCTTTGGTGCCGAGGCTATTGCGCGCATCCATGCCCCTGTTGGTCTGAATATTGGGGCGATGGGCCCCGCAGAGATTGCAATTTCGATCATGGCGCAAATCACTGAAAGGTTGCGCACATCATGAAGTTTGGGCCGCGTCCTATAGTCGAAGGGATGGGCGCGATCTTGGCCCATTCCGTGCCCGTTGAAGGGGGGGTGATCCGGAAGGGCACGCGCCTTGGGGCAGATCATATCGCCGCGCTGCAGGCCGCGGGGGTGGCCGAGGTGACAGTTGCCGCGATGGAGGCGGGCGATGTCGATGAAAACACCGCCGCTGCGCGATTGGCGCATGCATTATGCGGGGCCGATACGGGCCTTGAGATTGAAGCCGCCTTTACAGGGCGGGTCAATCTGCGCAGTCGCGGCGCGGGCATTGTGTCGGTGGATGCCGCAAAAATCGCGGCGGTGAATGCGATTGACCCCCGCATCACAGTGGCAACCCTGCCACCATGGCAGCGGGTTTCAAAGGGGATGATGGTCGCCACAATCAAGATCATTCCTTATGCCGTGCCAGAGGCCGCGCTCTTAGCCGCGGAAGAGGCGGCCCGTGGTGGGGCATTGGCCCATATCGCGCCGCAGATTTCTTCGGCCACCCTGATCCTCACGAGCCATGAGGGACAGAAGGCGGCCGCGCTTGAGGCGAAATCTATCGCTGCGGTTGAGGCGCGTCTCGCTGCGTTGCAGGTTGACCTCAAAGTCACCCGCATCTGCCCGCATGACAAAGCCGCGCTTGAGGTTGAGATTGCGCAAGCAAAGACAAGCCTGATCTTAATCCTCACCGCCTCTGCCACATCTGACATTGATGATGTGATGCCCGCCGCGTTGCGGGGCGCGGGGGGGCAGGTGGCGCGGTTTGGAATGCCGGTTGATCCAGGTAATCTTTTGGTTTTGGGCGCATTGGCAGACATCCCTGTCATAGGCTTGCCCGGCTGCGCGCGCAGTCCCGCCTTGAATGGGGCAGATTGGGTATTGGAGCGGGTTATCTGTGGCCATCCGCCAAGCGCCGAAGAAATTGGCGCGATGGGGGTTGGGGGCTTGTTAAAGGAAATTCCCACGCGGCCACAGCCCCGTGATGGACGCAGACGATAGCCCCCTCACGCGGGTTTGAGGGGGCAAATTGGCGCGAATGCATTTTTTTGTTTTGCCATTGGCAAAATCCATGTTTGGATAACAGCAATCGTTCAGGGAGGATCGAATGACGACGGTCAAACTATCAGTAAATGGAAAGGAAATGTCAGCCGAGGTCGAAGGCCGCACACTTCTTGTTGAGGTGCTGCGCGAAAAACTTGGTCTGACAGGCACCCACGTGGGCTGTGATACCAGCCAGTGTGGGGCTTGTACCGTTCATGTGGACGGCAAATCGATAAAATCATGCTCAGTTCTGGCGATGGATGTCGCGGGCGCAGAGGTTACTACAATCGAAGGCATGGCCAATCCTGATGGCTCGCTCTCGGTGATCCAAGCCGCCTTCAAAGAGCATCATGGCCTGCAATGCGGGTTCTGTACACCTGGTATGGTGATGACTGCAGCTGCCTTGCTTAAAGAAAACCCCAAGCCCACCGAGGGCGAAGTGCGCGCCTATCTTGAAGGCAATATCTGCCGCTGCACGGGCTATCATAACATCGTCAAAGCGATCCTTGCGGCCTCGGGCCAAGATGTCGCGGCGATGGCTGCAGAATAAACGCCATCCCTTCGGGCGGAGGAGGTCCGAGGGTAGGTAATCAGAACATAATGGCCTGCCTGATCGTCAGGTGGGCGTGACAGAACCCAAGGGAGGAATGACCATGCCAAAAGATAGTGGCATCGGGGCCGCGTCAAAGCGGCGCGAAGACCTTAGATTTCTGACGGGTGGCGGTCGCTACACCGATGATATCAATCTCAATGGACAGGCTTATGTCTATTTCCTGCGCTCGGATGTGGCGCATGGTCGGATTAAATCCATCGACACCAAAGCGGCTTCTGCAATGCCAGGCGTGGTGCGGATCTTTACCGGCGCAGATTTTGAAGGGGTGGGCACCATCCCCTGCGGCTGGCAGGTGACCGACCGCGAGGGCAACCCTATGAAGGAGCCCGCGCACCCAATCCTTGCCCAAGGGAAAGTGCGCCATGTGGGTGACCCGATTGCCGCCGTTGTGGCCGAAAGCCAAGCTGCCGCGCGCGATGCGGCCGAGGCCATCGAGGTCGATATCGAAGAATTGCCTGCCGTAATCGATATGAAAAAGGCGGTCGCTGCAGGCGCGCCGAAAGTGCATGACGATCTGGCTGACAATCTTTGCTACGATTGGGGCTTTGTCGAAGACAACCGCGCAGCGGTGGATGAGGCCATCAAGAACGCGGCGCATGTCACTACGCTAGAACTTGTGAACCAACGCCTTGCACCCAATGCAATGGAGCCGCGCGTTGCGGTTGGTGATTACAATAAAGGCACCGATGAATCGACCCTCTATACCACCTCGCAAAACCCCCATGTGATCCGCCTGTTGATGGGCGCATTCGTGCTTGGCATCCCTGAACATAAGCTGCGCGTGATTGCCCCTGACGTGGGGGGTGGGTTTGGCTCAAAGATTTTCCATTACGCAGAAGAGGCCTTTTGCACCTTCGCGGCCAAAGCGATTAAACGGCCCGTGAAATGGACATCTTCGCGCTCTGAGGCGTTTATGTCTGACGCGCATGGCCGTGACCATGTGACCAAAATCGAACTTGCCTTGGATAAGGACAATAATTTTACCGCTATTCGCACTGAAACCTATGCGAATATGGGCGCGTATCTGTCCACCTTCGCGCCTTCGGTTCCAACTTGGCTGCATGGCACCTTGATGGCGGGCAATTACAAAACCCCGCTGATCTATGTAAATGTGAAGGCGGTATTCACCAACACCGTGCCAGTCGATGCCTATCGCGGGGCGGGGCGGCCTGAGGCCACCTTCCAGCTTGAGCGCGTGATTGACAAAGCGGCGCGTGAATTGGGCGTGGATCCTGTGGAATTGCGGCGGCAGAATTTCGTCACCGAATTCCCCTATCAGACACCTGTCGCCGTGCAATATGACACGGGCGATTATAAGGCCACCATGGACAAGCTGATGGAGATGATCGACCGCAAAGGGTTTGATGCCCGTGCTGCCGAAGCCAAAAAGCGCGGCAAGCTGCGTGGTCTTGGGATCAACTCCTATATCGAGGCTTGTGGTATTGCGCCTTCGCAATTGGTCGGTCAGTTGGGCGCGCGCGCGGGCCTCTATGAATCGGCCACTGTGCGCGTGAATGCCACGGGCGGGCTTGTTGTCATGACAGGCAGTCACAGCCATGGGCAGGGTCATGAGACATCCTTTGCCCAAGTTGTGGCCGATATGATTGGCATTGATGAAAACATGGTTGAAATCGTGCATGGCGATACAGCCAACACGCCGATGGGCATGGGCACTTATGGCTCGCGCTCTTTGGCGGTGGGTGGCTCTGCCATGGTGCGCGCCACGGAAAAGATCATCGCCAAGGCCAAGAAAATCGCGGCTCATTTGATGGAGGCGTCTGAGGCCGATATTGAATTGAAAGATGGTCAATTCTCAGTGGCAGGCACGGATAAATCGGTGGCTTGGGGCGATGTGACCTTGGCCGCCTACGTGCCGCATAACTATCCGCTGGATGAGATCGAACCCGGTCTTGAGGAGACGGCCTTTTATGATCCGTCCAACTTCACCTTTCCTGCGGGCGCTTATGCCTGTGAGGTGGAAGTTGATCCTGACACGGGCAAGGTCGAGATCATGGCCTTTGCGGCCGCCGATGACTTTGGCAACATCGTCAACCCGATGATCGTGGATGGCCAAGTGCATGGCGGGATCGGTCAAGGGATTGGTCAGGCCCTGCTTGAAGGGGTCAGCTATGATGAGAACGGGCAAATCTTGTCGGCGAGCTATATGGATTATGCGATGCCACGCGCCGATGATCTGCCCTTCTACAAGGTGGATCATTCCTGTCAGACCCCTTGCACCCATAACCCGTTGGGCGTGAAAGGCTGCGGCGAGGCGGGGGCAATCGGCTCGCCCCCTGCGGTGGTGAATGCGGTTGTCGATGCGTTGAACCGCGGCGGTCATGCCGTGGCGCATATTGATATGCCCCTGTCGCCGCACCGCGTCTGGCAAGCAATGCAGGGCTAAAGAAAGCACGCGCGGGTCGGTGCTCTGACCCGCGCACCATAAACGTCAAAGAGGGGCCATGCCCCTTGGAACCAGAGGAAACGGGATATGTATAATTTCGACTTTACCCGCCCAAGCACCATCAAAGACGCGGTTGCGGCCATTGGCGCAGGCGGTCAGGCGCTCAGCGGAGGGCAGACCCTCATCCCCACGATGAAAGCGCGGCTTGCCATGCCTGAAACCTTGGTCAGCCTCACAGGCATTCAAGAGATGAAGGGCATTTGCACCAATGATGCAGGCCAGATTTGCATCGGCGCGGCAACAACCCATGCAGAGGTCGCGCGCGAGGTGGCTAAATCTTATCCAGCGTTGTCTGATCTTGCGGGCCATATCGGGGATCCTGCCGTGCGCAACCGTGGCACAATTGGCGGCAGCCTTGCCAATAACGACCCGTCTGCCTGCTACCCGTCTGCGGTGCTGGGCTCAGGTGCAGTTGTGAAAACCAACAGCCGCGAAATCGCTGCGGATGATTTCTTTCAAGGCATGTTCACCACGGCCCTTGAAGAAGGCGAGATCATCACCGAGGTGAAATTCCCCGTGCCGCAAAAGGCGAATTATCAAAAATTCGTGCAGCCCGCCTCGCGCTTTGCGCTTGTTGGGGTGTTTGTTGCGAAATTCGCAGATGGTGTGCGCGTTGCAGTCACGGGCGCGTCAGGCGAGGGCGTGTTCCGTTGGACGGAGGCCGAAGCGGCGCTGTCCAAGGATTTCACCGCAGCGGCGCTTGAAGGCGTGGCGACCCCTTCAGCGGATGGGATGATCTCTGATCTGCACGGCACAGGCGCCTATCGCGCGCATTTGGTCAAAGTGATGACCGCGCGCGCTGTCGCAGCAACTTAAGGTCACCACGATCCAAAAAAAAGCCCCGCGAAAGCGGGGCTTTTTTCGTGCCATAGGCCTATGGCCCATGACCCCGTCCAAATTATTTTGCGGGGCCGATCATCATCACCATTTGACGACCTTCCAGCTTGGGCATGTTCTCGATCTTACCCACGCCTTCAATCTTTTCGGCTACACGTTCCAGCAATTCACGGCCCAATTGTTGGTGCGCCATTTCGCGGCCACGGAAGCGCAGCGTCACCTTTACCTTATCCCCATTTTCAAGGAATTTGATGGCATCGCGCACCTTGCGGTCGAAATCGTGATCATCGGTGCCAGGTCGCATTTTGACCTCTTTGACCTCGATCACCTTTTGCTTTTTGCGGGCTTCGGCTTCACGTTTCTGCTGTTCATATTTGAACTTGCCGAAATCCATGATTTTACAAACGGGCGGTTCAGCATTTGGGGAGATTTCCACCAAATCCAATCCAGCCTCATCTGCCAATTCCATTGCGCGTTCTGGGGTGACCACCCCAATATTCTCGCCCTCTGCGCCAATCAGGCGAACTTCGGGGCAGCGGATACGGTCGTTGACGCGCGGGCCAGTGTCACGGCTGGGCGGCGCGTTGTGGGGTCTGCGGGCTATGGGTTTTGTCCTTCTGTGGTTTTGCAGTGATGATGCATTAACAACCTACAGGCCCACCAAAGGGCTTTCAAGGGGGCACTTTCTAGGCTGCTGCAATCAGTCAAGAAAGGCCTTTTCCACAACGTAATGCTGTGGGTTGGAATTGGCCCCTTCGACCAAACCATAGCCCTCAAGCATATCTTTGATCTCGAGATTGAAGGCGAGGTTGCCACAGACCATGGCGCGGTCGCATTCGGGGCTGAGGGGTGGAACACCCAAATCCTCGAACACAGTGCCTGCCCGCATCAAATCTGTGATGCGGCCCATCTTGGGGCTCGGTTCGCGGGTGGTGGTGGGGTAGTATTGGATTTTATCCGCGAACCCGTCACCGATTAATTCGCGCAACAGCTCATCTTGTCTGATCTCTTCGATTAGGGTGCGGCCATAATCCAACTCGGCCACTTCGCGGCAGGTATGGGTGATGATGACCTCGTCATAATCTTCGTAGGTTTGCGGCTCGCGCAGGAGGCTTGCGAAAGGGGCAAAGCCTGTGCCCGTGGCAAAGAACCAAATCCGCTTTCCGGGCAACAGCGCGTCATGCACCAATGTCCCCACAGGTTTGGGGCGCAGGATGATTTCATCACCCACTTGGATATGCTGCAGCTTTGAGGTTAGGGGGCCGTCTTGCACCTTGATGGAATAGAATTCCAATTCTTCATCCCAGGAGGGGGAAGCAATGGAATAGGCGCGCAAAAGTGGCTTGCCGTTATCGCCCATCAATCCGATCATAACAAATTCGCCCGACCGAAAGCGCAGGCTTGCAGGCCGCGTTACGCGGAAGGAAAACAGCCGATCCGTCCAATGTTTCACAAAGGTCACGCGCTGCGCATCGGGCAGGGTGGGGGTGGCTTTGGGGAGGGTCGATGTTGCGTCTGTCACGTCACTTTGGCCTATGGTTCGGAATGGGCACAGCCCTAGCATATGCCCGCAGTTGTAAACTTTGATTTATGTCAGGGAAAGGCGCTATTCGCCGCGTAGGCGATTTTGGTAATCATGCGCGCGCCAATCGGCCCGAAACACCCATGCCTCTTGCGGTTGCCTGCGGGCCAGATCAGGGCTGATTTCCACCTCGTCAAACCCTGCGCGCCGCGCCATGGCGTATTGATCCGCAATGACATGACCCGCAGCGCGCAAGCGCCCCGAGAACCCCGCCATGCGCAGGCGTTTGGCCCATGTAAAGCCACGGCCATCGGAAAAGCTGCCAAAGGGAATGCAGATCGCGCTATGGCCTTGCGGTGTCTGGAGGGCCGCGTCAAACGCGGCGGGATCGCTTAATTCGACCATCTCTGCGGGCCGCGCAGCCTCTGGGGTAAAGCCCTGATCGGTGACCAGAATATGGGGGGTGGTGTTCATGATATGCCCTTTCACGCCACATTGCGGCGGATGATTTTGCCATCCACGAAATGGATGCCGCATTCCTCTTTGTCCTGCCCGCGCCAACGGCCCGCGCGCGGGTCTTCGCCTTCGGCAACGGGGCTCGTGCAGGGGGCGCAGCCAATAGACGGATAGCCCCGCGCCACAAGCGGATGACGGGGCAGGCGGTTATTGGTGATATAGTCCTGCACATCCTCGCGCGCCCAATGGGCCAGCGGGTTGATTTTGATCCTCATCTCGGCCTCATTCTCGAAGAATTCCAACGCCGCGCGGCTTTGCGCCTGAAAGCGTTTGCGCCCCGTGATCCAAGCGTCAAACGGGGCCAAAGCGTGTTTAAGCGGTTCGGTCTTGCGCTTGGCGCAGCAGGCATCGGGGTTGGTTTTATGCAAATCGCCCTGCGGGTCGCTGGCCGCAATCATCGTGCGGCTGGCGTGAATGCGGCGCACATCCTCAAGGCCCAAATGATCTGCCAAGTCGTTTTGATAGGTTAAGGTTTCGGGAAAGAGCATTTCGGTGTCGATGAACAAAACGGGTGTCGTGCGATCAATCACTGACACCATGTGCAACAACACCACAGACTCCGCCCCAAAGGAGGATACCAAGGCCACGCGCCCGCAATCTGCGTCCCGCAACGCATGCTCAAGCACGGCTGTGGCACCGTGTTTGTCATAGCGGCGGTTCAGCACAGCCACCCGTTCAGGAACTGTGCCAAAGGGGCTAGGCTGCAACATCTTGCGCGCCCTCCTGCGGATAAAGCGCGGCCTTGAAAGGGTCTAGCCCGACACGGCGATAGGTTGTGATGAAGGGCTCATCCGCCCCATCGCGCAAGGTCAAATAGGCGCGCAATAGACGCTCAAGCGCAGGTATCAGCGCATCGGCAGAAAATCCGGGGCCTGCGCGCTCGCCGATTGCGGCGGCCTCTGTGTGATCACCCCCAAGGGTGATTTGATAATTTTCGACCCCTGCACGATCCAAGCCCAAAATCCCGATATGGCCCACATGGTGATGCCCGCAGGCATTGATGCAGCCTGAGATTTTTATTTTCAGCGCGCCAATTTCCTCCTCTAGCCCGATATCGCGAAAATGCGTGGCGATTTCCTGCGCAATAGGAATAGAGCGCGCCGTGGCCAAGGCGCAGTAATCCATGCCAGGGCAGGCGATAATATCCGAGATCTTCCCGATATTGGCCGTGGCCAAACCCACAGCCTTCAGCCGCTGATAGAGATCAGGCAGGGCTGCGCGGGGAATATGGGGCAGGATCACGTTTTGTTCGTGGCTGATGCGCAGCTCGTCGTGCCCATAGGTTTCGGCAAGATCGGCCAAGACCTCCATTTGCGCGGCGGTGGCATCACCGGGTGTCGCGCCATGGGATTTCATCGAAACCGTCACAATGGCGTAATCTGGATGGCGGTGTGCCGTTACGTTGCTGTCGATAAAGGCGCGCAAAGCGGGGCTTAGGGTTGGGGCGCCGTTGTCGCCTTTGATAAACTCAGGGGGTGCAAAATGGCCCCGAATTTCTGCCAAAAGGCGTTGATCAACCCCTTTGAATGCCGCGCGGCGGGGTATGAATTCCTCTTCGACAAGGCGTTTGATTTCGTCCAAGCCTGTCTCGTGTAGGGTGATCTTGATGCGGGCCTTATATTTATTATCTCGCCGCCCGATCAGGTTATAAACCGCCACAATTGCCTCAATATAGGGCAGAAGATCCGCCTTGGGCAGAAACTCTGCCAAAACCTTGCCGATCATAGGCGTGCGACCTAAGCCGCCCCCGACCAAGACCTGATAGCCAATCTCGCCTTCACGCGCGACAAGGCGCAGACCGATATCATGGGCGGCGGTGACGGCACGGTCATTGGGGCTGCCTGTTACGGCAATTTTGAACTTCCGCGGCAGGAATTGAAATTCGGGATGATCGGTTGACCATTGGCGGATCAATTCGGCCACGGGGCGAGGGTCTGCAATCTCATCTGCAGCGGCCCCTGCAAAATGGTCTGCAGTGACATTGCGCACGGTGTTCCCCGAAGTTTGGATGGCGTGAAGGCCAACTTCGGCCAAAGCATCCAGAATATCGGGCACATCGTCTAATTTTGGCCAATTGAATTGGATGTTTTGGCGCGTGGTGAAATGGCCATAGCCCTTGTCCCATTGCCGTGCGACCCGCGCCAAGGCGCGCATCTGTGCTGAATTGAGCGTGCCATAGGGGATCGCTACGCGCAGCATATAGGCGTGAAGCTGCAGATATAGCCCGTTCATCAAGCGCAGAGGTTTAAACTCATCCTCGGTCAATTCGCCAGACAGGCGGCGGGCCACTTGCGCGCGGAATTGCGCGTTGCGGGCGCGCAGGAAACTTTCGTCAAATTCAGTGTAGCGATACATCTGCCTTACCCTTGCGCTTGTTCTTGTTTGCCATGGGGATAGTTTGAGGGGCCGCGCATCCGAAAAGCCTCGCGAAAATGCGCAGGCGCGGGCCCTGTTTCCGTTGTAATGGCATCGACCAGATAAGGGCCGACCACCAGATCGCTTTGCGCGAAGGCTGCGGCAAGCGCGGCCTCGGCCGTGGCGCTGTCAGCAAAGACCACCGCATCGGTGATGCCCCGCGCCCATCTTTGGTCGGCCGCCCAATAGACGACATCGCCAAGGCGCAGGTCATTCGCGGTCAGGATTTTGGAATAATCACGGCTCATAACGCAATCTCCGCTTTGAGAGTGTTGAGGGCCGTGCGCGCGGCGCGCGGCGCAAGCCCATATAGGATCACCGCAGGCGCACCTTTGCCTTGGGCCTCAATGGCGTGGGCAAGATGTGCAAGATCGGTATCGATGACATGAGTGTCGGCGCGGCTTGCATGTTCGACCACAGTGACAGGTGTGTCGGGGCGTGCGCCATGCATCAAAAGCCGTCCTTGGATAAAGCGCGCACCGCGCTTGCCCATATAGATCGCCGCCACCTCGCCACTGCGCGCAAGGCCGCGCCAATCATGTTCGGCAAACCCTGCCACATCATGGCCCGTGAGAAATCGCAGCGCGGAATTGCGCCCCCGTTTCGTCAGGCTTTGCCCGATTTGCGCGGAGGCGGCGCTTGCCGCCGTGATACCTGGAATGATCGACCATGGGATATCGGCATCAGAAAGCGCATCAATCTCATCATCCAAGCGGCCATAGACGCACGGATCGCCCGCCTTAAGGCGTACCACCTTAGCGCCGGCGCGCGCATGTTCCACCATAAGGGCAGAAATATCTTCTTGCTTCATCGCACGGCCAAAGCCCGTTTTTCCTGCATCAATCAGCACCGCCTCGCGCCGTGCAAGCTCTAGGATTTGGGGCGAGATTAGGCGGTCGTGGATCACCACCTCGGCCTCATCAAGGGCTTTGCGCGCCTTGAGTGTGAGAAGTTCGGGGTCGCCCGGGCCTGCACCGACCAAAAGCACTTCGCCCAAAGGGGCGGCGGCGGTCAGGCTCTCTGTCAGCAGGGTTTCAAGTGCACCCTCAAGACCGGCTTCACCCTCCGCCGCAAAGATCCGTGGTGCGAGTTGATCATAGTAGCGCGCCCAAAACCCGCGCCGCGCGGCCCCTTCGGGCAAGGCTTCGACCTGAGGGCGAAAGGACTTCGCCACACGGGCAAAAATTCCAAGGGCGGGGCTTAACCTCTCCTCCAAGTCTCGCTTGATCCGCCGCGCCAAAACGGGCGCCGCGCCTTCAGTGCCGATGGCAATCGTCACGGGGTCACGATCAACGATAGCGGGCGTGATGAATTCGGATGCTTCGAGATTGTCGACCCAATTCACCAATGCCCCATCCGCGCGGGCCAAGCGAATGACGCGTGCATCTTCGGCATCATCATCATTTGCGGCGTAAAAGAGGGCGGCGCAAAACGCATCCCCCGCCGCAAGCGCACGCTTGATCAAGGTGATCTTGCCCGTGGCAGCCAAATCCAAAACCGCAGGGGCAGGGGCAGCTGCAAAAACCCAAATGCGGGCTTCGGTCTTGAGCAGCAAGCGCAGCTTGGCCAAGGCACATTCGCCGCCGCCCGACACGATCACACGCCGTCCCGCGAGATTAAGGAAGATCGGAAAATGCTGCATGGTCAAAACTCCGCGTTCACTCTGCATCATATAGAACAATTTCCTGAAATTTGGCAGATACCCCTTGCAGATAGGGACGTATGTTCGGTATTGATGCCGCATAACCCATCGCTGTTCTGTGGATGAAAGGCTTTGCGGATGGCTGTTCAAATAGACGAGACCGATCGAAAAATCCTTGCAGTGCTGCAAGAGGATGCAAGCCTGTCTTTGGATGAAATCGCGCGCCGTGTTGGCTCGTCCAAGACGCCTGTTTGGACGCGGATTCGCCGCATGAAAGAGGCGGGGATTATTGGACGGCATACTGTGGAATTGGATGCCGATGCCTTAGGGCTTGAGGCGTGTTTTTTCGTTTTGATCCGCACATCTGAACATGATGCCGAATGGCAAAAGGCGTTTTTGCGCAGCCTCAAATCTCGCCCCGAAGTGTTGGAGGCGCATCGCCTTGCAGGGGAGATTGACTATATTTTGAAGGTTCGGGTGCGCAATGCACGCGCCTATGACGCCTTTTATCAGGTCTTGATTTCAGAGGTGAAAATCTACAACGTCACCGCATTGCTTTCGATGGAGGAGATCAAATCCACCTCCATGTTGCCGTTGGGATTGGCCGAGGTGAAATGATCTCAGACAGGATCTTATCCGACCCTATTTTGCAGGACCATCTGCCAAGCGCGCCTTGGATGGCCGAGGCGACCCGCCGCCTGCCAGGGGTGCAACCTGTGCCGATGTCGGATTGGCTGATCCGTGACGAGCGATATGCCGAACAAATGGCCTTGCGCGATCGTCTGTTGGCGGCGCATCGTGCGCGGGTGTTTGAATGCCAAACAGGCGCAGAAGCCGCCTGTGCCGAATTACGCGATCTGGTGGTCGCGCATCTGCCTGATGGCTTTGCGCATCAAGGCCGCGTGATCACCCGACCAGATGGGGTGGTGATTGATCTTGATGCCGATCACCCGTTGATCACCGCTGCTCGTCTTGTTCAGGAGGATTTGTGCATCCTCACCCATGATACCCTGCAGGGCGAGCATCTGCTCAGCGCGGCGGTTTTGTGCTTTCCCGCCAGTTGGACATTGGCGGAAAAGATTGGGCGGCCTTTGACCGCGATCCATATTCCCGTTGAAAAATACGATGATGTTATGGCCAAGCGCGTGCAGCGCCTGTTTGATATGGTGCGGGTGGGTCACCCGCTTTGGCGGCAGAATGCGCTTTTTTATCAAAACCCCGCTCTGTTTCAGCCTGCCTCAGAGGCACAGCCACGCAAAACCCCGGAAAGGCGACCAGAATTTTTGCGCTCAGAGCGGCAGGTTATTCTGCGTCTGCCGCTTACAGGGGCGATGGTGTTTTCGATCCACACGTGGGTTTTGCCCTTTGGGCAATTAAGCCCTGAACAGGTCGAAGGTTTGGCAGCCCACCCTGTGCATTACGCAGGGCGCTCTGTCTGACGCCTATTTGAAATGCTTGGATAGTTTTAGCCCTTGGCCCTGATAGTTTGAGGCAATCTCACGGCCATATAACGTGCTGGGGAGGCTTTCCATCCGTTCATAAACTAAGCGGCCAACCACCTGCCCATGTTCGAGCACAAAGGGGGCTTCGTGGCAGCGCACCTCAAGAACCCCGCGCGCGGGTTGGCCGTGGCCAAAACCTGGATCAAAGAAGCCTGCATAATGAACGCGGAATTCTCCAACCATCGCCAGATAGGGCGACATTTCCGCTGCGCAATCGGGCGGGATTGAGACTTCCTCGCGGCTCACCAGAATATAAAACGCACCGGGATCAAGGATGATACGGCCTTGATCCGTATGGATTTCTTCCCAAAAATCGCGCGCGTCATAGGCCCCGATACGATCGAGATCAATCACGCCCGTATGAGGTTTGGCGCGATAGCCGACAAGGGTGCTATTCTCGCGCTTGAGGTCAACCGAGAACCCCAATCCTTCGTCAATCACAGCTGTCTCGCCTGAGACAAGCGGGCTTTCTGCGTGGCGTGCGCGCAATTCATCATCGCTGAGAACCGCTTGCCCTTGGCGAAAGCGGATTTGATTAAGTCGCGCGCCGGCCCGCACCAGAACCGAGAAACTGCGCGGGCAAATTTCGGCATAAAGCGGCCCGTTATAGCCATGTGCGATGCGGTCAAATTCTGTGCCGCTATCGGTGATCGTGCGCGTCAAAAGGTCAAGACGCCCAGTTGAGCTTTTGGCATTGGCAACGGCGCTGATATCTTGGGGCAGGTTTAAGCCCTCCATCAGGGGCACAACATAAACGCAGCCCTTCTCCAATACGGCGCCTGCGCTGATGTCGATTTTATGCATCTCAAATTCGGCCAGCCGATCTGCGACACGCGCACCCTTGCCTGCAAGAAACGAGGCGCGCACCCGATAGGCCACGGGGCCAAGGCGCAGGTCAAGACTGGCAGGTTGCACTTGGGTTTCCGCAGGTGGGGCAGTGAGCGTGATCTGACCTTCTGCGATCATCGTCTCAATCCGATGATCTGGCAGCACGCCCCGTGTCTGATCTGTCGCCATTGCGAACCCTCCCTTGACCTTTACCCAAGAAAAAACCGCCCCGCCGCAAAGGGCAAGAGCGGTTTTAAAAAATCTGGTCGGGCTAGCAGGACTTGAACCTGCGACCTTCCGTCCCCCAGACGGACGCGCTACCAGGCTGCGCTATAGCCCGAATGGGGTTCTTCTACCGATTTTATGGCGTGGCGCAAGGGCTAGGGCGCAGGAATTTCGACAAAGCGCAGGCTTTACCCATGCGCCGCAGCCATGAGCCCCGCCTGTAGCTTGCGCAGCCGCGCAAGGATTGGGGCGGATTGCGCCTCTGGCAATGATTTCAGCACAGTCTTGCGCGCCTTTAGCGCGGCCAGCCCATCAGCGAGGGGCAGGGGGGTTCCTTGCATCACAGACTGAGCGGGGGCAGGGTGCGGCGTGGGGCTTGGCGTATTTTCATTGGCCGCTTCACGCGCCACTTCTGCAATGCTTGGGGCAGGTTGCACCTCGGCCACCATCATATCGGGGTCAAGCTCAGGCGAGCGCGCAGCGACTGCCGCAACCCCGTCTTCGCGCAAAAGGCGCTGAACGCCCCGAATGGTCATGCCTTCATCATGCAGCAACACCTTGATCCCGCCGATCAGGCGCATATCGGCAGGGCGATAATAACGCCGCCCGCCTGCGCGTTTCACAGGTTTGATTTGGGTGAATTTGCTTTCCCAAAACCGCAACACATGGGCCGCGACACCAAGCCAATCGGCGACTTCGCGAATGGTGCGAAAGGCATCGGGGGATTTGGCCATCCTGCCCGCCTCTTAGCGTTTCTTATTGCCGTCTGCTACCCGCTCTTTCATCAGATGCGAGGGGCGAAAACTGAGGACACGGCGGGGCGTAATGGGCACTTCTTCGCCCGTTTTCGGGTTGCGACCAATGCGTTCAGATTTGGCGCGCACGCTAAATGTGCCGAAAGACGAGATTTTGACCTGTCCCCCATCGACCAATGCGTCTGACATCAACTCAATTACACGCTTAACAAGGTCGCTGCTTTCATTGCGCGACAAACCCACTTCACGAAACACGGCTTCGGATAAATCCATCCGCGTCAGTGTCTTATTGTTCATTGCTCATGTCCTCCCGACATTGGCGCAGCGGTATAAGGGTTGTTTTAGCACCACCACAGAATGAGCAATGCTCCGGCGCGAGTCAATCGTCGTGACGTAAGGGCAAGATTTTAGCGCCTTACCAGCGCAAAACCACCGCACCCCAAGCCAAGCCACCGCCAATCGCTTCGGTAACCAATAGGTCACCTTTTTTGATCAGGCCGCGCGCTACGCCGACCGACAATGCCAAGGGGATAGATGCGGCTGACGTGTTGCCGTGATCTTGCACGGTTACAATCACCCGATCCATATCGACCCCCATTTTTTGGGCGGTGCGGGTGATAATGCGCAAATTGGCCTGATGCGGCACGATCCAGTCGACATCTTGGGCCGCATTGCCCGAACGCGCGAGCGCGGCATGGGCGGTTTCGGCCAGTTTTTCGACCGCATGGCGGAACACTTCGCGCCCTTCCATCCGCAGATGGCCAATGGTTTGTGTCTGCGAGACACCGCCATCGACATAAAGCAGATCACGAAATTGACCATCTGAATGCAGATCAACGGCCAAAACGCCCCGATCTGTGGCCGCGCCCGCGCTTTCTTCGGCGCATAACAGAACGGCGCCTGCGCCATCGCCAAACAAAACACAAGTTCCGCGATCTTCCCAATCCAAAATGCGGCTAAAGGTTTCCGCACCAATCACCAAAATCCGCTTGGCCTGACCAGAGAGGATATAGGCATTGGCGGTAGACAGCGCATAGATAAACCCCGCGCAGACGGCCTGCACATCAAAAGCAAAGCCCTGCGTCATCCCAAGCCCATGCTGCACCATCGTGGCGGTAGAGGGAAAGGTGAGATCTGGGGTTGAGGTGGCAACGATGACGCCATCAACATCGGCCGCAGACAAGCCCGCATCCGCCAAGGCAGCCTCACAGGCCTTGATTGCCATTTGGCTGGTCGTCTCGCCCTCGGCGGCGAAATGACGCCGTTCAATCCCTGTGCGGGCGCGAATCCACTCATCCGAAGTGTCGATTTGCGCTTCGAACTCCGAATTGGGCACAACCCGCTCAGGCAGGTAATGGCCAATTCCAGTTGCGACTGCGCGAAGTGTCATGCCTGTTTCCCTTCCCCATGGACGATCTGATCTGCTGCGGTTTCCGCCTCGGCGATCCGTTTGGTCAACTGATCTGCAAAATCCGCTGCGGCCAATCGTGCCGCCAATTTGATTGCGGCTGCAACCCCTGTTCCATCTGCCGAGCCGTGGCTTTTGACCACTGTGCCATTCAGGCCCAAGAACACACCGCCATTGACGCGGCGGGGGTCCATACGTTTTTGCAACCTCTTGAGTGAGCTATAGGCCATCACCGCAGCCAAGCGCGACAATATTGAATATTCAAATGCCTCGCGCAGAAATTCGCGGATAAGACGCGCGGTGCCTTCGCCCGTTTTGAGCGCGGCATTGCCTGTGAATCCGTCACAGACGATCACATCGACCTTATCAGAGGGGATATCGCCCCCCTCGACAAAGCCCACGAATTCAAAATCTGCCGCAGGTGCGGCGCGGGCGACAAGGTCATAGGCATCGTGTAATTCGGTGCGGCCCTTATGTTCCTCGGTGCCTACATTCAGGATTCCGACACGCGGGCGGGATTGGTCTAAGCCGCTGCGCGCATAGGCGCTGCCCATCAGGGCGAAATGCAACAAATCTTGGGCATCGGCCCGGATATCAGCGCCCACATCCAACATGACGTTAAAGCCAGATGGGTTGCGCGAAGGCCACAAAACACCAATCGCAGGACGGTTCACCCCTGGGATTTTGCGCAACCGCAACATCGACAGCGCCATCAGCGCGCCCGTGTTGCCACAAGACACAGCCGCCCGCGCCTCGCCGTTTTCCACGGCCTGAACCGCGCTCCACATCGAGCTGCCTTTGGCGTGGCGCACCACCTGCGAGGGTTTGGCATCCATCGTGACCACATCGTCACAATGGCGAATGTCGCAGCGCCCCTTCAGGTCACCGCGTTTGGCAATCAGCTTGTTCAGGGTTTTGCCATCGCCATGCACGATGAACCGCAGATCAGGGTTCTTGCGGGCAGCTTTGGCCATGCCAGAAACAACAACAGAGGGGCCAAGATCGCCCCCCATCGCATCAATCGATAGCACCGTTCCAGGAACTTGACGCCCAGTCAGAACGGATGTCTCTGTCATGACTTTTAAATCCGCTTGCCTCGGAAAAACGCTCGGCCCTTAGGCCGCGTCATCATCGAGATCAATCTCGTCTGCTTGGGCAATAACCTCGCGGTCATTGTAGCTGCCGCAAGACGGGCAGACGTGGTGGGGGCGTTTCAGCTCACCACAGCTTGGGCATTCATTTGGATTGCCAGCGGTCAACGCGTCATGCGAACGGCGTTGGTTGCGGCGCGAGCGGGTCACTCGGTTCTGGGGGACAGCCATGTTTCAACCTCGGTTTTGTTAGGGGCTTCGCGGTCAAGATTGACCAAACAGGGGCAGCCCATCGTCACGTTTCAAATCTCTGTCACATTTTTTTCACCAAAGGGCAACCTGTGATGCGCGGCTCATGGGGTGATTTGCCCGAAAAACGCGCGCAAAATTGGGATAAAATCCAATTGGCGAATGAGGGCGGGAACATACAAAGATTCTGCACCTATGCAAGCCCTAATAGACCTTTGGGTAAATTCCGCGCGTTTGCGTTTGTTTGAGGTTATTTATCGCTGTTTTTGGCGGGGCTGCCTGTATTTTTGCTTGCGCCCGCATCGCCACTGTCTGCGGGGGATTGCACCAATTTATCCCGTAATTCTTGCAAAGCAGAAAGTGGGTTTGCGGTTTGGGGGGGCTCAACCTCCGCCTCTACTGGGCCCGCCTTGGGGGGGCTTGCGCTGTAAATATGCACCAAATTGGCGGCGTCATCCTCGGTTGCGGCATCTGGTGCGCGCGGATAATCGGGTAGGGCCAATGCCAAGGCTTCGGTCATCACGGCATATAGGTCAATTTTTGCGGGCAATGGCTCGATGCTGTCATCTTCGGGCATCTCGGCCTCTTCGGCCTCGGGCGCCGTGAAATCTGCGATATAGCGGCGAAACACATCGGTATCGATCCGCGTCACCACATCCGCCAAACTGACGCTGCAGGCCTGTGTCACTGTTGCGCCCAGTTGCCCCTCAAGGCGCCAATCGTTTTTGCCTTCGGGCATAATTTTGCCTGTAAAGCGCAGTTTGCGCAGCGCACGTAGCTCTAGATCATCTGCAATCTCGCGCAACGCATCCGCATCGGGGGTCAAGGCAAATGTTTTGCCGCCTGCGCGGCGCAGTTCGGCCAATGCCAAAAGATCAGGGCGTGGGTTGGCGTTTGACATGATCTCCCCTCAAGTTTCTGATCAATTTCCCCTCGAAAATGAGGGTCGCGCGATTGCAATGCTTGCTCTGTTGGTCGCTGTAAGTTAAGCCCAAATGAAGACAGACGCCATGCCTGAATGTTTGCGCCTAAGCGCAGAAGGGAAGCTGGCGCTAGGGTGAGGAAGATGGGCATGGCAGAACTTCGGATCAGCACGCAGGCACGCATGGGGCGCAAGCGGGTGCGTGCAGCGGTGATTGCAGTGGCCTTTGGATTGGCTTTGTCTGGCTGCACCGAAAGTTTCCGTGACCATGGCTTTATCCCGCCGCAAGAAGAATTGGATGCCATCACCATCGGTCAGGATACCCGCGACAGCCTCGGGCAAACCCTTGGCCGCCCTGCTGGTGAGGGCGTGATTGGCGAAACCACATGGTTCTATTCGCAATATCGTGTGCGCAGCTATGCATGGCGGGCGCCCGAAATTGTGAGCCGCGATATCGTGGCCGTGTCCTTTGCCGATAACGGCACCGTGTCGAATGTGGAAACCTACACGCTTGCCGATGGTCAGATTGTCGATATTTCGCGCCGCGTTACGGAAAGCTCGATCCGTGAAGTGTCGATTTTCCGTCAGGTTATGGGTAATTTTGGCCGCATCAATGTGGGTGAGTTGGTCAACGCCAACAATTAATCCGTTGTCTGCGTAACATAGGTGCATCATGCGCGAGAAGGTGGCGGGGAAATATCGGCTGCGCATGGCCCAAACCGCCGCCGATGTGACCGCCGCGCAAACCCTGCGGCACCGCGCTTTTCGCGGTGGGGCAGATGGGGCGGGTCTAGATGCGGATCCCTATGATGCGCTTTGTAACCATATCCTCATTGAAACGCAGGAAGCGGGGAAATTGGTCGCCTGTTTTCGCCTGATGTGCCTGCCCGATGGGGCAGCCTTACACACCAGTTATTCGGCGCAGTTTTACGATTTATCGCCCCTGTCCGATTTTGACGGGCCAATGGTTGAGATGGGGCGTTTTTGCCTTGTGCCAGAGGTGCATGACCCGGACATCTTACGTCTCGCATGGGGGGCATTGACCGCCTATGTGGATGAGATCGGGGTCAAGCTGCTCTTTGGTTGCTCGTCTTTTCGCGGCACGGATGCGCTACCCTATCATGATGCCTTTGCGCTGTTGCGTGATCGCCATATTGCGCCCGCCCGATGGCGGCCTCAGATCAAGTCGTCCCATGTGTTTCCATTCGCGGCAAAGCTGCGGCGCAAACCCGATCTGAAACGGGCAATGGCAACGCTGCCGCCGCTTTTGCGCAGTTATTTGATGTTGGGGGGATGGGTCAGCGATCATGCTGTGATTGATCAAGATTTGAACACGCTGCATGTGTTCACAGGGCTAGAGATTGCCGCCGTTCCGCCCGCCCGCGCGCGGCTGTTGCGTCTGGCGCGCTAAGCGGTGCAAGGGGGCCAAGGCGCGGCTGAGCGCCCATGTGCCCCCAAGCGGCAGAAGTGTTGCCCCCGTTCCCCGTTTGAACCGCGCAAGTCCAAGGCTATCCGCCTCACTCAGCCCCAGATCAAAATGCTGCGCCCGCTTGGCGGCGTATTTCATGGCCGCGAAAAGCAGCATCTGGTAGCTTCCCTAGGAGCAATCGGCGCTGCGCCATCCAATGTGATAGGCTGCTTCATGCCCTGAAAGTGAGAATAGCAACGCAGCTTGCCGCGACACCCCCTCGCAGACATAAAGCAGGGTTTGGGTCTTGCTGCGGCCAATTTCGGCCAACAGGGCCAGCGCGATCCCGTCATAGTGGTTTCTTTTACGCTGTGCCGCTTCGGCGGCCAAAAGCCACCCATCGCGCGGCGTATAAAAGGGCCGAATGCGGGCCACAGCGCCACGCTGCAATGCGGTTTTGCGCGCAGCCCGCCATTTGGGATGCAGGCGCGCAACCATCTCGGCGGGGTTTTGTGTCAGCGGCACGCTCAAGCTGTGGCGCGGTTTGGCAAGGCGCAGAAACCCCGCACGGGCCAAGACTGCCCCTTGCGCAGGGGTGGCCGCGTTGATGAGCACATGTGCCATGCCCTGTGGGGATGCGCCTGAAAGAATGGAGGCAGGAATATGAGCAGGTTTTGCGCAATAGCCAACAGAGCCTAGGATTGGAAAACGGCGCGTTATGAAAAGCTGGCCGTCAATGCGCGCAACAGACTGCCCCAGCGCGCGCAATGCCTGCTCAAACCCCGCAGATTGGGTAAAGCCCGCTGTGGCAATGGGTAGGGCATCATCAAGATCGGGCAGGCTGTGCAACATAGCCGCAAGACTGCCCGATCAAGGTAAATCCAAGATTAACGGATCAGCCCAATTCCACCAAGGCATGGCGCTTTTTCCCTGCGCTCAGTTTCAAGGGCGTGGCCAGATCACTGGTTGTGATCATCAGGCCTGCATCCGTGATGGCCGCGTCATTTATCCTTGCGCCGCCTTCTGCGATCAGGCGCTTGGCCTCTTTGCCCGACCCTGCCAAGCCTGAGCGCGTGATCAGCTGCACAATCGACACGCCCTCGCCAATGTCATCGGCGCCGAGCGTGAGACGGGGCAGGTCATCGCCCATACCCCCTTTCTCAAACACCTCGCGCGCGGTTGCCTCTGCTGCGGCGGCGGCATCGCGCCCGTGCAACAGACCCGTCACCTCATTGGCAAGAACGATTTTAGCTTCGTTGATTTCGGAACCTGCAAGCGAACCAAGCCGCTCGCACTCTTCAAGCGGCAATTCGGTGTAAAGTTTCAGGAATCGCCCCACATCCGCATCGGTCGTGTTGCGCCAGAATTGCCAGAATTCGTAGGGCGACAGCATCTCGCCATCCAGCCAGATCGCGCCACCTTGGGATTTGCCCATCTTTTTGCCATCTGATGTGGTCAGAAGCGGCGTGGTCAGGCCAAAAATCTCGTGATCCAAAACACGGCGGGTCAGGTCGATACCATTGATGATATTCCCCCATTGATCCGACCCACCCATCTGCAGCGCACAGCCATAACGGCGGTTCAGTTCAAGAAAGTCATAGGCCTGAAGGATCATGTAATTGAATTCAAGGAAGCTTAGGCTTTGTTCGCGATCCAGACGCGATTTGACCGATTCAAACGACAACATGCGATTGACCGAAAAATGCCGCCCAATATCGCGCAAAAACTCCAGATAATTCAGCCCGTCCAACCATTCAGCATTGTTCAGCATCAACGCGCCAGTCGCGCTGTCATCATAGCTTAGATAACGCGCAAAAACGCGGCTCATGCCCGCGATATTATTATCAATCGCCGCCGCATCCAAAAGTGGGCGTTCATCAGATCGGAAGGAGGGGTCACCAACCTTTGTGGTGCCGCCGCCCATCAATGTGATCGGCTTATGCCCCGTTTTCTGATACCAACGCAGCAACATGATGTTCAGCAAATGACCCACATGCAGGGATTTTGCCGTTGCATCATATCCGATATAGGCAGGGGTCACGCCCGCGCGCAGCTTTTCGTCTAGCTCTTGCAGATCCGTGCAATCCGCAAGAAAACCGCGCGCACGGATGATCTGAAGGAAGTCGGATTTGGGCTGGTAGGTCATTGCGGTGTGATCCATTCTTGGAAAGCGAGGCGCAGCGGTTTTATGCTCTGCGCGGTAATCTATAACGGGGGCGGGGATGAAGGGAAAGGGTCAAGCCAACCCAAGGCTACGCGTGGCGGGATTGATGTCTGGCACATCGCTAGATGGGGTGGATGCCGCCATTTTGGACACCGATGGGGTGCATGTGCTTGGCTTTGGTCAAACGGCCTTCCGCCCCTATAGCCCGCATGAGCGTGCCGTGCTGCGCGGCTGTCTTGGCAAATGGCCCGATGATGCGGGCCTTGCAGAGGCCCAAGAGGTTATCCACCGCGCCCATATCGAGGCGCTGCAGGCGTTGAACGCGCGCTTTGATCTCATAGGGTTTCATGGGCAAACCTTGTCGCATGATCCAGATCAGGGACGCACGCATCAATTGGGCGATGGCGCGGTTTTGGCGCGGGCCTTTGACTGCCCCGTGGTTTGGGATTTCCGTAGCAATGATATGCGGATGGGGGGGCAGGGCGCGCCTTTGGCCCCGTTTTATCATTTTGCCCTCGCAAAACATAGGGGCGCCAAGGCGCCCTTGGCCTTTCTGAATTTGGGGGGTGTGGGGAATATCACCTATGTTGATCCAAGCCATGACCGCCCAGAACAGGAGGGGGCGCTTGTAGCTTTTGACCCGGGGCCTGCCAATGCGCCGATGGATGATCTTATGTCAGGGACAGGGCAGGGCTACGACACTGACGGCGCCTTGGCCGCATCGGGCCGCGTGAACGAGGCCTTTGTCGCACGGGTCATGGCGCAGGGGTATTTCTTGAAAATGCCCCCAAAATCCCTTGATCGCGATACGTTTGCGCTGGTTCTGACCGAGACGCAGACGATGCCCTTGCCCGATGGTCTGGCCAGTTTGGCCGAGGTCAGCGCGCGCGCTGTGGCCGAAAGCCTCGCGCATCTGCCCAAACCTGTTACCCAGATTTTGGTCTGTGGTGGCGGGCGTAAGAATGGCCATCTTATGGCGCGCCTCGCCGCGTTAACGGGCCTAGAGGTCGTGGCGGTTGAGGTGGCGGGCTTTGATGGGGATTTCCTCGAGGCGCAGGCCTTTGCCTATCTTGCGGCGCGGGTGCAGGCAGGGCTGCCCACCTCTGCACCTGCAACCACGGGCGTGGCGGCGGCCATAGGGGGCGGGCAAATCAGCCGCCCCTAGCCAGTCTCGCGCGGGATATCAAACCCTGCGGGCGCAAGGGTAAAGCCGTCAAAAGAAAAGGCAGGGCTGACAGTGCAGGACACCAGCGTGTAATCCCCCGTGCTGCGCGCCGATTGCCAATGCCCCTCTGGCACAATGACCTGCGGCGCTGCGCGGGTCAGGTCTGGCCCAAGAATATGATCGCGCGCAGGCCCCTGATCGGTGGCGCTGAGCGACAGGATCAATTCCGCGCCCGCGTGGTAATGCCAAATCTCGGTCGCATCGACATGGTGCCAATGGCTGACCTCGCCTGCGCCCAGAAGGAAATAGATGCAAGACCCCGCAGGGCGGTCGGCCACGCCGCCGCCCACCCATGTTTGCCGATAATGCCCACCCTCAGGATGGGGCATCAGGCCCAGATGGGCGATAATCTCGGCGGTTGTCATCATGCCTTAGCGCAGGATGGATGTGCCCGCATAGCGCGCGACATCGCCCAATTCTTCCTCGATACGGATCAATTGGTTGTATTTTGCCAAACGATCCGAGCGCGCGAGGCTGCCTGTTTTAATCTGGCCGCAATTTGTGGCCACGGCCAAATCGGCAATCGTGGCATCCTCGGTCTCGCCCGAGCGGTGGCTCATCACGCAGGCCATGCGGTTGCGATGCGCCAGTTCGACCGCGTCCAAGGTTTCGGTCAGTGTGCCGATCTGGTTCACTTTTACCAGCAACGCATTGGCGCAGCCTTTTTCGATACCTTCAGCCAAACGGGCAGGGTTGGTGACAAAGAGATCATCACCCACCAATTGCACCTTGTCGCCAATCGCATCGGTCAATTCTTTCCAACCTGCCCAATCATCTTCGGACATGCCATCCTCGATGGACAAGATTGGGTAATCAGCGCAAAGCGCCTTGAGATAGGCCACATTTTCCGAAGGGGTCAGGCTGAGGCCTTCGCCTGTCAGCTCGTATTTGCCGCCTTTGAAGTATTCGGTCGCCGCGCAATCAAGCGCCAACATCACATCAGAGCCAGGCTTGAAGCCTGCTTTTTCAATCGACTGCATGATGAAATCAAGCGCCGCGCGGCTTGACGAAAGCGCAGGGGCAAAGCCGCCCTCATCGCCAACACCCGTTGCCAGACCCGCGGCGGACAGCTCTTTTTTCAGGGTGTGGAAAATTTCCGACCCCCACCGCACAGCCTCAGACAATGTGGGGGCTGCAACAGGCATCACCATAAATTCTTGAATATCGATTGGGTTATCTGCGTGCTCACCGCCATTGATGATATTCATCATTGGCACAGGCAGAACGCGCGCCTGAGTGCCGCCGATATAGCGATAAAGCGGCTGGCCTGTGGCCTCGGCGGCGGCTTTGGCAACGGCCATCGAGACGCCCAAAATCGCGTTCGCGCCAAGACGGCCCTTATTCTCGGTGCCGTCCATTTCGATCATCACTGCATCAATTGCGGCCTGTTCGGTGGCGTCAAACCCAACCAACGTGTCGGCCAATTCGCCATTGACGCCCGCGACCGCCTTTTGAACACCTTTGCCCATATAGCGCGCTTTGTCGCCATCGCGCATCTCAACCGCCTCATAGGCGCCTGTGGATGCACCCGAAGGCACAGCCGCGCGGCCCAATGTGCCACCTTCGAGGATTACATCCACCTCAACAGTGGGGTTGCCACGGCTGTCGAGAATTTCGCGGGCGTGAATATCAATGATGGTGGTCATGGCTTGGCCTGTCTGTGAAGAAAGAAAAAAGATTTGCGCGATGCTTTAGCGCGATGTGGGATCAGAAGAAAGGGTCGATTGCGCCTGTTGTGCGGCACGCGCAAGTCGCGCTTCGCGGATCAACGTGTAAAGCCCCGCCGCGATCACGATGGCTGACCCTGTCAGCATATAGGCATCGGGCCGCTCGCCAAAAACAATCGCGCCCAAGATCAGCGCGAATAAGAGCCGCGAGTAGCGAAACGGTGTAATGACCGAGATATCCCCCATACGCATGGAGAGGGTCAGCGCGTAATAGCCCATCACCCCTGCAAGCAGGGCGGCAGCAAGGCGGATCACCTCGGGGCTGTGCGGGGCAAAGGCCCCCCCTGAAAAGGCCCAGAGTAACAGGCCTGCGGGCACGACCGCAAAAAAACCGTAACAAGACAGCTGCATCGAGCTGTATTTTGCGGGCATCACACGGGTTGCCAAATCGCGTGCCGTCAGGCCCGTGACCCCCAAAAGGGCTAAAACCGCGCCGATATCAAATTCGGCTGTGCCAGGGCGGATGATGATGAGAACCCCGATGAAACCAATGATAATCGCACTCCACCGCCGCCACCCAACAGGCGCGCCTAAAAACAGGGCCGCGCCCATCGTCACCATCAAGGGCATGGCCTGCACAATGGCCGCGACAAGAGACATGGGCGACAGCGCGAGGGCAGAGACAAAGGCCATCGTGCCAAACATCTCGCCCAAATTGCGGGTCAGCATCAGCGGGTCAAGCAAGTCACGGTTGATCAATTTGGTGCCTTGCGCCCAAGCGATCCCGCCAAAGATCAGCGCGCCCCCTAAGCCCAAAAGGATCAAAATTTGTCCGACAGGCATGGTCACGCTGAGGGTTTTGACCAGCGCATCCTCAATCGCAAAGCCAAACATCGCTGACGTCATCAAGGCGATGCCGCGTATATTTTCCATTCTGGGGGTCGCTTCCGTGCAAAATAGCCTTGCGCGTGGCTTAGCCTGTGCCGTGGCGCGATGCTAGCCCTGTGGCGGGTCTGACTATTTTTTCTTGGGCGCTGTAATCGGCACGCCGTAAAGCTCAAGCTTATGCCCCTGAAGCCTATAGCCCAACTTGGCCGCGATTTTTTCTTGCAGGGCTTCGATCTCGGGGTCGATGAATTCGATGACATCGCCTGTTGTCACATCAATGAGATGATCGTGATGTTCGCGCTCCGCATCCTCATAGCGTGCGCGGCCATCGCCGAATTCCACCTTTTCTAGGATGCCTGCTTCTTCGAATAATTTAACGGTGCGATAGACTGTGGCCAAGGAAATCCGTGGATCAACGGCGGAGGCCCGAGAGTAAAGTTCTTCGACATCGGGGTGATCGGCGGATGCGTCTAGAACCTGCGCAATGACGCGGCGCTGTTCCGTCATGCGCAGCCCTTGCGCATTACATCTCATCTCGATCGTCTCAGTCACCAATTTTGCCCTTTTTCAACCTCTGCCTTTTCATCTGTAAGGGATTTGACATCGCCCGAAAAGACCGCTTGGGTCATGGCATATCAAAACACATAGGCCGGGTGATGGAGCATCAACCACAGCGCAAAGCGCAGATGGATCAATTTGGCACTGTGGGCATGATCCTGTTTGCGGTTCTTCTGGCTTTTAATCAGGTCGTGGTCAGGGTCACGAATGAGGGGATTCAGCCCGTGTTTTTTGCAGGCATTCGATCCGTGGGGGCCGCATTTTTGCTGCTGCTGTGGATGCGCTTTCGCGGGATCCCGCTTGATTTCGCCCGTGCGCCCCTCTCTGGCCTTTGGGTGGCGCTGCTCTTTGCGGGACAGTTTATGTTTCTGTTCCTTGCTCTTGATTACACCACGGTCGCGCGCGCCTCGGTTTTGTTTTACACCATGCCGATTTGGCTGACACTGGCCGCGCATTTTCTGATCCCGGACGAGCGGATCACAGCCCAAAAAGGCATCGGGTTGGCGCTTGCGTTTGGCGGGGTGGTGTGCGCTTTGGCATGGCCGCATGACGGGCGGGCGAGCGGCGCAGGCGGGGTTTTGGGCGATATATATGCGATTGCAGGGGCAATGTGTTGGGCTGCGATTGCGGTGTCGGCACGGATCACGCCGTTGCGCACACTGCGGATTGAAATGCAGTTATTTTGGCAGCTTTTAGTCTCTGGCCCAATATTGATCGCGGCGGCGCTGTTTTTTGGCCCGTTCTTGCGTGACCCTGAGCTGATCCATTGGGCGGGGCTAGGTTTTCAGATTGTGGTGATTGCCTTTGCCGCCTTTCTGGTCTGGTTTTGGTTCATCTCGATTTACCCTGCCTCCTCCATTGCGTCCTTTAGCTTTTTATCGCCGATTTTTGGGGTTGCGATGGGGTGGCTCTTTTTGGGCGAGGCGGTTGGGCTTGAGCTTTTGCTTGCGCTTGCTTTAGTTTGTGCGGGGCTGATCTTGATCAATCGCCGCTAGGTGCCGCAGAAGGTCTGTGTCACCCGTTCTGCCGCGGTAGGCGCGGCCTCATAGGCGGAAAGGCTGGGATCGGGCGTATAGGGCGCAGCCAAGGCATGGCTTAGGGCCTGAAATTTTGACAGATCACCCGATAGCGCGGCTGCGATCATTGCCTCAACCTGATGATTGCGCGGGATGCGCACAGGGTTAGCCTGACCCATTTCTGCGCGTGTCTCTGGGGTGGTTTCACCGTCCCACATCATGCCCCAGTCGCGCAGGGCTTGATCCCCTGTTGCGCCCAGTTCAGCCTCAAGGCCCGATAGGCCCCCTTCGGTCAGTGCCCGAAAGGCGCGGGTGAAATCCCCCCCCAGCCGTGCGAGATGCTCGAGAAACTGAAGCCCCATTGTGCCTGCCTGCGGATGATCAGGGCCAAGCCCCAGTTTGCGCCCCAAAACCGCATGCCATTCCGCGTCAAAGCGATCCGCAAATCCCTGCACGATCTGGGTAAAACGGTCTATTGCATCCTCACGCGGGCCATTGCAGATGGGTAAAATCGAGGTGGCGAATTGGGCGATGTTCCAGACCGCGATATTGGGCTGATTGGCATAGGCATAGCGCCCAAACTGGTCGATGGATGAAAACACCTGCTCAGGATCATAACGATCCATGAAGGCGGCAGGGCCATAGTCAATGGTTTCGCCCGATATTGTCATATTGTCGGTGTTCATCACGCCATGGATGAACCCTACACCCATCCATTGCGCAATAAGGCGCGCTTGCGCATCACGCATCCCGATCAAAAGATCATCAAGGCTTTGGGCCTGCGGATAGTGGCGCGCGATTGCGTGATCCGCCAAAGCGCGCAGGGCCTCGCGATCATCCCGCGCTGCAAAATATTGGAATGTGCCCACGCGGATATGGCTTTGGGCAACGCGGGCGAGAACCGCGCCGGGGCGGATATCTTCGCGCAAGATATCCTCGCCCGTGGTGACAGCGGCCAAAGCGCGGGCGGTGGGTATCCCAAAAGCCGCCATCGCCTCGCTCAAGACATATTCGCGCAAGACGGGCCCAAGCCATGCGCGCCCATCGCCCATGCGCGAAAAGGGTGTGCGCCCTGCGCCTTTGAGTTGGATGTCAAAGCGCCCCTGATCCGTTACCACCTCGCCCAAGAGGATTGCACGCCCATCCCCTAATTGCGGCACCCATCCGCCGAATTGATGCCCCGCATAGGCCTGTGCAATCGGGTCTGTCCCTGCAAGCATCTTGTTGCCTGCGAAAATCTGGGCCAGTTCGTCATCGCTCATAGCGCGGAGCGTATCAGCAAGCCCCAAGCGGTCTGCAAGCGGGTGATTCAGCGCCAAAAACTTTGGACCTGGCGCAGGGGTCGGGGCAACCCGCGCAAAAAAGCGATCGGGCAGGCGGGCATAGCTGTTGTCAAAGCCGATGCTAGGAGGGGTTTTGTCTTGGCCTGTCATGGCAGTCTTGCGATCCTGTCATGCAGCAGCGCATAAAACCCATCTGCATCCATGTCGCGGATAAACAGCGCATTGGCCTTGCGATCTGTAACACCCCAATAATCCGCGACCGTCATGCCCAGTGTCAGCTCGGATTGGGTTTCAATCTCGACATTGATGGTGCGACCAGAAAAGAGGTCAGGATCTAGCAGATAGGCAATTACGCAAGGATCATGCAAAGGCGCCCCAGCAGCACCGTATTTTTCTTTGTCGAAGCGTTCAAAAAACCCTGTCCAGGCGGCAACCATCGCGCCTGTGTGATTTCCCATTGCCTCAAAGCCCGCAACGCGGGGCGCGGTTGTTAGGGCCTGATGCGTGACATCGAGCGGCATCATCGTGATCGGCGCGCCTGATTGAAACACAATCTCGGCGGCCTCTGGGTCTACGTAAATGTTAAATTCTGCGGCAGGGGTGATGTTTCCGACCTCAAAATAAGCGCCGCCCATCAGCACGATCTCTTGCACCAGTGGGATCACATCGGGGGCCTTTTGAAAGGCCCGTGCGATGTTGGTCAGGGGGCCAAGCGGGCAAAGCGTCACTTGTTTGGGATGGGCGCGCAGGCTGTGAATGATGAAATCCACCCCGTGTTCAGGGTCAAGCGGCAGATGGGGTTCGGGCAAAGGCGGGCCATCTAGACCTGTTTGCCCATGCACATGCTCGGCGGTCACAAGGGGGCGGGCAAGCGGGGCAGCCTCGCCCGCGAAGACGGGTACATCAGTGCGCCCAGACAGACCCGTTACAATGCGGGCATTGCGCTCGGTCAGGGGCAGGGGGACATTGCCTGCAACGGCCACAACGCCCAACACATCAAGCGCCTCAGGGCAGGCCAAAGCCAACAGAATGGCCACGGCATCATCTTGGCCTGGATCCGTATCAATGATGATTTTGCGTGCCATGTGGTGTTGATCCTTGCGCTGCATCATTGCGGCTAAATTGGCGTGGCTTGGCGGGCTTGTCCATGACCTGTGCGGCAGGTTTTGGAAATTCGCGCAAAAGGCGCAGTCCCTTGCGCTAATGCGGTCTGCGCAGTAAGCGGGGGAAAGAAGCGAGTTGGAACCTGAGATGACCAAAACCCCCACAGGAAAAAGCGGCAGCGGGCGCGGCGCGCGGGATTTGCGTGTGAAGGTCAAAACCGCGCGCGGGCGAAAACTCAGCTCAACCCGTTGGTTGGAGCGGCAGTTAAACGACCCCTATGTGCAGCGCGCCAAGCGCGAAGGCTATCGCGGCCGCGCGGCGTTTAAGATCATGGAATTGGATGACAAGTTCCGCTTTCTGGTGCCAGGCGCGCGGGTGGTTGATTTGGGCTGTGCGCCGGGGGGATGGTGTCAGGTGGCCGTGCCTCGGATCAACGCGTTGGGCGAGAAATCAGGCAAGGCCATTGGCCGTATCATCGGTGTTGATCTTCAAGAGGTCGAAGCCATCGCAGGCGCAGAGCTGCATCAATTGGACTTCATAGAAGATGATGCAGATGAAAAGGTCAAAGCCTGGCTTGGTGGCAAGGCCGATGTCGTGATGAGCGATATGGCCGCAGCCTCGTCAGGGCATAAGCAAACCGACCATTTGCGAATCATCGCCTTGTGCGAGGCCGCAGCCTATTTCGCCTTTGATGTGTTGGAAGAGGGCGGAACATTTGTGGCCAAAGTGTTGGCAGGGGGCGCTGAGGGCGATTTGCAAAAGATCCTCAAGCAGCGCTTTGCCAAGGTGGCAAATGTGAAACCAGGCGCGAGCCGCGCGGATAGTTCCGAGAAATTTGTTGTCGCCTCAGGATTTCGCGGCTGAGATTTTTTCCCGATTGGGGCTTTCCCTCAGGGCGTATGCATGAGATAGGGCAGTGCCAATTGAAACTCCCGCAAGGAGAGATGCGTGATGGAGATTCGTGAGGCCCTTACCTTTGATGATGTTTTGCTGCTGCCTGCCGCGTCTAGCGTGCTTCCCTCGACTGCAGATACGCGCACGCGGGTGACAAAATCGATTGCGCTGAACATCCCGCTTTTGTCTTCCGCTATGGATACGGTGACCGAGGCGCGCATGGCGATTGCAATGGCGCAGGCGGGCGGTATGGGCGTTATCCACCGCAATCTTACGCTTGAGGAACAAGCCCGCGAGGTGCGGCGCGTCAAACGGTTTGAAAGCGGTATTGTCTATTCCCCCGTCACATTGACCCCAGATCAGACCTTGGCCGATGCCAAGGCCCTGATTGAGCGGTATAATTTCACGGGCTTTCCTGTTGTGGATGAAAAGGGCCTCGTGGTGGGGATCGTCACCAACCGCGATATGCGCTTTGCGACATCTGACGAGACGCCTGTGCGCGCGATGATGACATCTGATAATTTGGCCATGCTGCGCGAACCTGCAGATTTGGAAGAAGCCAAAAGCTTGATGAAGGCACGGCGGATCGAGAAGCTGTTGGTTGTCGATAAATCGGGCAAGCTCACGGGTCTTTTGACCCTGAAAGATACTGAGAAAGCAGTGCTGAACCCCAATGCCTGCAAAGATGATTTAGGCCGTTTGCGCGTGGCCGCCGCCACAACCGTGGGCGATGCGGGCTTCGAGCGTTCGGAGGCGTTGATTGACGCGGGCTGTGATCTGATCGTGATCGACACTGCGCACGGGCATTCCGAGGGCGTGGCCCATGCGGTTGAGCGGGTTAAGAAACTGTCCAATGCTGTGCAGGTCGTGGCGGGCAATGTCGCCACAGGCGATGCCACTCGCGCTTTGATTGATGCGGGCGCAGATGCGGTTAAAGTGGGCATCGGCCCCGGATCCATTTGCACCACGCGGATTGTGGCGGGCGTTGGTGTGCCGCAATTAACCGCGATCATGGATTGTGCCGAAGCAGCCGCGGTCTCTGGCACGCCGATCATTGCTGATGGCGGTATCAAATTCTCGGGCGATTTCGCCAAGGCGATTGCCGCAGGCGCCTCTTGCGCGATGGTTGGCTCTGCTATTGCGGGCACAGATGAATCCCCTGGTGAGGTGATCCTCTATCAAGGTCGCTCGTTCAAATCCTATCGCGGGATGGGCAGTCTTGGCGCAATGGCGCGCGGCTCAGCGGATCGCTATTTCCAAAAAGATGCCGCCTCTGACAAATTGGTGCCCGAAGGCATCGAGGGGCAGGTGCCCTATAAAGGCAGTGCCAATGCGGTCATCCACCAGTTGGTGGGCGGTTTGCGCGCGGCGATGGGCTATACGGGCTCGGCCACTGTGGATGAGATGCGCAATAACTGCCAATTCGTGAAAATCACCAATGCAGGCCTGCAAGAAAGCCATGTGCACGATGTGCAAATTACCCGCGAGAGCCCCAATTACCGCGTGGGCTGAGGCGCGCGCGTGACGCCTGCTGCGCGATATCAGGCCGCGATTGAGGTCTTAGACGCCATTCTTGCGGGCCAAACCCCTGAACCCGCCTTGCGGGCATGGGGCAGGTCTGCGCGCTTTGCGGGGTCAAAAGACCGCGCGGCCATTAGCGACCATGTCTACGATGTGCTGCGCAATCGCGGCCGCGCAGCGGCCCTTGCGGGATGCACTGTCCCGCAGGCCACGGGGCGCGCGCTGATTTTGGGGCTTTTGCGCCTGCAAAATGTGGCGGTTGAGGATGTCTTTGGGCAGATGCCATACGGCCCTAGCGCGCTTTCGGCGGATGAGGCGAAGGAACACCCAACCCCCGATATTTTGAGCGATACGCCCGATTGGCTGCTGGCGCTGCTCAAGGCGGAATTTGGGCCAGACTTGGAAGGCTTGCTTGCCGCCATGTCCACGCGGGCGCCTGTCTATCTGCGGGTAAATACGCGCAAGACCACGCCTGAGCATGTGATTGCCGACTTGGCCCAAGCGGGGGTGCACGCGATAGCCGACCCACGCCTTGCCACCGCGCTTGAGGTGCAGACGGGCGCGCGCAAAATTACCGCCACAGCCGCCTATCAGGCAGGTTTGATCGAGATGCAAGACCTGTCTGTGCAGATGGCAATGGCCGAGATCCCAGTGCCCCAAACAGGGCGCATTTTGGATTATTGCGCAGGCGCAGGGGGGAAATCTTTGGCCATTGCCGCGCGCAGTGATGCGGATCTGACATTACATGATAAATTCCCCAAACGCATGGGCGATGTCGCCTTGCGCGCCGAACGGGCGGGGATGATCTATCAAACCCGCGAAGATGCGCAATTGGATCACGAAGTCCCATTTGATGTGGTTCTCTTGGATGTGCCCTGTTCTGGCAGTGGAACATGGCGGCGTGATCCGATGGTGCGGTGGCGGATGACACCCGAAACTCTGGCGACTTTGCAGAGTGAGCAAGCGCAGATCTTGGATCGGGCGGTGGCCCTTGCCGCGCCGCGCGGCCTTATCATTTACATGACCTGTTCGCTGCTGCGTGCGGAAAATGAAGATGCGGTGCATGCGCTTTTGGCGCGCCACCCGCAGTTTGACCTGCTTCAGTCACGCCGATTTGATCCGCGCAATGCCTCGGACGGGTTCTTTTTTGCCGTGTTACAGGCAAAATAAGGCATCTTCGCGCGCTGCCGCGCCTTTCGCGTAAATCTTAATCAATCGTTAATTGTTTGGGCCGATGCTGCGTGAAAAAAACGTGAACACGGAGGCGCGGCTTGTCAGATCAAGCCAGTATAGCGACCGGGCAAACCAAGCCGCGGTTTGGTCAGTTTTCTCCTGTTCTTTTGACAGTGCTTTTGGTGCTTGGGATTGTGACCCTTGGCTCGGGCCTGACCTATGCGGGGCGCACGACCTCTATGTCACCGCTGTGGTCGGTTGCGCTGATTTGTGAGGCCGGGGGGTATCAAGCAACCATGCCTCAACAAATTCGGCGAAACTTACATCAGCGGTTGAATTTGGTTTTCCTTTGATCTGGTCGCGCCGCCTATAGCGATACCAACTTCCAAGCCAGTCAATGGGTTCGCGCATGATCGCCATGATTTTATGCGGCTGCTTGCCGCGCGCCTCGAAAAACGGGGCAAGCTGCGCCTGATAGCGCGACACGGAGACATGTTTCATCCCCGGCGGGTCAAGAATCGCCGCACTCGCATAGGGCATGGCTGCGGCCTCTAATGCGGTTGTGCCTGTTTTCGGCACACTGAAAAACACCAGTTTCTGCTTAAAAACAAGAGCATATTAATACTATCGCCAAGGGCGATCCCTGTAACCACTTCTTTACCATTCACCGTAAAACACGGGCCTTGCAAGATTTTACTTGAAATGTTCTCTTTTTGTTTGCATTTATATCCGAGAACAAGAGGTGAACACAGGCAAGCATTGCCGCCTTGGCAGCAGTGTGAAATAAGGAGCCAAACCAATGGCAATGGCGGATATTCTGGACATGACGGATCGCAACGCGGCGGAAAAGCAAAAGGCACTCGACAGCGCCTTGGCACAGATCGAGCGCCAATTTGGCAAGGGCTCGATCATGCGCCTTGGGGGCGAGAACGCCATCCAAGAAATTGAGGCGACATCGACAGGCTCGCTCGGGCTTGATATCGCCCTTGGGATTGGGGGTCTGCCAAAGGGGCGGATCATCGAAATCTATGGCCCTGAAAGCTCGGGGAAGACCACGCTGACGCTTCACGCGGTCGCGGAAGAGCAAAAGAAGGGCGGGGTTTGCGCCTTTGTCGATGCCGAACACGCGCTTGACCCACAATATGCCAAAAAATTGGGCGTGAATTTGGATGATCTTCTGATTTCTCAGCCCGATACAGGGGAACAGGCGCTTGAAATCACCGATACATTGGTGCGCTCTGGTGCGGTTAGCCTTGTGGTGGTCGACTCCGTTGCAGCTTTGACCCCGAAATCCGAACTTGAGGGTGATATGGGCGACAGCTCGGTCGGGGTGCATGCGCGCCTCATGTCTCAGGCGATGCGCAAACTGACAGGTTCCATCGCGCGCTCAAACTGTATGGTGATTTTCATTAACCAGATTCGCATGAAAATCGGTGTGATGTTTGGCAGCCCAGAAACCACCACAGGCGGCAATGCGCTGAAATTCTATTCATCCGTGCGCTTGGATATCCGCCGCATCGGTGCGATCAAAGATCGTGACGAGGTTGTCGGCAACCAAACCCGTGTGAAAGTGGTGAAAAACAAGGTGGCCCCCCCGTTCAAACAGGTGGAATTCGACATCATGTATGGCGAGGGCATCTCGAAGACGGGCGAATTGCTTGATTTGGGTGTTAAGGCAGGCGTGGTTGAGAAATCAGGCGCTTGGTTCTCTTACGGGGACGAGCGGATTGGACAGGGCCGCGAAAACGCCAAGCAATTCCTGACAGACAATCCAAGCATGGCTTTGGAGATCGAAGACAAAATCCGCGCCGCCCATGGGTTGGAATTCGGTATGGATGACAGTGATGACAGCGCGATGGTTGAAGATTAATTCCCCACTCCTTGCGTCAGCACAGTTTCGCGCGTAGCCCCAATTGGGCTGCGCGCGTCTTGTATTTTAGGCCCTTGAAATTTCCATCCCCGCCCCAAGTTTTTGTCCTGTGGACAGTGCTTTGACAAACTTGTATCCCACGCAGAACCGATGGATTTAGTCAGAAAGACCGCGTGCTCATGGCCAGTTTGAACGATATTCGCTCAACCTATCTCAAATATTTTGAACGCAACGGCCATGCCATTGTAGAAAGCTCGCCACTTGTGCCGCGCAATGACCCGACTTTGATGTTCACCAATTCGGGCATGGTGCAGTTCAAAAACGTCTTCACAGGGCTTGAGCATCGTGACCCGCCACGCGCCACCACGGCGCAAAAATGTGTGCGCGCGGGCGGCAAGCATAATGACCTTGATAATGTCGGCTACACGGCGCGCCATCACACGTTTTTCGAAATGCTTGGGAATTTCTCCTTTGGTGATTACTTTAAAAAAGAGGCCATTCCCTTTGCATGGGAATTGATCACCAGGGATTTTGATATCGACCCGAAACGTCTTTTGACCACGGTCTATCATACCGATGACGAGGCGTTTGAGATTTGGAAAAAGGTGGGCGTGCCTGAGGATCGGATCATCCGCATCGCCACATCCGACAATTTCTGGCAGATGGGGCCAACAGGCCCTTGCGGCCCTTGCACCGAGATTTTCTATGATCATGGCGACCATATCTGGGGCGGCCCTCCTGGATCGGCCGAAGAAGATGGCGATCGTTACATCGAGATTTGGAACGTGGTTTTCATGCAAAATGAGCAATTCGCTGATGGCTCGATGGTGCCTCTTAAGATGCAGAGCATCGATACGGGCATGGGTCTTGAGCGGATTGGCGCGCTTTTGCAGGGCAAGCACGACAATTATGACACCGATCTGATGCGCGCCTTGATTGAGGCTTCTGCGCACGCAACATCCGTTGATCCAGACGGGCCAAAGAATGTGCATCACCGTGTGATTGCAGATCACTTGCGCTCGACCTCATTCTTGATTGCGGATGGGGTTATGCCCTCAAACGAGGGGCGGGGGTATGTGTTGCGCCGCATCATGCGCCGCGCGATGCGCCACGCCCATCTTTTGGGCGCGCAAGATCCGTTGATGTATCGCCTCGTGCCTGCTTTGGTCAGCCAGATGGGGCAGGCCTATCCCGAGCTTGGCCGCGCGCAGGCGCTGATCACCGAGACGCTTAAGCTTGAGGAAGAACGCTTCCGCACCACTCTTGATCGTGGGCTTAAACTGTTGGATGAGGCCCTTGTTGATCTGCCCGAAGGGGCAGCTTTGGCAGGTGAGACTGCGTTCAAACTTTATGACACATATGGCTTTCCGCTGGATTTGACCCAAGACGCTCTGCGCGAAAAGGGCCGCAAGGTGGATACAGACGGGTTTGACCAAGCGATGGAGGCCCAAAAGGCCAAGGCGCGCGCCGCATGGTCAGGGTCGGGCGAGGCGGCAGATGCCGCAATTTGGTATGATCTGGCCGATCAACATGGCCCGACCGAATTTTTGGGCTATGACACGGAACAGGCCGAAGGTCAGATTTTGGCCCTTGTTTCTGACGGGGCCGAAGTGATCGCCGCGGCAAAAGGCGGCGCTGTCACGCTGATCACGAACCAAACCCCGTTCTATGGCGAAAGCGGTGGTCAGGTTGGCGATACTGGTCTGGTTAAGACCGATACGGGCCGCGCTGAAATATCAGACACGAAAAAGGTTGCGGGCCTGTTCTTGCATATCGCCAAGGTTACAGAAGGCGAGATTAAGACAGGGCAGGCCGCTGAATTGGTTGTGGATCACAGCCGCCGCAGCGCCATTCGCGCGAACCATTCGGCCACGCACTTGTTGCACGAGGCCCTGCGCCGCACGCTCGGCGATCATGTGGCGCAGCGTGGTTCATTGAACGCGGCGGATCGTTTGCGCTTTGACTTCTCGCACGCCAAGGCGCTCAGCACCGAGGAATTGGAGCGGGTCGATGCCGAGGTGAATGAATTCATCCGCCAAAACGCGGCTGTTGAGACACGGATCATGACCCCTGATGCGGCGCGTGATTTGGGGGCGCAGGCGCTCTTTGGTGAGAAATACGGCGATGAGGTGCGCGTGGTCTCCATGGGGAAGCTTGCAGGGTCGGGCAAGGGCAGCGATGGCGCGACCTATAGTCTTGAACTGTGTGGCGGCACCCATGTGCGCCAGACGGGCGATATTGGCCTGTATGTGACCCTTGCGGAAACCGCCTCTTCCTCGGGTGTGCGGCGCATTGAGGCGCTGACGGGGCAAGCCGCCTTTGACTATTTGGCGCAACAAGATCGCATCCTCAGCCAGCTTGGCGGGATGCTCAAGGCGCAAGGGCCTGATGTTTTGGTCCGTGTTCAGTCGTTGATGGAGGAGCGCCGCGCGCTTCAGAATGAACGCGACCAATTGCGCCAACAGCTTGCGCTTGCGGGTGGTGGTGCGGGGGCCAAAGAGGTCGCTGCCGAAGATATCGGCGGCATCGCCTTTTTTGGGCAGGTGGTTGCGGGTGTTACTGGCAAAGATCTGCCCAGCTTGATTGATGCGCATAAGGCCAAAATCGGCTCTGGCGCGGTTCTTTTGATTGCCGAAGCCGATGGCAAGGCCGCAGTGGCCGCAGGGGTGAGCGATGATCTGACCGCGCGGCTTAGCGCCGTTGATCTGGTCAAGGCAGCCGTTGAGGCGCTTGGCGGCAAGGGCGGCGGTGGCCGCGCAGATTTGGCGCAAGGGGGGGCGAAGGATGCCACCCAAGCCGATGCGGCGCTTGCAGCCGTGCGGGATGTGATTAAGGGAGTATCATAATATGGCAGGGGCATATTGGGTGGCGCATGTCACCGTTACAAATCCAGAGGAATATGCGCGCTATGCCGAATTGGCAGGCCCTGCGATTGTGGCCTTTGGTGGCAAATTCTTGGCGCGCGGTGGTGAGGTGATTATCAAAGAAGGGCAGGGTCATGCGCGCAATGTGGTGATCTGGTTCCCCAGTTTGGCCGATGCCAATGCCTGCTATGACAGCCCCGCCTATCAAGAGGCGATGGCATTTGCCAAGGACAGCTCAATACGCGAATTGATCTTGATTGAAGGCGTGGAATAATCCACCGCTGCCTTGCACGACACAAAAAAGCCGCCCTCTAGAGGGCGGCTTTTCTTTTTCCGTCTACAGTCGTGCCTTAGCGCTTTGCGATATCGACATAATCGCGCTTGGTTGGGCCCGTATAAAGCTGACGCGGACGGCCAATTTTTGCCGCAGGATCGTTCAGCATTTCTTTCCACTGTGCAATCCAACCCACTGTGCGGCTGACCGCGAAGATCGGGGTGAACATTGAGGTTGGGAACCCCATCGCATCCAAAATGATGCCTGAATAGAAATCCACATTTGGATAGAGTTTCTTATCCGCGAAATAGCTGTCTTCAAGCGCGATTTTCTCAAGTTCTTTCGCAACTTGCAGGGTTGGATTGTTCTCAACACCCAACAGATCCAGCACCTCATCGGCGCTTTCCTTCATCACCTTCGCGCGCGGGTCAAAGTTTTTATAGACGCGGTGGCCAAAGCCCATCAGGCGGAACGGGTCATTTTTGTCTTTCGCGCGGGCGATATATTCGGGAATGCGATCCACAGTGCCAATTTCGCGCAGCATTTCAAGGCAGGCTTGGTTCGCACCGCCATGTGCAGGCCCCCAAAGGCAAGCAATACCCGCCGCGATACAGGCAAACGGGTTCGCCCCAGACGAGCCCGCCAAGCGCACCGTTGAGGTGGAGGCGTTTTGTTCGTGATCTGCGTGCAGCGTGAAAATGCGATCCATCGCGCGGCTTAGCACAGGATCAGGCACATATTCCTCGGCGGGCACGGCAAAGCACATCCGCAAGAAATTGGTCGCATAATCGAGGTCATTGCGCGGATACACAAAGGGCTGGCCGATGGAATATTTATAGGCCATCGCAGCAATGGTTGGCATTTTCGCGATCATACGGATCGAGGCCACTTCGCGCTGCCAAGGATCCGCAATATCGGTGCTGTCGTGATAGAAGGCCGACATTGCCCCCACGACACCCACCATTGTCGCCATTGGATGCGCGTCACGGCGGAAGCCACGGAAGAAATTATGCATCTGTTCGTGGATCATGGTGTGACGGGTCACGCGGGTCTCGAAATCTTCCAATTCGGCCGCTGTCGGCAATTCGCCATAAAGCAAGAGGTAGCAAACCTCGAGATAATGCGAATCTTTCGCCAGTTGGTCGATGGGATAGCCGCGGTGCAAAAGCTCGCCCTTGTCGCCATCAATAAAGGTGATCTGGCTTTCGCAAGACGAGGTGGAGGTAAAGCCTGGGTCATGGGTGAACACGCCCGCTTGGCCATATAGTTTGGTGATGTCGATGACATCAGGCCCTGCTGTGGGGCTGTAGACGGGTAGATCGAAGTCGCGATCATTGATGCTGAGTTTGGCCGTTTTCGTGTCAGTCATGACGTTCCCTCTCGCTTTGCCGCGCAAAACACAGGGTTTGCACGGGGGGTGTTGACGTATCTGGCCGTAGCATGCGCTTGGGGCCTCATTGGTGCGGGTCTGGTTTAATCCGCACCAACCGTTGCATCCGTAAGTCGGGCAATGGATTCGTCCCGACCCAGCACGAGCATCATATCAAAGACGCTCGGTGAAACTGTTTGTCCCGACAAGGCCGCACGAAGCGGTGCTGCCAATTTGCCAAGCTTGGTCTCATGCGCCTCGGCAACTGCGCCGATCAGCGTTTCAAGACCCTCACGCGTCCACGTAGCATTCTGCAACTGCGCAGTCAATGATTTCAGTATACCACGGGATACATTATCCAGCGTCCCTAAGGCCTTTTCGTCAGGTTTTATTGGTCTTTCGTTCAAAGCAAATGCGGCCTTCATCAAAAGCTCTGGCAGGGATTTGGCGCGATCCTTTGTGCAATAGAGCGCGGATTTGAGGCCATCTTTCTGCGATTGCGAAAGGGCGGGCTGACTGGCCGCTGCGAGATATGTTTCAATATCCCGCAAAAGCGCGGCATCTTCCATCTGTGCGATATGCCATTGGCAGACATTTTCGAACTTTTTGAAGTCAAGCCGCGCAGGCGATTTGCCAATGCCGCCCAGATCAAACCATTCGGTCGCTTGGGCATCGGTGAACAATTCATCATCACCATGGCTCCATCCCAGACGGGCGAGATAATTGCGCATTGCGGCAGGCGGATATCCCATCGCGGCATATTCCTCGACCCCCAAAGCGCCGTGGCGCTTGGACAGTTTTTTGCCGTCTGGCCCGTGGATCAGCGGGATATGCGCCCAAATCGGTAAATCCCATCCCATTGCGTGATAAATCTGGCTTTGCCGTGCGGCATTGTTGAGATGGTCATCGCCGCGGATCACATGGGTCACACCCATGTCATGGTCATCGACCACCACCGCCAACATATAGGTCGGGGTTCCGTCCGAGCGCAGCAAAACCATATCATCCAATTGCGTATTGCCGATGGTGACACGCCCCTGAACCTGATCTTCGATGATGGTTTTACCATCACGCGGCGCGCGCAGACGGATCACAAAGGGCGCGTCAGGGTGGGTTTCAGGGGCCGCATCCCGCCACGGGCTTTGATAAAGGGTGGATTTGCCTTCGGCCCGAGCCGCCTCGCGAAAGGCTTCAATCTCGTCTTGGGTGGCAAAGCATTTATAGGCCGTGCCATTTTCCAGCATCGCGCGCGCCACTTCGGCATGGCGGTCTGCGCGCTCAAACTGGCTGATGGGTTCCCCATCCCAGTCGAGGCCAAGCCAAGCCAAGCCCTTTAAAATGGCCTCTGTCGCCTCTGGGGTCGAGCGGGCGCGATCCGTATCTTCGATCCGAAGCAGGAATTTTCCACCCCGCCCGCGCGCGTAAAGCCAGTTGAACAAGGCCGTGCGCGCGCCGCCAATATGCAAATACCCCGTGGGCGAGGGGGCGAAACGTGTGACAGGCTGGTTCATCGGCTTACCTTTCGCGGGTTTGGGTGGTGGCCCTTAACCCTTCTCTTACAAACTTACGGCTAGGTTTGGCCCTGTGTTTAGGCACTCCGCAACAGGGAGACAAGGGCGCAGAACGTGCCGATTGCAGCACCACATTCACCAATCCACATCTTGACACGCCGCCTTGGGTTTCGCGCTGTTGTTTCTAACCTCCGCGCGCAAGCCCAAGATCGGTTTTTATGGGTGCCTGTCTTTTTAGCCGCAGGCATTGCAGCATATTTTGCGCTGCCTGTGGAACCTGACACGGGCACGCGCATCGCCGTTTTTGCGGCGGGGTTTGTGGGCGGATTGATTTGGAACGGGCCAATGCGGGCCGCCTTTCTCTTGCCCATGGGGGTGGCGCATTAGATTTGGGGCCAAAGCCCGCGACCAGACATCTTGATTGCCCCTTCAGCGCGTCTTGTCGGGGTGATGGATGCGGCGGGCCTGCGTGTGCCGAGCCATGCGCGCGGCGAGGGGTTCGTGGTGGATCTCTGGCTTGAAAACAATGGGGATCGCGCGACCCAACCCGAGGCGGCCGCACGACCGCTTTGGCAGGCGGAGGGGGCGGGGCAGGCTGCCACCGTCAAAGGGTATCGTCTTTGGCACGGGCGGGGCGAGGCGGCCTTAGCGGATGCCCTTTCTGCCTGTGGGGCAGCGGATGTTGTGATCCTTGCCGCCCGTCTAAACCCATCGGATAGTCCGGGGCCTTGCCTATTTTTTGATGCGCGCGATATGGCCCGTGAGGGCGCTGTGGCCTTGCATTTGCCCCAAGGGGGCATCGGCCCAATTACCATAGAAACAAGCCGCGCATCACAGGGTGCGCGGCTTTGGTCTGGCAGGTCGCGATAAAAAGGGGGGTCAGTAAACCCGCACCAAGCCAACAAGGCGACCTTGTACCTTCACCTGACCTTCGGGCAGAACGCGGGTTTCATAGGCAGGGTTGGCCGCCTCAAGCGCGATCATATTGCCCTTGCGGCGAAAGCGTTTGAGCGTGGCCTCATAGCCTTCGACCAAGGCCACAACGATGTCACCATTCTCGGCGCTGTTGCGTTCTTCGATGATGACCATATCGCCATCATTGATGCCCGCCTCAATCATAGAGTCGCCTTTAACCTCGAGCGCGTAATGCGCCCGCCCTGCGGCCAACATGGAGGCTGGTACGCTGACGTGATGCGAGATGTCCGCCAAAGCCTCAATCGGGGTGCCGGCTGCGATGCGGCCCATCATTGGCAATTCGCTGACCCCGCGGGTCTCAACCGCTTGCGCGCGGGCGGGCGGGTCAACCCTGTCCCCCTCGATCACGCGGGGCGCAAAGCCTCCTTTGGCCCCAGTGCCAAATTTCTGCTCTAACGCATCGGGCAGTTTTACAATCTCCAGCGCGCGGGCCTTATGGGCCAGACGGCGAATAAAGCCCCGTTCCTCAAGGGCGGTGATCAGACGATGGATGCCCGATTTCGAGCGCAAATCCAGCTCATCCTTCATCTCGTCAAAACTGGGGGGAATACCGTCCTTTTGCATGCGGCGGTGGATGAATTCCAACAGGTCTAGCTGCTTTTTCGTCAACATCTCGAACGGGCCTCTACTCATGCATCGCTTGGCGTGATGCGGTTATGTTCGATGAATGTTCTACCCTTGTTCGCCTATTTTGTCAACGCCCCTGCGATTTTAGGTGTTAAAGGCTGAGGTAATCAACAATATCGCCCGCCTTGCGCGGCCCGTCATGTGGGCGGCGGATCAACAAGGCACCCGCTTCGGCGAAAATGGTCAAGAGCGCGCTGTCTTGGCTTGTAAAGGGGGCAATATGTGGCAGCGCCGCCCCGTTTTGCGGCGCAAGGCTTGCGCGCATGTAATGGGCGCGGGGGCCATTGGCAGGCAGATCAGTTGACAGTTGCGCCTGTTTGGTGCGGCGCGGGGATTTGGGCAGGCCTTGAAAGGCGCGCAATTGCGGCACCATGAAAAGATGCCCACACACCATGGCGGATACGGGGTTTCCTGGCAAACCCAAGAGGGCCGCATCCCCCATCCGCCCCGCCATCAGCGGCTTTCCAGGGCGCATCGCAATTTTATAAAAGCTGCGCTCAAGCCCTAGATCTTGGGCCACGGCGCCAACCAAATCGTGATCGCCCACTGATGCACCGCCCACAGTGACAATCAAATCCGCGCCTTTTGCCATCTCAAAGGTGGCGGCAAGGCTGTCGCGCCTGTCGCGCGCAATCGGCAAAAGGCGCACGACCGCGCCCTCAGCCTCGGCCATTGCGGCCAAACCATAGGTGTTTGAGGCAATGATTTGATCAGGGCGCGGGGTTTCACCGGGGCTGACCAATTCATCCCCTGTGGCAATGATTGCCACCTCAGGGCGGCGATAAACCGAAAGGCGCGGCGCATTCATGGCCACGGCCAAGGCCAGATCCGCAGGGGTCAGGCGGCGTGGTGGGGTCATCTCTGCCCCTGCTTCGAAATCAGCGCCTGCAGGGCGAATATGGGGCGCGTCATCCACTGCATTGATCACGATATGATCCTCTGCGGCGGTGACATCCTCTTGGATCACAATATGATCGGCCCCTTGCGGCAGCGGGGCGCCCGTGAAAATACGCACCGCCTCACCTTGGCCAATCTGGCCCTGCCATGCTTGTCCTGCGGGGGCCGCACCCACCACCCGCAGCCGCGCGCCAAGGCACAAATCCGCTTTGCGGATTGCATAGCCATCCATCGCAGAGGCCGCAAAGGGCGGCTGATCACGCATCGCCACAACAGGCCGCGCCAAAACCCGCCCCGCTGCATGGCGCAAGGGGATATCTTCAACCCCCAAGGGCTGCGCCAAGTCCAAACACCGCGCGAGGGCCTCACTTACGGAAATCATTGCGCCTCGTATTTCCCTGACTTACCGCCATCTTTGAGCAGCACGCGCAGCCCGCCGATTTCCATCGCGCGGTCGGCGGCTTTGAGCATGTCATAGACCGTCAGCGCGGCGGTGGAGGCGGCGGTCAGCGCCTCCATCTCAACACCTGTCTGGCCCGTGGTTTTCACAATCGCCACGATCCGCACCCCGGGCAGGGCGCTGTCTGCCTCAAGCGTCAAGGCCACTTTTGACAAGGATAAAGGATGGCACAGCGGGATTAAATCGGCGGTTTTCTTCGCCCCCATGATCCCCGCAAGCCGCGCGACCCCCAAAACATCACCCTTTTTCGCAGTGCCACTTTCCACAAGCGCCAATGTCTCAGGGGCCATGCGCACAAAACATTCGGCCATCGCCACGCGATCAGTTGCGTCTTTGGCAGAGATATCCACCATATGCGCCTGTCCGTCTTTGTCGAAATGGGTCAGTTTTTGCTCGCTCATGCCGCCCTCACATTGTGCCAGTATAGGGGGCAGATAAGAGCGCGCTGGTGGCCGCGGTCACATCATCCGCGCGCATCAGGCTTTCGCCGATCAGGAAACTGCGCGCCCCATATTTTGCCATATCGGCCAAATCTGCGGGGGTGAAAAGCCCGCTTTCGCAGATCAAAAGCCGATCTTCAGGGGCCATGCGCGACAGGCGGCGGGTGGTCTCAAGGCTGGTCTCAAAGGTGTTGAGATTGCGGTTATTGATCCCCAAGAGGCGTGATTGCAGGGCGCTTGCGCGCTCTAGCTCAGCCTCATCATGCACTTCGATCAGCGCATCCATCCCCCAATCAAACGCCGCCGCCTCAAGCTCGGCGGCTTGGGCATCACTGACAGATGCCATGATGATCAAAATGCAATCGGCCCCCCAAGCGCGCGCCTCGGCCACTTGATACGTGTCATAGAGGAAATCTTTGCGCAGCGCGGGCAGGGTGGTTGCGGCGCGTGCCGCCACCAGATAGTCAGGCGCACCCTGAAAACTGGGGGTGTCGGTCAGAACCGAGAGGCAAGTGGCTCCGCCCGCCTCATAGGCCTGTGCAAGGGCCGGCGGATCAAAATCAGGGCGGATCAACCCTTTGGACGGGCTCGCCTTCTTGATTTCAGCAATCAAGCCATAGCCTTCGCGGCTGGCCTCTTGTAGCGCCTCGGCGAAGGGGCGGAGGGGCGGAGCATTGCGCGCCGCATCCTCAACCTCGCTAAGAGGGGTCGCTGCCTTTGCGGCTACGATTTCCTCAAGCTTATAGGCTTTGATTTTTTCTAGGATCGTGGGGGTGCTCATGCGGCCTCCGATGTCAGGCTTGCGATGTCAGGCGGGCAAGGGCGGTTAGTTTTGCCTTGGCCTTGCCGCTGTCGATGCTGTCGCGGGCCATCTCGACCCCTGCGCGCAGATCACTGGCGTGATCCGCAACCACAAGCGCACAGGCCGCATTCAAGAGGACCGCATCGCGATAGGCTGATGGCGCGCCCTCAAGCAGCGCGGCAAAGGCGCGGCCATTCTCCTCAGGAGAGCCACCCAAGATATCGCGCAAGGGGTGAACGGGCAGGCCTGCATCCTCGGGGTGAATTTCACCGCCTGTGATTTTTCCATCCTGAAGCTTTGCAACCTGTGTGGCCCCGCAGATCGACACCTCATCGCTGCCGTCATCCCCATGGACAAGCCATGCTTTCTCGGATCCCAAATCCTTGAGAACTTCAGCCATTGGGAAAATCAGGTCAATCGCAAAGGCCCCGGTCAATTGCCGTCTCACCCCTGCAGGGTTGGTCAAAGGCCCAAGGATGTTGAAGATGGTTTTGCATCCCAATTCTTGGCGCACGGGCATGACATGTTTGATCGCGGGGTGATGCATTGGGGCCATCATAAAGCCGATGCCAATTTCATTTATGGCACGTTCTGCGACTTCGGCACCGACCATGACATTGACCCCCAAGGCGGTCAGCGCATCTGCGGCCCCTGATTTGGACGACAGATTGCGATTGCCATGTTTGGCCACGGTCACCCCTGCGCCCGCCACCACAAAGGCGGTCGCGGTGGAAATGTTCAGCGTGCCCATGCCATCGCCACCTGTCCCCACGATATCTATCGCGCCTGCGGGTGCGGAAACGGAGGTGCATTTTGCGCGCATCACAGCCGCCGCCGCCGCATATTCAGAGACGGATTCACCGCGCGCGCGCAAGGCCATCAACAAGCCCCCCATTTGCGCGGCGGTTGCTGTGCCCTCGAACAGATGTGTGAAGGCCGTCTCGGCTTGGGCGCGGGATAGCGGCCCTTCTGAGGCCGCAAAGATCAGGGGTTTCATTGCATCGCTCATGCAGGCACCGCTCCCTTCGTGGTGTCGATAAAGGTTTTCAGCATCGCATGGCCATGTTCCGAACGGATGCTTTCGGGATGAAATTGCACGCCCTCAATCGGCAGGGTTTTATGGCGCAGCCCCATAATCGTGCCGTCTGTTAATTCCGCTGTGACCTCAAGACAATCGGGCAGGGAGGCGCGCTCAACCACCAGACTGTGATAGCGCGTGGCCAAAAGGGGCGAAGGTAGGCCTGCAAAGACCCCGATCCCCTTGTGATGGATCTCGCCCAGTTTGCCATGGACGATTTCATGGCACTGCACGACCTTACCCCCAAAGGCCTCGCCAATGGTTTGATGCCCCAAGCACACGCCAAAAAGCGGCAAGCGGGCCTCGGCGGCAGCGCGGGTCAGATCAAGGCAGATACCCGCCTGTGCGGGGTCACAAGGCCCAGGTGAAAGAACAATCCCATCTGGCCCCATGGCCAAGGCCTCGGTCACTGTCAGCGCGTCATTGCGCAAAACGCGGGTTTCTGCCCCAAGCTCGCCCAAGTAGTGAACAAGGTTATAGGTGAAACTGTCGTAATTATCGATCAAGAGAAGCATGACGGGCTCGCGGAATTGGGCGTGTTTTGGCAGATCACTCAGGCTATAAATGTTCAGAGCCGCGCCTCGGGGTCAAGGGAGGTGGGGCTGAAAACATGCGGCACTGCGCAGATTGATTGGCACAAGAGAGGGTAAAGTCAGATGCTAAAGGGGTTTTTGGTCGGTGCCGTGATCGGCACGGTGATCTCTGTGACGGGATCATTGGGCACATCCTATTTCTTAGGGCAAGACACGGGCGGGATGGTGGAGCAGGCCCAAGAGGCCGCAGCCCTTTCCCCAGCTCCTGCCCCTGCCGCCGCGCCAGAGCCAGAACCCCAGCCAGAGCCACAGCCTGAATTGCAGCCAGAGCCAGAGGCTGAGCCGCAACCAGAACCCGAGCCAGAACGCGTGATTTTGCCAACAATCACGCCAGATGCCCCTGTTGCACAACCCGCGATGCCCCCCTTTTCGGCCTCGGCACCCATGCCAGAGCCCGAAGATCTGCCTGCGGTCGTGGCCTACGCAACGCCGTTTTCTGCACCGCAATCTGTGCCGCTTTTCTCAATCTTGCTTTATGATGATCCTGAATTTCCGCTGACCGATAGCACCCTGCAAAGCCTAACGGTGCCTGTGAGCATCGTGATTGATCCCACGTGTATGGATGCAGAGGTGCAACTGGCGCGATATCGTGCGGCAGGGATTGAGGCGGTAATAGAGGCGCGGTTTGCTGATCTTGCGGCATTCGAGGCCGCGCTCGGCCGCCTGCCGCAAACTGTGGCCTTGCTTGACAGCGCAGATGGAACATTGCGCGGGGATATTTCCCTCCAAGGTCAGGTTCTGGCGCGGATGGGGGAAACGGGCCATGGGCTGATTGCAGGCGCCTTCGGTCTTGGCGGTCTTGAGCAGGCCGCCGCCCGCGATGGCGTTCCCGCCGCGCGTCTTTACCGCGTTTTGGATGACGAGGGGCAATCTGCGCCCGTCATGTTGCGGCTTTTGGATCGTGCGGCCTTTGAGGCACAGCAAACAGGCTGCGCGATTGTTTTGGGCCGCAGCTATCCCGAAACTTTGGCGGCGCTTTTGTCTTGGGCGGCAGGGCAGGCGGCGGTGAACGCAAGCTATGCGGTCGCGCCCGTCTCAGCGATCTTGCAACAGACCCTCGCGCGCTAGGCGTTCGGTCTAATCTTTGCTATGGGATTGGCCCGCGAATTGCGCGGCCTCTGCCGCCGCTTTGCGCAAGGCGCGCGATTTGTTCACGGTTTCCATGAATTCCGCCTCAGGGTCACTGTCATAGACAACGCCGCCGCCTGCTTGGATGTAAAGCTGTGAATCTTTTAAAACAGCCGTGCGCAAGGCGATACAAATATCCATATCGCCGCCCGCGCTGAAATACCCGACACCGCCCCCATAAACGCCGCGCTTTTCTGGCTCTAACTCGTCAATAATCTGCATGGCACGCAATTTGGGCGCGCCCGAGACTGTGCCTGCGGGCAGACCCGCCAAAAGGGCGGAAAGCGCGTCATGCTCATCCGACAATTCTCCCACAACATTCGAAACGATATGCATCACATGGCTGTAGCGTTCGACAATGAATTCTTCGGTTGGACGTACTGTGCCTATTTTGGCGACACGACCCACATCGTTGCGGCCCAAATCCAGCAGCATAAGATGTTCGGCCAATTCTTTTTTATCGCTCAGCAAATCCGCCTCAAGCGCGCGATCTTCTTCGGGCGTTGCACCGCGGGGGCGTGTGCCTGCAATCGGTCGAATGGTGACTTGGCTGCCTTTGACCTGCACCAAAATCTCTGGGCTTGCGCCAACGACCTGATAAGGCCCGAAATTGAAGAAGAACATATAGGGCGAAGGGTTCGTGCGCCGCAACGCGCGATAGAGGGCGAAGGGTGGATGCGGGAAATCCTGCGTCCAGCGCTGCGAGGGGACAACCTGAAAAATATCGCCCGCTCGAATATAGGCCTTGGCCTTGTCCACGGCAGCGAAATAGCCCTCTTTGGTGAAATTGGAAACGGGCTCAACGCCAGATGTGTCTGCATCCGCCCCCAAATGACGCTGCGCGATGGCAGGGGCCTGTTCGAGCTTGTCGAGCGCCTCTTGCACCCGCGCGCAGGCCGCCGCATAGGCGGTTTCCGCCGAAATATCCGCCGAGAAGAACGCAGGCGACACCAAGGTTACATCGCCCTTAACCCCATCTAGCACGGCAACCAAAGATGGGCGCATCATCACGGCATCAGGCAGGCCAACCGGGTCTGGGTTCACATCGGGCAAATGCTCCACCAAACGGATCATGTCATAGCCCAAATAGCCGAATAGACCCGCTGCGGCCTGTGGCATATCGGCGGGCAGATCAATTTGACTTTCGGCCAAAAGCGCGCGCAGCGAGGTGAGGGGCGCGCTGTCGTACTCAACAAAATGATCCCGATCTAGGGCAGCGTTGCGGTTGATCCGCGCCTGTGTGCCGTGACATTCCCAGATCACATCGGGGGCCATGCCCACGATTGAATAGCGGCCGCGCAATTCCCCGCCCGTGACAGATTCAAGCATGAAACTGTCTTGGCCCGCATTGGCAAGTTTCAGCATCAGCGAAACAGGCGTGTCCAAATCAGCAGCCAAACGGGCATAGACAATCTGGTTTTTGCCTTGCGCCCAACCTTCGGCGAAGCTGTCAAAACGGGTGATTAGCGCCATGATCCGTGCCTTATGGGAAGGATGCGTGGACTTGGTTGACCACGGATTGGTTAAAGGTAAGGCCGACCGCCGATTGCATCTGGCGTCCAAAATCTTCGAATAAATCAGCCGTCAGGGACTGGCTGATTTGTTGGTTCAGGATATTGGCCAGTAGATCCGTGTCAGGGTCGGCGCGATCGGCAGGGTTGATCGCATCAAGGCGCACCACCAAGGCTTGCGCCTCACCGCCGACGACCGCAATCTCGCCCGTGCGGGACAGGCCAAACACTGTTTGCACCAGCGCGTCAGGCGTATCCGCGATAAAGTCATTGCGCCGCACATCTGTCTCGCGCATCAAGCCGCCAAACCGCTCAAGGCGCCGACCCGAGGCCGCAATATCGGCGCGGATTTCTTCGGCGCGGGCCAAGAGCGCGTCTTGGGTCGCATAGATTGTCCAATCCGCGATGACATCCGCGCGCACATCGTCAAGAGGCGGCAGGGTTGGCAACACGATTTGGTCAAGCCGCAGGGCGAATACCCCGCCATCGGAGAGATCGAGAATTTCGGGGAAATCCCCGTCTTCAATCGTGTCTGCAACCGCGCGGAAAGCTTCGTAGGCGGCAATGCCATCCTCTTGGCTGCCATCATAGCGGATCGTGCCAAGCACCATTTGCGTCTCATCCGCGACCTCCTCAAGGGTGGCGCCTGAGGCGAGGAGGTCGTCAAACCCTTCGCGCAGGTCAGAAATGGCGCGGCGTGCGGCATCCGCCGTGACTTCGCTGCGCAGGTCGTCCTGCACCTCTTCGAACGGGATTTCTGTCGCATCCAACACGGCATTGATGCGGAAAATTGCAGGGCCAAAGGGCGAGGCAACGGGGCCCACGAATTCCGCATCGCTTGCGGCGAAAACGGCCTCTGCCTCGGCGGCAGAGAGATCATCGCGGGTAACATCCCCCATATCGGTGTCTTCCAACAACAGCCCACGTTCGCTCACGAGGGTTTCAAAATCTGCGCTGCCGTCATTGAGCCGCGTCCAAGCGGCTTCGGCCTCCGCTTCGGTGGGGTAGACCAAACGCTCCACCAAGCGGCGCTCGGGTTGGCGGTATTCCTCAATGCGTTCCTGATAGAGGCTTTGCAGCGTGCTGTCGCTGACGGGGATCTTATCCATGATGATGTTGGGCGTGATCCAGATATAGGTGATCTCGCGGGCCTCGGGCAGGGTAAAGCGATCTGGGAACGCCTCGTAATGGGTTGTGATCTGCTCTTCCGTAGGGGCAGGCACGGGGGCGTCCAAATCGGCGGCGGTCAAAGGCAGATAAGAAAAACCACGGGATTCTTGTTGATAGGCCACCAAAGGATCAACCAATGCCGCAGGCGCAGGCACGCGCCCCAAAATCGCAGATTGCAGGATCGAGCGGGCGATATCCGCACGAATTTCTTCCTCAAATTCGCCTGCACTCAAACCACGTTGGCTGAGAAAAAACTCATAGGCTTGGCGGTCGAACGTGCCATCTGCACCTTGGAAAGCGGGGATTTGCAAAATCTGGTTGGCAATCTCCTCATCCCCGATGGAGAGCGTCATCATCGCCGCCTCATTATCCAGGGCCGCGCGCGCAAAAAGGCCCTGACGCACCTGTGAATCTATGCCGTTGGCAATCAGCATCGACAGGGTCACATTTTGCCCTGTCTCCCCGCTGCGGGCACGCAATTCTTGATCTAGGGCGCGGGCATAATCTTCGGCGCTGATCTCAATATCGCCGACCGATCCCATCCGCGAGGCGCCGCCTGAGAATGACCCGATCCCAAAGCCTGCTAGGGCCACAAATAGCAGGCCAAGGATTGCCCAGACAAAAATCTTGGACAGGGATTTTCGGGCCGATTTGCTCATATGCGTGTCTCGCTTTGTTGCGCTGTGCCGATCTTGTGCCTGACAAAAGCCATCACGCGCAACCCGCGCGAGTGGCATTTACCAAATTTGTGATGAGGATTTACGCGCTTGGGGCAGGGGGGGCAAGCAACTTAGAAGGGGATTTCGTCATCCATATCGCTTGGCATGGATTGGCCCGCACCACCGCGATCCATTCCGCGATCATCTGGGAAACCGCCGCCGCTGATCCGGTCATCTCCGCCGCCATAGCCCCCGCTATCGCCATAGCTGCCACCACCACCCGATTGGTCATTGCGACCATCAAGCAAGGTCAACTCGCCACGATAGGGGCGCAAGACCACCTCGGTCGTGTAGCGATCCTGCCCATTTTGATCCTGCCATTTACGGGTTTCCAATTGGCCTTCGATATAGACCTTTGACCCTTTGCGCAGATATTGTTCTGCAATGCGGGCCAAAGGTTCTGAGAAAATCGCCACCGAGTGCCATTCTGTGCGCTCGCGCCGCTCGCCTGTGTTGCGGTCTTTCCAGTTTTCAGATGTCGCGATGCGCAAATTGCACACTTTGCCGCCATTCTGAAAGCTGCGCACCTCAGGGTCGCGCCCCAAATTCCCGACCAGAATTACCTTATTAACCGAACCTGCCATGTCACCTCTCCCATAGTCGTGGCCGCGAATCTGCGCCTTTGAGATATGTTTAGACCATCGTAAATTGGTTAATGAAACCCGAATTTCATTTGCAGGCGGCGCACAAGCGCTTGGCGCTGTGGGGGATACAGGCTAAAACAACACTGGTTTTATGAGGTGAATGGGCCGTGAAGGTGCGGAAAGTCAGCCTGATTTCTGTGGGATTTGTCTTAATATTTGGGCAATTCTCTATGGCCTATGGCAATAGCCTTGATCGTTTCCGTTCGGCGGCACGGGTTTTGGACAGCCGCGCCTCAAGCCAATATTCCAATTCAGAACGCTTGCGCCCTGATTACGATGCGGCCCTTGGCGCGGCGATCCCGCGCTTTTCGGGGCAGGCCCCTCAGGCCTATCTTGATCTTGCCCGCAATGCAGCGCGCCGTCATGGCGTGCCTGAGGATTTGTTCCTACGCCTTGTTGCGGTTGAATCGAACTGGAACCCGCGCGCCATCAGCCATGCAGGGGCGATTGGTTTGGCGCAATTGATGCCAGATACGGCTGATCTCTTGGGGGTAAACCCGCATGATCCTGCGCAAAACCTAGAAGGGGGTGCGCGCTATTTGGCGATGCAATATCGCAATTTCCGCTCATGGCGTTTGGCCTTGGCGGCCTATAATGCAGGGCCACAAGCCGTGAACACCCATGGCGGCGTGCCGCCCTTTCAAGAGACACAAAATTATGTGCGCCGCATTTTGGGGGGTGGGTGAGCGCCTAGCCGGTCGGCTCGGCCCCCAATTCGACCAAGGCACGGCGATAGGTTTCGGCCTCGGGCAGCCCTGCATCTAGGGCAAACACATAAGCATGGGTCAAATAAAACGCGGCAGAGGCCGCACCCATATCATTGGCGGCCTTGGCATATATCTGCGCAACGCGTTCTTTATCGCCTGCCGCATGGGCCGCAAGAAGTGCGGCATCAAGCGCGGATTTTGGGGCGCTCACAATCCGCTTTCCGTGTCGCGCAACCGCTGCGCCACCCATTGGTGGAACATATGTGTCGGCCCGTCCATCGCGGGGGCAAAGCGGCCCCCATCAAACCCTGCGGCAGCACGCCCTTTTTGCATCCCCTCCACCACAAAAATATCTTCGATAAAGACATCCTTCCACAGCTTGGCGTTTTTCGCGCGCAAGGCAGGATCGGTCTTTGGAGTGGCATAGTAGAGATGCACATGCTCGCGCGTGCGGTTATGGGCGACAGGCTCTAGGATGATCGCAAAGGCATGATCGCGATGCGCGCCCAGCAAGACATTGGGATAAAGCGCGATATATTCAGCGGCGGTGTCCCATGTCTGCGACAGCCCGTCAAAATCAGGAAAGCTTTGACCTTTCTCATCCTTGAGCTGGCGATAGACAAGCGTGCCTTGGCCCGAGAATTTTTGTTCTTCTTCAATGTGATAGTGATCTTCGAGGCGTGAATAGCTGTTCAGGCCCGGATGCACCCATGGCAAGTGATAGCTTTCGCAATAATTCTCGACCGCGAGTTTCCAATTCGTATTCACATCCAAGGTAAAGCGGCTGTCTTCGCCGCCATGATAGAGCGGCTTTTCAAATTCAGCCCAACGGGTGAGGGCGGCTTGGTGTTGGGTTTCAAAATCGGGGGCATCGCCCGAAAGGTTGATAAACACCACATCTCGCCAGATATGGCTGCGCACCTCTTTGAGGCCCAAGGTCGCCCGCTCAATCCCTTCATGTTGGTTCTGGCCTGGCCCGCCCACATGGGGCGTGGCCACAAGGCGGCCATCCTTGGCATAGCACCATGAATGATAGGGGCAGCGGATCGCGCCTTCAATTTTGCGCGGCGCATCGACCAAGATCATACCGCGGTGGCGGCAGATGTTGAAAAAGACCCGCACCGACCCTGTGTCATCGCGCAAAAGCAGCAGGGGCTGGCCCAAAAATTCAATCGGTTTTGCATCGCCATTTTCAGGCACATCGGCCCCAACGGCCAAAGCGGCCCATTGATGCTCAAGTGCCGCGCGGTTTTCACGAGCGATTGTTACGGGGTCGGTGTAATGCGCATTCGACAGGCCATTGGCGCGCGAAATTGGCGCAAGAACGCTGTCGAGATCGTGCTTGATCAAATCATCAGGCATAGGTCTTTCCCCCCAAGAAAAGATGCGCCCCAAATGGGGATGATCTTTTTTGAAGGCTAAGGCCGCGCTGATCTTATCAAAACGCGACCTTTGAGACTATGGGAAGCGACCTATGCGCTTACGCACCGCGCGCAATGGCAGCAACGCCTGTGCGGGCAACCTCTAACAGGCCCAAGGGGCGCATGAGATCAGCAAAGGCGTCAATTTTCTCGGGCGTGCCTGTTATTTCAAAGACGAAACTTTCTAAAGTGCTGTCCACCACATTGGCGCGGAAAATCTCGGCAATGCGCAAGGCTTCGACACGATGTTCGCCCTTGCCTTTGACCTTGAACAAGGCCAATTCACGGCTGACCATCGCGCCTTCCACGGTGAGGTCATGCACCTCATGGACGGGCACCATACGCTCAAGCTGCATTTTGATTTGGTTGATCACCTGCGGCGTGCCTGAAGTCACAATCGTGATGCGTGACCGATGGCCTGCATGGTCAACCTCAGCCACAGTCAGGCTTTCGATATTATAACCACGGCCCGAAAACAGCCCGATGACACGGGCCAGAACGCCCGCTTCGTTTTGCACCAAAACCGCAAGCGTGTGGGTTTCAATCGCGTCAGACATATGGCTGCGCAGATCATAGGCCGAATGGCTGCTAGAGCCTTTTTCGATATTGAGCGGAGACATGATTACACCCTTTCCTTAAACCAAGACGCTGCCCTTGGCGTCAATCACGCCTTGGGTTTCAGCCTCGCCCAACAACATTTCATTATGTGCCTTGCCCGATGGGATCATTGGGAAGCAATTTTCATGCTTCTCAACCAAACAGTCGAAAATCACTGGCCCATCATAGGCGAGCATTTCCTTGATCGCCTCATCGAGATCATCGGGATTGTCGCACATGATACCCTTGCAACCGAACGCTTCGGCCAGTTTCACGAAATCGGGCAGGGCCTCTGACCATGAGTGGCTGTAGCGTTCGCCATGCAGCAATTCCTGCCATTGGCGCACCATGCCAAGACGTTCGTTGTTGAGGATGAACTGCTTGACGGGCAGGCGGTATTGCACGGCCGTGCCCATTTCCTGCATGTTCATCAGCCATGATGCCTCGCCCGCCACATTGATTACTAAGGCATCAGGATGGGCCACCTGCACCCCGATTGAGGCGGGTGTGCCATAGCCCATTGTGCCAAGGCCGCCAGAGGTCATCCAACGATTGGGGTCTTCAAAACCCAAATATTGCGCGGCCCACATCTGGTGCTGGCCGACCTCAGTGGTGATGTAGCGATCCATGCCTTTCGTCAGCGCCTCAAGCCGCTCAAGCGCATACTGCGGTTTGATTGTCTTGGTTGAATTTTTATAGCTGAGGCATTTCACGGCGCGCCATTCTTCGATCTGGCCCCACCATTTCTTGACCGCTGCGGAATTCGTTTTGCTGCCGCGCGATTTCCAGATGCGCAGCATATCTTCCAACACATGGGACACATCCCCGATAATGGGGAAATCTGCATGAATCACCTTGTTAATCGAAGAGGGATCAATATCGACATGCGCCTTGAGGCTGTTTGGCGAAAACGCGTTGATCCGCCCTGTGATGCGGTCGTCAAACCGCGCGCCAATGTTGATCATCAAATCGCAGCCATGCATGGCAAGGTTGGCCTCGTAAAGGCCATGCATACCCAGCATCCCCAACCATTTCTCGCCTGATGCGGGATAGGCGCCAAGCCCCATCAAGGTTGACGTGATAGGAAATCCAGTCGCCTCGACCAGTTCACGCAGCAGCTTGCTTGCCGCGGGGCCAGAATTGATCACGCCGCCGCCTGTGTAAAAAATCGGACGCTCCGCCTGTTCCATGGCCTCGACCAAGGCGGTGATCATCGCGGTGTCGCCTTTGACGCGCGGGGTATAGTGATCAACCTTCGCGCGAGGCTTTTCGACATAGGTGCCTGTCGCGAATTGCACATCTTTTGGAACGTCGATCAAAACGGGGCCAGGGCGGCCTTTTGTGGCGATATGAAACGCCTCGTGAATGGTGGACGACAGATGATCTGTGTCTTTGACCAACCAGTTCATCTTGGTGCAGGGGCGGGTGATGCCGACTGTATCGGCCTCTTGGAATGCGTCTGACCCAATCATGAAGGTTGGAACCTGACCTGTCAGAACCACAATTGGGATCGAATCCATCAACGCATCCACCAACCCTGTCACAGCATTGGTTGCCCCGGGGCCAGAGGTGACCAACACAACACCCGGTTTGCCCGTGGCGCGGGCATAGCCTTCGGCGGCATGCACCGCCCCTTGCTCATGACGCACGAGAATGTGGCGAATGTGATTTTGCTGAAAGATCTCGTCATAGATGGGCAGAACCGCGCCACCTGGATACCCGAACACCGTATCAACGCCTTGTTCAATCAAGGCTTCGACCACCATCTTTGCACCGGTCATCTGACGCGTCATCTGTCTTTGTCCTTCGTTTTACACTTTGGCCGCTATACGGGGCGGTGTTTTATGGGATGTTGCGAATAAAAAAGCCCTCGGTGATATCCGAGGGCGCATGGGGTTTTTTATGGCTATCGTCACCGACCCATGCGCGCTGTCATTCCCACATTTACGACCACCAAATGTAGCATCCCAATCTCCTATAATCGGGGCGACATTAGGTATCCGCGGGGGGGAGGTCAACAGCGTTTGCAGGGTAGAAATTAAATAAACTGTCTTTTGGTGGCAAAAATACGCAATTTTATATCCCAGAATGGCCCGAATGGATGGTTTTCTGAATTTGACCATCCAAACTTGGGGATAATTGGCCGCTTTTGCTCTGCGATATGACTGTGCGTTTTGGGGGCCAAGATCGGTGAAACTGCAGGTGCCTTTGCGTTTGAAAAGATTCGGAGCGCGGGCGCAGATCATGGCGAGTGCGCCGCGCTCAATTGTAACCTTAAGTTGATCGCTTGCGCAAAATCCATTCATCTCTTCTAAAATTAGGTCAGAATTTGCGATACATTTTAGAAAAAATGGCTCTTTTGGTAAAAAAATTTTACAAAATCCGGGCTTCAGGCGCGGAAATTGGTTTGCGGCGTAATTTTGTTGCTGTAGCGTGGTAGAACCTTGAAACGAAAAACTGTCGCACCAATGCGGCAGTGTCCGAATGGGAGGAATACTATGGATCGTCGTTCTTTCTTGAGAACGTCTGCCCTTGGGGGGACAGCAGCCGCAGCTTCGACTTTGGCCGCACCACTTTACGCTCAGGGCAATCGTACGCTGACATTGGTAACTTCGGTTCCTGATGGTTTCGCGATCTTTGATGACGCGGCACAGATGGCGGCAGACTATATCACTGCTATGACCGATGGTCAGCTGACCATCAACAAGATGCCCGCAGGCAGCCTTGTTGGCGCGTTCGAAGTGTTTGACGCCGTGTCCTCTGGTCAGGCTGATATGTATCACTCGGCTGATTACTACTTCTTGAACCAGCACCCTGGGTTTGCATTCTTTACATCAGTGCCTTTCGGCATGACGGGTCAAGAATTTGCGAACTGGTATTACAACCGTGGTGGTCACGAGCAGCACAATGAGCTTGCAGGTTTGTTTAACCTCAAGTCGTTCACCTGCGGTAACACAGCAATGCAGCCAGGTGGTTGGTTCAACAAAGAAATCAACTCGGCAGATGACCTGCAGGGTTTGCGCTTCCGTATGCCCGGTCAGGGTGGTCAGGTTCTTGGCCGCTTGGGTGCATCCGTTCAGAACATTCCTGGTGGCGAAATCTATCAGGCCCTTGCTTCTGGTCAGATTGACGGTGCGGAATGGATCGGCCCCTTCGCGGATGAGCGAATGGGCTTCCAGGAAGCAACCTCGATCTACTACACCTCAGGCTTCCACGAGCCAGGCTCTGCATTGACCTTGTCATTCAATTTGGATGTTTACGAAAGCTTTACATCTGCACAAAAGCAAGTTGTTGATGCAGCGTGTGCGGCGACAAATTCCAAGTCGCTTTCGATGACGCTGCAAGAGAATGGGGCTGCACTCCAAAGGCTCCGCGCTGGCGGTATCCAAACAAGATCTTTCCCGGATGATGTTTGGAACGCATTTGGTGCTGCAGCTGCGGAAGTGCGCGAAGAAAACATGGGCGACCCGATCTATGCACAGATCGCAGAAAGCTACTTCTCTGCTATGCAAGAATCGGTAGGTTGGTTCGACATTGCGGATGGCGAATATATGCGCCAGCGTAACCGTGTGAACGCAGGTTAATCGTCTGAAACTCGGCTCCTCTCCCGCGCAAGCGGGGGAGGAGTTTTTCTTACATCTCCCCGAAGCTGCCTCTCATAGCGGGACAGATCCAGCGCCAAGCGCGTGCAGATTTCTGCGTGCTGCGGTGCTTTAAATTCCGTTGATGCAACGCCCGCTTCTGCAAGGATAGTCACATGATTGATTTCATTGTCTGGGTCTTCACCAATATCGCGATGGCCCCCTACAATCTGGCAATCGCGCTCATGAACCCTGGGTCATGGTTGGATTGGAGCAATAACGAGTCCCTCGTGCGGTTCATCTACTATGGTGCATCGGTGGAATTCTTCTTTGTCGTCTTCACCACCTTCTTGATCGTCACCGTGATCGGTGCGGTTTGGAAACGACAAATTCTATGGTCGATGGTGCGCGCGCTTGAAGCCGTTGCCAATGGCGTGGGTCGCACGGTTGCATGGGTTGGCTTGATCATGGTGCTGCAGCAAGTGATGATCGTATTTCTCCAACGAATTTTTCAAGTTCCTGGTATTGAGTTTGGTCCGCTTGGCTTAGCCTTCTCGAAGGATTTGTCGTGGTTCGCGGAAGAGCTGAAACTGTATAACGCGATGATTGTGTGCCTTTGCGTATCTTACACTTTTGTGCAGGGCGGCCATGTTCGCGTTGACCTTTTTTACTCGGGCATGAAGCACCGCGCAAAGCGTATTGTCGACATGGGTGGGGCGCTGTTCTTTATGTTGCCTACAACCGTTCTGACCTACCTGTACGCATGGTTCTTTATGTGGCGTCACCTTGTGGTGCCAAATCCTGCCGCCTCAAGCGAGTTGGATCGCATGATCATGCAAGCGCGTGTGTTGCGGTGGAACGTGGAAACTATCGGCTTCAGCCCCAACGGGTTTAACGCCTATTTCATCTTCAAGGTCTTGTTGGTCATCTTCTGCGTCATGGTGTTCGTCCATGCGCTGGCGGTGTTCTGGCGCGCCTTCCTCGAATATGTCGAGGGCGAGGAAAGCGTAGACAAGTATCGTGACCTTGATCCGCAAGATGCAGAGACTGAAGCACTGCATGCTGCGGGCCATTAAGACCTACGCCTAGACGTGCCTGAAGGAAAGAAAAGAAAATGATTTTTGGATTGGATGGAATTGAGATCGGTCTGATTATCGTGTTCCTGACGCTGTTTGGCGGGATCATGACAGGCTTCCCCGTTGCCTTTGCTATTGGCGGCGCGGGGATCATCTCCTTTGCGATTATTGCTGCGCTCGACTCGGCGGGTTTATTGATCCACCAAGCGATTGATACGGCCTCTGACCAGTATCGCGCGTTGGTCGAAAGCGGGATTGCCCGCGAAACCATATCGGTCTTCCGATACCCCGAATTGCCGCGGATTGAGGAACATCTCTTCCCCGGCGGGTGGGAAATGGCGATGGATCGCAACATCTCCTTCATCGTGAACCGCATGAACGAGCGTGTGATCGCGGGTCAGTCCATCGAAACGCTTTTGGCCGTTTTGATGTTCGTTTTGATGGGGATCACGCTGGAGCGTTCTAAGATCGCCGATGACCTGCTGACCACCATGGCGCGCGTCTTTGGCCCGCTGCCCGGTGGCTTGGCGGTGTCTATCGTGATTGTGGGTGCGTTTCTTGCGGCCTCCACGGGGATCGTTGGGGCGACTGTGGTGACCATGGGCCTCTTGGCTCTGCCAACAATGTTGCGCAACAACTACTCGCCTGAACTGGCAACGGGGGTGATTGCGGCCTCTGGCACTTTGGGCCAGATTATCCCGCCCTCTATCGTGATTGTTCTTCTGGGCACATTGGTGGGTGACCTCTATGCTACAGGCCAAGAAACCCGTGCCCAAGTGGCGGGCTGTACCGACGCGCTGACCTATCTGGGCGAGCCTGCCGTTCTTTCCGTTGGCACATTGTTCCAAGCCGCGATTTTGCCAGGTATCTTCTTGGCTTTCCTATATGCTGCCTATGCCTTTGGTTTTGCCTTGTTTAATCCAAGCAAGGCGCCTGCGGTGCAGATGGGGTCGACCAATGCGACCTCGATCACCCGAAGCGAGGCACTGACATGGTTCTTGGCCGCGCCTGCCGCCCTTATCTTTGCGGTGGTTCTTGGGGCAAGTAGCGGTGTTATTGGCAGCCAGTCAATCTTTGTTTCCAACATGGAAAACAACAGCCGTTCCGCCAGCCTGCGCACGAATGTGAGCGAAAGCTGCCAAGCGGCTATGATTGAGCTGCATGGCCAAGAGGCATGGGATCAAGCCGTGGTTGAGACGGCCGAGATTGCAGCATCAGGTGCAACAGGTGAAACCCGCGAATTGTCCGAAGAGGAAATGGTTGCAGCTCGCGAGGCGGCGGTTGCCAATGCGGCACCGATCGGGTCTGGCGTGGCGACAATCTTTATTCTCTTGGCACTGATCCTGACCACAGCACGCGGTGTTGCGCCAAATGAAAACGCGCGTCCGTTGCTGATCGGTGGGATTGGCGTGGCCTTGGCCTTTGCGGTGGATATGCTGTTCATCACGCCCGCGACCAGTTCGGGTGCAGCGTGGATCTACCTCGCCCTTCCGTTTGCCCTCACCATTTATGGCTGTCGGATTGCTATGATGCGGATGTCGCAAAATGATCTGTTGCGCGTGGTGTTCCCGCCCCTCGTTCTGATCGTTGCGGTTTTGGGATCTATCCTTGGCGGTATTTCCAACCCGACACCTGCGGCGGCTTTGGGTGCGGCAGGGGCGATCATGCTCGCCGCGCATCGTAAACTGAGCGAAGAAGACAAGAAATCAAAGATCGTGATCTGGGCGTCTTTCGCGCTGGTCATCCTGATCTTAGTGGGTGTCAATTTCGATCTGCGCATCAGCCGCTCTGAGGTGCCGTTGCAAGATTGGATTGCTTATTTCATCGCGCAATTTGCCTATCACTTCGCCTTCGGCGGGTTGATTTACAGCTGCTATGTTCTCTATCGCCGCAGCGTTCTGACGCCTGTGGTGCGGGAAACGGCGAAAGTGACCTCGATGGTGTTCACCATTCTCATCGGGTCGCAGTTGTTGAACCTTGTTCTGATCTCCTTCGGGGGTGAGCATTACATTCAACAATTCCTGCGCGCCTTCGACAATGAATTGGTCGTGTTCCTCTTGGTGATGCTGATCTTGTTTGTCTTGGGCTTTGTTCTCGACTTCCTCGAGATCATCTACATCGTGATCCCAATCGTGGGGCCTGTGATTTATGGCGGCACATTGGATCCGAAATGGGTGACCATCATGATCGCGGTGAACCTGCAGACCTCGTTCCTGACACCGCCCTTTGGATTTGCGTTGTTCTATCTGCGCGGGGTTGCCCCTGCCAGCGTGACGACACGCAACATCTATCGCGGCGTGATCCCCTTCGTGTTGATCCAAGTTGTGGGACTGGGCCTGTTGTGGCTGTTCCCTGACATCGTGACCATCGTGCCTGACCTTCTGCCCAACAATTAAGGGCAGAGGACAGGGTGCATGAAAAAGCGCGGCCCCCCAATTTGGGGCCGTTTGCGTTTGGTGCTTACACTGATGTGAAACGGGTGGGCCTCAGGGGGGGTCTTGCGAAGATTTCGCTGTCTGCGGGGCCATCAAGTCGGGCAAGGAAATCTGCGCCACCTGTTGGGCAATCGGATCAACCGACAAAGGGTGGGTCTGGTTGGAATATTCATCAGGATTGCCGATATCCTGCCATGCGCCATAAACATATATTTCAAGTGCTGAGAACCGCGCCTTATAGGCCATTTTATCCGACCCCGGCACCCAATAGCCGAGATGGACATAGGGCAGCCCCGCCTCGCGTGCGAGATCGATATGATCCAAGATCACATGCGTGCCAAGTGATCTGTGATCCAAATCAGGATCAAAGAAGGAATAGACAAGGCTTAGACCGTCATCGAGAATATCGGTCAGGCAGACCGCCGCTAATCCCGCATCCTTGCCCGCATCGCGATATTCCACCACGCGCGAGCGCACGGGTGTTTCCTCAATCATCGCGGCAAATTCGAACACATCCATATCGGCCATGCCGCCATCGGCGTGGCGCGCATCTAGATAGCGGCGAAAGAGGGTGAATTGCTCTTCCGTGGCCCAAGGGGCGCGGGCATTGCGGGTCATCCCCAGATTGCGCTTTTTGGTGCGTTTTTGGCTTTTGCTTGGCACGAAATCCGCCACCCTGATCCGCGCGGAGAGACAGGCGGTGCAATCAGCGCAAGCGGGGCGATAGAGCACATTTTGCGAGCGGCGAAAGCCTTGCTTCGATAGGCTATCGTTCAGTTCAGTCGCATGATCGCCCTGTAATGCGGTAAAAAGCTTTCGTTCCCGCCGATTTGGAAGGTAAGGGCAGGTTTGAGGTGCAGTCACATAGAATTGCGGTGCAATCGGTAAAGTGTGGCGCATGGATTCTCAGCGGCGAAAATTTGAATATAGCCTGCCTCAATGTAGGGGCGTGGGCAAGTAAATTGCAACCATACCGCGAAAACTGCGCCTTATTGCGGGCGATTTATGGCGACTGTGCATAAGAAAAGATCGTGTAGCCCCTGTTTGCGCGCGCCCAAAATCATCATCAGAACAGAAATCGTTTGCGGCAGAACGAAGCCAGAGGCGAGCATGAACAAAAACGTATGCATCATCGCCTCGAAACTATTGAGCCGCGCGCCCGTTGCATTGCGCAATTCAATCGCCATGATCCGCATCCCCCATGTGGCGGATTGGCTAGCAAGGGTGAACTACCGATAGACAAAAGAAAGCGCCACAAAGAATACGGGCCAGAAAAACCACGCAAGCCCCACTGTGAAAATCCCTGCAATCAGCAAGATCACAGTGATCACCAGAACATCAATCACCCAAGCGCCAAAGCGTTTGAGCGCGACATAAGAATAAAATTCGCTTTGAGCGTGAGGATCGGGCAGGTGAGACATGATGGGTGTAACCTACTGGCTTCGGGGCAGGGTGAGAAGAAACATACCCCACCCAAAAGCGCGGGGTGGGGTAAGCGTTGCATTTATGGATCACTCGGCCTGTGGGGCCGGGGCGCCTGTTTTTGCATCACGCTCTTTCATAAAAGCGTCAAATTCGGTTTTGTCCTTGGCTTCGCGCAGACGTCCAAGAAACCCTTCAAAAGCACGCTGCTCATCCTCAAGGCGCCTAAGCGTATCGGCCTTATAGGCGTCAAAGGCGCTGTTGCCTGTGCTGCCACCCATGTGAGCATGGCGCGATTTTTTGCAGGTTTTGAACATGTCTTTTCTCCAGATCATGTAAAACAGAAGGGCCAGACCTACGGGCCAAAATAGAATGAACCCCAGAACCATCGCTGCAATCCATGCAGGTTTGCCACGTTGATCCAAAAAAAAGCCTCGGCCCGCGAGAACCAACCTTGAACAGGGGCAGGGGGCATAAGTGTTTGGCTTTGCATATGCGTTTCTCCTTTGCTGCGCAGCCGCGCCGTGATGTTAATGTTAATTACATTAACACATATGGGCACAAAAAAACCCACCACAAGAGGGCGGGGAAATATTTTTGTAAATTAGGTGCTTTTTCTGCCCATTGCGGCCAAACGTGGCAGCATGGCAGAGAAATCTTTGCCACGCCCATCTTCGTTTTCGACAAATTGCGTATAGATCGCCTCAGCCAATGCGCCAAGCGGGGTGGCGGCATCCGCGGCTGTTGCGGCATCCTGCGACAGGCGCAGATCTTTCAGCATCAATTCCGCCGCAAATCCAGGCTTGTAGCCGTTATCAGCGGGGCTTTGCGGCCCAACACCGGGGGCAGGGCAATAGGTATTGATCGACCAACTGGCGCCCGATGAGGTTGAGACAACATCAAACATCGCCTGCCGCTCAAGACCCAGCTTATCGGCCAGCGCAAAAGCCTCGCACGTGCCAATCATGGTGATCCCTAGGATCATATTGTTGCAGATCTTTGCCGCCTGACCATTTCCAGCTGCACCGCAATGCACGGCCTTTTGCCCCATGATCTCGAACAGGGGCGCGGCGCGAGTGAAATCCGCCCCATCCCCGCCGACCATGAATGTCAGCGTGCCTGCCGCCGCCCCACCAACGCCCCCTGAGACGGGCGCATCGAGAAACCCGATCCCTTTCGCGGCGGCGGCCTCGGCAATTTCGCGCGCCGCGTCAACCTCAATGGTTGAGCAATCAATCACCAGCGCGCCTTGTGGCAGAACGGCCAAAACTTCATCCACCACGGCGCGTGCAATCATGCCATTGGGCAGCATGGTGATCACCACTTCTGCCCCATGGGCGGCCTCCGCTGCCGATGTGGCGCAGGAGATCCCGTCGGGTGCGGCAACTGTATCGAACCCCGTGACCGTGTGACCTGCGTTTTGCAAATTAAGCGCCATGGGTGCACCCATATTGCCCAATCCGATGAATGCGATCTGCATGGTTTGGCCCCTTATTCTTGCTTAATCCAGTTTCAGCGCCCGTGGCCCCAATGGCAAGAGCAGCGATGCCACCATCGCGGGCGGCACATCGCGCGGGCTGCTATGCATCCAATTCGGGTTGCGGTCTTTGTCGATGATCTGCGCGCGCACACCTTCTAGGAAATCGGCCTTTTCCACTGCGCGCGAGGTAAAGCGATATTCCTGCTCTAGCGCATTTTCGATTGTGTCGCGCAGGCGCGCACGATGCACCAGTTCCACCGTGCAGGCCATCGACAGGGGTGATTTCTTGCCCATCTCGGCTAAGGTGGATTTTGCAAAATCGCTGTCAGAGAATTCCAACGCATTGAGAATATCGCGTAGGGTTTCGCCACCAAAATGGTGGTCAATGTCGGCTTGCAGGGCGGCAAGCGGGGCAACAGGGGAGCTGTAGCCTGCGGCGGCCTGATCCACCAAATCATAATCCGCGCTTTCGCAAAGCTGGGTAATCAATGTGGGCCAATCCGCCTCGGGAATATAATAATCCGCAAAGCTCGCGTAAATCGCATCGGCCCCTGTCATCCGCGCGCCCGTGACGCCCAGATATTCGCCCAAGCGACCTTGGGCGCGGCTCAGGATCAAGGTGCCGCCGACATCTGGTACAAGGCCGATTCCGACCTCGGGCATGGCAAGAATGCTGCTGTCGCCCACGATACGATGCGAGGCGTGACAGCCCAATCCAACGCCGCCGCCCATCGTATAGCCTTGCATGAAGCTGATCACAGGGCGGGGGAAGTGGAATAGCTTTGCGTTCATGCGATATTCATCGGCCCAGTAACGCGCGCCAATCTCCATATCGCCCGCGCGACCCGCCTCGTAAATTTCGGCAATATCCCCGCCTGCACAAAAGGCCCGCTCGCCCGTTGCATCTAGGATCACAATCTCGACTGTCTCATCCGTGGCCCATGCGTCAATCGTTGCGGCAATTTCCGCGCACATGGATTGCGATAGCGCATTCAGGGCCTGTGGCCGCGTCAGCGTGATACGACCTGCGCGCCCGTCTTTTCGGATCTTGAGAAACTCTGTCTCGCTCATGGCCTCCTTCCTAGTGTCACAGCGAACCCCCGCGCACGATCTGCGCGGGGGCTTGTGTTAAGTTTGGTGATTTTCGCGGCAGGATCAATCCATTGCCTTGAAGTTAAACGCAGCCCCTTCCTTGATCCCGCTTGGCCAACGCGAAGTCACGGTTTTGGTGCGGGTGTAGAAACGGAAGGAATCTGGCCCGTGCTGGTTCAAATCGCCAAAGCCTGACCGCTTCCAACCGCCAAAGGTGTGATAGGCCAAGGGAACAGGGATTGGCACGTTGATGCCAACCATGCCGATATTCACGCGGGACGCAAAATCGCGCGCTGCATCGCCGTCACGGGTAAAGATCGCGGTGCCATTGCCATATTCGTGATCCATCGCAAGACCCAAAGCCTCTTCGTAGGAAGCGGCGCGCACGGTCGACAGAACGGGGCCGAAAATCTCAGTCTTATAGATATCCATGTCGGGGGTGACGCGGTCAAACAGATGCGCGCCCACAAAGAACCCGTTTTCATAACCTTGCAGATTGAAATCGCGGCCATCGACAACCAATTCCGCGCCTTGATCTACGCCTGTTTGCACAAGGCGCAGGATGTTTTCCTTGGCGGCCTTGGTCACAACTGGCCCGAAATCGACATCATTGCCTGCGGTATAAGGGCCAACCTTCAGCGCCTCGATCCGAGGGACAAGTTTTTCGATCAACCGATCTGCGGTTTCGTCACCCACTGGCACGGCCACGGAAATCGCCATGCAGCGTTCGCCTGCCGCCCCATAGCCCGCGCCGACCAAGGCGTCAGCGGCCTTATCCATATCGGCATCGGGCATGATGATCATATGGTTTTTCGCCCCGCCAAAGCATTGGCAGCGTTTGCCTGTTTCGGCCGCGCGGCTATAGATATATTGCGCGATTGGGGTCGACCCCACAAAGCCAACGGCCTGAATGATCTCGCTGTCCAAGATGGCATCCACAGCACCCTTATCGCCATTGATCACTTGGAACACGCCATCAGGCAAACCCGCCTCTTTCAAAAGCGCACCCAACATCATCGGGCAGGACGGATCGCGTTCCGAAGGTTTGAGGATCATCGCGTTGCCCGATGCCAAGGCAGGGCCCAATTTCCACAAGGGGATCATGGCGGGAAAGTTAAACGGCGTGATCCCTGCGACAACACCCAAAGGTTGGCGCATGGAATACATGTCAATGCCAGGGCCTGCGGCATCTGTGAATTCGCCCTTCAGCAGATGCGGTGCGCCGATGCAAAATTCGATCACCTCCAGCCCGCGCTGAACATCGCCTTTCGCATCTGGGAAGGTCTTGCCATGTTCGCGGCTGATGGCCTCGGCCAGTTTGTCCATATCGCGGTTAAGAAGCCGCACCAATTCCATCATCACGCGCGCGCGGCGCTGTGGGTTTGTGACGCCCCATGCAATTTGCGCCTCTGCGGCGGAGGCGATCGCGCGATCCATTTCCTCCTGCGAGGCCAATGCTACCTGCGCCTGCACTTCCCCTGTTGCGGGATTAAAGACATCCGCTGTGCGGCCTGATGTGCCCGCGACATGCGCGCCGTTAATCCAGTGACCGATCTGTTCCATGATCCCACCCTTTTGTTGAAAATCTACACTTGGTGGCTGTTTTATACTTGCAATCCTGTCGGGAAAAGAGGCAGAAATCCAAATTAGTCTTGCATTTTTGCAAAATGGATGGGGCGATGAATTGGGATGATATCCGTGTTTTTCTGGCCGTTGCGCGGGCCGAAAGCCTGACAGGGGCAGGGAAAACCCTGCGGCTTGATGCGGCCACAATCGGGCGGCGTATTGCACGGCTTGAGGCGCGGCTGGGGGCCGAGCTGTTTGTGAAATCCCCGCAAGGTTATGTCCTAAGCAGTGTAGGGGAGGAGCTTTTGCCCGCAGCCGAGGCTGCCGAGGCGGCCCTTTCCGTTCCGCTTGCAGGCGGGCAGGGCCAGGCGGGGTTGTCTGGCACGGTGCGGATCGGCGCGCCTGATGGCTGCGCCAATTATTTGCTGCCACAGGTCTGCGCGGCCATTCGCGCCGATAACCCTGATCTCGATATCCAAATTCTGGCCCTACCGCGGGTTGTGAACCTGTCCAAGCGCGAAGCGGATTTGGCGATTACTGTCAGCCCACCCGATGCGGGGCGGCTTTTGGTGCAAAAGATCACCGATTACCATTTGCATTTGGCAATGCGCGCCGATCTGACGCCGCCCGATGATCTGGCCAAGGCGCGGGATCATGCGGTGGTGGGCTATATTCCCGATATGATTTTCGACAAAGAATTGGACTATCTTGGGCTGTTGGGGCGCGGACGGGTGCAGATGGCGTCAAATTCTGTCGCGGTGCAGTTGCAAATGCTGCGGCAAGGTGGGATTGGATTTGTGCATGATTTTGCACTGCCATTCGCACCCGAATTGCGGATTGTGCTGAAGGATGACATCAGCCTGAAACGGGCCTTTTATCTTGTGCGCCACGAGCAAGATCGGCGCTCTGACAGGTTGGGGCGTTTGGTTGAGGCTTTGTCAGCGGGGCTGCGCGCCGAGGTGGCGCGGCTTGAAGCGGAGGCTGCCGCGCGCTGCTTTTAGCTTGCGTTTCGCAGCGCAATAATGTTGCGTGACGCCGTAATTGCGGCAGCATATGCCAAGTTTGGGAGATTTGCAGATGCGCACAGGCCTATATCCGGGCACATTCGATCCAATCACATTGGGCCATGTCGATATTATCCGCCGTGCGGCCACATTGGTTGATCGATTGGTGATTGGTGTTGCGATCAACCGCGATAAAGGCCCGCTTTTCACCCTTGAGGAACGGGTGGCTATGGTCGAGGCTGAAAGCGCGAAACTGTCACGCGCCACGGGCATTGAGATTGTCGCGCATCCCTTCGACAATCTTTTGATTGATTGCGCGCGCGAGGTTGGGGCGGGGCTTATCATCCGTGGCCTGCGTGCGGTCGCTGATTTCGAATATGAATTCCAGATGGTCGGCATGAACCGCAAACTGGATGATGAGATCAACACTGTCTTTTTGATGGCCGAGGCCGAGCATCAGGCGATTGCCTCAAAACTGGTCAAAGAAATCGCGCGGCTTGGGGGCGATGTCAGCCATTTCGTGCCGCCCGCTGTGCATCAAGCGCTAGACGTGAAATTCTCATCCTGATAGGTCAAGGCCAAAGTCAGATATCCGCAAAAGGAATAAAGGCATGGCCGAGATCAAAGACCCCGAAAACACCATCCTGCTGGAGCTGAAAGACGGCATTGTCACCATCGAATTGCTGCCCGACATTGCGCCTGCGCATTGCGCGCGCATGAAGGAATTGGCGCGTGAAGGCGCTTATGATGGTGTGATCTTTCACCGCGTGATTGACGGGTTCATGGCGCAAACGGGCGATGTTGAACATGGCAATGCCGACAAGGGTGCGAATATCCGCATGGCGGGCACGGGCGGTTCGGACAAGCCTGATTTGCCTGCTGAATTTTCTGGTATCCCGCATGATCGCGGCACATTGGGGGCAGCGCGCTCTTCCAACCCCAATTCGGCAAACAGCCAGTTCTTTATCAATTTTAACGACAACCATTTCCTCAATCGCCAATACACCGTTTATGGCCGCGTGATTGCAGGGATGGAGCATATTGACGCGATTACCCGTGGCGAGCCGCCCGCAAACCCTGATAAAATGATCAGCGTGAAGGTGGCCGCAGATGCGTAAGCTTGGCGCAGCGATGGCCTTGCTTCTGGCAAGCCCTGCCTTTGGGGCGGGGCTAGAGATTGATATCGCGGGCGAGGCGAATGGCACCATCGTCATCGACTTGTTCGACGATGTCGCCCCAGAACATACGGCGCGGATGCTGCAACTGGCCGAAGATGGCGCCTATGATGGCGTGGTGTTTCACCGCGTGATTGATGGGTTCATGGCACAAACGGGCGATGTGGAATATGGCCGCATCGGACAAGATATGCGCTTTGCAGGGCGGGGTGGATCCCAATATCCAGACCTGCTTGCCGAGTTTTCTGATATCAGCTTTGAGCGGGGCGTGGTCGGCATGGCCCGCGCCGCGACGAACCCAGACAGCGCCAATTCGCAATTCTTCATCATGTTTGCCCCCGTGCCCCAATTGAATGGGGATTACACCGTTGTGGGCGAGGTCACATCAGGGATGGAGATTGTCGATCAGATCAAGCGTGGGCTTGGGCCAGATGGCGCTGTGATTGGCGAACCTGATCAGATGGCGGCTGTTCGGGCCATTCGTGATTGACCAAAGACAAGCCCGCCGTGTTCAGGCGGGCTTGCGTGAAAGATAGCCCCCATGGCCCGCCCTTCGCTTTTGCAGCTTTCGGATATTTCACTGACCTTTGGCGGTGACCCTATTTTTGATGGGTTGGATTTGGTTGTGCATCAGGGGGATCGCGTGGCGCTCGTTGGGCGCAACGGGTCGGGCAAATCGACCTTGATGAAGGTTATGGCGGGGTTGACCGAACCTGATACAGGCAGCATCACAAGCCCGCAAGGCACCTCGGTCGGCTATATGGAGCAAGAGCCTGATTTTATGGGCTTTGCCACATTGGGTGATTTTGCCACCGCCACGCTTGGCCCAAGCGAAGCGTGGCGGGTCGAGGCCTTGGCCGATGGTCTTAAGCTGCGCCTTGACGCTGATCCTGCCAAGGCCTCTGGCGGGGAGCGCCGCCGCGCGGCCCTTGCACGGCTTTTGGCCGAAGAGCCTGATATCATGCTCTTGGACGAACCCACCAACCATCTTGATATCGAGGCCATCGGATGGCTCGAGGCGCGGCTTGCAGAAACCCGCACAGCCTTTGTCGTGATCTCGCATGACCGTGCGTTTTTGAACGCCTTGACCCGCGCCACCTTATGGGTGGATCGCGGGCAGTTGCGCCGCAATGAACAAGGCTTTGCCAGCTTCGAGGCGTGGCGCGATAAGGTTTGGGACGAGGAAGACACAGCGCGCCACAAATTGGATCGCAAAATCAAATCCGAGGCCCGTTGGGCCGTTGAAGGGATCAGTGCACGGCGCAAGCGCAATCAGGGCCGTGTGCGCGCTTTGGCCGATTTGCGCGCAGAACGCGCTGCAATGATCCGCCGCCAATCCACCGCCGCCATGGTGTTGGAGGAGGGGCCGCAATCTGGCCGCAAGGTGATCGAGGCCAAGGGAATTGCAAAATCCTTTGGAGAAACGCAAATTCTGAAACCCTTTGATCTGCGCATTTTGCGCGGGGATCGGGTGGGGTTTGTCGGCCCAAATGGCGCAGGCAAAACCACGCTTTTGAATATGCTGACAGGCCAACTTGCCCCTGACACGGGGCATGTCACCTTGGGCAAGGGCCTTGAGATGGCGGTGTTTGACCAAAACCGCGTAGGATTGAACCCTGAGGCCAGTCTGTGGCACAGTCTGACCTTGGATCGTGAGATTGCCGTGAATGGATCATCTGATCAGGTCATGGTGCGCGGCAGCCCCCGCCATGTGATGGGCTATCTCAAAGATTTCCTGTTTGACGAGGCGCAAGCGCGCGCGCCTGTGCGCTCCCTCTCGGGGGGCGAGCGGGCGCGGTTGATGCTTGCCAAAATCATGGCGCGCGAAAGCAATCTTTTGATCTTGGACGAACCGACCAATGATCTGGATGTCGAGACATTGGATTTGCTGCAAGACCTGCTTGGCGACTATGCGGGCACGGTTCTTTTGGTCAGCCATGACCGCGATTTTCTGGATCGGGTTGCCACCAGCACGGTTGTCCTTGAGGGGCAGGGCCGTGCGCAGGTCTATGCGGGTGGATGGAGCGATGCTTTGGCCCAAGGCGCGCGGATTGGCGCGGCGCAGGAGGATCGCGAAGCACCGCCTGCCGCAAAATCAGGCTCTGATCGGGTGGTGTCAAATGCGGGTGCAAAACCCGCTGCGGGTCTTAGTTTCACGGAAACTCATCGTCTCAAGGAGTTGCCATCGGTGATTGCGCGGCTTGAGGCGGAAATGGGCAAGCTGTCTGAATTGCTGTCTGACCCTGATCTCTACACGCGCGAGCCTGTCAAATTCGCCAAAGCGACCGAGGCCTTGGCCGAACGTCAGGCGAAACTTGCGGCTGCCGAAGAAGAATGGCTGCTGCTTGAGGAAAAGGCGCAAGGGGCGTGAGCGCCCAAACTGTGCCAATATTCGACAGGGTTAAACGTCCAATTCCTCAACAAAGCGCGCATTATCTTGGATATATTGGAACCGCAATTCGGGCTTTTTGCCCATCAAACGTTCCACCAGATCCCCGGTTTCGCCGGGCGTGTCCTCATCCACTGTGACACGGATCAACTTGCGCGAGGCGGGATCCATCGTGGTTTCCTTAAGGTCTTTGGCGTCCATCTCGCCTAGACCCTTAAATCGGCTCACATCAATCTTACCGCGCCCGCCTAAGCCACGCGCCATCCAACTCTCTTTCTCGGCCTCATCAAGGGCATAGACCCGATGCGCGCCTTGGGTCAGGCGGAACAAGGGGGGACAGGCGAGATAGAGATGACCCTGATCAATCATCGGACGCATCTGGGTGAAGAAAAATGTCATCAAGAGCGAGGCGATATGCGCCCCATCGACATCGGCATCGGTCATGATGATGATTTTGTCATAACGCAAATCTTCAACATTGAACGTCGTGCCCATCGACACGCCAAGCGCCTGACACAGATCGTTGATCTCTTGGTTTTGGCCCATTTTGGAGGAGGCCGCACCAAGCACGTTCAAAATTTTACCACGCAAAGGCAGCAGGGCTTGCGTCTTGCGGTCACGGGCCATTTTTGCAGACCCGCCTGCACTGTCGCCTTCCACGATGAACAATTCTGTGCCTTCGCGGTTTGTAGCCGAGCAATCGACCAATTTGCCCGGCAGGCGCAGGCGCTTGGTGGCAGACTTGCGCTGCGTTTCTTTTTCTTGCCTGCGGCGCAGGCGTTCTTCGGCGCGTAGGATTAGAAAATCGAGGATCGCCCCCGCTGATTTGGTATCTGCGGCCAACCAATTGTCAAAGCGGTCGCGCACCGCCCCTTCGACCATGCGCGCCGCTTCGGTGGTGGCGAGGCGGTCTTTCGTCTGCCCGACAAATTCGGGCTCTGCGATAAAGCATGACACCAGCGCACACCCGCCCGCATTTAGATCTTCGCGGGTGATGTTCGCGGCCTTGCGATTGCCCGCCAATTCGCCATAGGCGCGAATGCCCTTCAGGATTGCCGCCCAAAATCCAGCCTCATGGGTGCCGCCCTCTGGCGTGGGAACGGTGTTACAATAAGATTGGATGAACCCATCGCGTGCCGGTGTCCAATTGATCGCCCATTCGACCGAACCCGCCGCGCCGAAGCGTTCTTGAAACTCTACCTTGCCCGCAAAGGGGGCTTGCGCATAGGTCGCGGCATTTCCCAAAACCTCGCCCAGATAATCGGCCAAGCCGCCCGGGAAATGGAACGTGGCCTCCTGTGGGGTTTCGCCGTCATCAATTTCGGATTTCCAACGAATTTCCACGCCTGAAAACAAATAGGCCTTAGAGCGCACCATTTTGAAAAGGCGGGCAGGCTTAAAGCGATGGCTGCCAAAGATTTGTTCATCGGCATGAAAGCTGACTTGCGTGCCGCGCCGATTGGGGGCCGCGCCAAGGTTCTGCAATCCCCCTTGGGGCAGGCCGCGCGAGAATTCTTGCGAGTACAGCGTGCGATTTCGGGCCACTTCGACCCGCAAATGATCGGAAAGCGCATTCACGACCGATGCCCCAACCCCGTGCAAACCGCCTGAGGTTTGATAGGCCTTGCCCGAAAACTTGCCGCCCGCGTGGAGGGTGCATAAAATCACCTCAAGCGCGGATTTGTCGGGGAATTTGGGATGCGGATCAATCGGCATCCCGCGGCCATTGTCGCGGATTGTGACGGTGTAATCTGCGGCCAGTTCAATCTCAATCCGATTGGCATGGCCCGCGACAGCCTCGTCCATCGAGTTGTCAAGGATTTCCGCCACCAAATGGTGCAAGGCGCGTTCATCGGTGCCGCCAATATACATGCCCGGGCGCTTGCGGACGGGTTCCAACCCTTCCAACACCTCAATAGATGAGGCGTCATAGGCCTGTTCCGAGGCCGCTTGGCCCAAAAGATCATCCGCCATGCTCTGCTCAATCACATTTTTGCTTTACGATTTCGCCTATATTGGCAGCTTTATCTCGCGGCGAAAAGCCAAAAACGGCCTTGCAAACTACTACATCTTGGGCGCTTGCGCGTGTTTGCATGTCAACCAAATCTAAATTTGCGCCCGATCAAATACAGGCGCGCGTCAATTTGTTACTTGGATTTTCAACACCGACAGGACTATCTGACACGCAACGCTGGCCGTTATGCTTTAAACCACGGCCTGCGCGCGGAAATGTAAGGAGACGAGTGTGGATTATAACAACGCCCTTAATCATGCCTTGGATAGCCTTCACAACGAGGGTCGCTATCGCACGTTCATTGATATTGAACGCCGCAAGGGACAATTTCCGCACGCAACTTGGACGCGGCCCGATGGCAGCCAGCAGGATATCACGGTCTGGTGCGGCAATGATTATTTGGGCATGGGGCAACACCCTGTCGTTTTGAGCGCTATGCACGAGGCGCTTGACGCCACAGGCGCAGGGTCTGGCGGCACGCGCAACATTTCAGGCACCACTGTCTATCACAAACGCCTTGAGGCGGAATTAGCCGATTTGCACTACAAAGAGGCGGCGCTTGTGTTTACCTCTGCCTATATTGCCAATGATGCCACCCTCTCGACCCTGCCGCGGCTGTTTCCGGGTCTGATCATTTATTCGGATGAGTTGAACCACGCCTCTATGATTGAGGGCATTCGCCGCAATGGCGGGGCAAAGCGCGTGTTCAAACACAATGATCTTGCTGATTTGCGCGCCAAACTGGCGGCAGATGATCCTGCTGCGCCAAAATTGATTGCCTTTGAATCGGTCTATTCTATGGATGGCGATTTTGGCCCGATTTCGGGGATCGTAGAATTGGCCGAGGAATTCGGCGCCTTGACCTATTTGGACGAGGTTCACGCGGTGGGGATGTATGGCCCACGCGGGGGCGGGGTGGCCCAAAAACTGGGCTTGTCGGATCGTATCGACATTATCAATGGCACGCTTGGCAAAGCCTATGGTGTGATGGGCGGATATATCGCGGCATCGGCCAAAATGTGTGATGCTGTGCGCTCCTATGCGCCGGGTTTCATTTTTACAACATCACTGCCACCTGTGGTTGCAGCAGGCGCTGCCGCTTCGGTCGCGCATCTTAAGACGGATCAGGCCCTGCGGGATCTGCATCAAGAGCGCGCAGCAGTTCTGAAACTGCGCCTAAAGGGGATGGGGCTGCCTATCATTGATCACGGCAGCCATATTGTGCCTGTGATCGTAGGTGACCCTGTTCATACTAAGAAAATCTCGGATATGCTTTTGCGGGATCACGGGATTTATGTGCAGCCGATCAATTTCCCAACTGTTCCCCGCGGGACAGAGCGGTTACGCTTTACCCCAAGCCCTGTGCATGACCCCAAAATGATGGATGCTTTGGTGGATGCCATGGATCGCCTCTGGAGCCATTGTGCGCTGAATCGTGCCGAGTTGGTGGGTTAATACACAATAAGTTTATCACCTAGCCTAGCTTATGCTATTCTGTCTTTGGGGGATGACGGGGCCGATACGAATCGGCCTTGTGATATATGGGCAACGGAAAAGCAGTTTTGGCCAGAAACTGCATCCAAGGGTAGGTTTAGCGGGGCGCCAAATGGGGCATGATGAGACGGGGATGATGGGGGCATCAACAGAAGAATTGCACAGCGAATTGCTTATGGATGTGCCTTTGGGCGATCTGATGCGCGGTGAACGCGCAACCATGGGTAAATCGCTACAGGATGTTGAGGCGGATTTGCGGATCCGTGCCTCATATCTCGCCGCTATCGAAAACGCGGATTTAACGGTCTTTACCTCGCGCGGGTTTATCGCGGGTTATGTGCGGTCATATGCGCGGTATCTGAGTCTTGACCCTGAATGGGTGTTTTCGCGGTTTTGCGAGGAAACAGGGTTTTCAGGGGTCAGCGGGTTCTCTCCCGAGGTGGATCGAACCGCGCGCAGACCGCAGAAAATTGAAATGCCCAAAGGCCAGATGGGCGGCCTGCAAGAAGACCGCCGCTTTTCAAAGCGCCATGTTTTATACGACACGGATGACGGGTTTCTCCCTCGACTTGAGGCGGGCGCGCTTGGCTCGCTTTTTGTCTTGTCGGTGGTTTTGCTTGGCGTGGGCTATGGCGCGTGGGTCTTGCTCAATGATTTTCAGCGCGTTCAATTCGCACCTGTCGCTGATACGCCCGTTGCATTAACAGCGCTTGACCCGCTGCCCTTGCCGCAAAACACAACCAGCGATTTGACCGATGCAAGCCCCGCTCTGCCCGCCCAAGAAGAGACGCGCGACAGTGCCGCGATGGAGCGTCTTTATCGCCCCACCTTGCTTGAGGCCCCGGTCTTGGTGCCGCGTGACCGCGCCATCAGCACCTTGAACCCCTCAACCACAGGGGCTTTTGCCCGCGATAACAGCCCCGTCTTGCGCCCCGATGATATCTCGCGCGCGATTGCCGCCGCAGGAGGGGGGGAGGCCGCACCGACCGCCTCAACCAGCAATCCGCCCGTGACCCAAGAGCCGCGCGATGAGGTCGTCCTGTTTGCTGTGCGCCCCTCATGGATCAGGATCACCACGACCGATGGCACCGTTCTTTTTGAGGGCACGTTGAATGCGGGCGATAGTTATACCGTCCCCGTCATGGATGAGGAGCCCGTGCTGCGCGCAGGCAATTCAAGTGCGCTTTATTTTGCGCTGAACTCTGTCACCTTTGGCCCTGCGGGTGAAGGCAGCAGTGTGATTAAGGATGTGCCGATTTCTGCCGATCAGATTCAAACCCGCTATTCCATTGCAAGCGCGGCCTCTGATCCACAATTGCCCGAAGTGGCGCAATTGGTTCTCGAGCGCCTGGCGCAAGGCGAATAAATCGGGGGCCTGTTCGCGCTCTGCGTGTCCAAGCATTGTGCAATCGGTGGCAAGGGCTTATCTTGCGCGGTGAAACGTCTTTGCGATGCGACAAGATAAAGGTCACACTCCCCATGTCTCATAATCCGATCCGCCCTTGGCGCAATATCGACCGCCGCAAAAGCCGTCAGATTCATGTAGGCTCTGTGCCAGTTGGGGGGGATGCACCGATTTCCGTGCAAACCATGACCAACACTCCCACCACCGATATAAAGGCGACCATCGCACAGGTGCAGGCCTGTGCCGAGGCAGGCGCTGACATCGTGCGCGTCTCCGTGCCAGACGAGGCCAGCTCGAAGGCGCTAAAAGAGATTGTGCGCGAAAGCCCTGTGCCAATCGTTGCAGATATCCATTTCCATTATAAACGCGGCATTGAGGCGGCAGAGGCAGGCGCGGCCTGTTTGCGGATCAATCCTGGCAATATTGGCGATGCAACTCGTGTCCGTGAGGTGATCAAGGCCGCCCGTGATCATAATTGCTCGATCCGTATCGGGGTGAATGCGGGCTCCTTGGAAAAGCACTTGCTTGAGAAATATGGCGAACCTTGCCCTGAGGCGATGATTGAATCAGGTCTCGATCACATTCGGATCTTGCAAGATAATGATTTTCACGAGTTCAAAATCTCGGTCAAAGCGTCCGATGTGTTTTTGGCGGCTGCGGCTTATCAAGGTCTGGCTGAGGCCACCGATGCCCCCATCCATTTGGGCATCACTGAAGCAGGCGGTTTGACCTCTGGCACGATCAAATCTGCAATTGGTTTGGGCAGCCTGCTGTGGATGGGGATCGGCGACACGATCCGTGTCAGCCTTTCTGCCGATCCTGTGCAAGAGGTGAAAGTTGGCTATGAGATCCTCAAATCCTTGGGCCTGCGCCATCGCGGAGTGAATATCATTTCCTGCCCATCTTGCGCGCGTCAGGGCTTTGATGTGATCAAAACAGTCGAGGCTTTGGAAAAGCGTCTTGAGCATATCAAAACCCCGATGAGCCTTTCGATTATCGGCTGTGTGGTCAACGGGCCGGGCGAGGCGCTGATGACCGATGTGGGCTTTACAGGCGGCGGTGCTGGGTCAGGTATGGTCTATCTTGCAGGCAAACAAAGCCACAAGCTGAACAATGACCAAATGATCGACCATATCGTAGAGCAGGTCGAAAAAAAGGCCGCCCAACTTGAGGCGGCCCAGAAAACCGAAGCGGCGGAATAACCCCTTAGGGGATCAGACGCGCCACAAAGGGGGGCAGGGCGAACGCGCCGCGATGCACCTCGGGGGTATAATAATCTGTGCTGATCCCTGCCGCTTTGAACCGCGCCTCAAGGGTGGTAAGATCAACATGCCGCGCGTTACTGTCACTGCCCCAGCCAAAGGCCATTGGCCCGCCTGCATAGGTCGGAATGCTCGCCAGATAGCAGCTGTAATCAGAAAATAGCGTCTTAAAGGCCCGCATTGTGCCTGTCAGCTCATCCCCTTGCAGGAACGGAACCCCGTTTTGCGTGACCAAAATCCCACCTTCGGCCAAACGCGCCTTGGCGTGGCCGTAGAAATGATCGGTAAAGAGAACCTCACCGGGGCCAACGGGATCAGTGCTGTCGATGATGATGACATCATAGACATCCGCGTTTTGTTTCATGAACACGGCACCATCATTGATCACAAGATCAAGGCGGAGGTCATCAAAGGCCCCATCTGAAATAGCGGCCAGATATTTCTTGGAAAAATCCACCACGCCCGCGTCAATCTCGACCATGGTCACCTGTTCGATGCTGTCATGTTTCAGCACCTCGCGCGCCATGCCACCATCGCCGCCGCCCACAATCAGCACGCGCTTGGCGGCCCCATGGGCCAAGATCGGCACATGGGTCAGCATTTCATGATAGATGAAATTATCCGCTTCGGTCACCTGCACCACGCCATCAAGCGTTAAGATGCGCCCGAATGTGGGGTTTTCAAACACGAGTAGGCGTTGGTGATCGGTTTCGCTGTCATAATGCATTTGCGCCACGCGCAAGGCTTGCCCGTGATCTTGGTGCAGACGCTCAACGCTCCAATCGCGCATGGTTTCAGGATCGCTCATCGGCGGCCTCCTTTAGGGCAGTTTGGGGCAGGGGGAGGGGCGGGGTTTCACCGCCCCTGCACGCGCAGTTATGCCGCGGCAATCGCCTCGGTCACAAGGCCTTCGCCGCGCAGCAATTCTGTGACGCGCACATCTTGCGTGCCAAAGGCCGCTTTAAGCACATCCACCGCGCGCCATGGTTCGGCATTGCCGCACATAAAGACGTCAAATGCGCCATAGCCAATCTCGGGCCATGTATGCACCGAGATGTGGCTTTCCGCCAAAACCGCCACACCCGACACGCCTTGGGGGCTGAATTTGTGGGTATGAATGTGCAGAAGCGTTGCCCCACATTCGCGCACGCAGTCGCGAAATGCAGTTTGAATCCGCGCCTCATCATCAAGGCCATGGCCATTGACAACTTCGATGATCAGATGCGTGCCCGCGAAAACGCGGCCATCGCGGCGAATGAAGTGATCATCGCGTGTTTCATCGAACACGCTTCGGTCAGCCAAAAGGCTGTGAGTGTCTTCCGCATGGGCGCCTGTCTCCAGACCAGTCCCCAGTTGGAAGAGGTCGGCGCTAGACATAGCACGCCCCCTTCTTACCAGCAGATTGATGTGGTGGGCCCTTAGCGCCCCCCCGCTGGTGGCAGCGAGGTTGGGATCGGCACCCGGTTCGTAAGGGGGGCACCTAGTGCGTCATGTTTCCCATTTCAAGGAAAATCTTGGCATATGTTCCGATTCTTTTTATTCGGCCACGAAATCGGCCTGTTTCGCCCCGGTCAGTCGCAAAAGCTGTTCGGGGGAGATGCCGAAAATATGGCGCGGTGTGCCTGCCGCCGCGTATACCAAATCAAAGGCTAAAAGCCGCGGGTCAAACCATATGCGCAAGGGGCTCAGATGCCCGACAGGGGCCACGCCCCCGATTGCAAAGCCCGTGACACGGCGAATCGTGTCGGCATCCGCCCGCACCAAGGCGCACCCAGTCAGGGCTTCGGCCCGCGAGGGATCGACCTGATTAACGCCTGCGGTGATGAACAAAACCAACTCACCGCTCGCGACCTCGCGGAATATGATTGATTTCGCAATTTGATCGATTTGGCATTGCGCCGCACGCGCCGCATCTTCGGCGGTGCGGGTGCCTTCGGCCATCTCAAGGATCATAGGCTCTAGCCCCGCCCTCTCTAGGGCATGGGCCACGCGGGCGAGGCTTTTGCTCATGCGCATTCCCTTCTATCATCTGTCACAACCTTTGAGCGCAAACGCATGATAATGACAAGATGACCCAAAACGCCGCCCGCTTCGCCACTCGGATCACCCGCGCCCCCTTTGCCTATGACGGCGCCTTGGCGACAGGTCTATTCGCGGATCTGCCCCAATTGAACGACCTTGCGCCTGAACTGCGTGAGGTCATCCATGGCGTTGCCGGATGTGCGCCGTATCTGGCGGGCCTGATCCGCCGCGAAGTCGATTGGTTAATCCCCACCCTCAGCGCCGCGCCTGAGGCGGGTATGGCTGCAATTTTGGCAGAGGCGGCCGCCTTGGCGGCCAGTGATCTGGATGCGGGGCTACGCCGCCTCAAACGCCGCGCCGCGATCCTTGTGGCTTTGGCCGATTGTGGCGGTGTTTGGGATTTGTTGACCACCACGGCCCTCTGGTCGCAATTCGCCGATGCCTGTGTGCAGGCGGCGCTACGGGTTCATGTTGGGGCCGAGGCGCGGCGCGGACGCATTCCGAACCAAACCGAGGAGGATGCGCTCCGCGATGGCGCGGGAATGGTGGCGCTTGCGATGGGGAAAATGGGAGCGGGGGAGTTGAATTATTCCTCTGACATTGACCTGATCTGCCTCTTTGATGAGACAAGATTCGATGCAGGTGATGAGATGGTTGTGCGCACAGGGTTCGTGCGCGCAACCCGCCGCATTGCCGCAAGTTTGGGGGAAATCACATCCGAAGGTTATGTGTTCCGCACCGATCTTCGGCTGCGCCCTGATGCCTCTGTGACGCCCGTCTGTATCTCAATGGCTGCGGCTGAACGCTATTACGAGGCGGAGGGACGAAATTGGGAGCGCGCCGCATATATCAAGGCGCGCGCTGCCGCAGGTGATCTTGCGGCAGGGGAGCGGTTCTTGAAAACCCTCACCCCTTTCGTGTGGCGCAAGCATTTGGATTTCGCCGCCATCCGTGACACCCAAGACATGCGCCAGCGTATCCGCGACCATAAGGGCCTGCATGGGTTCACCCTTGAGGGGCATAATATGAAACTGGGGGCGGGCGGCATTCGTGAGATCGAATTTTTTGCCCAGACCCGCCAATTGGTGGCGGGTGGCAGAGATCCCGATTTGCGGATGCGGCGCACGGTTGATGCTTTGGCCGCCTTGGCCAAGAAATCATGGGTTGATCCAGAAGTCACAGAAAGCCTGACCGCGCATTACATCGCGCATCGCGAGGTCGAGCATCGTTTGCAGATGATCCATGACGCGCAGACGCACAGCTTGCCCAAATCGCCCGAAGGGATTGCGCGGCTTGCGGCCTTTATGGGCGAGGGCGATGTCGCCGCATTTCGTGCCGCGCTTCTGGCGCGATTGCACGCAGTTGATGACGCCTGCGAGCCGTTTTACACACCGCAAAAGCAAGCTGAGATTGAACATGAAGATGTCACTCTTACCCCCTCACAAATAGAGGTTTTATCACGTTGGCCGGGCTATTCCTGTTTGCGCGCCTCACGCGGGCGCGAGATTTTCGAACAGATCAAACCCGCCCTCTTGACCAAGCTGATGAAATCCGCAAATCCAGATGAAAGCCTTTCAAATTTTGATAGCTTTCTCAAAGGCTTGCCTGCGGGTGTTCAACTATTTTCTTTATTCCAGTCAAACCCGTCATTGATTGATCTTTTGGCCGATATCTGCGCAACGGCGCCCGCGCTTTCCATATACTTATCGCGCAATTCTAAAGTTCTAGATGCGGTTCTCAGCGGTGGGTTCTTTGCGCCATGGCCCGCACGGGACGAATTGATGCAATCTCTCAGCAGCGCGCTTGAAGGGCTTGATTATGAAGGACAGTTGGACGCTGCGCGCCGTTGGCTGAAAGAATGGCATTTCCGTGTTGGGGTGCATCACCTGCGCGGCCTGATTGAGGCCGAAGAAGCGGCCAAGCAATATACCGATTTGGCCGATGTGGTGATTGCCTGTTTCTGGCCTTTGGTCTGTTCGGAATTGGCCAAAAAACATGGGGTCGCGCCGGGTCGCGGTGGGGTTGTTTTGGCCATGGGGAGCCTTGGGGCTGCGCGGCTCACGGCGGGGTCGGATTTGGATTTGATCGTCATTTATGACGCGGGCGGTGTTGAGATGACGGATGGCCCGCGCCCATTGGACGCGCGGGGGTGGTTCTCGAAGGCGACAAAAATGCTAATCACCGCACTCTCTGCACCGACCTCAGAGGGGCGGCTTTACGAGGTTGATATGCGTCTGCGACCCTCAGGCCGCAAAGGGCCGGTTGCGACATCGTTGGAGGCCTTCACGCATTATCAAATGAATGAGGCATGGGGTTGGGAGCATATGGCCCTCACCCGCGCACGGGTTGTTGCAGGCGATGTAAGCCTTGGCGCAGATGTCGAAGCCACGCGGATGCAGGTGATCCAAACCCCGCGCAAGCCAAGCACGATCATCGCGGATTTGGCCGATATGCGCCAACGCCTTGCAGCGGCAGGGCGCAAGGGCAGCACCTTTGACGTCAAGGCGGGCATGGGCGGTATGCAGGATATTGATCTGATCGGGCAGGCGGGCGCGCTGATCGCGGGCAGTGCGACCCGTGCCACCGCGCGCCATCTGCGCGCAGCGGCCAAATGCGGTTGGCTGACCCAAACCGAAGCGGAGGCCTTATCTGCCGCGCATGCGCTATTTTCTCGTGCGGCGCAGGCTGCGCGCCTCTTGACGGATGCGCCGCTTGATCCAAGTGATATCGGGCAGGGCGGGCTAGAATTTCTGGTGCGCGCCACGGGCCACGCGGATCGCGCCAGTTTGGAAACTGCGCTTGACGCTGGCCGCTTGGAATCTGTCGCAATTATCGAGGCCGCTTTGACGCGCAAGCCCTAGATCGGCCAAGGGCATATGAGATGCAGGAGTTTCGGTGTTATGAAGGGCGATATCTATGATCCAAAGGCGCTGATCCGCGAGGCCTATCGCATTAAGGGGATCACGCGGGGCGAATGCCGCACGATTTTCATGGATTGGGCATTGTCCATCACCGCGGATGACCCCAAAACCTATATTCGCCATCTGCTTGAGCAATATGCAGCCGAAGATAAAGGGCACCCGATGAGCGAAACCCTGCGCGAGGCGCTTGAACAAGCCCCGCGCGCTGTGCGCCGTGGGGGACGCGCCGCACGGGTGGGGCAATAAGGTATTATTTGACGATTATGTCAGGTTTGCTTGCATGGGTGCCCCGCTCACGATAGGGGGTGGTGTCATATTGCGCCCGATAGCATTTTGAAAAATGCGAGGGGGATGCAAATCCACAGGCCAATGCTACATTGATCACGCTCATATCGGTTTGCATCAGCAGATTGCGCGCTTTGGCAAGGCGCAATTCCATATAATATCGCTTGGGGCTGCGGTTCAGGTAACGGCGGAACAATCGCTCTAATTGGCGCGTGGACATTCCGACCTCTTTGGCCAAACTTGCCGGGCTGATCGGGTCTTCGATATTATGCTCCATCATCCGGATAACTTGGCTGAGTTTTGGATGACGCACGCCGATGCGGGTTGGAATTGACAGGCGCTGCGTGTCTTGGTCGGTGCGGATCGAGGTATAGATCAACTGATCCGCCACCAAATTCGCCAATTCTTCGCCGTGGTCATTGGCAATGATTTTCAGCATCAAATCAATCGAGGCGGTACCGCCTGCGGTGGTGATGCGGTTGCCATCAATCACAAAGACCGATTTTGTCAGGGTGACGTCTTCGAATTCTTCGGAAAAGCTGTCTTGGTTTTCCCAATGGATCGTGGCGCGTTTGCCGTCCAACAGCCCCGCCTTGGCCAAAGTATAGCCTGCGGTGCACAGCCCGCCCACAACCGAACCGCGCCGCGCCTCGCGCCGCAACCAGTTGAGAATGCGCTTCGTTGTGGCGGATTGCACATCAATCCCGCCGCACAGCATGATTGTGTCTTCGCGGGTCAGCTCTTCGAGATCCATATCTAGCTTATAGCCGATCCCCGCAGAGCAATACGCAACCTCGCCCCCATCCCCCGCCAAGGCCCATTCATAGAGTGTGCGTCCCGACATCCGATTGGCAATGCGCAAGGCTTCGACCGCAGAGGCAAAGCAGAGCATCGTAAAGCGATCCAACAGCACGAAAACATAGCGTTTCGCGGCGTCTGCATCGCGGGGGGTCGGTCTGCTCATCTCCAGAGTCCTTTGAACAAAGCCACAATCATTAAACATCGCACCGAGGCGCATATCACGATGCAACCTTACGTGGTCGTTTCTCTAGCGAAACCACCAAATTGCGCGCGCCGCAAGCCCCCCTTTTGATCCGTAGCTTGCGAAATTGCCATTGGACGCGGGGGGTTTCCGCGTCTATAAGCAGGCCGAAATCGTAATTTTTATGGAAGACTGAAGGAGGCTCCCATGGGTGCTGAAGCCGCACAAACATGGACGAAATCTAGCTGGCGCAGCAAGCCGCGCGTGCAGATGCCTGATTATCCTGATCAGGCAGCATTGGCGGCGGTTGAGGCGCAGCTTGGTAAATATCCTCCTTTGGTTTTTGCGGGTGAGGCGCGCCGCCTCAAAGCCGCGCTTGGCAAAGCGGCCGGTGGTGAGGCGTTTTTGCTGCAAGGGGGCGATTGCGCCGAAAGCTTTGCTGAATTTTCGGCAGATTCCATTCGCGACACCTTCAAAGTAATGCTGCAAATGGCGATGGTCTTGACCTATGGCGCCAAGGTTCCCGTGGTCAAAGTGGGCCGTATGGCAGGGCAATTCGCCAAGCCGCGCTCAGCGCCCACCGAGGTGATCAACGGGGTCGAGTTGCCCTCTTATCGCGGTGATATCATCAACGAGTTGGCCTTCACGCCCGAGGCGCGCATTCCTGACCCTGCGAAGATGTTGCAGGCCTATACGCAGGCTGCCGCTTCGTTGAACCTGTTGCGGGCTTTCTCAACGGGTGGTTTTGCAGATATCGAACGGGTGCATAGCTGGACCTTGGGCTTTACCGATCACGATGACGCGGAGAGATACCGCGACATGGCCAATCATATCCAAAATAGCCTTGATTTTATGCGCGCGGCTGGCATCAGCCCACAGACCACACATGAATTGCACAGTGTCGATTTCTACACGAGCCATGAGGCGCTGTTGTTGGAATATGAGGAAGCCCTGTGTCGGATTGATTCAACCACCGGAAAACCGATTGCAGGCTCGGGTCATATGATCTGGATTGGCGACCGCACCCGTCAGCCAGAGGGCGCGCATGTTGAATTCTGTGCAGGGGTGCAAAACCCGATTGGTCTGAAATGCGGGCCAACCACCACCGAGGATGATCTGAAAATCCTTATGGATAAGTTGAACCCAGAAAATGAGGCAGGCCGCCTGACATTGATTGCGCGCTTTGGTGCGGGCAAGGTTGGCGATCATTTGCCACGCCTTGTGCGCACGGTGCAATCGCATGGGGCAAATGTGGTCTGGAGCTGTGACCCGATGCACGGCAACACGATCAAATCGGCCAGTGGGTTTAAGACGCGGCCCTTCGACTCGGTTTTGCGGGAGGTGCAGGAATTCTTTGCCATCCACCGCGCCGAAGGCACCATTCCGGGTGGGGTGCATTTCGAGATGACAGGCAAAGATGTCACCGAATGCACAGGCGGCGTGCGCGCTGTGACCGATGAGGATCTCTCAAGCCGCTATCACACAGCCTGTGACCCGCGCCTCAATGCCAGCCAGTCGCTTGAATTGGCCTTCTTGGTGGCGGAGGAATTGTCCTCAACCCGCCGTGATGCGGCGGCAGCGGCGGCGGGATAAAACCCCGCCGCGCTTATGAGCTAGCCTGCGCGCCCCCCTGAAAGGACGCGCAGATAGGGCACTTTGGTGGGTTTCATGTCCATATGGGGCGGCGGCGTTACAGCCGCCGTTTCTGCATGAAGCGGGTGCAGATCCGTGCGCTCAATTTCAAACCGATAGGGCGCATGGTTAAGCGGCCCTTTGGTCACAAAAGCCCCAATCGCGCGATCAATCACGCCCGAGGCGCTTTGCAAGGGCAAAAGGATCATGCGCGCCAAAACGGGTGGCTCAATCCCGCTATAGCTGCTTTGCAGTCTTATATCCAATTCCGCAGGTCCCGTGAAAACAGGCTCGACCGCAGCGGCAAAGCGCGGGCGTTCATTATAGGCAAAAAAACACCGCAGCGGTATTCCCCGCAGTTCCATCCCCATAACATCGCATAAATGCGTGCCGCCCAGTTTCAGGCGCAAAATCTCACCGCCGAGATTTTCCAACAAAAACACGAATGGCAGGGCCGCGCCTAAGATATGCTGCTGCAAATCGCGTGCTTTGGGTGGTTGGTGGACGGTGTCACGCAAACTGTTCTAATGCTGCCGCAATCGCGTGAAGGCCATATGGTGATCAAGGCTGTCGTCCTTGTCACGCGCGGCATCGCCAAAATAATAATTCCCCATCGTTTTCCCCTATCCTCAACGGGTTCGATACGCCTGCTGCATACCCCTATGCGGCGGATCGAAGGTTTATGTGCTGAGGTGTGTTACCTCGGGCATAGTAACGGCAAATTTTCGGAAAATTCAGCCCATATGACAGAAATTGGTTAATGGGGCATCGGCGCTGCTTTGGCTTGACCTCTGCGGTCTGATCCTCAAGATGCGCGCGCACAGTAAAGATCGCCATAGAAAGACGCGCCTGATGTCTCAGACCGATGCAAAATCTCTCAACGCTGCTACACGCCGTGGCTTGCTGATCATTCTTTCTTCGCCTTCGGGCGCGGGGAAATCCACGTTGGCACGGCGTTTGATGGCATGGGACAGGTCGTTGCGGTTTTCAGTATCCGCCACCACGCGCGCGCCGCGTATAGGCGAGGTGGATGGGGAACATTACCATTTCCTCGACCGCGCAGGGTTTGAGCGGATGGTGGATGAGGGCGCGATGCTGGAACATGCCGAGGTGTTCGGCAATCTCTACGGCAGCCCGATGCCACCTGTGCGTGCGGCCATTGATGCGGGGCGTGATGTCTTATTTGACATAGACTGGCAGGGGGCGCAGCAAATCCGCAACTCGGCGCTGGGCGCACATGCGCTGTCGATCTTTATCCTGCCCCCGAGCATTGCAGCCTTGCACGAACGTCTGGTGACGCGCGCACAAGATGATGCCGAAACCATTGTCGAACGCATGGCAAAATCTTGGGATGAGATCAGCCATTGGGATGGCTATGATTACGTTCTCGTTAATGATGATCTAGACGCGTGCTTTGACAATCTGACCACAATCATCACGGCTGAACGGATGCGCCGCATTCAACAGCCAAGCCTTGCAGGGTTTTTGCGGGGTTTACAAAGTGAATATGAGGGGATGCGCGCGCCATGATTTACGCATTTGAGGGGCATCAGCCCGATATCGCCGCCGATGCATGGGTTGCCGATGATGCCAATGTCATCGGCAAGATTGCCCTTGCTGCCGAAAGCAGCATTTGGTTTGGGGCCACGTTGCGCGGTGACAATGAACTGATTTCCATTGGCGCGCGCAGCAATCTGCAGGAAAATGTGATCTGCCATACAGACCCAGGTCTACCCCTGACTGTGGGCGAGGATTGCACCATTGGGCATCGCGCGCTTTTGCATGGCTGCACGATTGGCGATGGCACATTGATTGGTATGGGCGCGATGGTGATGAACGGTGCGGTTGTCGGAAAGGGCTGCTTGATCGGGGCGGGGGCCTTGATCCCCGAGGGCAAAGTTATTCCTGACGGCAGTTTGGTGATGGGGATGCCAGGCCGTGTTATTCGCGCGCTAGACGAGGCAGCACGCGCAGGGCTTATTCAATCGGCGGCGGGGTATGTGGCCAAAGCCGCGCGGTTTCGCGCAGGATTGCAGGCCTTATAACCGCGACCCCTGCACGCTGATCTGCACACGGGTGTCCGAGAGGCTAAGGGAAATCTCAGCCCCGATTTCAGCGGCCTCCTTTAACAGCATCAGGAATTGCACCTTGCGCGGGCTTGGGGTGCTGTGACTTACCCCGCCGAGCCATGCCAGACCTGACAAGTCGTGCAAGATCCGTGGCCCGTCAGCGCCGACTGTAAGCGTGCCGCGCTCTGGCTGTGCGATTGTGATATGTCCCCCCATAGGACGGGCCGCTTCGGCACAGGCGATCATCAAAAAGGCGCTTTTTGCATGATGGCGCGGTAAATCCCCCGTCAAAAGCCAGTCAACTGTCAGGCGGCCCGCGCCATACATCTGGCTCAGAATATTGCGCGTTTCGCGTTCAGATATATGCTGATCAAGCCGCGCCGCACCATAGGCGATCCGGAAAAACCGCAACCTCGCTTCGGTATCGCGCAGCGCATCGGCAATCAGAGCCATTTCAGGACTATTTGCCAAGCCGCTCATTTGCAGAAGTTCAACCCCGTTTGAAACAGCCCCCAAAGGGTTGCCCAAATCATGGCAGAGCCGTGATGCAACCAGGGCTGACAAATCCTGTGAATTTGGGCTAAAGACGATTTGATCCATCAATGAGGCCTCCGATGACCGAAGAGTTGAATGCGCTGCTTGAGCCTGGAATGTTGGTGCGCAACCCTGCGCAACCCGATTGGGGGTTGGGGCAGGTGCAATCCAATATTGGCGGCAAGGTGACCGTCAATTTCGAGCATCAAGGCAAACAAGTGATCGACTCCCGCCATGTGACATTGCTGCCCGAATGGGGCGCTTAAGGGTTCGGTCTACTGGAATGATGGTTAACAATACCCTAATTCTGCATCATGAAGATCATATCTTGGAGAGGCGCATCGCGCTGCACAGATAAACGCATTTGCCCCAAAGGCCGCAAAATTGCGGCGCGAAAGGCACAGCCAAGACAGGAAGGCCCACCTTATGGTGTCGCAAGAGCCGCATTTTGAGCTGCGATTGGCCTCAAGCCCAGAGGATATTCGCGCGGTACAGCGCCTGCGCTATGAGGTATTCGTGGCGGAATTGGGCGCTGATGGGGCCTTGGTGGATCACGAGGCGCGACTTGAGGCAGATCGCTTTGACCCATTTTTTGATCATCTCATGCTTCTGGATCATCGCCGCGCTGTGGGCGAGCAAGTTGTGGGCGTTTACCGCGTGATGCAGGAGCACGGGGCCAAAGCCGCAGGGCAATTCTATTCCGAAGACGAATATGATCTCGCGCCGCTCAAATCTTCGGGTCGGCGTTTGCTGGAATTGGGGCGGTCTTGCGTGCATGCCGATTATCGCGGGGGCACGGCGCTGATGCATTTATGGAATGGGCTGGCCGATTATATCGTGACCCATGAGATTGAAATTTTATTTGGTGTGGCGTCACTGCATGGCACCGATGTGGCTGAATTGGCCGCACCTCTGTCGCTGCTGCATCACCGCCATCTTGCGCCTGAGGGGCTGCGCCCAAAGGCGCGGGCGGCGGGTTATCAGGATATGAACCTCATTGCTGAAGATGCGCTTGAGCGCACGGCTGCTACGCGTGCGCTGCCCGCGTTGATCAAGGCCTATCTGCGCCTTGGCGGTGCGGTTGGGCAGGGGGCCTTTGTCGATCACGCCTTTAATTGCACAGATATTTGTTTGATCCTTGATACGGCCCTGATGTCGGAAAAACACCGCGCGCTCTACGCGCGGGGTCGGGGGATATAGGCCCATGCGATGGGATGGCGCCCCTCAGGTCACGCCCGCATCTGTTGGGGTTTTGGGTATTCTGCGCGCCTGTCTGCGCGGGGCAGCGATCCTTCTGGTCATTGGGTTTGGGTTTTTGACCCTGCTATTGTGCCGCGTGCCAGAGCGCGTCATCGCGGGGCCTTTGCGCCGCCCTGTAACTGCGCGGATCACGCAAATCGTCTGCGCCTTTGTCTGTATGATTTTGGGCCTCAAGGTGACACGCAAAGGAAATGCCGCACAAGCTGCGGGCGCGATTGTCGCCAATCATGTGTCTTGGCTTGATATTTTCCCGCTCAATTCGGGCGGGCCTGTGGTGTTCGTGGCAAAATCTGAAGTGCGCGATTGGGCGGGTATTGGGATTTTGGCGCGCGCAGCAGGCACCGTTTTCATCGAGCGGCGGCGCATGGCGGCAAAAGATCAAAATCGCCTGTTGCATATGCGCCTTGCAGAAGACGCCGAGCGTTTGGTGTTTTTCCCAGAAGGCACATCCACCGATGGGTTGCGCGTTTTACCCTTCCGCTCAAGCCTGTTTGAGGCGTTTTTTGCAGCTGATATGCCACGGGATATCACTGTTCAGCCCGTCACCATCGCCTATCACGCCCCCGCAGGCGAAAATCCCGCCTTTTACGGGTGGTGGGGGGATCAATCCTTTGGTGCGGGCCTGATGCGGGTGCTATCTGTCCGTGAAAATGGCCATGTCACGGTCATCTATCACGCGCCCTTGCGCGTCTCACAGTTTGCATCGCGCAAGGCACTGGCGCAGGTCGCCGAAACGGCCGTGCGTGCAGGGCTTGCTCAGGCCCTTAGCCCAGAGGGGACAGAAGCATCTTAAGGGCTGCCACAGGGTCGTCTTTGCGCCAAATTTCCCCACCGATGGCGAAGAAATCCGTGATCGGCGCAAGGCGTTCGATATCTGCAAGCGTCAGCGCGCCTTCGGCCACGACTGGCAGTTCGATCATTTGGCTCCACCATGCGAAAAGATCATCTTCGGCGCGGCTGCCATCGCCAAGGCTTGTGTCGCCAACAGGGCCGAAACTGATGTAATCCGCGCCCATTTCCCCTGCATTCATCCCATCATGGCGGGAATTGGCACAGAAGCAGCCGATGATTGCATCGCCGCCAAGATCCGCACGGGTTTTGCGGGTGCTGCGCGACCCATCCAAGAGATGCACGCCATCAAGCCCCAAGCGTTCGACCAGTTTGATATGTTCTGACATCACTAAAGGGATGTCGCGGGCATGGACAATTTCGCGCAAGTGATCTGCCGCGCGCGCCAGGTCATCCTCATCACGGCTTGCCAGAGCAAGGCGCAGGCAGGCGATAGGATAGGCATCCAAAACTGCCGCAAGCTGCGCGCCAAAGCCCGTCAGCTCAAAATTTGGTGGGGTCACAAGGTAAATCTGTGGAATATCCATGTCGGACATAGGGCTGCCTCTTGTCAGTCTTTGTTTGTTTCTAATGGTTTGCTTCGTGTTCAGCAATGGGGCGCTTGGCAAGAATGGCTCCGCACGATATGGCAGGATCATGAGTGACGATAGCCAAATTCCCGCAACCGCCCATCCAATGCCTTGTTTCGTGCTTGTGCGCCCGCAGATGGGTGAGAATATCGGCGCGGCGGCACGGGCGATGTGGAATTTCGGCCTGAACCACATGCGCCTTGTGGCCCCGCGCGATGGGTGGCCGAATGAACGCGCGGTGGCCTTGGCCAGTGGCGCCGCAGGCGTGGTGCTCGATCCTGCTTTGGTGGTGGAGACAACGCCCGAGGCGATTGGCGATTGCACCCATGTGTTTGTGACCACTGCCCGCGAACGGGGGCTGACCAAACCGATCCTCAGCCCCGAGGCGGCGATGGCGCAGGCGCGGGCCATCCATGCCGCGGGGGGCAAGGTTGCGGTGATCTTTGGCCCCGAGCGCGCAGGTTTGGAAAATGACGATATCGCGCGGGCTGATGCGATTATAACTGTGCCCGTGAACCCTGATTTTCCATCGCTCAATCTGGCGCAATCTGTGCTGCTATGCGCTTATGAGTGGCGCCGCCAAACCACCGAGGTGGTGGAAATGCGCATGGAATTTGCCCGCAGCGATTTTGCCACCGCGATTGAGGTAGAAAAACTGGCGGATCACTACGAAGAAAAGCTTGATGAAATGGGCTATTTCTTTCCCGAAACAAAGGCCGCTGGCATGAAGCTGGTCTTGCGCAATCTGTGGGGGCGTCTGCCCCTGACGCGGGCCGATGTTCAGCTGTTTCACGGCATTTTGCGACAGATGCAGCGTTGGCGCGATCGGCCCTAGCGCCAAACTGCCGCGCATTCTTGCGAAGCCTTTGCCAAGGCGCTAGGGCTTTTGCTAAATGAAGATCGAGAAGGGGTCGCGCCATGAGCCGCAATATTTTCGAAGAGGTCGACCAATCCGGCAAAGGGCCCTCTGGGACGGGGAAAACAGGCCCGAACCCTTCGGGGATTTCCCGCGACACGGGCGCGGCGCGCAGATGGATGCGGGCCTATTTGGCGGTTCTCTTCGTGATGGTTGCGGCAATGATTGCCATTGGGGGCATGACGCGCCTGACCGATTCAGGGTTGTCTATCGTTGAATGGGCGCCGATTTCGGGAGCCATTCCGCCGCTCAGTGATGACCAGTGGCAAGAGCAATTCACCGCCTATCAGCAGACAACCGAATACCAACAGCAAAATCGCGGCATGTCGATGGCCGAGTTTAAGTATATTTTCTGGTGGGAATGGGGTCATCGTCAATGGGGGCGCGCAATCGGTCTTGTTTGGGCCCTTGGGTTTGCCGCGCTTGCGCTCTCTGGCAATCTGATCAAAGCGTGGGTTCCAAAAATCGTGGCGCTTGGGGCGCTTGGTGGTCTGCAAGGGGCCATCGGATGGTGGATGGTCTATTCAGGTCTTGCGCCTGGCATGTTTGATGTTGCCTCCTATCGGTTGGCGACACATTTGGGTGTCGCGTTCTTCATCCTTGCCCTTATCACATGGTTTATTTTGCAGCTCAGCCGACCTGCGCCCGCGCTATTGGCGGCGCGGCGTGCAGGCGATAAGCGCCTCTTTGGTATGACCACGGGGCTTTTGCATCTCACCTTTTTGCAAGTCTTGGTTGGGGCTTTGGTCGCGGGTATCGATGCAGGGCGTAATTATATTGATTGGCCTTTGATGGCGGGCGGGTTCACCCCGCCTGATATGTGGGCGATTGACCCCTGGTATCGCAATCTGTTCGAAAATGATGGCACCGTCCAATTCATCCATCGGATGCTGGGCTATCTGGTCTTTGCCTATGGGATTGCGGTTTGGCTCAAAGGGCGCAAATCGGGCAATGCGCTGGTGCGCCAATCCTATGCGTGGATGGCGGTGATGCTGTTTGGGCAGGTGGTGATCGGGATCGTAACGGTGATGCATTCTGCGCCAATTGCCCTTGGCTTGACCCATCAGCTTGGCGCGGTGGCCTTGGTCGTCTTGATTTTGCGCGCGCGCTTCCTTGCGATTTATCCGCCTGAGCAATCCTTGCGTGGGGCAGCGGCATGAGCGCGATGGGGGATCTTTTGGCGCATGCAGCGCAAACCGCCACGCTTGAGCAGGTCGCGGGGCGGTTGCATTGGGATCAAGAAACCATGATGCCTAAAGGGGCAGCGGCACAGCGCGCCGAAGAAATCGCAGCGATGGAGGGGGTTCTGCACGCTCGCCGTACTGACCCTGCACTTGGCGAACTGCTAGAAACCGCACAGGCTGAAACGGATTTTGAAGCATCCTCTTTGCGGCTGATCTCGCGGTCATATCAGCGTGCTACAAAAATCCCCGCGCGTTTGGCGGCGGAATTGGCGCAGACGGCCTCGCTCGCCCATGGGGTCTGGGCCAAGGCCCGCGCCGAAGATGATGTTGCGGGATTTTTACCTGTTCTTGAGCAACTCATCACCCTGCGCCGCGAAGAGGCCGCCTGTCTGTCAGGCGAGACGCGTGGTGCTGCCCTTTATGATGCGCTGTTGAACGATTACGAACCTGAGATGCGCGCCAGCGAAATCGCGGCCCTTTTTGATGCGATGCGTCCGCGCCTAGTGTCCTTGCGCGCGGCGATCCTTGAAAAACCGATGCCTGCGGCGATATCGGGTGATTTTGACGAGGCGGTGCAGCTTGCCCTGACGCGCGAGATTGCCTTGGCCTTTGGCTATGATCTCGACAAAGGGCGAATTGATCTTGCCGTTCACCCGTTTTCTTCTGGCTCAGGCAGTGACAGTCGCATCACCACGCGGGTCGCGCGGGATGATCCGTTTAATGCGCTTTATTCGACCATTCACGAAGTGGGCCATGCCTGCTACGAGCAAAATATTGACCCGCTCTATCATTTGACCGCATTGGGGCAGGGGGCCTCGATGGGGGTGCATGAAAGCCAAAGCCGCATTTACGAAAATCAGCTTGGTCGATCCCTGCCTTTTGTGACATGGCTTTATCGGCAGATGCAGACGGCCTTTGGTGGGCTTTCAACTGATAGCCCTGCTGCGCTATATGCGGCGATCAATCGGGTTGCCAAAGGCTATATCCGCACCGAGGCCGATGAGGTGCAGTATAACCTGCACATCATGCTGCGGTTTGATTTAGAGCAGGCATTGATCAGCGGTGATCTGGCCGTGGGTGATCTTGAGGCGGCATGGAATGATCGCTTTATGGCTGATTTTGGGTTCGCCGTGGATCGCCCCAGCCACGGGGTGTTGCAAGATGTGCATTGGTCGGCGGGCCTGTTTGGATATTTCTCCACCTACGCGCTTGGCAATGTCTATGCCGGCTGCATGATGCAGGCTTTGCGCGCGGATGTGCCGAATTTGGATGCGGCATTGGCACAGGGCAATCCACGCCCTGCAACCGATTGGCTGCGCGAGAGATTGCAACGCCACGGCAGCCTGAAACCGCCGCGCCAGACGATTGAGGATGCAATCGGTGGGCCTGTCTCCCCTGAGCCGCTGTTGCGCTATCTCGAGGAAAAATTTGGCGCCCTTTACGGGCTTTAGCCCCGAGGGTGCGGCCCCCCTTTTTCTTCTGTGCGGCTGTCGCTAAACATAAAGGCAGCAACAGGGAAAGTGCATCACCATGGCTGAAATTTTAGATCTTCCGCGCAATGAGCATGGCATTGCCGCCGTAATCGAGGCGCTTGCGGGGCAATTTGGGGCGCGGCTTGCGACCAGTGCCGCCTTGCGCGAACAGCATGGCCACACCACCACATGGCTGCGCACCCAAGCACCTGATGCTGTGGTGTTTGTGCAATCGACCGAGGAAGTCCAAGATGTCGTGCGTCTATGCGCGCGTCATCATGTGCCTGTGATCCCCTTTGGGGCAGGCTCATCCCTTGAGGGGCATGTGAATGCATCCGCAGGGGGAATTTGTATTGATTTCAGTCAGATGAACCGCATTATTCGGGTCAGTGCAGAGGATATGGATGTCGTGATTGAGCCAGGTGTCACGCGTAAGGCGTTGAACACGCATTTGCGCGACACGGGGCTGTTCTTTCCCGTGGATCCAGGAGCAGATGCAACGCTTGGCGGTATGGCGGCCACGGGGGCAAGCGGCACGAATGCCGTGCGCTATGGCACGATGAAGGAAAATATCCTCGGGCTGAAGGCGGTTTTGCCATCAGGGGAGATTGTAAAAACCGCCGCGCGGGCGCGGAAATCTTCGGCAGGGTATGATTTGACCCATCTGATGATCGGCTCTGAAGGCACGCTTGGCCTGATCACCGAGTTAACCTTGCGTCTGCGCGGTATCCCTGCGGCCATTTCTGCGGCGACCTGTTCTTTCCCTTCGGTCGAGGCTGCCTGCGAATGTGTCATTGCGACTGTGCAATATGGATTGCCCGTGGCGCGAATTGAATTGCTCGACAAGCTGATGGTTGAGGCCGTTAATCGTTATTCCAAAGTGTCCCTGCCAGAAACGCCACTTTTGTTATTGGAATTTCATGGCAGCGAGACAGGTGTGGCCGAGGATGCGGCAAGTTTTGGCGAGATTGCAGCTGATTTTGGCGGCACGGGCTTTGCCGCAACCACCCTTGAGGAGGAGCGCAATCAACTGTGGCAAGCGCGCCATGATGCCTACTGGGCGGGTTTGGCCCTGCGCCCCGGGGCAAAGGGGATTTCCACCGATATTTGCGTGCCCGTCAGCCGTCTGGCCGAGGCTGTGACAAAGGCACAGACGCGTGCGTCAGAATTGGGCATGATCGCCCCCGTTGTGGGCCATGTGGGCGATGGAAATTTCCATGTGTTGATGTTGATCGACACGGACAGTCCTGCCGAGGTTGAGATGGCCGAGGGGTTTGTTGCATGGCTGAATGATATGGCGATTGCGATGGAGGGCACCTGCACAGGTGAGCATGGCATCGGCCAAGGCAAAGCCGCCTATCTGATCCGCGAATTGGGGCCAGAAGCGATGGAGGTCATGGCCACAATCAAGCGCGGGATTGATCCGCAAAATATTTTTAACCCAGGAAAAATGGGATTGCCCAATTATGGCTGAACACCGACCTGATACCCACAATGTCCCCTCGGCCCATGAGGAACCGCATTTGTCGCAACGCTCAGGATGGTTGCGCGCGGCGGTGATGGGGGCGAATGATGGGATTTTGTCGATAGCGTCATTGATCGTGGGGGTTGCTGCAGGCGGTGCGGATCAAGGCACGATCCTCTTGTCGGGGATTGCAGGCATGGTTGCGGGGGCGATGTCGATGGCAGCGGGGGAATATGTTTCCGTCTCAAGCCAAGCCGATGTTGAGCGCGCCGATGTCGAGCGCGAAAAGCGCGAGTTGAAATTGAACCCTGCGGGCGAATTGGCCGAATTGGCGGCGATCTATCGTCAACGCGGCTTGTCGGAGCAGTTGGCCGATGAGGTGGCGCGCGAATTGACCCGCAAAGACGCGCTTGGCGCACATTTGCGCGATGAGATTGGGCTGACTGATCTCTCGCCGCCCAAGCCTGTAGAGGCAGGGGTGGTGTCTGCCGCGACATTTGCAGGCGGTGCTTTGGTGCCGTTGCTGATGGGGGTCGTGGCCCCGCATGATCAGGTGGAGATTTGGGTGGGGGCGGCCACATTGGCGGCCCTTGGCACGCTTGGTGCGCTTGGTGCGCAGGCGGGCGGCGCCCCTAAAGGGCGCGCCGCATTCCGTGTCATGTTCTGGGGCGTGTTGGCGATGGTGGCCACATCCCTAATTGGCGGCGCCGTGGGGTTGGCGATCTAAGCCTCACCTGCCGCCGCCAGAAGCCGCGCATTGCCGCCCGCCGCCGTGGTGTCAATGCAGATATGCCGCTCAAGGATCAGGCGCGGTTTAGGGTCGCGTTCACAAATCAGCGGGATCAAGGCGCCCTCGCGCGCAGCCAAAGCCGCGCGATAGGGGCGGGCCTCTTCGGGGTCTGCCCATAAGATCACGGCATCAAACCCCGTGAGACTGCGCAGCATGTCAGCAGGAAGTAGCCCTTCAACCCCATGCGCGCCAACACTGGGCGCAATCGCAAGGGCGGTGCAGCCTGCCTCTTTGGCCATTTGCACCTGCATCATTGCAGCTTCCGCCGTTGGCCCAAGACACAGAACCCGCCCGCGCGCATAGCGTGACAACAGGTTTGATTCACCTGTAGGCCCAGGCATTTCTGCTTGGGAAAGGGGCCTGTCAGAGGAACGCGCAAGTGCTGCAAGGGCGCGGGTCACTTCGGCCTCATCACAGGGGGGCGCATCGCCCATTGGGCCTTCTGCCGCGAGGTTGGGGGTCGTAAAACGCGGCAAATAGTGCGGCCCGCCCGCCTTTGGCCCTGTGCCAGACAGACCCTCGCCCCCAAAGGGCTGACTGCCCACAATGGCACCGATTTGATTGCGGTTGATGTAGAGATTGCCAACCTTGATCTGGCTCGCCACCTCGGCGATGCGGTCATCAATGCGGCTGTGCATCCCAAAGGTCAGGCCATAGCCCTTTGCATTCACATCGGCCACAACCGGCGCCAGATCGCGGGCCTTATAAGTGGCCACATGCAAGACAGGGCCAAAGACTTCGCGCTCAAGGTCGTTGATCCCACCGGGCAATGAGATCAAGGCAGGCCCCACATAATGGCCCGTGCTGGGCGGGGTGATCTGTTTGATCAAACGCCCCTCTGTTTGGGTCTGTTGGACATAGGCATTGATCTCTGCCGCCGCGCTTGCCGTGATCACGGGGGCCACATCGCAGGATATGTTCCATGGGTGGGAGAGGGAGAGTTCCTCCATCGCGCCCTGCAACATCTGTAACAGGCCCCCTGCGATATCTTCTTGCACATAGAGCAACCGCAGGGCCGAGCAACGCTGACCCGCTGATTGAAAGGCCGAGGCGACAATGTCGCGCACGGCCTGTTCGGGCAGGGCTGTGCTGTCCACGATCATGGCATTCAGGCCGCCTGTCTCTGCAATCAAAGGGGCTGCGGGGTGCAGATTGGCCGCCATGGCGCGATTGATCCCTTGGGCAGTTGCCGTTGACCCCGTAAAGCACACGCCCGCAACACGCGCATCGCTGACAAGGGCCGCCCCGACCTTGGCCCCTTGGCCTGGCAGAAATTGCAGGGCGCCACGCGGCACGCCTGCGGCATGGAGCAATTCCACGGCCCGCGCACCGATGAGGGTGGTTGTCTCAGCGGGCTTTGCCAAAACGCCATTTCCCGCCGCAAGCGCGGCAGCGATTTGCCCTGTGAAAATGGCCAAGGGGAAATTCCACGGGCTGATACAGGTAAACACCCCGCGCGCGGGCTGCTGCAAAAGCGGCGCATGGGCCGCGTAGTAGCGTAAGAAATCCACCGCCTCGCGCAGTTCGGCCACTGCATCGGCGGGGCTTTTGCCCGCTTCGCGGGCCAGAAGCGCAAATAATTCGGCATGATGCGCTTCGTAAAGGTCGGCGGCCCGTTCAAGGCAGGCGCGGCGTTCTGCGGCAGGTGCGTCCCAAGCCTGCGCAGATGTCAGTGCAGTCTCGATATCACCTGCGGCGGCCTCGGTAACACGGCCCACGATGTCGGCGGGATCGGCGGGGCAGGTTTGGGTGATGTCATCGGCCCCTGTCGCCGGTTCGGCCAAAATGGGGCCTGCCTGCCACTGATGCGTCCGAAATGGCGCGCGGGCCGCGTCTAACTCGGCCAAGGTGACAGGATCGCTAAGGTCGAACCCGCGTGAATTTGCGCGCTCGGGCGCAAAAAGCGCGTTTGGGTGGCGCACCGCAAGATTTGGCCCTGCGCGTTCGAGCCGTTCAAAGGGGCAAGCTGCGACCACCTCAGGTGGCGTGTTTTCATCCATGATTTGGTTCACGAAGGAAGAATTTGCGCCATTCTCCAACAAGCGGCGCACGAGATAGGCCAAAAGATCCCGATGCGCCCCCACAGGCGCATAGATGCGGCAGCGCATGGCGTTGCCCTTCAGCACCAGATCATGCAGCGCCTCGCCCATCCCATGCAGGCGTTGGAATTCAAAACGGGTAGGGTCTGTCGTCATTTCGATAATGGCCGCCACAGAATGGGCGTTATGGGTGGCAAATTGCGGATAAATGCGATCCGTCAGACCAAGCAGCTTTTTGGCCAAACACAGATAGGCCACATCGGTGGCGGATTTTCGTGTATAGACAGGAAAGCCAGATAGCCCTTCAACCTGCGCCAATTTCACCTCGGTGTCCCAATACGCGCCTTTGACCAGACGCAGCATGATCTTGCGGTCAAGTTTGGTGGCAAGGGCGTAAAGCCAGTCAATCACCGCGCCTGCGCGTAGGCCATAGCCCTGCACCACAACACCAAACCCGTCCCACCCTGCAAGGCGTGGATCAGCCAACACCGCCTCAATCACATCAAGCGACAGATCAAGACGATTTGCTTCTTCGGCATCAATGTTAAGACCCATCCCGCCCTGACGCGCATCAAGGGCCAATTCCAAAACGCGCGGCACAAGTTCGGACATAACACGATCTTTTTGTGCCACCTCATAGCGCGGATGCAGCGCCGAGAGTTTGATCGAAATTCCAGGGTTGCTGCGGATATCCCCAGCGTTATAGCGCGGAGTGATCTTGGCAATGGCGGTTTTGTAAGAGGCAAAAAAAGCATCCGCATCGGCCATGGTCATCGCCGCCTCGCCCAACATATCATAGGAATAGCTGTATCCCTTTGCCTCCTGCTTTGCGGCGCGGGCCATCGCGTCTGGCATGGTTTGCCCCAACACGAATTGCCGCCCCATCTCGCGCATGGCACTGGCCACGGCGGTGCGGATCACAGGTTCGCCCAAACGGCGCAAGGCCCCGCGCAGCACGCGATCCATGCCTTCGCCGTCTTGTAAAACGCGCCCCGTCAGCATCAGCGCCCAAGTGGATGCGTTTACAAGCGATGAGGAGGATTTTCCCAAATGCTCGCCCCAGGCTGAGGGGGCAATTTTATCTTCGATCAAAGCATCAATCGTGGTCGCATCTGGCACGCGCAACAGCGCCTCTGCCAAACACATCAGCGCAATGCCTTCGCGGGTTGAGAGGCCATATTCGGCCAAAAACACCTCCATCAACCCTGCATCTGCGTCATTGCGGATGGAAGTGACCAAGCGGGTTGCGCGCGCCTTGGCGGCTGTGCGCGTGGCCTGATCGGGGCCATGCGATTTTATCAGGCGGTCGAGAATAGCGGCCTCATCGGCCAAGTGATCGTCACGGATCGCATCGCGCAGCACAGAAAGGTCGGTCATGTGGACACCACGTGTAAAATGAAGATGAATTACAATACGAAGATATCGGCGGGAAATCCGCCTTGACTTTGTAGTTTGGCGGGAAAATAAATTGAATAAACAGGAAAAGGGTGGGTCTGATGGTATCAAAATCGCCAGAACGCGGGCAAATTGATGGGTTTGATCGGAAGATTCTGAAGGAAGTCTCAGAAGATGGCCGAATTTCCGTAACGGAATTAGCGGATCGCGTGGGGCTGTCGAAAAGCCCAACCCAAGTGCGGCTGCGCCGTCTTGAGCAGGAAGGCTATATTCGAGGCTACCGCGCGGAACTTGATCCCGTAAAGCTTGACCGCGAACATGTGGCTTTTGTTGAGGTGAAATTGTCCGACACGCGCGAGGCGGCATTGGCCGCCTTTAACAAAGCCACGATTGCCGTGCCCGAAATCGAAGAATGCCACATGATTGCGGGGGCGTTTGATTATTTGGTCAAGGTGCGCTGCCGCGATATGGGCGCCTATCGCCGCGTGTTGGGCGAGGTCATATCCGCCCTGCCGCATGTCGCCTCAACCTCTACACATGTATCTATGCAGGCCGTCAAAGATCGTGCGTTCTAAAGCTCGATCAAGGCCTGCGCGCAGCCTGTGAGCGCGGCAAAATCATCTTCCACCACACTGACCCCGAATTGCGCCATAAAGGGGCCAAAGCGGCCTTTATTCGAAAAGGCCTCGGCAAATCCGAATTGCATCAAATAGGGCGCAAGGGCGCGCGAGACGCCGCCAATCAGATAGACCCCACCAAAGGGCAGGTTTACCAAGGCCAGATCCCCTGCGACATTGCCCAGAACCTGTGCAACGAGCGCGGCGGTGGCACGGGCCTTGGCATCATCTTGCTCAAGCGCATCCATGATCTGTTGAGCAGGCTGATCAATCCCGTGCAAAAAGGCGTGAACATGGCTGATCCCACGCCCCGAGAGAACTTCCTCGACTGCGGCGAAGCCATGCTTTTCGGCTAAGAAGCGGGCAAGATCGCGGGTTTGGTCATCAGGGGTGGGCAGGGTGATATGGCCCGATTCCGAAGGAGGCACCACGCGGCCCCGCGGCCCGTCAAATACGGCGGCAGCGTTAAACCCCGTGCCAAGCCCGATGACCAATTTCGCCGTATGGGCAGAGGCGGGATCATGGGGCAGGATTACACGCAATTCCGTATCGGAAATATGGCCAATCGCATAGCCTTGCGCCTGTAGATCATTGAGCACAGCCACGCGTGACGCGCCCGAGACATCAGCCAACATTGCGCGGTCAATATGCCAATCCAAATTGGTCATTTTGGCCACGCCATCGCGCACGGGGCCTGCGGCGGCCACGCAAATGCCCGAGAGCGCGCCAGAACGGAGGCCCGCCTGTTCCATGAATTGCGCCAACATCTCGCGCAAAACAGCGGCTTTTTTATTGGCAAAGCGGCGGATGCTGTCGCGGTCAATGACGCCCGCGCGCGCCAAAGCCACGCGGGTGTTGGTGCCGCCGATATCAGCGACCAAATCCAAATCGGGGGAAGATGTCATCCTGTCCTGCCTTTTTTAGCCCGCGCGCCAGCCCTGTGCAAGCGCGTGATAAGACGCTTTTGGTCGTCTTTGCAAGCTGTCGAAATCAACATGGACAAGGCCAAAGCGTTTTTCATACCCAAAGGCCCATTCGTAATTATCCATCAGCGACCATGCGATATAGCCTTTCAAGGGTGCGCCATCCTCAATCGCGCGCAAACAGGCGCGCATATGGGCATCAAGATAGGTTATGCGCGCCACATCTGGCTGTTCGGGCGTATCGTCATTCGCCATGCCGTTTTCGGTCACATAAAGCGGCAGGTCGCCCGTGTAGGTTTTCGCCGTATGGGTCAGGAAATGATGCAACCCCTCGGGGTAAATTTCCCAGCCCATTTGGGTTTTGGGCAATGGCCCCTCAACGCCTTGGTAATTCGGCCAAATTCCGCATCTTGCGCTCAGGCGTTTGCAGGTGTAGTAATTCAACCCCAACCAATCGAGCGGGGCGGTGATATGGGCAAAGTCGTCTTGGTAATTCTGGGGAAGGTGTTGCTCTAACCCCTCAAGCACCAGATCGGGATAGCGGCCATGAAACAGGCCTGACAGGAAGAATTGGTTATAGATCGCATCGTAACGCGCGGCAGCGGCCTTTGATGCGGGGCTTTCATCGGCGGGCAGGGCGGCCTCAAAATTGCACACGGCACCCAGATTGCGCATGCCACGCGCGCGCATCACCTCAATCGCGCGGCCATGCGAGGAGAGGACATGGTGCATAGCGCGGGCTGCGGCGCGAATATCGCGCAGACCGGGCGCATGATGCCCCTCGAAATGCGATAACCATGAGACGCACCACGGCTCGTTAATGGGGGCGACCGACCACAGCCTGTCGCCAAGGCATGCCATCACAATCTCGGTGTAATCGGCAAACCAGTTTGGCATATCGCCATTCACCCAACCGCCTTGATCCGCGAGGGCCGAGGGAAATTCCCAATGATACAGCGTGGCTGCAGGGCGCAGCCCGCGCGCCAACATCCCGTCAATCAAACGATCATAGAAATCCAAGCCCGCCTTATTCACCGCGCCGCGCCCCTCGGGCATGATCCGCGCCCATGACAGCGAAAAGCGATATATATCGGCGCCAAGATCACGGATCAGGTCAAGGTCGTCTTCCCATCGGTTCAGGTGATCGCAGGCAAGCGCGCCATTTTCAGCGCGGGTTACGTTATTGCCCGTTGCGGCGAATGTATCCCAATGGGTCTGGCCTGCGCCACCCTGAGCGTGGCCTTCGATTTGATAGGCCGATGTGGCGACACCAAGCAGAAAATCTTGCGGAAAATCCGACCGCGCGGGAAGGGTGGGGGTGGTCATGGCGAGAGAACTCATTGCAATGCGGCAGCGGGGTTAAAGCAGGGCAGGCAGAGACAGGCGTTATGGTGCAGGGCCAGTCGAGCGCCCGACCATCAATTCAGCCTCCCATAATTCATGCACAAAGGGCGCGTCAGGCTGTTTGATCCGTTCGATCAAAATTTCTGCACAGCGCCGCCCCGCCAAACGAATTGAACTGCGGGTTGAGGTAAATGCGGGGCCTTCGGCATCATTGTTGAGATAGGAAAGGACATCATCATGGGTTATGATCGAGACATCGCGGCCCAGTTGTAGCCCGCGCTCCCATGCCGCTTGACGCACCCCAATGGCAGAAATCACCGATGACACCAAAAAGGCGGTGGGGCGGTTTTCACGGTCAAGCAATTGTGCCGCGGCGCGGTGGCCATAGCCTTCGGTCATGACATCGGCATACATCAGGCTTGCGTCAGGGGTGATGCCGCGCGCGCGCAACGCCTCTTCATATCCGCGGCGGCGGCGGGCGGCGAAATCCATCGCCTCTTGGCCATTGATCAGGGCAATGCGGCTATGCCCCAAATCCAACAAGAATTCGGTCGCACGGCGAAAGGCCCGCAAATTGGCAATATCTAGCCAGTTATAGCCGCGCGCATCCCCCGTGCGGCCATGCACCAAAAACGGCAGCCCCAATTCCTGTAGTAGAGCAATGCGCGGGTCTTCTTGGCGGGGGCCTTGGACCATCACCCCATCAACCGAGCCATTCGCGGCCATCTGTCGATAGGCCCGTTCGGCGGCCCCCTCATGCACGATAGACAAAAGCAGGTCATATCCTTCGCGGGCATAAACCTCGCCCGCACCTGCAAGAAAATCTGCAAAAATCGGGTTTACCATTTCAGTTTCGCCCGTATGCGTGATCACATGGCCGATGGTCATCGCGCGCCCTGTGGCCAAGCGGCGGGCGCGGGAATTGGGTTGATAATTCGCCGCGCGCGCCGCTGCCTCGACACGGGCGCGGGTTTCAGGGTTCACCTCGGGATAGCCATTCAAGGCACGGCTGACTGTGGTCTGAGACAGCCCAAGCGATGATGCCAATTCTTTTAAATTCATCGCCTCCCTCCTTCCTTTGTCGCGCATGGCGCTGGGTCGTTTTATCGTCTGGCGCGACAAGATTGACTTCAAAGCGCTTTCAAATTTCTCCTCAGCTAGGCGAATTTTATGCGGCTTGTCAAAAGTAAATTTTTAAAATTTCGGCGCACTGCTTCTGCAGAAAACCAACGTAAAATCAAATATATTGTAATTCTCTTGCCCTTTCAGCGTCTTGGGCGTTTAAAGACATTTCTTTTCCAAAGCGCTTTGAAACACTCTTGACGGAATCGCGGAATAGGTTTTGAAATGCAGGTTCTAGGCATCCTCAATCAGGGGGTGCGGTTCTGGGAGGTTACTTATGAAACGTTCGTTTTACGCAAGCGCCGCAGCCCTTGCGCTGTCTTCGGGGATGGCGATGGCTGATGCGCATGGTGGTTTGGTGTTCCCTGTGGGTGAGGGGGATTTCAATTGGGCCAGCTACGAGGCATTCGCAGCGGCGCATGATTTGACAGGTCAGACTGTCACGATTTCTGGCCCTTGGCTTTCGCCTGAGGCGGATCGCTTTGACGCGCTTTTGGCCTATTTCGAGGCGGCAACAGGCGCGGATGCGACCTATACAGGGTCGGATAGCTTTGAGCAGCAAATCGTGATTGATGCTGAGGCAGGCTCTGCCCCCAATATCGCGGTTTTCCCTCAGCCTGGCCTTGCGGCCAATATGGCGGCCAATGGTCTTTTGACCCCGCTTGGCGCGGATCATGCCGCATGGGTGTCTGAGAATTTTGCAGCAGGCCCATCATGGGTTGATCTGGGCACATATGCCGATCAATCGGGCGCGGATCAGTTCTATGGCTTCTTTTTCAACGTCAACGTCAAGTCGTTGGTGTGGTATGTGCCTGAGAATTTCGAGGATGCAGGCTACGAAGTGCCAACAACCATGGAAGAGTTGATCGCACTTTCTGACCAGATCGTCGCCGATGGTGGCACGCCTTGGTGTATTGGTCTGGGTTCAGGGGCCGCCACAGGCTGGCCTGCGACTGACTGGGTTGAAGACCTGATGCTGCGCACACAGACCCCTGATGTCTATGACGCATGGGTTGCCAATGAGATCCCATTCAATGACCCGCGCGTTGTTGAGGCGATCGAAACCTTTGGTCAATTCGCACGCAATGACGCCTATGTGATGGGCGGCGCTGGCGCGGTTGCAACCACCGATTTCCGTGATAGCCCGGCGGGCTTGTTCCAGTCTCCTCCCGGATGCTACATGCATCGTCAGGCCAGCTTCATTCCTGCCTTCTTCCCTGATGGCACGGTTGTGGGCGAGGATGCTGATTTCTTCTACTTCCCTGCATTTGCGGAAAAAGACCTTGGCAGCCCAGTTTTGGGTGGCGGCACTTTGATGGCAATCACAGATCTATCTGACGCGACCATGGCCTTTATCGAGTTTCTCAAAACACCTGTCGCCCATGAGATCATGATGGCGCAGGGTGGCTTCTTGACGCCCCATTCTGGCGTGAACTTGGCCACATATGAAACCGATACGCTGCGCGGTCAGGGGGAAATCTTGCTCAATGCAACGACCTTCCGTTTTGATGGCTCCGACCTGATGCCCGGCGCGATTGGCGCAGGCAGCTTCTGGACGGGTATGGTGGATTATGCAGGCGGCGCAGATGCGGCGGCTGTGGCAGACACTATCCAGCAAAGCTGGGACGCGATTAAATAAGATCGCGCTAGGTTTTGGATCAGCCTGCGTATCGCGGGCTGATCCTATCTATGTTTGCGCGGATTTTTCGTGCGCATCGGGGGAGGGCACCCATGTCACCAATCATGCAAGCGGCATTGACCATCCTGATCGGGGTGGGGGGCTGCGTGGGTTATTTTTACCTCTCGAACCAAATTCTTGATCGCGTGCTGTTTCCTGCGCGCGGGGCAAATGCAGGGCGCAATATCAATCGCGCCAATGCGATACGCCCATGGCTTTTTCTATTTCCCGCTCTTTTCGCGCTCGCGCTCTATTTGACCTACCCCGTCTTTGAGACATTGCGTCTGTCCTTGACTGACCGCAGCCTTGGTGGCGCCTTTGTTGGGCTTGAGAATTACGCGCGCATGACGGATGACCCCAAGTTTTGGGAGGCGTTGCGCAACAATTTCCTGTGGCTTTTGATTGTGCCTGCGGCCTCGACTGCCTTTGGCTTGTTGGCGGCGCAGCTGACAGATCGGATCAGTTGGGGGAATATCGCGAAATCCCTGATCTTTATGCCGATGGCGATTTCATTTGTTGGCGCGGCGGTGATTTTCAAATTGGTCTATGATGCCCGCCCCGAGGATGTGGCGCAGATCGGGATTCTTAACGCCGTTTATTTGCAGCTTGGCGGCGATAGCCCAATCACTTGGCTGACTGTGCCCTTTTGGAACAATATTTTCCTGATCATGGTTTTGATTTGGATCCAGACAGGCTTTGCCATGGTGATCCTGTCTGCGGCTTTGCGCGGTATTCCTGAGGAAACCATTGAGGCCGCCATTGTGGACGGGGCAAACCCGTTTCAAATTTTCTTCAAAATCAAAGTGCCGCAAATCGCGGCCACGATTGTCGTGGTTTGGACGACCATTACGATTGTGGTTCTCAAGGTGTTCGACATCGTTTTTGCGATGACCAATGGACAATGGGAAACTCAAGTTTTGGCGAATTACATGTATGACAAACTGTTCCGCGCCAATGATTGGGGGGTGGGTTCGGCCGCTGCCATGGTGATCATGATCTTAGTGCTGCCGATCCTTGTGTGGAACGTCTATAACGCCAGACGGGAGATGCGCTGATGGATCATATTGCGGGGCGCAAATCGGGCCTGTCATGGGCGGTGCATTTTTCGGCCTTGGCCCTTGTGATCGTATGGGTGCTGCCTACACTGGGGCTATTAGTGTCTTCCTTCCGCACAACGGATCAAATCCGCAGTTCGGGATGGTGGGCTGCGCTATTTCCTGCGGTGCAAAACGAAACCTATCGCACCGCAGACCCTGACGAGGCGCGGGTGGATTTGGGCGATGGTTTCTATCTCGTTTCTGGCAATATTTTTGTCGAGGGCGGGGCCGCCGTAAACTTGGATGAGATCGTCCGAGAGATCACCGTATGGGGTGCATCCTCGCGCGCGATTGACGCCTATCAACCCGATGAGGTCGCTGATCTGGGCGATGGGGAAACCCTGATCGTCACGGCGCGTGGCGATTATGAATGGCGCGGCACTGCAGATCAGATTGAGGGGCGCGGTGCGCGGATTTTCGTGACTGTTTCTGCCCCCCCTGATTTCACCCTTGGCAATTATCAAAATGTTCTGTTCGACCCTTCGAACCGCGAGGGGATGTCAAAGGCGTTTTTCAACACGCTGACGGTGACAATCCCTGCAACGATTATTCCCATATTGATCGCGGCTTTTGCGGCCTATGCCTTGGCGTGGATGGAGTTTCCAGGGCGGGCGCTGCTGATTGCGGCGGTTGTGGGGTTGTTGGTTGTGCCGCTGCAATTGGCGCTGATCCCACTGCTGAAGCTGCATAATGATATCGGTATTGGCAAAGGCTATTTGGGCGTTTGGTTGGCGCATACGGGTTTTGGTCTGCCCTTGGCGATTTACCTTTTGCGCAATTACATGGTGGGCCTGCCGCGCGAGGTGATTGAAAACGCGCGCGTGGACGGCGCGACCGAGTTTCAGATTTTCACGCGCATTATCCTGCCGCTCAGTTTTCCTGCTTTGGCGTCCTTTGCGATTTTCCAATTTCTTTGGACATGGAATGACCTTTTGGTCGCGATGGTGTTCTTGATCGACAGTTCGGGCGAAACCACGGTGATGACGCGGCAATTGGTCGAAATGATGGGCACACGCGGCGGCGATTGGGAAATATTGGCAACCTCTGCCTTTGTATCCATCGCGGTGCCTTTGGTGGTTTTCTTTTCCTTACAACGTTACTTGGTGCGTGGCCTTTTGGCTGGCTCTGTAAAATGAGAGATATAAATGACAATCATGCCTGAAATTAACCCCAACGATATCCTTGGCATTGATAAGGATTGGTGGCGTGGTGCGGTGATCTATCAGATCTACCCGCGCAGCTATCAAGACAGCAATGATGATGGGATTGGCGATCTGGCGGGAATCATTCACCGCCTTGATCATATCGCAAGCCTTGGGGTGGACGCGATTTGGATCTCGCCATTCTTTAAATCCCCCATGCTTGATTTCGGCTATGATGTCTCGGATTACCGCGATGTCGATCCGATGTTTGGGACATTGGGTGATTTCGATGCGTTGATTGAAAAGGCGCATAATCTGGGCCTGAAGGTTCTGATTGATTTGGTGCTGTCGCACAGCTCGGATCAGCACCCTTGGTTTATCGAAAGCCGCGAAACCCGCGACAATCCAAAAGCGGATTGGTATGTGTGGGCCGATGCCAAGCCAGATGGCAGCCCACCCAATAACTGGTTGTCTATTTTCGGCGGCAGCGCGTGGGAATGGTCGCCCGAGCGGATGCAATATTACCTGCACAATTTCCTTGTCGAGCAGCCAGATTTGAACCTGCATAATCCAGATGTGCAGGATGCGCTTTTGGATGTGTGCCGCTTTTGGTTGGATCGGGGGGTTGATGGGTTCCGCCTTGATACGATCAATTTCTATTTCCATGACAAGCTGCTGCGCGATAACCCCGCGCTTGCGCCCGAGCGGCGGAATTTCACCATCGCGCCTGAGGTGAACCCTTATAATTGGCAAGATCACCTTTATGACAAAAACCAACCCGAGAATTTGGATTTCTTGCGCCGTATGCGCGCGGTGATGGACGAATACCCTGCTGCCACCGCCGTAGGCGAGGTGGGTGATGCGCAATATGGCCTTGAGATACAGTCACAATACACCTCAGGCGGTGATAAGGTGCATATGTGCTATAGCTTTGACTTCCTCTCAGGGGAGACGCCAAGCGCGGAAACCGTGGGCGCGGTCATTGAAAAGCAAGAGGCCAGCATTGGCGATGGTTGGGCCTGTTGGGCCTTTTCCAACCATGATGTGGTGCGCCATCCAACCCGTTGGAATTTGGATGAGGCAGGGCAGCGCGTCTTTGCGGCGCTTTTGTTGTCGCTGCGCGGTTCGGTTTGCCTGTATCAGGGTGAGGAATTGGGGCTGACCGAGGCCTATGTCGCCTTTGAAGAATTACAGGATCCCTATGGCATCCGCTTTTGGCCAAAATTCAAGGGCCGTGATGGCTGTCGCACGCCGATCCCATGGGTCAGCGACAATCACAATGGCGGGTTTAGCCAAAGCAAGCCATGGCTGCCTGTCGCGGTGGAGCATTTGCAGCGCTCTGTCGAGGCGCAGACCCGCCTTGAAGACAGCACTTTGGCCTTCTATCGCAACATGATTGCTTTGCGGAAATCTTTGCCAGAATTGGTCAAAGGGGAGTTTGAATTTGTCACCCATACGCAAGATGTGGTCGCGTTCTGGCGCAGATATCAGGGGCGTGCGGTCCTTTGTGCCTTCAACCTCAGCGGCGAGACACGCGAGCTGCCACTGCCTGAGGGCGCATATGACGATATTACCGCACCATTCCATGCAACGGTTGCGGGGGGCAGTGTGACCTTGCCCGCCTATCAAGCATGGTTTGGCGCGCAGAACCGCTAAGGCGCGGCAAGGCTGTTCAAAAGGGGGGCTGAAGATGACCGATTTGAAACTGAGTGCCGTGGAAAAGGCCTATGGGAAGGTCAAGGTGCTGTCTGACATTGATCTTGAGATCAAGACGGGCGAATTGGTTGTTTTCGTTGGCCCCTCTGGCTGCGGGAAATCCACGCTGTTGCGGATGATCGCGGGGCTAGAGCGGATCACGGGCGGCACGTTGGAAATTGACGGGATGCGCGTCAATGATATGCCGCCCTCGCAACGTGGGATTGCGATGGTGTTCCAATCCTACGCGCTTTATCCGCATATGAGCGTCTATGATAATATGGCGTTTTCCCTGCGGATTGCAGGGCAGGGGAAAGAGGCCATCGACAACGCCGTGCGCGCCGCTGCCGAGAAATTGCAGCTTGGCAGCTTGCTCGATCGCCTGCCCAAGGAATTGTCAGGCGGCCAGCGGCAGCGCGTGGCAATTGGCCGTGCCATTGTGCGCGACCCCAAAGTGTTCCTCTTTGACGAGCCTCTGTCGAACCTAGATGCGGCTTTGCGTGTGGCGACCCGTCTTGAGATCGCGCAGCTTAAAGAGGCGATGCCAGAAACCACCATGATCTATGTGACCCATGATCAGGTTGAAGCCATGACTTTGGCAAGCCGTATCGTGGTCTTGGCAGGTGGCGGTATTGCGCAGGTCGGTGCGCCGCTTGATCTCTACGAGCGGCCCAATTCCACATTCGTGGCGCGGTTTATCGGCAGCCCCGCGATGAACCTGCTCTCGGGTGAGGTGGTTGGCACAGGCAATACCACCAAGATCCGCACGGATCAAGGCGGTGGGATCATCACAGCCGCCATCCCGACCCAAAAGGGCGATGAAGGGATGAAGGTTGAGATCGGCATCCGTCCCGAAGATTTTGTCGCCGCAGACGGGAATAATTTCGCTTTTGAGGGGCGTGTCGGCATCACCGAGGCGCTTGGCGAAGTAACGCTTCTCTATTTCGGCAGCAAAGGCAGCACGGGCGATGATCCTGTGATTGCAAAACTTTCGGGGATTCACCCCTCAAAGCGCGGGGAAGTTCTGCGATTGGGTGCAGCACCTGAGAAAATTCACCTTTTCCACAAGGGAATTTCGCTGCTTTATCGCGGTGAAAAGGTGTTTTTGCCGAATGTAGCCCCGCATTGAGTGCGATTTCCCTCTGGCATAGTTAGCGCTAACATATTATAGCAGGCCTCAGAAGATGGAGGTTTTTGTCTATGTCCTTGGATACCCGTATCGAAGCTGTCACCGCGCGGATCATTGCGCGCTCGCAAGGGCCGCGTAAGACCTATCTGGATCGGATGCGTGCAGCGGCCGCCGATGGTCCGCGCCGTGCGCATTTGACCTGTGGTAATCAGGCCCATGCTTATGCGGCGATGGAGGGGGACAAGGATCCTTTGGTGGCGGCACGCGCGCCAAATCTTGGGATTGTGACCGCCTATAACGATATGCTTTCCGCGCATAAGCCCTTTGAGAATTTTCCCGAACGGATTAAGGCCGCAGCGCGGGCCAATGGGGCCACGGCGCAGGTTGCGGGCGGTGTGCCTGCCATGTGCGATGGGGTCACCCAAGGGCAGGTGGGGATGGAGCTAAGCCTGTTCTCCCGCGATGTAATCGCCTTGGCCGCAGGAGTCGCGTTAAGCCATAACACCTTTGACGCCGCAATTTATTTGGGCGTTTGCGATAAAATCGTTCCGGGTTTGGTGATTTCAGCGGCGACATTTGGCTATTTGCCATCCATCTTTTTGCCTGCAGGGCCGATGACCAGTGGTCTACCCAATGATGAAAAGGCGAAGGTGCGCCAGAAATTCGCCGCAGGCGAGGTCGGGCGCGAGGAATTGATGAAGGCCGAGATGGCCTCTTATCACGGGCCAGGCACCTGCACCTTTTATGGCACGGCCAATTCCAACCAAATGCTGATGGAATTTATGGGTTTGCATTTGCCAGGCGCTAGTTTCGTGAACCCGCATACGCCCTTGCGCGATGCGCTGACCGATGCAGGGGTTGCGCAGGTGGCCAAGATCACCGCGCTTGGGGATCAGTATCGCCCTGTTTGCGACATTCTGGATGAAAAGGCCTTTGTGAACGGTCTTGTTGGGCTGATGGCCACAGGCGGGTCGACCAATTTGGTCATCCATTTGGTCGCCATGGCCCGCGCGGCGGGTGTGATCCTAGAGCCGCAGGATTTCGCGGATATCTCTGCTGCAACGCCGCTGATGGCGCGGGTCTATCCCAACGGGTTGGCCGATGTGAACCATTTCCACGCTGCGGGCGGTTTGGGCTTTATGATTGGCGAATTGCTCGATGCGGGCTTATTGCACCCCGACACCCAGACAGTGATGGGGCAGGGTTTGGCCCATTACACGCAAGAGCCAAAACTAAGCGATGGCGGGGTGGTGTATCAGGCAGGGCCCAAGACCACGCTGAACGAAAAAATTCTGCGCCCTGCGAAGGATGCGTTCCAAAGCACAGGCGGGCTTGTGGCGCTTAAGGGCAATTTGGGCGAAGGTGTGATGAAGGTGTCTGCTGTCGCCCCTGAGCGTCAGGTGATCGAGGCCCCCGCCGCAATTTTCCATGATCAAGCCTCGGTCAAAGCGGCGTTTCAGTCAGGCGATTTGAACCGCGATGTTGTGGTCGTGGTGCGGTTCCAAGGGCCAAAGGCCAACGGGATGCCAGAATTGCACAACCTAACACCGATTTTGGCGGTGTTGCAGGATCGCGGCCACAAGGTGGCCTTGGTGACGGATGGCCGTATGTCGGGCGCATCGGGCAAAGTTCCTGCCGCAATCCATGTCAGCCCCGAGGCGTTGGATGGTGGTTTCCTTGCGCGGTTGCAGGAGGGCGATATGATCCGCGTGGATGCTATCAAAGGCGTGCTTGAGGCTCTGGTGCCTGATTTGGCAGATCGCGCCGCTGTCACACCTGATCTTGGCGCCAATGGCCACGGGATTGGCCGTGAATTGTTTGAAATCTTCCGCGCCCATGCTGGCCCCGCCTCAAGCGGTGCTGGTGTTGTCGTGTAACAAAGGGAAGGGGTCCAATGACACCGCAAGATCAATCAAAATTCGCGCGGGGCCTTGCGGCCCACGCCCCCATCATTCCCGTTTTGGTGATCGAGGATCTCGCCCATGCGGTGCCTTTGGCCCGTGCCTTGGTCGCGGGTGGTCTGCCTGTGCTAGAGGTCACATTACGCAGCGCCTGTGCCTTGGATGCCATCGCCGCCATGTCTGAGGTTGAGGGTGGGATTGTGGGCGCAGGCACGATCTTGACCCCTGCCAATATGAAGGCCGCAAAGGCCGCAGGGGCGCGTTTTGCGGTTAGCCCCGGCGCGACAGATCGTGTTTTGGCCGCGGCAGAAGATGAGGCGCTGCCGCTTCTTCCAGGCGCTGTCACCGCTTCCGAGGTGATGGCGCTTTATGAGCGCGGCTATGATATGCTGAAATTCTTCCCCGCCGAGGCGGTTGGCGGGGCGCCTGCGTTGAAATCTATCGGCGGGCCAATCCCGCAAGTGGCCTTTTGCCCCACGGGTGGGATCAGCCTTGCCAATGCGCCAAGCTATCTGAGCCTGTCCAACGTGCTGTGCGCGGGCGGATCATGGGTCGCGCCAAAGGCGGCCATGGCCGCAGGGGATTGGGAGGCAATCACCTGCCTTGCGCGCGAAGCGGCGGCATTGCCCCGTTAACCCTTGAATTGCGCCGCATCAAAGGGCGGCAGGCTGACCTGTTGGTTTGGGTTTAATTCTGCCCGAACCTGCGCATAGCTTTGCGTGATATAGCGGCGCAGCTCATGCGGGCTTGTGTTGCGCCACTCAACCATCACCCAGCCCCCGCTTTTGAGATAGGGGGCAGACACGGCCTTGTCTTGTTGGATCATTTTTTGCGCCTCTTGGGCCGATCTTGCGCGGATAGACACGCCCGTGCTGCCTTTGGTGTAAGCAGCAAACATTTTCTCGGCCACTGTCCAGACATACATGTCTGGGCCAAATGGCTCAGCCAGGCGCGCACCAGGCAGGGATTTGCAATGGCGCTCGACAAACTCTTCAAACATGGCCCTAAAAATGTGCAATTTCTTATCAAATGCAAGGAATTTATGCGGCACTTGCCCGAGGGTTGGGTCGCGCTGACGGGAAGGGGCGCGCGAAGGGTTATTTTCAATTCCAAAACAACCTGATAGGGCAATGGCGCTAATTCTGCTGTGGCCGCAGTGCCGCGTCAGGCTCAGGGAGAGGGGCAATCTAAGCGATGGGTGAGATCAAGCTTCGCAATTCTATGACGCGCAAAATCGAGGTTTTCACCGCGATTGATCCAACGAATCTGCGCCTCTATGTTTGCGGGCCAACTGTCTATGACCGCGCCCATCTGGGAAATGCCCGCCCTGCGATTGTGTTTGATGTGCTGTATCGGCTGCTGTGCCATGTCTACGGCAAAGATCATGTCACCTATGTGCGCAATTTCACCGATGTGGATGACAAGATCAACGCGAAGGCCCGTGAAACAGGGCGCGCGATTGGCGAGATCACCGAGGAAACCATCGGTTGGTATCACGCGGATATGGATGCCATCGGCGTAAGCCGCCCCACCCATGAGCCGCGCGCGACCGAATATATCCCGCAGATGATCGCGATGATCGAAGGCCTGATCGCCAAGGGTCACGCCTATGCGGCTGAAGGGCATGTGCTGTTTTCTGTTGCCTCTTATCCCGACTATGGCCGCCTGTCAGGGCGCACAGTCGAGGATATGATCGCAGGCGCGCGGGTCGAGGTGGCCCCCTATAAGCGCGATGCGATGGATTTCGTGCTGTGGAAACCATCTGATGCGGACACGCCCGGATGGGACAGCCCGTGGGGGAATGGCCGTCCGGGGTGGCATATTGAATGTTCGGCCATGAGCCACGAATTGCTGGGGCCGCATTTCGATATTCATGGCGGCGGCAATGATCTGATGTTCCCGCATCATGAGAACGAGATCGCGCAAAGCTGCTGCGCCCATCAAGGCGCGGGCTTTGCCAATATTTGGATGCATAATGAAATGCTGCAGGTCGAGGGTAAGAAAATGTCCAAATCCTTGGGCAATTTCTTCACCGTGCGCGATTTGCTGGATCAGGGCGTGCCGGGCGAGGTGATCCGCTTCGTGATGCTGTCCACGCATTATTCGAAGCCTATGGATTGGACAGCGAAGAAGGCGGCGGAGGCGGAGAAGACGTTGCGCAAATGGTATGCTCAGGCCGCTGATGCGCCGCAGGCCCCTGTGCCTGACGCGATGCTTGCGGCGCTGTTTGATGATTTGAACACACCCCTTGCGATTACGGCCTTGCATCAGATTTCGCAGTCTGGGGATGCTGCATCCTTGCGTGAGGGCCTCTCGATTTTGGGTCTAGCCTCTGTCGGGGTGCCTGATTGGGCAGCCTCCCCCGATGTTGATCTATCGGCATTGGAGGCGCAGTTGTTTGCCGCGCGTCAGACTGCAATGGAGACAAAAGATTTCGCGCCTGTCGATACCCTGAAATCTGCCCTGACCGATGCGGGGGTCGAGGTGCGGATGAGTAAGGAGGGGGTCGAGTTGATCCCAACCGCGAATTTTGACCCGTTGAAATTGGAAGGTCTGTTGTGAGTGGCCTTTGGAACAGAACTGCGCCCGCCCCGTGGGGGGCGGTGCGGGTGCTGCCTGCGCTTTGCGCGGGCAATATAAGGGGGGCAACATGACCCGCGACCGAATCTATCTCTACGACACCACCTTGCGGGACGGGCAGCAGACCCAAGGGGTGCAATTCTCTACCCAAGACAAGTTGCGCATCGCGGCGATGCTCGATGATCTGGGTGTGGATTATATCGAAGGGGGCTGGCCCGGCGCCAACCCCACTGACAGTGCCTTTTTCGAAGCGGCCCCTGAGACCCGTGCAACCATGGCGGCCTTTGGTATGACCAAACGCGCAGGCCGCTCTGCCGCGAATGATGATGTTCTGGCGGGCGTGATGAATGCGGGCACGGCTGCGGTTTGTCTGGTGGGCAAAACCCATGATTTCCATGTGACCGAGGCGCTTGGGATCAGCCTTGAAGAGAACCTTGAAAATATTCGCGCCTCCATCGCCCATCTCGTAGCCGCAGGGCGCGAGGCGATGTTTGATGCAGAACATTTCTTTGATGGCTATAAGGCCAACCCAGATTATGCATTGGCCGCCATTCACGCGGCGCACGATGCGGGGGCGCGGTGGATCGTTCTGTGCGATACGAATGGCGGCACTTTGCCTGATGAGATTGGCCAGATCACGCGGGCGGTAATCGCCTCTGGCGTGGCGGGGGATCGTTTGGGCATTCACACCCATAATGACACCGAAACCGCCGTTGCGGGCAGTTTGGCCGCGATAGATGCGGGCGCGCGCCATGTTCAAGGCACGCTCAATGGTTTGGGCGAGCGCTGCGGCAATGCCAATCTGACAACGCTGATTGCGACCCTGCTTCTGAAAGACCCCTATTGCAGCCAACATGAAATTGGCGTCAGCGAAGCGGGGTTGAAAAACCTGACCCGTGCCTCGCGCTTGTTGGATGAAATTCTCAACCGCGTGCCACAGCGCCAAGCCCCCTATGTGGGCAGCTCCGCCTTTGCGCATAAGGCGGGTTTGCATGCTTCGGCAATCCTGAAAAACCCCACCACTTATGAACATATCCAGCCCGAGTTGGTCGGAAATGCGCGGGTGATACCGATGTCCAACCAAGCGGGGCAATCCAATCTGCGCCGCCGCCTGAGCGAGGCGGGGATTATGGTGGATGATGGTGACCCCGCGCTTGGCCAAATCCTAGAGGAGATCAAAGCGCGCGAGGCGGCAGGGTATTCCTATGACACCGCCCAAGCGAGTTTCGAATTGCTTGCGCGGCGCGCCCTTGGCCAGATGCCCCGCTTTTTTGAGGTCAAACGCTATCGCGTGACTGTTGAGCGGCGCAAAAACAAATATGACAAGATGGTCAGCCTTTCCGAGGCGGTCGTGGTTGTGAAAATTGGCGATCAGAAAATGTTGTCAGTCTCTGAAAGCATGGATGAGACAGGATCAGATCGCGGGCCCGTAAATGCGCTCTCCAAAGCCTTGGCCAAGGATTTGGGGCCGTATCAAAGCTATATCGACACGATCCGTCTGGTTGATTTCAAAGTGCGGATCACCCAAGGGGGCACCGAGGCGGTTACGCGTGTCATCATTGACAGCGAAGATGATACAGGGCGGCGTTGGTCGACTGTGGGCGTTTCTGCGAATATCGTGGATGCGAGTTTCGAGGCGCTTTTGGATGCAGTGCATTGGAAACTGATCCAAGACGGGGCGCCTGCATCATGAGCCAAGATTTGGCGCGGCTTGCAGGCGTGATCGAGCGTGGCGATCCCGAGCGGTTCTTGGCCGTGATGGCCGCGCCGCCCGATCTGCGCGCCCGTCTTTTTGCAATTTATGCGGTAAATTTGGAAATTGCGCGCGCGCCCTATGCCTCGCCTGAGCCATTGGTGGCACAGATGCGTTTGCAATTTTGGGCGGATCTGGCCGATGCATTGCAGGCGCGGCGAGCCTTGCCTGCGCATGAATGGGCGGCCCCTTTGGCGGCCAGTTTGCCCGCGCGCGATGCAGGGCTTTTGTCCGATCTTGTGGCGGCACGGATGCGCGACACCACCAAGGATGGCTTCGCAGATGAGGCCGCGTTCAGCGCCTATATCGAGGCCACGGGGGCAGGGCTTTTGTGGATGGCTGCGCGCAGTTTGGGGGCGCAGGACATGTTCGAGCCTGCCATTCGTGCGATAGGTTGGGCCATGGGGTTGGCCAATTATCTGCGCGCGATCCCCGCGCTTGAGGAAAAGGGGCGTGCCCCTTTGCATGATGGTCGCCCGTCCACTGTGGCCCATTTGGCGCGAATGGGGCTTGGTAAATTGCGCGCCGCGCGCATAGAGCGGGGAATGATCCCCGCCCATGTGACGCCCGCGTTATACGCGGCATGGCTGGCAGAGCCTATTTTGAAAAAGGCGGCTGCTCATCCTGCCCTTGTCGCGCAAGGCGGGCTAGAGCCATCAGAGGCAGGTAAGCGTCTGCGCCTTGCCTATGTTTCCCTGACAGGGCGCTGGTAGGGTAAGGCGGCGGCCTCATCAGCAGGGCGCAGCACAAGCCAGATTAGGGCAGCGCCTGCGAGGGCCAAAAACGGGATCATTGCGATATTGACCGCATTCCACCCTGCAAGGGTGGTTTCCCCCAAAGACATCAGAACCCCTGATGACAGTGATGCAAGGGTGACGCAGCCAAAGACCAGAAAATCATTCAAGCCCTGCACGCGCCCTCGCTCATGGGCAGGATGGGCTTGGGTCAGCATGGCGGTTGCGCCGATAAACCCAAAATTCCAACCAATGCCCAAAAGAACAAGCGCGATGAAGAAATTCGTCAATTCAACGCCCATTAAGGCCACTACGCCCGCAAGTGCGAGTAAGAATAGGCCAAGCGCCACAACCCGCACCGAACCAAACCGCGCGATGACATGGCCCGTGAAAAACGAGGGCGCATACATCGCGATCACATGGGCCGAGACGATATCTGCGGCGGTTCCGGTTGGAAATCCGCATCCGACAACGGCCAAAGGGGTCGATGTCATCATCAAATTCATCAAAGCGTAGGAAACCATGCTGCAGATAATCGCAACGGCGATTTTCGGGTCGCGCAGCAATTCGCGGCGACTGCGGGCCTGCGGCGCATCCGCACTTGGGGCTTTGGGGGGTGGCACATCGAGGAAGAAGAACAAGGTGACACCGATGAGATTGATCAAAACCACAGAAAGGTAAGTGCCCAGAAAGGGCACAACAGTGGCATCGGAGGTGAATTTGACCAATTGCGGCCCGATCAATGCCGACAGAAGGCCGCCCGCCATGACGTAGGAAATGGCGCGCGGGCGAAAATCGTCCGAGGCGCTATCTGCTGCGGCAAAGCGGTAAAACCCATGCGCCGACATATAAATGCCCGTCAGATAGGAGCCGATTAGGAAGACCGCGAAATTGTCGAGATAGAGGCCCAAACTGGCAATGCCCGCCCCTAACGCCCCGCCAAGCGCGCCAACAAAGAACCCAACCCGCCGTCCATATTTCTGCATGAGCGCCGACAACCATGGTGCAGTGGTCATCGAGCCAAAGACGATCAAAGAAATCGGGATTGTGGCCAATGCGGGGCTTGGTGCGATCATCAGGCCCGCAAGCCCGCCCACCACAAAGATCATCGGCATTTGCGCGCCAAGGAAGGCCTGCGCAAGGATCAAAACGAAAACATTGCGTTTGGCGGCGCGATCATCGATTTGAGCAGTGGTCATGGGATATATTCATTCTTTGGCACATATGGCCACAGGGCTAGGCCTTTCTGCGCATCAGGTCTAGGGTGGAATGCAAGATTTTGCTGCGACAGGTTGAACAATGGATCAGGCTTATCATCTCAAAGACGAAAATTTGCTGTCTGATGGGTTGGCCGCCCTGTGCCAGATTGAACCTGCTTTTGCCCGTGTTGATCCTGCCCGCGTCACCTTGCGATCAAGAGAGGCGGGGTTTGTGGCCCTCGCCAAGGCGATTATCTCGCAGCAAGTTTCAGTGGCCAGTGCGAATGCGATCACCGCGCGTCTTGCCGATGCGGGAATGTTACAGCCAGATGCGGTTTTGGCGGCATCCGAGGCCGATTTGCGCGCGCTTGGCCTCAGCCGTCAAAAGGCAGGGTATATGCGCGCTTTGGCCGAGGCGCAGATTGATTATGCGCCGCTGCACAGCCAAAGCACCGATGAGGTGGTGGCCGCTTTGACCGCTGTCAAAGGGATTGGCCGTTGGACGGCAGAAATTTACGCGATGTTTGCCCTTGGCCATTCCGATGCCTTCGCCGCGGGTGATTTGGCCCTGCAAGAGGCAGCGCGCGTTTTGTTTGATCTGCCGCAGCGGCCAGATGAGCGGCGCTTGCGCGCCATGGCGGCGCCTTGGTCGCCGCATCGGGCCATTGCCGCGCGGGCGCTCTGGGGCTACTACCACATGGTCAAAGAACGTGAGGGGGTCGCATGACGCGCGCATTGGATTACAAAAGCAGCGAGCCGCAGTCAGGCTATATCGCCCGCGCGGTGATTTTCGTCCATGGCTATGGCGCGGATGGGGCTGATCTTTTGGGATTGGCCGATCCGATGGCCCCACATCTGCCTGACACAATTTTTATCGCCCCTAATGCGCCAGAGGCCTGTTCGGTTAATCCGATGGGGTATCAATGGTTCCCGATCCCGTGGATTGATGGCTCATCCGAGGAGGATGCGCGTTCAGGGCTTGTGCGGGCCTTTGATGATTTCAACGCGTTTTTGGAACAGGTAATGGAAGAGAATAACCTGACACCGCGCGATGTAGCCTTGGTTGGGTTTTCGCAAGGCACGATGTTGAGCTTACATGTCGCGCCGCGCATGGAAGATAGCCTGCGCGCAGTGGTTGGGTTTTCGGGCCGTTTGTTGGAGCCAGAACGCCTGAAAGAGGAGGCGGAGTGTCGTCCGCCCGTATTGCTGATCCATGGCGATCAAGATGATGTTGTCCCCCCACAAGCCTTGCCCGAGGCCGCAGAGGCGCTGCAAGAAGCAGGCTGGCGCGAGGTTTATGCCCATATCATGCGGGGCACAGGGCATGGGATTGCGCCTGATGGGTTGCAGGTTTGTCTGGCCTTTTTGCGCGATAAATTTGGGCTGGAAGATTAGACGCACGGGGTGGGTGCCTCCAATGTCACAAAAGTGACGTTCAGTTTCGTTACCCTTGGGATTGTGACCACATAGATGAAGGGGCTTGCCAGATCGCAATGCCCATATATAGTGGGACTAATGCTGGAGCGGGGCTCCCGCTCTGGTGCTTGAGGCGCAGGCAAACAGAGCGGAGACGGAGTCACTCATGGATGGCGATTTCAGGACGGAATTTACGCGCGAACCCGCATCGCTAAAGCAACATCCTGCTTTGGTGCTGAACGCGGATTACCGCCCCCTTTCTTATTATCCTTTATCCCTTTGGCCGTGGCAGGAAGCGGTCAAGGCGGTGTGGTTGGATCGGGTAGATATCGTGGCTGAGTATGACACCTTCGTTCATTCGCCAACGACCAAGATCAAAATCCCCTCTGTGGTTGTTCTCAAAGATTATGTGAAACCTCAAAAGCGCGTGGCCTTTACGCGCTTTAATCTTTTTTTACGGGATCAATTTTCTTGCCAATATTGCGGCTCGCGCGGGGATTTGACCTTTGATCACGTTGTGCCGCGCGCGCGAGGGGGCGTTACATCTTGGGAAAATGTTGTGGCGGCCTGTGGTCGGTGTAACCTGCGCAAAGGGGCAAAAAGCCTGCGTCAGGCGGGTATGAGCCTGCGCCAAGCCCCGCGTCAACCGGGGGCGGAGGAGCTGCGCAATCTGGGCCGAAAATTTCCACCCAATTATCTGCATGAAAGTTGGTTGGATTTCCTGTATTGGGATGCAGAACTCGAAGCGTGAAAGGCTGAGATGGGAGAAGACCTTTTTTACCTCGCGTCTAAACTGATGCGGTTCGCGCTCTATGTTGAGTTATGGCCACATATCTTGGGGGCGCTTGGGGTGCTGGCGCTGCTTATGCGGTGGCGGCGTGCTGCGCTTTGGTTCTGGCTCTTATCGCTTGGCTTTGTGGGGTTTGTGATGGCAGCGCCTGTGGATCGTTGGATTGCAGGGCCGCTTGAGGCGCGTTTTATAGCCAATCCTGATCTGACAGGGGCGCGCGGTGTTTTGCTGATGACGGGGGCCGAGAATCCGGATCGCACCGCCCACACGGGCCTCGTCAATACGGGCGAGGCGGCGGATCGTATTTTGGCGACCATTGCCTTGGCCCATGCCCTGCCGAATGTGCCCGTGATTGTGGCAGGTGGGCAGGGGCGGCTTGATCTTCAAGGCCATTCTTTGAGTGAGGCTGAAGTCAGCGCAAGGGCCATTCGTGAGGCGGGGATTGCAGCTGAGCGCCTCACCCTCGAATCGCAAAGTCGCAATTCAGCCGAGTCAGCGGTGAATGCCGCCGCGATTGCCCGTGAGATCACCCCCGATTTGGCTAATCAGAATTGGATCATCGTGACATCGGCGATGCATATGCCGCGCGCGATCTCTAGCTTTTGTGCGGCGGGGTGGCGCAGTTTGATCCCTTATCCCGTGGATCATAGTCCGATGGCGGATCAGTGGTTTTCTGGGGAATATCGCGATAAGGTCGCGGTTATGCGGCGCGCATTGCATGAGCGGGTCGGGGCTTTGGTCTATCGCTTTACAGGGCGCGCGGTAAGCGAAGATCAAACTTTCGCACTTGGCTGCGTGTTGACCCGTTGACGCGCCCACGCGCGCGGTATAGGACGCTTCGCACAGAGCCCGAGTGGCGGAATTGGTAGACGCAGTGGATTCAAAATCCACCGCCTAACGGCTTGCCGGTTCGAGTCCGGCCTCGGGTACCAAGCTCTGTTTTTCTCTTATCCCCAACGCGCAATGAACTGATCCGTCAGATCGGTCATATCGCGCGCGATGATGTCGGGTTGCGGTATATCCGCAATCGGCAAGGGCGCATTGCCTGTGCGATGCAAAAACGCGCCGCGATAGCCGCAGGCCTGTGCGCCGATCGTATCCCAGATATGGCAGGCAATCATACACAACTGAGCAGGGGCAAGGTTCAGCGAAGTGGCAAGATGTTCGTAAACCGCGGGGGCGGGTTTGAAGGCTGCAACCTCGGCCACGCTGAAATTTCCGTCAAAAAAGCGGTCTAGCCCCGCGCGAAACAGGGCCGATTCTACGCCAAGGGGCGAGTTGGTCAGTGTGACCAACCGAAAACCCGCCGCACGCAAGCGCGTCAATCCTGCCTCAACATCCCTATGGGGCGGAATATGGGTCAGGGCATGGCCAAGCGCCGCTGTATCATCCTTGTGAACAGCGATGCCTTTTACTGTGGCCAGCATTGTAAAGACCGCCATGCCCAGTTCACCAAACGGGCGGTAGTGACCCGCGAATGTCAGGGTTTGCGAATAAAGGATCAATTCAGAAAACCAGACCCGCATCATGGCCGCATCGCCAAAGGCGCGGGCAAACACAGGTTCAAGCGTGGTCAGGTCAAGCAATGTTTCATTGACGTCAAAGACCAGGGTCGGGCGGTCAGTGGTGTGCATGGGGCCTCACAAAGCGGGAAGGGGCGCAATCAGCCTAGCGCGTGATCTGCGCCATGGCAAAACCAAGTCAGTCTTCGATGTTTTGCGTGTGAGGGGCCCCGTCAAACTTGTCCCATGTGAGAAACATTCTGTTTCTCTTCAGCCACGTTGGGGGAATGCGGGGCTGAATATCGTGGCAACACTTGGGATTTGGGGGCTGCTCTCAATGTCGCCTAGGGGAAGCCACATTGGGAGCAGCGGGGTATTAGGGGTGCCTTTATGTTTAGGGTTTTATGGCTATTGACACCAGTTGTCGAAAGTATGGGTTTGGTTATCCTTTGCTGCATCTTCACGCTTTCCCACCCGTTGCAGGCGGCGTCTTGGTTTTGCAGCCAGACTGTCCTAGGTGGGGCGAAGAGGTGTAAAAAATGTGTAAATATTTTATATTAATAATATATACAAGTATTGGCCATACGGAATCGTGGGCATGGATTTCAAATGGTCATGAAAGCGCCGCAAGAGCGCCCTAGAATCGCAGCAATTGAGGCAGAGAACAGGCATATGGCCGTCAAAATTTGGCGCCTCGGCTGAGTCTAAGCCGTGCCATCGAGTTAGTAATGAATTTTGGAGTAAAAAAATGACAGCACAGCCCCAATCCTATTTTGATGCAGAAGACGCGCATACTGCCGTAACGCCCTGCTTTACGCCGGGCACGATGATTGCCACGTTGCGTGGCGAACGCGCGGTGGAGACATTGCAGCAGGGGGATAAAATCGTCACCCGTGACAATGTTGTGCAAGAAATTGCTTGGATTGGTGGACGTGTTTTGGGGCGTACAAATATGCAGCGCGCCGCAAGCTTACGCCCCGTCCTTTTGCGTGCGGGCTGTTTGGGAGATGGACTACCCGTGCGTGATATGTTGGTTTCGCCCAGTCACCGCATTTTGTTGACGCCTGAACATCCCGCCGCATTGGCGGTCGATACGGTGCGGGTGAATTACATCCATATCATGTTCGAGCATCATCAAATCGTGATGTCTGACAGCATTTGGACAGAAAGCTTTCACGCAGAAACCAAAACATTGCGGGGCATGGATGCGGCGCAGCGGCGTGAGATCTTGTTTCTCTTCCCGGAGTTAGAGACAGAAGAAGGCCAAAGCGCGCAGGCAAGCGCCGCCCGCCCGATTGTTGATTATGCGTCCGATATTCGGACGGATCGGATGATGCGCAATATTATCTAAGCCCGCGATTTGCGCCACGCCGCCCAATCTTCGGGCGTATCGAGGTCTGTTGTCGCGCGGGTTTCGGGCAGGGGGATGTGTACAACGCGCGCCCCATGTTGCTCTAGCACCGCGCGCGCGCCCTGATCCCCTGTCACTTGGGCAAGTTCGGGCAGAAGATCGCGGGGAAAGACAATTGGATGTCCTGCGCGGCCTTTATTGTCAGCCGCGCGCAAAATGGCATCTGGATGCATTTGTGCGAAGGTGAGCATCAGATACAGGTCATGTGCGGTCAGATCGGGCAGATCTGCCAACAGGATCATCACCGCGCAGTCAAGCCCCGCAATCCCTGCTTTCAAACTGTCACTCATGTCGCGCCCTGCGGGCAGGTGGATGATCTCGATATCCGTGAAATTCCTCAGTTCTGCGGCGCGGTCTGTTTGACCCTCAGCCAGAACCACACGCACCGCAGATGCACCCGCCTTGCGTGCCCGCGCCACCATGAGGCGCAGCAAGGCCTGGCCATCGACATCTTCCAACAACTTGTCGCGGCCCCGCATGCGGCTTGACCTGCCTGCAGCGAGAACCACGATTGCGGGCGCTTTATGCGGGATCGGATCAGCCAAGTTTGCGAATTTTGATCTGGGTGAGACGGTTGTTCTCACGGGCCACCACCTCAAAGCGGAAGCCATGAAAGGAAAATGCCTGACCGATGACAGGAATTGTTTGCGCCTCGTGGATCACCAACCCTGCCACAGTGTTGGCCTCTTCATCGGGAAGGCTCCAATCTGTGGCACGGTTGAAATCACGAATGGTCATCGCCCCATCAATCAAGAAATGCCCATCGGGGCCAGGTTTCAATTGCGGCGCTTCATCCACATCAAATTCATCGGTGATTTCACCCACAATCTCCTCAAGGATATCTTCAAGCGTGATCAAGCCGCGCAAAGCGCCGTATTCGTCCACCACCAACGCGAAATGCGTTTTGCGGCGCAGGAATTGGCGCATCTGTTCGTCCAATGTGGTGGTGTCAGGCACGAAATAGGGTTTCATGGCCACATCGGTGATACGGAAATTTTCGATCCCCTTCGCGTTTTCGCCGCGCGTCAGCCCATCCATGGCGCGCAGCAAATCCTTTGCATGGATCACGCCAATGATATTTTCCGTCTCGCCGCGATAGACGGGCAGGCGGGTATGGGGGGATTGCAAGGCTTGGCTCAAGATTTCCTCAGGTGTGGCATCAGCATTGATCATTTCGATCTTCGAGCGATGCAACATGATTTCCTCAACCATCCGCTCGTGCAAATCTAGCGCGCCAAGCAAGCGGTCGCGATGTTCTTTTTCCACCGCCCCTTCGGAATGGCCCAGCGTGATCGCACCTGCGATTTCCTCGCGCGCGGATAGGATTTTACTGTCAGGGTCGGTTTGCACGCCAAAGAGGCGCAAGACCCCGCGCACCAAAATCCGCACCGCGCCCACAATCGGCGAAAACAGGAAAATCACCACCGCAATCACGGGGGAGACGCGGGCGGCGGTCTCTTCGGCATTGGTGATGGCATAGGTTTTGGGCAGCACTTCGGCAAAGATCAAAACCAACAGGGTCATGACAAGCGTGGCAAGCGCCACGCCCGATTCCCCAAACAGGCGCGTGAACAGGGCGGTCGCCAAAGAAGCAGCCAAGATATTGACCACATTATTGCCCAATAGAACCGATCCGATCAGCCGCTCGCTGTCTTCGGTCATGCGCAAGGCGCGCTCAGCCCCCTTTGAGCCCCGATCCGCCTGTGCGCGCAATTTCCCGCGCGAGGCTGCGGTCAATGCCGTTTCAGAACCTGAGAAAAACGCAGACAGCACCAAAAGCCCCATAATCGAGGCGGCGCTTATCCAAAGGGCAGAATCAAACGAAATCGTTTCAGTCATGGGGCCTATCAATTTTCAGTCGAGGCAGATGTCTGATCCGCCAAAGGGTGACGTTCGAGCACGAGGGCTTTTAACCGCTCATCTAAGATATGGGTATAGATTTCGGTCGTTGCGATATCCGCGTGACCCAAAAGGGCCTGAATGCTGCGTAAATCTGCGCCACCGGCCAATAGATGGGTGGCAAATGCATGGCGCATGCGATGGGGGGTCACAGATAGCGGTGGCACGCCTGCATCACGGGCGATTTCCTTGATCAGCGTGTAAAACCGCACCCGCGTCATGTGGCCTTCTTTGCTGCGGCTGGGGAACAGGTAGCGCGAGGGTTTTGCCCCCCCCTCGCGTGTTGCGAGGTCTTCCAATGCATCGCGGCGAGCAAGCCAGGATTGCAACGCCAAACGCGCGGATTGCGTCAGTGGCAGCATCCGTTCCTTGCTGCCTTTGCCCTTGATCAAGATCAGCTTGGGGTCACCCCGCACGGCGGCCACGGGCAGGGTGACAAGCTCGCTTACGCGCATCCCTGTCGCGTATAAAATTTGCATCATGCAATGGTTGCGCAACCGATCATCGGCACTGCGCCCATGGATTTCAGCCTGTGCCAAAAGCCGATCCACGGCCTCATGGCTGAGGGTTTTGGGCAAAGATTTCTCGCGCGCGGGCCCCTTGATTTTGAGGCTTGGGTGATCGTTGCGCAGGCCTTCCTCAAACAGAAATCGACACATTTGTTTCAGCGCAGACAATCGCCGCGCGCGCGTGGCGCGTGACAGCCCCCGAACCTCTAGATCGGCAAGATAGGTTTCGATCCCATCTCGCGTGACGCTGAGGAAATCTGCGCCGTGATCGGTGAAAAATGCCCGCGCATCGTCCAAATCACGGGCGTAAGCCAAGAGCGTGTTTTGCGCAGCGTTCAACTCGGCTGCTTGCGCCTCAAGGAATTGGGTGATCAATCTTTGATCTGTCATGATCGGGCGCTCTTATCCGTTTCTATCGGGCAGGAGATATAGCTGAAGTGCCGCGCGCCGCGCGCTGTCTTCTAGACCCAAATAGCGCAAGACCCGCAATGCATCTGAGAGATCGTCTAAATCTGCACCATCCCCTGATAGGGTGAGGGCCGCGATCAACAGCGCCTCTCCCGCGCGATTGCCTGTAATCAGAGGCGCATAGCGGTCAGGCAGCGCAATTTCGTCAAACCCCGCCGCAAGGGCCATAACCCGTGGGCTTGCCGTTGCGGGCAAATTTGGCATCTGCCCGCGCGCCACGGCAAAGGCCACCGCCTCATCTGCGGATTGCGGCACGGCGCGCAGAGCAAGGCTTTCGTAATTGCGGGAGAGAAGTTCGATTTTTCGGGCGAGGATCGCCGCCTCACCCACCAACGGCTGGCGGCCAAGCGGGTCGGCGTAAAGCTGTGCAAAAGCGGGTAAAAGACCCGTGGGGCCAAGGGCATCAACCACGCGGCCAAGGCTGCGGGCAATGGCCGCCACATCACCCGCAAGGAGGCTTGCATCAAATTCCTGAACGGCCGCAACGCGCTCCCATATCCCGCCCGAGGCGGAGGGGCGGCGCGAGGTGGCAATGGCCAACCATTGGCTTGGCTCAATCGCGCCTGCGCGCAACAGGCGTTCTGCGGCATCAAGCTGTGCGCGCCACCCCGCCTGCGGGGCGAGGTCGGCATGGGCAAAGGCCAAAGGTAGCCCAAGTGAGGAGGGGCGTTCTGCAATGGCCGCGCGCATCACATAGCGCAGCGGTGTTATATCGGGGTCTAGGGGCAAGGGCGGCTCCCCCTCAAATAGCTCGGGATCAAGGAAGCGCGCGATCAAATCCGCCTCATCTTCGGTGATGAACCCCAAGGCAACGCCCGTGCCCATTGAGAGCGCCGCCGCTGACCAATCGCCTGAACGGGCCAAGCAAAAAATCCGTGCGGGATATGTTGGTGCGATATCAGGGCTTGCGCGCATCGCGGCGCAGGCACGATCTGCTTGCCCTAAAAGAAGCGAGACATCGAACCAGCGCCGAAATACCTCGCCGTCTTCTACGCCTGCGCGCTCAATCAATGCGCGTGCAGGCTCAAGCGCGCCGCGCGCCAAGAGCATATCAATCCGCGCCAAAAACAGATCATCCGCCGCAGCATCAGTGCCCCCAAGAGGGGGGTCAAGCTCGGACAGGGCCAAACGCTCGGTTAAATCCAAAATGGCGGGCGGCCCTGTCATCGGCAAGCGGCGAAACAGGCCTGCAAGCTCGGCACTGTCAGATTGGCCCCAAAGCCCACTGGGAAAGCCCGTAACCCGCGCGGGCAAAAGCCCCACGGCGTTGCGCGTAATTGGCCCTATCGGCATCACGCGGATATCTTCGGTGACAATTTCTGCGGCAACATCGGGGCTGCGCGGCGCAATCGTGTCGGAAAGCCAAGTGGGCGCAATATCCTGCGGTGACATTTGCGGTGTTTGTGCCGCCAGTGGCAGCGCAGGCAAAAGCCAAATCAGACCCGCCACAAGCCCCCAAAATGTTCCGCCCCTCAGCCTGCGCATGATCTGTTACTCGAGCGGGATCGAGATTGTGTCGCGCAATTCTACTGTCTCGGGCTGCATCAGACCCGAATAGCCATAACCCAACAGGCCAACAGCAGTGAGCAGGATTAAAATCACCAATCCCATGAACAGTTTAACCATATTTCTCGTGCCTCTGCCTTCTGCGCTTATTCGCGCGCGGTTGCTTGCTTGCGTGTCTGCCCCCCAACGCGTATTGCGTGGAATAATAGACGATCTTGCGCCAATATAGGGGAGTTCGCGCAGAATTTCTTGGGGGAATTTTGCGGAATCTTCGCAAATGCATAAAGGATGCACAGGGTGAACGGGCAAACACGGGCTGAAACCGCCTATAATTTGCACAAAACCGTGGTTTTGGTCGGGATGCCAGGCTCGGGCAAAACCGCTGTCGGGCGGGCCTTGTCCGCACGGCTTAGGGTTGAGTTGCGCGATTCTGATACCGAAATTGTTGAAAGCGCACAGATGAGCATCGCCGAGATTTTCGAACGCTTCGGTGAGCCGTTTTTCCGTGACCGCGAAAGCAAAGTCATCGCACGGCTTCTGACGGGTGCGCCTGCAGTTCTGTCTACCGGCGGGGGCGCGTGGCTGTCGCCTGAAAACCGCGATTCGATTTCGGCGCAAGCGGCGGTCTTGTGGTTGGATGCCGATATTGAGCTTTTGTGGTCGCGGGTGCGCCACAAAACCACGCGGCCGCTGCTACATGGGCCTGATCCGCGTGGCAAGCTTGAGGCCTTGATGGTGGCGCGCCGCCCTGCCTATGAGCAGGCTGAATTGCGCCTTGAAATCGCGCATGACTGGTCGATTGAGGATACGACCGATCATGTGCTGCGTTTGCTTCACGCTCATAATGTCTTGTCGGAGGCCGCAATATGACATCCACGGTGCGGGTAAATCTGGACAGTCGCAGCTATGATGTGGTGATCGGCTCTGGTCTGATTGCGCAGGCGGCAACCCATCTTGCGCCTTTGTTGCGGCGTCCAAAAGTTTGGATCGTGACCGAAGATCGGGTGGCACCCTTGCATATGGCCCATCTTGAGGCGGCCTTGACCGCAGGCGGGATTGCTGCGCGCGCGCTGACCTTGCCTGCGGGTGAGGGCACAAAATCATGGCACCATCTGATGCAGACCGTTGAATGGCTGCTCGATGAAAAGGTTGAGCGGGGCGATATCGTGATCGCGCTTGGCGGCGGTGTGATCGGGGATCTCGTTGGTTTTGCGGCTGCGATCCTGCGCCGTGGCGTGCGCTTTGTGCAGATGCCAAGCTCGCTTCTGGCGCAGGTCGACAGTTCGGTTGGTGGCAAAACGGGCATCAACACGCGGCACGGCAAAAACCTCGTTGGTGCCTTTCACCAACCGAGCCTTGTTTTGGCGGATATTGATCTTTTGTCCACGTTGGCCCCGCGTGACTTTCTGGCGGGTTATGGCGAGGTGGTGAAATATGGCTTGCTTGGCGATGCCGCGTTTTTCGACTGGCTTGAGGAAAACGCCCTCGCCATGGCCGCAGGTGATTTGGCCTTGCGCGAAGAGGCGGTGCGTTGGTCAGTTCAGATGAAGGCCGATATCGTGGCCCGCGATGAGACAGAGCAGGGGGATCGCGCACTTCTCAATTTGGGCCATACCTTCTGCCATGCGCTTGAAGCGGCCACGGGATATTCTGATCGCCTGTTGCATGGCGAGGGGGTGGCGATTGGGTGCGCCCTTGCGGCAGAATTATCGGCGCGCTTGGGGTTGTGCCCGCAGGAGGAGCCATCCCGCATCCGCGCGCATCTGGCCGAGATGGGCATGAAGTGCGATTTGGCGGATATTGAGGGCGATTTGCCCGATGCAGACGCGCTGCTTGCGCTGATGGCGCAAGATAAAAAGGTGCTTGAAGGGCAGCTGCGCTTTATCTTGATGCGCGGCATTGGCACATCCTTTGTGACTTCGGATGTGCCGCCTGATGCCGTTAAAACACTGTTAAATGAGGTGCTTAGCGCGCGCAATTAATCCTTGCCGCGATAAGGCTCGACATATTGCAGGGCCATATCCCATGGAAAGAAAATCCATGTATCTTGGCTGACACCTGTGATGAATGTGTCGACCATAGGCTCGCCCTTGGGTTTGGCATAGGTCGTTGCAAAATGCGCCTTGGGGTAGAGCTTGCGCACCAGTTCAAGGGTTTTTCCTGTATCGACCAAATCATCCACGATCAGGACGCCCTCACCATCCCCCATCATGTCGACATCTGGGCTTTTGAGCACCTCTGCCTCGCGGCGCTGATCAGCCTTGCCGCCGCCTGAATGGTAGGATTTGACGCTGATCGTATCCACTGTGCGGATATCTAATTCGCGCGCCACAATCATTGCAGGTGCCATGCCGCCGCGTGTGATGGCAACCACCGCTCGCCATGACCCATCAGGCCCAGGCCCGCGTTTGTCTAAGCGCCACGCAAGCGCGCGCGCATCGCGGTGCAATTGATCCCACGAGACATGAAAGCCTTTCTCATGTGGCAAACGATCCATGGCACTGTTTCTCCTTTGATCAACCAAGGGCAAGCTTGGCACCCATAAGTGCCAGAAGCCCACCAAATATACGCTCAATCACGGGTTTGAAACCCAAATAGGCACGCCGTGGCCCCGATAGCGAGAAAATACGCGCAACAATCAGGTTCCAGCCTGCGTCATTTACAAAGATCATGCCCAACACCACCGCATAGACCCAGTGATCTGGATTGGTGGGCAGGAAGGTGAGAAAGATGTTGCCGAAAAACACGGCGAGCTTGGGATTGGCAAGCTGTGTGGCTATGCCAAGCCAGATCAATTTCACCGCTGATTTTGGCGCCTCATCCGCGGGGATTGGCGTGACCTCAAAGGGCAGGGCGGCGTTGCGCCATACCTTAAGAGCCAAGTAAAAGAGATATCCCGCCCCAACCAGTTTTAACCCCAAAAGCACGGCAGGGGCGTGTTCGAACAGAATCGCAAGGCCAAAAATTGCGGCTACGGCCCACAAGCAGGCCCCAATGCCAAAACCAATGGCGAGGAAAATTGCGCGATCAAACCCATCGCGCGCTGCGCTGCGGGCCGCCAAAAGTGTTGTGGGGCCGGGGCTCATAGCGGCGGCCAGATGCACCAAATAAATCGCGAAAAAGGCCGCGACTGTCATGGCGACCCTAGTCCTTGCGTCCCGTCACGACATCAATATCAGGTGCATCCACCGCTTTCATGCCCACCACGTGATATCCTGCATCAACGTGCAAATTCTCGCCCGTCACACCAGAGGCGAGATCAGACAGCAGGTAAAGCGCGGATTTGCCCACATCCTCGATAGAGACATTGCGGCGCAGCGGCGAATTCAGCTCGTTCCACTTTAAAATATAGCGGAAATCGCCAATGCCCGAGGCGGCCAAGGTTTTGATCGGCCCTGCGGAAATAGCATTCACACGGATATTCTGTTTGCCCAGATCTTCGGCCAGATACATCACGGACGCTTCAAGCGCGGCTTTCGCGACCCCCATGACGTTGTAATGCGGCATCACCTGTTCCGCGCCATAATAGGTCAGGGTCAGCGCCGAGCCGCCATTGGTCATCAGTTTTTCGGCGCGCTGCATCACGGCGGTGAAAGAATAGACCGAAATATTCATCGTCATCTCGAAATTCGCGGCGCTTGTGTCCACATAGCGGCCACGCAATTCGTTTTTGTCGGAAAATCCAATGGCGTGAACGATGAAATCGAGACTGCCCCATTTGTCTTTGAGGGACTCAAAAACTGCATCTAGGCTGTCATTATCGGTCACATCGCACGGCAGCACCACATCGGAACCCAGTTCCGCCGCCAAAGGTTGAACCCGCTTGAGCAGTTGTTCGCCTTGATATGAAAACGCCAGTTCGGCGCCATGCTCTGCAAGGGCTTTTGCAATCCCCCACGCGATGGATTTGTCATTTGCAAGGCCCATAATCAGCCCGCGCTTGCCAGTCATAATCCCCATGCCGCCCTCAATCCTTGTCGCTATTGTTGGGTTAGGAAGGGTTTAGACCTTTGGGGTCACAGCTTCAAGATGTCCCGTCAGACTTGAAGGGGGGGCGGGTGCGCTCTAGGTTTAGACGCGGCAGAAATGCCGCAATAATAAATGAGGCATAGCATGACCGATCGCACCGGAATTTTTGCAGGGAATGATCCATTTGCCATTGCGCGCGCATGGATGAAGGAGGCTGAAAAAAGCGAACTCAACGATCCTGATGCGATTGCCTTGGCCACGGTAGACGCGCAAGGCCTGCCCAATGTGCGCATGGTTTTGCTGCGTCAAATTGAAGATGACGCTTTCGTCTTTTTCACCAATTACGACAGCAAAAAGGGCCAAGAGATCAGCGCGAGTGGCAAGGCGGCCTTTGTGCTGCATTGGAAATCCTTGCGCCGTCAGATTCGGGTGCGGGGAATGGTGACCCGTGAGGATGGGGCGCAGGCAGATGATTATTTCGCCTCACGCTCTCTGAAAAGCAGGCTTGGGGCATGGGCCTCGCGTCAATCACAGCCCTTGGATAGTCGCGCCTCATTGATGGCGGATGTTGCTAAAATCACCGTTGAGAAAGGCCCAAACCCACCGCGGCCCCCATTTTGGGGCGGTTTTCGCATCAGACCTGTTGAGATTGAATTTTGGGCCGATGGTGCATTTCGTCTGCATGATCGGTTTCGGTGGACGCGTGATCTCGAGGCAGATGCATCGAATTGGACAGTGCAGAGGTTAAACCCTTAAATTGCGCGAGGCTATGACGTTTCTTGCTGAGAAACGCATCGATTGCTCAATCAAGAAATACTCAAGTTGATTACATTTGGGGGGTGATTTTGCATAAATCACCAATAATTATCTTTTTTCGACATAAATTTTAATTTCGTCTTGCAGATATATTCGCTTCGGGCCAAACCCTTAGGCAGGGACGGATGGGCTTAGGCCCGAAGACATAGGATGCACCACAATGACGGAAGTCGATCGCTACATGGGGGTGGCGGTTCGTGGCAAGGTGAAATGGTTTGATGCCACCAAAGGGTATGGATTTATCCTTGCAGATGACGGTTGCCCAGACATTTTGTTGCACGCGAATGTATTGAGAAATTTTGGCCAAAGCTCGATTGCATAGAATGCATATGTCGAGGTGGTCGTGAATTACACAGACCGCGGTGCGCAAGCGCAGGAGGTGTTGTCACTGACACCACCAAGCGAGCAAGAGGTGGATTTTCACCCGCGTATTGATATACCGCAGACAGATGCACCTTTCGTCGCGGCGCGGGTGAAATGGTTTGACAAGGCAAAGGGGTTTGACTTTGCGAATGAATTTGGCATTGCCGATGACATATTTATCCATGTCGAGATTTTGCGCCGCTTTGGCTTTGCCGATTTGCAGTCTGGCGAGGCGCTTGCCGTTCGCATTGTCGATGGCCTGCGCGGTAAGATGGCCGCAGAGGTGCGCGCGTGGGATTATGTGCAGCACGAGAATTTGGATTAACACGGCGGCGGCCCTTGGGGTGGCTTTCAGTGGGATATCAGCGCAGGCAGCCTGCCGTCCCGAACGGGTCGAGATCAAAGGTGATTTCGGGACGGCACGCTTTACAGTGGAAATCGCAGACGAGCCGCAAGAGCGCGCAGTCGGTTTGATGACTCGCCCCGCAATGCCGCGTATGGCGGGGATGTTATTCATCTACGAGCGTCCGCAGCCCGCCAGCTTTTGGATGGAAAACACGCTGATCCCGCTTGATATGCTGTTCATCGATTCGCGCGGGCAGGTGGTTCACATTCATGAAAACGCGATTCCCCTTGATCGTACGCCAATCCGTGGCGGTGATGAGATTCTCGCAGTGCTTGAAATCAATGGTGGCATGTCAGAAATGCTGAATTTGCAGGTCGGCGCGGTGATCCGCCACCCGCAAATGCCGCAACAGGGTGCTTTGTGGCCCTGCGAAGTTCAATAGAAGTGCATGAGTGCTCTTTTCATCTGTGAAAAGAGGCGCTAAGAGGCACGCAGTCGGGGCGTGGCGCAGCCTGGTAGCGCGGCGGTTTTGGGTACCGTAGGTCGTAGGTTCGAATCCTATCGCCCCGACCACTTCCACAAAAGCAGATCGTCATTTGAGCCTGAGATGGGGCGTGATCCGCGTTTGGCGTGAATTTACCTCTAAAAGACATACTATATTTTGTGGGCAGATCTTGGGGCCAAGGTTTTTATTCGCCGACCGCGCCACGATGCGCGCGGCCTGATCCATGGCTTTCGTTTCATGGTCTAACCTGTCGTGCTGTAACAATTCTTTTACAAATTGAGCCCATTGTAGGTGAATTGATGAATCACAGCGCCTCTTGTGGTTTTGCAGTTTGGGCAGATTTCAAGACTGAAAATTTTGAAAATTCACAAAAAATCGATTGACCAAATATGTGTCCCTACGTCAGGTTGTGGGGGCTGAGAGTTTAACTACAATATCTAGTGGTCTCGGTGCGGGGCAGTTCCTCAACCTTTGTCATAGCGAACCTCTTTTGGCGGTGTGGGCAAAGTTGTTTGGGTTTGTTGGACTGGTTCCGGAAAAAAGACGGTCAGAGCGCGTAAGACGCTGGCAGGCCGCGTAGTTGGAACAGGGCTAGTAACAAAAGAGGCAGCCATGAAAATTGAACGTAGGTTCACCCGCGACGGCGCAGATGTATACGCAGATCTCGAATTTACTCTCACATCTTCTGAAATTCGCAATCCAGACGGCACCATCGTCTTTAAACTAGACGAAGTAGAGGTTCCCAAATCGTGGAGCCAAGTTGCCTCGGATGTGATTGCACAGAAATATTTCCGCAAAGCAGGCGTTCCTGCACGGCTGAAGCCCGTGAAAGAAAAGGGTGTGCCTGATTTCCTTTGGCGCCATGTGGCGGATGACGAGGCCTTGGCCGAGCTGCCCGAAGATCAGCGCATCGTGGGCGAAACATCGGCCAAGCAAGTGTTCCGCCGTTTGGCAGGCGCATGGGCCTATTGGGGATGGAAGGGCGGCTATTTCTCGGCTGAGGCCGATGCGCGCGCCTATTTCGAAGAAATGAAATTGATGCTGGCGCGCCAGATGGCCGCGCCAAACAGCCCGCAGTGGTTCAACACAGGCCTTCACTGGGCTTACGGCATTGATGGCCCAAGCCAAGGCCACCACTATGTTGATTATAAAACGGGTAAGCTGACCAAATCAGCCTCGGCCTATGAGCATCCCCAACCGCACGCTTGTTTCATCCAATCCGTTGCGGACGATCTGGTGAATGAAGGCGGGATCATGGATCTCTGGGTGCGTGAGGCGCGCCTGTTCAAATATGGCTCTGGCACAGGCACGAACTTTTCGATGCTGCGGGGCGAAGGTGAAAAACTGTCGGGCGGCGGCAAATCTAGCGGTCTGATGGGCTTTTTGAAAATTGGCGACCGTGCGGCGGGCGCCATCAAGTCGGGCGGCACCACACGCCGCGCGGCAAAGATGGTGATCGTAGATGCAGACCACCCTGATATCGAAGCCTTCATCGATTGGAAAGTGATCGAAGAGCAGAAGGTTGCTTCGCTTGTTGCAGGCTCGAAGATGCATGAGAAAATGCTCAACGGCCTCTTTGCGGCGGTCAAGACATGGGACGGGGATCTCGCGGATGCGACCGACCCTGCGAAAAACGGCGCGCTGAAGGATGCAATCCGCGCGGCGAAAAAGGTTTCGATCCCTGAAACCTATATCAAGCGCGTCTTGGATTATGCGCGTCAGGGTTACACCTCGATAGAATTCCCAACCTATGACACAGATTGGGACAGCGAGGCTTATGCCAGCGTCTCGGGTCAGAATTCCAACAACTCGATCCGCGTGACCGATGATTTCCTTCAGGCGGTCAAGGACGGTGCGGAATGGCATCTGAAATCACGCGTGAACGGCAAGCCCACCAAAACCCTGCAAGCCCGTGATTTGTGGGAAAAGGTTGGTCATGCTGCCTGGGCCTGCGCCGATCCTGGCATCCAGTTCCATGACACTGTGAACGCATGGCACACATGCCCTGCAGACGGGCCGATCCGTGGGTCGAACCCCTGTTCTGAATATATGTTCTTGGACGATACGGCCTGTAACCTTGCCTCGATGAACCTGCTGACCTTCTACAAGGATGGCAAGTTTGATGCAGATGGCTACATGCACGCGACCCGGCTTTGGACATTGACCTTGGAAATCTCGGTGATGATGGCGCAGTTCCCCTCCAAGGAAATCGCGCAGCTTTCTTATGATTTCCGCACATTGGGTCTGGGTTATGCCAATATTGGCGGCCTGTTGATGAATATGGGCTTGGGCTATGACAGTGATGAGGGTCGCGCACTATGCGGTGCATTGACTGCACTTATGACGGGCGTGTCCTATGCAACATCTGCGGAAATCGCGTCTGAACTGGGGCCATTCTCAGGGTATAAGCGCAACGCGGATAATATGCTGCGCGTCATCCGTAACCATCGCCGTGCGGCCTATGGCGAGGCGGATGGTTATGAAGACGTCAACGTCACCCCTGTGCCATTGGATCACGCCAACTGCCCTGATGCGCGTCTGGTCGATCTGGCCAAACAAGCATGGGATGAGGCGTTGGATTTGGGCCAAAAGCATGGCTATCGCAACGCTCAGGCCACTGTGATTGCGCCAACGGGCACAATCGGTCTGGTCATGGATTGCGACACAACAGGCATCGAGCCCGATTTCGCCTTGGTTAAGTTCAAGAAACTAGCCGGTGGTGGTTACTTCAAAATCATCAACCGCTCTGTGCCTGCCGCCTTGGAAAAACTGGGGTATTCTTCTTCCGAGATTGAAGAAATCATTGCCTATGCTGTCGGCCATGGCACGCTTGGCAATGCGCCTGGTATCAACCATACCGCCTTGGTGGGGCATGGGTTTGGTCAGGCGGAATTGGACAAGATCGAAGCGGCTTTGCCACAAGCCTTTGATATCCGCTTTGTGTTCAACCAGTGGACGTTGGGTGAGGAATTCTGCACCAAAACCTTGGGCATTCCACAGGCCAAGTTGAATGATCCGAGCTTCAACCTTCTGCAACATTTGGGTTTCTCGAAAAAGGACATCGAGGCCGCCAATGATCATGTCTGCGGCACGATGACCTTGGAGGGCGCACCTTTCCTTAATGAAGAGCATTACAACGTGTTCGATTGCGCCAACCCATGCGGCAAGAAGGGCAAGCGTTACCTCTCGGTCAACAGCCATATCTATATGATGGCTGCAGCGCAGAGCTTTATCTCGGGGGCGATTTCCAAGACGATCAACATGCCAAATTCGGCGACAATCGAAGATTGCCAAGAGGCCTATGAATTGAGCTGGTCTTTGGGGATCAAGGCAAACGCGCTGTATCGTGATGGCTCGAAATTGAGTCAGCCTTTGGCTGCGGCCTTGGTCGAAGATGATGACGAGGCGGCAGAGATCCTTGAAAGCGGCAGCCCGCAGGAAAAAGCGGCTGTTTTGGCGGAAAAGGTGATCGAAAAGATTGTGATCAAGGAAGTGGCCCGCGCCAAGCGCGAGAAACTGCCTGAGCGCCGCAAAGGCTACACCCAGAAGGCGATTGTGGGCGGTCACAAGGTCTATCTGCGCACAGGCGAATATGCCGATGGCGCGCTTGGTGAGATTTTCATCGATATGCACAAAGAGGGCGCTGGCTTCCGTGCTATGATGAACAACTTCGCCATCGCAGTATCGGTTGGCCTGCAATATGGTGTGCCGCTTGAGGAATTCGTAGATGCTTTCACCTTCACCAAGTTCGAGCCTTCGGGCATGGTGCAGGGCAATGACTCGATCAAGAATGCAACTTCGATCCTTGACTATATCTTCCGCGAATTGGCGGTGTCCTATCTCGACCGCACCGATCTGGCCCATGTAAAGCCAGAAGGCGCAAGCTTTGACGATATGGGCCGCGGTGTCGAAGAGGGTGTCTCGAACGTCAAGGAACTGTCCGACAGCGCGGCGTCAAAATCCTTGGACGTGCTCAAACAGATCAGCTCAACAGGCTATTTGCGCAAGCGTGTCCCACAGGATTTGGTCGTGTTGCAGGGGGGTGTCTCTAGCCTTGCTGCTACGGCGGTCGGCCAATCTGGCGCGGTCGTGGCCGAGGCGGTGCAAGCCGCCGCTGTCACCACAGCCGCGGTTGAGATTGATGCGCGCACAAAGGCCAAGATGCAAGGCTATGAGGGCGAGGCCTGCGGGGAATGTGGCAACTACACCCTCGTGCGCAACGGCACATGCATGAAGTGCAACACCTGCGGCGGCACATCGGGCTGCAGTTAAGCACAGATTTTCCATCCCGCCGCGCTGATGGTCGTTTGCCCACGATCACGCGCAGCGGGAGGGGAACACGGGGCGGGTGCGCTCGCCCCTGACGCGGATCAAGCCGCAGGCAGAAACAACGGGCGGTAAATAGAGTGAGCTTGATCAGCGAAACTGGGGGTGCCATCGGCGCCCCCATTTTTTGTGGCGTTTGGTTTGTAACTGAATTGTAAATTGGTGTCGCAAAGCAAACAAATGTCGCTTTTGCGATATTCATCCGTGGGTTGTGAAATATTTTTAATCACATTATTTCAGTGTCTTAGATCGATTTTAGAAATAAGAGCTTGAGAATTTTAAGTCGATATAGAACGATAGCGACATAATTAGTCTGGGTCGCTATGCGCGGCCCAAAATAAAACGATCGACAGGAGAGATCATATGAAATTCGTAAAACCGCTCGCCGCTGGCATTGTTGGCGTTGCCGCGCTTGGGTTTGGTGGGGCTGCATCTGCGCAAGATTGTGGTTCATTGACCATTGCTGAAATGGATTGGGCCTCAGCCGAATTAATGGCAAATGTTGACAAGATTATCCTGGAAGAAGGGTATGGGTGTGAGGTCGAGCTAATCCCAGGAGCGACCATGACAACTTTTGCCTCTATGAACGAGAAAGCTGAGCCAGATGTTGCGCCGGAGCTTTGGATCAATGCGGTTCGAGATCCTTTGGCCGCAGCTGTCGCTGAAGGTAGTTTGCATTCGGTTGTTGAGGGTCCAATCACCCAACTAGGTGAAGGCTGGTGGGTGGATCCACAGTTCGTAGCTGATTATCCCGAACTCGACACTGTAGAAAAAGTGCTACAACACCCTGAGCTGTTTCCGTGGGCGGAGGATGAAAGTCTTGGCGCCTTTATGGGTTGCCCCGCGGGTTGGGGATGTCAGTTGTCGAATGCGAATTTATTCCGGGCATTCGGAATGGAAGACCTCGGCTGGCACCTCGTTGACCCAGGATCCGCTGCGGGTCTCGACGGATCTATTGCGCGCGCGGTTGATCGGGGAGAATACTGGTTCGGTTATTATTGGGCGCCGACAGCCGTAATTGGAAAGTATAACTTAACTTTGCTAGAATGGGAAACGCCCTGGGGTGGTTCAGAAAACTGGGATGGTTGTATTGTTAAGCCAGAGCAGGAATGTGCTGATCCTCAACCTTCCCGCTATACAGAGTCGGAGGTTCACACAGTGATAACGGATCGTTTGCAGCAAGAGGGTGGCATTGCTGTGGATTATCTCGCAAATCGGGTTTTTCCAGGTTCTGTGATGAACGCTATGCTGGTTTATATGACTGATAATCAGGCTACTGGCGAAGACGCGGCGTACGAATTTCTGCTGACCCATGAGGATATATGGTCACAATGGGTGAGTGAAGACGCGGCGAGCATGATCCGCGATGCACTCTGACAATAATTATAACACACGTTAACTAAAGCGGAGAGGCGGCTGCCTCTCCGCTTTTTCAAATACATATAACTTAGGGTGCAACGCATGTGGGATTTTTTCCTTGAGTTTCCTTCTATTGGCAGGCGCGACTTAAGTGCTTTAAGGCAAGGCATAGATGAGGGCTTTAGGTCTTTTTCTCGAAGCTACGGCGAAGCTTTAGAAATTTTTTTTAGCCCTCTCCTGCATTTTCTTGTGTGGTTCGAAAAGCTTCTTTTGGCAACTCCCTGGCCGTTAATATTAATCGTCTTATGCGGTTTAGCTTGGGTGGGTTCCCGCTCAATGAAAATTACAGTTGGAACGTTTCTTGCTTTCATATTAATTGGCTACTTCGATATGTGGGAAGAAACCATGGCCACGCTTGCGATTATTTCGGTGGCCACTGTTGTATGCATAGTAATTGGCATTCCACTAGGAATTTTAATGTCGAAATCCGATCGGATTCAAAGTGTGATAACACCTATTTTGGATATAATGCAGACAATCCCGTCGTTTGTTTATCTGATCCCGGTTGTGATGCTGCTTGGCATTGGCAAGGTTCCCGGTCTGATTGCGGTTTGCATTTATGCAATTCCCCCCATCGTGCGCCTAACAAATCTAGGCATCAGATTGGTGGATCGCGAGGTTCTAGAAGCGGCCGAGGCCTTTGGCGCAAGCCCGCGGCAGAAGCTATTCGACGTGCAAATTCCCTTGGCTCTGCCCAATATCTTCGCGGGCGTGAACCAGACGATCATGATGGCCCTGGCCATGGTTGTTATTGCGTCAATGATCGGGGTGCGAGGTCTTGGCGTGCCCGTGTTGCGCGCGATTTCGAACCAATATTTGGCCCTTGGTTTGATGAATGGTTTGGCGATTGTCGCGCTTGCCATCATCTTCGACCGCGTCAGCCAATCCTATGGCAAACGCCTACAGGCGCATCGTGAGGGAGGCGAGAAATGAGCGATCCCAAAATTCAGATCAAAAACCTTTATAAGATTTTTGGAAAATCGCCCCAAAAAGCGTTGAAATCCGTCCAATCTGGCATGGGCAAGGATGCTTTGCGCGAAGAAACGGGGCATGTTCTAGGCGTGGATAACGTCTCGCTTGATATTGCGCCCCAAAATATTCAGGTGGTGATGGGTCTTTCTGGGTCGGGTAAATCCACCCTAATCCGCCATATCAACCGCCTAATTGAGCCGACCGCAGGTGAAATTTTGGTGGATGGCGAAAATGTTCTGACCATGGACAAGGATGCTTTGCGGGATCTGCGGCGTTTCAAGATGTCGATGGTGTTTCAACATTTTGGTCTTTTCCCGCATCGCCGTGTGATTGAAAACGTCACCTATGGCTTGATCGTGCAGGGCGTGGATGAGAGCGAGGCCGAAAAGCGGGCCAAGCAATGGATTTCCCGCGTGGGGCTTGAGGGGTATGAAAACAATTATCCAGGTCAATTGTCGGGCGGCATGCGGCAGCGCGTGGGTCTGGCGCGCGGTTTGGCAACGGATGCTGATATCTTGCTGATGGACGAGGCGTTTTCTGCGCTCGACCCGTTGATCCGCTATGATATGCAATCCATTTTGATTGATCTGCAAAAGGAATTGCACAAGACGATTGTGTTCATCACCCATGATTTGGACGAGGCGCTGCGCCTTGGCGACAATATCGCGATTTTGCGCGATGGTCATTTGGTGCAGCAAGGCACCGCGCAGGATATCGTGTTGCGTCCTGCCGATGATTACATTGAGGATTTCATCAAGGACATCAACCGCGCCCGCGTGATCAAATTGGGTTCCATCATGCAACCTCTGGGTCGCGGGACATTGCCTGACTCCGCACCGCGTTTGGATGCTGACACCATTTTGCAAGATGCGCTGATGGTGGTCGCGCAATCAAAGGGCAACACTGTAATTGTCGAAGAACGCGGTCAGCCCAAGGGAAAAATCACCACCCGCGCTGTCATTGAGGCGCTGCATGGCTAAGTGAAACTGGGGCTATCGGTGGCGCGTGCTGTGCCATTGCCCCTGTTTTTGATCGCGATATCCGGTGGGGGTTGTGCCTGTTTCTTGGCCAAAGGCGCGGGTGAAATAGGCGGGTGACGAATAGCCTAAATCGCGTGCGATTTTCGCGGCGCTGTCATGGGTATCGACCAAACGGCGGCGGGCCTCGGCCATCAGCAGCTCATTGATGAGGGCAAGGGCCGTGCGCCCTGTAATTTCGCGGCAGATGCGGGTGAGATGGGTGGGCGTCACATCAAGGCGCGCGGCATAGTCGGACACGCCCAATTGGGCGTTGAATCCTTGCGCCAAGAGCGCCGCAAAGCGCGAGAGGAGCTGCGCCGATTTGCTCGGCTTTTTGATTTGGGAGCGCAATCTGTGGGTGGCATCGCGGTCACGTTGGCTGGAAATGAGTCTTTCACGCTAAAGCATCGCTGAGAGCAGCAGACCATATCCCCGTTCATACGTCTCGCTGAAGGGGTGTCTTGATCTTCTAGCCGCGCCATCCGCTCAATCAGGCCTGTCATCTCCACCTGCGCTTCGGCGGAACCGTGCGTGAGGCAAAGGGATGTTTACGGCAATTCCAAATCGGCAAGATTGGGGAAATAGGCCACATGGCCTTGTAATTGCGTGGGCAATTCAATGGATAACAGCATTGAGGCTGGAATAAATAACATCTTGGAGCCTGTGGCCACGATTGGGTGCAAATCCGCCGTGATGCGGGTTGTGCCGCGCGTCAGCCAAAATAAACGCGATTTGGGGCAGTGATGCACCAATTCATGCCGCCAAGCGCCATGAAGTCGAATTTGACCAATCGTTCGTGCGGCATAGGCAGGTGCGTTGGTAGGGCTCACCTCTTGCTGATCCGACATTATCCCCTATCCGATTCGCGCCTATATCCCCAAATTTATAGGCACCTAAAATTTAGACAGGAATATATAGATCTGTCCATCCTGTGGACTGTGCGCGCAGCCACGTCCGTTGCCTTTTTGCGTATTGGCGCGAGGCGATAATGGCGGCCTCTATGGCTGTCTCAAGCGAAATTTTACCACGAAGGTGGGCGATCAATTCAGGTGCGCCGATGGCTTTGGCCGCGCCTTGCACCTGATCCCAATGGGACAAGGCGGCCCGCGCCTCATCCAATGCGCCCTCTTTTATCATTGTATGGAAACGGCGGGCGATGCGGTCATTGAGCCAATCTCGATCCGCCATGAGTTTGAACGCCGCCACATGATCCAGAGGCAGGAGGGGGGCGGGCGTTTCAGCCTGCCATTGCGAGAGGGGTTTGCCTGTGGCGCGCCACACCTCCCAAGCGCGCTGAACGCGGGCGCGGTTTTGTCGGTCAATCTTTGCATAAATCACGGGGTCGGATTGCTCTAAATCGGCCAAAAGGGCGGCATGGCTTTGTTCATCTGCCACGATGCGCACGGGTTTTGGCACGGGCGGGATTTCGGCCAAACCTTCAGTCAGCGCACGAAAATAAAGCCCTGTGCCCCCCACGATAATGGGGCGCGGCCCTGTCCGCAGCAGCGGCGCCAGATCGCGCAGCCATGCCCCCACGGAATAATCGCCCAAAAACGGCACATGCCCATAGAGATGATGCGGGCATCTCTCCTCGTCCGCGGCACTGGGGCGGGCGGTCAGGAGGCGCCATCCGTCATAGACTTGCAGCGCGTCTGCATTGATGATTTGCCCGCCCCACCTGTCAGCCAAGGCAAGGGCAAGCGCAGATTTTCCGCTGGCCGTGGCCCCCGCAATCAGGATCGGACGATCAGGCGCAATGTCTTTTGCGAATTCCAAATTAAGAGCGTCCAATGCCGTGCCTTTTTTCCTGATCTTTTGCGGCGCGCCTAGCAATATCTGGTTTCGCTTGGGCGTGCTTTGGCATATTTAGTCGCTAGGGCAGGCGCGACCGTTGAAGTGATCCGCATTTTAGACGATGATGCGCTAAGCTCAATCACCCATTGGTGACTTTGGCCCGATCTGCGGCCTGTCACCCGTTTGAACGAGGATATCATGGCCGCAAGCGATGCCACCCCCAAAACAACCTATAAACGCGTCATGCTGAAAATTTCGGGCGAGGCCTTGATGGGCGATAAGGGCTTTGGCCTCAATCCACCTACAGTCGAGCGGATCGCGCGCGAGGTAAAATCGGTGCATGATCTGGGGGTGGAGATTTGCATGGTCATTGGTGGCGGCAATATCTTTCGCGGCTTGCAAGGCAGCGCGCAGGGGATGGAGCGCACCACAGCCGATTATATGGGGATGCTGGCCACGGTGATGAACGCGCTTGCGATGCAAAGCGCGCTTGAGGGGCTTGGGGTCTTTACCCGCGTGATCTCGGCCATTCCGATGGATCAGGTCTGCGAGCCTTATATCCGCCGCCGTGCGGTGCGCCATTTGGAGAAAAAGCGCGTCTGTATTTTTGCAGCAGGCACAGGAAACCCCTATTTCACAACAGATACAGCCGCCACATTGCGCGCCAATGAGATGCATTGTGATGCAATCTTCAAGGGCACCAAGGTGGACGGGGTCTATGATAAAGATCCCAAAAAACACGCCGATGCGAAACGCTTTGACGAGATCAGCTATGATGAGGTTCTCGCACAGCATCTTGGCGTCATGGATGCCTCGGCCATCGCGCTTGCGCGCGAAAACGACACCCCGATCATTGTCTTTAGCCTTGATGAGCCAGGTGGGTTTCGGGGGATTTTGTCGGGGCAGGGAACCTATACAAAAGTGCGCTAAAGCCATAGAAACAGGCAGCCCCGCAGGTTATATGGGGCCAAAGCGACCTGACAAGCGAGGAGTGAGGCAATGTCAGCAGATGAATTCGAACTTGATCTAGATGATCTGACCCGCCGGATGGAGGGCGCAATTTCCGCCCTGAAAACGGAATTCGCCTCTCTGCGCACAGGCCGCGCCTCCGCGACCATGCTCGAACCTGTAATGGTCGAGGCATATGGCCAGATGACCCCCATCAATCAGGTGGGCACCGTAAACGTGCCAGAGCCGCGCATGGTCACCATCAATGTGTGGGACAAGGCAATGGTCGGTAAGGTGGAAAAAGCCATTCGTGAATCGGGCTTGGGTATTAACCCGCAACTGAACGGCACGATCATCATGCTGCCGATCCCCGAATTGAACGAAGAACGCCGCCGCGAATTGACCAAAGTCGCTGCGCAATATGCCGAACACGCCCGTGTGGCCGTGCGCAATTTGCGCCGTGACGGGATGGATCAAATCAAAAAAGCCAAATCAACGGGCCTGAGTGAGGATGACCAGAAATTCTGGGAGGCCGAAGTGCAACAGTTGACCGATAGTTTTATCGCCAAAGTTGACGCGGCGCTTGAGGGCAAGCAAGCCGAGATTATGCAGGTCTAGGCAAAGCAAAAAAAGGGGATACGCGGATGAGCCGAAGCAATCCTGCCCATGTCGCCATTATCATGGATGGCAATGGTCGTTGGGCAAAGATGCGCGGCCGCGCGCGTCTTGTTGGCCATCATGCGGGCGCTGCGCGGGTCAAGGAAATCGCGCGGGCCTGCCCTGATTTAGGTGTAAAATACCTGACGATTTTCGCCTTTTCGACCGAAAACTGGAAACGCACCCAAACAGAAGTTGCGGGCCTCATGCGGCTGTTTCGGCGGTATCTGACCAGTGAAACCAAGGCCTTGATCAAGGCAGGGGTGCGGGTGCGTTTCATCGGGGATCGCGTGCGCCTTGAGCCGTCTTTGGTCGAAATGATGGACAATCTTGAATTGATGACCGCTGAAAATGACAAGCTGCATTTGACGGTTGCCTTGAATTATGGCGGCCGCGATGAGGTGAGCCGCGCCGCCAAGCGTTTGGCCCATGATGTGGCCGCGGGGAAAATCAAACCCGCTGATATTGATGACGAAACCTTCCCCAAATATCTCGACACCTATGTGTTGCCTGATCCTGATCTGGTGATCCGCACATCGGGCGAGGCGCGCATTTCGAATTTTCTTTTGTGGCAATCTGCCTATTCTGAATATGAATTCGTCAATACGCTTTGGCCTGATTTCACCGCCCAAGAATTTGCAGAAATTCTCGCCCGCTATGGTCTGCGCGAGCGCCGTTTTGGTGGGGTCACTGCGTGAGCGATCAACCCCAAAGCCTGTTTTCTGATTTCTGGCCGCGTATGATCACAGGGCTTTTGATGGCTGTGACGGGTCTTTATGCGGTTTGGTTGGGTGGCCCCGTTTATGTTGGCATGATTTTCCTGATCGCAGGGATTTTGATCTGGGAATTGGCCGTGATGTTGGGCGCCTCGTTGATGCGTTCGGCGGGGCTTGGGGCAGGGATGATTGCCTGTCTTTATGCCGCCCATATTCTGCCACCTGCCTATGCGCTACCTATTTTGTTTTTGCCTGCCTTTCTTGGCCTTGTTTTGCTGCAAGAGCGGCGCGAAAAATATATGCCCTTCGCGCTATTGATCAGCTTTGCCGCTTACGGCCTTTTGGCACATCGCGAGACCTTTGGCTTTGTCTGGATGACATGGCTCGTTTTGGTTGTGGTTGTGACCGATATTGCGGGCTATCTCGTTGGCCGCGTTGTGGGCGGGCCAAAGTTTTGGCCGCGTGTTAGCCCAAAGAAAACATGGTCTGGAACGATTGCAGGCTGGATTGGTGCGGGCTGTGTTGGGGTTGCGTATATGACCCAAACAGAAGCAGGCGCAGGGATTATTGCAATTTCAGTTGCCTTGGCCTTTGCCAGCCAGATGGGCGATTTGGCGGAAAGCGCCATTAAGCGTCATGTGGGGGTCAAAGACAGCTCGCGATTATTGCCCGGACATGGCGGGGTTTTCGATCGTTTTGATGGTATGATTGGCGCTGCGGCTTTGCTACTCTTGGTTGAAAGCTTAACAAGCTTCCCACCGCAATAAGGGAAAATTGTTCAGATGCGCCGTGTTAGTATTTTTGGGGCCACTGGCTCCATCGGGCAGAACACCCTCGATCTGATCGCGCGCGCGCCTGATGCCTATCGGGTCGTGGCACTTTCGGGCGGGGGCAATATTGACCAATTGGCGCGGGATGCCATCGCACATCGTGCCGAAATTGCGGTAACTGCCTATGAAGATCGACTGCCTGATCTGAAATCTGCGCTTGCAGGGACGGGGATTGAGGCCGCCGCAGGCGAAGCCGCGTTGATCGAGGCCGCATCGCGCCCTGCCGATTGGGTCATGTCGGCCATTGTAGGCGCTGCGGGCATCGCGCCTGGATTTGCAGCGCTGGAACAAGGCGCAACGCTGGCCTTGGCAAATAAGGAAAGCTTGGTTGCGGCGGGGCAGCTGCTTTTGGCAACGGCCGCATCCCATGGCGCGCGGATCTTGCCCGTAGACAGCGAACATTCCGCCGTTTTTCAAGCCCTTGTCGGTGAAGATATTGCCGAGGTTGAGCGCGTGATCATCACCGCGTCTGGCGGCGGGTTACGGCATTGGCCGATTGAGAAATTGGCCCATGCGACCCCCGAAGATGCGGGGGCGCATCCGAATTGGGATATGGGGCAACGCATTACAATTGACAGCGCATCAATGTTTAACAAGGCGCTGGAACTCATTGAAACACGAGAATATTTCGGGATTGCGCCCGCGCAGATAGAGACCATCATTCATCCGCAATCCTTAATCCATGCTTTGGTGGGGTTTCGGGATGGTGCGTTGATGGCCCATCTTGGCCCGCCAGATATGCGCCATGCGATTGGCTATGCCTTATATTGGCCAAAGCGTCAGGATCTTCCTGTCGCGCGGCTTGATCTGGCGCAGATTGCGCAACTGCAATTCGAGGCGCCAGATTTGGCGCGTTTTCCTGCCTTGCGCCTTGCCCGTGATGTGATGGAGATGCGCGGGGGGGCTGGGGCCGCGTTCAACGCCGCCAAGGAAGTGGCGCTTGACGCGTTTTTGGCGCGCGAAATTGGATTTATGGACATGGCCGCAGTGGTCGAAGAGACTCTTGCCGCGCTTTCCAAGGAATTAACCCTGTCAAATCCGCTTGAAACCCTTGCAGATGTTCTCGCGATGAACCATCTCGCAAGGATGCGGGCGCGGTCATTGATTTCTGTGCGTATCAAAAAGGCATAAAATACAGGGCAAGTGATGGATTTCCTCCCCCAATTCGGCAGTTTTGCTTTTACCATGTTGGCCTTTATTGCTGCGATTTCAATCATCGTAGCGATCCATGAATATGGTCATTATATTGTCGGGCGGTGGTCTGGCATCCATGCGGATGTGTTTTCTATCGGGTTTGGGCCTGTGCTGCTCTCGCGCAAAGATCGGCGGGGCACGCAATGGCGAATCGCGGCTTTGCCGTTTGGCGGTTATGTCAAATTTGCAGGCGATGCGAATGCCGCCTCTGTTGGGGCGGATGTGGCGGTTACGCCTGCGCGTAATACGATGCATGGCGCGCCCCTTTGGGCCCGCGCGGCCACGGTTGTGGCGGGGCCGTTGTTCAATTTTATCCTTTCCATTGCGATTTTCGCAGGCGTGGTCTTGGTCTCGGGTCAAGCAACGGATGAGCCCCGTGTTGGGGCGCCGCGCGACCTGCCGCCCGTCTATCAATCGCTTGAGGCGGGGGATCTGATCCTTGCGCTTGAGGGGCAGGAGATCGAAAGTTTTGCGGCGCTTTTGCAAATCGCCTCTGACCTGCCGCCTAGTCCGCGTGTGAGCTATGAAGTGCTGCGCGATGATCGCGCCATTTTGGTCGAGGCCTCGGCGCCTCTGCCGCCTGTCGTTGATGGCGTTCAGCCGCAATCGGCGGCCATGGAGGCGGGTTTGCGCGAGGGCGATGTGATTTTGGCCGTCAACGGCGCGAATATCTGGAGCTTTTCCCAACTCCGTGCGGCGGTTGATCAGGCCGAGGGTGCGCCGATTGATTTGACGCTTTGGCGGGCAAATGGCACCCAAGAGGGGTGGGAAATCGCTGTGACCCTGTCGCCGCGGCGCACCGATTTGCCTGTCGCATCGGGTGGGTTTGAAACGCGTTACCTGATCGGCGTCACGGGGGGCATGCTCTTTGTGCCGCAAACCGAGGCCGTGGGGCTCTTGGCCGCGCTCTCCTATGGGGTGTCGCAAACGGGGTTCATCATCACCTCATCGCTATCGGGGCTTTGGCATATGATCACGGGGGCGATTTCGACCTGTAATCTGCAAGGCCCAGTGGGAATTGCGGAAACCTCAGGTGCTGCCGCCGCGCAAGGGATTGCAAGCTTTATCTGGCTGATTGCGGTTCTCTCCACCGCGGTTGGTTTGATGAACCTTTTCCCGATCCCAATTCTGGATGGTGGGCATCTGATGCTTTACGCCTTTGAGGCCGTTGCAGGACGCAAACCGCCTGAAATGTTCATGCGTGTTTTTATGACGGTTGGGTTGACCCTGATCATGGGGTTGATGGTGTTCGCGGTATTCAATGATGTTCTGCTCTGCCCCTAAGGCGGGCCGCTGAATTCCCCTGAATTCGCCCCAATTCTGCCCAAGTGTTTTGGTATCCGCTGATATATGTTTCACATATTCGGGGATCAAAGGCCGATGAAATTTTTACAGCGCCAATTGCCGCGTCTCAGCTATCTGTCGGCGATTCTTGGGGGTCGTATCCTTGGCCCCAGTATCGTGGTTTTGGCTTTGGGTTTTGCGGTGATGATTGCACCGATTGTGCAAAGCTAACACCAAGAGGCTGAAAAGGGCGTAAGTTTCGCCCGTTTTTGCGCGCATTTTTTTGACATTGCCCCCTGCAATCGCTAGGGATGCTTTAGGATTTGCTAAAGCAAAAAAGGCGGGCGCAGAATGTCGCGTAAATCAAACAATCGCAAATATCGCAGCGGGCTGATGACAGCCTCGGTTTTGGCGATGGGGATGGCCCTTTCAGGGCTTGCGGTTGCGCAGGATATTGCGCTGGACGCGATTGTCATTGACGGAAATATCCGCATCGAGGAGGCAACGATCCTCTCATATGCAGGCATCGCGCCCGGCGGCACAATCACAGCGGGCCAAGCCAATGATGCCTTGCGCCGCCTGCAAGATACAGGTCTGTTTGAAACAGTTGATCTGCGCCTAGAGGGCAACACGGTGTTTATCGAGTTACAAGAATACCCTACGATCAACGAGATCAGCATCGAGGGAAATGATCTTCTTGATGATGATGCGCTGGCAGCTTTGCTGACATCACAACCGCGCCGCGTCTATAGTCCCGCCATCGCCGAGGCCGATGCACAGGCCATCGTGGATGCCTATCGCCAGACAGGCCGCCTGAGTGCAACCGTGACCCCGCAGATCATCCGCCGCAGCGACAACCGCGTTGATCTGGCCTTTGAGATTACCGAAGGCCGCGTGGTGGAAACCGAAAGCATCACCTTTGTCGGCAACCGCGCTTTTTCAGACCGCCGTTTGCGCCGTGTTCTGCAATCCACCCAAGCGGGGTTTTTCCGCGCGATTATCAGCCGCGATACATTCGTGGCGGATCGACTGGCCTTTGATCAACAGCTTTTGACCGATTTCTATCGTGATCGCGGCTATGTTGATTTTGAAGTGCAATCTGTTACATCGGAACTTGCCCGTGCGCGGGACGGGTTCTTTGTGACCTTTAACATTATTGAAGGGCAAAGCTTTTCCTTCGGTGCATTAACTGCAAGCAGCGATTTGCCCGAAGTGAATGTCGAAGAATTTCAAGCCGCAATCGACCTAAACGAGGGTGTAACCTATTCGCCGCGTCTGGTGGATCGTACGATTTCGCGGCTTGAAAATCTGGCGACCGAGCAGGGGTTGCGCTTCATCCGTGTTGAGCCGCGGATCATCCGAAATGACGAAGATCTCACCTTGGATGTGGAATTTGCCATTGTCCGCGGCCCGCGTGTTTTCGTAGAGCGGATTGATATTGAGGGCAACGCAACCACGCTTGACCGCGTTGTGCGGCGTCAATTCGATATGGTCGAAGGGGATCCGTTTGATCCACGGGAAATTCGCCAAGCGGCGGAACGGATCCGTGCGCTGAATTTCTTTTCAAATGTTGATGTGAATGCGCGCGAAGGCACAGGCAGCGATCAGGTGATCGTGGATGTGAATGTCGAAGAAACGCCAACAGGCACGCTTGGGTTCTCGGTCAATTATTCGACCGATGTTGGCACCGGGCTTGCGGTTCAGTTTAACGAACGCAATTGGCGCGGGCGGGGTCAGACTGTGGGTCTGTCCTTTGATACCACCTCTAGCTCGCGATCCTTGCAGGCGAATTTCATCGAACCCGCCTATTTGCGCCGTGATTTGGAATTGGCGCTGTCGGTTTTCAGTAGTTCGACCGACCAACAAAATGCGACCTATAACACCAACGAAGTGGGTGTCAGCGGTGCGTTGGAATTCCCTGTCAGTGAATACGGACGTTTGCGCCCCTCTTTGCGGATTGCGCAGTCAGAATTGACCAATGTTCCGACCACATCATCGGATATTCTGCGGCGCGAGGCGGGCAGCTATGACAGCAGCTCCATCGGTCTGGGCTATATTTACGACACACGCGGCGTGGGGCTTGACCCAACGTCGGGCGTATTGGTGCGCGCCAATGCTGACTTGGGGGGATTGGCTGACGATCAATTCCTGCGCACTACCGCACTTGTGCAGGGGGAAACAACGGCCTTCCGTGAAGAGGTCTCGTTGCGTGCCGCGTTCGAGCTTGGCTCGGTGAATATGCTTGATGGCAATAGCCGTGTTACGGATCGTTTCTTCCTCGGATCACGCCAAATGCGTGGTTTTGATGCAGGCGGGATCGGGCCACGGGATCGCAATTCTGCGAACCAAGACGCGCTTGGCGGCAACCAATTCGCCGTTGCGCGCTTTGAGGCAGGCTTCCCCATCGGGGTGCCCGCCGAGTATGGCATTTCAGGCGGCGTCTTTTATGACGTTGGCACGCTGTGGGGCTTGGATGACGTCTTGGGCACGGGTGGCAACCTAGTTGACGATGACAGCTATCTGCGCAGCACGATTGGCTTCTCGATCTTCTGGGATACGCAAATCGGCCCGCTGCGGTTTAACTTCTCGCGGCCTGTCTCTAATGAATCCTATGACCGCACCCGCAACTTCGACTTTACGGTTGAGGCGCGGTTCTGATGCCTTTGCGCGCTTGGCTGCGCGTGGGTGGATGTGCCCTTGTGCTTGCCATCTATGGGGCAGGGGCGAGGGCGCAGGATATTACCGTTCAACCCCCGCAAGCACCCGCACAGGTGGTGCTGATTGATCAAGATCGCCTGTTTTCTGGTTCGGTCTTTGGTCAAGCGGTCGGGGGGGTGATTGATCGCGTGGGGCGTGATCTTTCGGCACAGAACCGTGAGATTGAAGATGTTCTGACCCAAGAAGAACAACGATTGACCGAATTGCGCAGCAGCCTCAGCATCGAGGATTTCCGCCTGCGTGCCGCTGAATTTGACGCCCGTGTCGTTGAAATCCGCAGCGAGCAAGACGCGAAAAACCGCGCGCTTGGTGCCTATGCGGAAGCGGCGCGACAGCGGTTCCTTGAGATTATCGGGCCAATTCTTATTGATCTGGTGCAGCGCAGCGGGGCTGAGGTGCTGATGGATCGCCGCGCTGTGATCTTTGCCCGAGATGATATTGATATCACCGATGAGGCGATTGCCGCGATTGATGCGGCCTTGGCAGATCGCATTGATGAGATCCTCGCCGAGTTACCTGAACCTCAGCTTTGAAGCGTGGTTTTGACGCGCCCGCGCAGCCCAAGGGGACCCCTTCGCTTCGCGGGCGCTGTTTTTTCAGCGTTCTGGCAACAGGCCACGCGGGCTAAAGCGTAAGACCAATAGCAGGATAAGACCCATGGTCAAAAGGCGCATATGCGCGGCTGCATCGATAAGGTGATCTTTCAGCCATCCTTCGGCCATGCCCGCCGTGATCCCCTGCAACAGCAACAGACCCAAAGGTTCCACCTGAATCCAGAACCACCAGATCAAGAAGCCGCCTAAGACCGCGCCGATATTGTTGCCTGATCCGCCCACAATTACCATCACCCAGATCAGGAAGGTAAAGCGCAGCGGCTGATAGGTGCTTGGCACAAGTTGGCTGTCCAACGTGGTCATCATTGCGCCTGCAAGGCCACAAACGGCCGAGCCAAGGATGAAAATCTGCAAATGCCGCGCCGTGACATTTTTTCCCATCGCGGCGGCAGAAACTTCGTTGTCGCGAATGGCGCGGATCATCCGCCCCCAAGGCGAGTTGAGCGCGCGCTGTGTCAGCCAGATCAGGGCAATCAGAACGATTGAGAATAACACCGCATAGGATAGCTTGACCGTGATGGAGGAGGCGGTGACAGGGTCAGCGCCTAATCCTTGCATTGCGCCAACAAAGGCTTGGTTGGCTTGTAGGTCAACCTCGTAAGGCACAGGGCGGGGCAGGCCGATGACGTTTTTCACGCCGCGCGCCAACCAATCTTCGTTTTTCAGGATGTAGATGATGATCTCAGCCACACCCAAAGTGGCAATCGCCAGATAATCTGACCGCAGGCCAAGCGCGGTTTTCCCAATGATCCATGCGGCCCCTGCGGCAAGCAGCCCACCCACAGGCCATGCCAGAATGATGGGCAAACCAAGGCCCCCGATATTGCCCGTCAAGGCAGGGTCAATGGCCTCAACCGTGGCCACGGCAGGGTCAAACACCGCGCGGAAGATGAAAAAGCCCGCGATTAACAAGCCCGCCATCGCAAGGCCGCGCAATTTGTGACCTTTCATCTTGCCCCATAGCGCAATCGCGGCGGCAATGGTTGCGCCGCCCATCAACAGGGCAAGCAAGATTTGCCATCCGCCTGTGGCCCCCCATGCCCCCTCAACAGGATCAGAGGCCACCAAAACAGCCGCCAAACCTCCAAGCGCGGTAAAGCCCATTACACCCACGTTAAAGAGGCCCGCATAGCCCCATTGGATATTCACACCAAGCGCCATGATGGCCGAGATCAGGCCCATGTTCAGAATAGACAGCGCGGTGTTCCATGATTGAACGAAGCCTGTGCCGATATAAAGCACAGCCACCAACGCAAAGAGGACTGCCGCCTTGCGATCCAGTGTCAGGTTCATACCGATTTTCCTTTCATGATCCCTGTGGGTTTAAACAGAAGCACGATCAGAAGGATCGTAAAGCTGACGGCAAATTTATAATCGGTCGATAGAAGCTGCAGCATTCCTTCGGGGCTCCAGCCTTCGGGGCCGATATATCCAACCACCTTACGGAAGGCATAGGTGACCGCGATTTCGGAATAGGCGATCAGGAAGCCCCCCAAAATTGCCCCCAGAGGGTTGCCAAGCCCGCCCACAATCGCGGCGGCAAATATGGGCAAGAGCAGTTGGAAATAGGTAAAGGGCTTAAAGCTTTTGTCGAGGCCATAAAGCACGCCCGCCGTGGTCGCCAAAGCCGCCACAATCAACCACGTGATCATCACAACGCGCTCAGGGTTGATGCCTGAGAGCAGTGCCAAATCTTCGTTATCGGAAAACGCGCGCATGGATTTGCCCGTGCGGGTTTTGTTCAAGAACCAAAACAGGGCCACCACCGCCAAAATCGCCACGATCACCGTGATCGCTTGGGTCGAACGGATGGCAAGCCCTTCGTCAAGGCCTGTCATGTCTTTGAAATCACGAGCAGAGATCAGGAACCTTGCCCCATCGGCGAAGTTTTGATCATCAACCCCGATGATAAAGCGCACGATTCCGTTCATCACGAACATCACGCCAATTGAGGCAATCACAAAGATCACAGGCTTGGCTTTGGTTTGGCGATAAAAGCGATAGACCATCTTATCCGTGCCGACCACCAAGGCGGCTGTGGCAGCGATGCCAAGGGGCAGGGCGATGAGGGCGGTTGGCAAAGGCCCCGCCGTGACGCCTAAAGATTGCAGGCCCCATGTGGCCAGAATGGTGATCATCGTGCCAAAGGCCATCGTGTCACCATGCGCGAAATTGGAAAAGCGTAAGATGCCGTAAATCAACGTCACCCCAAGCGCACCAAGCGCCAATTGCGCGCCATAGGCGGTGGCAGGCACAATCACGAAATTCAACAAAGCGACAATTGCGTTTAGAAGATCCATTCCTCAACCCCCCAAGAAGGAGCGGCGCACATCCGCATCTGCCAACAGTTCTTTGCCTGTGCCTGTATGGGCATTGCGCCCTTGCACCAAAACAAAGCCCTTATCCGCGATTTCCAACGCCTGGCGGGCGTTTTGTTCGACCATCAAAATGGGGATGCCCGTGCGGGACACTTCGATGATGCGGTCAAATAACTCGTCCATAACAATGGGCGAAACACCTGCGGTCGGCTCATCCAACATCAACACTTTCGGCTTGGTCATCAGCGCGCGACCCACGGCCACTTGTTGACGCTGTCCCCCTGATAATTCGCCCGCCGCTTGGCGGCGTTTGTCTTTTAGGATTGGAAAGAGGCTATAGACCTGTTCCATCGTGTCGCGAAAATCATCGCGGCGGATATAGGCACCCATCTCCAAATTTTCTTCGACTGTCATAGAGGTGAAGATGTTATTGGTTTGCGGCACAAACCCCATCCCGCGCACAACGCGATCTTGCGGCGAAAATGCGGTGATATCATCCCCGTCCAACACAACACGCCCCTCGCGCAGCGACAGCATGCCAAAGACCGCCTTCATGGCGGTCGATTTGCCCGCGCCATTAGGGCCCACAATGACGGCGATCTCGCCGCGCTCGACCGCGATGGTGCAACTGTGCAGGATATCGGCCCCTTTGCCATATCCGCCCGTCATCGCCTCTCCGATCAAAAAGGGTGATGTCTCGCTCATGCCCCGATCTTGTCCTTATTTTTTAGACCTGTTCCAAGATAGGCCTCAATCACATCGTCATTGGCTTTGATCTCGTCCAATGTGCCTTCGGCCAAAACGCGCCCTTCGGCCATCACGATCACAGGGTCACAAAGCCGCCCGATGAAATCCATGTCATGTTCAATGACGCAGAATGTATATCCGCGCTCTTTGTTCAGGCGGATGATCGCATCGCCGATCGTGTTCAACAGCGTGCGGTTAACGCCTGCACCCACCTCGTCCAGAAACACGATTTTTGCATCCACCATCATCGTGCGGCCCAGTTCCAGCAGCTTTTTTTGGCCACCAGAAATCGCGCCTGCCGGATGATCTGCGAGATGGGAAATGGTCAGAAACTCCAACACCTCATCGGCCTTGGCTTTCAGCGCGCGCTCTTCTTCGGCGATCCGTTTGCGGCCAAACCATGTGTTCCACAGCGTTTCCCCCGATTGGCCGCTTGGCACCATCATCAGGTTCTCGCGGCAGCTCATGGATGAGAATTCATGCGCGATCTGAAATGTGCGCAGCAATCCCTTGCCAAATAGCTCGTGGGGCGGAAGGCCCGTAATATCCTCGCCATCCATGACAACGCGGCCAGATGTCGGGGGCAAAACGCCCGCAATCACGTTAAACAACGTGGTCTTTCCCGCGCCATTTGGGCCAACCAGACCCGTGATAGAGCCTGTTTCAATTGTCAGGCTTGCTCCATCCACGGCGTGAAAGCCGCCAAAATGTTTGTGCAGATTTTCGACAGTAATCATCGCTTGTCCCGCATCCTTTAAACGAAGCAGCCCGGAAATCACTCCGGGCTGCCCGTTGGTCTTGATTAGATCAACTTAGCGGAAACGTGCTGTTGTGATCTCGCCGCCAGAGATTTCGATCTCGCGATAGTTGCCCGCGGATTCACCTGGCTCGATCAATTCAACGGCAGAGGCACCAACATAGTCGATGTCTTCGCCCGCTGCGATCAATTCCAAGGCTTTGCCCAATTCACCAGGCAGGATTGGTGTGCCTGGGGCGTTTGCGATATCCATAATCTCGCCTGCGTAATCGGCAGGGTTGCTTGAGCCTGCGGCCTGCATGGCCAACATGATCAATGCTGCTGCGTCATAGGATTCTTTTGCGAAAGGCTGGGTGCCATCGAACCCTGCTTCAGCGGCGAGGGTTTCGAAAATCGATGCACCTTCGCTATCGGTGCCAGGGTGCTGGCCGAAGGAGCCATCAATCTCGCTACCAAAATTTTCAACGAGGGCAGAAGATACCATGCCGTCAGGGAAGACGAAGGTTTCAAATGCGCCAGAATCCAGCGCCGCGCGGATTATGCCCGAGCCGCCCTGATCCACATAGCCTGCAACGACCAATGCGTCACCGCCCGCAGCCGCCAAGGCGCCTACTTCTGCAGAGTAATCCGCACGGCCATCTTCATGCGCTGCAACGAGGGTCACAGTGCCACCTGCAGCTTCGAATGCTGCGGCAAAGCTATCAGCCAAGCCTTGGCCGTAATCGTTGTTGGTATAGGTCACAGCCACGGATTTGATGCCGCGATCCATGATCACTTCGGTCATCACAACACCCTGACGCGCGTCAGATGGCGCGGTGCGGAAGAAAAGGCCATTGTCTTCAACGGTGGTCAGCGCAGGCGAAGTGGCGGATGGGGACACCATGACCATGCCGTTTGGCACAGCTACGTTTTGCAGCATTGCGTTGGTGACGCCCGAGCAATCCGCGCCGACAATCCCGCTGACGCCATCAGATGTGATGAGGCGTTCTGCAACAGCAGTTGCAGCGGCCGCGTCAATACACGTGCTGTCGCCGCGCACGGAGACAACAGTCGCGCCGTTCAGGAAATTGCCGCTTGCGTTCACTTCGTTCATCGCCAATTCCGAGCCACCAGCCATGTCAGGCGCAAGCGATTCAAGCGGGCCTGTAAAGCCCACAACAGTGCCGATCTTTACCTCTTGTGCGGTTGCCATGGACGCAAGCGCCAAGGAGGCGGCCGAAGCCAGCAAAAGTTTTTTCATGAAGAACTCCCAAGTTGTTGTTATTACCCCAGATGAATAAGGATTAATGCCAGCTTATGGGGTTGGAAAGAGAAAACGACCCAGAATGGCGGGGAATTGAACCGCATTTGCGCGGATTTGCGGATCATTCGCCTGTGGATAGAGGGAATTGAGCCAATTCGCCTTACATTTTTCTGCGAAATGCCCCGCTAGACGATTTTTTTCCCGCGGGCGGAAATTGGAAGATTCGCGGATAGCAGACGCGGGAGACGTGAAAATGACGGTAGATGCCCCTAAGACTGAAATGCCAAGGCCAAGCTCTCCGATGGTTTTTGTGGATGCAGATGCCTGTCCCGTGCGCGAAGAGGCCATTCGCGTGGCGCTGCGCCACAAGATTGGATTGCGCTTTGTGGCCAATCAATATTTGCGTCTGCCCGATCACCCGCTATTGGCGATGCATCTGGTGGGGGACGGGTTTGATGCCGCTGATGATGCGATCATAGCCGGGCTTGAAGCGAATGATATCGTGGTGACTGGCGATATTCTTTTGGCGGAACGCGCGTTGAAATCTGGCGCACAGGTGATTTCGTCCAAGGGAGATGCCTATACAATGGACACAATCGGCGCGCAGGTGGCAACACGGGCGCTTATGGCTGATTTGCGGGCTGGCCTGCCGCAGGAGGGCGCCCCTTCTGGCCCGCGCCCCTTTACCAAGGCGGATCGTTCGCGGTTTCTTGAGCGGTTCGACCTAATGCTGCGCCGCGCAAAATAGCGGTCGAGATTTGCTTGGGCTTTCCTTCGTCCCTGCCTTAAGATAGGGGACGGGTCTTAGGAATTTTACACTGTCGAGATCATGAGCTTTACCCTCGCCATTATTGGTCGGCCCAATGTGGGCAAATCCACCTTGTTCAATCGTTTGGTGGGCAAGCGCCTTGCCTTGGTTGATGATCAACCGGGTGTCACCCGTGATCTACGCGAAGGCGCGGCGCGGCTTGGGTCGATGCGGTTCACGGTGGTTGACACGGCGGGCCTTGAGGAGGCCACAGATGACAGTCTGCAAGGCCGTATGCGCCGCTTGACAGAGCGGGCGGTCGATATGGCGGATGCGTGCCTATTTTTGATTGACGCGCGCACAGGCCTGACGCCGACCGATCATGCCTTGGCCGATCTACTGCGCAAGCGCGGTGTCACTGTTCTTTTGGGCGCAAATAAATCCGAAGGACGGGCAGGGCAGGCAGGGTGGCTTGAGGCCTATGAACTGGGCTTGGGCGAGCCCTTAGCCCTATCCGCTGAGCATGGCGAAGGTATGGGCGAATTGGCCGTGGCCCTTGCCCCGCTGATTGAGGCGAAGGAAGCCGAGGATTACAGCCCAGAAACTGATATCGAGCTTGATGAAGATGAAACTGAGGAAGGGGGCTTGCGCGAATTAACGCTTGAGCGGCCTTTGCAAATCGCCGTTATCGGCCGCCCCAATGCAGGCAAATCCACCCTCATCAACCAAATCTTGGGGGAGGAGCGTTTGCTCACTGGCCCCGAGGCGGGGATCACCCGTGATGCGATCTCCCTTCCAGTGACATGGGATGGGGTGCCGATGCGGATTTTCGACACGGCAGGGATGCGCAAACGCGCCCGCGTGCAGGAAAAACTGGAAAAGCTCTCCGTGGCCGATGGTCTGCGTGCTGTCAAATTTGCCGAAGTGGTCGTGGTTTTGCTGGATGCGGCCATTCCATTTGAGGCGCAAGATTTGCGCATCGCTGATCTGGCCGAGCGCGAGGGGCGCGCGGTGGTGATTGCGGTAAACAAATGGGATGTTGAGAATGAGAAGCAGGAAAAACTCAAATTCCTGCGGGATCGTCTTGAAAAATTATTGCCGCAAATCAAAGGCGTGTCGATGGTCACGGTTTCGGCCAAGACAGGCAAAGGGCTAGATCGACTGCATGCGGCAATCATTAACGCCGCCACGATTTGGAACCGCCGTGTGCCAACAGCCACGCTGAACCGATGGTTGGGGGAAATGATCGAGGCGCATCCACCGCCCGCACCATCAGGGCGGCGTATTCGCCTGCGCTACATGACCCAAGCCAAAGCGCGCCCGCCCTCGTTTGTTGTGATGTGTTCGATGCCAGAAAAGCTGCCTGAAAGCTATTCGCGCTATTTGGTCAATGGGTTGCGCGATGGTTTTGACATGCCTGGTGTGCCGATCCGTCTGTTCATGCGCAGCCAAGCGGATAAAAACCCCTACAAGGATCGCAAGAAATCCATTCCCTCGCGCCTAAGCAAACATGTGCGCAAGGGGGATACGAAGAAGAAATAAAAAATGGCGCGTCAGGCAAAACCTAATGCGCCTTTTTTTCATAATATCAAACGAAATCAGGCGTTTGCCTCGCGAATTTTATCTGCGGCCTCTTTGTCATAGCTGACATTTTGCGCGTCAAACATCGTGTCCAGCTCGCCTGAGAGGGTCATCTCAGTGATTATATCGCAGCCGCCCACGAATTCGCCCTTCACATAGAGTTGCGGGATCGTAGGCCAATCTGAGAAATCCTTGATCCCTTGGCGGATATTTTCATCTTCCAACACATTCACATCGGCAAATTCCACGCCCATGTAATTCAGAACACCTGCCACGCGGCTGGAAAACCCGCATTGTGGCATGGATTTTGTGCCTTTCATGAACAAGACCACGTCATTTTTCGTGATCATCTCTTTGATCTGATCTTCTACGCTCATCTGGGTCTTCCTTTTAATCGGGGGCGCGGGTGGTGAGGGCGAGCGCGTGCAATTCGCCCGCGCTGCCATCCATTTTGCCTTTGAGGGCGGCATAAACAGCACGTTGTTGGGCCACGCGGTTCATGCCCTTAAAGCTGGCATCAATCACTTGAGCAGCGAAATGCTGGCCATCATCACCCTCAACCGTGATCTGCGCTTGAGGAAAGGATGCGCGGATTAGATCCTCGATGTCTTGTGCTGTGATTGCCATATCTGCCCTCATGAATTCCGGTCTGTTACCTCTAATCTAGGCCCCGATATGGCCCCAAACAAGGGGCCTGTTGGGGGAGCACTATGGGTCAGTCAAAAAGCCGAGACAGCGTGCCATCGGATAGAGCCCGAAGCGCATCAAGGCTTTCGCCAGAGCCGCCGATGGTGATCTGGTCGCCGCCAAATTTACCAACCGTGGTGATCTGAAGGCCCACTTGGCCCGCGGCAACCATCAAGGCTTCTGCCTTATCGGTCGAGCAGGCAATCAAATAGCGCCCCTGATCTTCGCCAAACAAGCTGGCCGCATCGCTTGCGTCCAATGTTACACCCGTGTCTGAGGCTGCGGCCATCTCAAACGCAGCCAAGGCAAGCCCGCCATCCGAGAGGTCATTACACGCCGAAATCATTCCGCGATTGTCGAGAATGAATTGGCCCGCTTTCCGCTCTGCCTCAAGATCTACGGAGGGGGCATTGCCCTCAACGCGATGGAACACTTCGGCCAATAGCGCAGATTGGCCCAAATGACCTTGGGTTTCCCCGATCAAAAGCGCCCAGTGACCTTCGCGTGCCGTTCCGTTGATCAGGTCGCGGTCAATATCCGCAATCAAACCAACCGCCCCAATCGTGGGAGTGGGCAGGATCGCGCTGCCATCGGTTTCATTATAAAGGCTGACATTGCCCGAAACGATTGGGGTGTCGAGCGCTGAACAGGCCGCGCCAATGCCCTTAATCGCACCCACGAATTGGCCCATAATTTCGGGCTTTTCGGGGTTGCCAAAATTCAGGTTGTCGGTGGTTGCAAGCGGTGTTGCCCCTACAGAGACAAGGTTGCGATAGGCCTCAGCCACAGCCTGCTTGCCGCCCTCAAAGGGGTTCGCTTTGACATAGCGCGGTGTCACATCCGAGGTGAATGCCAACGCCTTATTCGTGCCTGCCACGCGCACAACGCCCGCCCCATAGCCCGGAGTGCGGATCGTGTTTGCGCCAACTTGGGTGTCATATTGTTGATAGACCCAGCCGCGCCCGCAGTAATTGGGCGAAGACAAAAGCGCTTTTAACCCATCAATTGGGTCGATTTCTGGGATGAAATCCACCGCCTCGGCGGCAAGGGTTTCGACCCAAGGGCGATCATATTCTGGTGCCGTAGAGGACAGTTTCGACAGCGGCAAATCTGCCTTAATTGCATTGCCGTGCATGATCACGAAGCGGTCTTCAGCAATCGTTTCCCCGACAATGGCAAAATCGAGATCCCATTTTTCAAAAATGGCGCGCGCTTCTGCCTCTTTTTCAGGGCGTAGCACCATCAACATGCGCTCTTGGCTCTCGGAGAGCATCATTTCATAGGCGGTCATATTGGGCTCGCGTTGCGGCACATGATCAAGTTGCAGCTTGATCCCCAAGCCGCCCTTATCCCCCATCTCGACCGCAGAACAGGTCAGACCTGCGGCGCCCATATCTTGGATCGAGATCACCGCGCCTGAGGCCATCAATTCAAGGCAGGCCTCAAGCAAGCGCTTTTCTGTGAAAGGGTCGCCAACCTGAACAGTTGGGCGCTTTTCTTCAATCGTGTCGTCAAATTCGGCGCTGGCCATCGTGGCCCCGCCAACCCCGTCACGACCTGTCTTGGCGCCCAAATAGACAACAGGCATCCCCACGCCAGAGGCGGCGGAATAGAAAATCTTATCCGTCTCAGCCAGACCTGCGGCAAAGGCATTGACCAAGCAATTGCCATTATATGCCGTGTCAAAGCGCAACTCGCCCCCCACAGTGGGGACGCCGAAACTGTTGCCATAGCCGCCAACACCGCGCACAACCCCATGGATTAAAGAGCGTGTTTTGGGGTGATCTACCGCACCAAAGGAGAGTGCATTCATCGCCGCAATTGGACGCGCGCCCATTGTGAAAACATCGCGCAAAATCCCACCTACGCCCGTGGCCGCGCCCTGATAGGGCTCGATATAGGAGGGGTGGTTGTGGCTTTCCATTTTGAACACGACCGCCTGACCATCGCCAATATCGACAATGCCTGCGTTCTCGCCTGGCCCGCAAATGACCTGCGGCCCTTCGGTTGGTAGGGTGCGCAACCATTTTTTCGAAGATTTATACGAGCAATGCTCGTTCCACATGGCCGAAAAAATGCCAAGTTCCGTGAAATTCGGGATGCGTCCGATAATCTCGAGGATGCGCTCATATTCATCAGGCTTAAGGCCATGTGCAGCGATCAACTCGGGGGTGATTTCGGGTTCGGTCATGGGGTATCGTTCCTGTGGCGAGGCGCACTGGCGCGCAGACACCCCGTCTTTACGGCATAGGCGCGCGAGGGGAAAGGGGGGCGGGGCACAGGTTTTGCAAAAGCCGCATCTTGCGCTTTGGCCAAAAAAAAGGCCGAGACAAGTCTCGGCCGAAGTCCAACAGGGAGGTAGTCATGACACTTTGTGCAAATGTCATCACTACTGCCCAATTAATGATCACTTTGCGAAGTATCAAGAAAAATCCCGCCACAAGAACGCAAACCCGCTATGCATGTGGCGCATATCACACAGGGCCATGGCGGAAATGTCACGCAGGAGTTCGGGCCGTTTAGACGTTTCCATCGCGTTCTTTGCGGCGATGTGCGATGATTTCTTCGGTCACAAATTCGCGGAAGGCCTCGATGCGTTTAGACTGCCGCAGTTCTTCGGGATAGGCAAGGAAAACGGGCACATCATTGCTTTCGACAGTGTCGAGAACGCGCACCAAATTGGGAAAGTCTTGGGTCAGGTAATCGGGCAAGACCCCAATGCCAAGGTGATGGATGACGCCCTGCAGCACCCCGAAATAGTTATTTACAGTCAAGAAGCTGCCAATTTCATAAGACATCAGCTGACGCACCAAAAGCGCGCCTGAGGAGACCTGTGCCGCCGTTGCATTTTGACTGATCAGGCGATGGTCGCGAAAATCCTCAAGTGTTTGGGGAACGCCGTTTTGTTCGAGATATTGGGGCGATGCGTAAAGGCGCATGCGAATATTCATTAAACGCTTGCGAATGAGATCCGCTTGGCTGGGTTCCTTCATGCGGATGGCCACATCGGCCTCGCGCATTGGCAAATCCAGCACCCGTTCCTCAAGCATCAAATCAATCTTGAGATTGGGATATTTTTCATAAAGCGCGGGCAGGCGCGGTGCCAACCATAGCGAGCCAAAGCCGATGGTGGTGGTCACGCGCAATTCACCGAAAACCTCTTCTTCGCTGTCGCGAATGCGGGCGGCGGCGGCATCAAGACGCTTTGCCATATGGCGCGTGGCATCGAATAGCAATTCGCCTTGTTCGGTCAAGATCAAACCGCGCGCGTGACGATGGAACAGGGTTGCGTTTAATTCGTCTTCCAAGGATCGAATTTGGCGCGACACCGCCGATTGGCTGAGATGCAGCACGTCCCCCGCGTGGGTCAAACTGCCTGCATCCGCCACGGCGTGAAAGATCCGTAAACGATCCCAATCCATTGCATTTATCCTGCGCGCATATCCAAGTATTTGGACTATAAGGGTTTTCTTGCGTTCCTTAAAGAGAGATCGTCACATTTGTGTAAATTTTACGGGCCAGTGCCATTTTTTTGGCACTGCGTGACGCATCTTGTGTCCTGCGCTAACAGTTTTTGTCGAGCAGGCCAAGACCGCGCAGATAAATCCCGATCCCCGCCTCAAGAAGGTCTTCGGGGGGGAAGGGGGCATTGCCGCCCTCGCGACCGCGCGCAAAGAGTTCGACCACCCCGTGGCTCATGGCCCAGATATGTGCGGTAAACATAGATGCAGGCGGGCGTCTGTCGGCGGGCAGTTGTGCGCTAAGTGCCTCGGCGGCCCGTTCCAAAATCGCGCGGGATCTTTCTGATGCACGGGCCAAGTCAGGATGGGCATTGGCCGAAAGGCCGCTTTCAAACATGGCCATGTAGTGACCAGGATAAGATTGCGCAAAACGCAAATAAGCGCGGCCCGTGGCCTCGAATGCGGCCAGAGGGGTAGATTTGCTGTTGAACGCGGCCTCCATCGCCTCGCGAAAGATCGCGTGACCTTGCAAGGCTGCCTCGGTGATCAATTCTTCACGGCCTTGAAAATGGCGATACACGGCGGCAGGGGTCACGCCCGCATCCTTGGCTGCCTCGGCCAAGGTAAAACCTGCAGGGCCTTTTTCGGTGATCAGCCGCAAAGCGGCCTCAACCAAGGCTTGACGCAAATTGCCGTGATGATAGCCCTGTTTACGCATTGTCCCCTTGATCTGTCCAAGCCTCAGGCCCGCCACTTATGGCAGGATCGGGGGCAGACGCAAGGTTGGGGTCTTTTTCTGGATACTCATACTGGCTGAGAATCTGTCGGATCACCGCCAAACGCGCGCGGCGTTTATCATCGGCACGGATCACATGCCACGGCGCTGTCGCGGTATCGGTGCGGGTCAGGGTTTCGCGGATCGCGGCGCTGTATTCGTGCCATTTCGCCAGACCATCGAAATCGATACGCGACAGTTTCCAATGTTTGAGCGGGTCATTTTCACGCGCCAAAAAGCGGCGCAGTTGTTCGGCACGGCCCAGATTGAGCCAGATTTTCGTCAGGCTGATCCCATCCTCAAGCAGCATAGCCTCGAACCGTGGGGCTTGGGCAAAAAAGGCCTCGCGTTGCGCGGACGTGCAAAACCCGAACACATGTTCCACAACGCCCCGATTATACCATGAGTGATCAAAGAGCCGAAATTGCCCGCGGCTTGGCAGATGCTGAATATAGCGTTGGAACTCCATTGCCCCGCTTCGGTTTCGCTGGGTTTCGACAAGGCCACAATTTGCGCCATCCGCGGGTTTAGGTTTTCCATGACGCGCGCAATCGCGCCACCCTTGCCTGCGGATCGCGCCCCTCGAAAATCACGGCAATCTGTTGCCCTGTTTCGCGCACCCATGCGTGAAATTTTGCCAGTTCGATTTGCAATGCGGTCATTTCAGCCATGTAGAGATTATTTTGCATCCGCGCAGCATAGGGATAAGTCGGATCAAGAATGTCGGAAGTCTCGGCCGTCTTTAGGGCCGCGCGGATCGCCTCGGGCGCATCGTCTTCAAAATAGCGCGTAATGGCGCCATCAAATGGTTTTCTATCAATCATGGCCAATTTCCCAGTGCAGATTGGGATGAATATAGGGACGCATCTTGCGCCCGCCTATCACCGCCGCAGATCGGTGCTGTCTTGACCAATGCGCGCCATATCAAAGGGTGTCGTCAGATAGATTTCCGAAATCCAATTGCCGAATAGAAGATGGGCATGGCTGCGCCAGCGGTTGAGCGGTTTTTGGCTTGGATCATCGTGAGGGAAGTAATTGACGGGAAGGGCGATACTGGCCCCGTCCACCTGCACATTGCCCAGATCACGTTGATATTCTTCGGCCAAGGTGGTGCTATCATATTCAAGATGATTGAAGATATAGAGCGCGCGATGTGCGCTGTCTTCGACCAAGGCAGGGCCCACCTCGGGACTGTCGAGCAAAACGGGCAGGCCCGCGGCCTCGATCTCGGGGCGGCGCATTTCCGTCCAACGGCTGACGGGCATCACCAAATCATCGGAGAACCCGCGCAAATAGGGACTGTCTGATTGCAGATTGCGATGCCGATAGCACCCGAATTGCTTTGCGGGCAGCATATGTTTTTTGACGCCGTGGAAATAATTGATCATAGCCATCCCGCCCCAGCAAATGCCAAAGGTGGAATGGACATTGGTTTGCGTCCATTCGAAGATTTCGCACAGCTCGGACCAATAGGTCACATCTTCGAAATCCAGATGCTCAATCGGCGCGCCTGTGATTATTAGGCCATCAAATTTTTGGTCGCGCACATCACGAAATGGCTGATAAAATTCGGCCATATGTTCCGCGGCGGTGTTCTTGGTTTCATGTTTGCTCATACGGATCAGCGAAAATTCCGTCTGCAACGGCGATGCGCCAATCAGGCGGGCAAATTGCGTCTCGGTCTGAATTTTCTTGGGCATCAGGTTCAAAAGCCCAATTTTCAATGGCCGAATATCTTGGCTTTCTGCCGCGCTGCGCCCCATGACCATCACCCCCTCATCCCGAAGGATGGAGAATGCAGGTAGGCTGGTTGGCAGGGTTATCGGCATTTGTCGATCCGTATCTTCAGCGCGAGAAGGGGATTTAGGTGATCTCGCCGCGCGCCTCAAGGGCAGAGGCGATCAAATCAATCACATCTTGGGCATCGGACACACGCGCCACATCTTCGGCGCTGACCCTCAGGCCCCAGTTTTTCGCCATGTCGCGATAGAGCGGCGCGCGATGATGCAAGGCCGCCGCATAAGTGTTTCGGATAAAGTCATCTGGATTGACCGCATCGGGCGACAGCCCTGTTTCTGCCAGATAGTCAGTCCATCGTGCGTTCAGAAATTGCGGTTGGTAATACATGGGCTTTGGCGCACGGGTGAAACGGCGGATCAATTCCTCAGTATGATCTTCGCTGCCTTCAATCCAAATCATCAGGCAATTTTGCGCAAGCGTGCGCAGCACCTCGTCTTGCGGGTCATTGGGGTCAACCACCTCGCAAATAGAGCCGCCTGTGTCGCAGACGAAATTGGCATATCCATAAAGGTCGCGCGCGCGGATGATAAAGCTGGGCGTGTCCAAAAGGGCGTTGATCTCAGCGCGCCGATGCAGCGCCTGACGGCGCATATATTCGTCAAACCCGACCCCACCCTTGGCAGGATCACCGGGTTTTCCGAGGAAGGTAGAGAGTGGCGCAAGATTGTTAAACGTGATGTTCGAACCGATATAAATCGAATCCGACTTCAGCAAATCTGCCAGAAACGGCACTTGCATTGCCTGACGTTTGAGATTGTCGACAATATGCTCGCCCATATAGGCGGTGCCAATGCGGTAATCGATGGAATAGTGGAACCAATCCCCAGCATCGCGTAGCAAATTGGCAAGCCGTGTCTTGCCAAGGCCTGACATCCCGAAAAAAAGAACCTGTTTTTGCGCCGCTGCACGCCAATCGCTTGCGGATTTATAAAGCATTTCCATAGGGCCTGCCGCCTTTGCCAAAGCCTTGTTTTGGCAGGTCTATCCCGAAAACCTGCCAAATTCCAATGGCGATTTTGTGCGCCGCCTTAAAAGCGATGGCTGAGACGGATCGTAACAAGCCTTGCCCTGTTTCCGTTGAACCGCGCAAAGGGCGTGGTTCCAAGCCCCGTTGTTGTGTCGTCAAATCGCACCTCAGAGAGGGCAAAGCCGATGGCCGCGCCGCTGCGCGTATATTCGGCCCCAAGCGTGAAGGCGTGCAGTCCATCAACAGGGGCAAGGTTGCTTGATAGGCCGCCCGTTTGCGGTTCTTGCGAATACAGGGCCGATATACCCCATTCCGCGCTCAGGCGATGCTTGACGCCCAAATCATAGCGCATGACATCATCGCGATAGGTGACCAATGCCCCTGCGGGATAGAGGTTTGGCCTGATCTCAAATCCCCATACGGCTTTGTTGGATTCGGCCAAAAAGGGCGGTGTTGGTCGCAATGCCCTGTTGAAAATCAAGGCTGAGGGTTGCGGGCATCTCAACGCCAAACCGCGTGTCGCTGAGGGCAGGGGTTGCGCCTGCCGCGCCCAATACTCGCCCCTCTTGGCCTGAAAATGTCAAATCAATCGGGCTGGTATAGCTAAGGGCAAGGCGGGTGCCGAATTCAGGGCGGCTATAGGCAATCCCCAAAACATAGCCAACGCCCGTATCGCTGTCGCCATCAAAGCGGTAGGAAAAGAAATTCGGCAAGCCTGCATTCAGCGAAACGTAAATATCACCATCCGATTGCAACAGGCGCAGACCACCATAAGCAAAGGCGTTTGGGCGATGTCATAGGACAAAAGCGCCGTGATCGCACGGCTTTCCAATGTGGCAGTGGTGCCGTTCAGCGGATAGCCCGCCGCATTATAGGCGGTGTTGGCAGCATAGGGGGTGGTGATTTGCAAGGCCACGCCCATGCGATCACCCAAATCTTGCTTATATCCCAAATTCAGCGTGGTGCGGTTTTTCAGGACATTTTGTGCGTCCACGTTTGGTGCGGCGACAAGTGCGCCTGACACAGTAATATCGCGGCGCTGTGCGCTAAATTCGGCATAACCGCCATCCTCGAACAGGATGAGAGGTGAGAATGTGGTTTGATCTAGGCCCCCTGCATGGGCGACTTGGCCAATGCACAGGCTGCATAAAAGTGAATAAACGGGTGCAAGCAACCAACGCTTACGGGTCATGATGGGTGTCCCTCCTACAATGATCCCCGTTGGAGATCATTAAGCGCAAGAACACTCTTTTTGTATATATAAAAAATGCCTAAAAAATTTAATTTAGCTGGTGGCGGATTTGCGGCGTTCTAGCCGCGCGGCGCCTGTAATATTGAGGTAATTCGCCCCGAAAATAAAGGCTGCCCCCAAAAGCACCAGTGGGTCAAGGGGTTCGGCATAGAGCATGACCCCAATCAGGGCAATCACAGGCAGGCGTACAAAATCCAGTGGCATCACCACCGAGGCGGGCGCGACACTGAGGGCGGATGTAAGGCAAAAATGCGCCACGAGCCCCGCAAAGCCGATCAAAACAATCCAAGCCACATTGCCCCCTGTCGGCAAGGCCATATCCCCATCGGCAAGGCTGCACACCAGTCCAAAGACCAGTTGCATCATCGTAAGATAAAACATGATGCAGGTGATGGTTTGGCTCTGCGTCAGGCGCTTGGTGAAAATCGCGGTGCTGGCAAAACAAAGCGCCGCCGCTGCGGCAATGATCATTCCCGCAGAGGGGGGCGCCACCCAAGGGCGCACGACAAGGAGGATGCCGATGAACCCCACAGCCGCTACAAACAGCTTGAGCCGCGTCAAACGCTCGCCCAAAAACAGGGCGGCCAAAAGCATGACCCAAAGCGGCGAGGTGAATTCAAGCGCGAAGACCTGCGCAAGTGGGATCACAGTGATCGCGTAAAACCACAGGTTTTGCCCCGCAAAATGAAAGATATTGCGCCCCATATGCATCGGCAGCTTGTCGCGTTTGACCTCGCCCCATTTGCCAAAGACCGTGGCAAGGATCGCAACCACCACACCCCCCACAGCCGAGCGATAGGCCATGATCTCGAACGTGTCCAATTCAAAGGAGACAGCGCGCCCCGCGATGGCCATTAGGGTAAAGGCGACAATCGCCCCCGTCATCCAGAGCGCCGCCAATGCGGGGCGCTGTTGGTTTGCTTGGCTCATCAGTGCACGCTTTCCTAGGTTAGGCGCCCCAAAATCGCGCCAAGGCAGGAAGGTAGCTAAAATCACAGGCTTGGCAAGATGGCGGCGTTACAGCCCCTTGGTCTTGGCCTCTTGCCACAGGGCTTCCATCTCTTCGAGGTTGGACTGATCTGCGCTGCGACCAACAGCCCGAAGTTCGTTTTCTATATAATTGAAACGGCAAGTGAATTTTTCATTCGCTTTGCGCAAGGCCGTTTCAGGGTCGACCTTGAGATGGCGCGCCAGATTGGCCATCACAAACAGCAAATCACCCATTTCTTCGGAAATTTTCTCTTGGGGGAGGGTCGCGCGCGCCTCGGCCAATTCGGCGGCTTCTTCGGCGATTTTATCGATCACCTGATCAATCTGTGGCCAATCAAACCCCACGCGTGCTGCCCGTTTTTGTAGTTTTTCCGCCCGCATCAAGGCGGGCAAGCCGAGTGCGACATCGGCCAAAACCCCCGTTTTCGCACGGGCGGCGCGCTCGCGGGCCTTGATCTTTTCCCAATCTTCGACCTGTTGGTCTGCGGATTTGTCGCGATTTTCTGCGCCAAACACATGTGGGTGGCGCGCGACCATCTTGTCGGAAATGTCGCGCAGAACATCGTCAAAGGTGAAATATCCCGCTTCTTCCGCCATTTGCGCATGATAGACCGATTGCAGAACCAGATCCCCCAATTCGCCGCGCAATTCGCCCCATGAACGGCGCGAAATTGCATCGGCCACCTCATAGGCCTCCTCAATCGTGTAGGGGGCAATACTGTCGAAATCTTGCTCGATATCCCAAGGGCAGCCCGCCTCTGGGTCGCGCAAGGCGCGCATGATCTCTAGAAGGCGGGCCATAGAACCGCCGCCATTTTCAATCAGATCACGATCATACATGGCGCATCCCTTTATTTGGTTTCGGGCGCAAGGGCGCGAAAGCGGCGTTTGTGGTAAATCAGCGGGTCGGTCTGATCGGAGAGGGTCACGGCGCGGACCACGCCGAAAATCACATGATGCGTCCCGATGGTGTCTGATTTTAATATGCTGCAATCAAAGGCGGCCAAAGCATCTGAGAAAACAGGCGCGCCCGTAGCAAGCGGGGCATAGGCCACTCCGTCAAAGCGCGCAGCCCCTGTGAGGCCATGCCGGCCTGCAAAAATTTCTGCTATCTTATCAGATCCTTGTCCGATGATATTGATGCAAAATGCGCCATTTTCCAGAATGACAGGCAGCGATGTCGAATTGGCATGAACGCAAATCAACATGGTTGGGCCAACGGCTTGGGTGTCTGGGTCTGCAGAAACGGAACTCATGGCTGAGACGGTCAAGCCGCCCAAACCTGCAACACCATCGGTGCTGACCACGCAGACGGAATTCGCGCAAAGGCTCATCGCGTCAATAAAATCTTGGCGCAATTTATCGGTCTGCTCGGTCATCTGCCCATCCTTTTTGATCTTTGGGGTAGATCTAGTCGAATTTCACCCTTGAGGCCAGTCGCCGCGGCGGGTTTGGCTTGAGTTTTTCCCAAAGCTGGAACAGAACGGATCAAGGACAGTAAGGGAGAGGCGCAAAATGGCGCTGGAAGATGCCAAAAGCCAAATTGATCTGGCCATTACGGCGGGATCGTTCAAAGGGCTTGCGTTTGAGAATGCGTTTTCTGGGGTGCCTTCTTTTTTGCGCCGCAAACTGTCTAAAGACCTATCGGGGGTGGATCTGGCTATTACAGGCATTCCCTTTGATCAGGCGGTGACGCATCGCGCAGGCACCCGATTTGGCCCGCGCGCCATCCGCGCCGCCTCAAGTTTGCAACCTTTTGATCCGCCCTTTGGGTGGGATGGTTTCTCGCCGCTTGAGGAATTTGCGATTGCCGATTACGGCGATATGGCGCTGGATTATGCGCAACCGGCGCAGACGCCTGCCGCAATTGAGGCGCATATCGCGGGAATATTGGCGCAAGGGGCGAATGTGATCAGCTTGGGCGGGGATCATTCCATCACCCTGCCGATTTTGCGCGCCCATGTGGCAAAATTCGGGCCCGTGGCGCTGCTGCAATTTGATGCCCATACCGACACATGGCCTGATGATGCGCCTGCGCGGGTGGATCATGGAACCTTCTGCTACAAGGCGGTGAAGGAAGGTTTGATTGATGTTCAGCGGTCAATCCATGTGGGTATTCGTACAGTGGTGGACGACAATCTTGGCATCGAGATCATCAGTGCCCAAGATGTGGCGCGGCGCGGTGTGGCGGATGTGATTTCAGCAATTCGCACGCGGCTTGGTGATGCGCCTGTCTATCTTTCCTTTGATATTGATGCGCTTGATCCGGCCCATGCCCCTGGAACAGGCACGCCCGTCTGGGGGGGCTTGAGCAGCCGTGAGGTGGCCTTGATCCTGCGCGGATTGGCGGGGATTAACCTAATCGGCGGCGATGTGGTTGAGGTTTCCCCCCCCTATGACACGGGCGAGATCACGGCGGTGGCTGCCGCCCATGTTGCGCTAGAGCTGATCTGCCTTTGGGGTTGGCCGAAGCGGGGGCATGGATGACAGAACATCCCCGCAAATTAATGCGCTATCAGGTGGCACGTGATATCACCTATGCGACCTCGGCGCAGACCCGAATGGGGCGTGCGGTGATACGTCTGTTGGAAAACACGACAGGGCGCCTGTCCTTGATCCGCCGTGCCGAAGGCTATGAGGATCAAGTGGCGGCAGGCCATGACTTTTGGCAGGTGATGTGCGATCGCTACGGCCTGAAGATCAACTATCACGGGGCAGGGCTAGAGGGCATCCCCGAGGCGGGGCCACTGATTTTGATTGCGAACCATCCGTTTGGCATTTTGGATGGGCTGATTATGGGTCATATCTTATCGCAGCGCCGTGGCGGGGATTTTCGTATTCTCGCGCATCAAATTTTCCGCAAGGCCCCCGATCTTGAGCGCATCATTCTGCCCGTCTCCTTCGATGAAACCAAAGAGGCGGTTGCGCAAAACATCACCACACGCAAGGCCGCGTTTTCCTATCTCGATCAAGGGGGCGCGATTGGCATTTTTCCTGGCGGCACAGTTTCGACTGCGGCCAAGCCCTTTGGCGTTCCGATGGATCCAGATTGGCGGGTCTTTACCGCGCGCATGGTTGCGCGTTCAGGGGCAACCGTGATCCCGATTTTCTTTAAAGGGCAGAATTCGCGTCTTTTCCAGATCATGAGCCATATCCATGTCACCTTGCGCATGGGGTTGCTGATCCGTGAATTTCGCAAACAGATGAAAGTGCCGCTTGAGGTGACTGTGGGCAGGCCAATTTCGCGGCAAGATATGGCAGCTCATCTGGACAATCCGCCCGCATTGATGGATTTTCTACGCAGCGAAACCTATCGCTTGAGCCAAACGCCGATTGACCCCCGCCTGCGCGGGTTTGAATTTGATCAAAAGCGTCTCGCCAAGCGGCATGAAAGGCAGGAAGATGGCGGTCGGCATATTTGACTCAGGCCTTGGCGGGCTGACAGTGTTGGATGCGGTCACGCGGCGATTGCCCGGTTTGCCGTTGGTATATTTTGGCGATAACGCGCACACGCCCTATGGGGTGCGGGATGCAGAAGATATCTACCACCTGACCACGCGCGGGGTGCAATGCCTGTTTGATCAAGGCTGTGATCTGGTGATTTTAGCCTGTAACACCGCCTCTGCTGCCGCGTTGCGGCGCATGCAGGAGGGGTGGGTTCCGAAAGACAAGCGCGTCCTTGGCGTGTTTGTGCCCCTGATTGAGGCGCTGACCGAGCGGCAGTGGGGGGATAACTCGCCCCCCCGCGAAGTTGCGATAAAACATGTGGCGCTTTTTGCTACGCCTGCAACTGTCTCAAGCCGCGCGTTTCAACGTGAATTGGCCTTTCGCGCCATTGGCGTTGATGTCGAAGCACAGCCCTGCGGCGGCTTAGTGGATGCGATTGAGATGGGCGATATGATCTTGGCCGAGGCTATGGTGCGCAGCCATGTTGAGGCGCTGTTGCGCCGTATGCCGCGCCCCGAGGCGGCCATTTTGGGCTGCACCCACTACCCGCTGGTTGAAGAGCATTTCCGCACTGCCCTTGGCCCTAATGTGGCCGTATACAGCCAGCCCAATCTGGTTGCCGAAAGTCTGGCCGATTATCTGACCCGCCGCCCTGAAATGGCCGGTGCGGGGGCCGAGACGAAGTTTTTGACAACAGGCGACCCGCAAAAAGTATCGAACAAGGCCACACAGTTTTTGCGCCGCAAGATTGCCTTTGAACAGGCAGAGCTTCCTGATGCATGAAAGAGATGGAATGATAAAGAATATCGCGATCCTAGGGGCCTCTGGATATACGGGCGCGGAATTGGTGCGGCTGATCGATGGGCATGGGGGCATGCGCATCGTGGCCCTGTCGGGCGAGCGCAAGGCGGGCATGGCGATGGGGGATGTGTTTCCCTTTCTGCGTCACTTAGATTTGCCCGTTCTTCAGAAAATCGAAGACATTGATTTCACGAATATTGATCTGGCCTTTTGCGCGCTGCCCCATGCGACCTCGCAGGCGGTGATCAAAGACCTGCCGCGCAATTTGAAAATTGTGGATCTCTCTGCGGATTTTCGTCTGCGCGATCCTGCAGCCTATGAAAAATGGTATGGCCAACCCCATGCCGCCCCAGAATTGCAGGCCGAAGCGGTCTATGGCCTGACCGAATTTTACCGCGATGAGATAGCAGCGGCGCGCCTTGTCGCAGGCACGGGCTGCAACGCGGCCACGGGGCAATATGCCTTGCGGCCTTTGATTTCGGCGGGGCTGATTGATCTTGATGAGATCATCATCAACATGGTGGTTGGCGTGTCGGGGGCAGGGCGTAGCCTAAAAGAAAACCTGCTTCATGCTGAACTCTCCGAAGGCACAAACCCCTATGGGGTGGGCGGCACGCATCGCCATTTGGGGGAATTCGATCAAGAATTCTCGGCCCTCGCAGGGCGCAAGGTTGAGGTGCAATTTACCCCCCACCTCGCCCCGTTTAACCGCGGGATCTTGGCCACGGTCTATGTCAAGGGCGAGGCTGAGGTGATTTACGACACATTGGCCGCGACCTATGCATCCGAGCCTTTCGTGCATGTGCTACCCTTTGGCGCAGCCCCCTCAACGCATGATGTGCGCGGCTCGAACCATGCCTATATAGGGGTGGCAAAAGATCGCCGCGCCGGCCGCGCGATTGTTTTTGCCGCGCTTGATAACCTGTGCAAAGGGTCATCGGGTCAAGCGATGCAAAACGCCAATCTGATGCTTGGGTTTGACGAAAAGCAAGGGTTAGAAAACCTCGCGCTTTTCCCATGATCCCGCGTGACGGCGTGATGAAATGATAGGTGTAAGACTATGCAAACATTGAAAAAAAGACGCCGTATTCAAATTGTGATGCTGGCTGTGTTTTTCCTTGGGGGCATGACCGCGTTGGTTGGGTATGGGTTTCGTGATGGCATCAATTTCTTCATGCCGCCCGCCGAGGTGGCCGAAAACCCGCCCGCAGCGAATAAAACCTTCCGCATCGGCGGTTTAGTCGAGGAGGGGACCTTGCGCCGTGGACAAGGGGCGACCATTACCTTCAACGTCACCGATGGCGCGGCCTCCATCCCTGTGTCTTACACGGGTGTTTTGCCAGATTTGTTTGGCGAGGGCGAAGGCATGGTTGGGACAGGCCGCCTGATTGATGGCGTGTTTGAAGCAACCGAAATCCTCGCCCGCCATGATGAGACCTATATGCCCGAAGAGGTGATTGACGCTCTGAAGGAACAAGGTGTGTATCAAGCACCCGAGAGTTAAGGCTCGCGCCTCACTCCCACTCAATCGTTCCGGGCGGTTTCGAGGTGATGTCATAGGTCACGCGGTTGATGCCCTTGACCTCATTGATGATACGGGTGGCGGTTTCGCCCAAGAAATCATGGCTAAAGGGGTAATAATCCGCTGTCATCCCATCAACTGATGTCACAGCACGCAGGGCGCAGGCGTAGTCATAGGTGCGGCCATCGCCCATCACACCCACGGTGCGCACGGGCAGGATCGCGACGAAGGCCTGCCAAATCTCGTCATAAAGCCCATGCTTACGGATTTGGTCGATATAAACCGCATCGGCCTTGCGCAGGATTTCTAGCTTTTCGCGCGTGATCTCACCGGGGCAACGGATCGCAAGACCAGGCCCAGGGAAGGGGTGGCGGCCGATGAAATGCGCGGGCAGACCCAGTTCACACCCCAAGGCGCGCACCTCGTCCTTGAACAATTCGCGCAAGGGTTCGACCAGTTTCAGACCCATCTTTTCGGGCAGGCCGCCCACATTATGATGGCTTTTGATCGTGACGCTTGGGCCGCCAGAAAAGCTGACGCTTTCAATGACATCGGGGTAAAGCGTGCCCTGCGCCAAAAAGGCGGCACCTTCGATGCCATCGGCATATTTCTGGAACACATCAATAAATAATTTTCCGATGGTTTTGCGCTTTACTTCGGGATCGCTGACCCCTTCGAGCGCACCAAGGAACAAATCCTGTTCTTGCGCGTGGATCACGGACAGGTTCATGTGGTCGCGGAACATCGTGACCACTTCCTCAGCCTCGCCCATGCGCAGCAGGCCATGATCGACAAAGACGCAAGTGAGCTGATCGCCAATGGCCTCATGGATGAGCGCTGCGGCGACCGAACTATCAACCCCGCCTGAGAGGCCGCAAATCACCTTTGCATCACCGACCTGTTCGCGGATGGCGGCGACCGCTTGGTCACGATAGCCCGCCATCGTCCAATCGCCGCGAAAACCTGCGATGGAGAGAAAATTCTTATAGAGCTGCGCGCCATTGGGGGTGTGATGCACCTCGGGGTGGAATTGCACCGCGTAAAAACGGCGGTTCACATCGGCGGTGATCGCAAAAGGCGCGCCTGGGGAAGTGCCAAGCACTTCGAACCCATCTGCAATTTTGCTGACATGATCGCCGTGGCTCATCCAAACCTGTTCGCGGCCATCCTCCGCGCTGAACCATCCATCCACAAAATCTGATTGGGCGGTGGTTTTTGTCACATAAGCGCGTCCAAATTCGGCGGTGGCGTGTTCGCCTGCCTCAACCGTGCCACCGAGATCCTGCATCATCACCTGCTGGCCATAGCAGATGCCCATGATCGGCACGCCCAGATCATACACGGCGCGCGGCGGGCGCGGGGATCCTTCGCGCATCACCGAATCTGGCCCGCCAGAGAAAATCACCGCCTTGGGGTCGAATTCCGCCAAAAACGCGGCATCGACATTTTGATAGGGGTGAATTTCGCAATACACATTTTGCTCGCGCAGGCGGCGGGCAATCAGTTGCGTCACTTGGCTGCCGAAATCAATGATCAGAAGCCGCTCATGGGATTGGGCAATGGGTTCTATCGTCATATGCTTCGCATAGGCGAGGCTTTGCGCGCACGCAAGAGCGCGAATGTCGCTTTCCCCTCGCAAATGGCGCAAATCGCCATCGCCCCCAATGTTTGGCGAGATAAAAGCGGCAACACACCTGCCCCGCAATTTTTGCGGGATTGAAATTTATGTCACTTCGAGAGGGCAAAATCATGAGCGAAGCAGCAGCAGATCGACGTCGGGGCAGAGGGGGTGGCGGAGCCGCCCGCCGTGCGGAGCGCAGCGCACCCAAACTTGAAGCGGCGAAATATATCGAACGCAAAATCCCCAATCTCGAAATCCTATCAGATGAGGCGCTGGAGATCATCGAGGCGAACGCGGAAACTGTTCTCGAAGAGATCGGTGTCAATTTCGTAGAAAATCCCGAGGCACTGAAGCGGTGGAAAGATGTCGGGGCCGATGTAAACGGCGAGCGCGTGCGTTTTCCCAAGGGACTGCTTCGCAGCCTGATTAAAACCGCGCCGTCCTCGTTTATCCAACACGCCCGTAACCCAGAGCGCAGTGTTGAGATTGGCGGCAAATCTTTGGTGCTGGCCCCTGTTTACGGCCCTCCCTTCGTTTGGGACAGTGTTGGCGGCCGCCGTTATGCGACTATGGCTGATTTTCAGAAATTCGTGAAACTGGGCTATATGTCGAAATGGCTGCACCATTCGGGCGGCACAGTGTGCGAACCAACGGATATTCCCGTCAACAAGCGTCATTTTGATATGCTATACGCGCACATGAGCCTGAGCGATAAGCCCTTTATGGGGTCGGTGACCGAACCATCGCGGGCGCAAGACTCGGTTGATATGTGCAAAATCCTCTTCGGCGAAGATTTCGCGACCAATAACACGGTCATGACATCGCTGATCAATATCAATTCCCCGCTGACTTTAGATGCAACCATGATGGGCGCATTGGAGGTTTATGCCGCGAATAATCAGGCTTGCATCGTCTCGCCCTTTATCGTGGGGGGCGCAATGGCGCCTGTTTCGGTTATGGGCACGCTGACCCAAGTGTTGGCCGAGGTGATGGTGGCTGTCGCGTATAGCCAAATGATCCGCAAAGGCGCGCCCGTGATATTCGGGGCCTTTGTGACATCGATTGATATGAATTCAGGCGCACCCACATTTGGCACGCCAGAAGCTGCGCAAATCACATATGGTGCAGGCCAATTGGCGCGGCGTTTGAACTTGCCTTACCGCTCGGCGGGGTCGTTTAACGGCTCAAAATTGCCCGATGCGCAGGCAGCCTATGAGACGTCAAATTCGCTAAACATGGGTTTGCTGTCAGGCGTGAATTTCATGCTGCATGCTTGCGGCTGGCTTGAGGGCGGCTTGGCCGCAAGCCCTGAGAAATTCGTGCTTGATGCGGATCAGCTTGGCGTGTTGCACCATCTGGCGGCAGGTGTGCCGATTGACGTGAATGCCCAAGCGATGGATGCGTTGCGCGAAGTTGGCCCCGGCGGGCATTTCTTGGGTTGTGCGCATACACAGGCGAATTTTAAAACCGCCTTCTGGAAAACCAATGTGCTTGATTACAAGCCCTATGAAACATGGGTGGATGAGGGCAGCCGTGACAGCGTGGCCTTGGCGGCTGCGCGGGTGGACAAAATGCTGTCTCAATATGTTCAGCCCGCGCTAGACCCTGCGGTTGACGAGGCCCTCAAGGCCTATATCGCGCAACGCAAATCTGAGATGCCAGACGCCTTTATTTGAGCTTCTAGGTCACACGATCTTTCGCCGCCCCATGCCACAAGCTTGGGGCGGTTTTCTTTTGCGGCAGATGCATCTGTGCTTTTGCGCTCAGCCACTTGGATCAGCGCAGCAAGGGTCGTGATATGTTGGGTGGGCGAGTAATGGGCGGCCCCTCTTAAGCGCGCAGTATTGAGGGCTTCTTCGCGTGCCAAAAGATCTTGGCTTGATTGGCGCAAGGGTTCTTGACCTGCGGCGGCAAAGCGCGCCGCACGCACAAGAGAAGGCGGGCAGCGCATATCTTGAAGGGTTGTCATCAAATCAGCCATGGGGAGGGGTCTTTCTCCGATAAAGATTTACCCCCCAAGAATGCACCCGCATATCAAAGGCTTGCAGAATTCCGCGCACAGCGCGCGCGCTGCCCGTTTTTCTTTACGAAATTTAAAGAGTTTTCCCCATATTCGCAAAAATTAACCCTTCAGTAACCCTTTGCGGGAAATCTTAAGAAACTTGACCGCTCTGGTTGTTTGATCTGGGGGCTCCATTCATGACTGATGATGATCTGACCTATCAGATTGATCTTCCCGACCCAGATCGGCTGACGGGGTTTTCTCACCCTGTGCAGCACTACATTTGCCACGTTCATTACGGGTTGACCTTCACCAAAATCGCCGCGGCCTATCACAGCCATCCCAGCACGATACTGCGCCATGTGCGCCATATCGAAGATGCCCGTGATGATCCGCTTTTAGATCAGGCTTTGGCCGATCTCGATGATCCTCTCCTTCCCAAGGATGTTGTTCCTATGCCCTCAATTCCGAATGCTTATGCGCCAAAGCAGGCGCAAAAATCCCCCCCTAATAGCGATGGCGCGGCGCGGCGTATCTTGCGCCGTCTTTGCGAGAGAGACGCGGTTTTGGTTGTGGCTCAAGATATGGATCGCGCGGTTGTTTTGCGCCCAAATCTTGAGGGGGGGCAAACCCGCACGGCGGTGATGGATCGCAGCCACGCACAATCTTTTGTGCTGAAGGATTGGATATGCGCCACGCGCAAAGGGCGGGTGGCCTCCTATCGGATTACGCCAACGGGCGTTTGGCCCGCAAACGCCTGATCGAGGAAGACCGCCGCCGCCGCAAATCGGATGGGGATATGGTGCAGAGGCCAAATGTCTTTGCTGCGCAGCATGGTGACTATGCCATCAAGCGCGAAAATTTTGCCAATGGCAGCCATGCACAGATGCGTGTTAACCTTAACGAGTCGCCCCTGTCAGGCTTGGCGCGGCGCAAGGGCGCCGATGGTAAGCCGTTTCTCAGCGCGCCCAATTGGGGCCGCGCGTGGCGCAAAATTGGGATCGGTTTTTGACCTCGGCAGATCGCGGCGTGTTTGGCGATGGTGGGATCGGCGAAGGGCCTGCCGCCGTGCGCAAACGTGTCTTGGATGCAATGGATCATTTAGGGCCGGGTCTGTCCGATGTGGTGATGCGGGTCTGCTGTTTCCTTGAGGGGATAGAATCGGTAGAGCGCCGCTTGGGATGGTCGGCGCGGTCAGGAAAGGTTGTTCTGAAAATAGGGCTGCAACGCCTTTTGGAATTTTATCAAACGCATCACGGCTTGGTGCCCGCCATGATCGAGTGAGGCAAAGTGAACTGCGGGGTTACAATCGTGTGGCAATGGGATTAAATTACCTTCGCAACGTCACGGAGCCAGACCCATGCGCGACCTTAAATTGCCCGAGCAGCGCCATCCAGAAAAGGCGCATCGCCCCGATCAGGCACAGCCGAAAAAACCCTCTTGGATAAGGGTGAAGGCCCCTGTTGGGGAAGGCTATAAGGCCACGCATAAAATCATGCGCGAGCATAAATTGACCACAGTTTGCGAGGAGGCGGGTTGCCCCAATGTCGGCGAATGTTGGAGCCAAGGTCACGCCACGATGATGATTATGGGCGAGGTTTGCACCCGTGCCTGCACATTTTGCAATATCGCAACCGGTAAACCGCCCGAGGCCTTGGATGTCTTCGAACCGGGCCGCGTGGCCGATGCGGTCAAGAAACTTGGCCTGAACCACGTTGTCATCACTTCGGTGGATCGCGATGACATTGAGGATGGTGGGGCAGAACATTTTGCCCAGACCATTCGCGCTATTCGCCGCCAATCCCCTGACACGACTATCGAGATTCTAACCCCCGATTTTTTGAAATGCGATCCAAGTGTTTTGGAAATCGTGGTGCGTGCAAAGCCCGATGTGTTCAATCATAACCTTGAAACTGTGCCAGGTCTTTACCCTCAGGTGCGCCCTGGTGCGCGCTATTTCCATAGCCTGCGCCTGCTGCAGCGGGTCAAGGAGATGGATCCGACCATGTTCACCAAATCTGGTATCATGGTTGGCCTTGGGGAAGACCGCCAAGCGGTGTTGCAGGTTATGGATGACATGCGTGCCGCCGATATCGACTTTTTGACCATTGGCCAATATTTGCAGCCAACCCCGAAACATCACGCGGTGGAACGTTTTGTGACGCCAGAGGAATTCAAGACCTATGAAAAGGCGGCCTTTGGCAAAGGGTTCTTGATGGTTTCGGCCACGCCTTTGACGCGCTCTAGCTATCATGCAGGGGATGATTTTGCCCGCCTCAAAGCGGCGCGTTTGGCAAAATTAGGCGCTTAAGGCAGTTCTTTGAGATATTGCGCAATTGCGGCCCGATCATCGGGCTGCAGCATGGCCATGTTTCGGATCACATCGACCATATGACCGCCTGCGCTGTCAAAGCTTGGGGTGAAGCCATCATTAAGATAGGCCGCGATCTCATCCTTCGACCAGGTCAATGCGTCTGGGGTGAGGGGAGGAATGCGCCCCTGTCCCGAAGGGTTTGGCGCCCCTCTCAACCACGCGCCATGATCCACTGCGCCAAGCGCGCCGCGGGATGTGTGGCATTCACCGCAATGCGCGAGGGCCTCAACCAGATAACGGCCCCGTAGGGCTTCGTCACTCAAGGGGGCCGTAACCGCATATCCCCGCTCAAGGTAGAGGGCCTGCCAAAAAAATAGGGCGGGGCGGATGTTGAAGGGAAAGGTCAGATCATGGTCGCGCGATAGGCTTGGGTCGGCAGGCAGGCTTTGCAGATAGCCATATAGATCAGCCATATCTTGAGGGTCAGCCAAACGATAAGCTGTGTAAGGAAAGGCAGGATAAAGGGGCAAACCATTCGGCCCGCGGCCATGTTGCATGGCGTGTAAGAACTGCGCCATTGTCCAATCGCCTATGCCTGCATTCGGATCAGGGCTGATATTTGGCGCGTAAAATGTGCCAAATTCCGTTTCAAAGGCGCGCCCACCTGCCAAGATCAACCGCGCCTCCCCCTCGGCCCCGTTTGTTGCGTGGCATGAGGCACATCCCCCCGCCCAAAACACCCGCGCGCCATTCTCTAGATTGGGGTCAGCGAGGGCCGCCATGGTGCTTGCCGTGATTGGGGTGCGTGGAAAGACCGCCCATATCAAAACAAACCCGCCAAAAGCGGCCAAACTGGCGCTGAGGATCAGTTTCTTCCACATGGGCGGCCTGTATCCCGTGTCTTATTGGGGCTGGCGATAGGCATCGTGGCAAGCGCCGCAGCTGCCCCCCACAGGGCCAAGCGCCGCTCGCATCGCTTCAAGACCGTTGCCCGCGGCGGCCTGCAACCCTGTCGCGGCTGTGCCAAAGGCCGCCCATTTTGCAAGAAAATCATCCTGATTTTCCCAAATGGCGGGCAAGGCGCGATTGGTCGTTGCGGCCATCATGTCGCTGCCTTCGGGCCAGTTAAAGGCTTGGTTCAATTGCGAAATTGCCGCCAGATTATCTGCCGCAATTTGTGCCTGTGCAGCGTCATATTCTACTGTGCCGCGCGCCATACCGCCCAAGACCCCAATATTCAGCGCCATAATCTTGAACTGCCCCTGACGCGCACCAACCGCCCCTTCATCGGCAAAAGCAGGCAGGCCCGCCATAGCAAGAGCAGCAGCCAGCAAGATGGATTTGGTCGTGAAACTTGCAGAAAACGTCATGTGAAACCCTCCGTTTCATGCGGGATTGTAAATCGGTCGTCCCAAATGACCCGTCCAGCATCAGGTCACCACCAGCAGTATCGCGTCATTCAAGCACGAATGGCACGAAATTTATATGCATATTTTGCACAATACCTGTGCCATAGCGCGCTAAGGTCACAAGATTGTGAGGGACATGACCGGCCCTAACGCGAGGGTAAGGTTGGGACATCGGGCCAAAACCCCAATCGCTCGGCAATAAAGATTGCAAATACAATCGCGAAAATCACCAATAGGCGCTTTACCTGCTGCGCCGATGGCGGGTTGCGCGCCCATTTGGCCGCCCGCATCAACCATATTGGCCCCATCTTACACCCCCAAAACCGATTTAACCTCTGTCATATGGGGGTAGATCGCCTTGGCTGCAATTAACTAGGTGAACCGCACGGCGCCGATATAGGGCAAATTACGATTTCGTTGCGCGTAATCAATACCATAGCCCACAACAAAATGATCGGGAATTTCGAACCCCGTCCATGTGGCGCTGATGTCCACCTCGCGGCGCACGGGTTTATCCAAAAGCGCGATTGTTTCTAATCGTTTTGGATCGCGCGATTTTAACAGCGATAGAACATGGCTCAAGGTAAACCCCGTATCCACAATATCCTCGACAACCAACACATCGCGCCCCCCGATCTCGCCGCGCAAATCCTTGAGAATCCGCACCTCCCGCGAGGAGGTCATTTCATTCCCGTAGGAAGACGCCTCTAAGAAATCGACTTCAACAGGCAAGTTTAATTCGCGCAACAGATCCGCGATAAACATAAATGATCCGCGCAAAAGCCCCACAACCACCAGTTTATCGGTATCCTCAAATCGCGCTTCAATCTCGCGTGCCAATTCCTCGATCCGCGCGGCAATGGCCTTGGCCGAGATCAAAACGTCAATTTCATAGGGGCGATCTGTCATTTTCTTACGCTCATTACCTTGAATTCCGCCGCTATATCTAAGACATGACAAGGTGCAAAGAAAGATGAAAGGCTGTCTATGCCCTCCCATTCCGAGACGCGCACGTTGCCCTATCGCGCCCATGAGATCTACGATCTTGTGGCGGATGTGGCGCGCTATCCTGAATTCATCCCTTGGGCCGTAGCCGCACGCGTGCGCAGTGTGACAGATCAGGGCGACCATCGCGAAATGTTGGCGGATTTAATCGTCGGTTTTAAGATGTTTCGCGAAAAATTTGGCAGCCGCGTGCGCCTGTTCGATGCAGAAATGCGGATTGAAACCGCCTATATTGATGGGCCTTTTCACCACATGATTTCCAATTGGCGCCTGCGCGATTTGCCCGAGGGCGGGTGCGAGGTCAGCTTTGATGTGGATTTCGAATTCAAAAACCGCCTGCTGCAAGGCGCGGCAGGCATGTTTTTCCATGAGGCGATGACGCGGATTGTGCGCGCCTTTGAGGCCCGCGCAGAGGCGCTATATGGGAAAAAATAAAAAGCGGGCCTGACGGCCCGCTTTCATGTCGTAAGGTAAATCTCTGATTTAGCTGCTCATATCATAGGCGCGTTCGCCATGGACGCTGAGATCAAGGCCATTTACTTCGGTCTCCGCATTCACGCGCAGCGGCGTGATCATACCAACCAGTTTTACAAGGGCCACGGTCAAGACGATGGTGTATGCGCCCACCACCGCCAAGGCACCAAGCTGCGCCACCCATGCACCCTGTCCAAAGACGGCGATCATGATGGTGCCGAAAATCCCGCCCACACCATGCACAGCGAAGACATCCAATGTGTCGTCAATCTTGACCTTGTTACGGATCAAATTCACCGCCTCTTGGCAAAGAATGCCCGCAATCGTCCCGATGATCAGCGCCGCCACAGGCCCGACAAAGCCAGAGGCAGGGGTGATAGATGCCAAACCTGCAATCGTGCCCGTGACGACACCCACAAGCGAGGTCTTGCCGTATTTCACCCGCTCCCACAGGCCCCAGCTGAGTGAGGCTGCTGCGGCAGAAATATGCGTGACCGTCAGCGCCATTGCCGCACCGCCATCCGCAGCAAGCTGACTGCCGCCGTTAAAGCCGAACCAACCCACCCACAGCATCGCGGCCCCGATCATCACAAAGCCCGGATTATGGGGGGGCGTGGTTTGATTTTTCCGTGCGCCCAAGAAAACTGCGATCACCAAGGCCGCAAGGCCTGCGGTTTCATGCACGACAATCCCGCCCGCGAAATCGCGCACACCTGTCTCGCCAAAGATGCCACCATCCGACATCATACCGCCGCCCCAGATCCAATGCACGACAGGCGCATAAACGATCAGCATCCAAAGCGCAGAAAACAAAAGCACAAAGCCAAACCCAACACGTTCCACATAGGCGCCCACAATCAAGGCGGGCGTGATAATGGCAAAGGTCATTTGGAACGCAAAAAACAGGATTTCCGGCAGGCTGCCAGACAGGCTATCTGCGGTAACCCCGTTGAGAAAGGCCTTGTCCAACCCGCCCCAAAACCCCGAGGTGCCAGATCCAAAGGCGATGGAGTAGCCAAAAGCGAACCATAAAATCGACATCAAACAGGCTATTGCGTAGCAATGCATAAACACGCTGAGCACGTTGCGCGCACGCACCAACCCCCCATAGAAAAGCGCCAAGCCCGGCAAGGTCATGAACAGAACCAACGCTGTGGCGACTATGATCCACGCTGTATCGGCAGCATTCATTGCATCGTCCCTTCTTTTGTCATTTGCACGCCTCAAAGCGGGATTCATCTGACGAAAAAAGAGGCAAGCTGTGAAATGGGCGATGAAATCTTGGTCAATCTTCAAATTGGCGCGAAATTAATGCGCAAATTATGCACTATGCTTAAATTTTAATCGCTTTGCGAAATGGCTTCGTGCAGCAGGCGCAAGGCGTAATCGCGCGCGGCGATGCGCACATTCACGCGTCCAAGCGCACCAAAATTAACTTGCTCGACCGCGACGCCTGCACGGCTTGCAAGGCCAAAGCAAACGCGGCCCTCAGGTTTATGTGCGCTGCCCCCAGGCCCTGCGATGCCTGTAATCGACACGGCCATCTCAACCCCCGCACGGGTTTTCGCGCCAAGGGCCATTTCACGCGCAACCTCGTTTGAAACCGCGCCAAACGCGGCAAGCGTCTCAGGCGAGACACCGAGAAGGTCAATTTTGGCCTGATTGGAATAGGTGACAAAGCCGCGCTCAAACACGGCGCTTGATCCCGCAATATCGGTAAGCGCGGCACTGACCATCCCGCCCGTGCAGCTTTCGGCAGTCGCGATGCTCAGCCCCTTGTCGCGGGCCGTCTGGATGATATCCGCGCTTAAATCAGCCATAGATGCGCGATCGCGGCCAGAAGTGCGACCACAAGCGCGGCAAGCCAGCCTGCAATCACATCATCCATCATCACCCAAACCCCGCCGCGCTTGGCATCTGCCCAAGCCACGGGGGCGGGTTTCCAAATGTCGAAAAGACGAAACGCGACAAAGGCCGTCAGAATGCCCGGCCATAGCGCCAAGATAGAGACATCAGCGAAGATCGCCCCATAAGAGACAGGCCAGAGCGCGATCCATTGTCCTGCGACCTCGTCAATCACGAATTCCGAAGGGTCATCTTCGGCGCCACTGCGGATTTCTGTTTCAATCGCCCATGATCCAAGGGCAAAGACGGCGATTGTCGCCATAGCAAGCAGCCAAAACCCGCCCAATTCATGCAAGGCCCATGCAAGCGGCAGCGCGGCCAAGCTGCCCCATGTGCCAGGGGCAGGGCGCAGGCGACCCACGCCAAAAACAGTTGTAATCCAATATGTCATGGTTTCACCAAGGTGACTGTGGCCATCGCGGCAATCCCTTCCTTGCGGCCTGTAAAGCCCAGTTTTTCGGTTGTTGTGGCTTTGACCGATACGCGATCTTGGTCGATGCTCAGCAATTCTGCCAAACGCGCACGCATCGCGGCTGAGACGGGCCCAATCTTTGGGGCCTCGCACATGAAGGTCAGATCAACATTACTGATCCTATAGCCACGCGATGTTGCCAGTTTGACCGCATGAATGAGGAAAATGTCGCTTGGCGCGCCTTTCCATTCTGGGTCGGATGGCGGGAAATGGGTGCCAATATCCCCTTCGGCCAAGGCCCCGTAAATCGCATCTGTTACCGTGTGCAACCCAACATCCGCGTCCGAATGGCCTTTGAGCGCGCGATCATGTGGAATTTTCACCCCGCAGAGGATGACGTGATCCCCCGCGCAAAAGGCATGAACATCAAAGCCATTACCAATCCGAATATCCATTGCGCCGCTTGCCCCTATGACATGGCCCGCGCGGATAAAATCCGCCGCTGTGGTCAGTTTAAAATTTTGTTCATCCCCCGTAACCACCTTAATTTTCACGCCATGCGCTAGGGCAATTGCGACATCATCTGCGGCGTCTTCGCCTGCGGCGGCATAGGCTTGTGAAATGGTGGAATAATGAAAGGCTTGTGGCGTTTGTGCGCGAAACAATCCGTCTCGAGATTGAATTTGTGAAACGTGGCCTTCGCCCGCGCGCCACAGGGCATCGGTCATGGGCAAGGCGGGAGCGGCGGCAAAACAGCCGGGTTCGCGCAGCGCGGCAATCACATCTTGCACGATGCGGGCCGCCACAAAGGGGCGCGCGGCATCATGGATCAAAACATGGGCGTTTTTATCACTCACAGCGGCCAAACCCGCCTGCACCGAGGCGCTGCGCGTGGCCCCGCCAGGGGCAAGTGTAAGTCGCGCGGCATCCGCCCCAAGCGCCTCACGGGCGAGCGACTCATCATCGGGGTGAATGACCACGATGGTCTGCGCGAAATCCGCAGCATGCCAGAGCGCCTGAACGGCGCGGCGTAAAATGGGGACGCCCCCCAAACTGCGATATTGTTTGGGCAAACCGCCGCCTGCACGCGTGCCCCGACCCGCGGCCACAACCAGCGCCACGAGCGGTGCAGCCGTCAAAGAGTGTGCGGTGTGGGATGGGCCAGATTTATCCATGGATCAGGTGATAGGGGCTAAGCCTATGACGCACAATACGGATCAACGTCCTGCACATTTTTTGGTCGTGGTGATTAAATATTGTGCATTTGTGTAAATTGCCCCAGTATAAGGTGGCGTTTCCTTTGATCTCCCGCCCCAAAGCAGATTAGGCCAAACCCAACTGCACAAAGAATAGGCAGCTTAGCGCACATGCCCATCCAACTTGGCGATATCAGTCTTGACCCGCCCGTCTTTCTGGCCCCGATGGCAGGGATCACCGATTTGCCGTATCGCAAATTAGTTGCGTCTTTCGGCGCGGGGTTGGTCGTCTCAGAGATGGTTGCAAGCCAAGATATGGTCAACGCCAAGCCCGCCGCCCGCGCGAAGGCCGAGCTTGGGTTCGGCATTGCGGCCTCAGCCGTTCAATTGGCTGGCCGTGATCCTCGTTGGATGGGGGAGGCCGCCCGCATGGCAGAGGCCGAAGGGGCAAGGATCATTGATATCAATATGGGCTGCCCTGCAAAAAAGGTCACATCTGGCTCAGGTGCGGGGGCCTGTGGGGCGGCTTTGCTGCGCGATTTGTCTCATGCCCGCGCCGTGCTAGAGGCGGTGACGCGTGCGGTTGCAGTTCCCGTCACCCTAAAGATGCGCCTTGGTTGGGATGATGCGTGCGAAAACTCACCGCAGGTTGCCCGTATGGCCCAAGATTTGGGGATTGCCATGCTAACCGTGCATGGCCGCACGCGCGCACAGTTCTATAAGGGCCATGCCAATTGGCAGGCCATTCGCACCTTTCGTGAGATGGTTGATATTCCGCTGATCGCCAATGGCGATATCGTGGATGCGCAAAGCGCCATGCGGGCCATGGCGCAATCGGGGGCGAATGGCGTTATGGTGGGGCGCGGTGCGCAAGGGCGGCCTTGGGTGCTGCGCGATATCGCGGCGGGCCTATCGGGCCAGGCGCGCGCTGATGCGCCCAAAGGCGTGGCTCTTTTTCAGATCATCGCACGCCATTACGAGGATATGCTGTCCTTCTACGGTAAAATACTGGGGACAAAAGTCGCACGCAAGCATCTGGGTTGGTATCTGGATGCGGCTGGGGTTGGGGATGCGCCACGGCGTGCCGTGCTGACTACAGATGACCCCGAACAGGTTTTGCGCCTGCTGCGCGCGGCCCTAACCGATGAACACGCAGAAACGGGCTGCGCCGCATGAGCCCTGTAACCTCTGATATGATCTGGTCATCCTTGCCAATCCCCGCGCTGATTATTGACGGGGGCGATTTGATCCTATCGGTCAATCCTGCGGCTGAGACATTTCTGAACGCCTCCGAGCGCAGTTTGACAGGCAACCCTGTTTGGGATCGCGTCTTTGTGGATGCCCCGATGGAGGAGGCATTGGCCCGCGTGCGTCAAGGTCAATCCGCGCTTTTTGTGGGCGGTGTGGATGTTGGCACAGGATCCAAAAAACCAGTGTCTTGTGATGTGCAGCTAGCCCCTGTGAGCGAGGGGGGCGATCAGGTGATGATGCTGCTTGAAAGCCGCGAATTGGCGGGGCGGCTTGATCGGGGCTTGGTCAGTAAATCCGCCGCGCGGTCAGCCATTGGTATGGCCGAGATGCTGGCGCATGAGATCAAAAACCCACTTGCGGGCATCACGGGTGCCGCGCAATTGATATCGATGAATGCCAGCGGCGAAGACCGCGAGTTAACTGATCTCATCGTAGAGGAAACGCGGCGTATCGTGAAACTGCTTGAGCAGGTCGAAGAATTCGGAAATCTGCGCCCGCCTGAATGTAAGGCGGTAAATATCCACGATATCCTTGATCGCGCGCGCAAATCTGCGGCTGTGGGGTTTGCTGCGCATATGCGCATTTTGGATCAATATGACCCGTCTTTGCCGCCGACTTGGGTGGACTCGGATCAGATTTTGCAGGTGTTCTTGAACCTTTTGAAAAACGCCGCCGAAGCGGGCCGTGAAGGGGGTACAATCACCATCCGCAGTTTTTACGAGGCGGGCTTGCGACTGCGCAAACGCGATGGCAGCGCCGCGTCTATGCCCCTGCAGGTCGAGATCATTGACGATGGCCCAGGTATTGCGCCCGAGCGTCAAAGCGAAATTTTTGAACCGTTCGTATCGGGGCGCGAAAATGGCACGGGGCTTGGCCTTGCCTTGGTTTCTAAAATCATTTCCGACCACGATGGCTGGATCGCGCTGGACAGCGTGCCGGGCCGAACTGTGTTTCGGATATCTTTGCCAATCGCGCCGCGCGGCGTGTGAGTAGGAGTTGAGACGATGGATGGCACCGTTCTGGTTGCAGATGATGACCGCACAATCCGCACTGTATTGACGCAGGCGTTGACGCGGGCAGGGTGCAAGGTTCACGCAACCTCTAGCTTGATGACGCTGATGCGGTGGGTCGAAGAAGGCAAGGGTGATTTGGTGATTTCTGATGTGGTCATGCCAGATGGCAACGGCCTTGAGACATTGCCGAAGATCACCGAAACGCGACCCGGCCTGCCGGTCATCATCATATCGGCCCAAAATACGATCATGACGGCGATCCAAGCCACGGAAAAAGATGCCTATGATTATTTGCCCAAACCATTTGACTTGCCAGATTTAATGAAACGCGCGGCCCGCGCGCTGGATCAAAAACGGCGGGCCTCCGTTGCGCCGCCTGCGCGGGATACTGGCGCCGATGGTGAGGCGCGCGCCACTGTTGCGCAGCATGATCTGCCGCTTGTGGGGCGCACGGCTGCGATGCAGGCGCTCTATCGATTGGTTGCGCGGGTGATGAACACCGATCTGCCCGTTCTGATTTCTGGCGAAAGCGGCACGGGCAAAAGCTTGATTGCACGGGCGATCCATGATTTCTCAGACCGCCGTACGCTGCCTTTTGTTGTGGCAAGCGCCGATGATCTTGAGGGGGTCGATGGCCCCTCCACGCTGCTAGCGCGGGCCAAGGGCGGCTCGATCCTGTTTGATGAGGTGTCTGATCTCAGCGATGAGGCGCAGGCCCGTATCGTGCGTCTGCTTGACACGATGCGCGAGAATGATGCCCGTGTGATGGCCACAAGCCAGCGCGATCTGTCCGAAAAAATGGATGCAGGCGATTTCCGCCAAGATTTGTTCTACCGCCTTGGGGGCGTGTCGATTTCTGTGCCCTCCTTGCGCGAAAGGGTGGATGATATCGCGCTTTTGGCCGAGCATTTCTTGATCCGCGCTGAACGCGATGGCATGCCCTTGCGCCGCTTGTCCGATGATGCGGTTGAATTGATGCGTGCCTATTCATGGCCGGGAAATGTGCGGCAATTGGAAAACACCATTCGCCGTTTGGTGGTCACAGGACAGGGCGAAGAAATCGCGCGTGCCGAATTGCAAATTGTGCTTGGCAACCAGCCCGCGATGGAGCCATTTACAGGCGGCGGCGATGGGGATCGTTTATCCGCCTCTGTGGCCAAACATTTGCGGCGTTATTTTGATCTTCACGGCGGTGTTTTGCCGCCTCCAGGCTTGCACGCACGAATCCTACGCGAAGTGGAAACGCCACTTTTGGAAATCGCGCTAGAGGCCACGGGCGGCAATCAGGCGAAATGTGCCGATTTGCTCGGGATCAATCGAAATACCCTCAGAAAGAAAGTCTCTGATCTCGATATACGCGTGACACGGCGGCGCAAATTGATGTAAACTCGCCACAGGGCGTGACATATGGGCGACATATGGCGCGCGTCAGGCGAAATTCGTGGCCGCGTTTGCGGGTCGCGTAAAAGACAGGCGGGGCAGGTGGCAAAGCCATCAAATGATAAGGCGATATCGGCTTGGCGCCGATTGATCCTGTTACAAAGCACCAAGCGCTTGCGCAATGCGGGCACATTGGGGCTTGTAACGCTCGGGCCTGTATTGGCACTTTTGACATTTTTGGTGCTTGGCCCGCTTGGCGATTTGGCCTCTTCGCCTGCCTTGCGCCTAATCTTGTTGGCGGATTTGGTCTACATTCTTGTAATCGCCGCGCTCGTGGCGCGCCAAGTCGTGCGGATGATCGCAGCACGGCGTAGCCGCTCGCAAGGATCGCGATTGCACATGCGCCTGACAGGTGTCTTTGCGATTGTTGCACTTTTGCCGACCATTTTGGTCGCGGTTTTTGCAACCATCACCCTGAACATGGGACTTGAAGGATGGTTTTCGACCCGCGTTTCAGGCGCACTTGGCAATTCGGTGGATGCCGCCATCGCCTATCAACAAGAACATCGCACGGATTTAGACGAAGATGCGCGCGCCCTTGCGGCCTTTTTGGACAATGCCGCACGCAATGACGGGGCTACCACGGATGGCGACCTTCGCCGCCTTTTGGGGCAAGGGCAGGGCCTCATCCAGCGTGGTCTGCGCGAGGCTTATGTGATCAGTGCAACAGGCGAAATTCGCGCGCGCGGCGAACGCTCGTATTTGTTTGATTATGATCAACCCAGTGACGCTGATCTTATCCGTGCGGCTGAGGGTGAGGTGGTGTTGATCGAAGATCGCGCCCAAAACGAGTTCCGCGCCCTGCTGAAGCTCTCGCAATATCTTGACCGCTATCTCTATGTCAGCCGTGAGGTGGATGGGCAGATTATGTCGCTGCTCGATGAAACCCAGCAAACTGTGCAGCTTTACAGACAATTGGAAAATGAGCGCGGGCGCGTTTTATTCGAATTTGGCCTGCTCTATATTGGCTTTGCGCTGATTGTGATCATGGCGGCCATTTGGTTGGGGCTGTGGTTTGCCGAACGTCTGTCGCGTCCCGTGGGGCGGTTGGCCGCCGCTGCTGAGCGGATTGGTGAAGGTGATCTTGAGGCGCGTGTGCCTGAGGAAAAAAGCGGGGATGAAATCGCAACGCTTGGCCGCGTGTTTAACCAGATGACCTTGCAACTTAAGGCGCAGCGCGATCGCTTGGTTGAACAAAATGACAGAACCGAGGGTCAAAGACGCCTCTTTGATAGTGTGCTTGGGTCGGTTACGGCTGGCGTGATTGGTGTCACAGCAGAGGGCGATGTTGAGTTTATCAACCGCTCTGCGCAGCGGCTTTTGAGCCTGTCTGAAGATGAATTGCACATTCACGGTGCCTTGGCTGTGCTTGTGCCAGAATTTGCTGATCTGCCATCGCGCTTGCGGGAACGGGGCAGCGATACGTTGCAAGAGGAATTGCGCCTCACCCGTAATGGGGCGCAAGAGACGCTTTTGGTGCGCATCGCGGTGCGGGGGCGCAGTGATGGCGCGATTGAGGGATATGTGGTTGCATTTGATGATGTCAGCGATTTGGTCGCGGCACAGCGCATGGCCGCATGGGGCGATGTCGCGCGGCGCATTGCACATGAGATCAAAAACCCACTCACCCCTATTCGTTTGTCAGCGGAACGTGCGGCGCGTAAATTTACCAAGATTTTGCCCGAAGAAGACGGTCAAAGCCTGAAAGAGTTGACCGATGTGATCGTGCGCCAGACCAATGATCTGGCCCATATTGTGGATGAGTTCTCGCGCTTTGCGCGTATGCCTGAACCAAGCCGCCGCCGTGAGGATATCGCCAAGCTGTTGGAGGGGGTTGTGACCCTTCAACGCGCAGGTCAGCCTGAGGTTGAGATCACCCTGACAAAGCCCGAAGGCGAGATTTGGGCCGAGATTGACGCAACCATGATCGGGCAAGCCTTTACTAATTTGATCAAAAACGCGGGCGAGGCCATCGAAACATATTGCGAGAAACATCCACAAACGCCCCATCACGGCGAGATCCGCGTGGCTTTGGTGGTCGAGACTGGTGCCGCGCAGCCCGTGCTGAAAATTACAATCAACGACAACGGAATAGGCCTGCCCGAAGACCGCGCGCGCCTCTTTGAGCCCTACGTCACTACCCGTGAAAAGGGGACGGGGCTTGGACTGCCGATTGTGAAAAAAATAATCGAAGAACATGGCGCAAGCCTAGAATTGAGAGATGCGCCGCCATTTGGGGGTGGCGCGCATCAAGGAGCGCAGGCGGTGATCCACCTGCCGTTAATGATTGGCTAAATGAGGGGTATTCATGGCTGATATACTTGTTGTCGATGATGAGCGTGATATTCGCGAATTGGTTTGCGATATTCTGCAGGATGAGGGGTTTTCCACGCGCATGGCGGGAAATTCCGATGAATGCATGGCGCAATTGCAGCAAGAGCTGCCCGCGCTGATCATCCTCGATATTTGGCTTAAAGACAGCCATATGGATGGGATTGATATCCTCAAAACAGTCAAGCGCGATATGCCCGAAGTGCCCGTGGTCATCATTTCCGGTCATGGGAATATCGAAATCGCGGTGGCTGCGATTAAACAAGGGGCTTATGATTTTATTGAAAAGCCCTTTAATATTGATCAGCTCTTGGTGGTCATTCGCCGCGCGATGGAGACGTCCAAACTGCGCCGCGAGAATTCGGCACTGAAACGTAGCGAGACGCGGGTTGGCGAAATGCTTGGGCAATCTGCCACCTTCCGCAATCTCAAATCGCAATTGGATAAGGTCACGAAATCCAATGGTCGCGTGATGCTGACAGGCCCTGCGGGCAGCGGCAAGGAGATGGCCGCGCGCTATATTCATGCACATTCTAACCGTTCGGACGGGCCTTTTGTCACTGTGGCCTGTGCCGCGATTGCACCTGATCAGATGGAGGTGGTGCTGTTCGGCCGCGAAAGCCCCGAACGCGGGGTTGAGCAGGGGTTGCTTGAGCAGGCAAATGGCGGTGTTTTGCTGCTTGATGAGGTGGCGGATATGCCCCTTGGCACGCAGTCGAAAATCTTGCGGGTTTTGGTCGATCAGGCCTTTACCCGCGTTGGCGGTGCTTCAAAGGTGCATGTGGATTTGCGGGTGATTTCCTCAACGACAAAACATCTGCCAAACGAAATTTCCGAAGGTCGCTTCCGCGAGGAGCTGTATCACCGCCTCAATGTTGTGCCAATTGAGGTGCCAAGCCTTGAGGCGCGCAGCGAAGATATTCCGATCTTGGCTGAATATTTCATCGAGATGTTCCACCGCGAGCAAGGTCTGGCTTTGCGCAAAATTGCCGATGATGCGATGGCAACTTTGCAAACTATGCGTTGGCCAGGCAATGTGCGCCAATTGCGCAACTTGATCGAGCGCGTCTTGATCTTGGGCGAAGGGACAGGCCCGATCAGCTTGGATGATCTTCCTATGAGCGATGAAGGAAAATCAGGCACCAGCGAGGCCAGCCTCTCACCAGGTTTGACCATGCTGCCCTTGCGCGAGGCGCGTGAATTGTTCGAACGGCAATATTTGATGGCCCAGATTAACCGCTTTGGCGGCAATATCAGCCGAACTGCAGGCTTTGTCGGGATGGAGCGCAGCGCGCTGCACCGCAAGCTGAAATCGCTCGGCGTGGTGACATCTGGCAAGACGCAAGCGGGCGAAGAGGTGGAGTGAGCCACAAGCGTAAGGGTGGGTATTGGCAATTGACCCCGTGCTGGGTTTCTGCCAATCCTGATCCCCTTGAAGGCGCACTGAACGTTATCGCGTAAGGATACGGGAAAGATGAAAGTCATCATTTGTGGCGCGGGCCAAGTGGGTTGGCAAATTGCGCGACATCTTTCAGGCGAAAGCAATGATGTAACGGTGGTAGATAACAACCCCGAATTGGTGCGCCGTGCGACCGATACGTTGGATGTGCAGGGCCTCACGGGGTTTGCCAGCCACCCCGATGTGCTTGAGCGCGCAGGGGCGCGCGATGCCGATATGGTTATCGCAGCTACTTATTCTGATGAGGTGAACATGGTCACCTGTCAGGTGGCTCACTCGGTCTTTGGGGTTCCGCGCAAAATCGCGCGATTGCGCGCGCAATCCTACCTCAAGGCGGATTATTCCGATCTCTATCGTAGGGATCACCTGCCCATTGATGTTGTAATCTCCCCCGAACGCGAGGTGGCCGAGGCCGCATTGCGCCGCTTGTCACAACCCGCAAGTTTTGAGTCCGAGGTATTCCTCAGCGGTAAGGTGCAGCTGCTTGGTATTCAGCTTGAGGATGATAGCCCCGTCTTGGAAACCCCGTTGCGTCAGTTGACGGAATTGTTCTCGACCTTGCGCGCGATGGTAGTGGGGGTGCGCCGTGACGGCACGCTTTTTGCCCCTGAACCTCGCGATCAGCTTTTTGCAGGGGATCAGATTTACGTCTTTACCCATACGGATGATGCGGCGCGCACCCTTGAGATTTTTGGCAAAACGCAATCGCGTCAAGAACGTGTGGTGATCATTGGCGGGGGCAATGTGGGTCTTGCTGTTGCGCGCAAATTGGAAAGTGCTGCACATCGTCCCCGCGTGCGTCTGATCGAGGCCAATCGCGCCCGCGCTGAACGGGCGGCAGATGCGTTGGAACGCTCGATCGTGCTTTATGGCGATGGCATGGATATCGAGATCCTGCGCGAGGCGGGGATTGATAAATCAGACGCCGTTCTTTGCGTCACGGATGACGATAAAACCAACCTTCTCGCGTCTGTGCGCGCCAAGGCCGAAGGGGCAGGGATGGCGATTGCGCTTGTGAATGATCCTACTATGGTGCCGATGATGGGCCCACTGGACATTGATGCCTATGTCAACCCGCGTGCAACCACTGTGTCGAGCATCCTGCGCCATATCCGCCATGGCCGTGTGCAAGGGGTTTATTCAATTGGCGATGCCGAGGCCGAGATCATCGAGGCGGAAGTGATGTCGACCTCGCCGCTTGCGGGTAAGCAAATCCGCGATATCGAATTCCCCGAGGGCGTTTTGGTTGGGGCGCTGCTAAAAGCGGGGGATGTGATCCGCCCTGCAGGCTCGACCCGTTTGGATGAGGGCGATATTATCGTGATGTTCGCCTTGTCGAAAGATGTGCCTGCGGTCGAGGCCTTGTTACAAGTCTCGGTCGATTTCTTTTAAGCAGCCGCCGCTGCGGCCCGCCCGTCTAGTCAGCCCGTGAAGTCAGCATGAGCATTGATCAAAGCATCGCTAAACTGCCGCTTTTCGTGATCCTCATCGGGATTTCGGCAGGGGCGATGTTATTGCCCTCAATCGTGGCTTTGGGGCAAGACGACATGCCAACAAGCCGCGTCTTCTTTTACAGCGCGATTTTATTCTTCATTTTGGCAATGCTTCTTGGGTTTGTGACCACCAGTTCCGTGCGGGTGCAAACGGGGTGGACACAGCTGATCACCTTGCTTTTGGCCTATCTGCTTTTGCCGCTAATCTTGGCCTTTCCTATGGATGCCTCCATGCAGGATGCCCGCTTTTTCACCTGCTATATCGATATGGTTTCGAGCCTGACCACGACAGGCGCCAGCTTCTTTGATGCAGAACGCCTCAGCGATCCGTTGGTGATGTGGCGCGCGACTGTGGCGTGGTTTGGCGGTTTCTTAATCTGGCTCTCTGCGATTGCGATTTTGGCACCGCTGAATTTGGGCGGCTATGAGGTGACATCCGAGGCGCAGGTGAAGGGGCTTCAGACCCGATCAGCGGGGCAGATGCGCGCCGCTTCGCCAGAGCAGCGCCTTGTAAAACATGCACGCCGCTTGGCCCCGACCTATATCGCCTTGACGATTATCTTGTGGGTTTTGCTGATGATCACAGGGTCGGAAAGCTTGCCCGCGCTGATCCATGCAATGTCAACCTTGTCCACATCGGGGATCAGTTTGAATGGTCAAGTCGGCTCTGTTGGGGCCGAGGCGATGGTTTTGATTTTCTTTATATTTGCCCTGTCACGCCGCAGCTTTACCCATGCGTTGAACCGCGAATACCCGCTCCGCATGTTAAAAGATCGTGAAGTGCGTCTGGCCTTGGCCGCGATTGTGATCGTGCCTGCGCTGTTGTTCCTGCGCCATTGGTTTGGCGCCGTTGAGACGGAAACAGCGCAGTTTTCAGATGCGGTGGCATCCCTATGGGGGGGCATTTTCACCGTGGCCTCTTTCCTGACCACCACGGGTTTTGTCAGCCAAGGCTGGGATGCTGCAAGCCAATGGTCGGGCATCGATGCGCCGGGCATGGTGTTGATCGGTCTGGCCCTGATGGGGGGTGGGGTTGCGACCACGGCGGGCGGGGTGAAATTGCTGCGGGTCTACGCGCTCTATAAGCATGGGTTGCGCGAGGTCGAGAAACTGATCCACCCGCATTCCGTTGCGGGCGCAGGCCGCTTGGGGCGGCGTATCCGCCGTGAGGGGGCCTATATCGCATGGGTGTTTTTCATGCTTTTGACCCTCTCCATGGCGCTGTTCATGTGTCTTTTGGCGGCCACAGGCCTCGATTTTGAGACAGCCATGATTTTGACCATCTCTGCGCTCACCACCACAGGGCCTTTGGCCGCTGTTGGGGGTGAAACAGCGATCAGCTTTACGGGTCTGAATGACCTTGCCAAGATGTTATTGGCCTTTGCGATGATTGTGGGGCGGATGGAGACATTGGTGCTGGTCGCAGTGATCTCGCCACGGTTCTGGCGCGGTTAATATATATTTTTTCACGTTTTATTTTGGAAGTTTGAAATCGGGGTTTAATTTTCCCAAAATTATCTTCATACTTGCCGCAAATTGACAGTGTTTGGAGCCAACCAAACAGCACAACGATAAGGCGAAACTAAAATGGCCGACACGAAAACAAACTTGCAGGATTCTTTTCTGAACCATGTGCGCAAGGCAAAAGTGCCTGTGACAATTTTTTTGATTAACGGGGTGAAGCTGCAAGGCGTTATCACTTGGTTTGATAATTTCTGCGTGCTTCTGCGGCGCGATGGCCAGTCGCAGCTTGTCTATAAGCATGCGATCTCCACGATTATGCCCGCGCAACCAATCAGTCTTTATGAAGGCGAAGAGTGACGCCAAATAAGGGCCGCGATGAAGGTCTGACCAAGGGCGCGGATATGCGCGCCTTTGTTCTCCACCCTGACATCCTGAGCGATAAAAACCGTCCCGAACCCACCGCAGCCCTTGAGGAGGCGGTGTCGCTTGCCATGGCGCTGCCTGATCTTGAGGTTGCCCTGTCTCAGGTGGTGCGGCTGCCGGCGGCTAAGCCGGGGCGTTTGTTTGGCACGGGCAAATTGGCAGAATTGAAAGATCAAATCAAAGACCATGATGTGGGTCTTGTCTTGATCAATGGCGCAGTGACGCCCGTGCAGCAGCGCAATTTGGAAAAGGATTGGGGGGTCAAGCTGCTGGATCGCACGGGTCTGATCCTTGAGATTTTTGCAGCCCGCGCCGCCACCCGCGAGGGGGTGTTACAGGTCGACTTGGCGGCCCTATCCTATCAGCGCACCCGCCTTGTGCGCGCATGGACGCATCTTGAACGTCAGCGGGGTGGTTTGGGGTTCGTGGGCGGCCCTGGCGAAACCCAAATTGAGGCAGACCGCCGTGCCATTGACGCGCAAATGGTGCGCCTGAAGCGGCAATTGGAAAAGGTGGTTAAAACTCGATCTTTGCATCGCGCGGCGCGCGCCAAAGTGCCTTATCCCGTTGTGGCCTTGGTGGGATATACCAATGCGGGGAAATCCACGCTGTTCAATCGCGCAACGGGTGCGGATGTTTTGGCGCAAGATATGCTTTTTGCCACGCTTGATCCGACCATGCGCGCCATTCATTTGGCTGATGGGTCAGAGGTGATCTTGTCCGATACGGTTGGCTTTATCTCGGATTTGCCGACCCAATTGGTGGCGGCCTTTCGCGCCACCTTGGAGGAGGTTTTGGACGCTGACCTTATTTTGCATATGCGCGACATTTCGCACCCGCAAACCGAGGAACAGGCAGCCGAAGTGCATTTGATCCTTGAGCAATTGGGGGTGTCCAAGGATGTGCCGCAGATCGAAGTGTGGAATAAGATCGACCGACTTGGCCCTGAGGCGCAGGACAGTTTGCGTGTGTTAGCCGCGCGGCGCACTGATGTTGTCGCAATGTCTGCATTGACAGGCGAGGGGGTAGATCACCTGCACCGCATGATTGCAGCGCAACTGGCCCCGCCAAAGATCACCGAAACCCTGCATCTGCCCCATTCCGCAGGCCGCGCGCGCGCATGGCTGTTTGAGCAGGGCGTGGTGCGCGACGAGCACGTTGATGATCAGGGCCAACATTTCACAGTCGAATGGACTGCCACCCAAAGTGCGCGGTTTTCCAAACTTTAGCGCGGGATCAAGGTTGTGATCCCAAGGTTTCCTGCCCGCGCAAGGGTTGGGTCAAGGCTCATGGGAAGGTATTCGCCGCGCCGCCACAGTTCGGATAAGTCGTCATAATGACGGCTTAACGGATGGCCCGATTGGCCCGTGGAAATGACAAAGACACTGCTGTCGAGATCGGCAAAGTCATACACCCCGCGATAGCCTGCCGCGTGACGATTTTCATAGGGCGCTTCCCCCTCCCATGAAATGGCCCCGCGCATCAGGCTATGCGGCCCGCCCGATGTGGATTGGCGGATATTCACAATCCACGAAAAAAGATCGGTTTGGCCCAAGACGGGGTGACGATGCACCGCCTCATGTGCCGCGCCCCACCGCCAACCGTCCAAATTCGCGCCATATGTCTCGCGCAATTCAAGCAAGGCATCGTCAAGCGCGGCCTCTGCGATTTCAGGGCAGGTCTCAACGCGCGATGTCGTTCGCAGATCACACCAGACCGCTGCGCCATCGATGTTGCGGAAAACGCGCTCGATAAAAATTGGTTCAACCGCATAAAATTGATCAGCTAAGGGGCCGATATCGTCACGGATCAGCCGCTGTTGCAGCGCGCGCATCCACGCGATGTAGATCAAGGGCTCGGGCATATGCTCGTTCATATTGCCGTCCCAATCCGCCAAACGCTCCAAGGCGCGGGCGCGCATCCGCTCGGGCGTGCCTTCGGGGCCGGTTGTACTTGTGAACCACAACTCCGCCCCAACCAAAGGCAGAATATTCACAGCTGCAGCAGAGACGGGATCAAGCTGCGCTTCGATGAAACTATCGCGCGTATGCACTTCGCGCATTTGCATCAACCGCTGCCAGCGTAACACGCGCTGCGTATCGCCCCAATTATAGCTCAAATGATCTGGAAAGGCGCGATCTATCGTTTTGTTATTGGTGTTGCCAACGATGCCGCCCTCTGGGTTCACAAAGCTTGGATTGGCCTCAGCGGGCATCATGCCGCGCCATCGGTTCTGGTCAAGCCATCCTTGCGCAGGGATGCGCCCCTGACCAATCATCTCAGGATTGCGGCGGGGTTGGCGGCCAATGACCTGCAGCGCAATATTGCCTGCACTATCGGCCAAAGTCAGGTTTTGCGAGGGCGCGATATGAGCGCGCGTGGCGCGAATGGCTCCATCCACGGATTGCGCACGCATTAAGGCAAGCCCCGCTTGCAAACTGGTATTGCGGGGGTTGAGCGCCGTCCATGCCAAAGCCATGACATGGTTTTCAGGCGTGACCGTTCCCAATTGCCAATGGGTCGCAGGGATGACGGGGCCATTTCGGCTGTTGCGCAGAGTGATGGTTACAGGCGCACTATCGGCGACCTGAATAATCTCTTGGCGCGTCTCAAAGGGGATAAACTCCGCCCCCGCGCGGTAAAGCGTAGGATCGTTTGGATCAAGTTCTTCAACGAAGAGATCCATATCATCGATATAGGCCGAGGTCATGCCCCATGCCAAACGATCAGAGCGCCCAACGGCCACGATGGGCATGCCAGGAATGGTCGCCCCAATTACCCCGCCTGAGGCCAGTTCAAGCCGCGCCAGATACCAAATCGACGGGGCGCTTAAATCCAAATGGGGGTCATTGGCCAGAAGGGTAGCGCCGCTTGTCGCGCGAAATGGGGCTGCGGCCCATGCGTTGGACGCCCCCGCAAGGCCGCGGGGCGCCACAGGATAGAGCGGGTCCTCAATGCGGGGCATGGTTGTGATTTCAGCAAAATCACTGGGATCTGCGTTGAATAGGCTTGCATATTGGGGCAGCGCCGCGATGCCCGCACCCGGGGCATCGGGCAGCAAATCACGAATGCGTTCAGGGCGATCTAGGGCCAAAATCGCGCGGGCCCGTAAGACATCGCTTTGCGCTTGGTCACTCAAGGTGAGGGCCATCAACATTGAGATTGCGATACTGTCTTGCGGTCGCCATGGGGCGATATCGGGTTCAAACAAGAACAATTCGGGCGCACCACGCCCTAAGGCCTCGCGCGCGATTTGATCCAACCACCCATTGACCCCTGCGGCATAGGCCTCGAGATCGTTGCGGGCGGCGGCCGAGTATTTGTCATAAGATGCTTCCGCATAGGCCTCGAGATCTAGGCGGCGCATGAGGTCATCGCTGCGTAGGCTGCGGTCTCCGAATATTTCAGAAAGGCGGCCTTGTGCCGTGCGGCGCAAAACCAACATCTGCCACAGCCTGTCTTGGGCATGCGCAACGCCAAGGCCGTAGAACACATCTTGGTCGGTCGTCCCAAATATATGCGGGATTGCCCCTTGCGCGCGCACAATGTCGGCGCCGTTTTCCAAGCCTGCCATACGCCATGTGGCGTTATACTGGGGCAGGGATCGCGCGGCAAACCAATAGGCAATCGTGGTTGCAACCACGACCACAAAGATCACCACTGAGGTGATCCGCACAAACCAACGCAGCAGCGACCCCATTGCCCTGTCAGTTACGGGATGATGCGCGAGTAGCGCGTGCCTTCAAGCGTGGCGCCCGCAATCAGCCCCGCCTGACCAAACACCACCGCAATCACGGGATTTGTCAGGGTGTTGCTGTCGATGCCTAAAGATGCGCCGCTTGCGTTAAAGGCATAGCGCACATCGGCACCAACCGCCCAACCCGGCGAGCCACGGAACGATCTAAGCGCCTCTTCAGTCATGAAAAACAGCGCATGTGCATATTGCTGCGCACCGATTTGAAATCCGAAAGATCCGCTGATTGCGTTGTAATAATCAACTGTTGCGCCATTGATACGCAATGCGCCGCGCCCATAAGATGCGCCAAAGCCAAAGCCAGCCTCGGTGACCAATGGCATGATCAAAACACCAGCCGCGGCATAGGCCAGTTCTTCTGTTCCTGGAATTTCTTGGAACATGAATTCCTGCGCGCTGTCCACGCGTGCATCCAGACGCTGCGAGGCTTGCGAATTCACCCCATTGCCGCAGGCCGCCAAGAACGGCACCGCTGTCCCGCCAAGCACGAAATTGCGGCGGGTCAAAATTTGGGGCGAATGAGATGTTTTTGTTTCACTGCTCATATGTGACCTCATTCCCTGTAATGTCTCTGCCTATCTTTTACGGGGTCGCGCGCGGTTTGTCATGACCAAAGCGGCCCAATTTTATCAAATGACGCAGGTTTGAGGTGTTTTTGCCTAGCCCTGTAGGATGGCCGCAACCCTTGGGGCGAAATAGGTCAGCACACCATCACAGCCCGCGCGGCGGAAACACATCAGGCTTTCAAGCATGACTTTTTCGCCGTCTATCCACCCGTGTGCGGCGGCGGCCTCGATCATCGCGTATTCGCCTGAGACCTGATAGGCATAGGTCGGCGCGCCAAAGCGGTCTTTGACCGCGCGCGCAATGTCGAGATAGGGCTGGCCTGGTTTCACCATAACCATATCCGCCCCTTCCATCAAATCGCGCTCAACGCAGGCCAAGGCCTCGTTACGATTGGCGGGATCAATTTGATAGGTTTTTTTATCGCCTTTCAGCGCACCAGACGCACCTACCGCATCACGAAATGGCCCGTAATAGCTTGAGGCGAATTTGGCCGCATAGGACATAATCGTCACATTGCGGTGGTTTGCCCCTTCAAGCGCGCTGCGAATGGCGCGGATGCGGCCATCCATCATATCCGATGGCCCCAAGATATCTGCGCCTGCCCCGGCCTGCGCCAATGCCATTTTCACCAATGCCTCAACGGTTTCGTCATTGATGATTTCATCATCGCGCACATAGCCGTCATGCCCGTTGATATTATAAGGATCGAGGGCAATATCGGTCATGACCGCAATATTTGGGGCGGTCTTTTTAATGGCGGCAATCGCGCGATTGGTCAGGTTTTTAGGGTTCCACGCCTCTGCGCAGTCCTCGGTTTTAAGCGCGGGATCTGTATAGGGGAACAGGCAGATCGCGGGAATGCCAAGCGCCTCGGCCTCCTGCGTGGCTTTGACCACCAGATCAAGCGACAAACGATTGACCCCGGGCATGGAGGCGACAGGTTCGCAAACCCCTTCGCCATCGCGCAAAAACACGGGCCAAATGAGATCATTGACGCTTAATTCCACCTCGCGGGTCAGATTGCGCAAAGCGGCGCTTGCGCGGGTGCGGCGATGACGGGCGAGGGGAAACGGGGCTTGGGTCACGCTGATCTCCTTGATCCTATCTGTCTCAAATTTCTGACAGGTCACAGGAGATTTCTCAAGGCTAGAAAAGGCCATAATTGCCGGTAGAAGGGGGCGGGGTGCGAAAATAGGGCCAAGAAAATCAGTGCAGTTTCTCGATCATATCATCACGGTTTTGGATTTCTCCGCTTTTGAGGCGGTGTGGTATTGGGTGTTGTTTGCGCTTTTGTGGTCACATTGGACACAAACCACGCTTGGTGTGCCCTTTGCCATGATCCGCCGTGCCGAATTGGGGGATGAAACTGCGCGAAGTGATGCGCTGCAATTGGCCGAGATCACCGCGCGTGATTTGCGCGGCCTCGATGCACAGCTTGGGCCAATCTTGGTGACGCTTTTAGGGCTGATCTTGGGCTTTCTGGCTGCGCTTGGCTTTTATTATGACAGTCCTTTGGCGCAGTCGGTGTTCTTTCTTGTGATGCCCGCCGTAGGTGTCGGCTATTTGCGCAATGGTTTGGCGCAGGCTTGGCCGCAGATCCCGCCACAGGATCAGATCCGCGCATTGATGCGCCATCGCCGCCGTTTGCAATTCTTTGGCAGCGTGTTGATTTTTTTCACGGCGATTTGGGGCGTGTTTTTCCTTCAACGTGTGCCGCAATCACCGCTTTGATCTTGACACGCGGGGCTGCCCCTTTACCTGACGCTTCCATGTCACACGCAAAACCCCAACCCGCCCATATTCGCGCCTCTGGCGTGCCCGAAGGATATGACGCGCAGATGATCCTGCGCGAATTAGAGCGCGCGGGGTCTGATGAGGCAATGGTGCTGCATATTGCGCGTGATGACAAACGTGCTGAAAGCATTGCCGCTGCGCTGCAATTCTTTGCCCCTGATCTGACCCTTCTGCGCTTTCCCGGCTGGGATTGTCTGCCCTATGATCGCATCTCCCCCAATGCCGAAATTTCAGCGCGGCGCATGGCGACCTTGGCGCGGTTGGTGCAGGGCGGGGTTGGGCCTGCGGTTGTTTTAACCACGCTCAATGCGGCCACGCAATTTTTGCCCCCGCGCGATTTGCTGCGTGAGGCGGCCTTTCACGCCACTGTTGGTCAGCGCATAGACGAAGACGCCTTGCGCGCCTTTTTGGTGCGCATGGGGTTCACCCAAACCCCCACTGTGACCGAGGCGGGGGATTATGCCCTGCGCGGCGGTATTATTGACATTTGGCCTGCGGGAACGCCGCAACCCTATCGGCTTGACCTTTTTGGCGATGTTATTGATGGGCTGCGCAGTTTTGACCCTGTAACGCAGCGCAGTCTTGAAACCCTGACCCATTTATCGCTTTCGCCCGTCTCCGAAGTTGTGATGGACGAGGCCGCAATCACGCGGTTTCGACAGAATTACCGCATCGAATTTGGGGCTGCGGGAAATGATGATGCGCTCTATGAGGCGGTCAGTGCGGGGCGCAAATACCAAGGCGTGGAACATTGGCTGCCCTATTTTCACCCCAAGCTTGAGACGTTGTTTGATTATCTGCCCGATGCCGTGGTCACGATGGATGACCAGACTGTGCCGCAGCACGCCGCACGATGGGAGACGATCAGCGATCAATATGACACGCGCAAAACGGCATTGACGCAAAAGGGGCGGTTGGACAGCGTCTATAAACCTGTGCCGCCTGACTTGCTCTATCTTGACGAGACGCGGTTTGCCGCCGCCTTGGCGCCGCATCGGGTTTTGCATTTCTCACCGCTGCCTGCCGCCACGGGCCCGAATGTGATTGATGTAGGCGGGCGTGTCGGGCGCAATTTCGCGCTTGAACGGCAGCAAGAGAATATCAATATATTTGAGGCGCTTTGCGATCATATCCGCGACATGCGCCAATCGCGCGCGGTAATTTTAGCCTCTTGGTCAGAAGGGGCGCTGCAACGCCTGATGCAGATTTTGACCGATCAAGGCTTGTCTGGTTTGGTCAAGCTCGATCATTTCACGCCTGATCTGCCCAAAGGCAGTATCTCCTGCGTGATCTGGCCGCTTGAGGAGGGGTTTACTGCCCCCAATCTAGCTGTGATCTCAGAGCAAGATGTGTTGGGCGACCGGCTGATCCGTCCGCGCCGCAAAACAAAACGTGCCGAGAATTATCTGACCGAGGCGCAAAGCCTTTCAGCGGGTGATCTGGTCGTGCATGTTGATCATGGCATCGGGCGGTTCAAGGGGCTTGAAACCATCACCGCCGCAGGCGCCCCGCATGAATGTTTGGCGCTTGAATATGCAGGCGGGGATCGTCTGTTCTTGCCCGTTGAGAATATCGAACTTCTCAGTCGCTACGGCCATGATGAGGGTCTGCTTGATAAACTTGGCGGTGGCGCATGGCAGGCAAAAAAGGCGCGGATGAAAGAACGCATCCGCCTGATTGCGGATAAGCTTATTCGGATCGCCGCGGAACGCGAATTGCGCCAAGCGCCGATTTTGGGCACGCCTGACGATATGTGGGAGAATTTCTGCGCCCGCTTCCCCTATGAAGAAACCGAGGATCAGCTGTCTGCCATCGCGGATGTGGTGGAAGATTTGGCCCGTGGCCGCCCGATGGATCGCTTGATCGTTGGCGATGTTGGGTTTGGCAAAACCGAAGTCGCCATGCGCGCGGCCTTTATTGCGGCGGCCTCTGGCCTGCAGGTGGCGGTGATCGCCCCCACGACATTGCTTGCGCGTCAGCACGCCCGCACCTTTGCCGAGCGGTTTCGTGGCTTCCCGCTTAAAGTTGCGCAATTGTCTCGCTTTGTGTCCGCGAAAGAAGCCGCAGAAACCCGCACAGGGTTGGCGGATGGCACAGTTGATATTGTCATCGGCACCCACGCGCTCTTGGCCAAAGGGGTGCGCTTTGCCAACCTTGGGCTTTTGGTGATTGATGAAGAGCAACGCTTTGGCGTGAACCACAAAGAGCGGCTCAAAGAGTTCCGCTCTGAGGTTCATGTGCTGACCCTATCGGCCACGCCTATTCCGCGAACATTGCAGATGTCGCTTTCTGGTGTGCGTGACCTTAGCCTGATTGGAACGCCGCCAGTTGATCGGTTGGCCATTCGGTCATATGTCAGCGAATTTGACGCGGCCACCATCCGCGAGGCGCTGTTGCGCGAACATTATCGCGGTGGTCAGTCCTTTTATGTTGTGCCGCGCATTGAAGACTTGCCCGAGATTGAAACCTTCCTGCGGGATCATGTGCCAGAGGTCAGTTTCGTGGTGGCGCATGGCCAGATGGCCGCAGGTGATCTCGATGATCGCATGAATGCGTTTTACGATGGCAAATACGATGTTCTGCTTGCCACAACGATCATTGAATCGGGGATTGATATCCCGACCGCTAATACGATGGTCATTCACCGCGCGGATATGTTTGGTCTGGCGCAGTTGTATCAGATCAGGGGCCGTGTCGGGCGCGCGAAAACCCGCGCCTACGCCTATCTGACGACCAAGCCGCGCGGGAAATTGACCCCCGCCGCTGAAAAACGCCTCAGGGTGTTGGGCAGCCTTGACAGTCTTGGCGCAGGCTTCACCATCGCATCCCAAGACCTCGATATTCGCGGGGCAGGCAATATCGTGGGTGAGGAGCAATCGGGCCATGTCCGCGAGGTGGGGTTCGAGTTGTATCAATCCATGTTGGAGGAGGCGATTGCCGCCATCCGCTCTGGTGCGGCCGAAAGCACCGTCAGTGACGGGCAATGGTCGCCGCAGATCAATTTGGGCGTGCCCGTCATGATCCCCGAGGCCTATATCCCCGATTTGGATGTGCGGCTTGGCCTCTATCGCCGCCTGTCGCAATTGGAAAGCAAGGTCGATCTCGAAGGGTTTGCCGCCGAGATGATTGACCGCTTCGGCCCGCTGCCGCGCGAAGTGAACACGCTGCTTTCGGTCATGCGCATCAAGGCGATGTGCAAACGCGCCCATATCGCCAAGATGGATGCGGGGCCCAAAGGGGCGACTTTGCAATTCCATAATGACAAATTCCCGAACCCTGCAGGCCTTGTTGTCTTTGTCGAAAATCAGCGCGGGTTGGCTAAGATCAAAGATAATAAAATCGTCATTCGCCGTGACTGGGCCAAGGATGCCGATAAGATCAAAGGGGCCTTCGCAATAGCCCGCGATCTGGCCGAACAGGCGAAGGGCTAGCCTGCCTGTTCGGATTTTGGCATCATTTGCATCAGCCCCACGGCGATTGCGGCAAAGATCAGCGTGAATGAGATCAGGGGCAGAGGCGTGCCGTCAAAAAACTGGCCCACAATCGCCCCCAAAACTGCCCCGCCGATGGTTGCGATGGCGCCCATCACCGAACTGGCCGTGCCCGCGATATGGCCCAAAGGCTCTAGCGCGAGGGCGTTCAGATTGCCCAAGGTAAAGGCCGCAGCGGCAAAGATTGTCAGCGTCCATGCAATATAAAGCGCAAAGCCTTGCCCCGCCTCAAAGATCAGGCCAAAGCCCAATAGCGCGATGCTGCTGTTGAACAGCACCACAAATAACGTGCCTCGCACCATCGCACGCATACCAAATCGCATAACCATTTTGCCGTTGATTGGCCCTGAGGGGGCAGCCATCAATGCAATCGCACAAAACCAGAATGGAAATTCAGCGCCGCGTCCAAAGCTGAGGTCAAACATCTGCTGAATGGAGGAAATCACCCCAAAAAGCGCCCCAAAGATGCAGGTTTGCACAAGAATAGAAAGCTGCATTTGCCGCATGCCAAGGGCGGTCGAAATGGCGGATTTGAGGGCGGCAAGATTTGGCTTTTGCCGCCGCTCGGGCGGTAGCGTTTCGGGTTGCCGCAGACCCAGCCATGAGACTGATAAAAGAATAAAGACCAAAAACGCCACGAAGATCGCCCGCCAACCAAAGCCCGCGATAATCGCCGCACCGATTAACGGGGCGATGGCAGGGAAAATGGTGAAAACCAACATGGCATAGGACACAATCTGCGCCATCGCGCGGCCCTGATAAAGGTCGCGCACCATTGCCAAGGTCACAACACGCGGGCCTGAGGCGCCAATGCCCTGTAAGACGCGGGCCGCCAAAACAAGCTCGAGAGAGGGGGCATAATGGGCCAAGATCGCCCCAAGCGCGTAGAACCCTGCGCCGAGATAAATCACGGGCTTGCGTCCCAAAGCGTCTGAAATTGGGCCAGCGATGAAAATTCCGATCCCCATGCCAAAGATAAATGAGGTCAGGATCAATTGCGCGCGGTTGATGTCATCTGGCGAAAGCTCGGCTGCGATTTGGGGCAGGGCGGGCAGCATTGCATCCATCGAAAAGGCGATGGTTGCAAAGAGCACCCCCATCATCGCTGTAAATTCAAGCTTTGACAGGGATTTTGAGGCAGGGGTCATTCGGGGGCCGTTTCTTGGACTTGTTGGTTGAGCTCATCAATCACATTGAGCCAGAAATCGCTAGGCTGTGCGCCGCTAACAACGTGTTGATTGGCGATAATAAAACAGGGCACCCCCGTCACCCCACGGGTGCGGGCATGTTGGTCGCGCGCGGTGATGTCGGCCTGATCCGCATCACCCGCTAAGAGGCGCGCGATGATTGCGCGGTCAAGACCGATCTCGCTTGCGATACCCTCTAGAACATCTGCGGCACCGATATCGCGGTGGCTAATGAAATAGGCCTTGAAAATTGCCACCGCAGCCGCGGTTTGGCGCCCCTCTAGCCCCGCCCAATGGATGAGGCGGTGCGCGTTTAATGTACTGGGCGTGCGGGGAATAGCGGCAAAATCTATCGACAAACCCGCTTTTTCGGCATGTTCCAGAACGGGGGCATAGGCGGTGGCGGCATTGGCCCGCCCGCCGAATTTTGTCTCAAGATAGGTGACACGATCCATCCCTTGGGGCGGCATATCGGGGTTCAATTGGAACGGATGCCATTCGACCACAAAGGGGTGGTCTGCGCGCTGTTCCATTGCGCGGGCAAGGTTCGTCCAACCAATATAGCACCACGGGCAAATCGGATCGGATAGGATGTCGAGTTTGATACTCATAGGGCTGTCCAACCGCCATCAACGGATACGGTTGTTCCTGTGATCTGATCGGCGGCGACGCTGCACAGAAACGCAACTGTGCCGCCCAGTTGTTCAACTGTGGCGAATTCTTTTGAAGGTTGGCGGGCCAACATCACATCACGCACAACTTGGTCACGGCTCATATTATGCGTTTTCATTTGATCGGGGATTTGGGCCTCGACCAACGGGGTCAAGACATAGCCCGGGCAAATGGCGTTTGCTGTGATGGGGTCTTCGGCGGTTTCAAGGGCGGTCACCTTGGTCAGGCCAACGACCCCGTGCTTTGCCGCCACATAGGCCGATTTATAGGGCGAGGCGGTCAATCCATGCGCCGAGGCGATATTGACCACGCGCCCCCAACCCGCTTTGCGCATCATCGGCAGCGCCACAGCCGTGGTATGAAACGCGGATGAGAGATTGATCGCGATGATCGCGTCCCATTTTTCGGGTGTGAAGCCCTCAATCGGGGCGACATGTTGAATACCCGCATTGTTAACAAGAATATCACAGCGCCCTGCCGCCTCAATCAGGGCGCGGCATTGATCGGGCTTCGACATATCTGCCGCGATATAGCGCGCGCTGATGCCATGACGTTTGCCTAAATCAGCCGCCAGATCATGGTCTTCGGGGCGGTCCGTAAAGGAATTGAGAACAACATCCGCGCCCGCCTGCGCCAGTATCTCAGCCACGCCCAGCCCAATCCCCGAGTTTGAACCCGTGATAACAGTGGTTTTTCCTGAAAGATCAGTCTGCAATGCCATGGTAAGAATCTCCTGCGGCTCGAATATGGGGGAGGGGGCCTAGACCCACTGCCGCAGAGAAAACCCCAAAAAAAACGCCGGCACAAGGCCGGCGCAAGTTATTGAGGCAGGTTTCATACAGGCAAGAAACCTATCGAGCAGTGCCTTATGTATAACCATGTTTGCGGTAGAGTTCCAACAGAAAAGTTTGCGCTTCTTGCGCCAAGCCCCTAGCATTGTTCCTATAATTAATAAGAAAACGGGGATTGTTTTCAAAATGGCACGAGTTTGTTTCAGACGTTTGGGGGTATGGGTGGGGGCCGCGATTGTCGCAGTGTCAACCGCACATGGCGAACCGCAACATGGCATCGCTATGTATGGCGAGCCCGCCCTCCCACCAGATTTTGTGCATTTACCCTATGCAAATCCAGATGCGCCGACAGGCGGGCGGATTGTGACAGGCGAGGTTGGGGGCTTTGACAGCCTCAACCCGCATATCCGTTTGGGCAGCACGCCATGGCAATTGCGGTTCTTGGCTTATGAATCGCTTTTGATCCGCTCTTGGGACGAACCGTTCACGCTTTATGGCCTGTTGGCCGAATCGGTTGAGGTTGATCCTGCGGGATTTTGGGTTGAGTTCACGCTTAACCCTGCGGCGCGATTCTCGGATAACAGCCCTGTCACAATGGAAGATGTGATTTGGTCATACGAGACTTTGGGCACCGAAGGGCATCCGCGCTATCTGAATGCGTGGCAGAATGTCGAAACAATCGAGGCGCTTGATGAGCGCCGCTTGCGGATCACATTCAAGGAAGCTGATCGTGAAATGGCGCTGATCATGGGCCTACGCCCCATTTTGAAAAAGGCGCAATGGGAAGGGCAAGATTTTCAGGCCTCAGGTTTGGATGTGATCCCCATCGCTTCGGCCCCTTATGTGGTTGATGATTTCGAGGCGGGGCGTTTTGTGTCCTTACGCCGTAATCCTGATTATTGGGGGGCGGACTTGCCCGTGCGCCGTGGCACCAATGTGATTGATGAAATCCGCTTGGAATTCTTTGCCGATGGAAATGCGATGTTTGAGGCGTTCAAAGCGGGTATCGTGACGACAATGCGCGAAACCAATGCCGCAAATTGGGCTGAAAATTATCAATTCCCCCGCGTGCAATCGGGCGAGGTTATTCTGTCCGAAGTGCCGCATCAGCGCCCCTCTGGAATGAATGGGTTGGTGATGAACACGCGCCGCGCGGCCTTTTCCGATTGGCGCGTCCGCGAGGCGATGATCCAAGCCTTTAATTTCGAATATATCAATCTCACCTTGAATGGCGGGGTCGAGCCGCGGATTACCTCTTATTTCTCAAACTCGCCCTTGGGCATGCGCGATGGGGCGGCTACGGGCCGTGTGGTCGAGTTACTTGCGCCGTTTGAGGCGGATTTGCTGCAAGGGGCGCTTGAGGGCTATGCCCTGCCACAGACCGATGGCACCGAGGCCAATCGCGCAGGCATTCGCCGCGCAATGGCGCTGCTTGAGGAGGCAGGATATCGCGTTGAAAATGGGGTGATGCAGACGCCTGAAGGGGCGCCGTTTACCTTTGATATTCTGCTCTCCCAAGGGTCGACCGAGATGCAATCCATCGTGAACATTTATGTCGAGGCTTTGGCACGGCTTGGGATTGTTCCCACAGTCACCACTGTTGACAGCGCGCAATATCGCGAACGGATTGATAATTTCGACTTTGATATGACCGATATCACCCGCGGTCTGTCGCTGAGCCCGGGCAATGAGCAGCGGCTTTATTGGGGCTGTGATTTGGCGGAAACTACAGGATCACGCAATTTAATGGGGGCCTGCCATCCAGCGATTGAGGCGATGATTGACCAAATGTTGACCTCGGCAAGTCAAGAGGATTACCGCGCGGCTGTCCACGCCTTGGATCGCGTGCTGATGAGCGAGCGTTATGTAATCCCGTTTTGGTATTCGCCAATCAGCCGCTTGGCGCATAATGCAGAGCTGAAATTCCCCGACTACATCCCGATTTATGGCGATTGGATCGGATGGCAGCCCGATGTCTGGTGGATGGAGGCACAATAAAAAAAGGGCGGTCGGAGGGCCGCCCTTTTTTAGTGTTTTAGGCTGATGCGTTCGCGGGTCTATTTCGCGGTCTTGGACGCGGCCATAGCCTCGACCGCTTTTTTTGCATCCTTGCCATTAGGGTAGACAAGCCCGGCGGAAATGATCAGCTTTGCTGCGTCTTCGACAGTCATATCCAATTCAATCGTGTCTTTGCGAGGCACAAAGAGCAAAAAGCCGGATGTCGGATTTGGTGTGGTGGGCAAAAACACGGAAATCAGATCATCGCCAAGCTTTTCGGCCACTTCGCCCTTGGCCTTGGTCGAGACAAAGGCGATGGCCCAGATACCTTTGCGCGGATATTCGACCATGCAGGCACGGTCAAAATTCTGCTCGCCTTGTGCCAAAACAGTTTCGACAATCTGTTTCAGCCCTGAATAGACAGAGCGCACAAGCGGAATCGACAAAACCAAACTTTCGGCCCAACGGATCAGCGAACGGCCAATAAGGCCCTTGGCAATCCAGCCAACAATTACCGCAAAAACGAGGAAGGTCGCCACGCCAAGGCCACGAATATCAACCTGAAGGCCCGTATAATGTTGGATCAAAAGCAGCGGGTTATAGCGGCCTGGAATAAAGGGCAAAACCCAACTGTCGATCCATCCGATCAGCGTCCAGACCAACCAAATGGTCACCGCAATCGGGGCAATGACCACCACGCCTGTAAAGAAATTATTGCGTAGGGCGGCCAAGATACCGCGGCGTGGGGGTTTGGGATTTTCGGGCAATTGCATGATGCGGGGGCGCGTTGGGGAACCGTTAAACCTGTCTCGATCAGGTGTAAGGGGGTTTCGTTAACCTTACAAGAGGCAAGGGGCGGCGAGGTCGTCAGGGTTCCATTGCCATGGCCAGCGCAATCTGCGCGCCAAGGCGCGCATTGTTACGGATCAGGGCAATATTGGCTGCAAGGCTTGCCCCTTGGGTGGCCTCTAGAATTTCAGCGAGAAGAAAGGGGGTCAGTGCCTTTGCGGTGATGTTCTGTGCATCGGCCTTGCGCACCGCATTTTCGATAACAGGTGCAAGGGTTTCGGCGGCGATTTCATCTGTCACAGGAATTGGGTTTGTAACCAATTGCCCGCCATTCAGCCCTAATGTCCCGCGCATCAGATGGGCGCGGGCGATTTCTTGGGGGCTGTTCATTTGCAGGGGCGCGCGAATGCCACTGTCGCGTGACCAAAAGGCAGGGATCATCTCTTGGCCATAGGCAATGACAGGCACGCCCAATGTTTCGAGCGTTTCAAATGTTTTGGGCAAATCCAAAATGGCCTTTGCCCCCGCACAGACCACCGTCACAGGCGTTTCGGCCAGTTCTGTCAAATCGGCGGAGATGTCAAAACTGTGCTCCGCCCCCCGATGCACGCCCCCAATGCCCCCCGTAGCAAACACGCGAATGCCCGCAAGATTGGCGCAGATCATGGTTGCGGCCACTGTGGTGCCGCCTGTCTGGCCAAGAACAAGCGCCGCCGCCAAATCAGCCCGCGAAAGTTTCGCAGCCCCCTTGACCTGCGCAAGGTTGCGCAGCTCTGCCTCGGAAAGCCCAATTTTAATTTCCCCCTGAACCACGGCGATTGTGGCAGGCACCGCGCCCTGATCTCGAATTTCGGCCTCAACGGCCTGTGCGGTTTCAAAATTGGCGGGGTAGGGCATGCCATGGGTGATGATGGTGCTTTCAAGGGCAACCACAGCGCCGCCTGTCTTTAGGGCATGTGCAACATCTGGGGCGATGGTGAGGGGAAGCATGCTTAATCCTTTCCTGCCACATAAGCGGCGGCTTCGTTGAGTGCAAAAATTTGCGCCTCTTTACGCGATGCACCTCCGGTTTCGGCGGCGATATGGGCGGCCATGAACCGATCCCCTGCACCTGTCGCGCGGGTGGCGGTAACCTGTGGTGGCGTGCCCGTCACTGTTTCGGCACCCGCCTTGGCGTCTACAGTCAGGCCCGCACCATCGGTCACGATCACGCGCGCCGCCCCCGCCGCGATCAGCGCTTCTGCGGCCTCTGTGGCCGAGAGGTCAGGCGCTTGCCCTGCTATCAAATAGGCCTCACGGCGATTGACATAAAGGCTTGCCATTGGGTGATGCAAAAGCGGGCACAGACGCGTGGCCTTGCCGGGTGATGCGGGCGCAATGCGTAAATCCGCCGCCTGAAAGGCAGGGGCATCCGCGATATAAGCCAAAAGCGCCTCGGTCAAATTGCCATCAAGCGCCACTACGCCTTGATAGGGGGCCGCGGCATCCCCCAAGGGGCCATGCTCTAGGGGGGCTAAAATCTGCGCGCCTGCGGCCTCAAGGCCATGTGCATCGGCGATGGCAGCCATCACTTGGCCTTGCGCCTCAATCGCCATGTAGTGGTCGGTCGGCCATTCAGAGCTACGAAAAATATGGTCGCAATTCATGCCGCGCTTTTCGCAAAAGGCCAGCAAATCCGCGCCTTCGGCATCACGCCCGATCATGGTCAGCAAAACGGGCTGCATCCCATAGGCGGCAAGCCCGATGGCAATATTCAACGCCACCCCCCCAGGAATGCGCGTAATACGCCCTGCAACATCATCGCCAAGCGCCATTGCCGTATCTGTGCGACCAATCACGTCCCACAGAACCGATCCGATGCAGATAATGCTGTTCTTTGTCATGGCTGCGTCTCTATCCCGCCTATGGGCCTACGTCTATGCCCCAGCAGTGCTGTTGCAGATGGCCCTTGCGGGCAGGGGGAAAATGCCCTAAAGCGCGCCTGTCCGAAAGGGCAATTCACAGGCGAGGGCGGGTCGCATAGAGGAGACATCTCTATCGATCCACCGGTTGGGGCACGGCCCCTGATCCCTCGCTCAGGCGCAAACCGGAAAGGAAACTGTTATGGCGCTTCCTGATTTTTCTTTGCGTCAGCTTTTGGAAGCTGGCGTTCACTTTGGTCACCAGACCCATCGTTGGAACCCTCGCATGGCCCCGTATATCTACGGCGACCGCAATGGGATTCACATTCTTGACCTGACCCAGACTGTTGACCTGCTAGAGCAGGCTTTGGTTGCTGTGCGCGAAACAGTTGCCAAAGGCGGCAGCATCTTATTCGTAGGCACCAAGCGTCAGGCACAGCGCCCCATTGCCGAAGCGGCAGAGCGTTGCGCACAGTATTACATGAACCACCGTTGGTTGGGCGGCACGCTGACCAACTGGCAGACTGTTTCCAACTCGATCAAGCGTTTGAACGAGATTGATGAAGCGATGCAAAATGGTATTGAGGGCCTGACCAAGAAAGAGCGTCTTGGCATGGAGCGCGATCAGGCGAAGCTGCAAGCCTCGCTTGGCGGTATCCGCGAAATGGGCGGCCTGCCTGATCTGATCTTTGTGATTGACGTCAACAAAGAAGACCTCGCCATTGCCGAAGCCAACAAGCTGGGCATTCCTGTTGTGGCGGTTGTTGATAGCAACTGTTCGCCCGCAGGCGTGGATTACGTCATTCCTGGAAATGATGACGCGGCGCGTGCCATCAGCCTTTACTGTGATCTGATCTCGCGCGCAGCCCTTGATGGGATGAGCGCGCAGATGGATGCAGCTGGCGTTGATCTTGGCGCAATGGAAGAGACTGTCGAAGAAACCTTGGCTGAAGCAGCACCTGCTGAAGAAGCCGCAGAAGACGCTTCTGCCTAACGGGTTCTAAGTTTGGCGGGGAAGCGCGCCTTTCCCGCTCGACTGACATATCTGTGACATATCGGCGGGGCATATCCCCGCCTGACTTACAAATCAGGAGATTCTCACCATGGCAATTACTGCTGCAATGGTAAAAGACCTGCGCGAAGCAACCGGCGCAGGAATGATGGACGCAAAAAAGGCGCTGACCGAAACCGATGGCGATTTTGACGCCGCGATTGACTGGTTGCGCACCAAAGGTTTGGCGAAAGCGGCCAAAAAATCTGGTCGCACCGCGGCCGAAGGTTTGGTTGCTGTTGCTGTTTCAAACGGCAGCGCGGTTGCGGTTGAAGTGAACTCGGAAACCGATTTCGTTGCGAAAAACGCTGAATTCCAATCCATGGTTGCGGGCATCGCGCAAGCGGCGCTTGGTGTGGATGACGTAGACGCCTTGAAAGCTGCGGATATGGGCGGCAAGCCCGTTGAAACAGTGATCACCGATGCGATTGCGAAAATCGGTGAAAACATGGCGCTGCGCCGCATGGCAAAATTGTCGGGCCAGACGGTTGTGTCTTATGTGCACAACGCCGCGGCTGATGGCATGGGCAAGATCGGCGTTCTTGTCGCGTTCAATGGCACCGATGAAGGTTTTGCCCGTCAGGTGGCGATGCATGTTGCAGCGGTGAACCCTGCATCCTTGTCTGCGGATGATCTGGATCCTGCGATTGTGGAAAAAGAGCGTCAGGTGCAAATCGACATCGCGCGTGAATCTGGCAAGCCAGAGGCCGTCATCGAGAAGATGATCGAAGGCCGTATGCAGAAATTCCTCTCCGAGGTGACCTTGGTGAACCAAGCCTTCGTCATCAACCCAGACTTGACTGTCGCGGCTGCAGCGAAAGAAGCGGGTGTTGAGCTGACAGGGTTTGTGCGCCTTGAGGTTGGTGAAGGCATTGTGGTGGAAAAAGAAGATTTCGCCGCAGAAGTTGCGAAGGCCGTTCAAGGCTAACTCCGCACCAAATTGCGAAACAATGAAGGGCAGGGGGCAACCCCTGCCTTTTTTCTTGTAAAATGAAAACGGCGTCACTCAGGTACATGAATGACGCCGCCAACAGCCCGCTTTTTATTTGGGGACGCGGGACTGACAGGTTGCTCTAGGTACAACCTGTATGTGCCTGCGGGGGACACCGCGCGACACATAGCGTTATTATATTCAATTTAAGAACATTGGACACTGAGGAATTCCTCAGGGCTGACCATGGTCACGCAACTGTGAGATAGGTTAATAATTGGTTAATAAAATAGTTCTGCGATCAACTTAAAATAAAAATTTGGTTTAAAACCAGCGCCTTAACCGTTGTTACATTTATCTCCATTGCAAAGGCTATTTCGCGCATGGTGCGTCCCTTGATCACCAATTCCAATGCTTCGCGCTGTCGTTCGGTTAGGATTCGCAAATGTGGCGAGACGGGCAGTGCAGTGGCGCATAGGTGAAACAGGTGACAATAGGCAAAGATAATTTCACCGTGTTCATCCCATATCTCGATGAGAGCCTCTTGGGTCATATGTTCTGCGCCGATCAATCCGAATTCCGCATTTGCCGCATGGTGGCGCTGATGGCAAATGCGTCCAAGGTTCTGCACCAGTGTTGGGCATGGCCCATTTGACGATAGGACAGATGCGATAGAGATTTTCGCCAACATAGCCCGCAACCAACGTTTTTGGGCAGGTGTGCAGTATACGGTTGTCATGCGCGTGACCCGTTTTGCCAAATTCAGCAGCAATCGGGTTGGTGGCATATATGAAATAGCGAAAGCCGTAAGGCGTCAGCATCTCTTGATGAAGCGCGACCAAGCTCTCGCCATCAGCGCAGGCCAAGTAACGCGCAGTCCGTGCATCAACCATAACACGCCCCAAGTTTAGCGACTTGAATGTATCTGCGCCGGGGGGTGGCTGTCGAGCGAATATTATTTCTTTGTTTAATTAGTTGGTTGCGATACTTTATTGAAGTGATCCTGCGTGTTTCCGCATCACAATAATTAACATAATCATGATTATCGGATAAATGGATGGGCGCAAACTCTCGCGACCCCATGATCACCCAAGCGCGTATCCAGCGCCGCGCACAGTGCGAATTGGGTCACCCTCGCCCCCGCCTCGCAGCGCCTTGCGCAGACGGCCAACATGAACATCGACTGTGCGACTATCGACATAGATATCGCGGCCCCAGACGCGATCGAGTAACTGTTCACGGCTCCAAACGCGACCTGGTCGTTCCATGAACGCGGTCAGCAAACGAAACTCCGTCGGCCCAAGATTAATCTGTGCGTCACCGCGGAATGCGCGATGTGCGCTGGTGTCGAGTTTGATATCCTCATATTCCAATGTCTCCCCCACCGAAGATGGCCGTGTGCGGCGCAACTGGCTGCGGGTGCGGGCCAAAAGCTCGGCCAAGGAATAAGGTTTCGTGACATAGTCATCGGCGCCTGTCTCAAGGCCGCGAATTTTGTCGACCTCTTCGGATCGCGCAGAAAGCATGATCACAGGTATCCGCGCCGTTTGCGTGCCTGACTTTAACTGACGACACACTTCGATGCCTGACACATTGGGCAGCATCCAATCCAAGATAATCAAATCGGGCGTTGTTTCGCGCGCGATAAGCAATGCCTCATCACCGCTATCGGCGGTCAGCACATCAAACCCCTCGGCCGCGATATTATAGGCCAGTACCTCGCGCTGTGCGGGTTCATCTTCCACAACCAAAATTACCGGGGAATGTGCCATGTTACGCTACTTTTTTGTTGGATTACAACTTGTTAGAGGCTTCAGAGATCACATCTTGCTTGGGGCGGATATCCTCAGGCATTGCGCCCGTTACAAGATACACCACCTGCTCTGCAATCGAGGTGACGTGATCCCCCATGCGTTCAATGTTTTTTGCCATAAAATGCAAATGCATACAGGCCGTAATTGATCTTGGATCTTCCATCATAAACGTCAGATATTCGCGGAAAAGTGCAGAATAAATCTGATCAATTTCAAGATCGCGCTCGCGCACATCTTCGGCCAAGCCCAGATCCCGTTGGATATAGGCATCAAGCACATCTTTAAGCATCAGTTCCACCTCGCGCGCCATTCGGCGCAGTGAGGCAGTTGCGCCCTCAATCGGGGCCTGCGCCATCACTGCATGGCTGCGCTTGGCGATGTTTTTCGAATAATCTCCAATCCGTTCCAAATTGGTCGAGACACGGAAAACAGAAAGCACCGTGCGCAAATCGGACGCTGTCGGCGAGCGCAAGGCCAAAATGCGCGCGGCTTCCTCGTTCACTTGGGTTTCCAAGGCATCAATGGCCGCGTCCCCTGCCCGCACCAGATCGGCCAGTTCAAGGTCGCGCGTGTCCAAAGCCAAGACCGATTTATGGATCGAGTCCTCGACCAACCCGCCCATCTTCATGATCCCCGCCTGAATGCTCTCTAGGTCGCGGTCAAATGAGGAAACAATATGTTCATTCGTGTTCATGGCAGCCCTTCCAAGCCGAGAATCAACCGATACGGCCCGTGATATAGCTTTCGGTGCGCGGGTCTTCGGGATTGGTGAAAATCTTTGAGGTGTCGTCAAATTCAACCAAGTTTCCTAGGTGGAAAAACGCGGTCTTTTGGCTGACGCGTGCGGCCTGTTGCATCGAGTGGGTGACAATCACGACCGAATAATTGCTGCGCAGCTCGTCAATCAGTTCTTCCACCTGCGCGGTCGCGATAGGGTCAAGCGCTGAACAAGGCTCGTCCATCAACAAAATCTCAGGGTTGGTGGCCACAGCCCGCCCGATACATAGGCGCTGCTGCTGCCCGCCCGACAGACCCGTTCCCGGGGCATCAAGGCGGTCTTTCACCTCATCCCACAGGGCCGCACGGCGCAGACTTTTCTCCACGATCTCGTCTAGATCGGCCTTGCTGCGGGCCAAGCCGTGAATGCGCGGGCCATAGGCGACGTTTTCGTAAATGGATTTTGGAAACGGGTTTGGTTTTTGGAACACCATCCCCACCTTGGCGCGCAATTGCACAGGGTCAACGCGGCGGTCGTAAATATCCTCGCCATCAATGCGAATATCGCCCTCAATACGCGCAATCGAGATGGTGTCATTCATGCGGTTCAAACAGCGCAGAAAGGTCGATTTCCCACAGCCTGACGGCCCAATGAAGGCGGTCACAGTTTTATCGAGAATGTCGACATTCACATCCTTAATCGCATGGGTGTCGCCATAATAGACCTGCACATTGCGCGCGGCGATCTTGATGGCATCCTCGCCTGCAATACGGGTGTCGAGTTGCATATTATTCACTTTCGTCTCCATGACTTACCACCTCCGCTCGAATTTACGGCGCAGGATAATGGCGAGGAAGTTCAACAAGAATAGAAGGGCCAGCATCACTATAATCGCGGATTGTGCCAAACCTTCGCGCACAGGCGCATCTTCATTTTGTGCCAAAAGGTAAACAACCGTTGGCATCGATTGTGTCTGCTCCAACAGACCCCCGCTGAAAGGAGAGGATAGCAGATCCGCGCCCGTTGATACAGACAGACCAATCAACAGCAAAGGTGCGGTTTCCCCAAGGGCCTGCGCGATTCCGATAATCGTGCCTGTTAGAATGCCGGGTGCTGCGAGAGGCAGAATATGGTGGAACATGGCCTGCACCTTCGATGCCCCTACCCCAAGGGCTGCTTCACGGATTGAAGGCGGCACCGCCTTTAGGGCCGCGCGGGTCGCGATCACAATGGTGGGCAGTGTCATCAAAGACAGAACAAAGCCACCAAGCAAGGCCGTGCCGCGAATGGAGGTTGTAATTCCAAGATCCGTCAGCGCGAACAAAATTGCGGCCCCAAGGATACCGAACACGATGGACGGCACCGCCGCAAGGTTGGCAATGTTGATCTCGATGAAATCGGTGAATTTGTTTTTGGGCGCGAATTCCTCAAGATAAATCGAGGCTGCGACCCCAAAAATCAGCGAGAACACCAAGACCACCAGCATCATATAGAGCGAGCCCATCAAGGCAGGGCCAATTCCCGTAATCTCACCGCTTTGCGAGTAAAGATTGGTAAAGAATTTCCAATGGAAATGGCGATTGATGATGTCGGCCTCAACCATTGCATCCGCCATGGCCAAATGACCCAATCCAAAACCAGGTGGCATATCGGCCTGACCGCGGCCTTGCAATTCACCCGTCAGATAGCGGGTGAGCGAGACTGCAACAGGCACGCCAGTGAATTTAGTTTCGCCGACCAGATTGGGATTAGCTACGAGGTAATCACGCGTATCACGGCGATTGGCGGCATAGATCATCGAGGCCAAGGCCGCATCATCAAATTCTGCGGGTTGGCGCATCAGACCTGCGGCATCGAGTAAGGCGGATTGCAGGCCTGTTTGTGCCAATGCGGCGGCGGCAGCGGGCATGGCATCAGCCGTGATCCCATCGGCAATGGCCTGAACCTGTGACGCGGCAGATGCAAAGCCCGCACCAGAAAGGGCCGTAGCGGCGGCCTCAAGCGCGGTATTTGCGGCCGCGATATCATCGCCATCAAGGGCAGATTGTGCCCCGCGCAAGGCGCTGCCCGCTTGGCCGAAGATACGGGCGACATCATCCCCTGCAACAGCACCGTTTCGCAGATCTGACAAAGGCACCCCTGCCCCATCCATTAGCCCTACTTGGGCAAGAATTTCCTCCGCACGGTCAGCGTAGCGCGCGGTCACAGTGGCCATGACGTCAATCCCTGCGGCCTCAATTGTGGCCTTGAGAGAGTTTGCGTAAATCCCGCGCTCAAACCCCGAGCGCAGGCTGACGTCAGCGATTTCCTCTGGCGTAACTTCGCCCCCGTTTTCATTCAGAATTGCAGGGTCGTAATAGAGTTCAATCTCGGCTTGATATTGCCAGAGCGCAGGGATGCCGCGCGAGACGATTGACCACAGAAGCACACACAGGAAAAACAAAACCACTGTGATGGCCGAGATGCCAAGAATGCGCAGCGCAAGACCCTTTTGGTGGCGCTTTTGCACCTGTTCTGAGCGGGCATATAGCGATTGCATCTTGCGCTTTGGCAGATCAGAGGGGTTGGACAGATCAGTCATCAGTCATACTGCTCCCGATATTTGGCAACAATCCGCTGTGCGAGCAGGTTCAACCCGAGCGTGACGAAGAAGAGTGTGAAGGCCAGCGCGAAAACCGCCAGAACATCGATCGAGTCGAACCCTGACCCCTCGCCCGTGAGGACGGCCACGATGCGGGTTGTCACAGTCACAACCGCCCCGAATGGGTTTGGCTCCAACCCTGTGACCGAAGACAGCGCGCCTGCTGCCAGAACCACAATCATGGTTTCCCCAATCGCGCGGGATGCGGCCAAAACGATGGCGCCCACAATGCCAGGCAGCGCGGAAGGCAAGATCACCTTGGTCACCGTTTCCGCGGGTGTCGCCCCTAGACCAAGCGAGCCATCCCGCATCGCCTGAGGCACGGCGTTGATCACATCATCGGACAAAGACGAGACAAACGGCACCAACATCATCCCCATCACAACGCCTGCGGTCAAAACAGAGACCGTGTTGGGCATAATCGTTGACCCCACCACCGCCTGCAAAAACGGGCCGACTGTCACAAGGGCGAAGATACCATAGACGATTGTCGGGATCCCCGCGAGGATCTCTAGCGCGGGTTTGATCGTGGCGCGCAACGCGCTTGGGGCAAATTCCGACAGGTAGATTGCCGCGGAGAGGCCCAAGGGAACCGCCACCAATAATGCCACAAGCGCAATGTAAAGCGTGCCCCATATCAAAGGCAAAAAGCCAAGCGCCGAGACATAGCTGCCATCTGGCCCCTCAGGCGCACCTGCAACATCGCCCGCAGGGGCCCATTCCATCCCAAAGAGGAAATTGAAAATCCCGTATTCCTTGAAAAAGGCTAATGTGGGGAATGTGATGGCAGATAGAATGCCAACAGTGGTCAAAATGGCGATGGTGGAGGCAAAGATCAAAAAGGCAAGGATCCAACGCTCGACCGAGATGCGCGCGCGGAAATCGCGGTTGATCAATTTTAGACCATAGAGAAACCCGCCGATGGCCAAAAATACTGCGCCGAGCCGCCCTGTCAGTTCGACCGTGGCGTTAAAGCCGCGCAGGCGCAAAGCTGTCTCAAACATTTTTTGCGAGATATTCGCGCCAATAATTTGCCCGTCATCGCGCAAGCGCTGCGCCAAAGGGGTGAAATCTACACGCCAGCCCTCAATATCGGCTTCGGCTGCGTTGCCATTGGCGATATAGCCATCAATCGCAACCGCCAACCCTTTGACATTCGCAACGAAGAGATCGCGCTGCGCGGCAAGGCGGACGTCTATCTCGTCCTGCGGCAAGCCATCGGTAACGTCAGCGGATAACTGCAATTCAAGTGCATTGGGATCAATGATCGAGGCGGTATAGCTGTTCGATGCAATCCCTGATCCAATCCACCAGAGAATAATGAAAATTAGTGCAGGCACAGAGGCCGCAAGGGCCACATGCATGCCATGTTGTTTCGGAAGCGAATGCAGGCTCGACTCAACCCCATTTGCGACAGAAATCGCGCGGGCGCGCCCGATAAAAAAGCCCACAATCGCAAGCACTGCAATTAGGGCCAAAACAAGCGAAATGCTGATTGTCAGGGGCATTTGGTCGTCCGCTCTGCTCTTTTAAGTTTTGCTCTTTGGGCGGGGTGGATCTGGGCGGTGGAACCGCCCAGACCGAATTTAGAAAACCGTCAGATCTTAGAGGCCTGCAACCATTGCTTGGGTCGCTGCCAATTCTGGATCTGGAACAAGGCCGTATTCAGCCAATGGGCCACCAGGGCCTGCGATTTCGTCAGAGATGAAGAACTCAACATATTCCTTCAAACCTGGGATCACACCGATATGCTCTTGCTTGACGTAGAACTGCAGAGGGCGCGATACGGGGTATTCGCCAGATGCGATTGCATCAACGGTTGGGGTTACGCCAGACATAGTCGCAACCTGAAGACGGTCGGTGTTGTTTTCATAGAAAGACAGACCGAATACGCCAATACCTGTTGGGGTGCTGTCGAGATTTGCAAGCGTCTGTGTATAGTCGCCTTCGATATCAACCGAACGGCCATCGGTGCGAAGGGTCATGCAGGCTTCTTCAACCGCATCTTCGTCCATGCCCATACCAGCCATTGCTTCTGCTGCACCAGTATCCTCACAGCCTGCGAGGATCACGTTTTCTTCGAAAACTTCGCGCGTGCCGTGGTTCGTGCCAGGAACGAACATGTTGATTTCCTGAGAAGGAAGATCGCCATTTACGTCAGCCCAGTTGGTGTTTGGGTTGGCAACCATTGCTCCATCAACAGGCAACTCAGCGGCAAGCGCCAAGTAGATATCTGCAGGTGTGAATGCGAAAGAAGGGCCATTGATGTCAGAGGCAAATACGATGCCGTCATAGCCAATGCGAACTTCGATTGGGGTTACACCGTTGCCTGCGCATACTTCGCGCTCGGAGTCTTTCATCAAGCTAGAGGAGTTCGCGATATCGATTGTGCCTTCGCCAACGCCTTCGCACAGCATGCGGCGGCCAGTGGACGAACCGCCACCCTCGACAACGGGGGTTGCGAAATCGGTTTCAGCGCCAAACGCTTCGGCAACGATATTTGCGTAAGGCAGAACCGTGGATGAGCCCGCGATGCTAACATAGTCACGGCTTTGCGCGGCTGCGCCCGTTGCGGACAATGCCGCCAAGGCAAGGGCGGAAACGGTCAATTTTGTGAAAGACATTCTTCTGTCACTCCAAGTGGTTTTCGGGTTGGCAGAACGGGCACCAGTGCCGCGCTCTTGTGGGCCTGCCTATGCGTGCTTCGCCAAGCTTTTGTGACAGAAATGTAACAGTTATATGACAATATCCTCGGATCGCCCGAATTCTGTGAAAATTCTGCGAAATTCCGAAATTTTGAGCATTACTTTGGAAAAACGGCGAATTTCGATGGTTATTCGCTCGGAAGAATCACGGAAAAACAGCTGCCTTTCCCCTGTTCCGAAGTGATTTTCAAACGCCCGCGATGGCGCTGGACGATGTGTTTTACAATCGCAAGGCCCAAACCCGTTCCCCCCATGGCGCGACTGCGGTGATTGTCCACGCGATAGAATCGCTCTGTCAGGCGCGGGATGTGCAAGGCATCAATTCCTTCCCCTTGATCGATGACATCGACACATAAAAGCCTGCCCTTAAGGCTGCCCTGCCCTGTCTCGTGGCGCATCTTGATTGTTACGGTCTTGTTCTGTCCGCCATATTTCAGGGCGTTTTCAATAAGGTTGCGGAAAACCTGTGTCAGTTGATCGCTGTCGCCGCGCAATTCGGTGCTGACATCATCGGGGCGCTGTATCATCACCTGACAGCCGCTTTCTTCAACCAAGGGGCGCAAGGCTGCCTGCACGCGCGAGACAACATGCATCACGTCAATCACTTGATCGGGGCGCTGACGCTGTTGTGATTCAACCCGTGACAGCGACAAAAGATCCCCGATTAGGCGGTTCATCCGCTGTGCTTCATCCTGCATGATCTGCAAGAAACGCGATTGCGCTGCGGGGTCTTTGGCGGCAGGCCCGCGCAGTGTTTCGATAAACCCAAGAATTGCCGTAAGCGGGCTGCGCAATTCGTGGCTGACATTGGCCACAAAATCGCGGCGCATTTCTTCAACCTCGGTCAAATGGGTGACATCTTCGAAATGCAAGACAATGCCCAGATTTGCTTCGGGCAAGGCCGTGATGCGCACGATAAACCGCTCAGCACCTGCGGAGCTGGTTTGGATAAATTCCGCTTCGGATGAGACGCCAGATTGCAAAACCTGCTCAATCGCCTGTGCCAAAGTAGGCTGGCGAAACAGTGTCACATAAGAGCGGCCTTGCGCCCATGTTCCAAACATGGCCTCAGCTTCTTCGTTTTGTTCGAGCAAAATACCATTCGGCCCCAAGTGCACCATTGGGTCAGGCACGCAATCGAACATGGCTGTCACAATTGCCTCAAAGGAATGGGTGTTGGTCATTTTCTGGGCCTTTTCGGGGGGTAAAGGGTCGAATCAATACGCTCTTTAGCTTCGCCAAGTTTCAGAAAATGTCGACCGCCCCTTTTTTTTTGTGCTTATTCATTCTAATTCGTTACATCTGTAACGATTTTGCGGCGGATAATGGATTAGGCGTCAGGTCTTAGATGTCCGAATTGAGAGTGCGGGACGATGTCATCGGCTTCAAATAACGACACCGCGTTGCGTCAGATGCGCAACTTGGTTTTGGTGGATGTTCCCCCAAATCTCGCCTCTCGTTTGCCGCGCATGGTGGTTGATGCCGCGGAAATGGTTATGGCGGCGAATGTTGATAAAATGCCCGAAATTTTGACCACTGAGTGCCCTGATATGGTGATCTCACCCTTGATGGGCCCGAAATTTGACGCGATTGAATTGGCGGTTCAACTGCGCAAGGCCGCATTTCGGGGGCGGTTGGTGGTCATTTGCGATAAGCTACCTGATCTCTCTTTGATCCGACAAGAACTTGAAAATCAGGCCTTGGGGTTCACGGTTAGCCTGTTGGTTTTGGGCGATAAGGACCGTTAGATCAGGGTTTAGACCGCCGCCAATGCCGCTGTGAAATCGGATTTCAGTTGCGTCACATCTTCAATCCCGACTGACAGGCGGAAAAAGCCTTCGCTGATGCCAAGGGCCGCGCGCCCCTCTGGCGTTAAGGCGCGGTGACTGCTCGAGGCGGGATGGCTAAGAGAGCAGGCCACATCCCCCAATGTGGGCGCAAAGGCGATACTGGGGGCCGCTTGCACAAAGCGATTGGCCGCATCGCGACCGCCCTCAATCTCAAAGGACAGCATATTGCCCCCCTGCCCCTCAAATAGCGCCATGGCGCGGTTGTGATCAGGGTGATCGGGACGCGTTGGATATAGCACACGCTTTACCTTTGGATGATGGGCCAAAAATTCAGCCAAGGCAGCGGCATTTTCCTGTGCCCGCGCATAGCGCAGATCAAAGGTGAACAGCCCCCGTTCGGCCAGCCAACATTCATAGGGTGCAGGCGTCATGCCCGTTGTGACCGCAAAATCATAGATCGCTTTGCGATGGTCTGGGTTTTTCGCGGCAACATATCCCAAGGTCACATCGGCATGGCCCGCCAAAAGCTTGGTCACGGAATGGATGATGATATCTGCCCCGACCTGATAGCTGCGCATCATTGCGGGCGTGGTAAAGGTGTTGTCCAACACCATGATCAAACCATGTTGGGTGCAAATCTCGGCAATGCCTGCCATATCGGCCACACGCAAGGTGGGGTTTGAGAGGGCCTCGACCAAAACCAATTTCGTATTGGGGCGAAGGGCGTGTTTAAGGCTTGGCGCATCGGTCGGATCAAATTGACCCGTCTCGATTCCAAAACGCGGCAGGTCTTGCGACATCAACCGCAAGGAGCGGCCATATAGCTGGTCGGCGCCGATCATGTGATCGCCCGCCCTCAAAAGCCCCAGAAGTGCGGCGGTGATCGCGGCCATGCCAGACCCCGTGATCAGGCCGCCCTCTGCGCCTTCTAGGGCATCAATACGCGCGGCCAATGCGGCTGCGTTAGGATGACCTTCGCGTGCATAGGTATAGCCCGCCAATTGCCCACTATATTGCGCATCCAGCTGGTCAGGGCTGCCTGCGGCATAGACCACGGATTGGTGCAAAGGTGTGGCCACTGGCCGCGCCGCGCCAATATCCATGGCTTGGCGGCGGATGATCTGACTGGTGGTTTTGGGATCTTTACTCATGCGCGGGTCGTCCCATTTCCTTTGACGATATATTTGAATGAGGTCAGCTGCTCTGCGCCTACGGGCCCGCGGGCGTGCATTTTGCCTGTGGCGATACCGATTTCAGCGCCCATTCCAAATTCCCCACCATCGGCGAATTGGGTTGAGGCGTTGACCATCACAATCGCGCTGTCGATATTCGCGGCAAAAATCTGTGCGGCCTCAAGGTTTTCCGTCAGGATCGCATCCGTATGGCCCGAGCCAAACTGGGCAATATGATCCATCGCAGCAGATAGGTTTTCCACGGGCTTGGCGGCGATGATCATATCCAAGAATTCCTTGCCAAAATCGTCTGGTGCGGCGCGGTTTGTGCCTGCAATATCGGCCAAGGCCCCATCGGCGCGCACCTCAACCCCTGCGGCAAGAAGTGCGGCAATAATGGGTTCCGCATGGCTATTGATTGCGTCTTGATGGATCAGCAAACATTCAGCCGCGCCACAAATACCTGTGCGGCGGGTTTTTGCATTTAACACCACGCGCAGCGCTTTATCCAAATCGGCATCCTTGTCGATATAGATATGGCAGATGCCTTCAAGATGGGCAAAGACAGGCACGCGGGCCTCAGCCTGCACCAAACCGACCAAGGCCTTGCCACCGCGCGGCACGATGACATCAATCTGTCCTTGTGCATTCAACATGGCGCTGACAGCCGCGCGATCCCGTGTTGGCACAATTTGCACGGCCTCTGCGGGCAGGCCTGCCTCAGTAATGCCACGCACAATCGCGGCATGGATAGCGCGCGAAGAATGAAAGCTTTCCGATCCCCCCCGCAAGATCACGGCATTGCCAGATTTCAAGCATAGCGCCGCTGCATCCGCAGTCACATTGGGGCGGCTTTCGTAGATGACGCCAATCACCCCAAGCGGGGTGCGCACGCGGGCGATATGCAACCCTGTGGGCCTGTCCCATTCTGCAATCGTGGCGCCAATCGGATCGGGCTGTTCTGCAATCGCCCGCAGGCCACCCACGATATCGCGCAGTCGATCCTCGGTCAGGGTGAGGCGATCCATCATCGCCGCTGTCAGCCCTTTTTCACGTCCGTAATCCAGATCTTGCGCATTCGCGGCCAGAATATCCGCGCGGAATTTCCACACATAGTCTGCCGCGCCAATCAGGGCTGCATGTTTGCGTTCAGCCGATGCTGTGGCCAAGGCGTGCGCCGCAGTTTTGGCGCCCGCGCATAGGTCGTTCATCAATCCTGTGATATCCTCTGTCACTGGCGCAGCCCTCCCTTATAAGGCCATGTCATCGCGATGCACCAAGGCCGCGCGCCCTGGATAGCCAAGTAATTCTTCAATCTGATCAGAATGATGGCCTACAATAATCTTGGTTTCATCGGCACTATAGCGCGACAGGCCAATTCCGATATGCGCGCCGTCTTGGCCAAGCAGTTCCACAGGATCGCCGCGCAAAAAACTGCCTGAAACCTTATGCACCCCAGCAGGCAGCAGAGACTTCCCCAGATTGAGCGCGCGCAACGCGCCTGCGTCCAAGGTCAGGCTACCTTTGGGCTTCATTCCCAAAATCCAACGCTTGCGCGCATCTTGGGGGTCGAGTGTTGGAATAAACCATGTCACCCGCGCGCCGCCCTCAATCGCCGAAAGGGGCGCACTCACCGCCCCTTGGGCAATCGCCATGGCGCATCCTGCACTCATGGCATTGCGTGCGGCCATCAGTTTGGTTTTCATTCCACCCTTTGACAGACCCGTTCCCGCATCGCCTGCCATCGCCTCGATCTCAGGAGTGATGTCATGGATCACGGGGAAATGTATGGCGCTTGGGTCTTGTGAAGGGTTGGCGGAATAAAGCCCATCCACATCTGACAACAAAATACATTGATCCGCGCCCGCCATGGCGGCCACATTCGCCGCCAGACGATCATTGTCACCATAGCGGATTTCATCAGTGGCAATAGTGTCATTTTCGTTGACGATGGGAACCGCACCCTGTGCGAGAAGCGTTGCAAAGGTTGCGCGCGTGTTCAAATAGCGCCGCCGATCTTCGCTATCATCCAAGGTCAGCAGTATTTGTGCGGCCGTGATCCCATGCGGGGCGAGATATTCTTCATAGGCGCGGGCCAAACGGATTTGCCCTACGGCGGCGGCGGCCTGCGCCTCGTCAAGGGAGAGCGCCTTGGCCCCAAATCCAAGCGCGCCGCGACCAAGCGCGATTGAACCAGACGACACCACGATCACATCCGTGCCGCGATTGCGCACCCGCGCGATGTCCGCGGTCAAATCTTGCAACCATGCCTCGCGCAATTGGCCCGATACAGCATCGACCAAAAGGGCCGAGCCGATTTTCACCACCAATCGCCGCGCCTGTGCCAGTTGCGGCACCGCCTGCTGGGGCTGTGTTATGGCCGCCACGCTTCGTCTTCCTTTGCGTCCAATTTCTTTTGGCGCAGATTGCTGTCATCAATCCCCGCGCGCAAGACCCGTAACACCTCGGTCACCCCTGTTTTTGCGACCCCTGACATCAACATGACTTTATTGCCAATCGCCTTTTGCAAAGCCTCGCGTTTCTCGGCGATTTCTTCATCGCTGAGCGCGTCAATTTTATTGAGAACTGTGACACGGGGCTTGTCATACAGCGCGTCTGAATAGGCCTCTAGCTCGGTCAGAATGGTTTCACAATCACCCACGACATCCTCGGATGTGCCATCAATGAGATGCAACAAGATCGCGCAGCGTTCGATATGACCCAAGAAGAGATCGCCAAGCCCCCTACCCTCAGATGCGCCCTCGATCAAACCAGGGATGTCAGCAACCACAAATTCGACCCCATCGACCCCAACAACCCCCAAATTCGGGTGCAGGGTGGTAAAGGGATAATCCGCGATTTTCGGGCGGGCATTGGACGTTGCTGCGAGAAATGTCGATTTCCCCGCATTTGGCAAACCCAAAAGCCCCGCATCCGCAATCAGTTTAAGGCGCAGCCAAATGGTGCGCTCGACCGCCTCTTGGCCAGGATTTGCACGGCGGGGAGCCTGATTTGTGGCAGATTTGAAATGTAAATTCCCAAAGCCGCCATTCCCCCCCTTGGCCAACAGTACGCGCTGGCCAACCTCGGTCAGATCAGCGATGACGGTTTCCATATCCTCGTCTAGGATTTCTGTGCCCGCAGGCACGCGCAAAATAATCTCGTCACCATCTTTGCCCGTGCGCTGGCGCCCCATGCCAGGCTGCCCGTTTTTGGCAAAGAAATGCTGCTGATACCGAAAATCAATGAGGGTGTTTAGCCCATCAACCGCAACTGCCCAGACATCACCGCCGCGCCCGCCATCGCCGCCATCGGGGCCACCATATTCAATGAATTTTTCGCGGCGAAAGCTGACGCAGCCACAACCGCCCGCGCCCGAGCGGATATAAACTTTGGCAAGATCAAGGAATTTCATAAGTTCACCTTTCGCGGGCAGCTCATGGCGCTCCCTTGCCAAATTCGGAATGTCTGACCTGCCTTAGCGCCTTAGATCAGTCTTTTCAAATATGTCCATGTAGGCAATGCCGCGCTGCGCGCGACTGAATAGCTTTCTGCATCGCCCAGATACTCAAAGCCTGCATTCACCAAAACCTGCGCCGAGCTTGGGTTGTCTTGAAAGACGCTTGCGAAAATTGTGTCATTGGCCAGCGGATTGGCAGCAATGAGGGCGCGCACCACTTCAGAGGCGATACCCGTGTTCCACATTGTGGGGGCCACCCAATAGCGGATTTCCGACTGCCCGCGATCCATTTGGTGCAATTCGATCACGCCAACCAATTCCGCCCCACCTGAAGGGCTGGCATCAATGGCCCAAATCACATCTTGGGATTGATCCGCCAAGGCGCGCTCAATAATGGCTTCAACTGCCCCTGGTGGCAGCGGATGCGGGATATTGGGTGTCATCTCGGCCACGCGTTTGTCGGATGCGTACAGCGACATCAACCCTGTATCCGCCATGCTTAAGAGGCGCAGCTGAAAGCGATCTGTCGTGATGACAGATTGCGCGGTGATTTTGTCTTGCTTCATGATCGCACCTATTGCCCCATTTTAGGGCTTCACCAACGAAAAAAGGGCCGGCTGAAACGCCGGCCCCTTTTCGAAATCATCGCGAAAAGTGTGGCGTTACTCAGCAGCTTCTGCTGTCGGCAACACGGAGATAAATGTGCGGCCCTTAAAGCCCTTGCGGAAGCTGACATTGCCCTCGGCGGTTGCGAAGATCGTGTGATCTTTGCCAATGCCAACACCTTCACCCGGCCACCATTTTGTGCCGCGCTGACGGCAGATGATGTTACCTGGAATTACGGCTTCGCCACCGAATTTCTTAATTCCAAGGCGGCGACCAGCACTGTCGCGACCGTTGCGGGACGAGCCACCTGCTTTTTTATGTGCCATGTGTCTCTCTCCTTATGCCTTGTCCGCTTTCGCGGCTTTGGGTTTCGCAGCTGCCTTTTTAGGTGCTGCGGCTTTCTTCTCGGCGGCGTCCTTATTGGGGGCTGCTTTCTTGGCAGGGGCCTTTTTAGGGGCGTCTGCCTTTGCAACCTCTGCCTTTGCGGCCGCAGGCTTCTTCGCGGCTGCTTTTGCAGGCTTCTCTGCCGCGTCTGCCGCCTTCGGCGCCGCTGCCTTCTTGGCAGTGGCTTTTGCAGGGGTTGCTGCAACCAAGGCCGCCATTTCAGCCGCAGCAACAGAACCCGCGCCAACAGCCGCCTTAACGCCAGATTTATCAGCGCCCGAGGCAAGGATCTCTGTCACGCGCAACAGGGTCAGTTGCTGACGATGGCCCTTCGTGCGCTTAGAGCTGTGCTTACGGCGGCGCTTGACGAAATGGATCAGCTTTTCGCCTTTGATCTGGTCGATCACAGTGGCCTGAACAGCAGCACCAGACACAAGCGGCGCACCAAGCACAGGCTTGTCGCCACCGACCATCAGAATTTCGTTGAATTGAACGGTTTCACCCGCTGCAGCCGCCAGTTTTTCAACGCGCAGAACGTCACCCGCCTGCACCTTATACTGTTTGCCGCCTGTCTTAAGGACCGCGAACATGGGTCTTTCCTTTCCAGTTCCGCGCCGTGCGGCCCCCGCCTTGGGGTGTTGATGCAAGGGTTTGACCCACTTGCGCCTCTGGCTGCGCACCCTGATTTTAGGGCGTTCATCACAAAAATCAGAAACCGCCCGAGTCACCTCGCGCGGCCTGTGCACTGCGTATGCCCCAAGGGCGTTTGACTGTCAAGGTGAAGTCAGCGGCAAATCATGGCAAATAGGGCTATGCATTCAAGGCCGCAAAAAATCTTGCAAGCAGCTGCCCACACCCCCTTGCGCGCCCTGCCGCCTGCCGCTATGCCCCCACCACCCTGACCCAAAGCGCGGAGAGGTGCCGGAGTGGTCGAACGGGGCGGTCTCGAAAACCGTTGTGGGGGTGACTCCACCCAGGGTTCGAATCCCTGTCTCTCCGCCACACCCCATTTCACAAAACTCAAGAAAACAAGAAAAGAAGAAAACAAGAAAAATACCAACAAATATTGGTGTTTTTTGATTTTTTTTTATTTGTCTCAGGATGCCCATATAGTCCATAATGTGGCCTACAAACCATGATGTTTGGCTACAAAAGGTCTACAAATTGGCACTCGCGTATAAAGATTTAGAAGCACTGCAGAAATCACCAGACACCCGCTGGAAGCCTGCTGGGACGCCAAATCTATACGCCGTAGCGCGTGGAAATGGTTCCGTAACGTGGATTGCTCGTGTCGCAATTGATGGAAAAAGGCAGAACATTACCATCGGTAAGTGGCCAAACGTGACGGCTAATGAGGCCCGCGACATAACGCCTGCAATCAAATCCATGCTAAAAGGTGGGTACAATTCTGAAGCGGTGAAAAACGCGCTTAGCCTCACCCTTGATCCAATTCAGTTCTCATCACTGGTGCGTGCTGAAAAGGTCTCAGCCAGCGGACAGACCCCTACCTTCGAGGAGGTGGCTACACATTGGTATGAAACGCACCTCCGCGATGGCCTGTCTGACGGTCCATACAAGAAACAGGTTATTCAGCAGCTACGGGATCACGTGTTTCCAAAGCTTGGTCGGCGCCAAATAAATGAGATTAAGCAAAAGGAAATCCGTGAGGCTTTGAGTGACATTTGGGTCAACCATGAACCCAGCGGCAAAAAAATCCGTAGCAATATCGAGCGCATATTTGAGTTAGCCGTTGCGGATGAGTTGGTGGAATACAACCCGACACCTTCGCCAAGGTTAATGCCCAAGTCTCGGCATTTCGTTCAGCACATGGCCCACCTGCCCCACGAACGCGCTCCTGAGTTCTGGCAGTGGCTCATGTCTCGCCCCAGAATGAGCCTGCAGACACGCACAGGCATCGCTATGGCCTTGCTACTGGCAAAACGTAGTCAGGAGATACGTTTCATTGAGTGGAGCCATATCGACTTCGATAATGCCGTGTGGACCACACCTGCAAGCCGTATGAAAATGCGCAAGGAACACCGCCAGCCGCTAACGGAGCCAATTTTGAGCATGCTCCACGACTTGAAGCGACTGACTAGCAATCAAAAGTTTGCGCTTGGAGTGGCTGATAAGCCTATCAGCGAAAACGCTATGCTCGTGGCAGTAAAGCGCTTTGACGAAATCACAATACACGGGTTCCGCGCGACCTGCGGAACATGGTGTGAGGAAAATGGTATAGACCAACAGGTCAGCAAGATTATCAAAGCACACCAACCGAAATACCTAGATGCTGCCTATCAGCGTTCAGACTTGCTGGAGCAGCGGCTCGAGGCACTGCAGAGGTGGGCTGATTATGTCACGGGATGAGAGAACAAGAAAATTACAATTCATTTACAAAATGTACAAGGATCCCGAGGAAGGCGGTATTTTGGCCGACTTCATTCGTATCGGAGGGGCAACCAACATCCCCTGGCCAGCGGGCATGGCGGAAGACGTTGCAGATTTAATAGACAAAGGCGACCCTTGGACGAAGCGCAAACAAACAGCTGTCGATGATGGGTGGATTTTCGAGCGCTGCAGACGAGCGGGAAGCAAATGATTTGGACTGTAACACGGCTGAAGCGTTCGAGAGAAGCGAAGACTGTGCTTTTAACTGGAAAGCGAGCATTGATAATGAAGATTTTATTAATAATAGTCAACGCGTCATACGTATCCGTTGCGCCTGTATGAGAGCTGTAGAGGGCCGAGCAAGGTTTGGTGAACCTGACTGGGGTGGATGGCTCATCACTCCATTTTCAAATTATTACAATGGGACTTCTTACATCGACACTGGTGTTGTGCGATTAGTGGATAGAGAAGTTAAGTTGCAAAATGGATTTGGAGCGATGGTGAACTCAATAGCCTCGTGTACATATGACCTCGAACAAGACGAAGTGATTAGCGTTTCGGTGGACTAGAGTGGCCGACGTTGTAACACCTTGCTACGTAACCCTCTCATAACACAAAATATATTATGCAAAAGCTGTCGTCTAAATTTCTGATTTTCTCACAGTTGCGTAGTACGCGCCTGTCGTAAAACAAAGCTGGCGGTGGCTATAGGCCTCTCATACCTCGGACCTGTGCCTCATTAAAAACACCCCCCTTGGATAACGGGCTTGTCGGCCGATAAAGCGGCTCCAGTTTCTCCAATAAACTTGTAAATTAAAGTGCCGTATTAGTGTCTATACCTAGGCAAAAGGCGCGCTGCTGCGTTACCCGCTTCAAACAAATTGTGAAAGTAACTTTTGAGGGGGTGGGGGAATAGCCTGTTAAATCTGTGTATTCATCCGCTAGTGTCAGCATAGAAAGTTCGCATGCGCTACACTACAGTGATTAACTTATATGTTATTCTTGGATGACATATTTGCTTATATTATTTTATACCACGATGTTCCTGTTCCTCATTGTGATATTCGTAATGGGCATCGTTGCACTTTCAAAAGGCTGGGTTTGGGGCAAAGGATATACCTGGAGCGACTTCCTTCAGGGCAAAATCATTTATCGTAGTGAAGAGCCAATACGTTTTTGGCTAACTGTCATTGCTTATCTGGTTTGCCCATGGCTGCTTGGAGCAAGCATGGTTTTTGGAGAGCTGTAACAGAGCTGTATTAGCTTTGTTACAGCAAAGCGGTCCTCACGGTAACAAAACCCACTCAAACTGCGAGTGTTAGAACCCGCATCATAATACTTATAAAAAATGCAGTTAACTGATCATGAATTGAGTGGTGACGTAGCTATTCAATAATAGCCTCACGCTCAGATGACTCGCGTTGAATTGCTACATAGTACTTCACGGTGCCTTGACTATTCTTCACACCGGCGATGCTCCATTGCATTAGAAATGGAGTGCCATTTTTTTTGTAGTTCCATGCTTGACCAAAAAAATGATTTCCACTCAGAAGATCATCTTTCAATTTTTTCAGCACTCGGCGGTCGGTTTTTCGCCCTTGCAGAAAGTTCGGATTTTTACCAACTACTTCGTGTAGCTCATAACCTGTGATCTTTGTAAACGCTGGATTTGCGTATAAAATATGAGGGCCTCCTCCTGAAAAATCAGCATCTGTTATAACTATACCATCTGCTACTGCGTAAAATGCAGCTTCAAATACTTCCCGATCTACCGAAGGCTCCAAGTTCGTACTCCTTAAAATATCACTTGTACAACTATTCGCATTCAGCGAGCTGCGGCTAAGGGTTTCTTTAACATGTGTAAACCAAACCTCGTATTGTGCTGTTTTATATCAACAAGCTGATACCAAACTGATAAACCACACGCCCCATTGTATGCCAAGATGTTTTAGAAAAAGGGTCTACAAAAGGGTCTACAAATCACAAAATTTTTACAATTTATTATTTAATAACAGATGCTTAAATTTTCAAAATTTGCGGACTATCTCTCCGCCACATCCCTGCACAACCAACCCCTGCCCCGCGCATTTGCGTCTGGCTTTTGTCGGGCTTTGCCGTTATGGGCCTGCGAAACTCTCCCCCTTTGCGGATAAGGAATTCCGATGGAACTGCGCAATATCGCGATTATCGCCCATGTTGACCATGGCAAAACAACCCTTGTTGATGAGCTGCTCAAGCAATCAGGCGCCTTCCGCGAGAACCAAGCCGTGGCTGAGCGCGCGATGGACAGCAATGACCTAGAGCGCGAGCGCGGGATCACTATTCTGGCGAAAGCCACCAGCGTGGAATGGAATGGCGCGCGCATTAATATTGTGGACACTCCAGGCCATGCCGATTTTGGCGGTGAGGTGGAGCGCATTTTGAGCATGGTGGATGGCGTGGTGTTGTTGGTGGATGCCGCAGAAGGGCCAATGCCACAGACGAAATTCGTAACATCCAAGGCGTTGGCGCTAGGCCTGCGCCCCATTGTTGTGCTGAACAAGGTGGATAAACCTGATGCCGAGCCTGATCGCGCCTTGAACGAATGTTTTGATCTGTTTGCTTCGCTTGGGGCAAGTGATGAGCAGCTTGATTTCCCGCATCTCTATGCATCGGGGCGCTCTGGTTGGGCGGATACATCGTTAGAAGGGCCGCGCAAGGATTTGACGGCGCTGTTTGAATTGGTGTTGCGCCATGTCCATGCCCCGAGTCAGATTGCAGAACGCAGCGCGCCGTTTCGGATGCTGGCCACAACCCTTGGCTCTGACCCGTTTATTGGGCGCATCCTGACAGGGCGCGTTGAAAGCGGCACGCTAAAGCCAAATGAAACCGTTAAGGCGCTGTCACGTGATAGCACCCAAATCGAAAGCTTTCGGGTAAGCAAAATCTTGGCCTTCCGCGGCTTAGGCCAGCAACCCATCGATGCAGCTGAAGCGGGGGATATTGTGACCCTTGCGGGTATGACCAAGGCCACGGTGGCAGATACAATCTGCGCGCCCCAAGTCACCGAGGCTATCCCTGCGCAACCGATTGACCCTCCGACGATTACTGTGACCTTCGGCATCAATGACAGCCCTCTTGCAGGCCGCGATGGCAAAAAGGTGCAAAGCCGCGTGATCCGTGAACGCCTGATGAAAGAGGCGGAATCGAATGTGGCCATCAAGGTGACAGATACACCCGGCGGTGAGGCGTTTGAGGTTGCAGGGCGCGGCGAATTGCAGATGGGTGTCTTGATCGAGAACATGCGCCGCGAGGGATTTGAACTCTCGATTTCCCGCCCGCAAGTTTTGTTCCGTGAGGAAGGCGGTCAACGCCTCGAACCCATCGAAGAAGTGACTGTTGATGTGGATGATGAATATGCAGGGGCGGTGATTGAGAAAATCACAGGCCCGCGCAAGGGCGATCTGGTCGAGATGAAGCAGAATGGCGGCAAGACCCGTATCGTGGCACATGTGCCATCGCGTGGTTTGATCGGCTATCACGGGGAATTCTTGACCGATACGCGCGGCACGGGCGTGCTGAACCGCGTCTTTCACGAATGGGCACCCCATAAAGGGCCAATTCCCGGTCGGCGTGCAGGCGTTTTGATCTCGATGGAAGATGGCGAGGCCGTGGCCTATGCCCTTTGGAACCTTGAAGAGCGTGGCCGAATGTTCATTGGCCCGCAGGAAAAGGTCTATCAAGGCATGATCATTGGCGAACATAGCCGCGACAATGATCTAGAAGTGAACCCGCTTAAGGGCAAGAAATTGACCAATGTGCGCGCCTCTGGCTCTGATGAGGCAGTGCGCCTGACCCCGCATGTTCAATTCAGCCTCGAAGAGGCCATCGCCTATGTTGATGATGATGAACTGGTTGAAGTGACGCCGAATTCGATCCGTTTGCGCAAGCGCTTCCTTGATCCGCACGAGCGTAAGCGCCAATCGCGCGCGGCAAGCTGATAAAGAAAAAAGCCCGCCATTTTGGCGGGCTTTTCCTTATTCGTTTTTGCCAGTCGGTAAAAGTTGATCCATGCTGATAGAGGGCTGTGCGCATCCTGCCTCACCCACAACCTTTGCAGGCACCCCCGCAACTGTGGTGCAATCAGGCACCTCGTGCAGGACAACAGAACCAGCAGCAATGCGCGAGCAATGACCAACACGGATATTGCCCAAAACTTTGGCGCCGGCGCCGATCAACACGCCATCCCCAATTTTGGGATGCCGATCTTCTTCCTCTTTGCCTGTGCCGCCTAAGGTCACCGAATGTAGCATCGACACATTGTCGCCGACCACGGCCGTTTCACCGATCACGATAGAATGCGCGTGGTCGATCATGATCCCCTGCCCGATTCGCGCATTGGGATGGATATCCACGCCGAATAGCTCAGAGGTGCGCATTTGGATGAAATATGCAAAATCGCGCCGTCCCTGCTGCCACAGCCAATGACCCAAACGATAGGCCTGCACCGCTTGAAACCCTTTGAAATAGAGAAGCGGTTGGATGAAACGATGGCAGGCAGGGTCGCGATCCGTCACGGCAACAATATCCGCACGGGCCGCTGCCCCAAGAGATGGGTCGCTGCGATAGGCCTCATCTGCAATCTCACGCAGGATTTGTTCGCTCATCTCGCTTGAGGCCAGCTTCTGCGACATCCGATAGGCCAATGCCGCCTCTAGCGATTTATGATGCAGCACGCAGCCATGGATCACACCACCCAGCAGAGGCTCGGCCACAATAGCCTTCTCCGCCTCGCGCAAGATGCGATCCCATACAGGATCCAGCTTAGATGGTTTGGGGTGTGTTTGGGCCATATTCTGCCTCCATCACGTCAATTCAGACGGCCGATATAGCAGGTATAGCATATTTGGAAACCCAATGCGCTTTCAAAATTTGGGGCGGGTTAGACCCAATCGGGCAGGCTTAATTCGATGTAATGCGCCACCAATCGCACCGTTTCAGCTGAAAAAACACCGCCTTCTGCAGTAAGGGTAAGGGCAGTTGGTAACCAATAATCAAGCGGTGCTTGCGGCCCGTTCACCCATGAATTGACACCCAAAGATATGCCTGATCCAAATCGCAAGGGGTCGTCTGCGACCCCAATCGCCCATGTGCTCAGCGTGCCCGTGAGCGTGGATGTGACCAATCCCGTGACCCCCAACCCGATGCTGCGTTCTGGAGAAATAGGGTCTTTTGTGCCACTGGCACTGCGCGGTTTTTGAACGGCTCTATCGCCGCCTCGTCAGTCCTGATGTCTTCTGCCGTGAAAAAGCTTGCGCTGCTGCAGGTGCGGACGCCTGCCGTTTCGTTCTGCACCGCGGTTAATTTCCAGAATTGGCTCGTGCATCCGCCTCAATCCCGCGCCAGCGCGCGACATTTCCGTTATGCTCGGCCAATGTTTCAGCAAAGGCGTGGCCGCCTGTGCCATCCGCCACGAAAAAGATGTAATTCGTGTCGTCAGGGTTCAACGCCGCTTCAATAGAAGCGCGCCCTGGATTTGCAATCGGTGTTAGTGGCAGGCCGTCAATTTGATATGTGTTCCAGGGGGTTACGCGGTCAAGCTCACTTCGCCGCAAGCCGCGCCCCAACACACCTTGCCCCTCTGTGACGCCGTAAATCACAGTCGGGTCAGTCTGCAAACGCATTCCCTGCCGCAAACGATTGGTAAAGACACTGGCAACAACCCCTCGCTCTTCGGCCTGCCCCGTTTCTTTTTCTATGATCGAGGCCAAGATCAACGCCTCTTGCGGCGTGCTGATTGGCAGGTTCTCTGCGCGATTGGCCCACGCCTCCATCAAAATGGCCTCTTGGCGGGCTTGCATCTGAACCAACAGCTCCGCCCGCTCCATGCCACGCGTGGCCTCGTAGGTGTCTGGGGCCAATAATCCTTCTGAAGGGATCTCCGCAACCTCACCGGTTAGAAATTCAGCTGATTTCACCCCTTCAACAATCTGCCATGATGTCAAACCTTCTGGGATCGACACGCGATAGGCAATGCTTGCGCCGCTTTCGGTGATCTCGCTATAAATTGTTGGGATTTCCGCATCATAGGTAAATTCAGCCAATTCAATGACCTCGCCCGTGCCAGGCACCCGCTCGACCAGACGCTGCTCGCCCGTGCCATCTATGCGCAGAACATAGGTTGCAACGTAACGATAAACGGGGGCGGCATTTTGGGTGATAACCCCTAAAATCTCCTCCATTGAGGCGCGCGCAGGGATTTCAAACGACCCTGCACGAATAGCGCCTGCCATGTCGCTATATTCTGCGCCTAAGCGAAAAATCGCAGGATGCGTCACAGCCCCCGCTTCGGCCAAACGGGCCGCCACTTGCGACAGGCCCGCACCACGCGGCACCTCAAAAAAAATCGGCCCCTCAAGCGGCCCTTCCTTGGTAAATTCCCGCTGCCCCCACCCGATCGCGCCAGCCACGGCGATACATAGCACAATCAGCAGGCTGAACGCATTCGCAGCCACGCTTTTCCACATGTGTCAGACTTTCCCCATAATCAGACAGGCATTTGTCCCACCAAAGCCAAAGGAATTGCTTTGCACCACATTGATCTCGCCCTTCACAGCCTGATTGGCGCAAAGGTTGATGTCCGTTTCTGCCGCAGGCGTATCAAGGTTAATTGTTGGCGGGACGATTTGGTCACGAATGGCCAAGATTGAGAAAATAGCCTCAATCGCGCCCGCTGCTCCCAACAAATGCCCTGTTGCGGATTTTGTTGAGGACATCAGCAGATTTTTCGCATGATCCCCCATCAACCGCTCAACCGCGCCCAATTCAATTGTATCGGCCATGGTCGAGGTGCCATGCGCATTGACGTAATCCACATCTGACGGCGCCAACCCTGCACGCTTTAGCGCGGCACGCATCGCGCGCTCGGCCCCTTCATGGTCAGGCGGCGGGGCGGTAATGTGATGGGCATCACCCGACAGGCCATAGCCCAAAATTTCGGCGTAGATTTTTGCGCCGCGCGCTTTGGCGTGTTCATATTCCTCCAACACAACCACGCCTGCGCCTTCGCCCATGACGAACCCGTCACTGTCGCTATCCCATGGACGGCTGGCTTTTTGCGGCTCATCGCCCCGCTTGGTCGACAACGCCTTACACGCGTTAAAGCCCGCAATACCAATTTCACAAATCGGGCTTTCTGAACCGCCTGCTATCATCACATCCGCATCGCCCCATTGGATCAGACGCGCCGCGTCCCCAATGGCATGTGCGCCCGTGGAACAGGCCGTTACAACCGCATGGTTTGGCCCACGAAAGCCATATTTGATCGACACTTGCCCAGAGATCAGGTTGATCAGCGCACCTGGCACAAAGAAAGGCGATACACGGCGCGGCCCTTTCTCCTTAAGCGTGATGGATGTTTCCGCAATTGAGGCCAAGCCACCGATGCCCGACCCAATCATAACACCTGTGCGCTCAAGCGCATCGCGATCTTCGGGCTCCCATCCTGCGTCTTTGATGGCCTGCTCTGCCGCCGCAACGCCATAGAGGATGAATTCATCCACCTTGCGCTGTTCTTTCGGTTCCATGTAAAGATCAGGGTTAAAGGTTCCATCCGACCCATCGCCGCGCTTCACTTCGCAGGCATACGTCGTTGCCAGATGGCTTGCGTCAAAACGGGTGATGGTTCCCGCCCCTGATTGGCCCGCCAAAAGCCGCGACCATGTCTCCTCCACCCCTGTGGCCAGAGGTGTCACCAGTCCCAATCCTGTCACAACAACGCGCCGCATCTTCACTGCCCTTCTCTCGTTTCGCGAAAGCTTGCACGTTGATAGCCTAGGGGTGCCAAGATGGGCAATCCCTCTCGCAGAAATCAGGCAGATTCCCTTGCCATTTTGGCAAAAAAAACGGCACCGCCGCAACGATGCCGTTTTCAAAACCTTTCCCTCAGCAACTAGGCGGACTGTGGGGGAATGACTTATTGCGCGTCAGTGATGAACTTGACCGCATCGCCGAAAGTCTGGATCGATTCCGCCGCATCATCGGGGATTTCGATGCCAAATTCTTCCTCGAACGCCATTACCAACTCAACTGTATCGAGCGAATCCGCGCCCAGATCGTCAATGAAAGACGCGTTTTCAGTCACTTTGTCTTCATCTACGCTCAGATGCTCGACAACAATTTTCTTCACGCGACCTGCGATATCGCTCATGTTCTTTCCTCATCCATTTCGTGCGTGGGTTTATCCCCTGCACTGTTTCACTGGGCCGATTTTGGCCGCTCAATCCCGATCCTAACCGACTCAACCAGAGAAATGCCAGAACCAGAGGCGCCGAAAAGCAAAGCCTTTCGGTGAAAATCAGCGCCGCTATAGCATGTTTCCGAAATAAGGCAATGCCTCAATCCCACCATAACGGCACAACTGTTACAGCATCGCCATGCCGCCATTCACATGCAACGTGGCCCCTGTAACATATCCCGCTTCATTTGATGCCAGATACAGCACGGCTGCCGCGATCTCCTCGGGTGTTCCCATCCGCCCTGCGGGAATTTTTACATTGATGGCCGCTTTTTGATCATCATTCAGCTTATCTGTCATCGGTGTTGCAATGAAGCCTGGCGCGACACAGTTCACAGTCACGCCACGGCTCGCCACCTCATAGGCAAGGCTTTTTGACATACCCACCATGCCCGCTTTCGCAGCTGCATAATTCCCCTGCCCTGGATTGCCCGTTGCCCCCACGATAGAGCTGATATTGATGATCCGACCCCAACGCGATTTCATCATACCGCGCAACGCGCCGCGGCACAGCCGCATGGTTGATGTCAGATTAACCTCCAACACCTGCGCCCATTCCTCGTCTGACATCCGCATGAACAGGTTATCGCGTGTGATGCCCGCATTATTGACCAAAATATCCATCGCACCCATGGCCTCGATGGCTTGTTTTGGCAGGGCTTCAACCGCCTCAGCATCGGACAAATTGCACGGCAGAACATGGCTGCGCTCACCCAGTTCAGCGGCGAGGGCCTCAAGCGGCTCAACCCGCGTGCCAGATAGGGCGACCACTGCCCCCGCGCTGTGCAGCGCGCGCGCAATATCCGCACCGATCCCCCCAGATGCGCCCGTCACAAGCGAAGATTTTCCTGTCAAATCAAACATAAAGCCCGTCCTTATCCCTTAAGCGCGGCAATATCCGCGGCCGTTCCGATTGCTTTTGTCTCCATCTCGCGGGCAATGCGCTTGACCATCCCAGACAGCGCTTTGCCCGCGCCAACCTCCCACGCCTCGGTCACATCATTTTGCGCCATCCACATCACGGATTCGCGCCACCGCACGCGGCCTGTGACCTGCGTAATCAGATTGTCGCGGATCAGTGCGGGGTCATCGCTTGGCCCCGCCATCACGTTGCCGACCAATGGCACAACAGGCGCGTTTAACGTGACACTTGCCAACGCATCCGCCATTGCATCGGCCGCAGGTTGCATCAGCGCGCAATGAAAGGGGGCAGAGACAGGCAGCATCACAGCGCGCTTGGCCCCGCGTGCTTTGGCAAGCTCAACGGCGCGCTCTACCGCCGCCGCATGACCCGAAATCACAACTTGCGCGGGGTCATTGTCATTGGCCGCTTGGCAAACATCCCCTTCAGCCGCGTCAGAGGCCAAATCCGCAACCGTATCAAAATCTAGGCCCAAGATTGCGGCCATCGCGCCCTGCCCTTTTGGCGTAGCTTTTTGCATTGCATCGCCACGAATGCGCAACAACTTGGCAGTATCCGCCACCGACAGGCTAGCTGCCGCACAAAGCGCGGAATATTCGCCCAAAGAATGCCCCGCCACAAAACTTACGTGATCTTTCAGGGCAAACCCTTCGGCCTCAAGCGCGCGCACAGCCGCCATGGACGTTGCCATCAACGCAGGTTGCGCATTGGCGGTCAGGGTCAATTCGTCCTGATCCCCCTCCCAAATCAAATGCGACAGGTTTTGACCCAGTGCTTCATCCACCTCTTCAAACACCGCGCGCGCCGCGGCATAGGTTTCAGCCAAATCACGACCCATTCCAATGGTCTGCGCCCCTTGGCCCGGAAAGATAAAAGCACGGCTCATATTGCCTCTCCCACTTGTTTGTCTTGGGGTTATGGCTACAAGATATAGGGGGCAAGGGCAATTCATAACCGCAATTTTACCCTGATTTTACGGCGAGACCGCTACAGCTTGCACCCTGCCGTGATCTGTGTATAAGGCAGGCAACTTTCGCCTATTATAAATGAAACGGCGTGATCCCTCGTGACTGATGGGGCGAAAGTGGAACGCATCGGTCTTTGAAACGCGCCCGAACAGTATCGGAGTTCACATGCCCCTTTACGAGCATGTTATGATCTCGCGTCAGGACTTATCCAACGCGCAAGCTGAAAGCTTGATCGAGCATTTCAGCACCGTCCTCAAGGACAATGGTGGTTCCGTGGTTGATGCCGAATATTGGGGTATCAAGACCATGGCCTACAAAATCAACAAGAACCGCAAAGGCCATTATGCCTTCTTGCGCAGCGATGCCCCATCGACCGCCGTGCATGAAATGGAGCGTTTGATGCGCTTGCATGATGACGTGATGCGCGTCTTGACCATCAAGGTTGACGCCCACGAAGAAGGCCCTTCGGTTCAAATGCAAAAACGCGAAGAACGCGGCGAACGCCGCGAGCGCCGTTAATTTAAGGGAAGGATAGAAGCATGGCAGCAAAACCGTTTTTCCGCCGCCGCAAGTCCGACCCGTTTGACGGGGAAGACGCGCCAAAAATCGATTACAAAGATGTGCGCTTGCTTCAGCGTTATATCTCTGAGCGTGGCAAGATCGTGCCTGCACGTATCACTGCCGTATCCGCAAAAAACCAGCGCAAGCTGGCACAGGCCATCAAGCGCGCTCGTTTCCTCGCGCTGTTGCCCTATGCAGTGAAGTAAGGAGAAACCGATATGGATGTGATCCTTCTTGAACGCGTGGCCAAACTTGGCCAGATGGGCGATGTCGTTTCGGTAAAAGACGGCTATGCGCGCAACTATCTCTTGCCAAAGCGCAAGGCGATGCGTGCAAATGACAACAACCTCAAGGCTTTCGAAGCGCAAAAAGCCCAGCTTGAAGCGCGCAACCTCGAGACCAAGAAAGAAGCCGAGGATTTGGCAGCCCGCTTGGGTGGTCAGCAATTCGTTGTGATCCGCTCAGCCTCTGATTCTGGTGCGCTTTACGGCTCTGTCACCACTCGTGACGCGGCTGATGCAGCCACCGATGCAGGGTTCAGCATTGATCGCAAGCAGGTTGCCCTGACCGCGCCGATCAAAGAGCTTGGCCTTCACGTTGTGTCTGTCGTTCTGCACCCTGAGGTAGATGTGACCATCACCCTCAACGTGGCGCGTTCGACCGAAGAGGCAGAATTGCAAGCCTCTGGTAAGTCAATCCAAGAACTGGCCGCCGAAGAAGAAGCTGCTGCAGAATTCGAAATTGCAGAACTTTTTGACGATATCGGTGCAGCTCAGATGGTCGATGACGAAGATGCCCCCGCCCCTGCGGCAAAGGCAGCAGACGAAGGTGAAGAAAACGCATAAGCGTTTCTCAGGCTGCAAACCAAAAGAAAACCGCGCCCCAAGCAGGGCGCGGTTTTTTCTGCTTACCACCTTCGCTTGGATCAGTTCGTCCAAGTCTCCAATTCTAAATTGGCGGGGCAGCTTTGACCATTATATGTGCCAAGCCAAACATCAACACGCCCATTTAGCGCCGATGGCCCATAGACATTGACCAAAGGATCAAGGTTGCCATTGCTGTCATCATCAAACAGCCATGTTCCATCTGCGGTATTGACCAACATCACAGTGTCGCAGCTCGCATTGACCTGCAATTCCAACCGATACCCCTGCATCTGGCTGAGGTTGAAGGAAAATTGCGGTGCAGGCGTGAACCAGCCATGACCAGGCAAACCACACCCAGAAATCTCGCCGCTGCCATAGGCCGATGCAGAGAAATTGGTGGGTGAGTATAGCTGCGGCCCGTTCAAACCATAGCTTGGCCCTGTAAGGCCGATGGTCGGACAACTGCCCGAATTGCTTGGCGCGGCGGTGCTCGCCGTCCATGTTTCAAATTCAATCGTAGCCGAACAATTTGACCCTAAGGTGCCAACCCAGACATCCACCTGCCCATTCAGCGCATCGCTGCCCGAAATGCGCAGCATCGGATCAAGATTGCCGTTGCTGTCATCGTCAAAATACCAAATGCCATTAGCTGAATTCACAAGTAGCGTAGCATCGCAACTGCTGTTCACTTGGATCTCAAGATCATAACCCTGCATGCCTGACAGGTTCAACGTATATTGCGGGCTTGTCGAGACCGATCCTGCACCAGATATGCCGCAATTGCTGAGCATCGCCCCGCCCGTTGCCATGGTCGAATAGCTTTGCGGTGAATAAAGCTGATCCCCGGTAAAGCTCAGATAAGTGCCGCTTTTGGCAAAGGTTGGACAGGCGGCTGCCGTGACCACAGACACAAACAACACGGCACAGGCTGGTAGTAAAACGCGTAGCATGACTTCGTACCTCATTTTGTTGGCTTATCTCCAAGTCGCGAAAGGCACGCGCGACCCATATGTGCATTGCACCCCGTCTCTAGCTTACGCCGAAATCCCCAAAACACCACAAAAAAGCCCCCAATCTTCATTGGGGGCCTTTCGTGATGCTGCACTAAGTCTTTGGAAGATTATTCTTCGTCCAAGGCCTCAACAGCTTTTTCGAGCTTGGCTTTGGTGGTTTCAACATCCTTCACTTCAGCCTGCTCAAAGATATAGTCAACGACCTTATCCTCGAACAATGGTGCGCGAAGCTGCTGTTGCGCTTGCTGATTTTTCTGAATAAATTCAAAGAAGGCGCGCTCTTGACCGGAGTATTGACGCGCTTGATTCATGACCGCTTGGGTGAATTCCGCATCGGTCACTTGAACCTCGTTCTTCTGACCCAGTTCAGCCAAGAGCAAGCCCAACTTCACGCGGCGCTCGGCCAGTTTTGTGTGCTCTTTGGTCGGTTTGATCTCACCATGATCATGGCCCTGATGCTCAGGGTTTTCTTCATGCCAAAGTTGATGCGCGATCTGCGCGGCTTCTGCCTCGACAAGGCTTGGGGGCAGATCAAACTTAACCTGCTTGTCCAACTGATCGAGCAAAGCGCGCTTGGTGATCTGGCGCGCGGCCCCTGCATATTCAGCCTGCAAACGCTCCGACACCTGACCCTTCAGGGCATCAAGGCTTTCTGCGCCGTATTTCTTGGCAAGCTCATCATCAATCGCCGCAGGAACGGGCTTTTTGACCTCTTTGATCGTGCAATCAAAAGTCGCTGCTTTCCCTGCCAGATGCTCAGCGCCGTATTCCTCAGGGAAGGTTACAGAAACCTGCTTTTCTTCGCCCGCTTTTACGCCGATCAACTGATCTTCGAACCCTGGGATGAAGCTATTCGAACCCAAAACAAGTGGGTAATCTTCGGCGCTGCCGCCTTCAAACGCCTCGCCATCGACCTTGCCTACGAAATCAAAGACGACCTGATCATCCTTGGCAGCTTTGCCCTTTTTGGTTTCGAAATTCTGGGCTGTCTCAGCCAGTTTCGCCAGTGTCTCGGCAATCTCTTTGTCTGATGCAGGCACAACCATGCGCTCAAGCTTCAGCTTCTTGTAATCCACATCGGGGATTTCTGGCAGACGCTCATAGGCCATCGAGACGATGACATCATCGCCTTCTTTCCAATCCTCGTTCACCATCTTGACCTCAGGCTGCATCGCAGGGCGGTCGCCAGATGTTTCAAGGTGGTTTTGCATCGCGCTATCAACAGCGTCTTGCATCGCTTCGCCCATGACACGGGGGCCGAATTGCTTTTTCAAAAGCGCCATCGGCACTTTCCCCTTGCGAAAGCCTTTCATCTCAATCTCAGGCTGCGCTTCGACCAGTTTCTCATTGACCTTGGCTTCAAGTTCCGCACCCGTGATGGTGATTTCATAGGCGCGCTTTAGGCCTTCGTTTAGGGTTTCCGTGACGTTCATCTGCTTTCCTCGCAATCGAAAACGGTGGTCACCCAAAGGCGACCCGCAAAAAGGGAATTTGCGCCTTACTATTGACAGGCAGAGGGGCGTTCAACCCCGAAATGCGGGCCAAGCGGCGCTTGGCCCCGGCATTCACATAAATTAGGGCAAAATAACCCGTGGTTCAGCCACGCCTTTGACCTCAAGCCGTGCATGATAAAGCAATCCTTGCGGCGCATCAGCCGCTTCCATCCCCTCCTGTGCGGAGGTGATGTAGAGGTCTTGAAGATCAGGCCCACCAAAGGCGGGGCAACTGGAATGCCGCCCGTCAAGCGTGACCACGCGCTCAAGCCTGCCATCGGGGGCATATCGCGCAACACGGCCACTGCCCCATTGCGCATTCCAAACATAGCCTTCGGCATCCACCACAGACCCGTCAGGGTTCAAATCCTCCCCTTGCAGATCAAGAAAGACCGAAATTGGCCCATCGGGCCATCCATCGGAATTAAGGCCGACTTGCATAATCTGCTGATCTGGGGTCGAGCAGAAATAAGCGGTCTTGCCATCAGGCGAAAAACAAATCGAATTGGGTATGGTCACGGCGGCGAATAATTTACGCAACTCGCCCTTATAGTAGCGATAAATCGCTCCTGCCCCCTCTTCGAAACTCTTGCCCATCGTCCCGATCCAGAACCCGCCCTGATGATCCGCGCGGCCATCATTTGAGCGTGTCACGGGGTTATCTGCCTCAAGATCACACAACGGCGTGGCGGTGCCTGTGTCCAAATCAAACACAAAAAGCGCGCGTTCAGAGGCGATGACGATACGGGTCTCATCAACCCATCCCGCCGCCGAAACCAAATCTGGGAACCCATATTCGCGCTGAGCGCCATTTTTCAGCGCAAACAGGGTTTTGTTCATGATATCGAACCACAGCAATTCGCCACGCAACGGATGCCACAAAGGCCCCTCACCTAGGAAATTTGGCTGTGTCGTTATCGCGCTTGCATGCACACCCATGATCCAACCTCACTTTGCCAATTCACTGGGCAACAGACCTTCAGGCATGTTTTGATAGCACACAGGCCGCAAAAAGCGGCGGATCGCCAAAGAACCCACGGATGTCGCCCCAAAATTTGTAGACGCTGGATACGGCCCGCCATGCACCATGGCATCGCAGACTTCGACCCCAGTGGGGAAACCATTGGCCAAAACGCGGCCTGCTTTGCGCTCAAGGATCGGCAAGAACGCGCGGGCCTCTGCCAGATCGCCGTCATCCATATGCAACGTGCAGGTCAACTGCCCCTCAAGGCTGAGGGCAATTTCGCGCATCTGTTCAAGATCGCGGGCGCGCACAACCATCCCCATTGGCCCAAACACCTCGTGACCAAGCGTGTCATTGGCCAACCAATCTGCACCGCTCACCTCGTAGAGATAGGGGGCTGCATCGCGGTTGTCGCACATGGTTCCCAAAATCTCACGCACCGCGTTTTGGGCGCCGATGGTTTTGACCCCATTGCGATAGGCCTCGGCAATGCCTGTGGTTAGCATCACTTGCGGCGCGGTTGCAGAAAGCGCATCGCTTGCGGCGGCCACGAATGCATCGGCCTCAGCCCCATCAATCACCACGGCAATCCCTGGATTGGTACAAAACTGCCCCACGCCCATGGTCAGCGACCCCGCCCACGCCGTGCCAATCGCCGCGCCACGCGCGGCCATCGCGGCAGGCATCAAGAACATCGGGTTCACGCTGCCCAATTCGCCAAAAAATGGAATTGGGGTTGGGCGCGCTGCGCAAAGATCAAACAAGGCGCGCCCGCCTTTGAGCGATCCCGTAAAGCCAACCGCGCTGATCAATGGATGTTGCACAAGCGCGCCGCCCACCTCATAGGCCCCGCCATGAATCATGCTGAACACGCCCTCAGGCATTTCGCAGGCGCGGATCGCGACCAAGATAGCCTCAGCGATGATTTCAGCCGTTCCTGGGTGCGCCTCATGCGCCTTGACCACCACGGGGCAGCCTGCCGCCAAGGCGCTGGCCGTATCGCCCCCAGCCGTTGAAAAGGCGAGCGGGAAATTCGAAGCGCCAAACACGGCCACAGGGCCAACAGGCCGCTGCATCAAGCGCAAATCAGGGCGCGGCAACGGCGCGCGATCAGGCAGGGCTGCATCATGGCGCAAATCAAGATAGTCCTCTTTTAGGATATGCGCCGCAAACATCCGCAACTGGCCCGTGGTGCGACCGCGCTCCCCCTCAAGGCGCGCGGCAGGCAGGCCCGTTTCGCGGGCCCCAATATCGGTGATCATCTCGCCGCGCGATTCAATCTCATCCGCGATTTTGTTGAGAAATGCAGCGCGCGCTGCGCGGGATGTGGCGCTATAATTCCAAAATGCAGTTTCAGCGGCCTGAACGGCCTGATCCACCAAAACGACGCTGCCCTTTGAAACCGCGTGACCCTGACCATCCACAGGGGCCGAGGCAAACTGCCTCTCTCCTGCACGCCAATGGCCTGCAATCAAATGCTGTCCATGCGGGTGAAATTTTGGCTCAGATCCCATAACACGCTCCCTTATCACTGGTTGTTGGCGCTATCGTTAAAGACCTGCAAGCCATGCTGCAAGGGAGGGGCGTCAGGGTTTGCGGGAATTTGTCGCGCAAGCCTGACTTGAAATCAGATCAATCAACGCCAAAACTAGCCTTGTGACGGCGTCAATTTCAGTCATTCGTGCCAATAATGACTGACAAGGGAGTAAGTGATTTGACGCAAAAAATCGGACTGGCCGCAACCTTGGCCTTTGCAGTTTCGGGCGGGGCAGCATGGGCAGGCGGTGATGCCGCTGCGGGTGAACGCGCGTTCAACCAATGCATAGCGTGCCATGTGGTTAAAAACGCAGCAGGCGACACGCTTGCGGGGCGTAATGGGCGAACAGGGCCAAACCTATACGGCGTGGCAGGCGGCCCTGCAGGGGCGGCCGAAGGGTTCCGCTATTCCGCCAGCCTTGCAGCCTATAGTGAGGCAGGCAACGTTTGGGATGAAGAGGCCTTTGTGGCCTATGTCCAAGACCCGACCGCCTATCTGCGCGAGGCACTTGGCGACAATGGCGCGCGCAGCGCGATGTCGTTCCGTGTGCGTGGCGAGGAAGATGCCCGCAACCTTTACGCCTATCTGCAATCTTTGGCGACCGAGTAACGCAAAACCTTCTCGCGCGGCATGGTCTTTTAGCCATCCGCGCGAGATAAAGTCAGAGCGTGAAAGTAACGCATGGCTTGATGGCCATCTTAGGGCGCTGCTTACTTGGTCGCGCCAATATCAATGAACTCATCCATAAAGAGCGGAAGCAGCTCAACGCGGGACTTCACCCCCACCTTGTCAAACCCTATTCTAACTTGCTTGCCCGCGTGTCCAGACACCTATATGCAGCCCACACACAAACGAGAGCAACGCGCGCGCGGGCGGGAGCAAACACGCAGCCACGCGCGCAAAACGTTGGGCCACCATAATTTGACACAGGCTAAACTGTGATGCTTTAATCCAAAAATTATTCCAACATTGGGCGACAGAAACGCGATGCCTACCTACACGCTCCATAGGCTTACTTTAGCCGCCTTTTTTTGTTCAATGGCGTCTGCATCGCATACACAAGATTTGTCCGCGGACTTCAGAGCCGACCGAGGACTTACACAGAATGTGCAATCGCAATTAAACAACCTCGGTTTCAACGCGGGTGCAGCTGATGGATTATGGGGTCGCCGAACTGAAGGCGCAATTGACGCTTTTTTTAATCAGTACGCAAATCCGAATGAACAAAAATCTGTCCAAACATTGCTTGCCCTAATGCAGGAGGTTGAGGAAAGCTGGTTTGGAGACCCATTCTATGATCAAACTCAGATTATCACTCCACCCAATACCTTAAACACACGCAGAATATTTACGAGCGATATACGTGGCTCCAACTACGATTGCCAAGAATGTACAGGCGTAAGCACGCTAGTATTGGGGGCTGGTGATTTCGACAATGATAACATCGATGAACTGATAATAGGCCAGCATATTGGCGACCTTTCTAATAACAGTGTCCCAGTAGATCAGAACTCTCGGCTTTTAATTTTAGACTTCTCTGATCAGCCAGGTCTGGTTGCGGAGCTTGAGTTCTCTAATGGCCCTCATAACTTGGCCGGGGTCCACGAAAGGGAGGCCGTCATAGCAGACTTCAATGGTGACGGCATAGACGATTTTTTTATAGCCAATCATGGTTTGGATCGAAATCCGTTTCCTGGCGGGCAAAACATGCTCGTACTATCAACCCCTATCGGCCCAGTAGACGTAACCGCTACGAACATCCCTCAAATGGAGGACTTTTCTCACGGGGCAGATGATGGAGATATCGATAATGACGGAGATATCGATATTGTCGTAGCAACGCATTTTTCTTCAAATAGGTACGAACCTTATGTGCTTCTCAATAATGGGCAAGGTGTTTTTGAAAAACGTGACCTCGCCGATTTCGTAACCAACCCAAGCCTCATTCATTTATACCAAAATAGAGCAGACAACAGGTACTCAACCTTCCGTTTGATTGATTTAAACAATGACAATGCTCCTGAATTACTTTTGCTTCGATGCGACCAACAACAGGATGATGATAAGGTAGTTAGTCACATTCTATGGAATGAAGGCAACGGAACTTTCAATGGCAGCACTCAAACCGATTTGCCTACAAATAGATGGGGTTACTACACTTTTACAAACGATGCCGACGGTGTTGATTTAGACGGTAACGGTCTTGTAGACCTCGTACTAACCCAATCGACTAGAGATGGATGGTGGCGAGGCCATTTCTTGCAAATCTTAATGCAAGCAGAACCTGGTGTTTTTGTCGATCAAACTGCATCACGCATGTGGAACCAAGGCTACAGAACGCCTCTTGCAGACATTCCATTTGCAGATGAGACGCAGGTTATCGACTTAGATGGCGATGGAGATTTAGATCTGGTAACCCGTTCAGGCTCCCCAGCCATGAGGTCTTCCAATCTTGATGATGCGATTGCCCAGATTGCTATCAATTTGGGAGAGGGCGTTTTTCGTCCGCTTGATCCGCGATGGGTGTCTAACGGTCGAGAAGTTAACTTTCGTGGACCAGTCGCAGGGAACTTTGGACCATCAGGTGGGCCTGCTATTGTCAGTTACGAACTTTACGGGAGATACGATCAGCAGCCACATCAAACATGGGGTGCCAATTTTTCTCTTCATTGGCTAAGGTAAAACAAACCTAGATAGGCCTGCTGAAGCTCTACATTGCTCAGACCTTGGGAGCAACGCGCACGCGCGCGGGAGCAAACATGCAGCCACGCGCGTGCGGGACGCACAGCAAGGAAGGTGGATACAAGGGTGGATGACCTTTGCGCATCAACCACTAAGACCTTGATGTCTATCTCTATATTTTCATGATTTGGTGCGGGTGGAGGGACTTGAACCCCCACGCCTTGCGGCGCCAGAACCTAAATCTGGTGCGTCTACCAATTTCGCCACACCCGCAACGGCGCTGTCCTTAGCAGAGGCTTTTGCGGAGTGCGAGGGGGAAAATTACCCTTTTTGCAATTTCTTAAGGGCCACATCGCCCCGCACCAAAGGCCGCGCCACAATTTCGCCTTATTTCTGATGTTATCTCACCACAGAGGCAAAAGCGGGCAAAACAAATGACAATTCCCGTTAGCCCTGCACTGCTTATGGGGTTGCGTGATTTGGTGCAAAGCCCAAATGACGCAAAGCCCGCGCTTGAGACGCAGCTCATTATGGCAGATTTGCCCATTCTTACCCTTGAGGGGGCCATGCCTGCAGAACATCTCTGTGTGGGGGATCGTGTCATCACCAGTATTGGCGCCCTGCCCCTTCAGGCACTGATGCCTGTGCATATCGCCCAACCCCTGTGCGTGGTGTATCTTGAGGCCTATGCGCTTGGCTCTGACCAGACGCAGCCTTTTGATCTCTTTCCCAGTCAATTGTTGAAAACACGCCAAGGTGACATGGCCTTTGCGCGGGATTTCATCGGGCAGCGAGGCGTTAGGTATCGCAATCTGCCACAGGCGCGCTTGTTAGCCTTGCATTTTACGCGCGATGTCCAGATTTTTGCCAATGGGCTGATCCTACAGGCTGCCCGTTCGGTCGATCAGGCCGCAGCCTAAAGCCACAGTTTTCAAACTGATTAAATTTTGTGCGCAGCGCACAAATATGTTGCAAGTAGCCAAATTTCCCTTGAGAGAGAGCAGCGCGAGCGGGCAATCAGATTGCCCCGCCCCGCACAACATGGTGTCAGAAAGGCGCAATGCACGCAGGAAGGCGAGGGCCACATGAAAAAAATCGAAGCGATCATCAAACCATTCAAGCTTGATGAAGTGAAAGAAGCGCTTCAGGAAATCGGCATTCAAGGTTTGTCGGTGACCGAAGTCAAAGGGTTTGGCCGTCAAAAAGGTCATACAGAGCTTTATCGCGGCGCGGAATATGTGGTTGATTTCTTGCCTAAGGTAAAAATCGAAGTTGTTCTCTCCCATGATATGGTCGATAGCGCGATTGAGGCGATCATTGACGCGGCGAAGACCGATAAGATTGGGGACGGTAAGATTTTCGTCTCCACCATCGAGCAAGCAATCCGCATCCGCACAGGCGAGTCTGGTGAAGACGCGCTCTAAGGCATGAGGCCACAATAGCCAGGGTCGCTTTGGCCCTATCTCACTCCCCAAAGACCAAAATGTAAGGGAAGGTCACGATGAGCAAAGACAAGGTTCTTAAACTGATCAAAGACGAAGACATCGCATATGTCGATATTCGTTTCACAGACCCGCGCGGCAAGATCCAGCACGTTACCGTGATGTCTGATCTGGTTGATGAAGATTTCCTCGATGAGGGCTTCATGTTTGACGGCTCCTCGATTTCTGGTTGGAAAGGCATCGAAGCTTCCGACATGAAATTGATGGTAGACACAGACAGCGCCTATATTGATCCGTTCTACGCAGAGAAAACCCTGTGCGTGCATTGTAACGTGGTCGAGCCCGACACAGGCGAGCCTTACGAGCGTGACCCACGCGGCACCGCCGTGAAGGCAGAGGCCTATCTGAAATCCACAGGGATTGGCGATGTGGCCTATTTCGGCCCAGAGGCCGAATTCTTCATCTTTGATGATGTGCGTTACTCGGTCGCCCCAAACAAAGTGGGCTACGAAATTGACGCGGTCGCAGCCGCATGGAACACAGATGCTGAGTTCGAGATGGGCAATATGGGCCATCGCGCGGGCCACAAGGGCGGCTATTTCCCTGTGAACCCAATTGACGAAGCCCAAGACCTGCGCTCTGAAATGCTGTCGACCATGAAATCCATCGGGATGAAAGTGGACAAGCATCACCATGAAGTGGCGACCTGTCAGCATGAATTGGGCCTGATTTTCGGGACATTGACCGAACAGGGCGACAACATCCTGAAATATAAATACATCATCCAGAACGTGGCCCATGCCTATGGCAAAACAGCCACCTTCATGCCCAAGCCTATGGCAGGCGATAACGGCACGGGGATGCATGTGAACATGTCGATCTGGAAAGATGGCAAGCCCTTGTTCGCAGGCGACAAATACGCGGATCTGTCAGATGAGGCGCTTTACTTCATCGGTGGCATCCTCAAGCACGCCAAAGCGTTGAACGCGTTCACCAACCCATCGACCAACAGCTATAAGCGTCTGATCCCCGGCTTCGAAGCCCCCGTTCTACGCGCTTATTCTGCACGGAACCGTTCGGGCTGCGTGCGAATTCCATGGACAGAAAGCCCCAAAGCCAAGCGCGTTGAGGCCCGCTTCCCTGATCCATCCGCAAACCCCTACTTGGCCTTCTCGGCCTTGTTGATGGCGGGTCTGGACGGCATTCAGAACAAAATCCACCCAGGTGAGCCTTCTGACAAGGATCTGTATGATCTGCCCCCAGAAGAATTGGCCGAAATCCCAACTGTTTGCGCATCCTTGCGCGAGGCATTGGAAGAGCTGGAAAAAGATCACGACTTCCTGCTCAAAGGCGATGTGTTTACAAAGGATCAAATCGATGCCTATGCCGCGCTTAAGTGGCAGGAGGTCTATGCCTTCGAACACACCCCACACCCCGTGGAATACAAGATGTATTTCTCCTGCTAAGCAGCAGAAATCGAACAAAAAAGGTGCAAGCATTGCTTGCGCCTTTTTTATTCAGAACCGCATGAACCGCCGCATAAGACCCGTAGTCTGGCGCAGACGGCGCTCAGTCGCACGGGCCTGTGTAGGATCACCCCCTGTACCTCGCCGTGCGACATGGTCGGTTGCATTATTCACCCCACGCCAAATTATCCGCCTCATCACCATGCGGATCAGTGCCGAAATAAGGTTGCTCATCTCACCCTCAATTGCAGCCCATAAAACAAGACCCGCAGAACGCGGGCCATGTGAGATGATACCAGGATATTGGGGCAAAATCAGGGCGCGTCATCCTCGAACAAGGCGCCATCCTCATCTGCGTCATCCATATCGAAGGGAAGACCGCCCTCCTCCTCTGGGGCTTCTGCGCCCTCCTCAGACAGGTTCAAGCCGCGTGGGCGATTGTCGAGCAGCCCTGCATCGCGCAATTCCTTCACGCCCGGCAAATCGCGGGCAGATTCTAAACCGAAATGATCCAAAAATGCAGGCGTTACCACGAATGTGACGGGCCGGCCTGGCGTCATCTTGCGGCGGCCAAATTTGATCCATTCCATTTCAATCAATTGATCAATCGTGCCCCGATTGACAGAAACGCCGCGGATTTCTTCGATCTCGGCGCGTGTCACAGGTTGATGATAGGCCACGATTGCCAAGGTTTCGATTGCCGCGCGCGACAGCTTCCGTGTCTCGACCGTTTCGCGGCTCATCAGAAACCCTAGATCAGAACTGGTGCGCATCGCCCATGCATCACCCACTTTGACCACATTCACACCGCGCCGCTCATAGCGGCGGCGCAGCAGTTGCAAGGCTTCAGCAGGATCACAACCATGCGGAAGACGTGCTTCCATCTCGCGGATTGAGACAGGCTCGGCACTGGCAAAAAGCAAGGCCTCAATCATGCGTTCCTGTTCTGCCAAAGGGGGCGCTTGAAACAGGCTCTTCTCAGGCGTGTTTGAGGGTGCTTCAGCAGGTGTTTCGGGGGAAGTTTCAGGTGTATCCGCCACGCCGCTCATCTTTCATCATCCCTTCGTTTCACTTCAATTGGCGCGAATGTTTCCGCTTGGCGAATGACCAATTTTCCCGCCTTTACCAATTCCAAACTCGCCGCAAATGTGGCTGCGGTGGCAGAGCGGCGTTTTTTCGGATCCATGCCCCACCCATCGGGCAGATAGGTCAAAATATCCGTCCACTCGCCCGCATATCCGATCAGGCCACGCATCCGCTCTAGGGCTTGCTCCATTGTAAAGACGCTATCGCGATCCATGACAAAGGGGCGAAAATCATCACGGGTTCTTATCCGCGCATAACCTTGCATCAAATCAAGAAGGTTTGCGGTATATTTGACCTTGCGGGCATGGGTAACGGCCTCGGGAATGCCACGCACGAAACGATCCCGTCCCAAACGATCCCGCGCCATCAACTTGGCCGCGCATTCGCGCATGGCGCTTAATCGCTCCAATTGGAAGGCCAAATGCGCCGCCAATTCTTCGCCTGATGGGCCCTCTTCTTCGGGATCAGGCGGCAATAAGAGCCGCGATTTGAGATAGGCCAACCATGCGGCCATAACCAAGTAATCCGCTGCCAATTCAATCCGTAATTTGCGCGCTTCTTCCACGAAGGCCAAATATTGTTCGGCCAATCGCAACACCGATATTTTGCGCAAATCCACCTTTTGCGTGCGCGACAATGTCAGCAATAGGTCAAGCGGCCCTTCAAACCCATCGACATCGACAATCAACGCCTCGGCCGCGCGGCGTTCGGCCACGCTATCCCACTCACCAGGATCGGCGAGAAGATTGTCATTTGCCGCCTCAGGGGGCAGCGCAGGTGTATCGCTCATATTGGGCCTTTTTCGCTTAGGCTACGAAGTTCGGCATCTATCGCATATAAGTCAAGCGATGTCGCGGATTTGCGGGCCAAAAGTGCAGCCTGCGCGCGTTTTGCCGCGATCCCATCCAAAAGACCAGAATGGGCAACGACCTCCTCCATTTCGGGAAGCTTGCCGTTGCAATGCAAAATCACATCACAGCCCGCCGCGCGGGCCTGTGTGCTGCGTTCTTCCAAACTACCCCCAAGCGCCCCCATCGAGATATCATCGGTCATCATCAACCCTTGATACCCAATATCCTCGCGGATCATCCGCATCAGAACAGGGGACAGGGTTGCAGGCAGGTCGGGGTCAAGTGCCTCATATATGATATGCGCGCTCATCCCCATTGGCAGATCAATCAGGGGCCGAAAGGCCGCGAAATCAACCGCCTCCAATTCACTGAGCGCGGCACTGACACGGGGGCAGCTTAGATGGCTATCCACCTGACCAAGCCCATATCCGGGCAGATGTTTCAAAATCGGGGCCACGCCCGCATCCATCAACCCTTGGGCATAGGCACGGGCAAAGGTTGCAACTGTGTCAGGCTGAAACCCGTAAAGGCGATTTTTTAACACCGCATGAGTTTCAGGCCGCGCAACATCCGCCAAAGGCGCGCAATTAACGTCAAGCCCCACGGCACGCATCTCAAGCCCAATATAGGCCGCGCGCAAATATAAGGCGCGTGCAGCCGAGTGCGGGTCACGGCCTGCGATCATATCAAGGGGCGGTGTCCAGTGCCGCCAATGCGGTGGCCCCATGCGCTGCACACGCCCGCCCTCTTGGTCAATCAAAATGGGCGCATCCCACCCAACACAATCGCGCAAGCTATCGGTTAAGGCCCGCAGTTGGTCGGGGGTATCAATGTTGCGCGCAAAAAGAATAAATCCCCAAGGGTTGGCCGCGCGAAAAAACTGCGCCTCATCCGCCGACAAACTTAGGCCCTGCAGGCCAAGGATTGTAGCAGAATAAGGGATAGACATAGCCCTGCCCCCTCACCGAATGGTCGCAGGGATACAGGCCTGACCCAATGCCAAGAGCGCCGTGCAGAAACGGCGAGCATCATCCACCCCGTCAAACCCCGCTACGCGCAGACGGAAGAATTCCTGACCGCCCGAACTGGCCGCCATAATCACGCGGCCGCGCCCATCGAAAAAGCCATCATATTGCGCCGCAAGCCGATCCCATTCACGCCGCGCCGCATCGGGGCTGTCAAAGGCGCCAAGCTGCACAACCATGTCCCCCGCGGCAAGGGTTGAAGGATCAATTTCGATGGCGTCATCACGGCTAGCATCACTGGGCACCTGTGCAAGGCTCAGATCCATCGTAAAGGGTCGCGGTGTTGGAATAAGTGATACAGCCACGCCCGCTACAGAGGCGGGAATTCTGTCGACCTCAGGCGTAAGATCAGGCTGAGGCGCATTAGGGCTCTCCCCCAAAGCCTCTGCTAAAAGGGCGGTGATCAAATCTTCGGTCGCCTCCGGCACATCCGCGACAGGCGGCGCAGGCGGCCCGATCAAGTCAAAACTGTCAGGCGCGATAATGTCCAATTCAGGCGCGGCTTGGGGCATTTCAGCCTCAGGCGTCACCAAAAGGGTCACATCCTCGATCAAATCAACAGGCGGCGGCGCAAGGATGATTTGCGCGGCTGCAGGCCCCGCCTCACGCCCTGCGGCGATCTCATTTACGGCAAGGCCCATATGATCCGCCTCAACCCCGCCCGGATCATCCGGCGGCACGCGAAACGGCTCGGATGGTGCGGCAATCACGGGCACACCAAGGGTTTGCCGTTTCAGCACCTCATATCCCCAATACGCCCCAAGCGCCACCATGGCGACCGACATCAGCCCAATGACCCCAAGACCCAGCTTGCGCACAGCCTGCGTGCGTTCGACCTCGACAAGGCTCGTGGTGATCTGATCGGCAGAGGCCTGAAGGTCGCGCTCGGCTGTGGCGCTGAGAGGATCCCACCCTGTTTGCGGCATCTGCGGCGCGCGCGCGGACGGGGGATCAAATCTTTGCGGCGGGTTGGCAAAAAGACGCGCTGGATCAACCGTCATCCCCCCGACAGGGCGTCTGGCCTGCGGAGAGTTCGCTATGCGCTGAAACGGTCTTTGCGCGGGAGGTTCTTTTTCATAAGCCGCCATGCCTGCCCTTTTCCGCCGTGATGCCCTTTGTTTTATGGGCTTATGTCACGGGACTATCCTGCTCTGCCTCTGGCCTGCGGAGGGTGAAGACGTTTCTCGCCTTACATTTTATCCGCAGGTGTTACCCCTAAGATACCAAGACCGTTGGAAATAACAACGGCTACTGCATCAATAAGGGCCAATTTTGCCGAAGTCGTTGCCAAATCATCTTCTTGCAAAAAGCGCAGATGGGGTGCAGCATTGCCCTTATTCCACAGAGCGTGGAATTCAGCGGCCAGATCATAGAGGAAAAACGCAATGCGATGCGGCTCGTGCGATTGTGCCGCGATCTCGACCACGCGCGGCCATTCCGCGAGTTTCGCCACCAGCGCGAATTCAGCAGGATCGTTGATCGCGTCCAGATTTTTGTGATCTATCTCGATGCCCAATTCTCCCGCCTTGCGCAGCACCGATTGAATGCGGGCATGGGCGTATTGGACATAGAACACGGGGTTATCTTTGGATTGCTCTAAAACCTTGTCGATATCAAAATCCAATGGCGCATCGTTCTTGCGGGTCAGCATGATAAAGCGCGTGACATCGCGCCCGACCGCCTCGACCACATCGGACAGCATGACGAACGTTCCTGCGCGTTTTGACATCTTAAACGGCTCGCCGCCTTTGAAGAGGCGCACCAATTGCGTCAGCTTAATATCAAGCGGCACCTTGTTTTCGGACAGCGCCGCCACGGCTGCCTTCATCCGTTTGACATAGCCGCCATGATCGGCGCCAAAGACGTCAATCAATTCATCATAACCACGGGTGACCTTGTCATAATGATAAGCGATGTCAGGGGCAAAATATGTCCATGCGCCATCCGATTTCATAATCGGGCGATCCACATCATCGCCATGCTCGGTCGATTTGAACAAGGTTTGTTCGCGCGGTTCCCAATCCTCTGGGGTTTTGCCCTTTGGTGGCTCTAACACACCGCGATAAATCAGGCCCTTACCCTTAAGGTCTTCAATCGCGGCTTCAATCCGCCCCGTGCCATAGAGGGATTTTTCACTAAAGAAGTGATCCATTTTCACGCCAAGACTGTCGAGATCAGCCTCTATCAGCTGCATCATGGCCGCGATGGCGAAATCACGCACGGGGGCAAGCCATTCCCCCTCGGGGCGACCAAGATATGCATCCCCAACCTCGGATTTCAGGGCCTGACCCACCTCGATCAGGTAATCGCCTGGATAGGTGCCATCCTCAAAGGACACAGCCTGACCATGCGCCTCGAGATAGCGCAAATACACAGAACGCGCCAAAACATCGACCTGCGCCCCGCCATCATTGATGTAATATTCGCGCGTAACGTCATATCCTACGTAATCCAACAGGCTGGCCAAAGCATCGCCAAAAACAGCGCCGCGCGTATGGCCCACATGCAAGGGCCCTGTCGGGTTGGCCGACACATATTCGATATTCACCTTTCGCCCCTGCCCGATATTGACGCGACCATAGGCACCGCGCGCCTGCGCAATGCCGCGCAGCATCTCGCGCCATGTCTGCGCAGAAAGGCGAAGGTTCAGAAAGCCTGGCCCCGCCACATCGGCGGTCTCAATCCGCGGGTCGGCCATCAGGATCGGGGCCAATGCATCGGCGATATCACGTGGCTTTAGCCCTGCAGGTTTTGCCAGAACCATGGCCGCATTCGTTGCCATATCGCCATGGGCAGCATCGCGCGGGGGTTCAACCGCGACATTGGCGAAATCAAGCCCTGCGGGCAACGTGCCTGCGGCCTCCATCTGACCCAAAGCGTCAATCACCAAGGCGCGAATATCGGCAAAAAGCATCATGTTTTATCATCCTGATTGTCTTGCGCCCTGCTCTATCAGGTTGCAGGGCAAGGTCAATGCCACAAAGCCCCTTAGAAGACGGCCCCCAGACCCAAGTCACGATTGAAGATCCGCCGATGGGTTTGCAGTGCGAACCGATCCGTCATGCCCGCGATATAATCGCAAACCAACCGCGCAAGCGTGGTGTCATCTTGCGCTGCGCGCACTTCGGCCTGCCATTGCCGGGGCAGTTGGTCAGGGTGGGCCATCATATGCGGGAATAAATCATTCACGACATCCGTGGCGATTGCGCGTGTCTCGACCACCCGCGGCGCACGATACATGCGGGTAAACAAAAACGCGCGCACCTCCTTGAGATCAGCAAAAACCTGATCCGAAAACCGCACCATTGCGCGCCCTGCATGACGGATATCTTGCGGCGAAGCAGGATCAAGCGCGCCAAGAGCTGTGGTGGCATAGACAATCACATCCTCAACCAATACCCCGAAAAAGCGGCGCAGCGCCTCGTGCCTGCGGCGGGTTGGGTCAACATCGGGATAGGCCGTATCCACCTCGCCAAAACACGGGCCCACAAGGGGCAGCGCCATAATATCGGCCACCTCAAATAGCCCTGCCCGCAGCCCGTCATGAAGATCATGGTGATTATAGGCGATATCATCCGCAATCGCAGCAATCTGTGCCTCAAGGCTGGCATAGGTGGTCAATTCTAGATTATGGCGCGCATTATATTCGGCCAAGGCCCAAGGATATGGGGCGGCTACAGGCCCGTTATGTTTCGCAATCCCCTCAAGGCTTTCCCATGTCAGGTTTAGCCCGTCAAAATCGGCATAATGGCGTTCGAGATTGGTGACGATGCGAATGGCCTGCGCATTATGATCGAACCCGCCATAGGGCGCCATCAAATCGCAAAGCGCATCCTCGCCCGTATGCCCAAAGGGCGTGTGGCCCAGATCATGGGCCAGTGCAATCGCCTCGGTCAAATCCTCGTTCGCCGCGAGGGCGCGGGCCATCGTGCGGGCCACTTGCGCGACCTCGATTGAATGGGTCAGACGGGTGCGAAAATAATCGCCCTCATGCTCGACAAAAACTTGAGTCTTATGCTTGAGGCGGCGAAAACTAGAGGCATGGATGATGCGGTCGCGGTCGCGCTGAAAGCAAGACCTGTGCCCACTTTCCGCCTCGGGGTAGAGCCTGCCGCGACTGTCGCTCGGAGTGCAGGCATAGTTTGCGCGCATGATCCCTATCCTTGCCGTTTCAATTTGGCGGTCTTATATTGGAAAACACACTGTTCTAACAGCCCGCAATCACAGCAATTTTTGCCCAAACGAGATGGCGATGGATTTGAACCTACCTCCCAAAGTAACCCCCCGCGCCTTTGCGCGTCTGGCTGAGATTAACGCAGATACACCTGCCCCGAAGGCGCTGCGCGTGGCCGTTGAGGGGGGCGGGTGTTCTGGCTTTCAATATGATATTCGGCTTGATGATCCCGCCGATGGTGATCTGATCTTGGAGGATGCAGGCCAAAAGGTTGTGGTTGATGAAACCTCGCTGCCGTTTTTGGCCAATGCCGTCATTGATTTTTCCGAAGAATTGATCGGCGCGCGCTTTGTGATCGATAATCCAAATGCAGCGTCATCCTGCGGCTGCGGGATTAGCTTTTCTCTTTAACCCATTGATTAAAAAGGCCTGCGCTTATGAAAATAGCCACATTTAACATCAATGGGATCAAAGCGCGCATAGATGCCCTGCCGCAATGGTTGGATGAGGCGGCCCCTGACGTGGCGCTATTGCAAGAGATCAAATCGGTTGACGAGTCCTTCCCCCGCGAGATTTTCGAGGACCGGGGCTATAACGTGGAAACCCATGGTCAAAAAAGTTTCAACGGCGTGGCGATTTTATCAAAATATCCGCTCGAAGATGTGATCCGCGGCCTGGCCGGTGACGCGGAGGATGAGCAGGCACGTTGGATTGAGGCCACAGTGGTCGGTCAAAAGGCGCTGCGGATTTGCGGGCTTTATCTGCCCAATGGCAATCCCTGCCCTGGCCCGAAATATAAGTATAAATTGGCGTGGATGGCGCGGATGCAGGCGCGTGTTGCCGAACTTTTGGCGGAAGAAACCGCCGTTTTGTTTGCAGGGGATTACAATATCATCCCCCAAGACGAAGATGCCGCCCGCCCCGATGCATGGCGCGAGGATGCATTGGCGCGTCAAACCAGCCGCGAGGCGTTTCGCAAAATCGTGAACCTTGGCCTGACAGATGCATTTCGCGTACGGGTGCAAGGTGGCGACAATTATTCGTTCTGGGATTACCAAGCGGGGGCGTGGAACCGCAATGATGGGATCCGCATTGATCACATTTTGCTGTGCCCCTACGCGGCTGATCTTTTGCAAGATGTTGGAATAGATCGTGAAATCCGCGCGCGTGAAAAACCATCAGATCACGTGCCGGTTTGGGTTGAACTGGCCGCCTGATTTCCAGCGCCCCGCGATTTAGCCTATTCGCGGCATTTGCCCCCCCAATTTGGTCGAATTTAAGCACCTCAGCCGCCATTTGGCGGTCTAGTTTTGTGCAAGGTAAGGATCATCTCAACGGGAGGTATGGATGTCTGAAACAGCGCGGGTCGTGATTATCGGGGGTGGTGTTGTGGGGGCATCCGTTCTCTACCACCTCGCCAAAGCGGGTTGGACAGATAGCCTTTTGATCGAACGGTCTGAACTGACCTCGGGCAGCACATGGCACGCAGCGGGCGGGTGCCACACCATCAACGGTGATCCAAATGTTGCCAAGCTTCAGAAATACACGATTGATCTTTATAAAGAAATTGAAGAGCTGTCAGGTCAGGCCACAGGCTTTCACATGACAGGTGGGGTGATGTTGGCCTCCACGCCTGAGCGGTTTGATTGGTTGAAATCCATCTCTGCCAAAGGGCGCTATCAGGGTATTGAAACCGAAGTAATCACCCCCGAAGAGGCGCATGAGCTGATGCCGCTTCTTGATCCGCGGCAGTTTACGGGTGCTTTGCGCACCGTTGTCGATGGCCATCTTGACCCTTCTGGTGTGACCTATGCCTATGCCAAATCCGCCAAAATTCTTGGGGCCAGCTATCAGACCCACCGTATGGTGACGGGCATCCTGCGCGCGCGCGATGGTGGTTGGATCGTGCAAACCGACAAAGGCGACATTGCCTGCGAGCATGTGGTGAATGCAGGCGGGCTTTGGGCGCGCGAAGTGGGGCGCATGGTGGGCCTTGAACTGCCCATCTTGGCGATGGAGCATATGTATCTCATCACCGAAGACATGCCCGAAGTGGCCGAGATCAACGCAAAAACAGGCCGCGAAGTGATCCATGCGGTCGATTTCGATGGCGAGCTGTATTTGCGCCAAGAACGTGGCGGGATGCTTATGGGCACCTATGAGAAGGCCTGTGTTCCATGGTCGACCCGCAACACGCCCTGGGAATTCGGGCATGAGTTACTGCAACCCGATATTGACCGCATCGCGCCAAGCCTTGAAGTGGGGTTTGAACATTTCCCCGCCTTTGCGAATGCGGGCATCAAACAGATCATCAATGGCCCCTTCACCTTTGCCCCTGATGGAAACCCGTTGATCGGGCCTATTCGCGGGCTTGAGGGGATGTGGTCAGCCTGCGGGGTTATGGCGGGCTTCAGCCAAGGCGGGGGTGTTGGTCTGGCGCTGGCCAATTGGATCACCCAAGGGGATCCTGGGTTTGACGTGTGGGCGATGGATGTCGCGCGCTATGGCGATTGGACGACCCTCAGCTACACCAACCCGAAAGTGCAAGAAAACTATTCGCGGCGGTTCTCCATCAAATTCCCGAACGAGGAATTGCAGGCCGCCCGCCCTCATAAGACAACGCCAATTTATGATCGCATGGTTGGGCTTGGGGCGCAGATGGGTGAATCTTGGGGGCTTGAAGTGCCGCTTTGGTTCTCGCCCGAAGGTGTGCGAGATCAATTTTCATGGCGGCGCTCAAGTGATTTTGACCATGTTGGGGCCGAGGCGCGCAACCTGCGCGAGGCTGCGGGCCTGTTGGAAATATCGGGCTATTCGAAATTTCGGATCGTGGGCGCGGATGCAGGCGCGTTTCTTGACCGGGTTTTGGCCTGTGCCCTGCCCAAACCCGGTCGGATGACGTTGGCACCGATGTTAAAGGAAAATGGCAAGCTGCAAGGTGATCTCACCTGCGCCTGCTTAGATCCTGAGACTTATATGCTGTTTGGCTCTGGCATGGCTGAAAATTTCTATGCCCGTTGGTTCGAGGCCCAAAAATTGAGCACCGAAGACGTCACCATTGAGGTGATCGGTTTGGGTCTTTGCGGGCTGCATATTGCCGGGCCAAAGGCGCGCGACATCCTTGCGCAAATTGCCCCTGATATGGCGAAGATGCGCTTCATGGATTTTGCGAAAATGGATGTGGTCATGGCCCCCGCCTATGTTGGGCGAGTCAGCTTTACGGGTGATTTGGGCTATGAGATTTGGATGCGCCCAGAATTCCAGCGCCAAATTTTTGAGGCCTTGTTGCGCGTTGGGGCGGATCACGGGCTGCGTCCTATCGGTCTGCGGGCGCTCAATTCTTTGCGTTTGGAAAAAAACTTTGGCGGATGGGCGCGCGAATATCGCCCCGTCTATGGCCCGCTTGAGGCGCGTCTTGATCGGTTTGTGACTTATAATAAACCCGCTGATTTTATCGGCAAAGCCGCAGCCTTGGCCGAGCGGGAGACGGGCGGAGCTTTACGCCTAATGAGTTTCGCGATTGACGCACATGATGCCGATGTGATCGGGGATGAGCCAATTGATTTTCAGGGGAAAACCATCGGTTGGGTTACATCTGGCGGCTATGCCCATGCCAGCGCGACATCGGTTGCGATGGGATATGTACCGAAGGAATATGCCGATCAGGCGGATGGCTTCACCATCGAGGTTTTGGGCAATGCCCTCAAGGCCACGCCCCTGCCCCAGCCCCTGTTTGACCCAGAGGCCCAGGTGATGCGCGCGCCTTAATCGGCGCGCCATTCCTCAAGCGCGGGATTTTAGTGACTGCCCCTTTGGCCAAAAGGCCACCATCGGCGTGCTGATCTTTGCGGCGGTGTATCGGGTATGCGGGCATAATACATTTCGCGCGCGCCGAAATAGAAACTTACCACCGCCCCCAAAAGCCACCAAAGCGGCTCAGGGATGGCCGCCAAACCCGTCATGCGCGCGGAAAAAGCCACAGGGTCGATCATGGCAAAGGCGAATAGGCCAATGACCGGCAGCGCCATCAAAGGACGCGGCAGGCGGTTTAGCCCATTAATCGCGCGGTCAAACCCCGTGCTGCCACTATGGGTGAATTCGGCCGCGCAGCTGCGCGAAATTCTGCATCTGCGGCCTCGCGCGCGGCCGCATTGCAGGCAAAGACCTCGGATATATTTTCAACAGTCTGGCCAAGGGCCGTGAGCCCGCCAAGCGCCCCAATCACCGCCATAATTTAACCCTTTCGTGATGCTCTGCCGCGCTAAAATGATATTTGGACGACAAAAATGCTTCTGCCCGCGTGATCCAACCGCCCTTTCCCCCATCGCGCTTGCGCGCAAATTTCCGCAAACTGGGGCGTCTGTCCCCCAAGCTGTAATAGAAATTGCGCCGCGCAATGGCATAGGCATCAATCAACGCGCGCTCATTTCGGCTGCTCGCGGCCTGTGCGGCCCGTACGGTTACGGGGCCAATCACCCCATCAACCGCGATATCAAACCCCATATCGCGCAGCAGTCGTTGCAGCAAAATTATCGCCTGCGCCCCCGCATTCACCTGCATATCGTAAACGACAGGCTGCAACGCCTCAGGCAGCAAATATATGCGCGGGGCGCGATAGTAATCTTCTTCGAAGATTTCGATGGCAATGGCGCGCGTCAGGCGCAGGATATTCTCGCGGTCGATATCACCATCGCCATCCAAATCGCGCCCTGCATTTCGCAGGGCGGCCAAGGTGATGCCAAAATTTGTGGGGCCGCCCGGATCATCGGGATCATCGGAAAAGCCGCCCTCATGGCTTAGGACCTGGTGTGAAATCGCCCGAACCGAAAGCATAGGCGCGCCCTCCCTGCTCTGCGGTTAATGACGGGGAGGGTCTATCAGCCTATCGTTAAAACAGGCTTAACGGCTCAGCGATAGGCATGCAGGCGACCATCTGCGCTGACCACATAAAGTGTATCATTGACAACGATGGGTTGGCTTGCCGCCCCGCCGCGCAGGGTAAGGCTGCCATCAAGCGCGGCACCTGTTTCAGGGTCAAAACGCAGAATTTCCCCATCGCCCGTGGCCAAGATCAAATGACCCCCCGCCAAAATCGGCCCGTAATAGGTGAATACGGCCTTTCGGCGGCGCTCGCGGCGGGCCTCGTAAAGGGGCAATTCGGTTTCCCAAATCATCTCACCAGTCGCTTGATCAAGACGGATCAACGCATTGCGGTCAGATACGAAAAACACGGAATTTCCTGCAACGATCAGACCCGAATAGGCCCCTTCTGTCGCTGTCCAAAGACGCTCGCCCGATCCCGCATCGATCGCGACAACGCGGCCAGACAGATTGCCCGCATAAAGCCTGCCCCCCACCAGAACGGGGTCAGAGGTGATATCGTTGATATAATTATAAGCCACACCGATCCGCTCACCCGCGATGGCACCCGACCAGACCCGCACGCCCGATTGGCGCAGCACGCCTGTCAACTCGCCCGAGCCAAAGGGAAACACGACCAAGCGCGAGGTCAGCGCAGGGGATGGGCTGCCTGACAAGACCGCAGGGGCCCCAGTTGCGGGGATTTCCCACCGCACACGCCCCGTGGCCGCATCCACGGCATAGGCCTGATCATCACGGCCCGTCACATAAACAACGCCGCCCGCCACAGTTGGTGCGCCAAGCGTTGCCCCCAGACGTTGACGCCATGAAATAGCACCGCTTGCGGCATCAATGGCCAGCAATTCACCATATCCAGTGGTTGCAAAAATCTGATCCCCTGCGGCGCCAATCCCGCCGCCAGAGACACCGCCATCGCGTTCGCTGGCAGGGGTCAAATCAGTGCGCCAAATCACGGCTCCCTCGGGCGAGGTCGTCTGAAGCCCTGCATCGCTATCAAGCGTAACAATTGCGCCATTTGTGAAAATCGGGTCAGCGGTCAGTCGGGTGCGTCGGCCATTGCCTTGGCCAATATCCGTTGACCACAGTAGGCTTGCCGATTGCGAGAACCCAAGCGCAGGGATCGCATTCGCAGCATTCGCACCGCGCAATGGCCAGTCCGTCAAACTTTGCGCTGTTGGTTGCGCGAAAGGCACGAGGGCCGCATCCGCCGCCTCAGCGGTGGCGTCCAACCCTTCCTCGCTTGGCAGGGTTTGCGCCAAAGGCACGCGTGTCCCGAACCGTTCACCTTGCAAGATCGGCTCGCGCTCACAGCCCGTCAAAAGGGCCAAAGCGATGAGGCTGACACCGCAGAGCCGCGCCACAGGTTTTGCGTAAAAAACGGTATTGTGCATGAAACCTGTACCTTTACTCAGATGACGCGCTTTGGCCCGTGATCGTAGCGCCACTTTGCAGCGCGAAAATCAAGGCGCTGATCCGCTGACGCTGTGACAGGATCACAACGGATTGCTCAGACAAGGCCTCAAGTGCTGCAATCGCCCCCTCTTTATCGTCCGCTTTTAACAGTTCCAGCGCCTGCATTTCACGCGCGATGCCTGCGAAAGGCGCACCATCCTCGGCCAAACGCGCCAATGTTGCATCGACCAATCCCTGATCCTCCAAGGGGGCGAGGATATGGGCACGCAACAGGGCCAGATCGCGATAACGCGGCAAGAGATCGGGTGCATCTGCAATCGCGCGCAACGCCACTGCAGCGGCCACCGGGTCGCTTTCGCTGAGGTCCGAGGCGCGAATGAAAGCCAATAGCACCTCTTGATTGCTGCGGCTTGGGGTGATCTCAGCGAGGGCCGCAACGCGGGCCTCGGCATCGGGCAGATCTAGGGCGGCGATCACCGCGTCCCCAAAATCACGCGCCGCCGCAAGATCGCGATTTGTGCTGATCTCACGATAGGTCGCGGCCCCCACCAATGCGACAACAGCCAAAATGCCAATCCAGCCCCACCTTTTGAGCGCGCGAAACAGCTGATCGCGGCGCAATTCTTCGGTGACTTCATCAATGAAACTGTCGCTTTGGCTCATGCTGTGCCGTTCTCTCTTTGAAATCAAAACCCACGTGCCTCACTTAACGCGAAGCAGAGAGCTTTGCCAAGTGCAACCGCACCCAAACGGCGTATTCGCAACAGATGGCCAAATTCTGTCACAAAATAAAAACTAAACCATTCCGTTCATTCTTGCGGACGTAGGTATAAAAGACTAATCTAAACGCAACAGTTCACTCGTATGAGACAGAAAGCGTTACCCAACCAAACGCAGAACACAAAAGATCAGCGGGCGTGATCAGATCATATATCCGCCCCGAAAAGAGGTTATTTAATGCGCATTTTTCCAGTCATCACGGCCCTTTTGGTCTGCGCGGCGCTTTATGTGCTGATTTTTCAGCGCGATGCCTTGATGGGGCGCGACAGTGAAAGCCCTGCGGCGGCTGAGGCCACGCAAATTGACAGCGGCACATTTGGGGATGCGATGCGCGTGGTGATTTTGCCAAGCCGCGCTGAGATGATTTCCGATGCCATGCGTCTGCGCGGACGATCCGAGGCCGCACGCTTTGTCGAGATTCGCGCTGAAACCTCGGGTCGGATTATTTCAGACCCGATCAAGGCGGGCCAATCCGTGACCGCAGGTGATATTCTGTGCCAAATCGATGAAGGCACCCGCGCTGCAGCGCTAGCCGAGGCTGAGGCCGCGCGCAGCACCGCAGACGCGCAACTTGCAGCCGCGCAAATTGACGCCAATGCCGCAACCCGCCTGAATGAGAGCGGTTTTGCCTCTGAGACACGCGCGGCCAGCGCCTCAGCCAGCCTCAGCAGTGCAGAGGCCGCCTTGCGCTCGGCTGAGGCGGCCATTGATCGCGCCGCGGAAGAATTGGCCCGCGTAGAAATTCGCGCGCCCTTCAACGGGCTGTTGGAAAGCGACACTGCGGAACTGGGCACATTGATGCAGCCGGGCGCATTATGCGCAACGGTGATTGATCTTGATCCAATCAAATTCGTTGGGTTCCTGCCCGAGGCTGAATTGGCGCGCATCAGCATCGGCCAAACGGCAACCACGCGGCTGGTGGATGGGCGTGAGGTAGACGGAATTGTGCGATTTGTTGCGCGTTCCGCTGATCCGCAAACCCGCACCTTCCGCGTTGAGATCGAGGCAGAAAACCCCGATCTCAGCATTGGGGATGGCCAAAGTGCCGATATCGCCATTGCCACCGAAGGGACAGCCGCCCATTTGGTGCCAAGTTCTGCGCTGACTTTGGATGATCAGGGTGATTTGGGGCTGCGTGTTGTGGCCGAAGATAATCTTGTTGCATTTTACCCCGTCACCCTCCTACGCGACACGCCTGATGGGGCCTTAGTCACAGGGCTGCCTGAGCAGGTCGACATTATCATCGTAGGGCAGGAATTTGTCTCAAACGGGGGGCAGGTCGTGCCTGTCTCGATCCATGACATCCCCACAGGCCAAAACGCCACGATTGATGCAGCGCGATCCGCGCTTGGAGGGGCACAATGACCGGGATCATCGATTGGGCAGCCGCCCGTGCGCGGATGGTCGTGGCCTTTATCGTTTTGTCGCTGACGGTTGGTGCGGCCGCCTATGTCGGACTACCCAAAGAGGGTGAACCTGACATTGATATTCCGGGTTTGTTTGTTTCTGTCCCCTTCCCCGGCATTTCCGCAGAGGATAGCGAGCGCCAATTAGTGCGTCCGATGGAGACCGAGTTTCAAGATCTCGATGGATTGAAATCCATCAACTCCACCGCCGCCGAAGGTTATGCGGGGATCTTTATCGAGTTTGAATTTGGATGGGATAAATCCGCAACCATTGCCGATGTGCGCGATGCCATGAACCGCGCCGAGACGCAATTCCCTCAAGGGGCGGAGAACTATTCCATCAATGAAATCAATTTTTCGGAGTTTCCAATCATCATCGTGGCGCTGTCTGGCAACGCGCCCGAGCGCACATTGATCCGCCTTGCGCAGGATTTGCAAACACGGCTTGAGGGGTTGTCGCCCATTTTAGAGGCGGGGATTGCAGGCGCGCGCGATGAGATGTTGGAGGTCTTGATCGACCCGCTCTCGCTAGAGGCTTATAATGTCACGGCGCAGGAATTGATTTCGGCGGTTGTGAACAACAACCAATTGATCGCGGCGGGCGTGGTCGACACCCCAACGGGTGCCTTGTCTGTGCGCATTCCATCCTCGTTTGAAAGTCCGCAGGACGTTTATGATTTGCCCGTCAAGGTAAATGGTGACCGCGTTGTGACCTTAGGGGATTTGGCGCAAATTCGCCTCACCTATGAGGATCGCACGGGCGCTGCGCGCTTTAACGGGAACCCCACGATTGCGCTTCAGGTCGTCAAGCGCCAAGGGTTTAACATTATCGACACCGCCGAATTGGTGCGCCAAGAAGTGGCCGCCTTCGAGGCGGAATGGCCCGAAGAATTGCGTGCCGCTGTTCATATCACCACTTCCTTGGATCAATCCAAAACTGTGGCCTCGATGGTGGCACAGCTTGAAGGGTCGGTTTTGACTGCAATCGCGCTTGTTATGATCGTTGTTCTGGCCACGCTTGGCACAAGATCGGCGCTTCTTGTGGGCTTTGCCATCCCCACCTCATTTTTATTGTGTTTTATCTTTTTGGGCATCATGGGCATTGCGGTTTCAAATATCGTGATGTTCGGCCTGATCTTGGCCGTTGGGATGCTCGTTGATGGCGCGATTGTTGTGGTCGAATATGCCGACAAACGCCTTGCTGAGGGCGCGCGCCCTATGCAGGCTTATACAGATGCCGCAAAGCGGATGTTCTGGCCCGTTATATCTTCGACCGCGACCACGCTTTGCGCCTTTCTGCCGATGTTATTCTGGCCTGGGGTTCCGGGTGAATTTATGGGGATGCTCCCCGTCACGTTGATCTTTGTTCTATCCGCCTCTCTGATTGTGGCGTTGGTCTATCTGCCTGTAATGGGGGGCGTTGCCGCCCGTCTGTCGCGCGGCGCGGATCGCTTTGGTGTGCTATTGATGCGCCTTGTGCCAAGTCGCGCCATTCGCATCGGTCTTGCGGTTGTGGTGGGCTTTGCCCTGTTTCAATCCGCTTTGATGGTTATGCGTGGCGGTGGCGCAGGGCCAGACACCCCTGCCCTTCTTGCGATCCTGCCGGGTGTTTTGGTTTTTTCGGTTACAGGTTTGGCCATGTCGATTGTCATGGGCACATTGATCCGCCCGCGCGTGGTGGAACGGGTTGAGGGCGGATATAAGCGCACAAGATTGGGCCTGCTGATAGAGCGTTTGGTGGGCAACCCGTTTGCCCCCGTTTTGACCATTGCCGCGGTTTTGGGCTTTGTTGTCGTGACCTTCAGCTATTACGGGGCCAACAATAACGGCGTGGATTTCTTCGTGGAAACCGAGCCTGAAAACGCAATTGTCTATGTGCGCGCGCGCGGCAATCTGTCGGTCGAAGAAAAAGACGCTTTGGTCGCACAGGTTGAGGCGCGGGTGCTTGGGTTCGAGGGCGTGCGCGATGTCTTTGCCTTTTCGGGTGATGGCGGATTGAACAATAACACAGGCGGCGCAAGCGCCCCTGAGGATACAATCGGTCAGGTTCAAATCGACCTCGCCCCTTGGGGCACGCGGGCCGATGGCAATATCATCCTTGATGCGATCCAAGCGAAGTTGGACACCATTCCCGGCGTTCATACCGAGATATTCGAGCAGGCCAATGGCCCTGCCAATGGTAAGCCGATTGATCTCGAACTAACAGGCGATGATTGGGTGCAGCTTCAGCAAGCTACGGCAGACGTTCACGCCTATTTCGAGAGCCTCGAGGGACTGACCCTCATCGAAGATACCCTGCCCCTTCCTGGGATTGATTGGCAGATCAATGTCGATGTCGAGGCCGCAGGCCGTTATGGCGCAAATGTGGCCACAGTAGGCGCTATGGTGCAATTGGTCACGCGCGGGATTTTGCTTGATCGGATGCGCGTGCCTTCATCGGATGATGAGATTGAAATTCGCGTGCGTTTTCCAGAAGATGCCCGCGTCCTGTCGACCCTAGACACCTTGCGCGTGCGCACCGCAGATGGATTGGTGCCGCTGTCAAATTTCGTCACATGGGAACCCGTGCGCCGTTTGGCCGAGATCAAACGCCTTGATCAATCGCGCATATTCCAAGTGAAGGCCGATGTTATCTCGGGCCTTATGCTGGTGACGATCGGGGATCGTGACTTGGGATTGCTGCGCAATGCGGCGCCTGAACACGCCAACAGGCCCGCTGAATTCAGCATAGATGGGCGCGACTATGTGCTTCATTCCTTGGCCGAAGGCGTGAGCCGCGCCGAGTTTGACGATGCATTGAACGGCGATATTACCCTGACGGCTATCACGGCCAATGAACGGATTGCCCATATTACCGCCGTATTAGAAACAGGCACGATTTTGCCCGATGGCGTGAATTGGCAATGGGGCGGCGACCAAGCCGAGCAAGCCGAAAGTCAGGCCTTCTTATCTCAGGCCTTTGCTGCCTCATTGGGCTTGATGTTCATCATCCTGCTGGCGCAGTTCAATTCGTTTTACAATTCGGTGCTGGTGCTTCTGGCGGTTGTCTTGTCGACCGCAGGAGTGTTGATCGGGCTTTTGACCATGGGGCAAAGCTTTTCGATCATCATGACGGGCACGGGCATTGTCGCCTTGGCGGGGATTGTGGTGAACAATAACATTGTTCTGATTGACACCTATCAAGAATATAGCCGCTATCTGGCCCCGATTGAGGCGATCATCCGCACAGTCGAGGCGCGCATTCGCCCTGTTCTTTTGACCACTATCACCACGATGGCGGGGCTTGCGCCGATGATGTTTGGCATCAGCCTTGATTTTGCAAATGGCGGTTACACCATTGATAGCCCGACTGCCCTGTGGTGGAAAAACCTTGCCACGGCAGTGGTCTTTGGATTGGGCATTGCCACAGTTCTGACCTTGGTCTTCACACCATCGCTTTTGGCGGTGCGGGTCTGGTGGAATAAAATTTTAGGCTGGATTGCGCAGGCCTTGGCGCGCATTGGCGCGGCGCGCTTGTCACAGCGCACCCAAGATTACGCTTTGGCGCGCGCGGCATTGGAAACGGCAAACCCCCTCATCTTGTGGGAGGATGACACAGCCGAAGATCAAAAGACAAAACCTGCAGGCCCGACTGTTCACGCCGCACAGTAAAGATAAACGCGCCCCTTATTGGGGCGCGCGTTCCTGCTCACTCATCTGACGCGCCCACATGGCCGCATAACGGCCACCTGCGGCAACCAAATCATCGTGGCGCCCCCGTTCTACAACAACGCCTTTTTCAAGCACCATGATCAAATCCGCATCCACCACAGTCGACAGGCGATGCGCGATCATTATCACGCTGCGCCCTTGACCAAGCGCACGCAATTGGCCCTGAATCTCGCGCTCGGTTTCCGTATCAAGGGCCGATGTCGCCTCATCGAGCAAAAGAATGGGGGGATCTTTCAACAAGGTGCGCGCAATCCCCACCCGCTGCTTTTCACCCCCAGAGAGCTTTAACCCCCGCTCCCCCACGATTGTCTCATAGCCTTCGGGCAGGCTTTCGATGAAATCATGGATTTTCGCGGATTTTGCGGCGGCCTCAACCTCGGCACGGGTGGCATTGGGCCGGCCATAGGCGATGTTGTAGAAAATAGTATCATTGAACAAAACCGTATCCTGCGGCACCACGCCAATGGCGTCATGCAGCGAGCTTTGCGTCACCTTGGCGACATCTTGTCCGTCAATCAAAATCTGGCCCTTTTGGGGATCGTAAAAGCGGAACAATAAACGCCCAATGGTGGATTTTCCCGAACCAGACGGCCCAACTAGTGCCACGCTTTGACCCGCCTCTAAGGTGAAATCCACCCCGTGCAAAATCGCGCGCGTGCTTTCATATGAAAAACCAATGGCGCGGAATTCCACCTTGCCACGGCTGACCTTCAGCACTTGCGCATCAGCGGCGTCATGCACATCGGCGGGCTGCTCAAGCAAAGTGAATAATTCGCCCATATCAACCAAAGCCTGTCGAATTTCGCGATAGACTGTGCCCAAGAAATTCAATGGCATGGTGATTTGAATCATAAACGCGTTGACCATGACGAAATCGCCCACAGTCAAATCGCCCCGCTCAACCCCCAAAGCCGCCATGATCATCACAATCACAAGACCCGTGGTGATGATCAATGATTGGCCGAAGTTTAGAAACCCGAGCGAGTAATTGGTTTTGATCGCCGCCTCTTCATAGCCCGCCATCGCGCGATCATAGCGCTGTGCCTCACGCTCTTCGGCGTTGAAATATTTGACGGTTTCAAAATTCAAAAGACTATCGACCGCCTTTTGATTGGCATCGGTGTCCTGATCATTCATTTGACGGCGAATTTTCACGCGCCATTCTGTTACCTTAAAGGTAAACCAAACATAGAGGGCAATGGTGACAATCAGAACCGCCAAATAGCTGATGTCAAACACCGTGGCGAGGATGATCCCCGTTAGCAGTAATTCAAGGATCAGCGGCCCGATTGAGAACAGCAAAAACCGCAAAAGAAAATCTACGCCCTTGACCCCGCGCTCGATGATGCGGCTTAGGCCCCCTGTGCGCCGCGTGATGTGAAACCGCATCGACAAGGCGTGGATATGGCGGAAGGTTTCAATCGCAATCATGCGCAAGGCGCGCTGCCCAACACGGGCAAAAATCACATCGCGCAATTGTTGAAAGCCAACATTTCCCGCGCGCGCGACCCCATAGGCCACTGTCAGGCCAACCGCCCCAAGGCCAAGAGCCCAAGCAGGGCTTGGGGCATCGCCCCCAAGCGCATCCACGGCTGCCTTATAGGCAAAAGGCCCCGCAACCGCGACCAATTTGGCAACCACCAAGGCGGCAAGGGCAAAGACAACTCGATATTTTACCCATGGCATCTCTTTGGGCCAGAGATAGGGCCCCACCTTGCGCAAGGTGATCATGCTAGAGGCGCGACTTTCAGGATCAATCGCTGGCCCGTTTGTATCTGGTGCTGTCATTATTTGGAGACTCGGATTTGGTCAGGTGACCCGAACGTAAAGAAGCGGGGCGCTGATGACCAGAGCCCCGCTTGAGCGATCCCGCCCCTACCCCCGCGACCTATTGCGTAGGGATGGTGAAGACCTGACCCGGATAAATCAGATCGGGATCCCGAATTTGGTCGCGGTTGGCATTGAAAATCTGCACATAGTCAAAGCCAGACCCTAGCATATTTTCGGCAATTCCCCATAGCGTAAAGCCACGTTCAACTGTCACCACACGAATGGCGTTTTGCGCGCCACCTGCGGCATCCGCAATCTCAGCCGCAGCCTCGCGGATAAAGCGGGTTTCAGACCGCGCGATCACTGTGCCATCCGCGGCCAGTTGATCCACGCGCAGATCATAAGCACCTGCAGCAACATTGGCGACATCGGCGCGCCATGTGCCATCGTCACCGCCTGTCACCTCAGCCACAAGCGCGTTGTTGAGGTAAACCCGCAAAGCAGCGCCGCTATCGGCACGCCCCGCAATTTGAACATCCCCCGCACTCGAATAGCTGACCGTGTCAATGCTGAGGGCCACGCCATCAGTGCTGCCACCTTGAACTAGGGAAACCTCCTGCCCGTCTGATTGCAGAACGATGGGCGCTGTGGTGCTTTGGGTGACTGTTTCCGCCTCGTCTGTAGCCTCTGCAACAGTCACAGGCGCGGCAATCGGCGCAACGACCAAGGTTTGTGCTGCAGCCACCCGCGCACCTGTCTCATCGGTCGCTTCGACCGACAAAAGACGCGGACTGTCCGAAGGGGCAAGTTTGGACAAAAGCACGAAATTGCCCGCACGGTCCGCAGTGGCATCTGCGTTATCGACCCCATCGAGCAAGAGATAAATCTCGGCATTTGGCATCGCGCTGCCGGCGATCACCGTCATGCCATCGGGCGAGACACGGATGACATCCAAAACAGGCGTGGTCGTCACCACGGCCTCAGCGACATCTGCCGCCTCCTGATCAGCCGAAGATGTTTCGGGCGCAGCGGTTTCTTCGCTTGCAGTTTCCTCAGTCCCGGCGGTTTCCTCAGGGGCCTCTGAACTGGCCTCTTCCGCAGCCACTTCTTCTGCGGGCCTTGGCGCTTCTGTGCTGCTTGTGGCGTTATCTGACGCGGCGGGCGCCTCTGCTACGGCCTCTTCCGCAGCCGCTTCTTCTGCGGGCCTTGGCGCTTCTGTGCTGCTTGTGGCGTTATCTGACACGGCGGGCGCCTCTGCTACGGCCTCTTCCGCAGCCGCTTCTTCTGCGGGCCCTGGCGCTTCTGTGCTGCTTGTGGCGTTATCTGACGCGGCGGGCGCCTCTGCTACGGCCTCTTCACCAGCGCGGTCTTCGTTCACTACTTGCCAGCCCAAAAAAACCAAAGCTGCGATGGCAAGGGCAATAATGCCCATCCCAACCCCCGACAAGCCGCCCGCCATTTTTGACCCGTTTGTCATATTTTCTACCTTCATGATCGCACCGCATTGCGGGCGTATAGATTTATCCCCAAACCAAGGGCTTGCGCAGATATTGCACCACCCTTAGCACCGTCCGCAAGATGTTGCGAAACCTATCTGACACAAAACTGTGTCACACTGATAGCGCCGCAACAGTTGAGCCCTTTGCCGAAGGCGGCTATCACAGAACCAACCCAATATGCAAAAACCAAAGGATAGGCCCGATGCGCGATTTTTCAGTTTGTGTCTTTTGTGGCGCGCGGGACGGGGCAAATCCCCTTTATGCAAAGGCCGCGCGTGACTTAGGCCTTGCAATTGCAACGGCGGGAATGCGCCTTGTTTACGGGGCGGGTGATGTTGGGCTGATGGGGCATATCGCCCGCACCGCGCAAGAAGCAGGGGGTGACACATTCGGGGTCATCCCAACTCATCTGATGGCGCGTGAGGTCGGCAAACGCGACCTGACGCGTTTTGTGATCACCGAAACCATGCATGAGCGCAAAAAGGTGATGTTCATGAATTGCGATGCGGTCGTGATGATGCCAGGCGGCGCTGGCAGCTTGGACGAGTTTTTTGAAGTGCTGACATGGCGGCAGTTGGGCCTCCATGATAAGCCTATTATCCTCATGAACACCGCGGGCTATTGGGACAGGCTGACCGATCTTTTGCACCATGTGGTCACAGATGGCTTTGCCGATGCTAGCCTGTTGGGCTTTGTGGAAACGGCAGATACGCCTGCCGATATCTTGGCGCGGCTTAACACCTATCGCGCGGCCTGAGGGCGCACGGCCCCCACCGAATAGATCGCAAGCCCTGTCCAAATCAGCGCAAAGGCAATCGCGTGCCACAGGGTGAGAACCTCACCGAAAATGACCACGGCAATGGTGAACTGCAGCGTAGGGTTCAGATATTGCACCAGACCAATCGTTGAGAGGGCCGCACGCTTTGACGCGTAGGAAAACAAAATCAAAGGTGCCGCGGTCAATGGGCCAGACAAGATCAACAGCCCCGATTGGATCAGATCAGCGCCAAAGACGCCCTCAGCCCGCCCCAACCAGACCAGATAGCCAAGCGCGATTGGCATCAGCAAAAACACCTCAGCCGTGACCGATACAACCGGCCCTGCCGCGACATAGCGTTTGATTAGACCGTAAAGGCCGAATGTGAGGGACAAGATCAACGAAATCCACGGCGCCACCCCAAGACCGAGGGTCAATTGCACAACCGCAATGGCCGCCAAAAGAACGGCGATTTTCTTTGCGGTTGAAAGGGGTTCTTTCAACACAAGCGCACCAAGCGCCACGGCCACCAAGGGAAAGATGTAATAGCCAAGCGAGCTTTGCATCAAATGGCCCGTTTGGATGGAGAAAATGAAGAAAAACCAATTTGTTGAAATCATCAAGGCCGCAGCCCCGATCAATAAAAACGACCGCCCGCCCGACAACGCGCGACGCAACTCACCCAGTCGCGATTGCAGCGCAAGCACGCCAATAAAGACAAAGACCGACCACAGCGTGCGATGCGCCAAAACCTCCAACGGGGGGATATCGGCCAATAATTTATAGTAAAGCGCGGAGAAGCCCCAAATCACACAGGCCCCCACCATCGCCAAAACGCCTTTGGTGGCCTCTGTCATGAAGCATCGCCTTCGGTACTGTGGATACGTCCGTATGTGAGGGGGGATTACGGGGGAGGTCAAGGGGGGCACTTGCGATAGATTTCCCCCTTCGCTTTAAATCCTAAAGGAAAAGAAAAACCCCCCGCTTTCGCGAGGGGTTCTGTTTCATCCTAGGCTGTGAACCGCCTCACTTCATCCGCGCGGCCACGTTTTCCCAATTCACTAGGTTGTTCAGGAAATTATCCAAATAGGCAGGGCGCTTGTTGCGGTAGTCGATGTAATAAGAATGTTCCCACACATCGCAGCCCAACAGGGCCGTTTGACCAAAGCAGAGCGGGTTCACGCCGTTTTCGGTCTTGGTAACCTTAAGGCCGCCATCTTTGTCCTGAACCAACCAGCACCAGCCCGCGCCAAACTGACCCGCGCCTGCGGCAGCGAAATCAGCCTTGAACTGATCAACCGAGCCAAAGCTGTCAACCAGTGCCTTTGCCAATTCCGATGGCATGGCCGATGACCCTGGCCCCATCATTTCCCAGAACTGCACATGGTTCCAATGCTGGCTTGCATTGTTGAAGATGCCGTTTTGGGCCACAGCGCCTGCCTGATAGGTGCCTGTGATGATTTCTTCAACAGATTTGCCTTCCCATTCGGTGCCTGCAATCAGCTTATTGCCATTATCGACATAGGCCTTGTGGTGCAGGTCGTGGTGGAATTCCAATGTCTCGGCCGACATCCCCTTTGCGGCAAGCGCATCATGGGCATAGGGCAGGTCAGGAAGTGTAAAAGCCATGGGTTTATCCCCTCGTCTCGCGGTTTCAATTTCTAGACCACAGATGGAGGGCATCGCCCCCAAAGGTCAAGGGGGGGCAGATCAGAAATACCCCACCTCGCCGCCTTTTGCGCCAGAGACGCGCAGCAGGTCATGGACATATTGTTTGACCGAACGAAACGCAAAAAGCCGCGCTGTTTTTGGATCGGTCAGCCAAACTGCGGCAGCGGCCTGTGCCACGCGACTGCGGCGCAATTCACCGACCCCAAAACTGTCGGGATGAAAATCCGCGGGCATCAGTTTGGCCAAACAATCGCGCAATGCGCCCGCTGTGGGTGCGGTTATCTCAAACACCGCGCGCGCATCGGACATATCGAGCGCCAAATGATGCAGCTTGGCCAATTTATTGTCCAAACTGGCGACATGGGCAGCGCATTCCGCATAGGGGCAGAGGATCATCACCTCGTCATGGGACATCCATGCGACCCCATAGGCGCCCTTCTCAAGGATTGCGCGCGGGGCAGGCATGGCTAGGCCCGTGATGGCCTTGACCGCTGTCGCCACAGTTTTCTGGGACAGATCTGCGCGCAAGGTGATCATCCCTTGCAGTGGCAGTTCGCTGACGCTGACATATGGTGTTAGGGTGCTGAGATCAGACATTTTGCTTCTCCCCCTCGGGATCAAAGAAGATGGTCGAACAAATCCGTGCCTTGATCTGACCACCCTTACCATCGGTGAGATTCACCACCTCGCCCATGCGATCAGGGCCATTATGGATCAGCGCCATCGCGATCCCGCGTTTCAGGGTTGGTGAATAATAGGTCGATGTCACCCGCCCTTGGACATTGTTCTGGCCGTTGGCGTTTTTGCCTGCGCGGATCACATAGGCACCATCTGGCAGAACCCCACCATCCAGCGTCTCAAGACCGACCAATTTCCACCGATCAGGATTATCCATGAAACTCCGCGCCTGTGCGCGTTTGCCCAAATAATCCTCTTTCTTTTTGGAAATCGCCCAATCGAGGCCCAAATCCTGTGGGATTACCGTGCCATCGGTTTCATCTCCGATCATGATGAAGCCCTTTTCCGCCCGCATGACGTGCAGCCCTTCGGTGCCATAGGGGGTGATGTTCCATTCTGCGCCCGCCTCAATTAGGCTTTTCCAGAAATCCAATCCCTGACTTGCAGGAACAGCGATTTCAAAGGACAGCTCACCCGAGAAAGAAATGCGGAACACCCGCGCCTCAAACCCGCCGATTTTCGCATCTGTCCACGCCATAAAAGGCAAGGCTTCTGCCGACAAATCCGTATCAGAGCCGAGCTTTTCCAACAGCTTGCGCGCATTTGGGCCAACCACGGCCACCTGTGCCCATCTTTCGGTCACATTGGCCGTGTATACCTTAAAGTCCCACCATTCGCATTGCAGCCAATCTTCCATATGCGCGTGGATGTGATCAGCCCCGCCTGTGGTGGTATGCACGAGGAACGTCTCTTCATCGAGACGCGCCACAACGCCGTCATCCATCAAAAAGCCGTTCTCATTGCACATAAGACCATAACGGCAGCGGCCTGGTTTCAGGGTGCTCATCATATTGGTGTAGAGCATATCCATGAACCGCCCCGCATCAGGCCCTTTGACGATGATCTTGCCCAAGGTCGATGCATCAAGCAGACCAAGCGAGCCGCGGGTGGCATTGATCTCGCGGGTCACGGCTGCGCGGCGATCTTCGCCCGCCCGTGGATAGCAATAGGGGCGCCGCCACTGACCCACTGGCTCAAAATCGGCGCCATGTTCAACGTGCCAGTCAAAGATCGGGGTGCGGCGCAGCGGTTGGAACACCGCACCACGCGCCTCGCCTGCGATGGCCCCCATGGAAATGGGCGTATAGGGTGGGCGGAAGGTGGTGGTTCCCACAGCAGAGATTTGCGCCTGAAGTGCATCAGCAAGCACCGCAAGGCCATTGATATTGCTGAGCTTTCCTTGATCGGTTGCCATGCCCAATGTGGTATAGCGTTTGGTATGCTCAACGCTTTCATAGCCCTCACGCGCGGCCAACTGAACGTCAGACACTTTCACATCGTTTTGGAAATCCAACCACATTTTTGCGCGTTTCTTAATGGGCGCGCGGGCGGGCATGATCCAAATCGGGGCCAAAGCCCCCAATTCAGGCTCTACCACTTTGGGCAGGCGCGATTTCACCGCTTGGCCCGTGGCGGCCGCAACAGCCGCCTGCGCGGATTTCAAAGACCCAGCTGCGGTGGAATGCCCGTCTGCCGCCCCCGCAACGAAAACAAACCCTTCGCCATCATGGCTGAGCGGCGGGCGTGTAAGATCGGGGCGGAAACAGGCCTGTGCCTCATCCCAAATCAGCTTGCCACCGCAATGTGACCACAGATGCACCACAGGCGACCATCCGCCCGACATGCCGACCGCATCACAGGCGATGACCTCGCCCGTGCTGCCATCGCTGTCTTGCGCGCAGATTTTCACGCCCGTGACACGCTTGCCCCCTTGCGCCTCTGCAATGGCCATCCCCTGCTTGATCGCAATCCCCGCAGAACGGGCGGCTTCAATCAAATCGCCTGTCGCATCGGGGCGAGGGTCGATAACGGCTGCAACCTCAAGACCCGCCTCTTTGGCGACCAAAGCACTGCGATAGCCATCATCATTATTGGTGGCAATCACGATACGCTTGCCCGCAGCCACGCCAAAATTGACGATGTAATCGCGCAGGGCGCTGGCCAACATCACGCCCGGAATATCATTGCCTGCAAAAGACAGCGGGCGTTCGATTGCACCTGTCGCGGTGATAATGCGTGCGGCGCGAATACGCCACAACCGATGACGGGGGGCATCAACGCTCGGCGCGTGATCCGTCACGCGCTCATAGGCCAAGGCATAGCCGTGATCATAGACCCCTGCCCCCATTGTGCGGCTGCGCAAGGTGACATTCTTCATCTTACCAAGAGCGGCCAATGTTGCGGTGATCCATTCATCCGCAGATTTACCGCCCAATTCGATCCCATCGACAGGCGCGCGGCCACCCCAATGGGCGGTTTGCTCAACCAAAAGCACCCGCTTGCCTTGCTTGCCAGCGTCCAACGCGGCCTGAAGCCCTGCAATACCGCCGCCGATAATTAGCAGATCAACATGGGCGTAGAAATGCTCGTAACGATCTGCATCGCGATCTTTGGGGGCTTTGCCCAAACCCGCGGATTGACGGATAATGGGTTCAAACACATGCTTCCAAAACGGGCGCGGGTGGATGAATGTCTTGTAATAAAAGCCCGCAGGTAAAAACCGCGCGAGGTAATTATTCACCACGCCAATATCGTTCTCAAGGCTCGGCCAGTGGTTTTGGCTTTGCGCCTCAAGTCCTTCGAACAATTCGGTGGTGGTCACGCGTTGGTTCGGCTCAAACCGCGCATCACGGCTCAAACCGACAAGCGCGTTTGGTTCTTCCGCGCCCGAGGCCACAATACCGCGCGGGCGGTGATATTTGAACGAGCGACCCACCAACATCTGGTCTTCCGCCAAAAGGGCAGAGGCCAGCGTATCGCCCGCAAGCCCGCGCATTTTCTGGCCGTTAAATTCAAAAGAAACCGTGCGGGCCTTGTCGATCAGACGGCCGCCTTGAGGCAAACGATGGCTCATGTCAGGCTCCAATCAGGGCGTTTTGCCTGTATCTTTGCAATAATCTCTTTGGGGGGTTCGGGCGTTTGTGCGCTATAGGTTCCAAACACCTCTAGGGTCGCGGTGCAGCGCGCCGCCAAGAACCATTTGCCACAGCCATATGTGTGCCGCCAGCGTTCAAAATGCACGCCCTTTTGGTTGTGCCGCATGAACAAATAACCTTCAAAATCCTCATCCGAAGATCCTGGGCCAAAGCGTTTGAGATGCGCCTCGCCGCCTGGGGAAAGTTCAGTCTCATCGGCGGAGACACCGCAATAAGGGCAGGTCAAAAGCAGCATAGCTGAACCTCGCTTTGGTAAATCTTAAACATCAAGGCAGGCATCAATGCGCCACCCCTGCGGCCACGCTTTCATCAATGAAGCGGCCCTCGCGGAAGCGGTTTAGGCCAAACTCATCGGCCAAGGGTGAGTGCCCTTTGGCCATAAGTTCCGCCATCGCCCAACCTGATCCGGGGATAGCCTTGAACCCGCCTGTGCCCCAACCGCAGTTGATAAAGCAATTCTCGACAGGGGTTTTCGAGATAATCGGGGAACGGTCCCCCGTCATATCAACAATCCCCCCCCATTGGCGCAGCATCTTAAGGCGCGAAATCATCGGGAATGTCTCGACCAAGGCGCGCACTGTTTCCTCGATATGCTGGAAAGAGCCGCGTTGTGTGTAGTTGTTATAGCCATCTGCGCCGCCGCCAATGACCATTTCACCCTTGTCGGATTGGCTCATATAGCCATGCACCGTATTGGCCATAACCACCACATCCATGCAGGGCTTAATGGGTTCAGACACCAGCGCCTGCAGCGCAACCGATTCAATGGGCAGGCGGAAGCCTGCCATATCGGCCACATGGCTGGAATGACCCGCCACCACGATGCCCAATTTGTTGCACCCAATGCGGCCCTTGGTGGTTTCAATCGCGCTGACTGCGCCATTTTCGCGGTGGATGGCTGTGACCTCGCATTGTTGGATGATGTCCATCCCCATCGCGGAACAGGCCCGCGCATAGCCCCATGCCACCGCATCATGGCGCGCCGTGCCGCCGCGCGCCTGCCACAGACCGCCCAAAACAGGATAACGCGGCCCCTCAAGATGGATGATCGGGCAAAGTTCTTTGACCTCGCGCGGGGTGATGAAGCGTGTCTCAACGCCCTGCAGCGAATTTGCATGTGCTGTGCGCAAATAGCCACGCTTTTCATGCTCGGTCTGCGCCAACATGATCACGCCGCGCGGGCTGAACATGATGTTATAATTCAAATCTTGGCTCAGGGTTTCATACAGACTGCGCGATTTCTCATAGATCGCGGCAGATGGGTCTTGGAGATAGTTCGAGCGAATGATCGTGGTGTTGCGCCCCGTGTTCCCGCCGCCAAGCCAGCCCTTTTCAATCACCGCCACATTGGTGATGCCAAAATTCTTACCCAAATAGTAGGCCGTGGCCAAACCATGGCCACCTGCGCCGATGATGATCACGTCATACTGGGCCTTTGGTGTTGGGTTGCGCCACGCGCGTTCCCAACCTTGGTGATATCCCAATGCCTCTTTGACGATGGCAAAGACAGAATAGTGGCGCATGGCGAAAGACACTCCTGAAAACTTGCCCCTGTTTGGCCCTGTTCGGGACGCAAAAGGATACTGCGGGCGGCATATTTGCGCGCAAAAACGACCAGATGCAAAACGCAATTCTTGCATTTCTTGCCCCGCTTTGCGGGCCTGCGCAAGATGGTCGCGGCTTTGTGTCACGATTATCCTTTTGATCTGCGGGCCAAGAGCTTACATCTGGGCCAAGACGACATTTCGCGGGAGAATAGGCTTGATGGTTTTCTGGATCGCAACTGCTGCAATTTCTGTGGCAGCTATCTTGATTTTGCTGCGTGCCTTTCTGCGCGGCGTATCCGCGACAACCCCAACCGAAGCCTATGATGTGCAGGTCTATCGCGACCAATTGCAGGAACTTGAGCGCGATGAAGCGCGTGGCGTGCTATCGCCGCAAGATGCAGAACGCGCCCGCGCCGAAGTTTCACGCCGCCTGATTGAGGCAGATCGCGCCCTGCAAGCGGCCCAAGAGGCGGGAACGGGCCTTACCCATGGCAAGGTTTTGATCCCTGTGGGTTTGGTTGCGACATTGGCCCTTGCGGTCTTGGTCTATGCGCAATTGGGGGTGCCCAATTATCCAGATATGCCGATTGCAAACCGCATTGAGCGCATCGAAGAAAATCGCGCCACCCGCCCCTCACAGGCCGAGGCGGTGGCCGAGGCTTCGGTGTCGGCCCGCCCCACAATCCCTGAAAACCCAGAACTTGAGGCCTTGGTTGAACGTTTGCGCGCGATAATGGCCGAGCGGCGCGATGACCCAACAGGATGGCGCCTCTTGGCGGAAAACGAGTTGCGCCTTGGCAATTTCGAGGCCGCCGTTGCCGCGCAAGAACAGCTTGTCGGCCTGCTTGCCCCAGAAAGCCCCGAGGGTGTGGCCGCAAGGGCCAATCTGGCGGAAATGATGATTTTGGCGGCGGGTGGGTATGTTTCGCCCGAGGCCGAGGCCGTGTTGACCGACACCATCGCGCAAGAGCCGCGCAATGGAACCGCGCGCTATTACATGGGCCTCATGTATGCCCAAGGGGGCCGCCCTGATCTGGCTTATACAATCTGGCGCACTCTTTTGGCCGAAAGCACGCCTGATGCGCCATGGCTTGAACCCATCCGTTTGCAGATTGAGGAAGTGGCCTTTCTTGCGGGTGATCCCATCAATGTGGATGACCTGCCTCAACCCCGCCGTGAAGACGCCCCTCTTCGCGGCCCCGATGCCGCGCAAATGGAAGCCGCAGGTCAAATGAGCGCCGAAGATCGCGCTGCAATGATTGAAGGCATGGTTGGCAATTTATCGGCCCGTTTGGCCAATGAGGGTGGCACTGTTGAAGAATATGCACAGCTGATTACGGCCTTGGGGGTTTTGGGCCGCGTTGATGAGGCGCGCACAATTCTGGCTGAGGCGCGCGCAAATTTTGCGGGCCAAGACAGCGCTGCGGCAGTGCTCGACAATGCTGAGGCAGGCCTGCCCCAATGACCGAGGGTTTTGTCGACCTTCACGACTTTGCAGCGGCCACCGCGCCGCCTGCCGCGATTTTGGGTTTGGATTTTGGCACCAAAACCATTGGCATTGCCATCAGCGATTTATTCCAAAGCGTTGCAACCCCGTTGGTCACAATCAAGCGCGAGAAATTCACCCAAGACGCCGCAGAATTGGCAAAACTGGTGGCGGCACGGGATATTCGCGGCCTCATCCTTGGCCTGCCCCGCAATATGGATGGCAGCGAAGGCCCCCGCGCCCAATCGACCCGCGCTTTTTTGCGCAATATTGGCCGATTTGAGGGGCTGTCGCATTTGCCCGCCGCGTTTTGGGATGAAAGATTATCCACTGTGGCCGCCGAAAGGGCGCTTTTAGAGGCGGATACGTCCCGAAAACGTCGCGCCGAGGTGATTGATGCGGTCGCCGCAAGCTATATATTGCAAGGATCACTGGATCGCATGCGGGTGATCCGCAGCGCAGAATAGAGGCAGGGCAGGCAATGGTGGACGAGGTTTGGTCGCGCGAAGAAATCGCTTCGCCTTGCATAAAAATCTGCCTTGTTCATCCGACCGAACGGATTTGCACAGGATGCTATCGTACGATTGATGAAATCAGCACATGGGGCCGCAAGTCACCCGAAGAACGCGCTGACATCATGAAGGCCCTGCCAAGCCGTGCAAACCTTTTGAGCAAGCGCCGTGGCGGGCGCGCGGCACGGGTGCAGAGCTAGGCAGGCTCACGCATCATCTGCATCGCGCGCGCAATCACCTTGGGGCTTGCATCGACTGTTTGTGCCTCGGTCGACAAAATACGCCGCCATGCGCGCGCGCCAGGCTGCCCCGCAAATAGCCCCAAGATATGACGCGTCACATGATGCAACCGCCCGCCTTGGGTGATATGGCGCTCGGCATAGGGGATCATCGCCTCGGCCACCTCATGCGCCGACAGCACTGTGCGCGGGTCATCAAAAATCACTGCATCCGCGTGGCCCAAGATCACATAGGGGCTATGATAGGCCGCGCGCCCAACCATCACCCCATCAAGACCATCCCTAAAGTGGGATGCGACCGCGTCTAGATCCTCAACACCGCCATTGATTGATAAATGCAGGTTCGGAAATTCTTCCTTCATGCGCCGCACCAAGGCGTAATCAAGCGGCGGGATGGTGCGGTTTTCCTTGGGGCTTAGCCCCTCAAGCCACGCTTTGCGTGCGTGAATTGTCAGACGCCTGACCCCTGCCTCTGCCATCTGTTTCAAAAAGGCGGGCAAAATCTCGGTGGGGTTTTGATCATCCACCCCGATGCGGCATTTCACAGTCACCTCGACAGTCGCAGCATCCTGCATGGCCCGCACGCAATCAGCAACAAGCTGTGGGGTCTTCATCAAAACCGCCCCAAAACAGCCCGATTGCACCCGATCAGACGGGCACCCCACGTTGAGATTGATCTCATCATACCCATAGGGCGCAGCAATTTTCACCGCCTGCGCCAATTCAAAAGGATCAGAGCCCCCCAATTGCAGCGCAACGGGATGCTCGGCCGCATCATAGGTCAAATGCCGTGAAGCCTCCCCATTCACCAAAGCGGCGGAGGTCACCATTTCGGTATAAAGCAAAGCGTGACGCGACATCAGACGATGGAAATAACGACAATGCCGATCCGTCCAATCCATCATGGGCGCCACGCTGAGGCGGGCATTGTGGGTGAGGGTCTGGGTCACATCATTACCGCGTTGGTGGTGGGGCCTACCAATATGCGGGGTTTCGCAAGGCAGGCGCGCAGGTTGCGGGGCCTTCTAGCGGTAAAATTGGGGCCTTTGTCAAGGATTGTGCAATCCACCCTTGCGGTTGGCTTAACGGGTAAGGTGCGGGCAAAACCACAGGGTCAATGGCCGCAAACCCAGTTTTTCCGTAAAACGCAGGGTCACCATATGTCACCACGATATCGCCCACCAACTGTGACAGGGCGCAGGCAATCAACCCCTGCCCCACGCCCTGCCCCTGATGGTTTGGCAATACCGCCATTGGCGAGAGTAAGAACACAATCGCACTTGTCTGCGGAAAATAGAGCCGCGTGAAAATCACCGCGCCCACGCACAGATTGCCCTCATGGGCGGTAAAGGCGGCAATGTCATTTTCTGGGGTAGTTTTGATCAAGTCAGCGGCGAGTGCTGATACAAATCCCCCCTCCTCCACCCCTTCAGAGGCGGTGAAGCTTTTTAAAAACACATCCGCAAAGGTGGCGGGATCAGGATTCATGGCACGGCGATACTGCATGTCTGGCAGAGTTAGCATCGGCCATCACGAACTCAAGCCAAAATGCGACTTTGCCCTCTGGGCTTGGCAAGTTCGGCTTTTGCCCCTAAAACCCGCCCGAACAGCATAGGGGGAGCACTGGCCCCTCGCGGCCAAAATCAACGCTTGATCACGCTGATCGGACATGATCCCGCCTTGGCATTCCAAGGCCGGCAAGGGACTAGATTTGATGATATCTCTCGCGCAGTACCGCCATGAATGGACGCATAATATCCGTGGCGATCTTTTGTCAGGATTGGTTGTGGCCTTGGCCCTGATCCCTGAGGCAATCGCCTTTTCCATCATTGCGGGTGTTGACCCCAAAGTAGGTCTTTACGCCAGTTTCTCCATCGCTGTGATTTGCGCAATCACAGGCGGGCGACCTGGCATGATTTCGGCGGCCACCGCGGCCACCGCCGTTTTGATGGTGACCTTGGTGCGCGATCACGGGCTGCAATATCTCTTGGCGGCCACTGTTTTGGCGGGCCTTTTGCAAATCATGGCGGGTCTTTTACGGCTTGGCTATGTGATGCGCTTTGTTTCAAAATCCGTCATGACGGGCTTTGTGAACGCCTTGGCCATTTTGATCTTCATGGCGCAATTGCCCGAACTTGACCCGCGCAATGTGCCGATTTTGACCTATCCCTTGGTCGCGGCGGGGCTTGCGATCATCTATCTATTTCCGCGCCTGACGCGGACTGTTCCATCGCCCCTTGTCACGATCATCGTGTTGACGGCGCTATGTGTCTTCATGGGGTGGGATGTGCGCACCGTAGGCGATATGGGGCAATTGCCTGACACGCTGCCCGTATTTTTGATCCCTGATATCCCGCTGACTTTTGAAACATTGCAGATCATTTTCCCGTATTCACTCGCCGTTGCGGTTGTGGGCCTGTTGGAAAGCCTGATGACCCAGCAGATTGTGGATGATCTGACCGACACAGCGTCAGATCGCAATCAAGAATGCATCGGCCAAGGTCTGGCCAATTCTGCCACCGGGTTCATCGGCGGGATGGCGGGCTGCGCCATGATCGGGCAGTCGATTATCAATGTAAAATCAGGCGGGCGCGGACGGCTTTCGACCTTTGTGGCGGGAATTTTCTTGTTGATCCTCTGCGTCTCGCTTGGTGACATCGTGGCGATTATCCCCATGCCCGCCTTGGTCGCGATTATGATCATGGTGTCGATTGGCACATTTTCATGGTCATCCATCACCAATTTGCGCGAGCATCCCAAATCCTCCTCTATCGTGATGTTGGCGACTGTGTTCTTTGTGATTTACACGCACAACCTTGCGATTGGCGTTTTGGTTGGGGTGCTTCTGTCTGGCATTTTCTTTGCCTGGAAAATCTCGCAGCTCTTTCGCGTTACATCGAGCATCACTGCCGATGGACGCCATCGCAACTATCGGATTGAAGGCCAGCTTTTCTTTGCCTCCTCCGAAGATTTTATGAAGGCCTTTGATTTCCGCGAAGCCTTGGATCGTGTCACCATTGATCTGACCCATGCCCATATCTGGGATATTTCATCCGTAGCAGCCTTGGATATGGCGATTTTGAAATTCCGCCGTGAGGGTGCTGAGGTTGAGGTCATCGGCCTAAACGAGGCCTCAGAGACCATCGTTGATAAACTTGCCATTCATGACAAACCTGGCGCTTTGGATGCGCTGACGGGCCATTGAGGGGATTGTGTGATGACCGATAAACCAAACCTGATGGCGCTTGTGGATGCCTCGGCCTATTCCGAAAGCCTGTGCCATTACGCAGCATGGATCGCGGGGCAGAACGCGTGGAAGGTCAAGCTTTATCACATCTTAGGTCGCCGGTCGGGGCATGATCGGGGGGATTATAGCGGCGCAATTCGCCTTGGTGCGCGCAGCCGTCTTTTGGCCGAGCTGTCACAAATGGACGAAGCCCGCGCGAAATTGGCCCAAGAGCAAGGCCGCGCTGTGCTAGAGGATGCCGCCGCCCTTATCAGCGCCGAGGGGGTCGAGGTCGAAACCCGCCTGCGGCAGGGGGATCTTGTCGATACGGTGGCTGACAAAGAACAAGCGGCTGAAATGATCATGATCGGCAAACGTGGCGAGGCTGCAAGCCACGCCATGGCGCATTTGGGGTCAAACCTAGAACGGATTTTGCGCAGCGCGCACCGCCCCGTCTTCATCGCCAATCGCAGCTTTGCCCCTATTTCTGAACTTTTGATCGCATTTGATGGTGGGATCTCTGCCACAAAGGCAGTCGATTATGTCGCCACTTTGCCCGCGTTTTCAAATCGCGCCGTCACTTTGGTTTTTGCGGGAACACCAAGCGCCGAACAGATCACGGCGCTTGAGGCGGCAAAAAATCGTCTAACCGCGGCAGGCATGGGCGCAGACATCCTGATCGAGGCGGGCGAGCCCGAGCACCTGCTTGCGCGGCTCTGTGACAGTGACAGCAGCAGTGGCGCTGCCCATGATCTCTTGGTGATGGGGGCCTATGGCCACAGTCGTGTGCGCCAATTGATGATCGGCTCAACCACCACGCAGATGATCCAATCCTGCAAAGCCCCCGTTTTGGTGATGCGGTAACGCCCCTCTCACATGGGTGTGAGGGAAAGAAATAAGACTAGGCGCGCGCGGGATTCTTCGTCAAAAGCGGTGAAACGCTGACGAATGAGGCTAAGGGGACCACGATGAAAAAACGCGCTATAGCCGCATTTTTGGTGGTGCTGATTGTCTTAGGGTTTTGGGCTCTATCCGCGCTTGATTTATCCCTTGAGGGGCTGCGCGGCTTTGTGGATGACGCGCAAATGTGGCGCGACCAAAATGTAGGGCTTTTATGGGGCCTCTATTTCCTGATCTATGCGGCGGTCACCGCGCTGTCTTTGCCCTTGGCGGTTTGGATGACCTTAGGGGCTGGCGCAATTTTCGGCTTTTGGTCGGCGCTGTTGATGGTGTCCTTTGCCGCATCCCTTGGGGCGACCTTGGCCTTTCTCACCGCCCGCTATCTAGCGCGGCATTGGGTAATGGCCCGATTTGGCGCGCGGCTTGAGGGCGTCAATCGCGGGCTTGCACAAGATGGGGCCTTTTACCTCTTTACCTTGCGCCTTGTGCCGATTGTGCCCTTTTTCGTAGTTAATCTAGTGATGGGCCTATCGCCGATGAAGGCCTTGACCTTTTACGGGGTAAGCCAAGTGGGGATGCTTGCAGGAACGGCCGTTTATGTGAACGCAGGGACGCAATTGGCAACGATCACAGCCGTTGCTGATATTCTGTCGCCCGCGCTGATCGGGTCTTTTGCAGCGCTTGGCCTTTTTCCATGGATTGCAAAATTTGCGATTGCGCGCATCAAACGCTATCGCGCCTATCGCCCCTATACGTGCCCTGCCCGTTTTGATCACAATCTGATCGTGATTGGCGCAGGCGCAGCTGGTCTTGTTTCGGCCTATATCGCCGCTGCACTCAAGGCCAAGGTCACCTTGGTTGAGGCCGGAGAAATGGGGGGGGATTGCCTCAATTTTGGCTGCGTCCCCTCAAAGGCGTTGATCAAATCCGCCAAGCGCGCCCATGACATTGCCCATGCCGAGGAATACGGCCTCATCGCAGCGCCCCCCAAGGTGGATTTCCCGCGCATCATGGCCCGCATTCATAAGGTGATTGAAACCATCGCGCCCCATGACAGCGTAGAGCGTTACGAGGGTTTGGGGGTTGAAGTGATCAAAGGCTATGCCCGCATCCGTGACCCTTGGCATGTAGAGATCACCCAAAATGATGGCAGCGTCACGACCTTATCCACCCGCGCGATCATCGTGGCCACGGGCGCATCCCCGACCATCCCCCCCATTACGGGCCTGTCCGATGTGCCCTATCTGACCTCTGACACATTATGGTCAGAGATGAAAACCCGTGAAACCGCCCCACAATCCATGGTGGTTTTAGGGGGCGGGCCGATTGGCTGCGAATTGGCGCAAAGTTTCGCACGGCTTGGAGTTCAGGTCACGCAAATCGAACGCGCGCCACGGCTTTTGGCGCGCGAGGATGAGGAGGTCAGCGCCGCCCTTCTTGCCGCGATAGAGGGCGATGGGGTTGCCGTCAAAACAGGCTACGCAGCGCAATCCGTGAGCCGTGCGGGTGATCAGATTGCCGTGGAGATCGAAGGGCCAGAGGGCCGTGAGGTGATCCTGGCCGATGATCTTTTGGTGGCAGTCGGGCGCAGCCCACGCCTGACGGGGTTTGGCCTTGAGGAATTGGGGATTGTCACAGATCGCAAGGTCGACACGAATGACTATTTGCAAACCCTTCTCCCCAATATCCTCGCCGCTGGCGATGTCGCAGGCTCTTATCAATTCACCCATACGGCAAGCCACGAGGCCTATTACGCCGCCGTAAACGCGCTGTTTGGGGATATTAAGCGCAGCAAAGCCGATTATCGCACCATTCCTTTTGCAATTTTTACCGATCCCGAAATCGCCCGCGTTGGCCTTTCTGAAAGTGAGGCCCGAACCAAGGGCGTGGCCTATGAGGTCACGCGCTATGATCTCGATGATCTTGACCGCGCCATTGCCGATGGCACCACAAAGGGGTTTGTAAAGGTGCTGACCGCAAAAGGCAGTGATTGCATTCTTGGGGCCACAATCATCGGGGCCGAGGCGGGAAATCTCTTGGCCGAATTCACCTTGGCCATGAAACACGGGCTTGGGCTGAACAAAATCTTGGGCACCATTCACATTTATCCAACCCTCGCAGAGGCTAATAAATATGTCGCGGGGAATTGGCGCAAAGCACGCGTGAACCCCCGCGCCCTTGCGCTGCTGCAGCGGTTTCACGCCTGGAGGCTCGGAAAATGATCGATGCCCGCCTATTGCCCCTGCAACGCCGCCTGACCCGCCCCTTTGCCGAAGCTTTGTATAAGGCCGGTATAAGTGCAGATCAGATCAGTTTGTTTGGCTTTGCTCTGGGGCTGTGCGCCCTGCCTGCGCTTGCCATGGGGCACTTTGGGCTGAGTCTTATGTTCATCCTGCTCAACCGCCTTTGTGACGGGTTGGATGGGGCTGTGGCGCGGATCGCAGGGCCAACAGATCGGGGCGCGTTTTTGGATATCGCGCTTGATTTTCTCTTTTACGCGAGCATCCCAATTGGGTTTGCGCTCTTCGATCCGACCCGCAACGCCCTTCCTGCTGCGCTCTTACTGGCGAGTTTCATTGGCACGGGCGTTTCATTTATGGCTTATGCGGTGATTGCCGCGAAACGCGGGTTGCACTCTTCAGCCTTCCCGCAAAAAGGGTTCTATTATTTGGGCGGCCTGACCGAAGGGGCCGAAACAATTGCCGCATTTGTGATCTTTTGTCTTTTCCCGATGGCCTTCCCTGCCTTTGCGTTTATTTTTGCAGCGGCCTGCGCCATTACAACACTCACCCGCCTCATCGCGGCATGGGTGGCTTTTTCACCGAACACGCATTGAGAGAGAGACCTCATGATCAAACGCCTTTTGCCGATACTGGCTCTGATGATGGCCACACAAACCCATGCGCAAACATGGCAAGACACAGTGGATGCCGCGCGCGGGCAGACTGTGTATTGGCATGCTTGGGGCGGTGATCCACGCACGAACAAATATATTGATTGGGTCGATGCGCAGATGCAGGCGCGGTTTGGTATTGCGGTCGAGCATGTGCCGTTAACCGACACGGCCGAGGCCGTGACAAGGGTTCTCTCAGAACGTGCCGCAGGTCAGAACACGGGCGGTGCGGTTGATCTGATCTGGATCAACGGCCCAAATTTTCTAGCGATGAAAGAGCAAGATTTGCTGTTTGGCCCCTTTGTTCAACGCCTGCCAAATGCGCGCTTTGTTGACCTGTCGCCTGATGCACCTGCATCGGTTGATTTTACCGTTCCCGTTGATGGGCTAGAGGCCCCATGGCGCTTGGCCAAATTTGTGTTCATCCATGACAGCGCCCGCGTCCCGAACCCGCCTCAATCTATGGGCGAATTGCTTGATTGGGCGCGTGACAATCCCGGCCGCTTTACCCATCCCGATCCTGCCAATTTTATGGGGGCCAGTTTTCTAAAACAGGCTTTGATCAGTTTGGTTGATACCCCCGCCATCCTGCAAAACCCTGTGAGCGAGGCGGATTATGCCGCCCTCACTGCCCCCCTTTGGACATGGTATGATGCCTTGCGCCCCTTGATGTGGCGGGAGGGTGAAACATTCCCTGAAAACGAGTCGATCCAAGCGCGCCTTTTGAACGATGGCGAAATCGATATCACCATGTCCTTTGACCCAAGCTATTCGGCAGCGGCCATCAATTTGGGGCTTTTGCCCGACACGGCCCGCGTTTTCGTGCCCGAGGGGGGAACACTTGGAAATATCAGTTTTGTGGCGATCCCCTATAACGCGACCCATGTTGAGGGGGCGCAGGTTGTGGCAGATTTCCTGCTATCGCCCGAAGCGCAGGCGCATATGCAAAATATCGACAATCTCGGCGCGTTTTCCGTGCTTGACCCCGCGCTGATGGATGCGGAAGCGGCAGCGTTTTTTGCAGACCTTCCGCAAAGCCCCGCCTTGCCCGAATTGGCCGATCTGGGGCCAACCTTGCTTGAACCCCATGCCAGCTGGATGACCGCCATCGCCGAAGATTGGGCGGCGCGCTACGCACGCTGATGGGGCGTGGCGCATCTATCGGTGTGTTCAGCGCGGCGGCGGCCTTGGTCTTGGCCCCGATTGTCGCGGGCTTTGCCATTGGCCTTGCGGCCAGTTTGGGCTTTTTCCCCGCGATTGGCGCGGATCACCTGACATTTGTGCCCTATCACCGCTTGATGGCGGTGCCCGAGTTTTGGGGCGCGCTTGGTCTGTCGCTGCAAACAGGGGGGGTGGCCACGGCCCTGTCGCTGTTGCTTGCGCTGATCTTCGTGGCGCAAGGCGGCGGGGAAAGCCGTATCTTAGCCCCGCTATTGGCCATTCCCCACGCCGCAATCGCCCTTGGCCTTGCATTTTTGATTGCGCCTTCGGGGTGGATTATGCGCGCGCTTGCGCCCCTTTTGGGCTTTGAGCGCCCCCCAGATCTGGCCTTGGTGAATGATCCTGCGGGATTTGCGCTGATCCTTGGCTTAGTGATCAAAGAAACCCCCTTTTTGGTCATCGCTATCGCCAGTGCCATGGCGCAATTGCCCGTGACCCGCACGCGCCAAATCGGGGCAAGCCTTGGCTATGGCACGCTGCGCATTTGGGCGCTGCTGATCTTGCCGCGGCTTTACCCGCTGATCAGACTGCCTGTGATGGTGGTGTTGGCTTACGGGCTATCTGTGGTGGATATGGCCTTGATCTTGGGGCCGAATGCGCCGCCAACCTTCGCCGTCTTGGTCACGCGCCTGTTCATCGCGCCTGATTTGACGCTGCTTTTGCCCGCATTTGCGGGGGCTATGGTTCAAATCGCACTGATTGCCTTGGCCTGTCTCAGCCTATGGTTATGTGAGCGCGGCATGATGCGACTTGCCAAGGCCGAGGCGCGCATGGGGCGGCGTGGGGGAACGCGGATACCCCTGTCATGGATCACGCCCCTGCCGCGCGGGATCATGGGGTTGGGTCTGCTCGGCATTGTGGGCTTGCTTTTGTGGTCAATCACATGGCGGTGGGTTTGGCCTGATGTTTTTCCACAATCCCTATCCCTCAGGGCATGGCAAAGCGGCGATTGGGGTGCGCCCCTTCATACAAGCCTTGAGATTGCAGTGATCAATCTGACAATCGCAACACCGCTTGCGCTTCTGACACTCGAGGCGGTGGAGCATTTGCCCAACAAATTGGCAAAACCTATCCTTTTGCCGCTGATCTACACCCCGCTGTTGATGCCCCAAATTGGGTTTCTTTATGGGGTGAATATTGCCGCGCTGAAACTTGGCATCACGGCAGGGGTGGCGCCCGTGATTTGGGCGCATCTTTTATTCGTTTACCCCTATATTTTGTTGATGCTGCTCGATCCGTGGCGCGCAATAGATCGCAGGGTTTTACAGGCGGCAGCCGCACTTGGCGCAGGGCCGTGGCGGCGGTTTTTCGCTGTGAAACTTCCCTTGATGCTACGGGCCATCATGGTGGCCATCGCAGTTGGCTTTGCCGTTTCCATTGCGCAATACCTGCCGACCCTCTTTGTGGGCGGCGGCAGGGTTGCTACGATCACCACTGAGGCGGTCACGTTCGCCTCAGGCGGGGATCGCAGGATCACAGGGGTTTATGGCAGCCTTCAGGCCGCGCTGCCCCTGTTGGTCTATCTGCTGGCCTTCTTGACCCCGCGCTATGTTTGGCGCAACAGACGCGCGATGCAAGCGAGGGTGACATGAGCCTAGAGATCACAGAACTAAGCCTCAGCATTGGAGAACGGAGGCTGTTTCAGCCCCTTAGCCTGAGTGTTGCGCGTGGTGAGGTTGCCACGATTATGGGGCCATCTGGCATCGGAAAATCCACCCTTTTGGCGGCGATCGCAGGCCATCTTGACCCGTCCGTCACGGCGACTGGTCATATGACCCTTGAGGGGCAAGACCTAGCTTCCCTTGCCCCCGAAACACGCGGGGTGGGCATGATTTTTCAAGATCCGTGCCTTTTTCCCCATCTCAGCCTTGGTGACAATCTTGCCTTTGGTCTGCGGGCAAGCGCCGACCGCGCGGCGCGCCGCGCAGGCATAGAGGCAGCCCTTGAGACAGCAGGCCTTGCGGACCTCTATGAGGCTGACCCAGACACCCTTTCAGGCGGCCAAAAATCCCGTGCCAGCCTGATGCGCAGCCTCTTGGCAGAGCCGCGCGCGCTGTTGATGGACGAGCCTTTTTCGGCCTTGGACATGGAATTGCGAGATGAGATGCGCCGCTTTGTTTTTGCACATATTCGCGCGCGCAATATTCCTACGGTTTTGGTCACACATGACCCCGCGGATGCAGAGGCCGCGAACGGCCCCTGCTGTCAGTTACAGCGAGATTAGATCACGTCTAGCTCTGCCTTGAGGTCGCCCATCTCTGCGCCCCCTGACATCAAGCGGCGCATTTCCTTGTCACCGATCTCGGTAGCGGTGCCCGCCCCAATCGTTTTACCAAGCGCAAGGAACGTGTAGCGATCCCCCACCAGACGCGAATGGATTTCGTTATGCGTGATGAAAATAATCGCAATATCCCCGCGTGCGCGGACGCGTTTGATTGTTTTCAAAACACCCATCTGCTGACGCTGACCAAGCGCTGATGTTGGTTCATCCAAGATCAGAACCTTAGCCCCGAAATAAATCGCGCGCGCAATCGCCAATGTCTGACGCTGACCGCCTGACATTGTACCAACCGCCTGCGTGGGGTCAGAGAAATCAATACCGATTTTCAGCATCTCATCATGCGCAATCTTGTTCATTTCATTCATGCGCAAGCTGCCAAGGGGCCCGGTCAATTCACGACCCATAAAGAAATTACGGGTGACGCTCATCAACGGGTTCAGGGCCAAATCTTGATACACTGTGCCAATGCCAGCCGCAGAGGCATCCCGTGGCGAGCGGAAGGTAACAGGTTTGCCTTCGATATAGATTTTGCCTTCGGTGGGTTGGTGGACACCAGCAAGGGTTTTGATCAGGGTCGATTTACCCGCCCCGTTATCCCCCAACAGGCAATGCACCTCACCTGGAAAGACCTCAAGGTCAACGCCACCAAGGGCTGTGAAAGGGCCAAAGCGTTTGACCAGGTTTTCTACGCGAAGATATGGTTCGGCCATGGTTAAATCCCTCCCGTGATACGCTTGCGGATACGCTCATTGGCGAAAACCGCAGCAAGCAGGATGCCGCCAAGGAAAACGCGGAACCATGCGCCATCGATAGCAGGAATGAAGAACACCGCATTCGCCACAAGGCCAACGGTGATCGCCCCAAAGACCACGCCAAGGATGGATCCAAAGCCGCCCGTCATCAGCGTGCCACCCACAACCGCGATGGCAATCGCGAACAATTCCATCAAATTGCCTTTGGCGGCATCTGATGTGTTGGTGTCATACACCTGGCATGCGGCAAACATCGTGGCGCAAAAGGCAGTGAACATGAACAGGCCCACTTTAACCTTGTCGACTGGCACACCATTGGCGCGCGCGGCATCTTTATTGTCGCCTGTCGCATAAATCCAGTTGCCGATTTGGGTGCGGCTGAGCACGAAATAGGCCACGCCCGCGATCACAATCCACCAGAAAAACCGAGCGTCAAACCCGTGAACCCATTGTTCGCCATTGCGGTTAAGATTTCCGCCAAGCGCGAACCAAATATCATAGAACCACCCGAAAACCTCGCCGCCCATGATGTCGGCGAACCAGCTTTCCAGTTTGAAATCTTGCAAACCCGAGATTTGGGTCGATTGGTTGATCAAGCGGAAGCAAACTTCGGTAACCCCGCGCAAGAAAAACAAAAACGCCAAGGTCACAATGAAGCTCGAGAGGCCAGATCGCACAACGATCATGCCAATCACCCAACCGATCCCCAATGTCATCGCAAGGGTGATGAAAAACGCTGCGGCAGGGGTTGCTTCGCCCAGACCAAAGGGCAAACCCCATTTCAGCATCATCGCCATCGACATGCCCGCAAAGCCAATCATCGAACCGATTGACAGGTCAAATTCGCCTGCAATCATCAACACAGCGGCCCCTGTGGCAATGATCCCATATTGGGCAATAATCGCGATGTTATTTTTCAGGCCCAAGGGGTTAAACGCCTTACCATCCGAGGCAATCGCCAAGGCCACAATGATGATAATCATCACCACGAAAGAGCCGATCTCGGGACGGCGTAAGATTTTTTGAAAGGCAGTTTCTTGTTGAAGCCTGTTCGCTTCGCTTCGATCGGCCATATCTCACATCCTGTTTTTATCTGGATTTTGAGGGTGAAAACAGGCGGGAAATCCCGCCTGTTTCGAGTCTCGACTGATCACAAAACTTAGCGATCGATGCCTGCGAGTGCAGAAACCGATGCCGCGTTGGATGCATCCACAAAGCCTGGGCCAGATGGGATGTTCGCACCAGGCAACAGGCCTGCGCCTGTGTTGTAGAGGTGCAGAACGATCACAGGCATGTAGCCCTGCAGACGCTGCTGCTGATCGATTGTGAAGGCCGCATCGCCTGCTTGGATCATGTCCATCACGCCAGGGGAAAGGTCGAAACATGCCAAATGCACGTCTGCGCCAACTTCCTTGATCGCGCGGTTTGCCGCTTCACAGACATGTGGGCCAACAGCCAAAACGCCATCGATGGATGCGTCTGCCTGCAGCGCCGCTGCGGTGCGGGTTTCGATCTGTGCAGGGTCGTTTGACACGTCAATCATGTTCAAATCGCCACCAACACCTTCAAAATAGCCTGTGCAACGATCCACAAGCGCAGTGTTGAACGCTTCTTGGTTCAAGCAAAGCCCGTTGGTCACGCCTTCTGCTGCGGCGCGCTCACCGGCCTTTTGACCTGCCAAACGCTCTGGCTGACCTACGTGCATCAATGCACCCAGCTCTGCAGATGCTTCGAGGCCTGAGTTCATGGTGATCACAGGGATACCATCGGCAACAGCGGAACGAATTGCTGGCCCGAGCGCGTCTGCGTCAGGCAGCGATACGATGATGCCATCGGGCTGCGTTGCTGCTGCGGCTTCGATCAGCTGCGCCATTGCAGCCATGTCGCCAGATACGTCAAAGTTATATTCAAGGGTCGCACCTACAGCCTCGGCTGCATCACGGCCACCCTTTTCCACCACAGGCCAGAACGGGTCTGTGCCCTGCGTGTGAGTGATCATAACATAACGCTCAGCATGTGCCGCACCTGCCATCAAAGCAGCTGCTGCAGCGGTGAGAATAAGTTTTTTCATGGTCTTCCTCCCAAGTTATATGCTCCGAAGAGCTGTTATTCTGCGCTTATGGCAGAATTCTTTGAAACACCTATGCGCGCGCCCTCATGCTTGGCCCCTCCTCATGGCACCAATGCATGGGCAGGCGCAGGTGCCTGTCCATCGTACCCGCCCCAGACAGATTGATCGAAATGAATGACAGAGCCCGTCATCATCCCGCTATCATCTGACGCCATCCACAAAACTGCTTTTGCCACCTCCACCGGGTCAAGCAGTCTTCCATAAGGTAATTCTTTTGCGGCGCGATCAAGGGCGCCTGCATCTCCCGTCTCCGCTTCTTGCAAGGCGCGTTCGCCATCGGAATTCATCCATCCGATATCCAATTGGTTCACCCGCACCTCATTGCGCATAAGGGCAAAGCCCGCATGGCGGCTCAGCGTGGCAAGCGCACCTTTTGACACCGCGTAGGGCGCAAGAAACGGTTGCCCCACCCGCGAAGATGCAGAACCGATATTGACGATGCTGCCTTTGACACCTGCCTCTTGCATCAGCAAAACGGCGTCTTGCATCAAGAAAAACGGCGCGCGCGTGTTAACCGCAATCATCTTATCAAACAGCGCGGCGTTGGTGTTCAGCAGATTGCCACGATCGGTCATGCCTGCCGCATTGACCAAAATGTCCACGCGGCCAAATTGCGCCTTGGCTGCGGGAATAATGCCACGCACCGCGTCCAAATCTGCCAGATCCGCGCCCACAACATGACATGGGGTGCCAAATTCGTCCGCGATTTCATCGCAAACGCGCTGGCCTTTAGCGCTATCACGACCGACCAGAATAAGCCCCTCGGCTCCCGCTTGTGCGAAGACGCGCGCAATCGCGGCCCCAAGACCCTGGGTTGCGCCCGTTATGACGGCAATTTTTCCGTCAATACGGTTCATCCAATAACCTCATAATGCGCCTGCGCCATGACATCCATCAGGGTCTTATGTCCCGTGATGGCCATCTCCTTGGGAGGGTTTGGCTTGGGGTCTTGTTCGGCTTCGATCACGAACCAACCCTCATATCCATGGCCTGCAAGCGCTGAAACAATCGCATGAAAATCTAAATCCCCATCCCCTGGCACTGTGAAGGCCCCCTTAACAACAGCATCAAGAAAGCTTTCGCTGCTTCGGTCAAGGGTGTTTATCACATTTTTCCGAATATCCTTCGTATGCACATGGCTGATCCGCGTGTGATGATTGTCGATGACGCGCAGATTATCCCCGCCCGCAAAGGCCATATGCCCCGCATCAAACAGCAGCGGAACCGAGGAATGCTTCATAAACAAATCAAGCTCAGACTCGGTTTCGACCACAGCGGCCATGTGATGATGATAGGAAATCGGCATCCCTTGGGCCGCGCACCAATCGGCGAAATCCGACATCTTGCGCCCATAGGCGGCCATCTCGGCCTCGCTGATGACTGGCTTTTGCGCCAAAGGCACTTCGCGCTTGCCCTGCACAGACCGCGCTGTTTCCCCGTAGACGATGCACGGCGCGCCTGCGGCTTTGAAAAACGCCATTTGCTCTGCAATGCGATCTTTTTCGCGCTCGATATCCCCATCAAGCAATTCACCCGAAAACCATCCGCCACAAACCGATATCCGATAGCGATCCAAGATCGGGCCCAAAACCGCCATATCCATTGGAAAGCGGCGGCCTGTTTCCATGCCGCTAAACCCTGCCTCCGAGGCTTGGGCCAGACATTCCTCTAGGCTGACGTCATCTGACAATTCAGGCAGGTCGTCATTCCACCATGCAATCGGGGCAATGCCCAATTTGGCCTTCAACATGAGGTTTACACTCCAATCCGCTGTTTTTTGCGGAATTCTTCTTGTCCCTTGCGGGCAGCTTGAACGCTTTCGCGGGGGCTGACTTCGGGCACGCCGACATACCAATCCGCGCCGCCATCTGTCCAACTATAGGCATCAGAGGCGATTGAAATCACGGTTGTCGCATCGGTGGTCTGCGCCCATTCCATCGCGGCCTCTAGATCAGCAAGGCTGTCACAATGGCGCGCATAGGCCCCCATAGCCTCAGCATGTTTTGCAAAATCAACATGGCGCACATTGGCAGGGTCTTTCACGCGGCAATCCTTCAGCATGTTGTTGAACCCTGCCCCGCCCGTATTGGTCTGCAAACGATTGATCACCGCATAACCACCATTATCGCAGACGATAACAATCATCTTATGACCTGAGATCACCGAGGAATGGATATCGGAGTTCATCATCATATAAGACCCATCCCCGACCATGACGATGGGTGTGCCTTTGCTGCCTGCCATCGCCATCGCGTGGCCCCAGCCCCCTGCAACCTCATAGCCCATGCAGGAATAGCCGAATTCACAATCATAGGTGTGCGGTGCTTTGCAGCGCCAATTTTTGATCGTTTCACCGGGCAATCCGCCTGCGGCAGTCACCATCACATCTTCGGGGCGCGCCATGCGGTTCACAACACCGATGACCTGCGCATAGGATGGCACGGCCTGATTTGTGGGGGCTTGGCCCTTGTCCAAGAAATCATTCCACTCGGCATACCATTTTTGTGCCTGCGTCATACGGGCGGTAGGGGCAGACCAATCCCCCAATTGCGCATCAATATCGGTGATCGCCTCAAACGCATCCCCCACAACGGCCTGTGCGCGGTGCTTTTGCGCATCAAACCGCGCCGCGTTGATATTGATAAACCGCGCATCCTTTGGGAATGTTGTCCATGATCCTGTGGTGAAATCCTGCAAACGGGTGCCAATGGCGATCACCACATCCGCCGTTTCGGCCAATTGCCGCGCGGCCTCGGTGCCCTCAATCCCCATTGGGCCTGCATAGGCAGGGTTGTCATGCACAACGCCGCCCTTGCCGGCAATGGTTTCAGCCATCGGGATACCACGGCGCTTCGCGAAATCTGCCACCGCGGCCTCGGCCCCAGAATAGCGCACTCCACCGCCCGCAATAATAAAAGGGTTTTTCGCAGTTTTCAAAATTTCGACCGCCGCCTCGACCTGATCGCGCGAGGGGCGTGGGCGGGCGATAGTCCAAACTTTGCGCTCGAAAAACGCCTCTGGATAATCATAGGCCAATTCCTGCGTGTCCTGAGGCAGGCCAAGAAAGGCCGGCCCACAATCCGCAGGGTCTAGCATCGTGGCCACAGCCGCAGGCAAGGATTGGATAATCTGCGCGGGATGGCTGATCCGATCCCAATAGCGCGTCACAGCGCGGAAACTGTCGTTCACCGTGATGCTTGGATCCCCGAAATGCTCGACCTGCTGCAACACAGGATCGGGCAAGCGGTTTACATAAGTGTCGCCCGACAACAACAGGACAGGCAGGCGATTGGCATGCGCAACGCCCGCAGCGGTGACCATATTCGTGGCACCTGGCCCGACTGATGAGGTCGCGACCATGATCTGACGGCGTTTCTTTGCTTTGGCATAGGCAATCGCGGCCAAGGCCATGGATTGCTCATTCTGCCCGCGCCAAGTGGGAAGCTGATCTTGAACTCGCTCTAGCGCCTCGGCCAAGCAGGTTACGTTGCCGTGGCCAAAGATCCCGAACACCCCTGCAAACAGCGGCACCTCTTCGCCATCAATGATGGTGAATTGATTAACCATGTAGCGCACGATTGCCTGCGCCATAGTTAGACGCACAGTGCCGTTTGCACTTGCTCGGTTACTCATACCAGCACCCCTCCCCTGGGCTAGATTCGTCCTCACACGAAATGTATATTGACAAAAAAATTTTGATGCAACGATCATTGCAAAAACTTTTTGACGCTGCAATAGTGACGCTGAAAGATTGTGCGCTTGCTTAAGCTTTGGGCGAGAGATTCCCCCAAATCGCGACCGCAGTCATGGGGAGGTTAGAAATGAAAGCAAACAAACTCAAGGCCTTATGGCAAGGGGATCAGCCCGCGTTGAATGGGTGGTGTTCCATCGGTTCTAGCTTTACCGCCGAGATCATGGCGGCGCAGGGTTTTGACAGCATCACCATTGATATGCAGCATGGCGCGTTGGATTATGGCATGGCTTTGCCCATGGTGCAGGCCTTGCGTAATGCAGGCCCCACGATCATGGCCCGCGTACCGTGGCGTGACCCCAGTTGGATCATGAAGGCCTTGGATATGGGCGTTGAGGGGATCATCTGCCCCATGGTGAATTCTCGCGCCGAAGCAGAAGAATTCGTCAGCTACCTGCGCTACCCCCCGCATGGGCAGCGCAGCTATGGCCCGACCCGCGCGGTGATTGCCGACCCCAGTTACAACGTCAAAGGCGCGAATGCGCAGGTTCTGGCCATTGCCATGATCGAAACCGCAGCGGGCATGGAACATCTTGAGAAAATCGCAGCGACCCCTGGCCTAGACGGTATTTATGTTGGCCCTGCTGATCTGACCCTCGGCACCCAAGCGGGGCGTTTTCCCCCAGGGTTTGACCGCGAAGAACCCGAGATGATCGCGATGATTAAGGAAATCGCCGCCGTATGTCGCAAGAACAAGATCGCCGCCTGCCTGCATTGCGGCAGCCCCGCCTATGCAGCCCGCGCCATTGAGTGGGGCTATCGCCTCACCACTGTTGGGGGTGATGTGCGCTTTTTGGCGCAATCAGCCCGCGCGGCGGTCACAGGCTGGCATGAGGTTGTGGCCCGCGCCGGTGGTTCGGACAGCACAGGTGCTGGCAAAGGGGGCTATTGATGACACGGCTCTTGGTTGCAGGGGCGCTTCATCCAACGGGCGAGGCGCTGCTTGAGCGGCTTAAAACGCAGGGCGTGGATGTCACCTATGTGACCGATCCCGCACCTACGGCCTATCTGCCCTATCTGCCGCAGGCCGATGCGCTTGTGCTGCGCACACAACCCCTGACGGCTGAGATGATTGCAACTGCACCAGACCTGAAAATCGTGTCGCGCCACGGCGTGGGATATGACGCGGTGGATGTAGATGCATTGTCTGCCCGCGGGATTGGCTTGGCCGTTGTGGGGGATGTCAATTCTATCTCCGTGGCCGAGCAGGCAATGATGATGATGCTTGCTGGCGCGAAACAGGCGCTAGAGGCGCATGTCGCCACGCGTGGCAGCGAAGGGTTTGATTGGAACTGGCGTAATCTTTTGCGCGCGCGTGAAGTGTATAACAAACGCCTCTTGATCATCGGCTATGGCCGCATCGGGCGGCGTTTGGCGAAAATGGCCGATGGGTTTGGCATGCATATATTCGCCTATGATCCCTATCTTTCCCAAATGGGCGCATGGCCCGAAGGGGGCGCGCAAGAAGTGACAGATTTATCCGCAGCCTTGGCTGATGCTGATTTCATATCGGTGCATATCCCCGCCGCCAAGGGCGCGCTGTTGGATCGCGCTGCCTATGGGAAAATGAAACGCGGCGTTGTGATCTGCAACACGGCGCGCGGTGGCGTTGTCGATGAAGCGGCCCTGTTGGCGGCGCTCAAGGATGGCACGGTGGCTGCGGCAGGGTTGGATGTGTTCCAATCAGAACCCCCTGCCCTTGATAACCCGCTTTTCTCGGATCTGCGGGTGATCCTGTCGCCCCATATTGGCGGGCTGTCCAATGAGGCGGCTGAACGTATGGCCTGCGCCAGCGTGGAAAACGCGCTGAACTTCATCGAAGGCAGGATTGATCCTGCGCTCATTGTCAATCACGAGGCAATCAATGGCAGCTAAACCGAAACTTCGCATTGGCTTGATTGGATCGGGCTTTATGGGCAAAGCGCATGTTTTTGGCTTTGCCACCGCTGCGCGGGTGTTTGATTTGCCCTATACGGTGGAATTACACACGCTGGCCGATGTCACGCTTGCGGGGGCTCGGGCCGCGGCGGCTGGGTTTGGCTTTGCCCATGCCACGGATCGGTGGCAGGATTTAATCGAAAACCCCGATATAGATGTGGTCGATATCACCGCGCCAAATGCGTTGCACAAAGAAATGGCCATGGCCGCGATTGCGGCGGGCAAGCATGTCTATTGCGAGAAGCCCTTGGCCCCCTTGGCGCGTGACGCAGAGGAGATGGCCACTGCGGCAGAGGCGGCAGGGGTCAAAACCCAAGTTGGTTTCAATTATCTGTGCAACCCTATCATGGCGCTTGCCCGCGAGATGATTGCGGGCGGCGAATTGGGTGACATTCGCAGCTACCGCGGCGTGCATGCCGAGGATTATATGCGTGATGCAAACGCGCCCTATTCCTTCCGTCATGATCCTGCGGGCGGCGGGGCTTTGGCCGATATTGGCAGCCATGCCTTGGCCACGGCAGAATATCTGTTGGGGCCAATCACCCGCGTTATGGGGGATTGCGTCACCATGATTGACCACCGCAAGGATGCCACGGGATCCACCCGCAAAATTGAGGTCGATGATGTCGGGCGCGCCTTTTTGCGGTTTGAAAATGGCGCAACGGGCTCGATTGAGGCCAATTGGGTCGCCACGGGCCGCAAGATGCAGCATGATTTCGAGGTCTATGGCAGCAAGGGCGCGCTCATCTTTACGGGCGAGCGGTTCAACGAACTGCATTTCTACAACACCGATGACGCAACAGGCCGTCAGGGGTTTCGCAAAATCGAGGCCAGCCCAGATCACCCGCCCTATGGGCAATTCTGTGTGGCACCAGGCCATCAGATTGGCTTTAACGACCTCAAGGCGATTGAGATCGCAGGCTATCTTGATGCCATCGCAGATCGCGCGCCTGAACCCTTTAACTTCCGTGCGGGGTTGCGCATTCAATATCTGGTTGAAACCATTCAAGCCTCGGCCAAATCCGAGGCGTGGATCGCGACAGTCTGATCGGGAGCGTGATGGATCACAAGACCTCCCTCAACGATACCCCGCCGCCTGATACCTATGAGGGGTTCATCCGCCTGATCCATGAACGTCACAGCGCGATGAGCAACACCTATCAGGCCATCGCGCTCTATCTGACGCAAAACCCCAATGATGTGGCGGTGCGTTCGGTCAATACGATTGCCGAAAGCTGCGGGGTGCATGCCTCGAGTTTCGTACGCTTTGCGCAGGCCTTGGGGTATAAAGGGTTTCGGGATGTGCAGGCCCTGTTCCAACAACGCCTAGAGACGGCTGCGCCTGGATTTGGGGCGCGCGTGCAATCCTTGCGTGATGGCATGGCCGCGCGCGATGATGTCTCGGAAATCGGATTCCTGCGCGAGATGATCGTGCAAGACATTGCTTCGCTCGAAGGTCTGGTTGATGAGATTTCAGGCCTTGATATGGCCGCCGCCGCCAAGCTGATGGAGCGGGCCGAAACCATTTATTTGGTCGGACAAAATCGATCTTCACCCGTGGTTTTGCTCATGCGCTATCTGCTGACCATGATTGGCAAACGCTGCATCCTTCTGGATGCCAGCGGCGGCCTTGCCACCCATATGGCGCGCAGTATGGGGCCGCGGGACGTGCTCTTTGCTGTATCCTTTCGCTACTACGCCAATGAGGTTGTGCAGATTGTCGATCAGGCCGCCTCGGCGGGGCATGATGTGATTGCCATTTCCGACACGACCCTATCGCCCCTCGCAAAATCGGCAAAGATCCTGCTTGCCGTGCCCGAATATCAGCAAAGCCTCTCTCGCTCCTTGGCCGCACCCATGTGCGTGGCGCAGGCTTTGGTCGTGGCGACAGCGGCGCGCCTACAAAAGGGGGCGGAGGCACCGCTGATCCCCCATGTGACCCAAAAAGACACTTGAACCCCGACTTCCAAAGGAAAGATCCGCAATGAGCGTGAAAAAAGACCTGGATGTCATCACAATTGGCCGCGCTTGGCTTACGGCGCAAATCAGCGATGCGCAGGCAATTTCGCAAATGGCAGATCGCTATCGCAGCTTCTCAGCGCTGTGGGATCAGGCCCGAAAAGGGTGAGAGATGGCCGCGCATAAAACCCTTGCTGATCCCATTTTCAACCCGCTGTGGCGGCGGGTGGCCTTGACCATATTTCTCTGCCTCTGGACGGGGGTCGAGATTTGGAACCAAACCTATGGGTGGGCCGCCTTCATCGCAGCCATCACGATCTATTGCGGGTCGAATTTCTTTTTCCTGTGGGAAGATGTCCCAAGCAAGGAATAAGGGCGGCAAATGTGCCGCCCCCTTGGTCGCTTAGATTGATCCAGCTTCGACCATGTAATTATTTGCGGTGCACATGGCCGCATCGTCAGAGGCCAAGAACAAAACCATCCGCGCGAGATAAACGGGTTCGATCTCATCGGGCAGACATTGACGATCGAGCGCCTCTTTCAAGGCCTCAGGCGTCACCCAAAGCTGTTTTTGCCGCTCTGTCATCACCCAGCCCGGAACGACCGTATTCACCCGAATGCGATGATCCCCCAAATCGCGCGCCATTGTGCGGGTCAGGCCGTGCACCGCCGATTTAGAACTGGTATAGGCGGGCATATCGCCACTGGCCTGCATCCAAGAGTTGGACCCAAAATTGATGATCGAGCCACCACCCGCCTCAATCATCGCGGGCGCTACGGCCTGAATGGCGAAAAACATATGACGCAGGTTGGTTGCATATCGCTCGTCCCAATAATCGGGTTCGACTGTCCGCCAGTCATGACGATCATCACGGGCGGCGTTATTCACCAAAACATGTGCCGGCCCGCAGGCCTCAGCCAATGATTTGAAGGCTGTTCGCAATGCAGAAATATCGCGCAGGTCACAGTGCTCGAAATGCACAGTAACGCCCAATTCGGCGGCCAAGGCCGCACCGCCGTTGGCATCAATATCGACAAAACCAACGCGGCTGCCTTGCGCCGCAAAAGCCTTGACGATTTCCGCGCCAATCCCAGATGCACCGCCCGTAACAAAGACGGATTTATCCTTTAGGCTCGGATATTTGGCGAATTGTGATTGATCAATCTGACCCATGGGTCTGCCCCTCCTTTGGCAATGCCTCTTTTCGCGCAAAACCTAACCGCTGCCCCTTTGGGCGGCAAGGCGCAAAGCGGTTATTCGTGGAAAGGATTGACAGAAATGAGTGGCAATGGTTGCATCTGTAAAGGCGTGCATAAGGGAGGATGCCCGTGAATAAGATCACCCGAGATTACAGCCTGCTTGGCGCATCTGCGGTCGAGGCCGAGGAAAAGGGTCTGGCCGCCGCGCAGTGGTATCACTCAGATATCCCGCGCGAGGATATGCGCCGCCTGATGCAGCGCAAAGATGGGCCTGCAATTCGTGATACGATCCTTTATTTCGCGGTCTTGATCACCTCTGCCACGGGCGGGATCATGCTGTGGGGGTCATGGTGGTCAGCGCCCTTTTGGGTGGTATATGCCACATTTTACACCGCAGGCGCAGATAGCCGCTGGCACGAGGCAGGTCATCGCACGGCGTTCTTGACCCATTGGATGAATGCCGTGGTCTATCACATCGCCTGCTTCATGCTGTTCCGTAATCCTGTCTTGTGGCGATGGAGCCATTCCCGCCACCACACTGACACGATCATCGTGGGCCGTGATCCCGAAATTATCACCATGCGCCCGCCGCAAATATTTAAGGTTCTATGGCTCTTTATTGGCAGCCATACATGGGATGGGTTCAAGGCCACGTTCCGCCACGCCCTTTATGGGCTGAACAAAGAAGAACGCAGTTTCACTCCTGACCGCTATTGGAAAAGGGCGCAGGTGATTGCGCAGATTTGGCTTGCGATCTGCGCCGTGGTTTTGGCATTGGTGCCGATCACTGGGTCGATCTTGCCGTTGATGTTGGTGGGGGTTGGCCCTGCCCTCTTGGGGTCATGGCATCTGATCATGACGGGGTTATTGCAGCACACCGGCATGGCCGATAACGTGCTTGATCACCGCCTCAATTCCCGTAGCGTTTACATGAACCCCATCAGCCGTTTCATCTATTGGAACATGAATTACCATGTTGAGCATCATATGTTCCCAATGGTGCCCTATCACAATCTGCCCGACCTGCATGAGGTGATCAAACATGATCTGCCGCCTGCAAATCGTGGCTTTGTCGATGGGCTGCGCGAGGTGGCGCATGCGCTGAAAATGCAGCTGAGTGAACCCGAATATCGGATTGAAAAAACCTTACCCCCAACCGCCAAACCCTATCAGGCGCATCTGCACGATCTGGCGGTTTAGGGTTTCAGCGCGCGCAAAATGGGGCGGGTCAGCGCGACCAAGGCTTCCTCGGTTTGGCCAAGGATTTTGATGCGATCAAATTCGGCGGGCTGCTCTGACATCACATGGGACAAGGCCGCACCAAACCCCATGCGCAATTCGGTTCCGATGTTGAATTTACAAATCTTAGACATGCGCGCCAAATCTTGACGCTCTCGCACAGGCACGCCTGAGCCGCCATGAATAACCAGTGGAATGTCACAAAGCGCCTCAATCGCGGCAAGGCGGTTGCGATCCAGACCGTGGTGCTTTTCTTGTTGCAAATGCACATTCCCGATGGAAATCGCCATTGCATCTATGCCCGTCTCTTGGGCAAATCGGGCAGCCTCCTCAGGGTCTGTGCCCCGCGATTTTGCCCCATCCGCATAGCCGACATACCCAATTTCACCTTCACAAGAGACACCCGCCGCATGGGCCATCTCTGCGATTTCGGCGGTGCGGGCAATGTTTAGCGACAGGGGCAGCGCCGAGCCGTCAAACATCACCGAGGAAAACCCTGCCGCTATTGCTGCGGCGCACTCCTCAAGTGACGTGCCGTGATCCAAATGGCTGACCACGGGCACTGAAACGCTTTTGGCCAATTCGCCAAACATCGCCCCCCAAACCGAAATCGGCATATGCGCCCGCGCGCCTGGGCCCGCCTGCAAAATAATGGGCAGCCGCTCTAATTCCGCGGCGCGCGTGTAGGCGCGCGCGTCCTCCCACCCCAAACAGACCACGCCTGCCACCGCATAACCTTGGGCTAAGGCGGGCGTCAGGACATCGGTGAGGGTCGCGCGGGTCATTTAAACTTGGCCACCATATCCAAAATGCCTGGGATCGTGTGGATCTGTTCGGCATGGGTTGGTTGGAAATATTGTTTGAGCGAGCGTTGGCTCAGGCCGCCTAGAATGGTGAAGTAATACATCTCATAGCCCGGCAGCGCGGCGCAAGGGTGATAGCCGCTATCAAGCAAAATGGTCGAGCCATCCATGATGTGATAGGCTTCGCCCACCTGATTATCGACCCGCTGCAACATTTGCACACCCGACCCGTAATTGGGGCGGAAGCGGAAATTATAGGTTTCATCATGACGGGTTTCGATGATCTCGCCCGCGTCATCGGTTCGATCCGTGTCATGTTTGTGGCTGGGAAAGCCTGACCAGCCCCCTGCCCCTACAGTGAACAATTCCGACACCAAAAGCCGCCCAACCTTATCCGCGTATTTTGTGCCGAGGATATGTTTGATCTTACGATGCGTTTTGGTGTCATCCGATCCGTATTGGATCACATCCAATTCCGCTTCGCGCACATCAAACGGCTCCAAAACTTTGTCATATTTGGCCCCCGCAATGAAGGTTTCAGTCGTGTCACTCACACATGTGATCCGCACCCGCGCGCCCACGGGAACATAAACCCCCTCGGGTTCGCCATCCCAAACATCGGCCCCGCGATTGCCAAGGCGGGGATAGGACGCGCCATCGACATCCACATCGACACTGCCCGTAGCAGGCACGATGCAAGTCTCATATCCCGCAACTTGATAGTCAAACACCTCGCCTTTTTTCAGCTTTACGATGTTGAAATAATTCAGCGGCACCAAGCCGTGATCTACGTCAACGATGGGTTTATTTTGGTTGTCATGGGGTGGGATATGCATCGGGCCCCTCCTTTACTGATGAATTTCGATGAATTGGGATAGGGTCGCGCGGTCGGGCATGGCCCCCGCACAACCGGGATGCGAGACGGTGATGGCCGCCGCTGCGGCACCTTGATCCACGGCATCGGCAAGGCTTGCACCATTGGCCAAGGCCGCAAGAGTTGCCGCCATAAAACTATCACCCGCCCCAACAGGCTTGAGCGGCGTGGCGGGATAGGTGCCTGTGCGAAGTTCCTGATCCCCCGTCATAGTGATCGCGCCTTCGGCCCCCATTTTGTAAATCACCAATTTGCCGCGCGCGGCCAAGCCCCGTGCCGCGTCAAGACCGCGCTCATAGGCGGCTGCCATAAATCCGAATTCCTCATCATTGCCGACAATCATCGCCGATGCGTCTGCCGCACGGGTCAGAACATCGGCTGCAACGTCTGGCGAGGGCCAAGAATAGGGCCGATAATCAATATCAAATATAATCGGCACACCCGCTTTTTTCGCCAAATCAAAAGCGGCAAAGGTGGCGCTGCGCGAAGGTTCCGCTGCGAAAACCGTGCCTGCGGTGACGAGCGCGCCAAAGCGGCCATAGTCAATATCGGCAACATCCTCAGGCGTGACCTGAAAATCGACTGCATTGTTGCGATAGATGCAGACCTGAAAATCCTCCATCACCGATTCATAAACCGCCAAGGAGGAGCGGTATTCCCCTGCTAGAGTGCGGATGTGCCCCACATCCACGCCATACTGGATCAGCTTGTTACGGATAAACCGCCCCACCGTGTCATCGCTCAGCGAGGTCACAAGCGCGGCTTGCATCCCCAATTTACAGAGGCCTGCACAAATATTCGCAGAAGACCCGCCAAGATCAGCCCGAAAATTTTCGCCGAATTCGGCCTTTACCCCAATCGGATCGGCATAGAGATCCATGCCCGCGCGGCCCAAAACCACGAAACTGCCTTTTGCGATACCATTGTGTAATTGCGCAGATAATTCGGACACTGGCCCCCGCCCCTCATTCGTGACCTTGCTTGCACTGCAATCGTGCTTGCATGACTATGCGTTCAAAGCTACTTCTTTTGCAACCGCTTGCAAGTGCATTTCACGAAGGTGCCGCCATGTCAGAAATTGGGATAGGAATTATCGGAGGCGGCTATATGGGCAAGGCTCATGCCGTGGCCATGTCCGCCGTTGGTGCGGTGTTCAACACCACGCTGCGGCCCCGTTTGGAAATGGTCTGCGCGAGCAGCACAAAAAGCGCAGAAGCCTATCGCGCTGAATATGGTTTTGCCCGCGCGACCGATGATTGGCGCGTTTTGGTCCATGATCCAAAGGTGGAGGCAATCATCATCGCCTCGCCACAAACCACACATCACGACATCGCGCTTGCCGCATTCGCGGCGAAAAAACCTGTTTTATGCGAAAAACCCCTTGGCGCTTCTTTGGCCGAAAGTCAGGCTATGGTCGTTGCGGCTGAGACCGCAGGTGTCGCCAATATGGTCGGTTTCAACTATATCCGCACCCCTGCCAGCCAATACGCCCGCGCGCTGATTGCACAGGGGGCAATTGGCCAAATCATATGGTTTCGCGGCGAACATACCGAAGATTTTTTGGCCGATCCAAACCTGCCCGCAAATTGGCGCACTTCGGGAATGGCCAATGGCACAATGGGGGATCTGGCCCCGCATATCATCAACGCAAGCCTTGCACTGATGGGGCCCATTGCATCGGTCATGGGGGTTTATGAAACCGTCCACACATCACGGCCCAAGGGCGTGGTGACCAATGACGACCATGCGCAGTTCATGTGTCGCTTTGAAAACGGGGCCATGGGGCAAATCTATGCTTCGCGCATCGCGACTGGCCGCAAAATGGGCTATGCTTACGAGATCACAGGCACCAAAGGCGCCATTCGATTTGATCAGGAAGATCAAAACGCGCTCTGGCTCTATGAGATGACAGGGCCAGAAGCCACGCGCGGCTTTCGCAAGATTTTAACGGGGCCTGCGCATCCTGATTATCTGCCCTTTTGCCAAGGGCCAGGTCATGGGACGGGCTATCAAGACCAAATCATCATCGAAGCCCGTGATTTTCTGCGCGCGATTGAAACGAGAGAGGCGATTTGGCCCACCTTCCGTGATGGTCACGATGTGAACCGCGTGATTGCCGCCGTAATCGCCTCAAGCGATCAAGGTGCGTGGTGCGATATTTCATCTGTTTAAACGAGGGCATAACCCATTATGACAATCGAAATCGGCAATGCGCCCTGCTCTTGGGGTGTTGAATTTGCAAATGATCCCCGCAATCCAACATGGCGCAAAGTCCTGCAGGATTGCGCTGAGGCGGGCTATCGCGGGATTGAACTGGGGCCTGTTGGCTTTATGCCCGAAGATCCAGCAATTTTGGGCGAGGCGCTTGATGAATTTGGCCTCACCTTGATTGGCGGCGTGATTTTCCGCCCCTATCACGACCCTGACGCATGGGAGGATGTGCTCGATGCCACGCATCGCACCGCCCGCGCCCTCAAGGCACATGGGGCCGAGCATCTGGTGATTATCGACAGTATCTCACCGCGCCGCGCCCCTACTGCGGGCCGCGCTGATGAGGCGGTGCAGATGGATAAGGCCGAATGGACTGGCTTTCGCGACCGCATCGTAGAAAGCGCGCGAATTGGCGCCGAAGACTATGGCCTCACGGTTGGCATCCACGCCCATGCGGCAGGATTTATGGATTTTGAACCTGAATTGATCCGACTGCTTGATGAGGTTGATGAGGGCCTTTTGAAAATCTGCTTTGACACGGGCCATCACTCCTATGCGGGGTTTGATCCTGTGGCCTTCATGCAAAAATATGTCAGCCGCATTTCCTACATGCATTTCAAAGATATAGACCCCAAGGTTAAGGCAGATGTGATTGCCAATCGCACAGGGTTTTATGAGGCCTGCGGACAGGGGATTTTCTGCAACCTCGGCCAAGGCGATGTAGATTTTGAGGCGGTGCGCAAGGTTCTTTTGGATGCAAATTTTGCAGGCTGGTGCACAGTCGAGCAAGATTGCGATCCAACCCTAGATGTGCGTCCTATTGATGACGCACGCGCCAACCGCGCCTATCTGCAATCCATTGGTATTTAAGCGAAAAGAGATCAAATCATGACAAAACTAAAATGGGGTCTTATCGGTGGTGGCGAAGGCAGCCAGATCGGCCCTGCGCATCGCTTAGGCGCACAGGCGGATGGGCATTTTGACTTTGTGGCAGGCGCTTTGGATCACCGCGCGGATGTGGGTCGCGCCTATGCACAGCGTCTGGGAATTGTCGCTGATCGCGCCTATGGCGATTGGCGCGAGATGTTGGCAGGGGAAAGCGCCCGCGAGGATCGCGTTGATCTCGTGACTGTGGCCACGCCAAATTCCACGCATTTTGAGATCACCAAAGCCTTTCTTGAAGCGGGCTTTAATGTTCTTTGCGAAAAGCCCATGACGGTGACAGTCGAAGAAGGCGAAGAAATCGTAAAAATCGCCCGCGCCAATGCCCGTATTTGCGCGGTGAATTATTGCTATTCCGCCTATCCGATGATCCGTCAGGCGCGTGCCATGGTGCGCGCGGGCGAATTGGGCAGTATTCGGTTGGTCGTCACCAATTTTAGTCATGGCCATCACGGCGATGCGGAAGATGCCGATAACCCACGGGTGCGGTGGCGCTATGACCCTGCGATGGCGGGTGTTTCTGGGCAGTTTGCTGATTGTGGGATCCATGCGCTGCATATGGCAGGGTTTATTTGTGACGATCACGTCACCACATTGTCCGCTGACTTCGCCTCAACAATTTCATCGCGCGTGCTCGAAGATGACGCGATGGTGAATTTCCGTATGTCCAAGGGCACTGTCGGGCGGCTCTGGACATCATCGGTTGCGATTGGCCGCCAACACGGGTTCGACATTCAAGTCTTTGGCGAAAAAGGCGGCATAAGATGGGCGTCAGAGCAGCCCAATCAATTGATCTATACCCGCACAGGCGGGCGCACGGAGATCATCGAAAAGGGCGAAGGGGGTTTGCATGACGAGGCCACGCGGCTCAGCCGTGTCGCCATTGCACATCCCGAAGGGTTCCCCTTGGCTGTGGCCAATATTTATAGCGATCTGGCCGATGCCATTCGTGGTCAGGCCCGTGATGGGTTGCCAACGGCAGAAGATGGATGTCGCTCGTTGGCGGCTGTTTATGCGGCGGTGGCCTCTGCCAAGGATCACGGCGCGTGGCAGGAGGCCCGCCCGCCCATGTTCAGGGGTTAAGCGCACGCAAACTTGCGCGTTCGACCAAATGACAAGGAAACATCTGTGCCTCAGCCTGCGGGCTGGGGTATTCACTTAGGTGCACGACAAGCGACAACGCAGCCCCCACAATCGCCTCAATCGGCTGCGCAATCGTGGTGAGGCGAATATTGGGCCACGCGGCCATTGCCATATCATTCAGCCCCAATATGCCAATATCATCAGGGCAGCCTAGACCTGCCGCGCCAATCGCGGCCATGGCGCCGATGGATAGAATATCATCGCCACAAAAATAAACCTCGGCAGGCCCCGCAGACAGTTCGGCGGACATAGCCGCCTGCCCCGCTTCAAACCGATAGGCGTGCACAAAGCGCGCGCGGCAGGTCAGCCCTGCCTCTGCAAGGGCCGCGCGGAAACCCGCCAAACGATCTTGGGTTGAGGTGGCCCCTTCTGGCCCGCCTAGAAACCCGATCTCGCGGTAGCCGCGCGCGATTAATGTCTCGCCCGCCAAACGGCCTGCAGCGTGGTTATCAATGCCCACCACATTGACCCGCGCCTGCGGATCATGGCGACCAAAGGCGTGAACCACAGGAACGCCCTCTTCATAGAATTGCTCGACCAAGCCAGCGGGCAAGGTGGATGAGGCCACCACCACCCCATCGACCGAATATTGCCGCAGCATTGCAGCGGCTTGTTCAATATCGCTCACATCGCTGAGATTAACCAAAAGTGGCCGCAACCCCATCTGCTGCAAGCCACGGGTGAACTGATCGAAAATCTCGAGAAAGACAGGGTTCTGGAAATTATTTGCAACCAAGCCAATCAGCTTACTGCGTCCAGTGGTCAGGGATGAGGCCAAGGCGTTTGGACGATAGCCAAGGGCAGCGGCGGCCGCCTCGACCCGCGCGCGCATCGCAGGCGAAACAGATGCACCATCGGTAAAGGCGCGCGACACGGCAGAGGGTGAAACCCCCGCCTTTGCCGCAACATCCCTAAGCGTGATTTTCGCCTTGCGCATCAAACCCGTCCCCTCTCCGCGTTTGACTATGACCCAAAGCGGGGAAGCGCGGCAATCACAAAGCGCGGCTTACGAGGACACGACCGCCTCAATCTCTGGGCGGGTTGGCATTGCGGGGGCCGTGCCTTGGCGGGTGACAGACAGGCTTGCAGTCGCGCAAGCAAAGCGCAACGCGGCCTCGATCCCCTGCCCTTCGGCAAGCGCCACAGCAAAGCCGCCATTGAACGCATCCCCCGCGCCCGTTGTCTCGACCACCGCGCCGCAGTTAAAGGCGGGTTGGTGCAGGGTTTGCTGACCGTCATGGTAAAGGGCGCCTTGCTCACCCAAGGTGATCACCGCCGCTTTGGCACCAAGATTAAGCAATTTTTGCGCGGCCAATTGCGCAGTTTCAGGCGTGGTCACCTTCGCCCCTGTCAACTGCTCCGCCTCAATCTCATTGGGCGTCACATAATCACAAAGGCCCAAGATATCCCGCCCTAATTCTTGCGCAGGTGCGGGGTTTAAGATCGTCAGCGCCCCTGCGGATTTCGCCATGCTCAACCCGTGCTTTGCAGCGGACAAAGGTTGTTCAAGTTGGGTCATGAAAACCTTTGCCGTGTTGATGACGCTGGCGCGCGCCTCAAGATCGGCAACCGCAATCTCGGCGGCCGCACCGGGGCTGACGATAATCGCGTTATTGCCGCTGCCCTCTTCGATAAAGATATACGCAGCCCCCGTATAGCTTTCGGGGTGGTGGCTGACATGGGGGGTCACGCCGCACTCGGCCCAAAGATCAAGCGCCATCTTGGCAAAATCATCTTGGCCAAGCCGCGTGATCATATGCACATCCCCGCCTGCCTTGGCGGCCGCAACCGATTGGTTCGACCCTTTGCCACCTGGCCCCAACACAAAACGTGATCCAATCAGCGTCTCGCCCATCACGGGCTGACGCGGCGCGGTATAGGCCGTATCAGCCACAAATACGCCCAAAATCACAATCGCCTTAGACATCCATTTCCCCTATGCGTCAGGGCCAATCACGCCTTTGCGCAACATGAAGCAGCCATAAAAACGCCGCTCGCCCGTTTGAATCACAGCATAGCTTTGCCGCGCCATATCATAAAAGGCAAATCGCTCAATGCTGATCATGGGCCGCTCCGCCCCTTCGGCGGCGTTGATTTTTTGCTGCACCTCGGCCTGAACGGCGGGGATTGTGTCAGGCTCGCCCACAATTTCCATACGGCCTGCAAAATCATCAACAAAAGTATCAAGGGGCATGACCGAAAGAACCGCCTCGACCGCCTCGGCCGCGGTGAGGTTATCCATGCGCAACAGGTTGCCGTAAACCGTGGCGCGGGCAACCGAGTCGGATGGAAAATTCGTGTCCGCAATGATCAGAACATCGCCATGCCCCATCATGCGCAAAACATGCAAAACATCGGCATTAAGCCTTGGATCAATTCCTTTCAGCATGATACCCTCCCCTTTTCTCGAATAGTGATGATCACACGCGTTCTTTGGTGGATTTATCGAAAATATGCAGGCCATCTGGATCAGCCGTCATCGTGATCGTTTGGCCCACCTTGAAATCGCGCCGCTCGCGCGAGATCAGCGTAAAATCCTGCCCCGTGCTATGGCGCAACATCACATGTGTCTCTGAACCTGTTGGTTCTATCACTGAAATCGTGCCAGAAATCCCCTTATCCGCGATTTGTAGGGCCTCGGGACGGATGCCGATGATGACCTCTTGGCCTTCGGCAACGCCCGCCCCTTTTGGCAAGGAAACCACCGCACCACCGATCTGCGCCGCCACAGAACGCCCAGATTTGACCACCTGACCTTCAAAGAAATTCATCGAAGGGCTGCCGATAAAGCCCGCAACAAAGACATTGCGCGGGCGGTCATATAGCTCCAGCGGGGTGCCAATTTGTTCGATATAGCCGCCCTGCATGACCACAATCTTATCGGCCATCGTCATCGCTTCGATTTGGTCATGGGTCACATAAACTGTGGTTGTTTGTAGCCTTTGGTGCAATTCCCGAATTTCGGTGCGCATTTGCACGCGCAATTTCGCATCAAGGTTTGAAAGCGGCTCATCAAACAAAAACACCTGCGGGTCACGCACAATGGCGCGCCCCATGGCAACGCGTTGGCGCTGCCCGCCTGACAAGGCGCGGGGATAGCGATCAAGATAGGGGGTCAGACCCAAAATCTCGGCGGCGCGATCAACGCGGCTGTTGATCTCACCCTTATCCATGCCACGCATCCGCAGAGAAAAGGCCATATTGGCACGCACTGTCTTATGAGGGTAAAGCGCGTAATTCTGGAACACCATTGCGATGTCCCGCTCGGCAGGTGGTAGGTTGTTGACCAGACGATCCCCAATGTGAATCGTGCCCCCCGTGATCCCCTCAAGCCCCGCAATCATGCGCAACAGCGTGGATTTCCCACATCCCGAGGGGCCCACCAGAACAACAAATTCGCCATCCTCAATATCGACATCCAACCCATGCAATACGGCCGTTTCGCCGTAAGACTTCAGCAAAGATCGGATTTCTACGCCTGCCATTCTGTCACTCCTCTCATGCGCTTTGGCTTGGACGTTAAGAGGAAAATTTTGTGCTGTCCATGACTTAAACATACTAACATGTTAGAATCTTGACAGACGCAAATCTGGCTGAAAAGGTGGGGGGGCTGGCTTGAGCGAAATCAGCACTATCCGCGGGAGGCGGGCAAAGCTGGCACACCGACTGTTGTCAAAGACGCGAAAAATATCTGGGAGGATAGGTCGTGAAAGTTGAAATGTATAAGGCTATTATGGCTGCGCAAATGAGCCGCCGTAATATGCTCAAAGGTGCCGCCAGTGTCGGCGCGATGGCCGCAATCAGCGGCGCGGGCGCATTGACAGGTGCTAAACCTGCCCAAGCCGCAGCACATGGCGATTTGCGGGCGCAATTGTTACAAATTCCAGGTGTCGGCATGGGTTCACCCACCGATGCAGACTGGCAGCGCGTTGGCGAATTATGCCTCGGGCCAACCCGTGAACGTGTTGCTGAAGGCGAGTTTGAAGGTGTTGAACTTACCTTCTTGGGCCTCAACAACCAAAACCTGCATAACTTCTTGTTCCGTGGTTTCCTCAAACCATGGGAGGCCTATACTGGCGCGAAGATCAACTGGATCGACCTTGCACAGGCCGATTATAACCCCCGTCTGCAGCAAGCGATTGCAACCGGCACAGTTGATTTCGACATCATCGAAATGGGCGCCCCATTTGAAGGTGACACCGCAGGCAAAGGCCTGTTGGATGAAATGCCAGAGTGGGTGAAAGACCAGATCGAAGCCGATGATTTGGTTGGGTATTTGCAGCCACCCGTGGGGACATGGGATGGCAAATCCTATCGCATCACCATTGATGGCGACTGCCATACATTCTGCTATCGCAAGGATTACTTCGGCGATGGCGCAATCGGTGGGGCCGAAGTGCCGCGCACATGGCAACAGGTGAACCAAGTGACCAAAGATTTGGTTGGCAAGACCGACCCCCTGACCGGTCTGCCTGCACATGGCTATCTTGATCCGCTCAAAGGTTGGGGTGGTTTTGGCTTCTACTTTATCGCCAACCGCGCGGCTGCATATGCCAAGCACCCAAATGATCCCGCGTGGCTGTTTGATCCAGACACTATGGCCCCACGGGTGAACAACCCAGCATGGGTTCAGGCCATCCAAGATGTGATGGATTTGATCGACACCCCAGGCGCCTACCCTGCGGATCAGATCAATGCTGACCCTGGCACAACGGGCTTCCAGCAATTCTTGGCTGGCACAGGGTCGATGCTGATGTGGTGGGGTGATATTGGCTCGAACGCGCGCACATCAGACACCTCCGTTGTGGGGGATGTCGTGGGCTTCGGCATCAATCCAGGTTCGGATCGGGTCTACAACTCGCAAACAGGCCAGTGGGAAGACAGCTATAACGAAGCGCCCAACATGGCCTATCTGGGCTGGGGCATCTATGTCACCAAGAACGTGCAGGGCGATGACCTCAAGCGCAAAGCGGCTTGGTCAGCGGCAGCACATCTGGGCGGCAAAGATATCTCGCTGTGGATGTCGGCCTATCCATCGGGCTTCCAGCCCTATCGTAACTCGCACTTCCAGTATGACGAATGGGAAGCGGCGGGCTATGACCGCGATTATGTCGAGGATTATCTGGGCTCGAACGCGGATAGCTACAACCACCCCAACGCGGCGATTGAGCCTCGTATCCCTGGCATCTTCCAATATTACTCGGTGGCGGAAGACGAATTGGCCAAAGGCTTTGCGGGTCAATACGGATCGGCACAAGAGACCGCCGATGCGATTGCAGCCGCATGGGAAGGCATCACCGATCAAATCGGTCGTGACACCCAAGTCAGCCTCTATCGCGCCTCTCTCGGGCTCTAAGCGCAAAAAACACGCTGTGGCCGATCATTCAGGGTCGGCCACAGATTTGTTAATCCATTTACGCAATAAATCGGGCGATAGGCATGGAAGACGGCGACAGGCTTCACGTGGTGACGGCGGATCATATTTCGGATCAACGCCGCCGTTTGGGGAAAGCCCTTGTCTGGGGATCAGCCGCGCTGATGGCCTTGATCATGGTCTTACAGACCCTTGATGGGATTGGCACGCTGTCTATCGGGTTTGAAAATTGGAGGCCCTCGCTTTATGCGTATCTCTTATGGTCAACTTGCCTTTGCGTGTCGCAGGTTTTGATCCGCGGCGAACATGGAAAGCGCACATTATTTGTTCTGCCCGCGGCATTATTCGTGATCTCCATGGTGGTGTTCCCGCTGCTCTTTGGATTGATCATTGCCTTTTCAGATTGGAACCTGTCCTCGCCCGATGGGCGGCAATTTAACGGCATCGACAATCTGCGGCAGATGGCGAGCGACCCGTTTTACTGGAACGCGATGCGCAACATGGTTTGGTATACGGCCGCTATTGCAGTGGAATATGCGATTGCCTTTGGCCTTGCGCTATTGCTGAACGGGCAAATTCGAGGGCGCAAATTCTTTCGTGTGGCCTTCCTTCTGCCATTGATGCTGTCCCCCGTTGCAGTCAGCTGGATGATCGGCAAATCCATGTTGGAAATCCGCTTTGGCCCGATTTCGCGCTTTATGCGCTATATCGCCGCCGAGCCTTCAGCCGACCTGCCTGCCCCGCTGTTTTGGCTGGCTTCCTATATCAGTGATTTTGGTCAATGGTTGGGATGGGCAAGCCCGTCCTTCTTCGGCTCTGCGGGCGTTGCGCGCGCGATGATCATGATGATGGACGCGTGGACGTTCATCCCTTTCATGATGATCATGATCCTTGCAGGGCTTCAGGCAATCCCGCGCGAATTGTTCGAAGCGGCCGAGGTCGATGGCGCCTCGAAATGGCGGCAATTTTGGGAGGTGACCTTCCCCTTAATGTTGCCCGTTTCCATCACTGCGATTTTGATCCGCATTATCTTTAAGCTCAAATTGGCGGATATCATCATCAACATCACCTCGGGCGGGCCAGGCGGCGCGACCGATAGTGTAACCAGCTTTATTTTCCGAGAATATCGTGACCGATCCAATGTGGGATATGGCACGCTTTTGGCGATTGTTTATTTGGTTGTGATCGTGATTGCGATGACAATCCTGATGAAACTGGCAGATCGCTGGATGAAACCGAGGTATTAAAATGTCGGCGCAGATTTTCAAAGACAGCGACACTGACCGCAAATTTCGCCCCGTTTGGTATCTCTCGCGCGGCCTGATCTATGGCGTGTTGATCCTTTGGGCCATTGTGTGCCTGTTTCCAATTTTTTGGACAGCCACAACAGCCTTTAAGACCGCGCCTGATGTGATGCAGGGCAATATAATCCCTTGGGCAGATTTCACGCCCAATTGGTTGGGGTGGCGCTCGCTTGGCCTGTCACCTGATACGATCGGAAACGAATCCACCGTGCGCGAAGAATTTCTCAAGCGCTTTTGGAATTCGACAGTCGTCTCTGTCACCGCTTCGTTTTTTGCGGTCGTTTTGGGCAGTTGCGCCGCCTATGGCCTGTCGCGGTTCAGCTACAAATTTGGCTTCATGCGCAATTCGGACATCTCGTTCTTCTTCCTCAGCCAGTTGATCCTGCCGCCTGTGGTTTTGGCCCTGCCCTTTTTGGTTTTGTATAAGTCGCTTGATCTTCTCGACACGCGGATTGGGTTGATCTTGCTTTATACGCTGACAGTTTTGCCCATTGTTATTTGGATCATGCGGGATCAGTTCAGCTCAATCCCGACCGAGTTGGAAGAGGCAGCTTTGGTTGATGGGTTGTCGATCTGGGGGGCCTTTAGCACCATTGTGATGCCAATCGCCCTGCCCGGTATGGTGGCCGCGTTCATCTTGTCGCTTGTGCTGACATGGAACGAGTATTTCTTTGCAGCACTTCTGACCTCATCTGCGGCAAAGACCTTGCCTGTGATGGTGGCCTCACAAACGGGCTCACAGGGCATTTCATGGTGGTCTATGGCGGCGCTGTCCTTTGCGGCGATTGTGCCCTTGATCATCATCGGCATCATCCTTGAGCGATACATCATCAAGGGCATGGCAGCAGGGGCGGTCAAATAATGCTGAAGGGCATTGATCAGCGCCTTTCTGCTGAAATCGTCTATGCGCTGATGCAAATGGGGCATGGGGATGATCTGGTGATCTGCGACATCAACCACCCCGCCGTGACCATCGCAAAAGAGACGACCTATGGCCGCCTTTTGGATATGGCGGGGTGCGATATTCCGACCGCAACGCGCGCCATTCTGTCCCTCATGCCGCTCGATAGCTTTGTCCCTGCCCCCGTTAGGCGGATGCAAGTTGTGGGTGACCCCGAAGGCGTAGTGCCTATTTTCGACAAGATGCAGAAGGTTCTCGATGCCTCAAACGGTGCGCCTGTCTTGGTCGAGGCCTTGGAACGATTTGCCTTCTACGAGGCCGCAAAGCGGGCCTTTTGCATCATTCGCACCGCCGATAGCGGGCCTTACGGCTGCTTTATCCTGAAAAAAGGTGTGGTGGATTTAGCGCCGCTTTAGCGCGCGCGGGGTGTTAGCTCAGGCGCTTGCGTATCTCAGCCATGATCAAGGACACCCCTTTCGCGCCAAGCTCTGGTGTCGCCTCACTCGCGCTGGACGTATACCATGCTGTGTTCTGCGCCATGCGTGCAGCCTCGACCACATCGGGGGCAAGCGCCATCATCAGGGCAGTTTCCCCTGCCCCTGCATGATCAAAGGGATAATGCGCCGTCACCTCGGGCCCCATAAGCGGGTGAATTTTGATCCAGTTGAAGGGATCACTGCCCGTGGCATGCTCGGCATAGTAATCGGCCATGGCGTTATCGCCCCACCACCCTTCGCCGCGCGTCTCTTGCAGATACCGAAACAAGGCGCGCCGCGCCGCGAATTTGAACGCCAGATCGGTTGGCATACCTGCGGTGAAGTTTTCCGATTGGTGATGGATAATGCCGTGAATATTGCGAAACCCGATGCGCAAAAGCGCAAAAAACATGTCCTCGGCCAGTGCCGAAATTCTGGATGCATCAATATCCATGCTGCCCGTGCCCTCTGGCCCCGCAACCGCATAACTGGCCGCGCCATAGGCAAAGGGCGGTAGGATCACCAAATCCATCTCCGCCTCAAGACGCGTGAGGATCTCTGTGACCGCCAAGAGATCCATCCCAACAGCCATATGTTCGCCGTGATATTCCATAACCCCAAGCGCCAAGGCGACAGGCGTGTTTTCGGCAATCGCATGCCGAATTTGATGGGGCAACATCCGCTCGAAGCGCATCACTGCCCCCCAGATAGGCTATGCGCCACGCCACGGCTGTCCTCGTATAATTGGCGGAACAGCTTATAGTGACGGGCATGCGCCGCACTATGGTTGGGCGCCACTTCGTGGGCGGCAGGGTTCCATTTGCTGATATCCTCGGGCCGCGCAGCCCCAATGGCGCAGGCGGCAAGGAATGCATCCCCAAATGACGCGCCGATGGTCTTTTCACAGACGATCTGCGGGATATTCCCAAAATCCGAGGTTGCCTGTAACCACAGCGGGTTTTTCGTGCCGCCCCCAACCGCCAAACAGCGTTCGGGTGCATGGCCAATCTCGTGATAGGTTTCGATGACATGGGCGGTTCCCATCGCGATCCCCTCAATGAAGGCGCGATAGATGTCGCCACGGCTATGGGTCAGGTTCAGGCCAAAAATCGCCCCTTTGGCCAGCGGGTCATGGATCGGCGTCCTTTCGCCCGAAAAATAGGGCAAAACCAAAACGCCATTGGCCCCCACGGGGGAGGCTGCCGCCTCCTGTGCCAATGTGCCAAAGGCGGTGTCCTTTGGCAGGTCTGAGGCGAACCTGTCGCGAAACCAATGGGTGAGCGTGCCCGATGTGGCAAGGCCCGCCATTGAGGCGTGGCTGTCGGGCCAAAGCCATGGCGCATACCACAGCCGTGCGTCACTCACCCGTTCTACGGTGCGCTGTATGATAAAGATGGTCGAGCCGTACATCATCATCATATCACCCGACTCTTGCACCCCGACACTCAACGCCTCGGCAGCGGCATCAATTGTGCCTGCCGTGACAGGGGTGCCAACGGCCAATCCCGTCTGCGCTGCGGCCTGTTCGGTCACCCGCCCTGCAATCTCGCTTGACCATAAAAGGCGCGGCAAACGCCCCGTTTCGATGATCTGATCGCTTAAGGATTGTGTCCAGTCCTGCGTGGTTACATCGTAAAGCGGGCTGAAATTTGCGGCTGTGTAATGGTCAATGACATGTTCCCCCGTCAGGCGATGCACGAGAAACGAGGTCGAGGTCAGAATTTTTGCTGTGGCCGCGTAAAGATCGGGCTGCGTCTCTTTGAGCCATAGGATTTTTGGCCCCACAGATTGCGAGGTCAGCGCGTTGCCGCAGCGTGCCAAGATCTGATCTTCGCCAATCTCAGCGTTAAGGCGGTCAATTTGCGCGGTGGCGCGGGTATCCACCCCATAAAGCACGCCATTCATCAAGGGCGTCCCTGCGGCATCCACGGGCAGCATACAGGGGCCAATGGCTGAGGTGGCGATGCTGGCAATCTCCTGCGGATCAACCCCAGACTGGGCAAGCAGCGCCTTGGTGACCGCAACGAAATCACCCCACCAATCTTCTTCTGCGCGATGCTCGGCCCAACCCGCGCGTGGCACGATCATCTCATGTCTGACAGCGGCCTGCGCCAAAATCTGGCCGACCTCATTGGTCAAAACACCTTTTGTCTCATAGGTGCCAATGTCTACACCAAGAAACACGGCCATCGCCCAAGCCCCCCGTTAATCGCGGTTGAGATTGAAATCTGGGCCAATTTGCGCAAGCCCTGTTTCAAGAAGCTGCGCAAGATCAGTCAAATCCCTGAGCGCGCAAACCTCGAGACTGGAATGGGTGTAACGGCATGGAAAACCCAAATCGATTGCGGCAACACCCTGCCCCATCTGCTGAATATAGGATAGGTCGGTCAAAACCCCGACCTGCGCGCTGCGCTGCAGGGGCAGATTGGCCGTTTTGGCAGCGCCTTCAAATAGGGCAACCATCTTAGGGTGCGGGATCACACCATTGAGGGTGCCCCGACCGTGAAAGGAATAGAGCGACATTCCCGGGCCACCGCCCAAAACCATCTCGCCCCGATCCGCCATGTCAGGCGTGTCACAGGCCAGCATCAGATCCAATTGTATGGCAATATCGGGCTGCAAAATTTGTGCAGCAGACATTGCACCCCGCAAATTGAATTCTTCTTGAATCGAAAAGACAATGGCAACAGGCGGCCCTGATTTGCGCGCTTGAAGGCGCGCGGCCAAATCCAGAAGAACGGCACAGCCCGCGCGATCATCAACGGCTGTGCCCGCAATGCGGCCATTTGCCAATTCGATCACATTGGGCCGATAGACCACGGGCGTGCCTATTTGCACCCCTGCGGCCTCTGCCTCAGCCTTGGCTGTAAAGCCTGCATCAATGCGAATCTGCGGCGTGGTCAAAACCTGATATTTCTCGTCAGGGGTGGTTGCGTGATGCGATTTATTAGCAATCACAGCATCAATATCACGCCCCTCCCCGATACAGAGCCGCACCGCCTGCGAGGCTTGCGCACGCTCGGGCACGCCGCCCATGCGTTCAACCCTGATGCTGCCATCTTGTTCGATTTTACGCACAAAGAACCCAAGCTGATCCATATGCGCAAAAACCATCACGGACGGCGCATCAGGATCGCCTGAAAACCGCGCGATGAGATTGCCGAGCCTGTCGGTTTCATGCGCAATACCCATTTGCGACAGACGCGCCGCAATCGCGCGGCGCACCCGATCCTCATGGCCTGACAGGCCCACGATCTGCATCAGATCAATAAGATCTTTTTTTAATTGCTCGCTCATCTGATTGCTCGCACCCGATCCATGAAATCCTTGGCCCTATCAGGATCAACCGCGTTCCATGTATGCCCATCCACCTTGAGCGCCGATCCAATAATACAACCATCCGCGACCCGCATAACATCGGCCACAGTTTCATGCTTAACGCCTGTATTCGCCAAAACGGGCGCATCGGGCAAAGCCGTTTTGACGCTTTCGAGATCCTCCATTTTCGCGGCCTCGCCCGTGATGGTGCCAGAGACTAGAACCGCATCAGGGATGGACGAGAACACGGCGCTGCGCGCACGATCCGCGACCGAGCGCTGATCAAGGCTATAGGCGAATTCGGCACTAATGTTGAAAAACTTTGCAACATCGCCCGCGCCGACACGCGCGCCATAGCGATAGGCCGCACCTGCATCAGGCGCCCAAACCCCCATATCCGAGGCATAGGTGCCCGTGAAAATCTCACGCACAAAACGCGCGCCCGTTGCCGCCGCCAAAGCAAGGCTTGCTTTTGGATCCCACAAAACATTCACGCCAAAAGGCACAGTGATCTCATCGCGCAGCCGACCGATGACATAGGCCATGGTCGCAGTCGAGGCAGTATCTACATTCAATTCATAGGGGCGATCATTCTCATTTCCAAACATCACCGCATCAACGCCTGCGGCCTGTAAGGCGTGCAAATCTTTCCTGCAGCCTGCAATCAACCCCTCAATACCTGCCTCTGCATCATAGAGCGGCGCACCTGGCAGGGCGCCGAAATGAACCATGGCGATGACAGGTTTCTTATCCCCAAAAATAGCTTTGAATTTCTGCACGATACTCTCCCATGCGCGAACTGCGCGAGACATAGCCTAACGTGAAACTATCTTGCATCCAAGGCAAAACATACTAGCATGTCAGTTAAACCTTGGAGGGCGCAGAATGATCAAATTTCGCAATTGGGATCGCCTGAGAAATGGCGGGCTGAGGCTGAGCGAGCTTGGGTTTGGCGCGGCCCCTTTGGGCAATCTCTATCGCGCGATTTCTGAGGAGGATGCGCAAAACACCCTGCAAGATGCGTGGGATGCAGGATTGCGGTATTTCGATACTGCACCGCTTTACGGGCTTGGCCTCTCTGAGACGCGGATCAACCATTTTCTGCGGGGTAAGCCGCGCGAAGACTATGTGATCTCGACCAAGGTTGGGCGGCTGATGCAGGTCACAGCCCCAGAGGAGCGAGATGGGTTTGGGAAATGGTTTGATGTGCCCGCGCGGCGCGAGGTGTTCGATTATAGCTATGATGGTGTGATGCGCTCTGTTGAGGCCTCGCTTGAGCGCTTGGGAATAGACCGCATTGATGTGCTTTATGTGCATGATCTTGACCTCTTCACCCACAAGACCGATGCCGTGCTTGAGGAAAAGCGCGCCGCATTCATGGGGGGGGGCTTGGCCGCGCTGACCGCATTGCGTGATCAAGGGGTGATCACGGCATTTGGTGCGGGCCTGAATGAATGGCAAGCGTCACAATGGCTGGCCGAGCGTGGCGATTTCGATATCTTCCTTCTTGCGGGCCGCTACACGCTGCTTGAGCAAGAGGCGCTTGAAACCTTCCTTCCCCTCTGCGCCGCGCGTGGAATTGGGATTGTCATTGGCGGCCCGTATAATTCGGGCATTTTGGCGACAGGTGCGCGCGAGGGGGCGTATTTCAACTATGACCCTGCCCCGCGACACATCTTGGACAAGGTCGCGGCCATAGAGGCGGTTTGTGCCGCGCATGATGTGCGCCTTGTCGATGCCGCCTTTCGGTTTCCACTGATGCATCCATCGGTGATCTCGGTGATCCCAGGTGGGCAAAGCCCTGCAGAAATGGCCAGCAATCTGCGCGCGGCACAGGCGCAAATCCCGCCCGCCCTTTGGTCTGATCTCAAATCCGCAGGATTGATGCGCCAAGACGCACCAACCGCCTAAATTCGCAACGGGGAGACAAACGATGCAAATTGATGCCCACCAACATTTCTGGAACCCTGCCCGTGGGGATTATGGATGGATGGATCCCTCTAACGCCACGCTCTATCGCCTCTATGGCCCGGATGATTTACGCCCGCATCTGGCGCGTCATGGTATTGATAAAACCGTTTTGGTGCAGGCCGCCCCAACAGTGGAGGAAAGCGCCTATATGTTAGGCCTTGCCGATGCCACGCCCTTTGTTGCAGGCGTTGTGGGGTGGATTAATTTCGAAAATCCAGACGATGAGGCGGTCTTAACGCGATTTGCAAAGCATCCTAAATTCGTGGGCGTGCGCCCCATGATCCAAGATATTGAAGACGATAACTGGATGCTGCGCGCAGATATCGCATGGGCCTATAAGGCCATCGCCAAGCATGATCTGTGCTTTGACGCGCTTGGATTTCCGCGACATTTGGCGAATTTCCACGCCATCTTGACCCGCCACAGCGAGATGCGCTGCGTGATTGATCACTGCATGAAGCCGCAAATCCACGCGCACAGCGCCGAGACGTTTCAGATTTGGGCCGATGGCATGGCCGCTTTGGCGCGTGACACCAAGGCCTATTTGAAATTTTCGGCCCTTGTGACCGAGGCAAATGAAGGTTGGACAGTCGAAGACCTCCGCCCCTATGCGGATCATGTCTTTGCCTGTTTCGGCGCTGAGCGCATCATGTGGGGTTCAGATTGGCCCGTCTGCCGTCTGCGGACGGAATATGATGCATGGCGCCATGCGGCGGAGCAGCTGACCCATACCCTAACCGCCGAAGAACGGGCGCGGGTCTTTGGCGGCACGGCGGCCGAGGCCTATCGCTTGGCGCTATAGGCCAAAGGCATGGCGCAATTGCCCAGGGGTAATATTGGCGCGCCCCTCAAGCGGGGTTGAGACATGAAGGGCGGCCGCCCCTTGGGCAAAGGCCGCCGCCGCCGCTAAATCAGCACCGCGCGCAATCTCAGCGACAAGCGCCCCCACGAAGGCATCCCCTGCCCCATGGGTGGAGATGACGGGCACGCGATGCGCCTTGGCCCCAAAGCGAGTGCCGTCCCGCGCTTGCGCGATATAGCCATCCGGGCCGAGTGTAATGATCACCGCACGCCCTTCGCGCGCAAGCTGCGCTAAGGCCGCCCCAGGATCGGGCAGATCATGCGGCAGCCCTGCCTGCATTGCGGCCTCTAGGCGATTAACCACCAAAATATCAGCCCGCTCAATCATCACCGCGTCACGCGCCAAAGCGGGGGCCGCATTCCAGATAACGGTGACATCCTGCGGTAAACGCGCCAAGAGCGCGTGATTTTCCGTAACAGGGATTTCATTTTGCAGCACAACCACTTTGGGGGGTGGGTCAAGTTTTGCCTGCTGCGCGTTGATTCGGCGGTTCACGCCCGAAACGACCACGGCGCCATAGCTGCCATCATTTTGCACGATGGCCACGCTCATGCCTGAGGCCCCATCACAGGTCGCAAGCATGGACATATCGACATCTGCGCGCGCCAGTTCAGCGCGCAAAGGCAACGCAAACTCATCCGTGCCAACCACGCCAATCATGGCAACCTTGCCCCCCATGCGGGCGGCAGAAACCGCCTGATTGCCGCCTTTGCCACCAAAACGATAGGCCACATCTTGGCCCATCATCGTCTCGTCTGGGGCGGGCAAAGCGGGGGCGTTGACAATCACATCAAGATGCAGCGCCCCCATCACAAGGATATCAGCGCCCATCAGGGATCACCCCGCCATAAAGCCGCTCGGCGATCAGTCGCTGGGTGAGTGCCGCGTTTTGCTTTTGCAACAGATCAGACAGCTCTGAACTTTCGGCGAGTTCTGCGGCAATGGCGCGCAACCGCTCGATAATCAGGATATTTGTGCGCCCCTCTTCAATCGGGTTCAGGCCCGAATGGTCGGGAAATGTGTCGAAATAAATGACACCATCATAGCCCATGCGGTGCAATTGCACGAATAACTCGACTGTCGCCACAGGATGCACCGTGCCCGCCATCAAGCCATCATCGCGCTTGCCATAGCCATCATTCAGGTGAACCCCCAAAATCTTGGCATGGCGCTGCGCCAGATAGGCCACATGGGCGGGCATCTCATTTGCATAAAGCACATGGGCAAAATCCACAGTGACGCCCAAATTTTCGGCCCCAACATCACGAATGGCCAATAATGTTGTGGCCATATCGGGCATCAGCGCAAAGGCGCGCGGCTCATTGGGTTTATATTCGATAGCAAGTTGCAGATCGCGGTTATGAGCGCTGACCTCAGCCAAAGCATCAAGCGTATCGCCCCAAAGACGCGCATAATCAGCCTGAAGGGCGTAATCAAACCCGTCTTGCCCCATCCAAAGGGTCATCACGCCCCCACCCATTTCCGCCAAAGCATCTAGACCCTGTTTGGTCAAATCAATCGCCTTGCGCCGTGTTGCGGGATCTGGGTTGGTAAAGGCCCCGATGGCAAAGGCAGGGTCAGAGTAATAGCGCATCGCAAGCCCGTTTAACCCCAACCCATTGTCGCGCAACATATCGCCAATCTCACGCGCAGGACGCCCTTCGAAGTGATCGGGATAGTTCAAATCCGCTGCATCCATCCCTTCAACACGGGCGGCGGCGGCAATCATTCCCGCGATACCCCGCCCCTCGGCCATTGGTTTGAATGCATTCAGACGCGCGGCATAGCGGGGTTTATTCGCAGGATAGGACATTTACTGACTTTCAACTGGGGTCGAACAATTCTGGATGGGTCTTTTCAAGCGGGATCAAAGATTTCATCAATTGACCCAAATGGGCGCGCATCGCTTTTCGCGCCGCTTGCGGGTCACGGGCGGCAATCGCATCGACCAAATCGCAATGCTCTTGCAATGTCTCGGCCACGCGCCCAGGCATGGGCAAGATCAATTGCCGCGCTCGATCCACATGAACCCACCCCGTTTTGGCAATGGTCGATAATTGCTTGAACCCCGTAAAGCCGATGATGAGATCGTGCATTTCGCCATCTAGCCGATAAAATTCGGCAAAATCGCCTTCCTCAACCATCACCTTTTGCAGGCGCAAATTGCGGCGCAATTCGGTGATCTGCTCGTCTGTGATAATCTCGGCCAAAAGCTCGGCGCAGGCCAGTTCGATACTTTCCCGCAGAAACGCACCTTCGCGAATTTCCTCCATCGAGAAGCGCGCGACAAATGTGCCAGATTGCGGCACAACATCCACCAGACCCTCATTAGAGAGGCGCGTGATCGCCTCGGCCACAGGGGACCGCGACACGCCAAGCGTTGCGCAAATATCCTGCTTTCGCAGCGCCTCGCCCGGTTTGTAGCGCAAGGTCAAAATTGCCTCACGCAGGGCGGCGTAGGTGCGCCGTGCCAAATTCCCTTCATAGGCATCCAAAAATCGCAGCCTAACTTCGCTGCCTTGCGTGGGGTCTGATGGTGAATTCTCTTGCATCGTGTCGCTCAATCTCGATAATTCTAGCATGTTAGTATGATTGCCGTGGAAATTTCAAGATCGTAAACTCTCACTGTGAATGAATGATGCCAGCAATGACCCAAGATATTTTGATCCTGAACGCAGATGACACGGTCGGAATTGCATTAGTTGATATCCGATCAGGCGCGGCTCTATCATCTTTTGAAACGCTTGCGCAATCCGACATTCCAAAAGGGCATAAATTTGCATTGCGCCCTATTGCCAAGGGCGCGGCGGTGATCCGCTATGGTCAAATTATCGGTTTTGCGACGGAAGATATTGCCGCAGGCGCACATGTGCATAGCCACAACCTGTCTTTTGGCGATCACAAACGCGGCTATGAATTTGCCACGCAGAACACACCCCTGCCTGCGGCGGAAGAAAGCGACAGCTTTATGGGCTATCATAGGCCTGATGGGCAGGTCGGCACGCGCAACTATATTGGCATTCTGACATCCGTGAACTGCGCGGGCAGCGTGGCCCGCTTTATCGCGGAGGCTGCTGAAAAATCGGGGCTGTTGGAGGATTTCCCAAATGTCGATGGGATTGTCCCGATTGTGCACAGTTCTGGCTGCGGGATGTCTGGCTTGGGTGAAGGGTATCAGATGCTTTTCCGAACCTTGGCGGGATATTCAAAAAATCCAAATTTCGGGGCGATCCTGTTGGTCGGTCTGGGCTGCGAGGTGATGCAGGTGCCTGACTTGATCGGCCCTGCCCGCCTGCGCGATGGCGAGAGTTTCCGCTATATGACCATTCAGCAGACAGGCGGCACAAAGCGCACAATTGAACGGGGTCTCGGCATGCTGCGCGAGATTGCAGCCGTGGCCAATTCTGCAACACGCGCCCCTGCGCCCGCCTCAAAATTGGTGGTAGGCATGCAATGTGGGGGCTCGGACGGCTATTCCGGCGTCACCGCTAACCCTGCCATGGGGTATGCGTCTGATTTAATCGTGCGTCAGGGCGGCACCACAATCCTGTCTGAAACACCAGAAATCTATGGGGCAGAGCATCTTTTGACCCGCCGCGCGATATCCCCCGAAATTGGTGAAAAACTGATTTCGCGCATCCAGTGGTGGGAAGATTATACCGCCCGAAATGGCGGCGAGATGGACAATAACCCATCCCCAGGCAACAAACGCGGCGGGCTGACCACAATTCTTGAAAAATCTTTGGGCGCAGTGGCCAAAAGTGGAACTGCCCCTTTGGTGGGGGTTTACGAATTTGCAGAAACCCTGACCACGCAGGGCTTTGTCTATATGGACAGTCCTGGATATGATCCATGCTCGGTCACAGGGCAGATTGCCTCAGGCGCAAATATCATCACATTCACCACGGGCCGTGGGTCTGTGTCGGGCTATATGCCCACGCCTTGCATCAAGCTTTCGACCAATGATGATCTTTATGCCCGCATGGGGGACGATATGGATATCAATTGCGGTGACATTATCAGCGGCGGCATCAGCCTTGCTGATAAGGGGCAAGAGATTTACCGCGAAATACTACGCGTGGCCTCAGGCGGCACCACGAAAAGCGAGGAATTGGGCTTTGGCGGGGTCGAATTCGTGCCGTGGCAAGTGGGGGCGGTGATGTAGTTGGATCACAGCGTCAGCTTGCGATCCAGATGCACATATCCGCCATCCACGAACATCCATTGCCCCGTGGTATGGCCCGACCGCGCAGAGAGCAAAAACACCACCATTGCTGCGATTTCCGCACTTTCGGTCATGCGGCGCGACAGGGGGATTACGGCCTCGATCTTGCCGCGCATGCCATCTGGATCAGGCAAGGTCGACAGCCAGTTTTGATACATGGGCGTCATCACCTCGGCGGGCAAAACGGCATTCACGCGGACGCCCTCCGGGGCCAGCTCCGCCGCCCATTCTCGCGTCAAACCCAAGACGCCCGCCTTTGCGGCCACATAGGCCGATGTGCCGCCCTGCCCTGTAACAGCGGTTTTTGAGGCCACATTGACCACTGCGCCACAGCTTGCGCGCAGGTCATGATGCAGGTGATGCATCAAGGTGTAATATTGCACGAGGTTGAGATTGAGAGAGGCCCGAAACGCGTCAGGCCCCGCCTTTAGACCCACGCCATCATTGAGGCCTGCATTATTCACAAGCCCGTAAATCGCCCCAAATTCAGCGCGAATATCGCGCAATGCCGCCGCACAAGCCGCATCATCGGTCAAATCAAGGGTGACGGATGTCGCAATCTGCGCCACCTTGCAGGGGTTTTTGTCGATCACGATGACATTGGCCCCTTCGGCCACAAGATCCTGCACAATCGCCTCGCCAATCCCCGATGCCCCGCCTGTCACGATGCAGGGTTTCCCCTTTAGCCCAAAATCCATGACCCGCCCCCGTTTGTCGCTTGCATGCCCCCCACGTTTCACAGGGGCGAACATCCATCCCATTCCCCTTGCTTGTGCGCAGGCTTTCGGCAATCCTATTGCTGCAACGCATAAAATGGAGCGGGACAGATGTTTGTAAGATGCGCCTTTTTTAAGGGTAAAATCAAGGATGGCATGGAGGCAGACTTCCACAGCCATTGGCGCGAAAATCTTGTGCCGCTTTGGTCGGCCTTTCCCAATCTGCAAGAGTTGCGCGTGATGCGTGAAGTGGAAAGCGATGACCCCGACAGCCCCTTCCCGCTTGTGATGGCCATGAAATTCAAAACCCGCGATGACATCGAAGAGGCGCTGAATTCCCCCACAAGATGGCAAAGCAAAGAAGTGTCAAAGCGGCTTTTTGACATGTTTGACGGCCATGTCATCCACACGGTCTTTGCCGCCGATCAGTTTTATCCGATGTAAGCAGCTCATCAAAGGGTGGGGTGGCGGAGAGACAGCCCGCGAGTATTTTTGATTTAAGATGTTGTTATATAAAAATAAGTCTAACAGAATATGTAACTTGTAGACCTTTTTGTAGACCCTTTTATCAAAACATCTTGGCACATTTTGGGCAGTATGATCTTATCAATTTGGTATTAGCTTGCTGAGATAATATTGCACAACACGAGACTGGATTTACACATGTTGAAGAAAATCTTAGCTGCAGCGTCTATCGCCACCGCGCCTGTTTCACCAGTGGGGGGGTTTGAGCTAGATAGAAACTACAACGAATTGGTAGGTAGTCTTGCGCCTACCGTTTCTGATCTAGCAGTATCCGTGCCTGCCCGCATTCATCAGTCTGAAGTGTGTCACGACAATGGCCACTTGTATGTAATAAATACTATTTTGCGAAACACTCCATATATGGGAGTGAATTTTGAGATAATTAGAAGGCCAGATGGGTCTTTTGATCTCACCTTCATAAATGACGATTACGGCGTCAATAATTCAGACGAGATTGCTTTAAGTGACTTTGGATTTTATCGATGTCGTGATGATGAGTTTTTGGACGGACCCCGCTTCCTCGTCAACTCAATCGATGGTTACAGTGAATATTCAGCCTGGGTGAATTTTCTTCTTTCTACAAAACAACTTGTTCTCCCATGAAACACATCCTGACAGCAGCACTGATCGCAACCGCGCTTGCCTCGCCTGTGAGGGGGGAGACCATCACATTAATCTGTACTGATGGTCGCACCTATTGGGATGATGTCCGACGGGAAGCGATCTTGGTTCAAAGCGAATTTGTATTAGACAAAGACCTCATGACAGTTTCGGTTAGCCGTTTCCTAAACCCTGGTCCAATACCTCTAGCTTTCTGGTCAGATGAAGCGATAGGCTGGATGTATCAATCGTTACCTTTGCCTAACGATCTTCACGGTGCGCTCCACAGTGCTGTTTTGGATATTAAGACGATGCGACTATCGAGTGCCGTTGTATCGAATGAAGGCATTACACAACGCCAAGAAAACTGCACACGCCCACTATGAAACACCTTCTAAAACCGCACTGATCGCCACCGCGCTTGCCTCGCCTGTGAGGGGTTTTAGCCTCGTATCAGTTGTATATGGGACTAAAGAAAATCCCCTCGCGCCCAGCGGGTATGACAGTTGGGCGAGAATTCCGCTTCCTGAAGACGTAGGGCCAAATGACCCAGGCGGCATGGTTGTGAGCTTTCCCATCTGAACTGGTCCATCACTATGTTTAGGAATTGGAGGACTAAGGATTATGAACAAGCGACCGAAGCCGGAAGAGATTGTCTCGAGGTTACGGCAAGTTGAGGTTTTGATGGGGCAAGGCATGGCCCGTCTGGACGCGATCAGACAGATTGGAGTTGTTGAACAAACCTATTACCGCTGGCGCAAGCAGTATGGCGGGATGGGTGTAGATCAGTTGAAAGAACTGAAGAAGCTCCAGAAGGAGAATGAACAACTGCGCAGGGCTATCTCTGATCTAACGCTCGATAAGTTGATCCTAAAGGAAGCAGCACGGGGAAACTTCTGAGCCCCGCTCGTCGTCGTGCCTGCATCGATCATGTGCGAAGCCAGTTTCAAGTCTCGGAACGTCGAGCTTGCCGAGTGCTGGGGCAACATCGCTCTACACAGAGACATATCCCCAAGGGGCGTGCTGATGAAGACAGGCTGGTTGCCGATATGATTGAGCTAGCCAGACAGTTTGGCAGATATGGTTATCGCAGGATTGCAGCATTGCTCAAGGAAGCAGGCTGGTCCGTCAGCGATGGACGTATTGAGCGGCTCTGGCGGCGAGAGGGGCTAAAAGTTCCACAGAAGCAACCAAAGAAAGGGCGGCTTTGGCTGAATGATGGCTCATGCGTTCGGCTGCGTCCTGAGTATCGCAATCATGTCTGGAGCTATGACTTCGTTCATTGCCGAACCGATGATGGTAAAGTTTTTCGAACACTGAACATCCTCGATGAGTTTAGCCGGGAGTGTCTGGCCATCAAGGTCGAGCGAAAGCTGAACTCAACGAGCGTGATAGATGCTCTAACCGATCTGATCATCCTGCGTGGCTCTCCCGCATTCATTCGCTCGGACAACGGCCCTGAGTTCATTGCTCAGGCTGTCAGAGACTGGATTGCAGCTGTTGGAGCTAAGACCGCCTACATCGAACCAGGCAGTCCATGGGAGAATGGATACTGCGAGAGCTTTAACGGTAGGTTCAGAAATGAATTGCTCAACGGAGAAATCTTCTACAGCCTTCGGGAAGCACAGATAATCATCGAAGAGTGGAGGAAACACTACAACACAAAGAGACCACACAGTGCATTGGGGTATCGCCCACCAGCACCAGAAGCCGTAATTACCATAGATCAGAGGCCGATCATGCACTAACAATTAACTTGGCACAGTCAGATGAGGCTGCTCAGGATCACCAGGCGATTTCGTAAGTCTCAAGCATAAAATCTAAACACTCTGGATAAAGAGGAAATCGATCTACACTATCAACCCGCCATCACACTCACAAACAAAACAAGACGGCCGCTTTCTTGAAATACATCTACAATGAACGCGTTATTATAGCGTGCATCAATCATCATGCTCTCTAGGTCGGGAACATTTGCACCACAAAATGTCCGCAAATCAGCGTTGGAAATCATTGACCTCTGGTCGAGTTCTGTAAAAAAACTGTCCCACTCATCTAAATATCCCGGCGCGTTGAAACGGTGCATGTTGGCGCGGTCCTGCTGTATAAGAGCAAGCGCATCGTTAAGCGCAACGCCGCGCGAATTCACACGGTCTTGGGGATTTATTTCAAAGACATAGGATACAATGTAACCTTCAGCTTTTGCAGGAGAGCCGTCCCAATTTCTGCAAACTGGAGCCGCACTCGCAGCAGTCGCGCCTACCCATAGTAAAATCGATATCAGAAAAAAACGCATGTAAGTTTACCTCTTTTGTTTCTTCAGATTTGCCCAAAACACTTTCGGCGTGTTCGTCGCTCAGTAAGGTTCGCGGCAGTCGGGATACATGCCGCTAATCACTGGATACATGCAGATCTGCTCAATGCGCAGCAGGTACTGGTCCAGAAGGCAGTCCACATCATTGCATTGGTCGCGGAGGCTGAGCCAGTCGCGCTGCGTCTGAACGAGGTGTTCTGACGCCCCGTCGCCGAGATCGGCGGATCGCATCACGGTATAATTGTGTGCCATCATCTCGTCTAGTGCGGAGAGTTCTGGTACCTGACACACCATCTTTTCAGCGTAACTTTGCGCGGCCCCGCAGTCAAACGAGGCAGAAAGTGTTTGCGAAGGAGATGTAAGGCTCACGAGTAGCCCCACGAAAGTCGCCATCATGCGGGGAAATGTCATTTTCTCGGTGCACCTCTTGCCCGCGGCCGCCGCCGAGGCGGTTGCCGCTAATGCGAGTGTCGCGAAACGAAGTCTATGGCTTCCACAGGCTACAAACATGGAACTACTCCTATACATACAATGTCCATAAACGCCGCCCACTTTGACGGCACATAGCGCCAGTTACCACTCTGACAATAAAAATTCGTCTAAATATTGTAATTAGGGGCAGGTGTTGGTGTCAGAAGATGTTTCATGGCTTCTCCGCATCCCTAGTTATGTATTCTTCCGTTTGTGCAGGTCTTAATCTTGCACAGGAAAGAAATCACAACTGCCATGATGTGCCAAGATGTTTATAAAAAATGGTATACGAACTAGCCCCTGTAGGGCATAATTCCTATATTTATCAATTATTTATGAGAAAAATTATGGCGGACAGACAGGGATTCGAACCCTGGAGACGGTTTCCCGCCTACACGCGTTCCAGGCGTGCGCCTTCGACCACTCGGCCACCTGTCCGTGAGAGGTCTCCTATAGGATATCACCCCCCTTGTGCAACCCGTGAATTGACATCCCCCACAGAGAATTTCGCCGTGGCACGAGTTTAGGCAAACCCGATGCTGACGCGGCGGTTTTGGCGGCCTTTGTTTTCGATTTTAAGGATCTCTAATTTGCCGATCTCGCCTGTGCGCGCAACATGGGTGCCGCCGCAAGGTTGCAGGTCAATCTGCGCAGCCCCCTCGCCGATTTGCACAAGACGAATACGGCCCGCGCCGCGCGGAGGTTTGACCGAGAGGGTTTTGACCATCTCAGGCTTTGCGTCCAATTCAGCCTCGGTGATCCAGTGCTGTGTTACGGGCAGGTTGCGATCAACCAATGCGTTAAGTTGACCTTGCAGGATCATACGCTCGGGCAAACTATCGGGAATGTCGAAATCAAGCCGCCCACGTTCTGCGCCGATCGCCCCGCCTTTCACCCCATAGGGCAGAACAACAGACAAAAGATGCAAGGCGGTGTGCATGCACATATGGTTAAAGCGGCGCGCCCAATCAAGACGCTGCTCAACCGCCGCGCCAGATTTTGGCAGGGCCACGGGTTCGGCAGGCAAGAGAACAACATCCCCGCCCTCGCCCTTCATCGTGGTGGCGATGGCGATGCGCCCGCCCTCGTAATCCAACCACCCGCTATCGCCCGGCTGTCCGCCCCCTTGGGCATAGAAGATGGTTTGATCCAAGATAATCCCACCTGCATCCGTCAGCCCCTTAACTGTAGCAGGCGCAGTTTTGCGATAGGCATCTTCCAGGAATAAAAGCTCACTCATACCAGCACTCAAGATTTAGGGGCGGCAAGCGCCTCGGGGTTGCGCAGCCACAAATCACGCTGTGCGAATGGGATTTCGATACCTGCCTCGCGGAACCTGCGCAGCAGTTCAAGGTTCATCTCTGATTTCACCGACAATAGGAAATTGACATCTCGCAGGATCGCGCGAATTTCAAATTCCAACGCATCCGCCCCAAAATTCACCATCAAGATGGTTGGTTTTGGTTTCAAGATCACCATCGGATGCGCCTCGGCCACCTCGGTCATGATTTTCATCACAAGCTGCGGATCGCTGTCATAGGCCACCCCAACAGGCAAAATCAGGCGGCCTGTGTTGGAGGAGTGGGTCATATTGGTGACCACCCCCGCAATCAAATCGGCATTCGGCACAATCAAATCAGAACGATCAAAGGTTTCAATTCGGGTCGAGCGCACAGAGATTTCACGCACATAGCCCATCTGGCCATTGACCTCGATCCAATCGCCCTCTTTGAACGGGCGCTCAATCAACAAAATGATCCCTGAGACGAAATTGGACACGATTGTTTGCAGGCCAAAACCGATACCGACCGACAGCGCACCAGCCACAATCGCAAGGGAGGATAGATCAATTCCAGCCGAGGTGATGGCAAAAAGTGCGGCCAAGAAAATGCCGACATAGCCCGTTCCCGCCAAAATCGCGCTTTGACCGCCTTGGTCGATTTGGGTTTTTGGCAGAAGGTTATAGCGCAGCGTGCTTTGAAGCGCGCGGGTTGCCGTATAGCCAATCGCGAAGACAATCGCGAAAATCAGGAAATTGCGGGGAGAAATCGTCACGCCGCCAATGGTAAACCCCGAGACAATCTGCGCCCAAATGTCAGATAATTGCGCGGGCCGCACCCCCCAGATCAGGGCAAAGGCGGGTAAGGACGCCAAGACCAGGATAAACCCAATCAAGGTCGGGGTCAGGGCCTCGTCCAACCCCTCGCTGCGGCGGGTCAAGGCCCCGTAGGCATCGGTCACCACCCGCTGCAAGATACCTAGAACCGCAAGCAAAGACAGGCTGAACAACATCGGCAACAGGAAGGACGATCCAGCGGTGAAATACCCGACCCCCGCTAAAATCGGCCCCAAAAGACCAAGCGCCATGGCCGCCAAAGATAGCGCGCGTGTCATGCGCAGCATGAGGGGGCGCGCGCCGTCCAACTGGGCTGAATTTTTGACGTGAAGGGCCAAGAGACGGCCCAATTGCCACATCATCAGACCCGCTAAGACCACGATTGGGAAACTGATCACCAATCGATCAGCGGAGGTGAAATTTTCGGTTTGTGCCACCTGCCCCACCAAAAGCCACAGCCCCACAATCGCCCCCAAAACCCGCGCCAAGCGGCGGCCTGTTACGCGTGTCGCCTCGTCTAGGCGCAGAAGGGGGCGGTTGTCCTCATCAAAGGGGAAAACCTGCCGCCCAAGCCATATCGCCGCCATAAAGCTGAGCGCCATCGGGGCGGCCATTTGAACCAACACCGCCGCGCGAAACCCGACCATGCCCGAGATGTGCACCGCATAGGCCAAGGCCCAAACCCCAATGACGGGCATGGCGTGATGCAAAAGTGACAGACCAAACAGGGCAAGCCGCGCTGTGGGGGTCGGGCTTGGGCTGTGATGCGTTTGCATCCACCGCCCTACAAACCCCCTGCCACGGGTCAAGAGAACAAGCCCCACAATCACAAAGATTGCCACAAGCGGCAGGTTCGCCCAAAGGGCGGATATCTGCGCAGGCGCAAGTGAGTAGGTTACGACCTCCTGCCCTACGGCAAAAGCAAAGCCAAGCAGTGTTGCAACCGCGCTGGGCCAATTGGCGGGGTTAATCGGGGCGGGTTCAAGCTGCAACAAGGCGCCCGCCTGACGGGCGGCGATTTGCGCATCAATTTCGCCGATGAGGCCTTGCGCCTCGCGATAGGCCGCCTCCGCGCGCCGCGCGGGTGCCTCTGCATCGGTCAGGCGTTGGGTCAAATCCGCGCGTTCTGCGGCAATCGCCGCAGGCTCGACCTCCCCCTCTGCGGGGACAGGGCCAAGGGCCGCGATCTGTTCGCGCAATGTTGCGATGCGACTGGCATTGATATCTTGCGCGTCCAAAAACACCGTGCGCCACGTGACGATCTCGGCGCGCACCGCCTCGAGCATCGAGGTTGACGCGCGATCCCCGTCAATCATCACCTGCGCGCGCGCACTCAGTTGTGACCACGCAGTGTAATCAGGCGGGTCTTGTGCCAAAACCTCGGCTGTGAGGCTAAGCCAAAAGACCGCAAAAGCGATCAAAAGCCGCGTCAAGGCCAAACTTGGTCGTGCGAATGTCATCATTACTCAAATACCACGGGCAAATCCGCCGCGCCGCAATCAAGCCATGCGGGCACGGGTAAGCCCTTTTCACGCAAGAATTCAGGGTTGTAGAGCTTTGATTGGTAGCGGGTGCCATAGTCGCACAAAATGGTCACGATGGTATGACCCCGCCCCATCTCGCGCGCCATGTGAACCGCGCCTGCAATATTCACCCCTGATGAGCCACCAAGGCACAAGCCCTCCGTGCTGAGCAAATCAAACACGATCGGCAGCGCCTCTTGATCCGAGATGCGATAGGCGCAATCAGGCGTAAACCCCTCTAAATTTGCGGTGATGCGCCCCTGCCCGATCCCTTCGGTGATCGAGGTTCCGGGCGCGTCAAAGGTTCCATTGGTGTAAAAGCTATAAAGCGCGGCCCCTTCAGGATCAGCCAAACCAATGCGCACGCCTTTGGGTTGCAGCGCGGCACCAACCCCCGCCAATGTGCCGCCCGAGCCAACCGCGCAGATGAACCCATCCACCTTGCCCGCGGTCTGTTCCCAAATCTCTGGGCCCGTTGTCTCAATATGCGCCTGACGATTGGCGGTATTGTCAAACTGATTGGCCCAAATCGCCCCATTAGGTTCGGATTTTGCAAGTTCAGCCGCCAAACGCCCCGAATATCGCACATAATTGTTCGGATTTTTATAGGGTGCCGCAGGCACTTGCACCAATTCGGCACCCGCCAAACGCAGCATGTCTTTCTTTTCTTGGCTTTGCGTTTCGGGGATCACGATCACAGTGCGAAACCCAAGCGAGGCCCCAACCAGCGCAAGACCAATGCCCGTATTGCCCGCCGTGCCCTCAACAATCGTGCCGCCGGGCTTGAGATCACCGCGCGCAATGGCATCGCGAATGATATAAAGCGCTGCGCGATCCTTGACCGACTGACCGGGATTCATGAATTCCGCTTTGCCCAAAATCTCGCACCCAGTCTCATCGCTGACTTTGTTCAGACGGATCAGGGGCGTATTGCCAATCGCATCAGAAAGATCGGAATAAATGGTCATAGCGCTCCCCTTTTTGGCAGAATTCTTTGCTTTCTCAAGGGATAGGTGGGATGGGGCGATAACTCAAGGGGCGTTGGCGCTATTGTGAGGGCCAGCCCCGCGCGGCACGCATGCGATCAAGCGCCATCAAAGATAGCAAAAGCGGTGCATTGCTCAGGCGCGCCTCCTGTACAAGGCGAAAGGCTTCGTCAAAGGGCAAGGTAAAGGCGCGAATATCTTCGTCTTCGGCCAACAGGCCATGGGTGCTGTCATAATCCTGCGCCAAATCAGCAAGGCCGATGTAAGAAATCAGGATTTGCGCAACCGCCCCTTGGCTTGGGTAATACCGCCCGATGAGATGCAGCGCGTGCAGCGCAACCCCTGCTTCCTCGCGGGCTTCGCGCTGCGCAGTCTGCTCATAGGTTTCGCCCTCGTCACATATGCCTGCCACAGTCTCAAGCAGCCATGGGTTTGGGTCACCTTGAACCACAGCGGCGAGGCGGAATTGTTCAATCAAAAGCACCAAGTCCCGCTTGGGGTCATAAGGCAGCACAGTGACAGCTTCGCCCAGATCAAGGATCAAACGCCCCGCGGGCTCAGACAGGCTGCCATCAAATCGCTGATAAGAGGCCGCAATGTCGATTAAATTAAAAAATCCATTATATACAGCACCTTGATTCGTGATATTCATGCAGCGCTTTAGGGTCTCGCCTGCAGGCGGATGATCACCCGCACGCAGATGGGCCTGCGCCCGCGCGCGAATAATTGGCAGGCGGGCGGCAACAGCCTTGGCCGTTTCAATACCACATGACGACATGATGTCTTGCGCGGCCAAACGTGTCAGCGCGCCATGTGCCACAGCCCAAGTTGCAGGGTCATAGGCCCTACCTTTAGGCCAAGACCCACCTTTAGGTGGCAGATAAATCTGCAGCGGTCGCGCCTTATAGGAAATGGTTGTGCGAGTGTATCCAAACACATCCTCATAAAAATCAAGCCGTGCGAGATCGCCCGCATCCAACCCTTGCAAAATGTCTATCTCGCAGTCCGCCCCACCCTCGGGCCAGATCATGGGATAATGCTGTTCGGCAACCATCGCCACACGATAGCCAGAAAGACGGGCAGATGGCATCTCGCCCCCTGCCCGCCCTAAGACAATCTTGAGGATATCAGGATCACGCAGCGTGCCGTAAAGCGCGAGATCAGTCATACTATCCCTCAGCTTGGCTTGCGCACCGTGATTTGGGTCACATCACAATTGCGGAAATGAAAGGTTGCGGCACAAGAGGTTAGATAGAAATTCCACATCCTGCGGAAGCGATCATCAAACCCAAGGGCGGCCACCTCATCCCAACGATCGTTGAAGGTGTGATACCAACGCCGCAAGGTCTGGCTGTAGCTTTCGCCAAATTCAATTGACCCCGCAACCTCAAGCCCCGCTTTTTGCACTTCTTCGCGCAAAACAACGGGCGATGGCAGCATACCACCGGGAAAGATATATTTCTGAATGAAATCGACCGTATTGCGGTAAATCTGCCAACGGCGATGCTGAACTGTAATGATTTGCAAAGTCGCCTGTTTGCCAGGTTTCAAGCGATCTCGCAGCGTTTTGAAATAGACGGGCCAATATTTCTCGCCAACCGCCTCGAACATCTCAATCGAGGCGATCCCATCATAAAGCCCCGTTTCATCGCGGTAATCTTGCATCTTGATCTCGACCTGATCAGACAGGCCCGCGCGGGCAATCCGATCAACCGCGTAATCATGCTGCTCGCGCGAGATGGTTAGGCCCGTGACCTTAAGGCCGCGTTCGCGCGCGGCATATTCGGCAAACCCACCCCATCCACAGCCGATTTCCAAAACATGATCCCCAGGCTGTGCGCCCATCTGATCCACCATCGAGGCGTATTTGGCGATCTGCGCGGCCTCAAGGCTTTCTTGGCCCGTTTGGAACAGGGCCGAGGAATAGGTCATCGTGTCATCAAGCCACAATTTGTAGAAATCATTGCCCAGATCATAGTGATAAGAGATATTCTTGCGCGCTTGAGATTTGGAATTGCTTTGCAGCCAAAACCGAAATCGCTCGTAGGCGCGGGCGATTTTGAGACCCAAGAAACCATCATAGATATCGTCATTGCCCGCGTGAACCAGATCAAGAAAGGCTTGCAGGTCAGGGGTTGACCACCACCCATCCAAATAGGCCTCGCAAAACCCAAGATCCCCTTCGCGGATCAGGCGCGCAAACACATCCACATTGTGAATGTGAATTGCAGCAACAGGCCCCTGTCCAGCCCCTTCGGCGCGAAAGATGCGACCATCGGGCAGAACCATATCCAAACGGCCGTTTTTCATATCCACCGATTTGGCAAAAACCACCTCAAAATAGCGCGGTAGGTTTGGTTCACCCTTGGTGGTTGTTTTTATTGTCATCGTTCCCCCTGACATTGCCAGCCAGTTTCGCCTTAAACCTGTGCAGGCTCAAGCGAATTCATCTCATCGTTGCATGCGTTAAGAATTTCGCGCGCCATATGCAGCAAGCGCCCGCGCGCGCCCCTCGGCCAGATCCACAATGGGGCGGGTGGGATAGCCCATTTTAGGCTGCAAATTCCACGACCGCGGCGCGGCTTCAAAGAAATCAAGCGCGGTTTGCGGTGCAGGGTTTGATAGCTCAGCAATCCAGCGCGCCCGATACCGCCCGTGCTTGTCAAATTTTTCGCCTTGGGTTTCTGGGTTGAAGATGCGGAAATAAGGGGCCGCATCAGGGCCAGAGCCCGCAACCCATTGCCACCCCATCGCATTGGCGGCGGGATCCCAATCAATCAGGCAATCGGCGAACCAATCAAGCCCAATTTTCCAATGGCACATCATATGTTTGGTCAGATAGGACCCCACCAACATCCGCGCGCGATTGTGCATACGCCCCGTCACATACAGCTCGCGCATCGCTGCATCGATCACTTGAATGCCCGTCCGCCCCTGTTTCCACGCCATAACCTGCGGGGCATGCGGGTCGGTGGCCCATGGGAAACTGTCCCAGTCAGGTCGCCAATTTTCAGTCGCAATCTGGGGCGAGTGATACAGAAGATGATAGGCGAATTCGCGCCAAACCAATTCCTTCACAAAATGCTCAGCCCCCGCCGCACCATGGCGATGTGCCTCCCACCCCATATGCCAAATCTCGCGCGGGCTGATTTCGCCAAGCGACAGATGCTCGGACAGGTTAGAACAAGCGTCTTGATCAAGAAAATCACGTTTGTCTTTGTAGGCCCCCACCTTGTGATCGAGGAATTGCGCCAGACAGGTTTGGGCGGCCTCGGCCCCGATTTGCGCATAGCGCGCCAAAACGCCCGCGCCACGGCGCATTTGCGGCGCAAGGTTCAGATCCTCGGCTGATAGGCTGTCAAGCGCGTGATCAACCCCGCGCAAGGCGGGCACGGGCAAGGGGCGCGCCACATCACGCCCCATCACCGCGCGCCAATAGGGGGTATAAACGCGATAAAACCCACCCTGCCCTGTTTGCACTTCCCATGGCTCGAACAGGAGATGGCCATTATGGCTTTGTGCAGCGATGCCTTGATCGCGCAACGCCGTCTTGATAGCACTGTCGCGCGCGCGGGCATAGGGGCCATAGAGCCTGTTCCAATGCACCGCCTTGGCCCCAGTCGTGGCCACAAGATCCGCCAAGACCGCATCAGCCGCCCCTTTGCGGATCACCAGATCAAGACCGTGGGCGCGATAGGCGCGGGCCAAGGCACGCAGCCCCATTTCATAGCGCCAACGGGGGGCCGCGCCCATCTGATCAATGCTGTCATCCAAAATCACAACGGGGATCACAGGCCCCATGGTGGCGGCGGCCACAAGCGCGGGATTATCGCTGAGGCGAAAATCACGGCGGATCCAATATAGGACAGGCGCGTCTGTCATGACCCCTCTTTTTGATCTTTGGCCGTTGGCGCAATTGGCCTTGGCATTTCCTGTTTTGGGGCGGTGTCACAAGGCCCAACCCGATCTTTTGGGTGCAAGCTAGTGCAGCATCTGGCGGGTCAAGGTATGGGGGGTAAAATCTCGGGTCACAAACTGCTTAATTCTTTGGCACTTGCCCAATCCCAGAGCGCGAATTTCGCGAATCCTCTTGCGTGATGGCTGGCTTCGCCCTAGCGTCCGTTGCGATTTTTCCCTTAACTCACAGGATCGGGATTGCTGCTTATGACCAAGAAAATGCTCTTTAGCACTGTTGCACTGATGGCGATGTCTGGTGTGGCCCTCGCCCAGGATAGCGAATTGACCGTGTTCGATTATTCGGGCTTTGAAGAACCCGGCTACCACCAACCCTATATCGACCAACATGGCGCAAGCCCCAGCTTTGTGTTCTTCGGGGATGAGGACGAAGCGTTTCAGCGTCTGGTCTCTGGGTTCAAATCCGATGTGACCCATATTTGCGCAGGCTCCGTGCCACGTTGGCAAGAGTCAGGCATCATCGAACCATGGGATCAGAACCGCATCGCGGCCTTTGACAATCTCGATGCAAGCCTCGTGGGCCAAGATGTGCTTGCGGGCATGTCTGAGCTGTTCTTCCTGCCCACCGATTACGGCACGACCGCGATCACCTATAACACCGAGGAAGTGACCGCCGAACACGTGTCCTCATTGCAAGTCTTCACTGATCCCGCCTTCGCGGGCCGCTTGTCGATCCCTGACAATGTCGATGACGCCTATGCGCTGGCCTATCTGGCGACAGGGATTACCGATTGGACGAAAGCCACAGATGCCGAGTTTGAGGCCGCCACCGAATGGCTGCGTTCGATTCACGAAAACCTGCGCACCTATTGGACCGACCCCGCCGAATTAGGCCAGTTGATGGCATCGGGCGAGGTTCTGGTGGCTTGGGCATGGAACGAGGTGCCCGTGGCGTTGGCCGATGAAGGCTTCCCCGTTGGGTTTGAACGCAACACGGTCGAGGGCACATCGGTCTGGCTGTGCGGCTATGTGAATATGGCCGATGCACCAGGATCAGAGGACAAGGCCTATGACTTCGTCAACGCGATGCAGTCCGAGGTGTCAGCACAGCCCCTGCTTGATGGCGGCTTTGGCACCGCCAATAGCGCGGCCCTTGCCGCCCTTGGCGCAGAAACGCTCGAGGCCAATGGCTTGGGCGAAGTGACCGTACCCGTTCTGGCACAGCTGCCCATCAGCAACGACCGCCGGGAGGCACAGGCCGAGGCCTTTGTGCGGATCAAAGCAGGCTTCTGATTTAGTTCAGAAGGTGGAAACGAGACGAGCGCCCGAAAGGGCGCTCGTTTTGCGTTTTTGGGGGGGCGTGGGACGGACGCTAATCGAACCAACCTTTAGAAGGCTGCCCCCCTTCCCATCCGCCCCCACAGCGCCTATATTCCCCCTGTCCCCTTCGCGGGGCTATGGACATAAACGCGCTCGTAATAAGCGGATCGGACCCGGGGGCGGTACCCGGCGGCTCCACCATACCCCGTCATTTGCGGATCATGGGGCCGAAATAGGATCGACGAACGTCTAAAGGGGTTAGCTTTGTCTCGGTGAGATACCACCGTTATCGGTTCAAATCGTACAGTTGCAAATGACAACCGTGCTCCGGCAATGGCTCTGGCTGCGTAAGCAGTTCGGGTCGCCGAAACTAAGCCCTTGCGCCTAGCCGCGTAAGGCGGGGTCCGCAGGCACCTGGCAACAGAAGCCTGCACTTTCCCCCCGATTGCCCCCCAATTTCCAACCAAGACGCCGAAAAGATTTTCTTGCGAATGCAAGGAAAAGTGATCCAATCCCACGCCCCCGCCGAATAAGGGGAAAGACAGGGCTTAGAAGGGTCAGATGAGCATCGTTGATATTCTAAATTTCGCGGCGGGCGCGATCACCATCGCCCTTGGCGCGCTTGGGTGGTTGGCCACGCGTTGGACGATGGATGTGCTTGATATGCGCGCAGGCCCCACCAATATGGCCTATACCGAAGTCTCTGCCGCCTCGGGCTGTTTGTTTGTGGGCCTTGGTCTGGGCGCGATCTTGATCAGTGACCCGCTGGCATGGGTTGTGATGGGATTGGCCTATGCGGGGGCAGCGCTTGGTCGGATCACCTCGATCCTGCGCGACAAGGCGTGGTCGCGTCAAAGCCTGACCTTTTTTGGCTGCGAGGCGGGATTGGCCGCGTGGTTGATCCTCGCAAATAGCTGAGGCGCGGACCAAAACCGCGCTTTCTTTCCGTTCCGAATCTTCTATGCTTGGGGCTGCAGATGCAGCAAAGGCAATGAAGATGAGTTCGAGTTCCAACGCCTCTATCCCCTATGGTCGCTTGATGCATCACGCAATGCGCAAGCTGATCCAGACTGTGCTAGAGGATGTCGCGGATAACGGCCTGCCCGGGAACCATCATTTCTTCATCACCTTCGCCACGGGCCACCCTGATGTGGAAATGGCCGATTGGCTGCGCGAGCGGTATGACGCGGAAATGACCATTGTGATCCAACATTGGTATGACGCGCTTGAGGTGGATGAGGACGGGTTTTCCATCGTTCTGAATTTTGGCGACAACCCCGAGGCGCTGCGCGTGCCCTTTGACGCGATTGTCACCTTCGTTGATCCTTCGGTTGAATTTGGTCTGCGGTTTGAATCGGTGGAAGCCAAAGATGACACCCCCGACCCAGACACCCCCGCCGAGGATGACCCCGTCACTGACCCCGACCCCGCCCCGAAAGGGGCCAAAGCGCAAGGCGAAGTGGTATCACTGGATCGGTTCAGAAAAAATACCTGAAATTTGTGGGCATCCCGCATATTCGACATAAATAAATTACAATAACCCTGCATCGGATGCGGTATGAACAAAGATCTGCGCTTATTCCTATCTCAGATTGTGTCAAAACCCCATCAGGTTGTGGCATTGGCCCCCTCATCGGCGGCGCTGTGCCAAGAGATGGTTGCAGGTCTTGATCCCAATAAAGGCCCCGTGATCGAATTGGGCCCGGGCACGGGCAACATCACCCACGCCATTTTGGGCCGTGGAATTGCCCCGCATATGCTTCATTCGGTTGAAATGAACCCCAACTTTTGCACCCATCTGCGCGAGAGTTTTGCAGGGGTGAATGTCCATAACATGAGCGCCTGTGATCTCGACAAGTTGGGGTTAAACAATGTGCAGGCCGTGATCTCGGGCCTGCCGCTCCTGTCGATGCCCATTGGGGTGCAGCGCGATATTCTCAACGGCAGTTTCAACAGCCTCGCGCCCGAGGGCAGCTTTGTGCAATTCACCTATGGGCCAAACCCTTCGGTGAATGCCGATCTACGCAAGGAGATGGCCCTGTCATGGACACGCGGCGATAAGATCTGGCGCAACCTGCCCCCTGCCCGCGTCTATCGCTTTACGCGGCCGATGCACTAAATTCCCCGTTGCGATTAAGCGGCGCAGGCCCTATTTGGTATGCAACAGCATACTGGAGGATCTTTGATGACCCAAACCCGCACCGAATCCGATAGTTTTGGCCCGTTGGAGGTTCCTGCCGACCGCTATTGGGGCGCGCAGACACAGCGCAGCCTGATGAACTTCCCCATTGGGTGGGAGAAACAGCCCGTTGCCATCGTGCGCGCCCTTGGGGTGATCAAACGCGCCTGTGCCGAGGCGAATAAGGCAAGCGGCAAACTGCCCGCGGACTTGGCCGATGCCATGATTACGGCGGCGCAAGAGGTGATTGATGGCAAGCTTGATGATCATTTCCCCCTTGTGGTGTGGCAAACAGGCTCTGGCACGCAATCCAATATGAACGCGAATGAGGTGATCTCGAACCGCGCGATTGAAATCTTGGGCGGTGTGATTGGCTCGAAAACACCCGTGCACCCCAATGATCATTGCAATATGGGGCAATCGTCTAACGACACCTTCCCCACCGCCATGCATATCGCCGCCGCAATGACAGCGCGCGATGTCTTGCTGCCTGGCCTCGACAAACTGGCCACCGCCCTTGAGGCGAAGGCCAAGGAGTTCAAGGACATTATCAAGATTGGGCGCACCCATACCCAAGACGCAACCCCACTGACCTTGGGGCAAGAATTCTCGGGCTATGCGCAGCAAATCCGCAATGGGATTGCCCGTATCGAAATGGCCCTGCCAGGCATTTACGAATTGGCACAGGGCGGCACAGCGGTTGGCACTGGCCTGAACACGGATAAAGGCTGGGACACCACAGTTGCGGCCAATATGGCGCGGATCACGGGCCTGCCCTTCATCACCGCACCCAATAAATTCGAAGCCTTGGCCGCGCATGATGCGATGGTCTTTATGTCGGGCGCGATTAAAACAACGGCAATGGCCGCCTATAAGATCGCCAATGATATGCGCTTTTTGGGCTCTGGCCCGCGGTCGGGCCTTGGTGAATTGATCCTGCCCGAAAATGAACCAGGCAGCTCAATCATGCCCGGCAAAGTGAACCCAACACAGGCCGAGGCGATGACACAGGTCTGCGCCCATATCTTGGGCAATGACGCCGCGATTTCCTTTGCGGGCAGCCAAGGCCATTTTGAATTAAACGTCTATAACCCGATGATGGCCTATAACCTGCTGCAATCCATGCAGCTGTTGGGAGATGCTGCCGATAGCTTTACCGAGCGTATGCTGAAAGACACACAGGCCAATGTCGAGCGGATCGAAAAGCTGATGCGCGAAAGCCTCATGTTGGTCACCGCGCTTGCGCCCACAATCGGTTATGACAATGCCACCAAGGTTGCGAAAACCGCCCATAAGAATGGCACGACCTTGCGCGAAGAGGCCATTAATCTGGGCTTTGTCGACGGGGAAACCTTTGACCGCGTGGTCCGCCCCGAAGATATGATTGGCCCCAAAGGCTAATCACTGCAGCATTTTGATCACGAATGATGGGGTGCCTCTTGCAGGCACCCCATTTTTCTTGCCAAATCACCCCTGAAACCGCCAGATAGTCCCCTTGCAAAGAGTGACGAGTATGAGCCAGATCATCAATCTACGCCGCGCGCGCAAGGAAAAACAACGCATGAAGAACCGCGAACAGGCATCTGAAAATGCTTTAAAATTTGGTCAATCGAAGGCTGAGAAATTACTCGCCGCCACGCGCGAGGCGCGTCTTCGCGAAGTGTTGGATCAGCATAAACTGACCCCCGATTCAGAATATGATGCAGAATGACTGACCGCCCGAAAAAGCATTCCCTCACCTTGCGCGGGCATCGCAGCTCCGTCTCATTGGAGGATCCGTTTTGGGAGGAATTCTGCGCTATTGCCGCTGCGCGCGGGCAGTCGGTGAATGCCCTAGCCGCAGAAATAGACGAGGCCCGTGGATTATCCTCGGGCCTTGCCACGGCGATTAGGTTATTTGTCCTAAAAGAAGTGCGCGCTCAAAGAGACGCGCGGTAAATCTTATCAATATTCGCCCCAAGTGCCGCGTTAAATTCGGCATCAGATTGCGCCACATTTAAGCCTTCGGTCAGGGCACGGCTAAAGCTTGCTATCATTTTTGGGTTATGCGACAGGCGCGCACAAGCGTCATCTGTGCTATAGCCCCCCGACAGGGCCACCACCCGCAAGACACAGGGGTGATCGGCCAAACCATCATAAAGCCCTGCTTCATTTGGAATGGTCAGCTTGAGCATCACCTCATGGCCAGCGGCCAGTTGATCCAAATGGCGGGCAATGGCATCGCACAATAGGGTTTCCGCCTCGGATTTGGTATCCGCGTGAATATTCACTTCTGGCTCAATAATCGGCACCAACCCTGCTGCGCAGACCTCTGCCGCAAGATCGAATTGCTGCGCCACAACCGCCTCGATGCCACCTGCATTGGCGGCATGGATGACCGAGCGTTCCTTGGTGCCAAAGACGCCAAAGGCGCGCGCAAGTGACAAGAGCGCCGTTAAGCCCGAAATCGGTTTAAGAAGCTGCACATCATCGCGTGTCTCTTCCAAGCCTTTGTCGATTTTCAAAAACGGCACAACGCCCTTATCGCGCCACAGAAGTTCTGCCACAGGCGTGCCGTTGACCGTGTCGCGCATGGTGCGCTCGAACAGGATCGCGCCTAGAATTTTCTCGGCGGTGAAATCGCGCGCCATAATGATCCGAGCGCGCATCTGATGCATCAGCGCAAACATTTCCGCCTCGCTGCTATAAGCATCTTCCGTAATGCCATAAAGCGCCAGCGCCTTTGGGGTGGAGCCGCCCGATTGATCCAAAGCGGCGATAAAGCCTGCATCCGTCATGATGCGCGTGCGCATGTCTTGGAACATATCAAACATCGTAAAACCGCCTTTTTCTAGCTGCGCCTTTTGGCTGCATACGCCAATAAAACAGGGCTGCATAGGGGCATGGGCGATGTTATCGCTACCGTTAGCGCTGCGTGATGTTGAGCCAAATCCCATTGGCGGCGCGCAAGGCAAGATGGGCCACAGAGCGCGGAGGGGCGCGCCCTTCAATCAGGTCTAACCGATAGGCGCGGGCCAGCATGGCCAAGAGGACACCCCCCTCAACCATTGCAAACCCCGCGCCTGTGCAGATGCGCGGCAACCAAAAATTCAGCCAGCACCACCAAGACAGGGTAAGAGATTGCAATCACAGGCCCCTTGCGCAGCGAGAACAAGGGCGCAATCGCCCCTGCCCGAATATAGGTCAGCGCCGCGTGGGTGAGATTGGCAAAACTGCGCGAAACACCACCCCCACGCATTTCTGCGCGCACCAAATCAGACCATGCCAGAACCTAAATTCGTATTTCGCATTCCTGCCCCTCGATCACCGCATCCACGCGCCATGCATGGGTGCCATCCACGCTGATTTGGATCACATGGCCTGAGAGACGGGCCTGTTTCGCGGCCTCGCGGCGATACCGTTCGCGCAAGGCGCGTGGCGGCGCAGGGTCAAACCCTGGCACAAAGAAAACCGCCCTACGGCGCACGATATGACCCACCCCATCCATGCGGCCAGACTATCGCCGAAAGAGTGGAAATTGCTATATGAAAAAAACCTTTAACCGAGCGCACCAAGGGCTGGGAAATTCTCTAGAAGCCAGAAAGAAAAGGCAGAAAACGCACCCGTCAAAAGGGCAAGCCCCACGACAATCAAAAGCGCCCCCATCAGCCGCTCGATCAGCTTCATATGGCGCTTGAGCCGCGCCATGACCCCCATCGCACGCTCAAGAAACAGCGCGCTTAGCAAGAACGGTATCCCCAAACCCGCGGCATATACCCCAAGTAAGATTGTACCGCGCGCAAGGCTGGCCTCATTCGCGGCCAAGGTTAGGATCACCCCAAGCTGCGGGCCAATGCACGGCGTCCAGCCAAAGGCAAAAGCTAAGCCCAAAACATAGGCCCCAAGTGCAGATCCGCCCCGATCACCCGCATCAAGCCGTGCTTCGCGATCCAATATCGGGATACGGAAAACCCCCAAAAAATGAAGGCCAAAAACGATGATAACCGCGCCCGAGATACGGGACAAAAGAATTTGATTTTGCAGAAAAAACTGGCCAAAAATTGAAGCGGTAAAGCCCAAAAATAAAAACACGGTCGAAAGGCCCAGAACAAAAAACAAGGCCGCAACAACCGCACGATTGCGTCCCCGCCCCTTGGCATCGTCTAGGCTGATCCCGCCCATATAGGCCAGATAAGGTGGAACAATAGGCAACACACAAGGGCTGAGAAAACTCAGCACCCCTGCGGTTAACGCCACTAGGATCGCGGGCAAAAGCGATGCGTCATATAGATCGATTCCGAACATAAGTTTGGCTTTAGGGTATTTTTGCCCCTGCGTCACCTATGGCCGCTCTGCGCAGGAGATCACATTCTTGTGGACGGCAGGCAGGCCCGCGCGCTAAGCCACACCCCATGCAAGACCATATCCCATATGAGATTGAAATTGATGCGCGCGATTTACGCTGCCCGCTGCCTGTTTTGCGTCTGCAAAAGGCGATACGGGCGGCGCAGATCGGCGCGGTGGTCAAGCTCTGCGCCACCGATGCGATGGCCCAGATTGATGTGCCGCATTTTTGTGCCGAGGCGGGCCACGCCCTGATCTCATCTCACCAAGAGAATGGCACCTATATGTTTTTTGTAGAAAAGCAGTGTTAAGTGAAGACCGTAAACGCGCGGGGATCCCAACTGACGCGGGCGCGCGCGCCGACCTCAAGAACAGGGCGGCCCACCACATTGCGCATAGAAATCCGCACAGGGCGCGCAGCCCCATCAAGGCGCAAATCATAATAGGTCATATCGCCATAATAGACGACCTCATCCACCACACCTTGAGCGGTGCGCGCGGATTTGGGATCATCGTCAAAGAGGATCGACAGGGTTTCAGGGCGCAGCCCAATGGAAACGGCCCCCGCAGCGCCTGATCCAACCACTTGCTCGGGGGCGATCTCCGCGCGGCCAAGCCCCGCGATATCTACAGACAAACCGCCCGAGTGTTCCAAACTGCCCTCAAGGAAATTCATCATCCCGATGAATTCCCCTACCCTGCGGCTGACAGGGCGGCGATAAAGGCGCTCGGGGTCATCCAATTGCGCGATCTCGCCCTCGAACATCACCGCGATGCGATCAGACATGACCAAAGCCTCTTCTTGGTCATGGGTCACAAGGATAAAGGTAATCCCCACTTCGCGTTGCAGTTTGATCAATTCAACCTGCATCACCTCGCGCATTTTTTTGTCCAAGGCCGAAAGCGGCTCATCAAGAAGCAAAACCTTCGGCTTTAGGATCAGGGCACGGGCCAAGGCGACACGCTGCCTTTGCCCGCCCGAAAGCGCGTGTGCCGCGCGCGCGCCATAGCCCCCAAGGCCCACCATTTCCAAGGCCTGCCCTACGGCGCGTGTCTTATCCGCTGCAGACATCCCCGATTTTCGCAAACCAAAGGCCACGTTTTGCTCGACATTCAAATGCGGGAAAATCGCATAGGATTGAAACACCATATTGGTGGGGCGATGGTTTGGCGCCACCCCCTCCATATTCTTGCCGCCAAGCATGATCGCGCCTGAGGAGATATCCTCAAAGCCCGCAATCGCGCGCAAAAGCGTGGTCTTGCCGCAGCCTGATGGCCCCAGCAGCGAGAAGAATTCACCCTGCCCGATTTCGGCCGTGATGCCCCGCAGCGCATGATAATCGCCGTAATATTTGTGGACATTCTCTAGACGGATGATTGGCTCTTGCTTGGTCATAAAAACCCTCCAACATCGCGCTTGCCTGCACTGCGCAGGCCACGGCGGCGGAAATATTCGGCAGTGATCAACAGAATAATCGACAACGCCACCAACAATGTCCCAAGCGCCATGATCACAGGAACCCGCGCAGGAAAGCGCAGCAAACCCCAGATATAAACGGGCAAGGTCGGCTCATTCCCAGACAGGAAGAAGGCGATAATAAATTCGTCCAGACTGATCGTGAAGCAGATCAAAAGGGACGCAATGATGCCAGGTGCGACAAGCGGCAAGGTGACAAGGCGAAACGTGCTGAGGGGTGTTTCGCCCAAATCCACAGCCGCCTCTTCTAGGCTTTTGTCCATATTGGTAAAGCTGCCTTGCAGGATCGCAATTGAAAACGGGGTGCAGATCAAAACATGGCCTGCAATCACCGACCAAATCCCCGTGGACAGCCCCGCTTGGATCAACACGACCAATAAGGACACCGCCACAATGATTTCGGGTAGAACCAAGGGCAACATGACAAAGCCCACAATTCCCCCTTTGGCAGGAAAATTATACCGCGTGGCGGCGCGTGCCGCGAACAGGCCAAAACAGGTCGACAAGACCGCAACCGAGACCGCGATAAAGACGGAATTGCGCGCGGCCTCAACCAAGGCTTGGGTGGTGAAAACCTCGATGAACCAGCCAAAGGTAAAGCCCTGCAACGGGAAGGCGATGACTGTGCCCGAATTGAAGGCAAATAATGGCAAAAGCACAATCGGTGCGTATAAAAACACCAAATAAAGGATCACATAGATCTTAAGGCTTTGCCCCTTCATTTCGATTTGCCCCCGCGTGTCCACCGCAATGTGCCAAGGATCATCACAAGCGAGACAAACCCCACCATCAGCATCGCCAAAACCGATAAGGTCGCCCCCATCGGCGCGTTATTGAGGCGCATGAATTGTGTTTGGATCATATTCGCAATCATCGTGCCATCCGACCCGCCCACAAGACGCGGGGTGACGTAATCGCCGATTGTCGGAATAAACACGATCAAAACCGCGGCCAAAACACCCGGCATCGCAAGGGGCAATGTGACACGCAAAAACACCATCACACGATTTTCCCCCAAATCGCGCCCCGTCTCATGCAAGGATCGATCTATTTTCTCAAGGCTGACGAAAATCGGCAAAATCGCAAAGGGGGCATAAGCATGCGCCAAGGTAATAACCACGGAATTGGCCGAGTAGAGGATCCAGGCCAAAGGCTCGTCTATCACACCAAGGCCCACCAATGTGCCGTTTACGGGCCCATCATAGGCCAAAATCACCCGCCACAAAAACACGCGGATCAGGTAGCTTGTCCAAAACGGGATTGTGATCAAAAACAGCCACAAGGATTTGCGTTCTGGGGCCACATAGAAGGACACGAAATAGGCCACGGGAAATGCCAACACGACTGTGATGGCCGTCACCGATAACGATATGCGCAAAGAGCGCGACAGCAATTCCATATATAGCGGGTCTGTGAAAGCCTCGCGGTAATTCGACAAAGTAAAGCTGCGATCAATCGTCATGAAATCCTGCGTCCAGAAGGAAAACAAAACAATCGCGGTCAAAGGAGCCGCCAGCAGCAAAACCGCGTAAATGAATGGGGGCGCGATCAGAACCATTCCTTTGGTCTCATCGCGGCGCAGGAACCTTCCCAGATCAAAGGATCGGGCCATTTATATCCCCCAAATTCGCCCCTAATCAGGGGTGCATAGCATTCGACCTTTAGAAGAAATCAATCTTTGCGCAAGGGATTCGATGCGTGAAGGCGCAAGATCGGGCGCTTGCGCGAATATTCTGCACAGTCCTGCCGCACCATTGCCTACGCCTTGGCCCTTGCACCAACGCAGGCAAGCCTGTAGCCCCTTTTTTTACCAACACTGACAGGCCTATCATAATATCCATGCCCCAATCTGCACGCGCCTCCCTTGATAAGGTCAAAACCTATCTGATCAATTTGGATCGCGCGCCTGCGCGCTTGGCCAAGCTTGACGCGCGGCTTCGGACGATTGGCCTACCCTATCAGCGGATCGCGGCGGTGGATGGCAAAATGCTGCAGTTTCCCCATCCTGATTTCAGCGATTTGGCCTATCGCCTGCTGCATGGCCGCAGACGCGCACCCGCTGAGGTTGGGTGTTACTTCAGCCATATCGAGGCCCTGCGCGAATTTCTAAACAGTGACGCGGATCACGCGCTGATCTTAGAAGATGACATTACATTCGAGCCTGATTTTACGCAGGTGATGCAGGCCGCAGTCGCGCGGGCGGGCGAATGGGATATTCTGCGCCTTTCAACTGTGAATACGGGCCGCGCCATTCCCTATAGCGGGCTTACAGGGCGCTATCGTCTAGCCCTGGCCCTAACCCGCGAAAAAGGTGCGGGGGCCTATATGGTCAATCGGCGCGCGGCCAAATGGTTGGTGCGGCAACTGCCCATGCGGTTGGCCTATGACATTATGTTTGACCTCGAATATCTTGCAGGCCTGCGGGCGGTTTTCGTCAAACCCCTGCCTTGCGCGCAAATTACCGGCGAGGTGACGCAAATCCAAAACCAAGGGCCGGATTTCAAACTGCCCAAATGGCGCTATTTGACGGTTTTGCCCTATCGCGCATGGCTGGAAATCTCTCGCTTGATCATACGGCTGTTTCAACTTTTCCGTGCATGGGGCAACAACCTTCTGCGATAAGATGATGGCAGCAAAATCGAAGCTTTGATTCAAAATCTTTGCATCAAATATTTTTTGCGCGAGAGGCTAAACTCAACCTTAAGCTGTTCGTTATCATCTGTAACTGAATATAGATGACGGATTCCTTCATGACCCTACAGCGCGCCACACCACATCAGCATGATATTGATGGCGAAGAGGCCCGCCTTTCTGCCATCGCAGATCAGGCTCTCCTGTCCATGGTGAATGACACCCAAGCGGTCATTCATTTCAAAATTGACGGCACCATCATTACGGCTAATCACAACTTCCTTTCCACACTCGGCTATCGATTAGATGAGGTGGTGGGGAAACATCACGCCCTTTTTGCGGATCCTGACTATGCCCGCAGCGCGGCCTATGCGAAATTTTGGGATGATCTGAAGAGCGGCAAAATATTCACGGATCAATTTCCACGCCGCACCAAGACAGGTCAAACCGTCTGGATCCAAGCCACCTATGCGCCCGTGAAGGATGAGAACGGCAATCTGACCCGTGTTGTCAAAGTCGCAACCGATATCACCGAACGCGTCACAGCAATCGAGGAAATCGCAGAGGCGCTATTTGCCTTGCACGAGGGCGATTTAACCGCGCGGGTCGCCCTCAGCCAACTGCCTGATCTGGCAAAGGTGGCTGTGGCCTATAATGAGGCCGCAACGCGATTGGGTAATCTGATGCGCAATGCAACCGATGTCAGCCGCGAGGTGAAGGAGGTTGGGCAAGCCATCAACAGCGCCGCAGATGCCTTGGCAAATCGCGCCACCGAACAGGCTGCGCAGATCGAACAAACGGCTTCTGCGGTTGAGGAACTCACCACCTCGACAAAGGCCAATGCCGACACCGCGCGGCGGGTTTTATCAGGGGCCAATTCCACCCGTGACCGCACCCGCGAGAGCCAGGCAGTGGTGGCTAATGCCGTTGCCGCCATGCATAAAATCAAGGAAAGCTCAGATCGTATTGCGCAAATCATTTCCGTGATTGACAGGATCGCGGCGCAGACCAACCTGCTATCGCTGAACGCCGCGATTGAGGCCGCACGCGCGGGCGCAGCAGGGCGCGGGTTCTCGGTCGTGGCCTCGGAGGTGCGGCAATTGGCACAACGCAGCGCCGACAGCGCGCGCGAAATCAGCACGCTGATCGAAGAAAGCCGACGCCATGTCACAGGCGGGGTTGATTTGGTCGATAAAACAGGCAGCGAACTGCGCCGCATTTTCGAAGATATTGGCCAAGTCGCCCATGAGGTCGATGGCATCGTGACGGGTGTCAGCGAACAAAGCATCGCCCTTGCCGATATTAATAGCGCCATTTTCAATATGGAACGCGCGACCCAAGAAAACGCCACGATGGCCGAGGAATTGGTCAAGGACAGCGGCAAGATGACGAAGGCCGCAACGGGCCTGACGGGGGAATTGCAGTTCTTCAAGCTTGGGGAGACGACACAGGGCTATGATCGCGCCTATCCAGCACAGACCGGGCCGATGACAAAACCACAGGACTATGCGCGCGCCATATAAATTGACCGCACAGAATGGGGATGCGTCAAAGGGACAAAGAAAAAGGCCACCCAAACGGGTGGCCTTTTTTTGTGATCTTGAAAGGCGTTGATCCAGATTAACGCTTTGAGAACTGGAAGCTGCGGCGCGCTTTGCGCTTACCGAACTTCTTACGTTCTACAACGCGGCTGTCACGGGTCAGGAAGCCTGCCGCCTTCAGCGCGCCGCGCAAGGAGGGATCATAAAGCTGCAGCGCCTTAGAGATGCCGTGCTTTACAGCGCCTGCCTGACCTGACAAGCCACCGCCTTTGACGGTTGCCATCACATCAAACTGATCTTCCACACCAGCCACAGAGAAAGGCTGACGCAGGATCATCTGCAACACAGGGCGGGCAAAGTAGGTTTTGATCTCTTTTCCGTTCACGGTGACCTTGCCAGAGCCTGGCTTGATCCAGACGCGGGCAACCGCATCTTTCCGCTTACCCGTTGCATAAGAGCGGCCAAGCGCATCGCGCACAGGCTCGCGGGGGGAGGCATCCATGGAAATGGATGTCGCACCTGCGGCGGGGGCAGAGCCCTCAGCCACGGCGCCTTTCAGCTCATCGAGCGAAGAGAGTGTCTCGGCCATGGTTTAGCTCCGCGTGTTCTTTTTGTTCATGGATTTTACATCCAGAATTGTGGGGTTTTGTGCCTCATGCGGGTGTGCTGCACCTGCATAGACACGCAGATTAGTCATCTGGCGGCGCGACAGCGGGCCACCGGGAAGCATGCGCTTGACCGCCTGCATCACAACGCGCTCAGGATGCGCACCTTCGAGGATCTGGCCTGTGGTGCGGCTCTTGATCCCGCCGGGATAGCCTGTGTGCCAATAGTTTGGCTTGTTGCGCTTGTTGCCCGTCACCTGCACTTTTTCAGCGTTGATGACGATGACATTGTCGCCCATATCCATATGGGGCGTGAAGGACGGCTTGTGCTTGCCGCGCAGCCGCATGGCGATGATCGAGGCAAGACGACCGAGAACAACGCCCTCAGCGTCAATCACGATCCATGACTTGTCGATATCCGCAGGAGTTGCGGTAAAGGTTTTCATGTATACGTTCCTTGGTCTTAGATTTTGACCGAAAAAAGAGGCCGCCTGTGCGACCCCCGTTAAAGATGGCAGGCTTATGCGGCAGAGACAGGGTAAGGTCAAGCCTTTTTAGCACGCCTAAATTATGATTAATTAATAAAAATCAGTCACTTGGATATGGGGTTATATTTTACCCCATAACTTTCTTCCCCAAAACCCGCAAAACTGCCTCTGCCGCGCGGGCCTTTGGGTCGCGATCCCCTGCCCCAAGCCGCACCATGCTCATTTCGGCAGCTTGGATTTGATCGTTGCGCGCGGTCTGATCGCTCAGCAACCGCTCAAGCGCCGCCAAAACAGGCGCAGGTTCAAATGCTTTCCCCAAAAATTCGGGGATATGCCGGGTTTCGCTGATCAAATTGACCAAAGTGACCGTGTCAATTTTCAACATCCACCGCATCAAAACCCGTGACAGCGGCGCCATATCATAAGCAATCACCATCGGGGTTTTTGCTGCAGCCAATTCCAAGGACACGGTTCCCGAAGCCGTAAGCGCCAGATCCGCCGCCCCAAAAGCGCAGGATTTTTGATGTGGATAGTCCGCGCCCGCGGCACGCGGGTCGAGCAGGTGCGCCCTTGGCCCAAGATCCCAAGTGGCCACCATCTGAGCGACATCATCGGCAATGGCGGGCGCCGCAGGCAAAACGAGATGGGCGCGTGGATGCGCCTGCAGGAACCCGCGCGCAACCTGCCCAAATCGGGGGCCAAGCCGCACAATTTCGCCCCGCCGCGAACCAGGCAGCAGCAAGAGCAAGGGATCCCCTCCCCCAACACCAAGGCCCGCGCGATAGGCGCTGCAGTCCTCGGGCACGGCTTGCGGCATCTGCGCGACTGGATGCCCCACAAAATCACAGCCCATCCCCACAGCCTGCATCAATGGCGGCTCAAACGGAAACAGCGCCAGCACATGGTCAACAAAGCGTGCCATTTTACGCGCACGCCCCGCCCGCCATGCCCAGACAGTTGGGGCGACATAATGGATCACAGGAAGCTTTGCTGCGCGTTTCTTCACCTGCTTTGCCACGCGCAAGCAAAAATCAGGGCTATCAATGGTGATGAGCGCATCAATCTGCCCCTCAATCACCGCATTGGCCGCCTGATCGCGGCGCTTGAACAAATGCCGAAGGCGCGGCAGCACCTCAGCCAGCCCCATGACGGACAGATCAGACATGGGAAAGAGGCTGCTTAGCCCTTCGGCCTGCATCAACGGGCCACCAATGCCTGAGAATTCAATGTCAGAACGCGCGGCCTTCAACCCCGCCATCAGGCTGGCCCCAAGCGCATCGCCCGAAGGTTCGCCCGCAATGAGAAACAGTTTCACGGCGCGGCCCATAGGGTGATGCCCGCCGATGCCGCGCGGGCGAGAACCTCGGCCCGCTCAAGGATCAGCGCGCCACCTGCCTGCACCACCAAGCCAGACAGCCCCGCCTTTTGCATCATCGAAATCGTCTGCGGGCCAATTCCGGGCATATCAACGCGCAAATCTTGCCCTGCCTTAGGGCGCTTCATCAGAACACCCCCCGAATTGGGGCAGGTCTGCGCCACGAATTCCAGCATTGCATCTGTGCCGGGTAGGGTTTCAATCGCAAGAACTTGGCCCTTGGCCACCACGGCACCTTGGCCGACATCTTGGGGCGCAAGGGCCGCCAAAACGGCAGCAGCGCGATGTGCATCGGCGTGCAAGGCCGCGCTGACCTCGCCCACCATCACGCCCTCGGACGCCAAGAGATCGGGGCGGATGTCATGCGGGGCGCAAATGGTGAACCCCTGTTCCTCTAACAGCGCGATCACGGCGCGCAACAGCCCGTCATCCCCCTGCTGCAAGGCCGCCATAAGGCGTGGCATCAGCGCAGCTGTGCCCGCATCAAGCGCGGTGGGGTCAAACACGGGGCGGCGCATTGCACCTGCAAGGCACAGCTCCGTCACGCCTTCGGATTTCAGACGCGCAAACAGGGAGGCCAATTGCTCAAACCGCGCCTCAATCTGCTGCGATGCGCGAGCATCCACGGGCGTGCCGTGGAAGGTGACCAATATCGCGTCCCCCGCCTGAAGCAGCGATTGCGGAAGGGCACCCCCACCCGCCAAGATTGCGCGTTTTGGCATGATCCCCCCGTTCAACCCGGTGTTAAGAATGACCGATCCGAGCCTTTGAGCACAAAATCCACCACATCCCGCACATATTGGGAATTTGGTGCCTCCTCTGATAGACGGCGCGCGCGTTCCTGAAATGCACCTTCGCCTTGCGCCAAGGCCTGATAGGCGGCGCGCAATGCGGTGATATCTTCCTTGGCCACGCCACGGCGTTTTAAGCCCACCAAATTCAGTCCATCCAAGGCCCCGCGCGGGCCTTGGACAAGGCCATAGGGAATGACATCATTGGTCACCATCGTGACCGCGCCAATGATGGCCCCACGCCCGATGCGCACAAATTGGTGGATGCCCGAAAGCCCGCCGATGATCACGCCATCCTCAATGATGCAATGGCCTGCAATGGCGGATTGGTTGGCCACCACAACATGGTTGCCCACGATTGCATCATGGCCAACATGCGCGCCTGTCATAAAGAGGTTGTCATCACCAACACGGGTGATTCCGCCCCCGCCATCTGTGCCCGTATTCATGGTCACACCTTCGCGGATGCGGTTGCGTTTGCCCACAATCAGCTGCGTCTTTTCACCCGCATATTTCAAATCTTGCGGAATATCGCCGATATTCGCGAAGGGGAAAATCACGGTTTCAGCGCCAATTTCGGTCAATCCTGTGACCACGGCGTGGGATTTAAGCACCACCCCCTCATGCAAGGTCACCTCAGGGCCAACATGGCAAAACGGGCCAATCTGGCAGCCTGCAGCGACCTTTGCCCCGTTTTCAACGACAGCCGATGGATGGATCGAGGCCGAAGGATCAATCGCCATTACGCCGCCCCACCCGTGGCACCCTCAAGATCCATCATCGCGGTAAATTCAGCCTCAGCTGCCATTTCCCCCTCGACAGTGGCCTGCCCCTTAAAGCGCCAGACCTTACCACCGGGTTTGCCGCGCGTGGTTTCGATTTTCAGCTCGAGCACATCGCCCGGCACAACCTTGCGGCGGAATTTGCAACCATCAATGCCCATGAAATACACAAGCAAATTGCGATCAGCCATATCCATAGCCACCCCAACCATCACGGCGGCGGTTTGCGCCATCGCCTCGATGATGGTGACGCCGGGCATAATGGGAGCGGATGGGAAGTGACCCTGAAAATGAGGCTCATTAAAGGTGACATTCTTGATGCCCGTGGCCAAATGATACCCTTCAATATCGCGCACGCGGTCAATCAACAAAAACGGATAGCGATGCGGAATAATCCGCTGGATCAGATGAATATCTGCCTCTTTCGGCGTCTCGCCCGTCATTTTGGTCTTCCTTTATCAAATTCCGCCTTGCGTGGGTAGGACGATCACATCCCCCCGCGGCCTTGCATCCCTAGCACTTTGGCGCCCCTTGGGGCAAGCCTGCGCAAGCGGCCTTAGCGCCCTTCAAATGTGGGTTTGCGCTTATCGTTAAAGGCCAAAACACCTTCCTTGAAATCGCGCGTGTGGCTGAGCGCGCCTTGATGCGCGGCTTCTTGCAACATTTGCGCCTCAAGCCCCTGTTGCGCAGATGCGCGCAGTGCAGATTTTATCTTGCTATAGGCCTGTGTGGGGCCACTGGCCAAATGCGCGGCGCGGGCGCGCCATGTGGCGTCAAATTCGGCCTCACTTGTGGTCTGCCAAATCATCCCCATTGCTTCGGCCTCCCGCGCGGTGACAGGCTCGCCAAAAAGTGCTGCCCCCATGGCACGGGCCTGCCCCACGAGGCGGGGCAAAACCCAAGTTGCCCCCGCATCAGGCATGAGGCCGATTTGTGCAAAAGCTTGGATAAATCGTGCATTTTCGGCTGCAATGACAATATCACAGATCAAGGCAAGGCTTGCACCCGCCCCCGCCGCCACGCCATTGACCGCCGCAATCACAGGGATCGGGCAATCGGCAATCTCCAAGATCAGCGGCATGTATTCATCCCGCAAGACCCGCTCAAGATTGAGATCAGCCACACGGCCCGCATCGCCCAGATCCTGTCCCGCGCAAAAGGCGCGACCTGCGCCTGTGATCACCAAAACCCGCGCAAAGGCCCCCGCCTGCCCTATCGCATAAGTCAATTCGGCCCGCATCTGCGTGTCGAGCGCATTTAAGACATCGGGTCGATTGAGCGTAATCACCGCAATGCCATCATCCAATTCATAGAGAATCCGCTCGTACTTCATGATCGCCTCAATCTGGGTTTGGAGGGCTCAACTTTGCTCGTCGCCAAGAATACGCGCAAGCGCGGCCTGCTCATCCGGGGTGAGTTCTGCTTCGGTGGGGTTCGTGCTGCGCGCTCGCGTGCGGATAAAGGCAAAGGCCACACCAAAGCCCAACAAAAGCAAGGCAGGCCCCGCGAGCCAAAGCGCCAGATTGCTGCCCGACATCGGCGGGCGCATCAGCACATATTCACCATATCGATCCACCACCTCTGCGATGACCTGCTCGTTGCTATCGCCCATCATGATCCGCTCGCGCACGAAAATGCGCAGATCGCGGGCGACTGTGGCGTTGCTTTCGTCAATCGATTCATTGCGACACACCACGCAGCGCAAATCAGCTGAAATCTCACGCGCCCGCGCCTCGAGGGCAGGATCAGGCAAAACCTCATCAGGCTGCACCGCAAGCGCGGGGGTTGGAATCAACCATATTGCGGCAAGCGCGGCTTTTGCGAAGGCCCGCGTCATTCGGCAGGCACCCCAATAGCGGCCTGATCCCGCGCGGCCCCCGCCGCGACACGATAGCGGCGATCGGTCAGGCTAAGCGCCCCGCCAAGGGCCATGATAATTGCACCGCCCCAAATCCAATTTGCAAAGGGTTTGATCCATGTGCGCACGGCCCACCCCCCATCCAACTGGGGATCGCCAAGCGCCACATAAACATCACGGGTAAATCCACTGTCGATCCCGGCCTCTGTGGTGGGCATACCCGCCACGGGATATATCCGCTTTTCAGGGGTCAAAAGATCCACGATACGCCCGGCTTTAGCGACTTCGACAAAGGCCATGGTTGAGATGTAATTTGGCCCCTGGACCTCGCGCACATCGCGCACTGTCAAATGATAGGCGCCCACATCGAATTCTTCGCCAATTTGCGCCACGCGGATATCTTCGATTTGGTAGGTCACCAAGGCCCCCACACCAATAAAGGTGATGCCAAGCCCCGCATGGGCCAAGGCCTTGCCCCAATCGGCGCGCGGCAGGCGGGTCAGGCGGCTAAATTTCGCGGCAATCGCACGCCCCTGCCCTGTGCGCTGCCACAGATCAACCGCTGCCCCTGCAACCAGCCAAACCCCAAGCGCGAGGGTGATCAAGCCCGCCAACGAGCGCCCCGTTCCAAGCGCATAAAACAAACCCAAAAACGCGATGGTCAAAAGGGCCACGCCGCTCATCAGGCGCATGGCGCGGCCAAGTTGCGCGCGTTTCCACGGCAAGACCGCCCCAATGGGCAAGGCCACCGCAATGGCAAAGGCGAAGGGCGTAAAGGCCGCATTAAAGAAAGGTGGCCCTACCGAAACGGTGCGGCCCCAGAACATCTCTGCCACCAAAGGCCAGATTGTGCCGATGAACACGACAAAGGATGACACCGCCAAAAGAAGGTTATTCAAGACCAAACCGCTTTCGCGGCTCACAGTTGAGAACACGCCCTTAGCCTCCATCGCGCTTGCGCGGAAAGCATAGAGCGTAAAGGCCCCGCCCATGAAAACGGCCAAGATCATAAGAATAAACATCCCGCGCTCTGGATCATTGGCAAAGGCGTGAACCGAAGTGATGATGCCCGACCGCACGATAAATGTGCCGATGAGCGAGAAACCAAAGGCCAAAATCGCCAAGAGAATTGTCCAGCTTTTCAGCGCCTCGCGTTTTTCGACCACAATTGCCGAATGCAACAGGGCCGCCGCAATCAACCAAGGCATGAAAGAGGCGTTTTCAACTGGATCCCAGAACCAGAACCCGCCCCATCCAAGCTCGTAATAGGCCCACCAAGACCCAAGGCCGATCCCGATGGTCAGAAACACCCATGCCGCCAATGTCCAAGGGCGCACCCATCTGGCCCATGCCGCATCAACGCGCCCTTCGATCAAGGCCGCCACAGCAAAAGAAAACGCCATGCTAAGGCCAACATACCCCAAGTATAAAAACGGCGGGTGGAAGGCGAGACCAGGATCTTGCAGAAGCGGGTTCAAATCTTGGCCATTGAAGGGCGGCAATTCGAGCCGCAAAAACGGGTTCGATGTGAACAAAATAAAGGCGTAAAACGCAACCCCCACCGAAGATTGCACGGCCAATACGCGCGCGCGCAGGCGCGGTGGCAGGTTTGCACCAAACCACGCGGCTGAGGCCCCAAATAGTGCCAAAATCAAAACCCATAGAAGAAGCGAGCCTTCGTGGTTGCCCCAGACACCGCTGATTTTATACAGCAGCGGCTTGTCGGTATGGGAATTGGCAACAACCAAATTCAGCGAGAAATCAGAGGTCACAAAGGCATAGGTCAGCGCGGCAAAGGAAATTGCCACAAGCGCGAATTGCAAGCTGGCCGCCGGGCTGGCAACCGCCATCCATGCGCTCCAATTTTTATGTGCGCCAATCATCGGCACAATCATTTGAAACACAGCCACGGCAAAGGCCAAAACCAAAGCAAAATGGCCAATTTCAACGATCATCTCTGCCCTCCTTCATCACAGCGCGGCCCGCATGATCCAGATTTTGCCGTCCCTTCGCGGCAAAGAGTAACGACAAAGCCGCCCGCATCCAAGGGGTTAGCGCGAAAGAGCCGCACCCCTGATCACAGAGCCGTGATCTACCAGGGGACATCTCAACGCCCCGTGAGCGCCCCCAAGACGCCGCGCATCACCGCGCGCCCTGCCCTTGTGCCCATTTGACGGGCGAAACTTCGGCAAAGGCTGTGCCAACACTATCGCCACGCAAGGGTGCTTTTCGCTTGGGGCTGTCCCCCGCAGTATAACGGCGCGCTGCTGAAAACTCGCGCGCGGCTTTTTTGTGCCCCAAGGGCCCGCAGCAAAAAATCGCAGTTTCATAAAAAACCCCTGTTGACGGAATGAAAATCCTGACATAGCGTTCGTGACAATAAGTCGGCCAGTCCGACAGGGAGCGATAATTCAGTCGCAAAGACTGATCAAAAAAGGGCCTCGTTTTGAGGCTCTTTTTTGTTGGGAACGCGCCACATGTAAATCATGGCAATTCTGCCCCGCCGGCCAAGAATTTAAATCATATCGCGCTGCACCCGCTGACAATGGTGCCATGCTATGCTAGCGCAGAGGTCATATGACATATGAGGATATTATGACCCGATTTTCACGTCACCTTTCGCATACGGTTCTCACTCTGGCGCTTTGCGGGGGCATGGCCCCACAGGCCTTTGCGCAAGACACCGAGACCTTTGGCGCATGGACAAAAATTTGCAGCGGCGAAGGCGAGGCGCAAGCCTGTCTGATTTCGCAGGTGCTGCAAGATACGGATGGCAATAACGTGGCCGAGGTCAGTATTGCCGATGTCATTGACGGCGGCGATACGGTGGGCGCGATCAGCATCGCAACCCCGATTGATACGCTGCTTTTGCCAGGTGTTCGGTTCAAGGTCGATGAATTCGATGAAAACCGCCTACCGTTCAATTTCTGCCAACCCGGTGGATGCGTGGTGCAAATCGGTCTGACCCAAAACAATATTGACGCCTTCGAAGGGGCCACGGCGGCGGCTGTCACCATCGTGCCGATTGCTGCGCCCGATGCAGAGGTTGCCCTAACCCTGTCTTTTGACGGGTTCACCGCAGCCTTTGCTAGCCTTCAACCTGAATAAACCATCATGAGCAGCGCCCCGCTTAGGGCGCTGCTTTTAATGCCAAAACCGCGTTCAACCCGCCAAAGGCAAAGGCGTTGGAGAGAACTGCATCAACCTTGGCCTCTCGTGCCTCATTGGGGACAACATCAAGGGCACATTCAGGGTCGGGCTCATCATAGCCGATGGTGGGTGCAATCACCCCATCGCGCAGCGCCATGATACAGGCCAACAGCTCGACCGCGCCCGTGGCGCCGATCAAATGCCCGTGCATCGATTTGGTGGAGGATATCATCAAATCATCGGCGTGATGGCTAAATACATCGGCGACAGCCGCGCATTCCACCTTGTCATTGGCCGCCGTGCCCGTGCCATGCGCATTGATATAGCAAATATCCTCAGGGTTCAGCCGCGCATCCTTGAGCGCGCCTGAAATCGCACGACCTGCCCCTTGCTTGGACGGCATGACGATATCCGCCGCGTCCGATGTCATGGCAAACCCCACCACTTCGGCCAAAATCTCGGCACCACGCCGTTTGGCGTGATCATAGTCTTCGAACACAAACACCGCGGCCCCTTCGCCCTGCACCATCCCATTGCGGTTGGCCGAAAACGGGCGACAGGCATCTTTGGACATGACCCGCAACCCTTCCCAAGCTTTCACCCCGCCAAAGGAGAGCATCGCCTCAGACCCGCCTGTAACCATAACGTCACAGGCCCCGCCGCGGATCAATTGGAAAGCCAAACCCATCGCATGGTTTGACGAGGCGCAGGCGGTGGCGACCGAAAAGGATGGCCCCTTAAGGTTCCATTCCATCGACACGTGGCTGGCTGCGGCATTGTTCATCAGCTTGGGAACAACAAAGGGGTGAACGCGATTTTTCCCCTCTTCATAGACAGTGCGGTAATTCTCATCCCATGTATTAACACCGCCCCCTGCCGTGCCCAGAACCACGCCCGCCCGCGTGGCCGCCTCGCCCCCAAAGACAAGGCCAGAATGATCTAAGGCTTGATGCGCAGCGATTAAGGTGAATTGCGTAAAGCGGTCATAGAGCGCTATTTGCTGGCGGTTGAACAGCGCCTCAGGATCATAGCCCCTCACCTGCGCCCCAATTTTGACGGACAGCCGGTCCACATCGCGCAAATCAAGGGGGCCAATCCCGCATTTTCCTTCGCGCATCGCGGCCAAGGTGGTCGGCACATCATGCCCTAATGCATTGATTGTGCCCTGCCCCGTGATAACAACGCGCCTCATGCGTGCTGCTCGGCCACGAGTTTTTCGACCGCCGCCACAATGGCCGCAACCGATGAGATATCAAAATCGCCTTTGTCAGGCTCATTGGCGTTGAACGGCACCTGAATGTCGAATTCTTCTTCGATGGCAAAGATGGCTTCGACCAACCCTAACGAGTCGACCCCCAAATCTTCGAGTGTTTTTTCAGGCGAGACATCGCTTGCCTCAAGCACCGCTTGTTCTGCAATGATCTTGATGATCCGCTCAGAAATATCTCCAGACATAAAACCTTGCCTCCATCAGCATATCCAAAGGCCTAGCCTTACGGATTGGTCAATTTCTTCTCAAGCGCCGCCACAGTTTTTGCAAGACGCGGCAATCGCCTTAGCGCCTTATACATCTCGATATGTGTCTCCATTTTGACAGCCGGGCTGCCCATCACCATTCTGCCCGATGGAAGGCTAGAATAAATCTTGGTGGCCCCTGCGGCGACCACATCAGAGCCGATCTCGATATTATCGGAGACACCGCACTGCCCGCCCAAAACCACGCGATCGCCCACGCTACAAGATCCCGCAAACCCGACCTGCCCGCAGAGCAGGCAATCGCGACCAATGCGGCAATTGTGGCCGATATGAACCAAATTATCGATCTTTGTGCCTGATCCGATTTCCGTATTCGCTACAGTGCCACGGTCAATCGCAGCGCCTGCGCCAATTTCGACATCATCCCCGATGACGACACGACCCAAAGAATGAATGCGCGCCCAAGATTGCGGGGTCTGCGCCGCGTCTGATTTCCCTAAAGATTGGCGGGCAATTTCGACTTGGGATTTTTCTGGGGTGACGAAAGAGAACCCATCCCCCCCAATCACCGCATTGGGTTGAATGATCACACGATCCCCAATTTGCACATGATGCGCGATGCGCACACCCGCATGGATCAACGCATCAGCACCAATTTCCGCGCCTTCGGCAATGCTGACATGCGGGGCGATACGGGCGCGTGGCCCGATGATGGCGCCCGCCCCGATGACCACAAAAGGCCCGATGGCAGCATCCGCGCCAATTTGGGCGTTTGGGTCAACCACCGCGCTGGGGTGAATTCCTGCCACAATATGCGGCCCTTGATCCATGAGGGCCGTAACACCCGCCATCGCATAGCGCGGACGGGCGATTAAAATCGCAGCCTCTAATCCAAGGGCCTTCCAATCCGTGCCTTCAGCCAAAATCGCAGCCTTGGCCTGTCCTTTGGCCAAATCGGGCAGATATTTTTCTGACATCGCCAACGCCAGATGATCAGCGGCCGCCGTGGCGGGCTCGGACAGGCGCGAGACGACCAATCCAACCGCGCCTTCGGCTTTTGCGCCCAATTCCTTGGCGATATGCTCAATGCTGCTGCCAGCCATGTGGGATGCGCCTTATTCTTGCTATGGCCCAACCACGGGGCCACCCTTTGCCTTTAACTTGAGATTGCCGCAACGGAAACCCCCGCCGCCTCAAGGGCCTGCCACAAATCGGCATTGCGCCCATAAATATCGGCGCGGTGCTTCAGTCGCCCATCGGGGTCCACAAAGGATGTCCAATAGACCAAATGCACGGGGATCGGTGTTTCAAGCCGCACCGTTGTTTCGCGACCCGTTGCAAGGATACGCGCGAAATAGGCTTCGGGATCGTCCACTTGAGGGGCCAAAAGATGATAGGCGAAATCAAACGGATCCTGCAGCCGCACGCAGCCATGGCTATAGGCCCGCGTTTCGCGCGCGAAAAGGTTTTTTGCAGGTGTGTCATGCAGGTAAATGTTCCACGGATTGGGGAACATGAATTTCACCAACCCCAGGGCATTGCTGGTTGAGGGGGCTTGGCGCAACGTATACGGGAAGGTGCTTGCTGTGTATTGGGTGAAATCCACCTGCGCGCGATCAACAACTTGTCCCCCGCTCCACAATTCCAACTGACCTTGCGCGGTGGGGTCTTCTTGCAATTGCGGCAGATATTCGCGTGTGGTGATTGAACGGGGCACCGTCCAACTGGGGTTAATGACCATATATTCCATAACGTCTGAGAATTCGGGCGTGTGACGGCGTGGATCGGGGTGCCCAACAACCGAACGGGTTGAGAAGGTCACGACATCTTGATCCACCACAGTCGCATGGAAGTCAGGGATATTGACCAAGACATGGCGCTCACCGCGGTCAAAATTCATCCAACGTTGCCGCTCCATGGCTAAGATCACATCTTTAAGGCGCGTTTCGGCATCCACATTGATCGCGGCCAATGTATTGGCGCCAACAATTCCATCTTGGGTTAACCCGTTATCCGCTTGAAAGCGCATCACCGCCCCGACCAGCCTGTCATCGAACAGGGGTGGCACGGGCGCTTCGGTCGCCGTTTGCGCATCATTCGCGGTTGATAGGGTTACGGATGCAGAACTGGGCTCTTCGGCGAGATATCCCATCGCTTGCAGCCGCGCAATTAGGGCCGCGACAGCGGGCCCTTGGTCGCCCAATTCCAGTCTTTCGGCCACCACAGGCGCCCCCCATCCGCCCACCTCAACCACGCGCGCCAAATCAAACATTGCGCGCTGAAGGCGAGCATATTGTGGGTGCTGCGGCGTCAAATTTGACAGATATATCATTGGATTATCAGCCGAAGCGAAGCCCGAAAGTAATGCCTCACTGCTTTGGCGTGGGGTGGTTTTATGAATGTCTTCGGCCAAGGTTGCAGGCTCTAACACGCCTGCGCTGATATCTTGCGCATAGTCCAGATAGGTCAAAGCCGCGCGCAACTCGGATGCAATATCTGCCCCAGTTGCAAAGCCCGCGCGTAAACCTGCGATGTCATAAGTCGCGCGCGGCAGGCCGTGATCGCCAGATGCCTCAAGGGCCGCAAGCAGCGCAGCACGGCGCAGCTCAAATTCAGGCCCCTCGCCGGTCCAAATTGGTGCAAAATCGCGTGCGGCATAAAAGGCGAATACCTCAGGATTATTGGCAAAGCGGGCCGCCATTTCTTCGCGCGCGGCGACATCTTGCCAGAACTGCGCCGATGATGGCGGTGAGGTGACCACCGTGGCGGGCAGGCTTTGCGCCACAGCAGCGCCCGCGATGATCAGGCCTAAGCCCGCCCCAGCCACCAACTCAACCCAAAAACCAGTTTTTTCAACACTCACGATAATACCTATTTTCAAACGAACTCCTCTGCCAAATATGGGGAAGAAGGCCCGCGCCGTCCATGTCCAATCGCGGGCGTGCGATCGCTCAGGCGTCACGCCTATGCAGCATTGCAACAGATGTTTTTTAACCTTAACGAGAATCTGATGGGCACCACGAGGCCAGACCTGTGCAGAGACAGGCGAATTTTTACTTAAAAACAGAGCATTACACCGATTGGCAAATTTCCGCCGAATCGAAAGACCCTGCCCGCCAAAAGGTTAATCAATGCTTTCACAATCATTTCACCTGTGTCATATTTCGTGACGTAACGTGCGAATAAAAAACCGCCCGCTGCCATTCACGCTGGATCCGTCCAGCTCAGGGACAGAGGCACCCGTATTAAGTGTAGTGGTAATCAGGGCAGAAGCATGGGGACTGGAATGAAATTGATTAGCCGTCGGGGCTTATTGCGGGCATTTGCTGCGACAACGATCGCGGCGGCACCTGTATCGGCCAATGCCTTTGGGATTTTGCGCGGCGCAGGCGATTTACGCAAATTGCGCATGCACAATGGCCGCACGGGCGAAACGCTGGATATGATTTACTGGATTGATGGCGACTATATTCGCCCCGCAATCGAAGAAATCAGCTACTTCATGCGCGATTGGCGCCAAAATGAGGTGCATGCGATTGACCCGCGCACCCTCGACATCATGGCGGCCTCTCATAACCTTTTGGATACGAACGAACCGTATCTGTTGTTGTCTGGCTATCGCTCGCCTGCAACCAACGCGATGCTGCGTCAACGCTCGTCAGGTGTTGCGCGGAACTCACTCCATATGGTTGGCGAGGCGGCTGATTTGCGCCTCACCTCCCGCAGCGTCAGTCAAATTGCGCGCGCGGCCGAAAGCTGCGCTGCGGGTGGGGTTGGACGGTATTCGCGCTCGAACTTTGTGCATATGGATTGTGGCGATGTCCGCCATTGGGGCGGGTAAGTCAGCCAATATCCGCCTCAATTCGGCATAAAGTGCGCTTATTTTGGCGTAACGTCCGTGTGTGACTTGCCATTCTCACTGGATAATTTGCGCGGCGCCCCCACATTATGGCTCGAACCCCAGAAGGAGTGAGCCGTTCCTCATGACAAATTATCAAAAGACGCCGCAGGCCATCGCGGCACTGACGCCCGAGCAATACCACATTACCCAAGAAAATGGCACCGAGCGCCCCTTTACGGGGGCCTATACCGATTTAGAGGCGCGCGGGATTTATGTGGATATCGTATCTGGCGAGCCGCTGTTTTTGTCGAATGACAAATTTCATTCTGGCTGTGGTTGGCCCTCATTCACAAAGCCCGTCAGCGATGAAATGGTGGTCGAAAAGCGCGACCTCAGTCATGGGATGGTGCGCGTTGAGGTGCGTTCGAAATATGGCGACAGCCATTTGGGCCATGTTTTTCCCGATGGGCCGCGGGATCGCGGGGGCTTGCGTTATTGTATAAATTCGGCCGCTTTACGTTTCATTCCCGAAGCAGATATGCAAGCCGAAGGGTATGGCGATTATCTGATGATGTTGGAGGCGTAAACAATGGCGCAAGAACGGGCGGTTTTAGCAGGTGGATGCTTTTGGGGGATGCAACAATTGATCCGCCGCATGGATGGGGTGTGTGCAACCCGTGTTGGCTATTCGGGGGGCGATGTTCAAAATGCCACCTATCGCAACCATGGCACCCATGCCGAGGCGATTGAAATTTTCTTTGATCCCGAGCGCCTAACCTATCGCGATCTGTTGGCGTTTTTCTTTCAAATTCATGATCCCACCACATCGAACCGTCAGGGAAATGATATTGGGATGTCCTATCGGTCTGCGATTTTTTATGTCGATGAAGCACAACGCGAAACCGCGTTAGAGGTTATCGCAGATGTAAACGCATCGGGGCTTTGGCCTGGAAAGGTTGTGACTGAGGTGGCGCCTGTGGGCCCGTTTTGGGAGGCAGAACCTGAGCATCAAGATTATCTTGAGCGCCTTCCCAATGGGTATACCTGTCATTTCCCGCGCCCTGATTGGGTCTTGCCAAAGCGCGCTTAACGGGCCGCACGACAAACTGGAACATGGACCAAACATCTGGCGCACTTTGTTTTCTTATTTTGTGTCTAGCGTAGAAACATTCCTAAACGAAACAGCCTGTATCGGCCGCTTTAGGCAGTTTTAGGTGTTTTGTTCAGGTTAAAACATGGTTTCTAAGAGCCTTAAAATAGTTAGAGTTGATCTAAGGCATATTCTTCTAAGATCGGTGCAATACCAGAACCGATCGCGCGGGCTGAAATACCTATCTCACCGGAAACAATGGTGGTGCCTTTTAATCCGCGATGATCATAATGAGCGAAAGCTGCTTCATTAACGGCTCTTATAAGTTCAGCGTTGAGATGGCGTGCCAAATGCCGAATTGGTCTTGGCTAATGCCCTGCCTGCAGATTGGGTCATGGCAGAGGCCGCCTAGGCGCAAATGGCGCAAACGCGCCTTGTCGTGACGCGCCCCTTCCTTGACAAGCAGAGCCCGTCACGGCCAGCCTAGGCTGACACAGTCGCGAACCGTTAAGAGGCATCCTATGGCAGACCCGATCTTGCAGCCGTTTCAGCTGAAACATCTGACCTTGCGCAATCGGGTCATGATCACCAGCCACGAGCCTGCCTATAGCGAAGATGGCCTACCAACCGATGCCTATCGCGCCTATCATGTGGAACGCGCCCGTGCTGGCATTGCGCTGACCATGACGGCGGGCTCTGCCGTGGTCAGCCGCGACAGCCCTCCCGCCTTTGGCAATCTCTTGGCCTATCGGGACGAGATTACCCCGCATATGGCCCGTCTTGCCCGCGAGGTGCATGACGAGGGCGCGGCTGTGATGATCCAACTCACCCATCTGGGGCGGCGCACGCGGTGGGACACAGGCGATTGGCTGCCTGTCCTCTCGCCAAGTGCGCTGCGCGAACCTGCACATCGCGCCTATCCCAAAATGCTTGAGGATTGGGACATCGCGCGGATCATCAGTGATTATGCCGATGCGGCTGAACGGATGAAGGATGCAGGGCTAGACGGGATCGAATTGGAATCCTACGGCCATTTGATGGATGCGTTTTGGTCGCCCCGCCTCAATCACCTAGACGGGCGATACGGGGCTGAAACGCTTGAGACGCGCATGGCTTTTTCGATGGATGTCCTGCGCGCCATTCGTGCCCGCGTTGGGGATGATTTCATCGTTGGCGTCCGTTTTGTGGCCGATGAAGATATCAAGGGCGGTATTTCGGCCACCGATGGCCAAGAGATTGCCCGCCGCCTGCGCAACAGCGGGATGGTCGATTTCCTAAACGTCATTCGGGGCAATATCGACACCGATGCGAGCCTGACCCGCGTGATCCCGTTGCAGGGCATGGCCTCTGCCCCGCATCTGGATTTTGCGGGCGAGTTACGCGCGCAAACGGGGATCCCGATCTTTCACGCCGCGCGCATTCCCGATTTATCGACCGCGCGCCACGCCATTGCCGCGGGCAAGTTGGATATGGTGGGAATGACGCGGGCGCATATTGCCGACCCGCATATCATGGCAAAACTTCTCGAGGGGCGCGAGGAGGATATTCGCCCCTGCGTTGGTGCCAATTACTGTATCGACCGCATTTATCAGGGCGAAAAAGCGCTGTGTTTGCATAACCCCTCAACGGGGCGGGAATTGAGCCAACCGCATAAGATTGCCCCAACAGACACCCCGACCCGCATCACGATTATCGGCGCGGGCCCTGCGGGCCTTGAGGCCGCGCGGGTTGCGGCCACGCGCGGGCATCAGGTGCATCTCCTTGAGGCCGCCCCGCAGGCAGGCGGGCAAATTCGCCTCACCGCGCAATCGCCCCGCCGCCGCGAGATGTTGGCGATCACCGAATGGCGGGTTGCACAATGCGAAAAGCTGGGCGTGCGCCTGCAATACAACACCTATGCCGAACCCGAAGATGTTTTGGCGACTGCGCCCGATGTGGTGATTGTGGCCACAGGCGGCATGGCCCGCGAAGGGGGGTTAGAGACAGGCAGCGACCTCATTTGCAGCGCATGGGATATTTTATCGGGCGATGTCAAACCCGAAGGCGATATCCTGATCTTTGATGAGGCAGGCGATCACTCCGGGTTGCAGGCCGCGGAATTTGCAGCCCCCCATGCCCGCAGCATTGAAATCATCACCCGCGACCGCGCCATCGCGCCCGAGGTGATGGGCATGAACCTCACCCCCTATATTCGTGCGCTTCAACACTCAGGCGCGCAGATGACCATCACATGGTATCTCAGCCATGTAACGCGCACAGGCAATCGCCTGACCGCGCATTTAATCAGCGACTATAGCGACAAAATAGAAACCCGCGAGGTGGATCAGGTCGTGGTCAATCAAGGTACAATGCCGCTTGATGATCTTTATTTTGCGCTCAAACCACAGTCGCGCAATTTGGGCGAGATGGATTACCATGCCTTTCTTGCGGGGCAGTCCCAACAGATTATCAAAAATCCAGACGGGCAGTTTGACCTCTACCGCATTGGTGATGCAGTCTCACCGCGCAACACCCATGCCGCAATTTATGATGGGTTGCGCCTTGCGCGCAGCCTCTAAGGAAAGAGCCCAAAATGACCCACTACCCGCCCCTAGACAACACCCATTGGCCCGCCGAAATCGCGGATATGCAAGCGGGGTTTGCGGGGCGGCTGAATGTCTATCGGGTGATGGCACATCACCCTGCATTACTACGGGCTTGGGCGGATTTGCGGGATCATGTGGTGGTCAAAACCGCGCTTGGCCCCGAATTGAGCGAGGCGGTGATCCTGCGTGCCGCGCATTGGATGGGCTCGGATTATGAATGGGCGCATCATGTCAGCCGTGCGCGCGCCCTTGGGTTTGAAGATCACCGCATCGCGCGTCTCGCAGGCCCAATTGACGAGATCACAGGTAAGGATCAAACCATCGCCCGTGCAGTCGATGCCCTGATGAGCGCGCGCGCGATCCCCCCCCAGATGCAGGGGCCGCTTGAGGCGGAAATTGGCAAAGAGGGCATTTTTGATTTGATTGCCACAGTAGGCTTTTACAGCACGCTTGGTTTTATCCTTAACTCCTTCCCCCCACCGCTGGATGAGGCGGTCGCGCGCGAGCTGCGCCAAACCCCGTTTGAGGGCGCTTAGGCGCAGTTGACCTTGCCCCCTGCTGCCTTAGCTAGAGGCGCAAGGCACATCCTAGCGAGGCAAAAACATGCAGGCCACACGGGCAGAGGCAGAGGCACGTCTAGTAGAATTTACTCCCAAAATGGGCAAGGCCTATGCCAATGGCCGCAATTACGATCTGGGACATGGCGCACATAAATCTGTGTCGCGCCTGTCGGCTTATATCCGCCGCCGCCTGATCCGCGAAGCAGAGGTTGTCAAAACCGCGCTTGGCACACATGGCGCGGTTTCCGCTGAAAAATTCATTCAAGAGGTGATTTGGCGCAGCTATTTCAAGGGCTGGCTTGAGATACGCCCCGCCATATGGCGCAGTTACGTATCAGGTCTTGAGGCCGATATGGGCGCGCTCGACCAAGATCGCCCTTTGTCCCGCGCCTATACCCGCGCCATCGAAGGGCGCACGGGGATAGACTGCTTTGACCATTGGGCGCGCGAATTGGTTGAAACAGGCTATCTGCACAATCACGCGCGGATGTGGTTTGCCTCGATATGGATATTCACGCTGCGATTGCCATGGCGGCTTGGCGCGGATTTCTTTTATCGTCATCTCTTGGATGGGGATGCAGCGTCTAATACCTTGTGCTGGCGATGGGTCGCGGGCCTACATACGCGGGGCAAATTCTATGCGGCCGAGGCGTCGAATATCGCAAAATTCACGCAAAACCGATTTACCCCGCGCGATGTAGATTTGGCCGCGGTGACAGAAGGGCTTGAAGCGACCGAACCTGATGGTCTGCCCCCAACCCTACCGCTGCGCCGCCCCGTTGCGCCACAGGCGGGGGCGAAAACCCTTTTGCTGATCACTGATGAGGATTGCGGGATCACAGGCGCCGATATTGCGGGCTTTGATGTTGTTGCCGTGGTGGGGTTGACCCAATCGCATTTGCGCCATGCAAGCCCAGATGTCGCCGCCTTCGAGGCCGAGGCCATTCGCGATTGTGCAAATCGGCTTGGCCTGACCGCTGAAATGGTCGAGGCGCGCGATCCAAAACTCTTGGCGCAAATCGCCAGCCGGCTTGGGGCCGTGCAAATCGCCACCCCCTATATCCCGCAAGGGCCGTTATTCGATTGGATGACCGAGGCGCGCAGGCCCCTTGAGGCCGCAAATATCGCCTTCGCCGAATGGAGCGACCCCTGGGATCAAAGGATATGGCCCCATGCCACGGCGGGTTTCTTCAAGGTAAAACAGAAAATCCCTCAGCTGATTGCCGCATTGGATTGAGAGATAAATTCTTAACTGGCATCGCCCGTGGCGCTGAGGCAACATGCGCGAAATTGTAAGCTGGCGAGAGGGTAAAATGACAGCGCAAAGGCAGGATGATAATCAAATTTGGGTCAGTGCCGAGGCAATAACAAATTTCAGCCACGCCATATTGCGCGCTGCGGGCGCAGATGAGGCCACGGCCACAACCACTACAGATGCCATGATGCATGCCAGCCTGCATGGCGTAGACAGCCACGGCTTCCGCCTTTTGCCGCATTATCAGGCGGCGATGCGCGGCGGGCGTGTCAACCCACGCCCCAATCTCAAATTCACCAAAACCCGTGCAGGCACGGGCATGTTGGACGCGGATGATGCGCATGGTGCGCGCGCACTTTATGCTGCAGCGGATCATGCCGCCGATTTGGCCCGTGAGGCGGGCATTGGTGCAGTTGGGGTGATGAACAGCTCGCATTACGGCGCTGCGGGGGCCTATAGCATGGCCTTGGCCAAGCGCGGGATGGGTGGGATGGTCTTTGGCAATTCAGACAGCCTTGTGCGCCTGCATGACGGGGCCGAACGGTTTCACGGCACCAATCCGATCTCCATCGCCTTTCCCACCGCAGGCAACCCTTGGCTTATGGATATGGCGACCAGTTCCGTGCCCTATAACCGCGTGCAACTTTATGCTTCCCTTGGCGTGACCTTGCCCGAAGATGTCGCATCTGACGCCGCAGGTGTGAACACAACCGACCCTAATAAAGCTGAAATGTTGGCCCCGCTCGGGGGCGAATTCGGGTTTAAGGGGGCCGCATTGGGGGGCGTTGCAGAAATCTTTTCGGCGGTTTTCACGGGCATGAAAATCTCGCCCGATCTCGATGCGATGGTGGGCGGTGACATGACCCGTCCGCGGGGCGTGGGGGGATTTGTGATTGCGATTGACCCTGAGGCCTTTTTGACAGGCCCTATGTTCATTGCGGGCATGGAGCATTACCTGACCAAGCTGCGCACCAGCACGCCACGCACAAGCGCGCGCGTCATGGCGCCTGGGGATCGCGAATGGGATGTGGCAGCCTTACGCGCTCAAAAGGGCATCCCCCTTGACCCTGTTACCCAAGCAAGCTTTGCCGAACTGACCAAGACAACAGGATTGTCGCTGTGACGGGGCGCTTTGATGTCGCGGTGGTTGGTCGTGGCCTGATGGGCACAGCCGCCGCGCGGTATCTGGCGCAAATGGGTCATCGCGTGGCCCTAATCGGCCCCTCCGAGCCGCAAAACCGTGCAACCCATGATGGCCCCTTTGGCAGCCACCATGACGCAGGCAGGATCACGCGCGGCCTTGCTGAAAAGGCGGATTGGTCCCGCCTCGCCTTGCGTTCAATGGCGCGATACCGTGAACTTGAGGCGGTATTAGGACAAAGGTTCTACACCCCATGCGGGGTGATGATGGCAGGGCCAATCGCAGGGCCCGCTGCGGATTTTACGCGCGCCTTTCTGCAGGCTGCTGAGGCCTTGGCCATTCCCCATGAGCGGCTTGATGATGCAGGGCTTGCCGCGCGCTTTCGCTTTATGCGGTTTCCCGTAGGAACAGCCGCCGCATGGGAGGCCGCAGGCGGTTGGATCAACCCCCGCCGTTTACGCGCCGCAGAGGAACGCGCGATGGAACAGGCGGGGGGCATGGTGATTGACGCCGCCGCCGTGGCGCAGGATCAGGGCACAGTCACCTTTACAACGGGCGAAACAGTGGATGCGGGACATGTCGTCATCGCCACGGGGGGCTATGCGCGCACCGACAGGCTTTTACCCGCCCGCCCCGATATGAGCGTGATGGCACGCACCGTGCTTTTGGCCGAAATCGCGCCCAATGATGTGGCGCGCTTGGCCGAGATGCCCACGCTGATTTCCATGCCCGAAGATGGGCGCATGGATGAAGACCTGTATCTGCTGCCCCCGATCCAATATCCCGATGGGAAATATTATCTGAAAATCGGGGGCGAACCTGCCTCGCCAAGCCTGACCACTCAGGCTGAGATGACCGCATGGTTCCGCTCTCAGGGCAGCGCAGAGGCCGCCGCGCGTTTGCAAGGCTATTTGACGGCAATTTTACCTGATCTGCCAGTGCAATCCTATCACACCGATACATGCGTCATCAGTTTCACCACCACAGGATACCCCTATATCGAGCGGCTTGATGATCACCTGACCATTCTGACAGGGGGCAATGGGGCCGCCGCGAAAAGCTGTGATGAAATCGGTCGCCTGGGGGCTTTGGCGGCCACAGGCCAACCCCTCGCCCCTGAGGGGTATGACACCGATTTCAAAACCAAATTTATCTGATTGTAACGAACGAAAGGTTGCCGCGTCATGAGCCTATCCATTACCCTAAACTGGCAGCGCCAACAGGCCACGCTGACCCCGCAGAAATACAGCAACGCCCATCAGATCACCTATACTGATGACACTAAGGTCATGGGGGATGCCGCGCCCGATTGGGGCGGGAACCCCGCCTATACCAATCCAGAACAGGCCTTGGCCGCTGCGATGTCGAGTTGCCATATGATGACCTTTCTGGCCCTTGCCGCGAAAGCAGGTTGGCCTGTGGCAAGCTATAGAGACCATGCCGTGGCCCATTTGGGCAAAAGCCCAAAAGGCCGCATGGCCGTGACCCGTATTGATCTGCACCCCAAAGTGACATTTGATACGGGCTTTTCAGTGGATCAGGAAACGCTTGACGAGATGCAGCACCGCGCCCATCGTTATTGCTTTGTTGCAAATTCCATCGCCGACTATGTTGAGGTGACGATCAGCTAAGCCCCTAATCTGGGAGAGGATGCCATGACCATAGCCAGCCAAACCAATATCCTAGACAGCGCGCTTGATGCGCGGGGGATTTTACGTCTGACCCTAAATGACGAAAAACGCCGCAATGCGCTGTCTGAGGCGATGCTGAACCGCCTTCTTGAGGCGATCCATGCGGCAGGCGATGATCCTGAGGTGCGGATGGTCATTCTTGCCTCTCGTGGCCCCGCTTTTTGTGCGGGTCATGATCTAAAGGAATTGACCGCCGCCCGCGCTGAGGACGATGGGGGGCGCGCCTATTTCACCAAGATCATGGCGCTTTGCGCATCCGTAATGCAGGCGATTGTGGCCTGCCCCAAGCCCGTGATTGCCGAGGTGCGGGGCGTGGCGACGGCGGCGGGGTGCCAATTGGTTGCGACCTGTGATTTGGCGGTGGCCGAAGACGGCGCGCGCTTTGGCACACCAGGGGTGCATATTGGGCTTTTTTGCTCGACCCCCATGGTCGCTTTGTCGCGCAATGTCAGCCATAAACACGCGATGGAGATGCTGTTGACGGGCGATATGATCGCGGCCCCGCGTGCGGTTGAGATTGGGTTGGTGAACAAGGCCGTCCCTGAGGCAGAACTCAGCGCCACAACCGAAGAGATGGCCGCCAAAATCGCCGGAAAATCCACAATGACCCTCGCCACTGGAAAATCGGCCTTCTATCGCCAAGCTGAAATGGGGCTGTCCGAAGCCTATAATTATGCCGCGCAGGTTATGGTGGATAATATGCTGACCCATGATGCCGAAGAAGGGATAGGGGCCTTTATCGAAAAACGTCATCCACAATGGCAGGACAAATGAGCCAGATTTATCACGATAACCCAAGCCTTGCGCGGCGCGCGGCCAATCATCAACCCCTCAGCCCGCTGAGTTTTCTTGAGCGCGCTGCAGGCAGTTACCCTGATCATGTGGCCATTATTCATGGCCCCTTGCGCCGCAGTTACCGCGATTTCTATGCGCGCGCGCGGCAATTGGCGTCTCGCCTGACACAAGACGGGGTGCGCAAGGGCGATAATGTCTCGGTGATCCTTGCCAATACACCCGCCATGTTGGAATGCCATTACGGCGTGCCAATGTGCGGCGCTGTTCTGCATTCTATTAACACGCGGCTTGATGCGGCCATCATCGCCTTTCAGATCGACCATGCCGAAAGCAAAATCCTGATCGTAGATGCGGAATTCATGCCACTGGCCCAAGAGGCGCTGCAACTGGCGAAATCCAAGCCGCAGTTGGTGCAATATGATGACCCCGAATATTACGGCCCGCGCAGCGATGTAATAGCCGAAGATTACGAGGCCTATCTAGCCAAAGGCGATCCTGACTATCAATGGGCCCTGCCCAATGATGAATGGGATGCGATTGCGCTTAACTACACCTCCGGCACCACGGGCGATCCCAAAGGTGTGGTTTATCACCATCGGGGGGCTTATTTGCTGGCACAGGGCAATGCGCTGATTACTTCGATGCAGAAACACGCGGTCTATCTGTGGACCTTGCCGATGTTTCACTGCAACGGCTGGTGTTTCCCTTGGACAATTTCCGCCATTATCGGCACCCATGTCTGCCTGCGCCAAGTGCGCAGCGCGCCGATTTGGCGCGCCCTGACCGAGGATGGCGTAACCCATCTATGCGGCGCGCCAATTGTGATGTCGGTGATCTTGGATGCGCCCGAGCGAGAGCAACTGCCATCACAGGTGAATTTCTTTACCGCCGCAGCCCCGCCACCAGAGCGGGTCTTGGCCGATATGCAACAGGCGGGGTTTGATGTGACCCACCTTTATGGCCTTACCGAAACCTATGGCCCCGCCGTGGTCAATGAATGGCATCAGGAATGGTCAGATTTGCCCCTGCCCGAACAAGCGCGGCTTAAATCGCGTCAGGGCGTGAAATACACGCCGCTGGAACAGCTGGATGTGCTTGATCCCGATACGTTGCAGCCTGTCCCGCGCGATGGGGAAACTTTGGGCGAGGTCATGTTCCGCGGCAATGTCGTGATGAAGGGATATTTCCGCAACCCAAGCGCCACCGAAAAAACTTTTGCGGGCGGCTGGTTCCATTCGGGCGATTTGGCGGTGATCCACCCAGATGGGTATATTCAGCTGAAAGACCGCTCAAAGGATATCATCATCTCAGGAGGCGAGAATATTTCCTCCATCGAGGTGGAGGAGGTGCTTTATGCCCATCCTGCCGTGGCTGTCGTGGCCGTGGTGGCCAAGCCAGACGAGAAATGGGGCGAGACGCCTTGCGCCTTTATCGAGTTGAAATCAGGGGAAAGCGCCAGCGCAGAGGATCTGCGCGAATGGTGCCGCGACCGCCTCGCCCATTACAAATGCCCGCGTGATTTTATTTTCACGGAGATCCCGCGCACAAGCACGGGTAAAATCCAAAAATTCCAATTGCGCGACATGGCAAAGGCAGGGGCAAGCTAACAGGCTTACCCCCTGCGATCCCCCGCACGCCGCGCGCGCAAAAGCTCCATAAGCTTTAGATCGCGCGCGCGATGCGCCTCGGGCAGGCTGTCTTGCGGGTGCAGGGCATCCAAATAGGACGTCAGTCCTTGGTCTAAGGCGGATGACCAATCGCTGATCTTTGTATCGCCCTCAAACATGCTCTGATACATGCCCTCAAAGCGCGTGACATAATCCGACACGCCCCCTGGTGCATTCAGGTGGATCGTTTCAAACGGCCCCATAAACGACCATCGCATCCCCAAACCATCGCAAATGGCGCGGTCAATATCCTCGGGCGCGGCCACGCCGTTTTGCAGCAGCTTAAACGCCTCAATCAGCAGCGCACCTTGCAATCGGTTAACCACAAACCCGTCAATCTCGCGCTTCAATGTAATTGGAATTTGCCCTGTCTGTGCAATCAAATCGCGCACTTTTTGGGTGACCTCAGCTGCGGTAAAGGGGGCAGGCACAATCTCAACGGCGGGCACCAGATGGGGGGGATTGATCGGATGCACGACCAAGCACCGCGCGCGCCCCGTGACATCAGCCGCATAGGACGAGGCAGGAATGCCCGAGGTTGAACTGCCAATCGGCACATCAGGCGGCAGAATTGCATCCATCTCCGCAGTCAGGGCCGCCTTTACATCGCGCTTTTCTGGGCCACTTTCTTGGACATATATCACCCCCTCAAGCGCCGCGGCCAAGCTCGCAGCCACGCTGATCTGACTGCGATACTCTCGTGCGGCAATCAAGCCGTGATCGGCTAAATCCTGCAACCGCGCCAAAACCTTTGGCACCGCCCCATCGGCAACACCCGCCATAGGATCATAAAGCACAACATCATGGCCCGCTGCCACAAATACAGCCCCCCATGCCTGACCAATCAGCCCTGCCCCCACAATCGCAATCTTGCCCATATCTCCCGCCCTCCAAAATCATATCTGTCGATATGCTATAGGATCGGCGGGGCGGCATTCCAGATGAAAAAGAAAACTGGCGCACCCGAGAGGATTCGAACCTCTGACCTCTGCCTTCGGAGGGCAGCGCTCTATCCAGCTGAGCTACGGGTGCCTGAGCCCGCTTTTAGCGGTGTGGGCACGGTTTCGCAATCATCAATCCATGCGAGCTTAGGCGAAAAGATCGTGGCACAGTTCCAAGGCTTCGACCAAGGCATCTACTTCGGCACGGGTGTTATACATTGCAAAGGACGCGCGGCAGGTGGCCGTCACCCCCATATGGTCCATCAAAGGCTGGGCACAATGATGGCCTGCGCGCACGGCCACACCTTTTTTATCAAGCACAGTGGAAATATCGTGGGCATGCGCAGCCCCATCTATGGTGAAGGAAAAGATCGCGCCTTTATGCGCAGAATTCCCCTGAACATTCAGCCAATTCAGTCCCGCAAGGCGGGTGCGCGCATATTGGGTCAGATCGGCCTCATGTGCGGCAATCGCCTCCATACCCACGGCGCTCATGTAATCAAGGGCAACGCCAAGACCGATTTGCTGCACGATGCCCGGTGTCCCCGCCTCGAATTTCATTGGGGGGTCATTCCATGTGATCTCATCACGATGCACTTCGCGGATCATGTCCCCCCCGCCCAAGAAGGGCTGCATTTCAGCCATGCGCGCCGATTTTATATAGATCGCACCTGATCCTGACGGGCCATAGAGTTTGTGCCCTGTGATTGCATAAAAATCCGCGCCAAGCGCATCAAGGTTCAGTGGCATATGCACAGCCGCCTGCGACCCATCCACCAACACGGGGATATCGCGGGCATGGGCGGCATCAATCACCGTTTTGACGTCAAATACTGTGCCAAGCACATTTGACATATGCGACATCGCAATCAGCCGCGTGCGCGGGGTGATCGCATCAATCATCGCTTGCGGATCCAAATCCCCGCTCACATCTGTCTCGACCCAGACCAATTTCACGCCAAGACGTTCGCGCAGAAAATGCCACGGCACTATATTGGCGTGATGTTCGGCAATGGTCAGGATGATCTCATCCCCCGCTTGCAGGCGCGGCGCGGCCCAACCATAGGAAACAAGATTGATCCCTTCGGTGGCCCCTGAGGTAAAGACAATCTCGCGCTCGTCCGCCACGCCTAGGAAGCGCGCAATCTTGCCGCGCACCCCCTCATAGGCCTCGGTCGCAACCATAGAGAGATGATGCAGCCCACGATGCACATTGGCATATTCCGCCTCATAGGCATGGGTCATCGCATCAATCACCGCGCGCGGCTTTTGCGCACTCGCCCCATTGTCGAGATAGACCAATGGCTTTCCGTTCACCTCACGGGAGAGGATCGGGAAATCAGCGCGGATTTTATCAACATCAAACATGGAAACCCTTTACGGCATCATTGGGACAAGGCCGAAACCTGTCACGACTCGCGAAAGAAGAAAGGCAAAGGCGATGAGAAACATGATAATCGCCCAAAAGGTTTTCCAAACGGACGAAAACCCATGCAAAACAGTGACAAACTGCGCCATGAGCCAAAAGAATAGTGGGATAGAGGCAAGACTGACAATATCGGCAAGAACCGACAAACCGATGGCAATGGCCGCGATTTGAAAGGCCTGCACGACCAGAAACACGGCCTGCAACCAGACCATCAATGCAAGCGCGCCGTCAAAATCGCCCTTGCCCCCAAAGCGCGCGCCAATCACCGCGATGCCAAGGGACACCAAAACAAGGAAAACCGCCTGAACAATCCCCATAACGACAGGCATCGGCACGCCTGCGCCCGCCTCTGGCATCGGCACCATCAACAACACCGCACTTGCCAACAGGGTTGATAGGGTAATGACCAAGGCCAAGCCCAACCACAAAACATTGCGCGGCAGATTAAGGGCCAGAACCGCCTGCGCCGCCTCTTGCGGGGCACGGATCGTGTCGCGCGTGTGACGCCACAGACCCGATAGGGTGAGAATCTCTGACAGGTTCACGCGCCTAAACCCCTTCTGTTACGGCCTCTGGCGCGCGTTCTGCCTCAATCAGGCACGCGAGCCAAATCACCAAAAAGCCAAGCAATGTCACCAAACCCGTGGCATCTGATGCAGGCCCCTGTCCGATGAAACCTGCCACAAGCCCGTTCAACAAAAATAGCGGTGCCGTCACCAAAAGCGACCAAAACAGCGCCAGCCGCGCAGAATAAAACGTGCCGCGCCCGCGAAACAATTTCGCCACCAGATGCGAAATCCCTGCAAAAACATAGAGCATCAAAGGCATCACCATCATCATTGAGAAAAATGTGATGGCAAGGCGCGCCTGCAGTGGCACCGATGGATCCAAAAACGCCTCACGGCTGAGTTTGGGCCATTGCCCAACAAACATCAGGAAACACGCGATCATGACAAAGGCAATCGCCCGATCCTCGTGGCGGCCATGGTTCAGCATAGACCGCAGCACCTGTCGCGGGCGACGCCAAGAGGCGACAATATCGCGGCTGACTGACATTGCAGACCCTACCCTTTAGCCGCGCCGCCGTGCCAACCACAGCTCCAGCTGGGCCAGTATATCTGCGCGCAGCGTCTCATCTTCGATCTCGTCAATCGCCTCGGCCAAAAAGGCCAGAACCAAAAGATCAGTGGCTGTTGAGTGATCCACCCCGCGCGAGCGCAGATAGAACAACGCCTCTTCATCAATCGCGCCAGTGGTCGAGCCGTGGCTGCATTTCACATCATCGGCGTAAATCTCAAGCTCGGGCTTGGTCAAGAACGTGCTGTCATCATCCAAAAGCAGGGCTTGGCTGATTTGATAGCCATCGGTCTTTTGCGCACCGGGCGTCACAAGGATTTTCCCCTGAAACACGCCAGAGGCCCCGTTGCGCAACACCTTTTTGAACACCTGACGGCTTTCGCAATCCTCACCCCGATGGGTCACAAAGACCGTGTCGTCATGATAGAACTCGGCCCGCTTGCCATCGCCAAGTGCCGCACCCGCCACATGGGCAACTGCATTATCCCCAACGATATCAATCACATGCTCGTTGCGGGTCAGAACGCCGTTGCAGGTGAGGGTAAAGCTTTTGTAATGCGCCGCCTCGGCCACGCGCACAAAGCTATGGGTCACGGCGCGGCGGGCGTGATCGCGCCCCTGTGCGCGGATGTGATGAAAGCGTGCGGTCGGGGCCAGATCAACCTCAGTACATTTATTGAACCGCGCCGCCGCAGGGCCCTGTTCAAGCAAGGTCATCTCTGCGCCTTCCTCAACGCGGATCACATGGTGCAGCACGGCATCGGAGGTTTCAGACTGATGCAGATAGATGAGGCTGACGGGCTTGGACACCCGCCCTGTTGCACGGATCACAATGCCATCCGTGGCAAAGGCCGTGTTCAGCGCGGCCAAGGGGCGTGCAACGGGGTCTTGGCCATGGGTTTCGAGATGACCATAAAGCTCCATCGCCCAGTGGATGTCGGTTTTCAAAACATCCGTCAGGCGCGAGATTTCCAGCCCCTCAAGGTTGAGATCATCTGATTGAGCCGGATCAAAAACACCATCCACAAAGACAATCTTGAGGCGGTCAATGTCCTCAAAGACGCGGCGATCTTGGCCCGGATCAAATAGCGCCGCTGCCGGCGCATCGGCCACGGTCAACTCGGCGGGGTTTGTGTATTTCCAATATTCATCCCGCGCGGTCGGCAAACCCATGGCGCGCAGCCGTGTGAGGGCTGTGTGGCGCGCCTCATTGGCCCAATTGGCCCCGTGCGGCAACTCAAGCGCCGCAATCCGCGCCTCGGTCAAATCAATGCGTGCCTGCGCCAAAGCCATTACGCAACCTCCGCCAACAGATCCGCGTAGCCGTTTTTCTCTACTTCCAAGGCCAATTCTGGCCCGCCCGTTTTGATGATACGGCCATCCGACATGATATGCACAACATCAGGTTTGATATGGTCAAGCAAGCGTTGATAGTGAGTGATCACAAGGAACCCGCGCCCCGCATCCCGCAGCGCGTTTACGCCATCGGAGACCAGTTTCATCGCATCCACATCAAGGCCACTATCGGTTTCGTCCAAGATGCACATCTTGGGCTCTAGCATTGCCATTTGCAGGATTTCATTGCGCTTCTTCTCACCGCCCGAGAAGCCCACATTGACGGGACGCTTGAGCATTTCTGCGTCAATCTTGAGGGTCTTGGCCTTTTCGCGCACCAGTTTCAGAAACTCTGCCGCGCTCACCTCATCCTCGCCGCGCAGTTTACGCTGCGCATTCAGTGCTGTGCGCAGGAAGGTCATATTGCCAACACCGGGGATCTCAACGGGATATTGGAATGCCAAGAACAGGCCTGCGGCGGCGCGCTCTTCGGGTTCCATCTCAAGGACGTCTTCGCCCAGCAAAGTGGCAGAACCATCCGTGACGCTATACCCATCGCGCCCCGACAGCACATAGGACAAGGTCGATTTGCCCGAGCCATTTGGCCCCATGATCGCATGAACCTTGCCCGCCTCTACGGTCAGATCGACACCTTTGAGGATTTGCTTTCCTTCTTCCTCAAGTTCGACATGTAAGTTCCTGATCTCAAGCATTATCTTCTCCTTCAAGGGCGCGGGCCCTTTCCCTTATTCCACTGTGACAGCCGTGCCTGAGGCACTGACCATCAGCATATTGTTGATAACTTCGTAATCCAGATCGACACCGACCACTGCATTTGCGCCCTGCTCGCGCGCGCGATCTTGCATTTCCGCCAGCGCGGTTTCGCGCGCACGGGCCATCTCGCCCTCATAGGCCCCTGAGCGCCCGCCGATAATATCGGTGATGCTTGCGAAAATATCGCGAAACACATTTGCGCCCAAAATCGCCTCACCCACCACGATACCGCGATAGTCCGTGATTTTTTGACCTTCGATAGATTGTGTTGTTGTAACGATCATCCGCCTCACCCCATAACGCCGCGCAGCACGGCCATTGCAACCCAAGCCGCCATGCCCACCAGAACCGAGGTCAAAAAGAGCGATCCGCGCACCAATCCACCGCGCTTGCCTTGGCGAGCCCGCACGGACAGGCCGATCAGCGCCCCAAGAAAGGTGCCAACACCGATGCCCGCGGTTTGATGCAACAGCTCTGGCAACATGGGCTTATTTCCGCATGATCATTTTTGCCGACACATGGCTGATAATGGTGGCCGCCACGGCGGCGAAGGCCGCCAGACCTGGCCCACCTGGATGCCAGATGGAATAGGTCAAGGCCATCATCACAACCACACCAACGGCAACCAACAGCGCATAACGCGGGCGTGGTTCCCCTGCTGAGAGCCAATATTTCCAGTTCATCAGCCGACACTCCCCTCAAGACTGATTGCAACCAATTGCTGCGCTTCCATGGCAAATTCCATCGGCAGCGCCTGTAACACCTCGCGGCAGAAGCCGTTGACCACCAAGGCCACCGCTTCTTCCTCATCCATCCCGCGGGAGCGGCAATAGAACAGCTGATCATCATCCACTTTCGAAGTGGTGGCCTCATGCTCAACCCGCGAGGAGTTATTCTTGACCTCAATATAAGGCACAGTATGCGCACCGCATTTATCGCCAATTAGTAAACTGTCGCATTGGGTGTAATTGCGGCTGTTTTTTGCCTTTGGATGCATCGAGACCTGACCGCGATAAGTATTTTGCGCGCGCCCTGCGCTGATACCTTTGGAGACAATCCGCGATTTGGTGTTCTTGCCCAAATGGATCATCTTGGTGCCTGTATCGGCCTGCTGCGCATTATTGGCGATAGCGATGGAGTAGAATTCCCCCTGACTGTCATCACCGCGCAGGATGCAGGACGGGTATTTCCACGTGATGGCCGACCCTGTTTCCACTTGGGTCCACATCACTTTAGAGCGATCCCCACGACAATCGGCGCGTTTGGTCACGAAATTGTAGATCCCACCCTTGCCGTTTTCATCGCCCGGATACCAGTTTTGCACTGTGGAATATTTGATCTCGGCATCATCATGGGCGACCAATTCAACAACTGCGGCGTGCAATTGGTGGGTGTCGCGCATTGGCGCGGTGCAGCCCTCAAGGTAGGACACATAGGCGTCTTTATCCGCAATGATCAATGTGCGCTCAAATTGGCCCGTGTTTTCCGCATTGATGCGGAAATAGGTGGACAATTCCATAGGGCAGCGCACGCCTGGCGGCACATAAACGAAGGAGCCATCCGAAAACACGGCAGAGTTCAAAGTGGCAAAGAAATTATCCGAAATAGGCACAACCGAGCCGAGATATTTCTTCACCAAATCTGGGTACTTTTGAATCGCCTCGGAGATGGAGCAGAAGATGACCCCTGCCTTTTCCAATTCATCCTTGAATGTCGTGCCGACCGAGACACTGTCAAACACCGCATCAACCGCCACTTTGCGCGGTGCGGCCTCGGCATCTGCGCCCTCAACCCCTGCGAGCAACATTTGCTCCTTCAGGGGAATACCCAGTTTCTCATAAGTCGCCAAAAGCTTTGGGTCGACCTCGTCCAAACTTTTGGGCTTTTCGGTCATGCTTTTGGGTTTGGCGTAGTAATGTTGATCTTGGTAATCAATCGCCGTGTAATTCAGCATGGCCCAATCAGGTTCAGACATCTGCTTCCAGCGTTTGAACGCCTGCAGACGCCAATCAAGCATCCATTTGGGCTCGTTATTCTTTTCCGAGATGAGGCGCACAATGTCCTCGTTCAGGCCCTTTGGGGCGAACTCCATCTCAATATCGGTTTCCCAACCGTATTTATACGCGCCACCCATTGCCTTGACGGTTTCAACGGTTTCGCGATCGACACCTTCGCGGATATCGCTGTCGAGTGCGGTCATGGGATCAACTCCTGTTTCTTCCTGATGGGTGCGTATAGACCACCCACCCCCTCGTGCATCTATTCGATCGCAAGGGGTGCGGCACGGCGGCCCTGCCGCATCTTATAATGATGCGGCCCCCTAGCGGTTTAACCCTGACCGCGCCTTGCGCCTGTCATAGGCATCGGCCCAAGCCTCCGCGAAGGCCATTACATCGGCCTCCTGCGTTTGTGGCCCAAGAGAGACACGGATCGCGCATCCTGCCATCTCTGGCGTCAGCCCCATCGCCTGCAAAACGGCGCTGGATTTGACCTTGCCACTGGAACACGCAGAGCCTGCGGAAATCGCAAATCCTGCCAGATCCATTGCCATCACTTGGCTTTCCCCTTTCCACCCCTCCGTGACCATCAGGCTGGTATTGGGAAGCCGCGCGACATCTTTCCCGACAAAAATAGTATCTTTGGCGCGATGTTCCAGTGTCTTTTCTAGAATATTTCTAAGTTTTTCCAGCTTTTTCGACAGGCCATTTTCAATATCTTGTATGGCGGCCTGTGCAGCAGCACCAAATCCTGCAATGCCAATTAAATTCTCGGTTCCAGAACGGCGCCCCATTTCTTGACCGCCGCCACGAATTTGCACCGCCACATCAAGGCCACGCCGCAAGATCAGCGCGCCGATTCCCTTTGGCCCGCCAATTTTATGCGCCGAGATAAACGCCATATCGACCCCCGACCAATCAAAGGCAAGCGGCAGCTTGCCAAAGCCTTGCGTCCAATCAGATACGGCCAAACCTTCGGGCAGGGATTGGATGATCCCCGTTTCGGAATTCGCAAGTTGCAGGGTCGCGTCTGCGGGATCTGTTACATGTACCTGACCTTGCGCATCGACCTCTAACTCCTCACGGATCCACGCGCGCACAGCGTCATGTTCAATCGCGGCTCCTTTAAGATTGCGCCTAGATAGGGCCAATGCGGCGGCCTCGGTCGCGCCAGACACGAACACGATATCGGCGGCCTCTGCGCCGATGGCACTGGCAATTTGACTGCGCGCACGTTCCATCAACGCCTTGGCCGCACGCCCCTCTTGATGAACGGAGGACGGGTTACCCACCACATCCATTGCAGCGATCATCGCCGCACGCGCCTCGGGCCGAAGCGGCATTGTGGCGTTGTGATCCAGATAAACCCGCGCCATCAGGCCCCATCCACCACTGTAAACAGGGTCGGAACCGCAGGGCATGGCGTTAGATCATTGCGGATCACATCCGAAAGCCGTGTTTGATGCAGATAGACATAGACATGGGCGCTGAGGCTTTCCCAAAGACGATTGGTCATGCTTTGCGCGCGACTGCCCGACATGCCGCCAGAGGCGCCCGCCCCTTTATGCAGCGCTGAAACCGTTTCCTCGACCGCCGAGAAAATATCGACCACGCGAATTTCTGCGGGCGCTTTGGCCAGCTTATATCCCCCGCCGGGCCCGCGCACAGACACCACCAAACCCTCGCGGCGCAATTTTACAAACAGCTGCTCAAGATAGGGCAAAGAAATATCCTGCCGCTTGGCAATATCCGCGAGAGAGGTCAACGCGCCCTCCTCTTGCAAGGCAAGATCGGCCATAGCCACCATCGCGTATCGGCCTTTTGTACTGAGCTTCATCTTGCCCCCCGAATTGTGCCATATTGGCAGCCCTGTTTCGCAGAAACTTTGCCGCGCGCCCTTATTCAGACCAAGCCCGTGATTGACCTTTTGATCCGTCACGCTTAACTGCAATGCGTGGTGCAAACCGCAGGCACACGCGCGCCCCGCGTTTAGGGGCAAAACCGCAGCATCGCGGTGATACAGGTTCTAGGTAGGGCGATAGCGCAGGTCAAGCATGACGCGCATGCGCCAGAAAGCGACAAGGGGAACGACATGCCCGAGGTGATATTCCAAGGCCCAGAAGGGCGGCTTGAAGGCCGTTATCATCCACAAAAGGCAAAGGATGCCCCGATTGCCATCGTCCTGCATCCGCATCCGCAATTTGGCGGCACGATGAACAACCGTGTGGTCTATAATCTGCATTACGCCTTCTACAACATGGGCTTCACCGTTCTGCGCTTTAACTTCCGCGGTGTCGGACGCAGTCAGGGCGAATATGACCAAGGTCAGGGCGAATTGTCTGATGCGGCATCGGCCTTGGATTATCTGCAAACGATGAACCCCAACTCGAAACATTGTTGGGTTGCGGGGTTTTCTTTCGGCGCATGGATTGGGATGCAGCTGCTGATGCGGCGCCCTGAGATCACGGGCTTTATCTCGGTCGCACCGCCAGCGAATATGTATGATTTCAGCTTCCTTGCACCCTGCCCCGCGTCAGGTTTGATCGTGAACGGCACCGCCGACCGCGTGGCCAAACCCCAAGACACCCGTATTTTGGTCGATAAGCTGCACGAGCAGAAAGGCATCACCATCACCCACGAGGAGATGGAGGGGGCGGGTCACTTCTTTGAAGATGAAGAGACGCAGATGAACCCCATGATCGACATGGTTAAGGCCTATGTGAAGCGGCGCCTGACGGAAAACACGCGGTAATCCACGATGAGCACCCGTCTTGCCGAAGAAATCGCAGATGCCTTGGCCCAAGAGGCCCTGCGTGTCGCGCAAGAAACGGGGCCAAGCAGAATCTGGCACGTTATTTGACAGCGCAAAATTGGGATACACGTTTGCCGCTCATCGCCAATTACGGCGGCGCGCATCTCAATGTGTCGATCAAATCGGTTGATGCTGATAAAGGCATTGTCAGCTTCTATGCCCCTGTGCAGGAGGGCGTGGTCTATCGCCCCGCCGCAACCCTTCCCGATGACTATGCCCAAGCCTTTGCCACCTCGCTCAGCGATAAGGCCACGGGCGCTGATTACCGTTGTAATTGCATTTTGAACTACCTCTACGGCGAGATGGAGGGCAAATCAGTGTCAGGATTCACAGGCCCAATTACCTTTGGGGAAATTGCCTATATGCTGCTGAACCAAACCCTTGTTCGGCTTGAACTGCATAAGGCCGCGTAACGGCTTTTTCAAGGCAGGCGGCTGTTACAGCAGCCCGTCTTCCATCACCCCATCGCGGCACATCTGCGCATAGAGCAAGCCCTCGCGCAGGCCACGATCTGCCACAGATAACCGATCCGTTGGCCATGCGCGCAACAGCGCCTGCAAAATCGCAGAGCCCGACATAATCAGACTGTGCCGATCCCGCCCGATCCGCGGGTCATTGCGCCGCCCCTCTGGCCCCAAGGCGAGATAGGTTTGGATCACAGTGTCAATCTGATCCGATGTCATTCGCAGACCATCGACCTTGTTGCGGTCATAGCGCTTGAGGCCCAAATGACTGGCCGCAACGGTTGTGACAGTGCCAGAAGTGCCGATGATCTGGAACCCTTCGCGCGCTTGATCTGCCGCATCGACATAGGGTGAGAATTTGGCAAGCTGTTCTTCGAAATACCATGACATCAGCGCAAACCGCGCCCCGTCATCTTCGACATCGTGGTAAAGGTCTTTCAGCGTTGCCACGCCCAAAGGCACAGAAATCCAATCCACGACTTTCGCGCGGGGAAAAATGGTTTCCTCATGCCCAAACCCTTGATGCAGGCGCATGATCGCGCGGGCGCGTTCCGAGGACGCAACCCGAGACAGGTCGATCCAAACCAATTCGGTTGATCCCCCCCCGATATCAACCACCAAAAGCTGTTCGGTTTTCGCTGACACCAATGGCGCGCAGGAGATCACCGCCAGTTGCGCCTCTTCTTCGGGCTTGATGATCTCCATCTGCAAGCCCGTTTCGCGCTTCACAAGGTTGAGGAACTCGCCCCGATTGGTGGCACGGCGGCAGGCCTCAGTGGCTACGATACGCATACGGCGCACTTGGTGTTGGGCCAGTTTGCGCTGACAGATTTTCAGCGCCCCAATCGCCCGCGCCATCGAGGCGCGCGACAAGCGTCCCGAGGCCTCTAGCCCCTGCCCCAGTTGCACCGATTTCGAGAAACTATCAACGATATGCAGATGCGTGCCTTTCGGCTGTGCAATCAACATTCGGCAGGAATTCGTGCCCAAATCAAGGGCGGCGTAAAGATCGGCCGGGTCTGCTTTTTCGATCTGTGCGGGGGCGGCAGGTTTGGGTTTGCTATAGAATCTGCGCTGCCCCTGCACCATATTCGGATCAAGGCCGCTTGGATCAGAAATATGCGCCACAGGCGCAGGGTTTACCCCGCCCTCTTTTGCGTCTTTCGGTCGGTTTGGGCTGCGCCGTTTGCGGGCCATTTCTGCCCCTCCTTCGTGGGCATGGTAGCGCCCCCATGAAAAAGCGACAACTGCTTTCGCGTGGCATTCGGGGGCAGTTGGGCGCTTTGGCACATGATCATCATGAAAATTTTGGGATGTTCGGCCACTCGCAATGTGCGTATGCGCGGGCTATGTGCCTCATACAAGGTCGGTTGCGCCGATTTTAGTGTCGAAATTAGTCCCATTGCGCGGGGGTTGCGCCCATATGGTGCGCCTTACGAGAAAGGAATCGCATCCAATGCCATCTGTGACCATCGTTTACTGGCGCGACATCCCTGCCCAAGTGATTGTGGGCAAAGGCCGCGCTGCAGCCAAATTGCCCCTGCCCGAACGGTTCGAGCAGGCAATTGACCGCTGCGCGATGAAGGTTGGGGCAAAAGATGACGAAGCCTATCTCGCCGAGTGGCGCCGCGTGGTAGAGGCCGAGGTCGAAGGTGACCCATCCGACATCGCGCGCGTCTATGCAGATCGTTTGGATGCCGACTATGACACCGACCGCCTCAAGCGTTTGATCGCGGGCGATGGGGTTGAGGCAGCCTGATGAGCCTTGAGCGCGTGAGGGATCAGATTATGGCCTTGTTAAACTTTAAAAAACCAAGCGCGCCAGTCGCGCCCCATTCCCCTCAGGTTGAGGCCTTTCTTCAAGGCTATTCGATTGAGGTGATGCCGCGCACCGCCGAAAAGGTGGAAGATTTCCGCGCCCTTTTGCCCGAGGGCACCCGCGTCTATATCGCCCATATTGATGGCACCGAGATTGATGACATGGTCGCGACCGCAGCGCGCCTTGCCCGTGACGCGTTCGAGGTGATGCCGCATTTCCCCGCCCGCTCGATCAAAGACAAGGCCACTCTTAGCGATTGGATCGCGCGCTATCAAGGCGAGGCGGGTGTCACCTCTGGCCTCATCTTGGCGGGCGGCATCCCACAGGCGCATGGTGAATTTGAAAGCTCGATGCAGCTGTTGGAAACGGGGCTGTTTGATCAGGCAGGGTTCAAACGCTTGCATGTGGCAGGCCACCCCGAAGGCAACCGCGACATCGACCCAGATGGCAGCGATGCCAATGTGATGGAGGCTTTGCGTTGGAAACAGGCCTTTAGCGCGCGCACAGATGCAAAAATGGCCCTTGCCACGCAGTTCTGCTTTGAAGCCAAGCCCGTGATTGCATGGGTGAATGCCTTGCAGGCCGCGGGGATTGAGCTGCCCGTCCATATCGGTATCGCAGGCCCCGCCAAGCTACAAACCTTGATCAAATTCGCCATTGCCTGCGGCGTTGGCCCATCTCTGTCGGTTTTGCAAAAACGCGCGAAGGATGTCTCGAAACTTCTTTTGCCCTTTGAGCCTGACGAGATCATTGCAGAACTCGCCGCGCATAAGGCCGCAAATCCTGATTTCGGAATTGAATCCGTCCATTTCTTCCCGCTTGGCGGGATCAAGACAAATGCCCAATGGGCCATCGACCATGGCGGCGCATCCACGCGTCCAGCCGTTGAAGGAGTATAAGCCAGCATGACCCGCACCATCATTGAATCCCAAACCAAAACCACCGTGATCGGTTTTGACGAACCGTTTTGCGTGATTGGCGAACGGATCAACCCCACAGGGCGCAAAATCTTGAACGAGGAGCTAGAACGCGGTGACTTCTCACGCGTGCAAGCGGATGCCATTGCACAGGTGGCGGCGGGTGCGACCGTGTTGGACATCAACTCTGGCGCGGTGTTCTCGAACAAAATGGCCAAAGACCCCCGCTATGCCGACAATAACTTTGTTGAGCCTGCCTTGATGAAGGCCTTGGTCGAATGCGTGCAGGAAGTGACCGATTGCCCCTTGTGCATCGACAGCTCGGTTCCGGGTGCGTTGGAAAATGGTCTGGCTGCTGCCAAGGGTCGCCCGCTTTTGAACTCGGTCACAGGCGAAGAAGAACGCCTTGAGATGGTTTTGCCCTTGGTCAAGAAATACAATGTGCCCGTTGTTGCGATTTCAAACGATGACACAGGCATTTCCGAAGACCCCGAAGTGCGCTTTGCCGTTGCCAAGAAGATTGTAGAACGCGCGGCTGATTATGGCATTCCCGCCCATGATATCGTGGTTGACCCATTGGTCATGCCCATTGGCGCAATGGCCACAGCGGGCCATCAGGTCTTTACCCTTGTGCGCCGCTTGCGCGAGGAATTGGGCGTGAACACCACCTGCGGCGCATCCAATATCAGCTTTGGCTTGCCCAACCGCCACGGCGTGAATAACGCGTTTTTGCCCATGGCCTATGCAGCGGGCATGACCAGTGCGATCATGAACCCAGTCGCCCTGCCCGTTGGCCCCAAGGCGATTGCCGAAAAGAAAGCCGCGATTGAAGCTGCAGGAATTATCCTGCCCGCAGATCTGGACGATGAAACCTTCGTCAAATTGTTCGGCATGGGCTCGACCAAGCCGCGCGCGGGCAAGGAGATGGAGGCGATCCGCGCTGCCAACCTGCTGCTTAACCAAGATGACGGCGGGGCTGCTTGGATCAATTTCAACAAAGATCCAGATGCCGCCGTGCAAGGGGGCCGCGCCAACCGCCGCGCAGGGGGTCGCCGCCGCGGCTAAGGCACCATTTTTTGAAAATCGCGGGCCAGAGCATATTTAACCTTATGCTCTGGCTTTTCCGCCAATAAAAGCAATGAAAGACCAAAAACAGGATCCTTCCCGATGGGCAGCGCAAGCACAGATGACAAAGACCCTTTGGTGATTTTTACCCCTTCTGGCAAACGCGGTCGCTTTGCCAAAGGCACGCCCGTGCTGCAGGCGGCGCGCGCGCTTGGGGTGGATTTGGATAGTGTCTGTGGCGGGCGCGGCATCTGTTCAAAATGCCAGATCACCCCCAGTTTTGGTGAATTTGCCAAACATGGCGTCACAGTGCGCGACGATGCCCTTTCCGAATGGAACGAGGTTGAAGCCCGCTATGACCGCGTGAAAGGTCTGATTTCAGGCCGCCGTTTGGGCTGTCAAGCCAAGGTATTCGGCGATGTTGTGATTGATGTGCCTGAAACCAGTCAGGTGCACCGTCAGGTCGTGCGAAAAGAGGCCTCAACCAAGCCTATTACCATGGACCCTGCCACGCGTATTGTCATGGTCGAGGTGACCGAGCCTGATATGCATGAACCCTCGGGCGATTTTGAACGTTTGAAAGATGCCCTCGCACAACAATGGGATGTGCATCAGGTCAGCGCCGCCCTGCCCGTTTTGGCCAAGCTGCAAACCGTTTTGCGCAAGGGCAAATGGCAAATTTCAGTTGCCCTCTTTCAACCCGATGAGGGCGGCGTGGCGCAAATTCTTGAGATTTGGCCAAATCTTCATGAGGGCGGAATTTACGGCCTTGCGATTGATCTTGGCTCGACCACAATCGCGGCGCATCTGTGCGATTTGACCACGGGCGCGGTGATGGGCTCTGCGGGGATCATGAACCCACAAATCCGTTTTGGTGAGGATCTGATGAGCCGCGTCTCCTACGCCATGATGCGAGAAGGCGGTGCCACTGAGATGACCCGCGCGGTGCGCGAGGCCATTAACACATTAGCGGGGCAAATTGCCGAGGATGCGGGCATTGACCCCAAGCTGATCTTGGAAACCGTATTCGTCTGCAACCCTGTGATGCACCATTTGCTCTTGGGGATTGATCCTGTGGAATTGGGCCAAGCGCCCTTTGCGCTGGCAACCTCGGATGCCTTGCGTCTCAGTGCGCCTGACTTGGGGCTGTCTACATTGAACCCACAAGCGCAGATTTACCTGCTGCCCTGTATCGCGGGCCATGTGGGGGCCGATGCCGCCGCCGTGGCCCTATCTGAGGCCCCAGAACAATCTGAGGATTTGGTGCTGATCGTGGATGTCGGAACCAATGCTGAAATCCTGCTTGGGAATAGGACCAAGGTTCTCGCCTGCTCCTCGCCCACGGGGCCTGCCTTTGAGGGGGCGCAAATCTCTTCAGGGCAACGGGCCGCGCCTGGTGCGATTGAGCATATCGAAATCGACCCCGCCACCAAAGAACCGCGGTTCCGCGTCATTGGCTGTGATCTGTGGTCTGACGAGGCAGGGTTTGCCGAGGCCACTGCGCAGACAGGCATCACGGGCATTTGCGGCTCTGGCATCATCGAGGCTGTGGCGGAAATGCGCGCCGCGGGCCTGTTGGACGGGTCAGGTCTGATTGGCAGTGCCGAGCAGACAGGAACCCCGCGGTCTATCCCCACAGGGCGCACCCATGAATATCTGATCTTTGACGGCACCGCCACGGGCGGGCCACGCATCACGGTCACGCAAGGCGATATTCGCGCCATTCAATTGGCGAAATCCGCGCTTTATGCAGGCGCGCGTTTGTTGATGGATCAGATGGATGTAGACGCGGTCGACCGCGTGGTTTTGGCGGGGGCCTTCGGCGCACATATCAGCCCAAAACACGCTATGATTTTGGGAATGATCCCCGATGCCCCGCTTGAGAAAGTCACAAGCGCAGGCAATGCCGCAGGCCATGGCGCGCGCATTGCGCTGTGCAACCGTGCAGCGCGCAAGCGCATTGAGGGGGGCGTGCGCGCCATCCAAAAAGTTGAAACCGCGATTGAGCCAAGGTTTCAGGAACATTTCGTGGCCGCAAACGCGATCCCGCATAAAACCGCCTCCATGCCCAATCTGGCCACTGTGGTCAGCCTGCCCGATGTGAATTTTGGCGCCTCTGGCGGTGTGGGCAATGATGACGGGCGGCGGCGCAGACGGCGGGGCTGACCGAAAAAAAGGCAGAGGTTGACGAAACCCCTGCCTTATCGTATCGACTGGCGCATCAAGGCCATGCGCGGGTATGGTGAAATGGTATCACACGAGCTTCCCAAGCTCTTGGCGCGGGTTCGATTCCCGCTACCCGCTCCAGCCTTATGTCTTTCCCTAAAACACGACCTCTGCCCCAAGACCATGCGCGCGGGCACGGCTGAGGGCAGTTTGGGCTACGGCCAAATCCTGAAGCCCGACACCCGTGCCATCGAAAATTGTGATCTGATCGGGCGAGACACGGCCCTTGGCCGCCCCTGTGACCACCGCCCCCAAGGGGGTGATATCCTGGCGCCCAATCAAGCCTTGCGCCACGGCGTGTTGCGCCTCGCCGATGGTGACAGATTGTGCCACCTCATCGGTAAAGACCGCAGCGCGCGCAAAGAGTGTAGGATCAATCTCCTGCTTGCCGATTGTATCGGTTCCCATCGCAGAGATGTGGCAGCCCGCACTAACATGATCCGCAAGCAGGCTTGCGGCATTGGATGAGGTGATGGTGATGATCACATCGGCCTCCTGCATCGCGGCCAGATCAACGGGGGTAAACTCAACCCCCGCTTCGGCACAGACCTCCGCCAAGCGGGAAAGGCGGTCAGGATTGCGGTTCCATCCCAAAACGCGGGTGAATTTGCGCACCCGCAAGGCCGCGCGCAATTGAAACGCCGACTGATGCCCCGCGCCCACCATGCCCAAGACTTGGGCATCGGGACGCGCCAATTGATCAATCGACAGGGCCGATGCGGCGGCTGTGCGTAAGGCCGTCAACAGGTTCCCCCCCACCATCGCGGTGGGGCGGCCTGTTTCAGGATCAAATAACAGCACGCAGGATTGATGATTGATCAAACCGCGCGCGGCATTTCCGGGGAAGTACCCGCCCGATTTCACCCCCATCACCGCGCCTACGCGATCAAAGCCCGACTTTAACCCGTATTGACGCCCCTCGCCCAAGGCCTCGCGGATCACGGGGAAATTATAGGCATCCCCATCGGCCATCGCGGCGAAACACCCGCGCATCGCATCAAACGCATCTTCGGCACTGACAAGATCGGCAATCAAACGTTCTGGAATGATATACATCGTCCCGCCGCCTCAATAGGCCTTGCCACGGGCCGAGATGGGCCAAACCACCTCAACCTGGCCGCCCCGCACGCCGACATACCAATCATGGACATTGCAGGTGGGGTCACAGTGGCCCGGCACAAGACGCAGCTTTTCATTGATGGCCAAAACACCTTTAGGGTCGGCCACCACGCCATGTTCATCGCTGCATTTGACATATTCGACATCATCGCGCCCATAAATCACGGGCAGGCCACTATCGACTGATTGCGCCTTGAGCCCTGCATCGACAATCGCCTTATCGGCCTTGGCATGGCTCATCACCGAGGTCAGGATGAACAGGGCATTTTCCCATTCGCCGCGGTCAATGCGGTTGCCGCTTGCATCTAGAATGCGGCCATAATCCGCATCCATAAAGGCGTAAGAGCCACATTGAAGCTCGTTATAGACGCCTGATGTGCTTTCGAAATAATAGCTGCCTGTGCCGCCACCGCCCACGATATCGCAGGTGATCCCTTCTGCGGCCAATGTATCAACCGCGTCCTTGACCATGGCCACGGCAACCGCAATTTTAGCTTTACGGTCTTCATAGTGATCAAGATGCTGCATTGCGCCCTGATAGGCCTGAATGCCCGCAAATTTCAGCCCCTCGGCCGCATCAATGGCGCGGGCCAAGGCCACAACCTCGGGGGTGGTGGTGACGCCACAGCGCCCTGCCCCGCAGTCAATCTCAACCAGACATTCGATGACCGTGCCATGACGCGTGGCAGCCGCAGAAAGATCGGCGATGTTGCCCAGATCATCGACACAGCAAATCGCACGCGCGCCCAAAAGCGGGATACGGGCCAAGCGATCAATTTTTTGCGGGTCGCGCACCTGATTGCTGACCAAGACATCCCGAATACCGCCGCGGGCAAAGACCTCGGCCTCGCTCACCTTTTGGCAACAGACACCACAGGCCCCGCCAAGGCTTTCTTGCAATTTGGCCACATCGATCGATTTATGCATCTTGCCATGCACGCGGTGACGCATGCCATGGGCGGCAGCATAATCGCCCATTTTCTTGATGTTGCGCTCAAGCGCATCGAGATCAAGGATCAAGCACGGGGTCTGGATATCCGCCTCCGCCATGCCAGGCAGCGCGGGAATGTCATAGCCAACTTCCAGATTTTCAAAACTTGTATGGGTGTTCATGCTCTTAGCCTTTCATCCATGGCAAACGGTCTAAATCGACATTGCCGCCTGTAATAATCACCCCAGTGCGCTTGCCCGCAAAGAGATGTTTGTTCTTCAAAATCACCGCCAAGGGCACAGCACAGCTTGGCTCGATCACAATTTTCATGCGCGCCCAGGTCAGTTTCATCGCATCCACGATTTCATCTTCGCTTGCGGTCAGAATATCGGTGACATGGGATTTCACAAAATGCCAAGTCAGGTCTTTCAGCGGCACTTTCAATCCATCCGCGATGGTCTGGGGCGCGTCATCCGCGATGATATGGCCTGCCCGAAAACTGCGCGCGGCATCATCCGCTTGGTCTGGTTCGGCGGCATATATTTTGATTTCAGGGGCGATATTTGACAGCGTCAAACAGGTGCCAGAGATCATACCACCCCCGCCAATTGGGGCCACCACAGCGTCAAGATCGGGCACATCTTCGATCAGTTCGCGCGAACAGGTGGCTTGGCCTGCAATCACGCGCGGATCATTATAGGGATGCACAAAATTGCCGCCTGTTTTGGCCTGCACGTTGGCAAAGACCGCCTCGCGCGAGGTTGTCGAAGGTTCACATTCCGTGATGATCCCGCCATAGCCCCGCACCGCATCTTTTTTGGCCTGCGGCGCGCTATGCGGCATCACCACATGGCACGGGATGCCCCGCCGCCCTGCAGCGTAGGACAAAGACAAGGCGTGATTGCCGCTCGAATGGGTGCAAACGCCGCGCGCGGCCTCTGCATCGGACAGGCCAAACACCGCATTACACGCACCGCGCACCTTGAAGGCGCCTGCCTTCTGAAAGTTCTCACATTTAAAGAACATCTCACCCCCGACCAACTCGTTCAAGAAGCGCGAGGTCAGAATGGGCGTGCGGTGGATATGGGGCGTGATCCGTGCGTAGGCATCAAGGCTGTCTTGATAACTTGGCACGGAAATTGGGCTAAGGTCGTTCATATTTTTACCCTTTCATTCAGCGTCTTGGCGAAGGGCGCTCTGATCCGCGCGGAAATAATCCTGCGCAGCGGCAACCCCCGAGCCAAGTGGAATGTCCCATCCCAGATCGGCCATGCACATTTCGGCAGTGGCCAGACCAGAAAGAACCATAACATCGGACAGCATCCCCAAATGGCCGATGCGAAACACCTTGCCTGCGACATCGCCCAGACCCACACCAAAGGCCACGCCGTATTTGGTGGCGGCAAGCTGCGCGAGTTCGGTGCCGCATTTCCCCGCAGGCACCACCACCGCCGTTACTGTGTCAGAGGCCGAGGCAAGATCGGTTGCACAAATCTGCAAACCCCATGCCGCAACAGCGCGGCGCACCCCTTCGGCCAGTCGATGATGGCGCGCATAAACAGCCTCTAACCCCTCACCCTCAAGAAGTGCGATAGAGTGAGACAGGCCCGCGATCAGACCAACAGAAGGGGTGTAGGGGTATCCCCCCGCCGCGTAGGATTTCAGCATATCGCGGAAATCAAAGAAGCAACGCGGCAAGGTGGCACTATCCATTGCCGCCAAGGCCTTGGGGCTGACGCCCAAAATCGCAAGACCTGCAGGCAGCATGAAGCCTTTCTGGCTACCTGCCACCGCAATATCGACCCCCCATGCGTCAAACTCAAACGGCATAGACGCAATGGACGACACGCCATCGACAAACAGCATCGCATCATGACCTGCGGCATCAAGGGCCGCGCGTATCCCCGCAATATCGGAGCGCACCCCTGTCGCGGTTTCGTTATGGGTGGCAAGAACGACTTTGATCTTGCCCTGAACATCCGAACGCAATGCCGCCTCAATCTGCGCAATCGGGGCCGCCTGCCCCCATGGCACATCAATGATCTGGACGTTTAGACCGTGGCGTTGGCACATATCAATCCAGCGATGGCTGAACATGCCAAACCGCGCGGCAAGGACAGTGTCAGCCGCACTCAATGTATTGGTGATGGCCGCCTCCCACCCGCCTGTGCCTGTCGAGGGCAGCAAGATCACTTCGCCCTCGGTCATCTTCAACACGCGGCGCACCCCCGCCACGGCAGGCTTGAAAATCGCGCCAAAGGCGGGACTGCGGTGGTCAAGCGTGGGCATATCACAGGCTTTGCGAACGCTATCTGGGATATTGGTTGGCCCAGGAATGAAAACTGGATTTTGAAACGACATTTCGTGCGGCCCTCCCTTCAAAGGTTGGATGCAGATTAGCAGGGGGGCTTTACAGCTCGCAATTTTTTCGAAATAATTTTTTAATAGATGAAAAAATACTTTTTCATCATAAAATTCAAAGCGTTGCAGTTTTTCAATTCTCTCTTTTTAGATGAAAGGGCCGCAAATATGACATTAACCACGCGTCAACGGGGCCGTCCGAAGGCCTTTCGTGACAAGACCGAACAAAACACGGTGCAGGCCCTAGATCGCGCGCTAGCGGTGATGGAGGTGGTGGCACAAAAACCTGGTTTGCGGCTTTCTGAACTGGCCGAGGAAACAGGTCAGGCCACCGCAACGCTCTATCGTGCGCTGACCACATTGCAGACGCGCGGGATGGTCGAATGCGATGAGATGCAGCAGGTCTGGCATATCGGCGCAGGCGCCTTTCAAATCGGGTCTGCTTTTTTGCGCCGCACCAATGTTGTGGAACGATCCCGCGCAGGCATGACGCGGCTGATGCGCGAAACGGGCGAGACTGCAAATTTGGGTGTCGAAATGCAGGATGAGGTTTTATTCCTGACCCAAGTCGAAACCCACGAGGCGATCCGCGCCTTTTTTCCACCCGGAACCCGCGCGCCAATGCATGTCTCTGGAATTGGCAAGGCGCTATTGGCATGGCTTCCGCCCGCCCATGTGCAGTCAATCATCCTCAAACGGGGCTTGTCGGCCTTTACCCCGCATAGCCTAACAGATGAGGCAGCCTTGCGCGCCGATCTTGATCAGGCCCGCGCGCGCGGATTTGCCATTGATGACCAAGAGCGCGCCGAGGGAATGCGCTGCATTGCAGCCCCGATCTTCAATGTGCATGGCGAACCTGTGGCGGGCATCTCAATCTCTGGCCCCGCATTTCGACTGTCCCTGACCCGTTCAATGGATTTTGGCAGCATGGTGCGCGAAGCGGCCGATCAGGTCACCGCCGCCATTGGGGGGCGCTGCCCCTAAAGCGCCCTAGCGCGCGGCTTGCACCCATGCCACGATGGCGCGGCGCGCCTCCTCATCCATTGCAAACGCATTTGGGGGCGGCATCGCATGGGAAACGCCCGCCTGTGTATAAATCTGGCTGGCATGACGGGCCACATCCGCCTCGGTTTCGAGATAGACATTTTTCGGCGCCCAACGGATATCATCCCATGCGGGTTGGCGGGCATGGCACATCGAGCAATTGCCGATCACGGCATAATAGGCCTCTTCAAACCCGTCTGCCGCGACCATCTCGGCCTCATAGGGCGTCAAGGCGCGGCTTGCGGCGGCCTCGTAGGTTTCCGCCATGCGCGGGATTGATAGCCAAGCGATGACAATCATCAGCAAGACCGTAACCGCCCATGTCCAATGCGGCCCCTTGCCCGTGGCGTGCATCGTATTGAAATAATGGCGAATGGTCACACCCGTCAGGAAGATCAAGCTTGCAATGATCCACGAATATTCGGTCGCAAAGGCGAGCGGATAATGATTGGACAGCATCAGAAAAATAACGGGCAGCGTGAGGTAATTGTTATGGGTCGAGCGCAGCTTGGCGATCTTGCCATATTTCGCATCAGGCGTGCGCCCCGCCTTGAGATCTGCCACCACAATGCGTTGGTTTGGCATGATCTGGAAAAACACATTCCCCGTCATAATGGTCGCGGTAAAGGCCCCCAAATGCAGCAGCGCCGCCCGCCCCGTAAAGACCTGATGATACCCCCAAGACATCACCACAAGGATTACAAACAAGATCAACATCAAGGTCGTGGGGTTCTCACCCAAAGGCGATTTGCACAATTGGTCATACAGAACCCATCCCAAGGCCAGCGAGCCGCCCGAGATCAAAATCCCCAGCCACAGCACCAGATTGGCCTTTGTCGGGTCAAGCAAGAACAACTCGCCCCCGACCCAATAGACAATCATCAACAAAGCGGCACCTGAGACCCAAGTCATATAGCTTTGCCATTTGTGCCAGATCAGATGCTCAGGCATGTTTTCAGGGGCGACCAGATATTTCTGAATGTGGTAAAAGCCGCCGCCATGCACCTGCCATTCTTCGCCATAGGCCCCTTTGGGCATATTCGGCACAGGCCGCAGCCCCAAATCCAAGGCAATGAAAAACAAGGATGCGCCAATCCACGCCATCGCCGTGATGACATGCAGCCACCTGACGGAAAACGCGATCCAATCCCAAATGATGGCCAGATCATACATACCGGCATCTCCCTGTTGTTATTTGTATTTCCTGCATACTAGGCGGCTGAGGTTTATTCTGCTATTACGAGCAAACGCCAAGCAGTATCAAAAAAAGCAAAACAATGTCCTATATTGATAATATCCGAACCTTTGTCCGTGTCTACGAGCTTGGGTCGATGTCGGCGGCAGGGCGCGATTTGCGCATCTCACCTGCCGTGACATCTTCGCGGATTTCACAACTTGAGGAACATTTGGGCGTGCGTCTGTTTCAGCGCACAACCCGCAACCTCACCCCCACCGAGCAGGGCCAAGCCTTTTATCGCGGGGCAACGCGGATTTTGGAGTCGGTCGAGGACGCCGAAGCGCAGATCGTCAACATCACAGAGAACCTCAAAGGCAGTCTCTATGTGGCCGCACCTTTGGGGGTGGGTCGGCGCTTGATCGCGCCCCATGTGCCAGATTTCATTGCGCAATACCCTGAAATTCACGTGCGTCTGCGCCTGTCAGATCGCAAAATTGATCTGACCACCGAAGGGCTTGATCTGGCGTTTTTCCTTGGGGAACCTGAGGATAGCAATCTGCGCATCCGCAAGATTGCGGATGTCGCGCGGGTGCTGTGTGCAGCGCCTGCCTATATCGCCGCGCGGGGCATGCCCAAATCAGGGGCTGATCTCGTGACCGAGCGGCATGAATGCCTCAACCTGCGCTTTCCAGGGGCCAAGGAATTTCAATGGCGGTTGCAAACCAAAGCGGGGTTTGAGCGGTTCCGCGTGGCAGGGCGATACGAATCCGATGACGGCGATGTCCTGACAGACTGGGCTTTGGCGGGGCATGGGATTGTGATGAAACCCATCTTTGAGGTGGCCGAGCATCTCAGCTCAGGCGCGCTTGTGCCTGTGGCCAGCGAAACCCCGCCCGCCCCTATTCAAATGGCCTGTTTGTTCACCCATCGGCGCAGACAAGACCCCAAAACGCGGCTTTTCATGGAATTCATGATCGACCGCGTGGGGGATGTGATCCGCAACAGCGCGCGCGATTAACTGCCTCGATAGGTGGAATAGCCAAAAGGCGACAGCAAAAGCGGCACGTGGTAATGGGTGTCTTCTGACATGCCAAAGCGGATCGGGATCATATCCAAGAAACGGGGGCTTTCTTTTGGCACGCCTTGCGCGTCAAGATAGGCGCCTGCGTGAAAGCAGAGCTCATAAACCCCGCGCGCAAATTCCGCGCTTGGCAAAATCTGCGCATCGGTGCGCCCGTCTGCGTTGGTTTCAACAGTTTTGATCAACTCCGCCCCAGCATCGCTGATGCGATAAAGATCAATTGTCATGCCTGCCGCAGGGCGGCCCGTTGCCGTATCCAAAACATGGGTGGTCAAATATCCCGCCATGGCGCGCGTCCTTTTGCCTGTAAATGAACCCTAGAAAATCTCAGAACTTGCGCCCATGATAGGCGAGATTATGCGCCTGATACAGTGCAGAGCGGTCAAAAGAGTGCTTATAGATTTTTTTTAAAATCATCTGTGATTATCTGCATTATGCCATAGAAAAACAAACGAGGCTGATATGACACGCTACCCCCGAGATTTACGCGGCCACGGGCCAGACGCGCCCCATGCCGCTTGGCCAAATGGCGCGAAAATCGCTGTGCAGATCGTGCTGAATTACGAGGAAGGTGGCGAAAACAATATCCTGCACGGCGATGCCGCATCCGAGGCCTTTTTATCCGAGATCACAGGCGCTCAACCATGGGTTGGGATGCGTCATTGGAATATGGAGTCGATCTACGAATATGGCGCGCGTGCAGGGTTTTGGCGGCTTTATTCCATGATGTCCGACCTGCCCTTGACAGTTTATGGTGTGGCCACGGCCCTTGCTCGCAGCCCCGAACAGGTGGCGGCAATGAAACAGGCGCGTTGGGAAATTGCCAGCCATGGCCTGAAATGGGTGGAACACAAAGATATGCCCCCCGAAGAGGAGCGCGCGCAAATCCGCGAGGCCATCCGCCTGCATACTGAGGTCACAGGAACCCCGCCACGCGGGTGGTATACGGGACGCTGTTCCATGAACACTGTGGCTCTTGCCGCGCAAGAGGGGGATCTGGCCTATATCGCAGACAGCTATGCCGATGACCTGCCCTATTGGGTCAAGGCGGGTGGCAAGGATCAGTTGATCGTGCCCTATACGATGGATTGCAACGATATGCGCTTTGCCATCCAAGCAGGCTTTACCGAAGGCGCGCAGTTCGAGCGCAGCTTGATCGACACCTTTGATCAGCTTTACGCCGAAGGGGTGGCAGGCGCGCCCAAGATGATGTCGATCGGCCTGCATTGCCGCCTTGCAGGGCGCCCTGCCCGTGCGCGGGCGCTGAAACGCGCGCTTGCGCATTTCAAGGCGCATGAGGGCGTTTGGTTCGCCACCCGCGCGGAGATTGCCGATCATTGGGCCGCGACCCACCCCGTGACCGCGCGCATGACCCCCTCGCAAATGACACGGGAGGAATTTGTCACCGAATTTGGCGGGATGTTTGAGCATAGCCCGTGGATTGCTGAACGCGCCTTTGAGATGGAACTTGGTGCCGCACATGATTGTGCGGCGGGGGTTCACTCCGTTCTCGCCCGCGCCTTTCGCAGCGCCAGCGCGGCGGAACGGCTTGGGGTATTGCAGGCCCACCCTGATCTGGCGGGGAAACTGGCCGCGGCCAAGCGTCTGACGGCAGACTCCACCGCCGAGCAGGCCTCAGTCGGGCTTGACAGCCTGACAGATGCAGAACGCGCGGAATTCACCGCCTTGAATGACCGCTATACCCAAGCCTTCGGATTTCCCTTTATCATCGCTGTCCGCGACAACACCAAGGCCAGTATCTTGGAGGCATTCAAGCGCCGTGTGACGCAATCGCGCGATGTGGAATTCACCGAAGCCTGCCGTCAGGTCGAGCGTATCGCAGAATTGCGTCTGATAGATCGGTTCGCACAATGAAAATCATCATAGAACCCATGACCGCCGATGCCTTCGCCCCGTTTGGCGATCTGCTTGAGGCGAAAGGCGCGCCGGATAAGATCATCAATCAAGGCCTATGTGGCCGTTTCCACGACCGCGCGCGGATGGATTTTTCGGATGGGCGTGCAGGGATCAGTATCTTTCACGCAGAAAAGCGCGATTTGCCCTTAAAGCTTGATCTGGTCGAGCGGCACCCTGACGGATCTCAGGCCTTTGTTCCGATGAGCCACCAGCCGTTTTTGGTGGTCGTGGCAGAAGATCAAAACGGCACACCGCAGAACATCCGCGCCTTCCTGACCGAGGCAGGGCAAGCGATTAATATTCATCGCGGCGTCTGGCACGGGGTGCTGACGCCGCTTTATGACCCGGGTCTTTTCGCGGTCATCGACCGCATCGGCGAAGGCCCCAATTTAGAAGAATATTGGCTGCCTGATGAAGTGATTATCGCCACCTCATAAGGGCATATGGCGGTTCACATCTTTGTAAAGCAGATAGCGGAACTTGCCCGGCCCCCCTGCATAGCAGGCTTGCGGGCAAAAGGCGCGCAGCCACATATAATCGCCCGCCTCAACCTCGACCCAATCCGTGTTAAGGCGATAGACGGCCTTGCCCTCTAGCACATAAAGACCATGCTCCATCACATGGGTTTCCAGAAACGGGATCACCGCGCCCGGTTCAAATGTCACGATGGTCACATGCATATCATGGCGCAGGTCAGCAGGGTCAACAAAGCGCGTGGTGGCCCATTTCCTTTCTGTGCCCGCCATTGGCGTGGGCGCGATATCGCGCTCGTTCAAGATTAGAACATCAGGGTGATCAAGACCTTCAACCTCTTGATAGGCCTTTCTGATCCAATGAAACCGCACAGGTGACTGCCCGCGATTATATAATTCCCATGCGTGGGCAGGCGGCAGATAGGCGTAACCGCCCTCCTCCAACAGATGGGTTTGACCATCCACTGTCAGGCTTGCTTGGCCCTCCACCACAAAAAGAACCGCCTCGGCCTCCTCATCGGTTTCAGGGCGCGCGCTGCCACCTTCGGGCGCGACTTCCATGATGTAATGCGAAAAGGTTTCGGCAAAGCCCGACAGGGGCCGCGCAATCACCCAAAGGCGGGTTTTCTCCCAAAAGGGCAGGAAACTGGTGGTAATATCGCGCATCGTGCCGCGTGGGATCACGGCATAGGCCTCGGTAAAGACCGCGCGATCTGTCAAAAGCTGTTCCTGCGGGGGATGGCCGCCTGTGGGGGCGAAATATTTGGGGCTCATAAAGGCAACTCACATTGAAAACTGAGGCTATGATAGGCGCTTGTTGCGGCGCTGTCGCACCCAAAAAGCACGAAGGCAGTTTTCGGGTTTCTTTGATAATCGCAGCACTCTATTAGGCAATTTTTGCAGACTGTAGCTTAGGCAAGCCGCCCATCTCAAGGACCAGATCAACGATCTTCTCCACGCCCTGCTCATTGCGCAATTGCGCCATCACGAAGGGCCGCCCTGCCCGTGCGCGGGTGGCGTCAGCCTCCATCACCTCAAGCCGCGCCCCGACATAACGCGCGAGATCAGTTTTGTTGATCACCAAGATATCCGAGCGTGTCAGTGCAGGCCCGCCTTTGCGCGGAATATCCTCGCCCGATGCCGTATCAATCACATAAATCGTCAAATCCGCCAATTCAGGGCTGAAAGTCGCCGATAGGTTATCGCCGCCGCTTTCGATCAACACGATCTCAAGGTCAGGGTGGCGCGCCTGCATTTGCGCAATTGCGGCCAAATTGATGCTGGCATCCTCGCGGATGGCCGTATGGGGGCACCCCCCTGTCTCAACCCCAATGATCCGATCAAGGGGCAGGATCTGCATCCGCATCAGCGCCTCTGCATCCTCTTGGGTGTAAATGTCATTGGTGATGACACCGATGGAAAACTGGGCTTTCAGTCGCGCTGCGAGCCTTGCGGTCAGCGTGGTTTTACCCGCGCCAACAGGGCCACCGATCCCAATTCGAAGCGGGCCATTTGGGGAAAGATTGGTCATGATTGAAACATCCTCGCAGGGGCCAACCCGTGGTGTGCGGCGGCAATGTCAGAAAGAAAGGCGGTGCTGTGCAAATCATCCAAACTTGCGGTTTCAGCAATCGGGGCAAGGGCGGCAATCTGGGGCGAAAGCCGCGCCAATATCCCTTGTGCCGCCACCTGCCCCAAGGGCATCAGACGTTGCGACGCAGCGACAAGATTTGCGAAGAACCCCTGAAGATAGAGGGCCGCCGCATCGGCGGGCGCAATCCCGCGCTGTGCGGCCACAAAGCCTAGCGCGATTGGCACAAACAGATCAGGCATGCCCTGCTGCCCCCAAACATCGCGCATCAAGGCGCTGAAACTGGCCCCCATATTTTGCGCCTCGCGCAGACGGGGGGCCGCGAACTGCCATGCGCGGGCCTCATCTTGGAGTGCGATCAAGGCGCCATGCCCCTCGGCCTTAGCGCCAAGCCCGATCCAAATCGTATCATTGCGCCCCGTTCCATGATGCAGCAGGTCACATAACCAATCCTCAAGATCAGCGGCAGATGTGATCAGCCCGTCTTGAATGGCAGCCTCAATCCCATGACTAAAGGCAAAGCCCCCCACAGGGAACGCAGGCGAAACCCACTGCGCCAGCGTGATATAATCGGCATCAATGCGCATGGGGCATATGCGCGCTTGCGCCATGTTCATGGGCATGGGTGCGCCCATGACCATAGGCCCCACCCTCGGGGGTGAAGGGGCGGGTTTCTTCCACCAAATCCGCCCCAAGTTGCCCCAACATATGCGCGATCACGGGGTCGCGGCGGATGATCAGGCAGCCCTGCCCAATCTCGCACGGGGTGTGGCGATTGCCAATGTGCCACGCGAGACGCGCTAAGTTTTCACCACAGATGACCAACACCGCCTCAGGGGCGGCGCGCACCGCAATGCGGCGGCCATCGGTCAGCACCAAAACATCCCCCGCATCCAGCGATGTGGTCTGCGCCAAATCCAATAAAAACGCCCGTCCACCATCGCTGATGAGGCGCTTTCGGCGTAGAAACCGCGCCTCGTAGTCCAGCGTGATCGTGTCAAAAGAAAGGGCCACGCCTGTGACAGGCCCACGCATCACCTCATGGCACAAGGGTAGATCAGTCATCCTTCCCCCCTTTTTTCAGAATAGGAAATAGCGCTGTGCCATTGGCAGCACCTCGGCAGGTTCGCAGATCAACAATTCGCCATCTGCGCGCACCTCATAGGTTTCGGGGTTCACCTCGACCTTTGGGGTGGCGGTGTTCAGCTTCATATCTGCCTTGCCGATGGCGCGGGTGTTGCGCACCGCAAGGGTCGACTTGGCAAGACCAAGCGCGGATTTGATGTCGCGCGACTGCGCGGCCTCGGATACGAAACTGACCGACCCCCGTTCAACCGAACGCCCATAAGCCCCCCACATGGGCCGCGAATAGACAGGCTGCGGGGTCGGGATTGAGGCATTGGGATCGCCCATTTGCGCCACGGCAATCGTGCCGCCGATCAAGACCATCTCGGGCTTGACCCCAAAAAAGGCAGGTGACCACAGCACCAGATCGGCGCGCTTGCCGAGCTCAATCGAGCCAATCTCATGCGAAATTCCATGCGCGATGGCGGGGTTGATCGTGTATTTCGCGACATAGCGGCAGACGCGGAAATTGTCATTTTCGCCCGTCTCCTCGGGCAGGCGGCCGCGTTGTTTGCGCATCTTATCGGCGGTCTGCCATGTGCGGATGATCACTTCGCCCACCCGCCCCATTGCCTGACTGTCAGACGCAATGATCGAAAATGCGCCCATATCGTGCAGGATATCTTCGGCGGCGATGGTTTCGCGGCGGATACGGCTTTCGGCGAAGGCGATATCTTCGGGGATGGATTTGTCCAGATGGTGGCAGACCATCAACATATCAAGATGTTCCTCGACCGTGTTCACGGTGAAGGGCCGTGTGGGGTTGGTCGAGGACGGGATCACATGGGCCTCGCCGCAGATTTTGATGATGTCAGGCGCATGACCGCCCCCCGCCCCTTCGGTATGAAAGGCATGGATCGTGCGGCCCTTCAGCGCCTTGATCGTATGTTCGACAAAGCCCGACTCGTTGAGCGTGTCGGTATGGATCATCACCTGCACATCGAAGGCATCGGCCACGCTGAGGCAGCAATCAATCGCCGCGGGCGTCGTGCCCCAATCTTCGTGCAGTTTCAACGCGCAAGCCCCGCCCAAAATCTGTTCCTCAAGGGCGGCGGGCAGGCTTGCATTGCCTTTGCCCGCGAAGGCAAGGTTCATGGGAAGGGCATCCGCCGCCTGCAACATCCGCCCCAAATGCCAAGGCCCGGGCGTGCAGGTGGTGGCAAGCGTCCCATGCGCAGGCCCCGTGCCCCCGCCCAGCATCGTGGTCAGGCCCGAATGCAGCGCATCTTCGATTTGCTGCGGGCAGATGTAATGGATATGGCTGTCAAACCCGCCTGCGGTCAGGATGCGCCCCTCGCCCGCGATGATCTCGGTGCCTGCGCCGATGGGGATGGTGATATTGGGTTGCGTATCGGGATTGCCCGCCTTACCGATGGCGGCGATGCGCCCGTCCTTCAGCCCAATATCCGCCTTATAAATCCCTGTGTAATCCACCACCAAGGAGTTGGTGATGACTGTGTCCATCACCCCTTCAGCGCGGGTCAGTTGCGATTGGCCCATGCCATCGCGGATCACCTTACCGCCGCCGAATTTGACCTCCTCCCCATGGGGGCCTGTGAGATCACGCTCGACTTCGATGATCAAATCTGTATCGGCAAGGCGCAGTCGGTCGCCTGTGGTCGGCCCAAACATCCCTGCATGATCGCGGCGCGAAATTGAGGCAGGCATCACAAATCCCCCATGATTGCGGCGTTAAAGCCAAAGACCCGCCGCGCCCCAGAAATCGGGATCAGAGTGACCTCGCGGCGCTGACCGGGCTCGAACCGCACCGATGTGCCTGAGGCAATATCAAGGCGCATTCCGTGGGCGGCCACACGGTCAAACTCTAGCGCGGGGTTGGTTTCGGCGAAATGATAATGGCTGCCCACTTGCACAGGCCTGTCGCCCGTATTGGCAACCATGACTGTCACCACCGCGGCACCCACATTCAGGGTCAAATCCCCTTCTGCAACAAACAACTCGCCCGGGATCATTTCCGCTGCTCCGCAATGATCAAAGCGGCCAATCCAATTGCGCCAAGCGCGCCAAGTGCCACGGCCCAAGGTTCGACCCCGTGCGGGTGAAGATGCAGACCGTCATGCGCAATTGCGGGGCCAGCAAGCATGAGGGACAGGGCGGAAAGGATTATATTTTTCATGAATTTATTCCTTTATCTTCAACGAATAGGGTTATGGACAGTGACCAGCTTTGTGCCATCGGGAAATGTGGCCTCGACCTGCACCTCGTGGATCATCTCAGCCACGCCTTCCATACATTGATCGCGCGTGATGACATGGCCGCCTGCCTGCATTAAATCCGCCACGCTGCGGCCATCACGGGCCCCTTCGACCACCGCATCGGTGATCAGCGCGATCGCCTCGGGATGGTTCAGCTTCACCCCCCGCGCAAGGCGGCGGCGGGCCACCTCAGCGGCCATCGAGATTAGCAGTTTATCTTTTTCACGGGGGGTGAGGTTCATCTCTTACAGGCTCCAAGAACGGGGAAGATCATGGGGGGACAAGGCGCGCAAAACGGGCACCAAGGCGCGGCGCAGACCAAACCCATCTTCGGCCAGAATGCGCACGAGCAATAAATCCGCTTGCGGGGCTGAGACGGCGGCAGTGCGGGGCAACAGGGTGCGGATCATCTCAAGCTTGGCGCAGGCATCAGGCGCGGCACATATCACTGTGGAAAATCCCGCAGCCCCCTGCCCGATGGCCGCAGGCGCAAGATGGGCGTGAAGATCACCCTCCATCCGCAGCGCATCGCGGTAGAGGGGGCGCCCAGCGCGGGTGATGCTGATGTGATCCTGCAGATAGCCCTCTCGCACCACCTCACCCATCGCGGCGCGACCAAGGATAACGCTTTCGGCGGCCAATAGATACGCGTCTTGAGCCATCTCTACGCAGAGGCGCCGCCGCAGCGCGCCGCCATCAAACAAGATCACCTCTTGCGGCAGCCATGACAGCGCAGCCCCCGCTGCAATGGTTAACTGCGTGCTGACCTGACCACGGCCCGTTGCAGCGCGATAGATGCGTTCGGCCGATTGCGTGGTCAGGGTCAGATGCCCGCCCACCACATCGCCCATAATAGCGAAGCGATCCCCGCCTGTGATGCCGCCTGCGGTGTTGATCATCACCGCCTCAACGGTGCCTTCGCGGCGCGGAAACAGCGCGCGTAATGATCCTTCGGCCCGAAAATCCTGTAATCGCCCCGAGGGCCCCAAGCCCACATGCAAAGCCCCCTTTGCACGCGGGGGGGCGCATGGTGGCGATATGGGCAAAGTTTCAGTCACGCGGAGGCGGCCTTGATGGTTAATTGCACGTCACACCCACGATTTCCCTCTAAGGCAGCAAGGAAAAGAGGCGCGCTTGGCCCCAATCGGCCCCTGCGGATGATTGATCAAATTTTAATCGAAATTTTGATCCGCGCTCAAAAATAGCGCGAAATGAAAAGCCCCCGCGGCGCGTGTCTGCGGGGTCCAAATCACTGGGATCAGTTTGGCGCGCGCTCTGCCCATCCTGCAAAGATACGCTCAAGCGCCACAACCACATAGAACAGCAAGATACCAAGGGCGGCCAACATGAACAGCACCGCAAACATCAATGGATAATCTGCGCTAATCCGCCCTGAATCGAACAATGCCCCAAGGCCGCGACCATGCGGGCTGACGATTTCCATCAAATTTGTGCCAATAAAGGCCAAGGTGACGGCAACCTTCAACGCTCCAAAAAATTCGGGAAGGGTTTTGGGCAATGCGATTTTCCAGAAAATCGTGAATTTCGAGGCACCAAGTGCGCGCAAAATATCGCGATATTCAGGTTCTAGTGTGGACAATCCGATTGAGACGGAGACCGCAATCGGGAAAAACGAGATCATAAAGGCGATGAGCACCGTGTTGAAATCATGCTGACCCACGAAGATCAGCGCCACAATCGGCACCACTGTCGCCTTGGGGATTGCGTTGAAGCCAACCAAGAGCGGGTATAACCCCTCGCGCGCGATGCGCGAAAAGCCCATGATCATCCCCAACCCTGTGCCAAACACCACAGCCAAGGCCAAACCCACCACTGTGCGCCACAGCGTTTCCCACGAGGCCACAACGAATAATTCGCGGAATTGCCAAAATTTTGGGATCAAATCCGAAGGTGAGGCCATGCGATAATTGGGCAATTGATAGAACCAGACCAACCATTCCCAGATGGCAATCACAGCCGCAATGAACAGGATCGGCACGCCGATTTTAAGAAACTTATCATTCATGCTGCGCCCTCCTGAGGAACGCGACCTTGCGCCAGTTGAATTTGGTGGCGCAGCACGGCCAGCATATCGACCGCTTTTTTGCTGTAGAGGTCTTCGAGACTGCGCTTGCCCTGCAAATCAACCTGCAAAATGTGCTGGGCATGGGCGGGACGCCCCGAGAGAACCACCACTTGATCTGCCAAAAACACGCTTTCGCGCAGATCATGGGTGATCAACAGGCAGGTGAAGGGCTCTTCCGCGCGCAGATCATGCATGGTGCACCACAGGTCTTCGCGGGTGAAGGCATCAAGCGCACCAAAGGGTTCATCCAAGATCAGCACATCGGGCTTATGGATGATAGAGCGACACAAGGAGGCCCGTTGGCGCATTCCCCCTGAAAGCTCGGAGGGTTTCTTGCCCTCAAACCCTTTGAGCCCCACCAATTCCAACAAATGATGCGCGCGGGCCTCGCCCTCGGCGCGGCTCATTGGGGTTTTGACAATCTCCAAGGGCAGAAGCACGTTTTCCAAAATCGTGCGCCATTCCAACAGAACAGGGTTTTGAAACGCCATCCCCACTGTGGGGCGTGGCCCTGTTACCTTTTGACCTGACAACCAGACCTCGCCTTGGTCAGGGCGCATCAGCCCCGACACCAACCGCGTCAGCGTGGATTTCCCACAGCCCGAAGGCCCAACCACCGCGCAAAATGAATGTTCTTCGATCTGCAAGGACAGATCATCAAGAACAGGCAAAGGCCCCGATGCCGTGCGATAGGCATGGGTGACCCCTTTTAATTCTATTTGAAACGCCATCTGTGCCTTTATCCTCGAAAAATTGGGCCAGCGAGATCAGGTCGCGCTGGCCCTTATTGTCTTATCGTTTGGCTTTATTGGGCCAAGCTGCGCTCCTCAGCGGGGGGCAGATAGGCATCGGTGAAATAAAGCGATGCGTCCGGCGCGTTTTGGAAATCGTAAACGATGGTCATCTGCTCAAGCGCCTCGGCCATGCGGGCAGGGTCAATATCGCCCATACCGTTTTCAAGCGCATAAACGGTTGCGATATTCGCATCGAGTGCCATTTGCAGACGCCGCGTTTCCAAATCAACGTCGCCTGCGGGGTTGCGCGCAATTACGGCAGCCGCCCCTGCGGCAGGGTCAGCCAGAGCATCGCGCACACCATCGACAACCGCACCCAAGAACGCGGTCACAATCTCGGGGTTCGCGGCAGCGTAATCCGTGTTCACGATGATTGCGTTGCCATAAAGCTTTACGCCGTGATCCGCAAAAAGGATCGTGGTCAGATCATCCTCAGGCACGCCCAAACGTGCGGCGCTGAGATAGGAGCTAAAGTTGAAGCCCGTCACACTGTCCACTGTACCTTCGGCCAAAGATGGCTCGCGCGTGGGGAAGCCAACAGGCTCGACCGTAATTGTGCTGGCATCGATACCATTTACGGCTGCCAAAATCGGGAATTGCGCCCATGCCCCGTCAGGGGGCGGTGCGCCAAGGGTAGAGCCTTCGAGATCTTCAATCCCGTTAATCCCAAGGCTTTTACGACCCACAATCGAGAAAGGTGGGCTGTCATAGATCATCATAACGGCGGTCACAGGGGCGCCAGGGTTTTGATCTAGGAAGCGGATCAATGAGTTGATATCGGCAAACCCAATGGGAAATGCACCCGTGGCAACCTTAGGGATCGCATCGAGCGACCCTTCACCTGCAGAAATCTCAACATCAAGGCCTGCATCTGCGAAATGGCCATTATCAATTGCCAAGAAGTAAGGCGCAGATGGCCCCTCAAACCGCCAATCGAGCGTAAAGGGGATGTCGGTTTGGGCGAAGGCAGGGGTGGTTGCAATCATCCCTGCGGCGATCAGTGGTAGTGTTTTATGAAGCACGGCTTTTTCTCCAATCCAATGCAGCACTGTGAAGCCACCTCATGATCCCACCCGCCTGCGGTCAATCCGCGGCATGGGCAAGACGGCGCGCCATGACGAAAGCCTGTTAAAGATTAGGCAGATCCAGAAATTTTGCCTAGAAAAAAAGCAACCCGCGAAGCTGTTAGATGAAGAATTTGTAAAATCCCCTTAAATTTTTCTCCAATTGCCAAGCGAACCCCAAGCCCCTAGCGTGGCAGTCGCGTGAGAACCAAAAAAGAAAATAGCCCAAATGAACCAAGATAATTTTGTGATCTCTGCCCCCCCGCACCCCATGATTCCCGTGGAGGGAGGGGGCGTATTTCCAGTCCGCCGCGTGTATTGCATCGGGCGCAATTATGCCGCCCATGCGATTGAAATGGGTCATGATCCCGACCGCGAGCCGCCGTTCTTCTTTCAGAAAAATCCAGATAGTTTGTATGCGTCCGGCGAGATGCCCTACCCTGTTGGCACATCTGACTTGCATCATGAGATCGAAATGATGGTGGCGCTGCAATCAGGCGGGCGCGATATCGCACTTGAAGATGCGCTGTCCCATGTATGGGGCTATGGGGTGGCGCTTGATATGACACGGCGCGATTTGCAGGGCGAGGCCAAGAAATTAGGCCGCCCTTGGGAGATCGGTAAATCCTTTGAGCATTCCGCCCCCATAAGCCCGCTTTTGCCCGTATCTCAAGTGGGCCATCCCAGCACAGGAGAGATCACGCTGCATGTGAATGGGGCGCTGCGCCAAGAGGGGGATTTGGCGCAAATGATTTGGAAAACGCCTGAAATCATCCGCTATCTGTCGCAATATTTTGAATTGGCGGCAGGGGATGTGATCCTGACGGGCACGCCTGCGGGGGTTGGCCCCGTGGCGCGCGGCGATGTGATGGAAGGAAAGGTTGCAGGTCTGGGCACATTGCGCGTCCGCGTGACCTGAACCTGCAAGCAGGGGAGAAGAGAAAATGAGCGTCATCACACTGGGCCTAATCATGGGCATCTGTGGCACTGTTGCGATGGATATCTGGGCGGTGATCCTGACACGGATTGCGGGCATCCCTGCGCCCAATTGGGGCAATGTGGGCCGTTGGGTTGCCCATTTGGGGCGCGGGACAGTGTTTCACGCTGATATCAATACCAGCGCCCCTGTGGCCCGCGAACGCATGATTGGTTGGGTTTTCCACTATGCGGTCGGTGCGGTCTATGGCGCGCTGTTTTTGGGGATCATGGGCCAAGCGTGGTTAAGCGCGCCCAATTTCCTGCCGCTTTGGATTTTCGCGATCCTGACCATCGGGGCGGGATGGTTTTTGTTGCATCCAGGCCTCGGGCTTGGATGGGCGCTTGCGAAAACCGCCGCCCCATGGAAGGGGCGGGTTTTGGGCCTTATGGCCCACACGGTCTTTGGCCTTGGAATGTGGGTGGGCGCGGTGGCGCTTGGTTAACGATGCGCATGGATATAGCGCAACAGGCTTGCGGTAGAGGGGTCTAACCCCTCTGCCCCCGCCGCGCCCTCAACGGCGGGTTGCAGGGCCAAAGCCAGTTCTTTGCCCAATTCCACACCCCATTGGTCATAGGAATTGATCCCCAAGATCACCCCTTCCACAAAAACCCGATGCTCATAAAGGGCGATGATCTGCCCCAAGGTGAACGGGGTCAGGCGCGGATAGATCAGCGTGGTTGACGGGCGATTGCCCGTGAAAACGCGATGCCGCGCTTGGCGTTCCAATTCCGCACCAGACAGGCCTTTTGCAGCCATCATGCCGCGCGCCACCTCAAGGCTACGGCCCTGCATCAAGGCCTGAGATTGCGCCAAGCAATTCGACAAGAGCAAGGTATGGTGATGCGCCAATTCAGGCTCATGCCCTGCGGCGGCCACCATAAATTCGCACGGAACAACACGCGTGCCCTGATGGATCAGCTGATAAAACGCGTGTTGCCCATTCGTGCCCGGCTCCCCCCAAACAATCGGGCCTGAATGATAGGGCAAATCCTGCCCATCCATAGACACGCCCTTGCCGTTCGATTCCATTTCCAATTGCTGCAAATAGGCGGGCAGACGCGACAGGCGTTGGTCATAGGGCAACACCGCGCGGGTCGCATGACCGCAAACCTGATTGTGCCACAGCCCGATCAAGGCCAATAATACCGGCATATTCTTGGGAAGATCAGCCTCGCGGAAATGGGCATCCATGGCCGCCGCACCCGCGAGGAATGCCTCAAACTGTTTTGGCCCAATGGCCAGCATCACCCCAAGGCCAATTGGCCCCCAGAGGGAATAGCGCCCACCGACCCAATCCTCGAACCCAAACACGCGGGACGGATCAATACCAAAGGCCGCTGTTTTATCCGTGGCCGAGGACAGGGCCACGAATTGCGCGGCAGGCTCGCTGACCGCCTGCGCCATCCAATCGCGCGCCGTTTGCGCATTGGTCATGGTTTCAATCGTGGTGAAGGTTTTCGAGGCAACAATGACCAAAGTTGTTTTTGGATCAATCCCTTGCAGCGTGTCGTTGATATGTGCCGCATCCACGTTTGACACATAATGCACCCGCGGCCCATCGTGATAAGGTGCCAGCGCAAGCGTGGCCATCGCAGGGCCCAGATCAGACCCGCCAATCCCGATATTGATCACATCCGTGATCTTGCCGCCCTGCCCCTGATAGCGGCCTGCGCGCAGATCATCGGCGAACTGTGCCATACGAGCGCGGGTTTCTTGAACGGCAGGCAGAACATCCACCCCATCCACCATGATCGGGCCAGAGGGCGCACGCAAGGCCGTGTGCAGCACAGCGCGACCTTCGGTTTCATTGATCCTTTCGCCCACGAACATCGCCGTGCGTTTTTCTTCAACATTGGACTTGCGCGCCAATTCCACTAAGAGTGACAGCACCTCATCGGTGATATGTGTCTTAGAAAAATCGAACATCATATCGCCCGTCTTGGCCGAAAACCGCGCAGCGCGGGCAGGATCAATATCAAAAAGCTGCGACATAGGGGTGCTGTGCAGGTGATCCCACGCGGTGGAAAGCTCTGTCCAGATGGTCATGATTTACTCGGCCCAATGAATGGTTGCGGTCTTTAAAACAGTGGCAATTGGTGCTTGATCTTCAGGCAAGTCTGCGGCCCGCTCAAGTGCTGCGCGCTTTTCTGGCCCTGTGATCAAGATATGGCAATGCAGCGCGGCTTTCAGCACGGGGGCGGTCAAGGTTATCCGCGGCTCGCCCGCATTTGCGGCCCGCATCGCCATCAGGGGCGGCGCATCTGCGCTGAGGGCTGCGTTGAGATTATCCCCATCGGGAAAGAGGCTTGCGGTATGCATATCTGCGCCCATCCCCAACAGCAAAACCGTGATCGGCAAATGCGGCAACAGCCCATCTGTCAGATCGGGGATGCCATCCTCTGGCGTATCGGCGCCGTTAAATAAGTGAATTAACTTTGCCACGGAGGCCTCTGATTGCAATAGCGTTTCTTTCAAAAGCCTTGTGTTGGAGCGTGGGCTATCCTCACCAAGCCAGCGTTCATCATTGAGAAAGACTGCAATATCACGCCAAGCCAAATCCACTTCGGCCAAGGTTTTGAACACAGGGCCCGGTGTCGTGCCGCCTGGAACGCAGAGCGAGGCACGCCCCGCCATGCGCAAGGCCTGCCCTAATTCCGAGGCAATACGATCAGCCAAGGACATCATCAATAGATCGCGGTCGGGATAGGTGATCAATTCCATGGGATCAGCCCACCTCACGCCAACGGCGCCCATCCCGATGCAACAACATCAGCGCCTCTTCTGGCCCTGTGCTAAAGGCCTGATAGGGCACGGGGCGCTCATTGCGCGATTGCCACCCTTGGATGATTGGATCCGTCCAACGCCAAGCTGCCTCAACCTCATCGCCGCGCATGAATAGCGTTTGATTGCCACGGATCACATCCATGATCAGCCGCTCATAAGCATCGGGTACATCGGCCGCATCCGCCCCAAGCGCCTCAGCAAAGGTCATATCAAGCGGCACATCGACCAAACGCATCCCCCCTGGGCCTGGCTCTTTGATGGTGACGCTCAGATCAATGCCCTCATCAGGTTGCAGGCGAATAGACAAAACATTGGGCTTCGTCCCTGCATCCTCATCAAAAATGGAATGGGGCGGTTCTTTGAAATGGATCACAATCTCGGACATCCGCGCGCGCATCCGTTTGCCTGTGCGCAAGTAGAATGGCGTGCCGTTCCACCGCCAATTGGCGATATGCACCTTCATGGCCACAAAACTTTCTGTGCGGCTTTTGGGGTCTTCGACATCGTCCGAATAAGACGCGGTGTTATCGCCTGCTTCATACTGGCCGCGCACAATATCCTCGGGGCGCACAGGATCGAGTGCGCGGATCACCTTAAGCTTTTCATCGCGCACCGCATCAGGGTCAAAATGATTGGGCGGCTCCATCGCGGTCAAACACAGAAGCTGCATCAAATGGTTTTGCACCATATCACGCATCGCGCCTGATTTATCGTAATAGGCCCCCCGCCCGCCAACACCGACCTCTTCGGCCACAGTGATTTGCACATGGTCGACATATTGGGCGTTCCACAGCGGCTCGAACAGGATATTCGCAAAGCGGATCGCCATCAGGTTTTGCACCGTTTCTTTACCCAAATAATGGTCGATACGGTAAATCTGGCCTTCGTCAAAATGCTCGGCCAGTGTTGCGTTCAAGGCCTTGGCGGTGGCCAGATCATGACCAAAGGGCTTTTCCACCACAATCCGCGCGTCAGAGCGCGCAACTTTATGGGTGTGCAGACGTTCGGCCAGATCGCCAAACAAGGCGGGCGCGACCGAGAAATAAAAGGCCTGCACGACACCATCACGCATTGTGCCCGCGAGATCGGCCCATCCATCCGTACCGCGCGCATCAATGGCGACATAGCTCAAACGCTGCAAAAACGCGGCAAGGCTGGTTTCATCGCGCCTGGCTTCGGGGGTGAATTCGGCAATGGCTGCGCGGACAAAATCACGAAAGGCTGCGTCATCTTGGGATGTGCGCGCCGCGCCGATGATCCGCGCCTCGGGCGGCATTTGCCCGTCATGAAAGCGCCGATAAAGTCCAGGCAGGATTTTGCGCCGCGCCAGATCCCCTGTCGCCCCAAAAATTACCAGATCAAAATCTTCAACTGGAATGACGCGCGAAACCATTTTCTCTCCTTTGCCCTGCATCTGACCCAAATTCTTTGGGAAATTCACAGGTTATTGCCGCCTTTGGCCGCGATATACGTTAGCGCTAACGAAAGCTGAGGCGGGCTTAGCCAATCTCGAACCCAAAGTCTAGCAGAGCCTGACGATTTGGCAAAGCGGCGGGGCAGATTTTCGCGCGCTGTGGCACGGCGTAAAATGAAAAAGGCTCAAGCGGCCTCCCCTCCGCTTGAGCCTCAACGCGACGTGAAACTCCCTTTCGGGGCTCGCGCGTATGCAATGTGCCCGTGACATTTTATCATTTGCAACGATCCGTCAAGAGTTTTGTCGCACTCATGTCACCTGGCTTTGGCTTGACCTTTTCCGCCCTGTCGGGCATCGCCTCTGGCATTGGGGCGATATTAGGATAAATGTGATGCTGCGCGGGCTCTATAATTGGACAATGGGTTTGGCGGGTCGTCGCCACGCCCTGGGGGCCTTGGCGATTGTGTCCTTTGCGGAAAGTTCAATCTTTCCCATTCCCCCTGATATTTTGATGATCCCAATGATCCTTGCGCGGCCCAATCGGGCTTTTTTAATTGCCTCTGTCTGCTTAATCGCCTCAGTTTTGGGGGGGATTGCAGGCTATGCGATTGGGGCGCTGTTCTATGACCAGATCGGCGCGCCGATTTTGGCGGCCCTTGGCAAGGCCGATGCAATGGCCGAGTTTAACACGCGCTTTAATGATCTTGGCTTTTGGCCCGTATTGATCGCGGGGCTAACCCCCTTCCCCTATAAGGTCATCACCATCATGTCGGGGTGGACAGGCCTGCCTTTGGGGACATTCATTGTCACCTCGATCATCGCGCGGGGGATTCGATTCTTTGTCATCGCGGCATTGCTGCGCCAATTCGGTGCCCCTTTACGCAATTTCATCGAGCGCCGTCTGGGGCTGATGTTTACATTGTTCATCGTCATCTTGCTTGGCGGGTTTTATGCTGTGAGGTTCATGGGATGATGCGGGTTCTGAATTTGCCAAAATTATCGGCCCTCGCGGGTCTTGGGTCTGCCGCGACATTGGCGGGCGCTTTTGGGTTTCAGTATCTTGGCGGGCTTGCGCCCTGCGCCATGTGCCTGTGGCAACGATGGCCCCATGCGGGCGCTGCACTGGTTGCGCTGTTCATCGTAATCATTGCCGCCATTGCCCCCAAATTGGCGCGCGGCTTGACCCTGATTGGGGCGGGCGCGATGCTCGTGAATACAGGCATCGCGCTGTATCACACAGGGGTTGAGCGCGGGTGGTGGCAAGGCCCTACCTCCTGCACGGGGGGCGCAGAAGATATACTGTCGCTTTCGGCGAATGAACTGCTGTCAACAGACACCGCGCCTGCGATTGTTATGTGTGACGAGGTTGCATGGGCCTTTGCGGGCTTGTCGATGGCCTCATGGAATTGTCTGATTTGTTTGGCCCTGTTCGTGATCTGGGCCAAGGCCGCAGCGGCCAAAGCATAGCCCCACGCCTGTCCTGTGGGCTAGTGATAGGAAATCTCCTCAACGACATTGCGCCATGACCCGTCATAAATCAGCCGCCGATGCGCAAAACGCACAGAATGCAACAGCGCCTCGATCTCGCGCTTCCATAAATCAATAAAGCCGAAAATGCGCGGATAATCTGGCGCGAGATCGTAATCCTGCCAGATGAACACGTTGATAACATTACGATAATCAGGCATCCGATAGTAAAATTCCGCTGTGGTCAGCCCATCCCCCTTAAGCATCAGCCCCGTTGCGGTTTCATCACTGTTGCGAGACTGCCAAGTCATCTGCACATTCCCTTGCTTGGTTCATGATGTCTCATGATTGCAAATGCAAATTAAAAATCAACAAAAACAATTCATTAGCAGCATTCTATGGTGGCTCATAACAAGCGGCAGGCCGTCAAAGGCCAATTCACCTGACAGGAGCATTGCGCCTTATATCGCGGGGGTCTATAGTGTCAGACAACAAAATATAGCTGTGCCAAGAGGTGCGGCATGTCATCGCAGAACAAGATCGAAAAGACAGCAGGCCCGCACAGTGACAGATACGCCCGCCCCCCCCGAGAATGACCCCGCCACGCCCCCCGCGCGGCACCCGCATTCTGGCCCTTCGATTGATATCGCCGATGAGATGAAAACATCCTTTATCGATTATGCGATGTCGGTGATCATCAGCCGCGCGATCCCCGATTTGCGCGATGGCCTCAAACCTGTGCATCGCCGCATTTTGTTTGCGATGCATGAAACGGGCAACACGCATGAAAAGGCCTATCGGAAATCTGCGCGCCCCGTGGGCGATGTGATGGGCCAATATCACCCGCATGGCGACAGTGCGATCTATGACGCGCTTGTGCGGATGGCGCAGCCATTTTCGATGTCCCTGCCCCTGCTCGATGGTCAGGGCAATTTCGGCTCTATGGATGGCGATAACCCCGCTGCCATGCGCTACACCGAAGTGCGCATGGACAAACCCGCAGCCTATCTTTTGGCCGATATCGACAAGGACACGGTCAATTTCCAAGACAATTATGATGGCAAGCAAAAGGAACCCACCGTTCTGCCTGCGCGCTTTCCCAATATGTTGGTCAATGGTGCGGGCGGCATTGCGGTTGGCATGGCCACCAATATCCCACCCCATAATTTGGGCGAGGTGATTGATGCCTGTCAGGCCTTGATCCAAGATCCCGACCTCAGTTCGGAACAGTTAATCGAGTTTATCCCTGCCCCCGATTTCCCCACAGGCGGGATCATCTTGGGCCGCTCTGGCGCAAGGCGGGCCTATACCGAGGGACGCGGCAGCGTGGTCATTCGCGCGCGCACCCATGTTGAGGAAATCCGCAAAGACCGCTTTGCCATCATTATTGATGAGATCCCCTATCAGGTGAACAAGGCCTCGATGATCGAACGCATTGCAGAATTGGTGCGCGAGAAAAAGGTCGAAGGCGTCTCAGGCGTGGCGGACGAATCTGATCGCAACGGCGTGCGCGTTGTGATCGAGTTGAAACGCGATGCCACCCCTGATGTGGTGCTGAACCAATTGTTCCGCTTTAGCCAGATGCAGACCTCCTTTGGCTGCAATATGTTGGCGCTGAATGGCGGGCGGCCCGAGCAGTTGGATTTACGGGGCTTTTTGACCGCCTTTATCGCCTTCCGCGAGGAGGTCGTGGCGCGCCGCACCGCGTTTGAGTTGAACAAAGCACGCGAACGCAGTCATATTTTGTGTGGTTTGGCGGTTGCCGTCTCCAATGTCGATGAGGTTGTGGCCACGATCCGCGCCTCCGCAGATGCGGCCGCGGCGCGCGAAGCCTTGATGACACGGCGCTGGCCTGCGGCGGATATTGCCGCCTATATCCGTCTGATTGACGACCCGACCCATACGATGAACGAGGACGGCACCTATAACCTCTCCGAGGCGCAGGCGCGCGCGATTTTGGAACTACGCCTGCAACGCCTGACCCAGATTGGCGTCAAGGAAGTGACGGATGAGTTGGAGGAACTCGCAGGTAAGATCAAAGAATATCTTGCCATCCTCGCCAGCCGTGATCGGATCATGGCGATCATCTCGGAAGAATTGGCCGAGGTGAAAACGGCCTTCGCCGTGCCGCGCCGCACCGAGATTGTCGATTGGTCTGGCGACATGGATGACGAAGACCTGATCGAACGCGAAGACATGGTCGTGACCGTCACCGCAGGTGGCTATATCAAGCGCACGGCCTTGGCTGAATTCCGCGCACAAAAACGCGGCGGCAAAGGGCTATCGGGCGGCAGCCTCAAGGAAGACGATGTCGTAACATCGCTCTTTGTGGCTAATACCCACACCCAGCTTTTGTTCTTCACCACAGATGGGATGGTCTACAAGCTCAAGACATGGCGTTTGCCGCTTGGCAGCCGCACATCAAAAGGCAAGGCCATTGTGAATATCCTGCCCATTCCTGTGGGGGTTACGATTGCGGCGATCATGCCCGTTGACCGCCCCGAGGAAGATTGGGGCGATCTGCAAATCATCTTTGCCACATCAGCAGGCGATGTGCGCCGCAACCAATTGTCGGATTTCACCAATGTGAAATCAAACGGCAAGATTGCAATGAAATTGCCCGAAGATGGGTCAGTCAGCCTTGTGAATGCGCGCATCTGCACCGAGGAAGACGATGTGATGTTGGTCACCGAAGGGGGGCGCGCGATCCGCTTCTCTTGCACCGATGTCCGCGTCTTCAAGGGCCGCGACAGCACAGGCGTGCGCGGCATCCGTTTGGGTGATGGGGAATCTGTGGTTTCTATGGCCGTGATCCGCCATTTCACCGCTGACCCTGCTGAGCGCGCCGCCTATCTCAAACAGCGCCGCGCCTTGGCGGGTGTGCCCGAAGATGAGGTCGAAACGGACGAGGATGAGGGCGTGTTGGCCGAAGGCACCCTTAGCCCTGAACGCTTTGCCGAAATGCGCGCCTCAGAGGATTTGATCCTGACCATCACTGAAAGCGGGTCTGGAAAATTATCTTCAAGCCATGATTATCCTGTCAGGGGCCGTGGCGGCATGGGGGTTATGGCCATCGACAAGGCGATGCGCGGCGGGCCATTGGTGGCAGCCTTCCCTGTCGAGATGACCGATCAGATCATGCTCGCCTCATCAACGGGCCAATCTATTCGCGTGCCTGTTGAGGGCATCTCATTCCGCTCACGCTCGGCAGGTGGGGTGAAGGTGTTTAACACCAAGGCAGGCGAAACCGTTGTGTCAGTCGCGCGCATCGTTGAAGGCGATGACGAGGACACCGCCACGGCGGATGCGGATGCGGCCGAGGCCAGAGCAGACACCTAAATCTCAGGCCCGCTCAAACCAAAAATTTACGACCCACATCAAGGGCCGCACCGCCAAGGCGCGTGCGGCCCTTAAGATTTTGGATAACTTGCCGCCATTAACCATATGATATAATTCATATATATTTTTGCTTCACCATGCGCCATTTGCAAAGGAACCTTTGTTGAAAGCGCGTTCTGATGGCTGCACCAATCTCGCAATTTTGCCTTTGCCTCGGTCTGGTCTCTTTGGCTGCGGAGATGGCACACGCCAATAATTTGGGCCTGCGTGCCGCAACGCTTGGGCTTAACAGCACTGGTGCTGACCAAAATGGGGCGCATCTCAATCTTCATTACGCGATTACCGCGCATCACGGGCTTGAGGTGAATTTTGATTTGGCCGATACCGAAATCAGCACCATTGGCGCCGTTCGGGCAGGCCTACACCTCAGCCCCGCCTCTGACCGGCGCTATAGTCTTTTTGCCTATTTGGCCGATTTCAACAATGAAAGCAGCCGCTTGGGTGGGCTTGGCATTCAAGGGCGCCGTGAAATTGCAGGGCTTACGTTAGGGGCTTATGGCGGGTTTGACCTGCGCGACAGCGCCATGGCAACACGCCCCCTTGGGGATTCAGATGTGCTTTTTGCAGGTGGTGAGATCCGTTTTGATCTAGGCCCCTCATGGCAGGGCTTTGCGCAAATCGGACTTGCCGAATTTGACGAATTGCGTCTGTCCACAACGCAGGTCACTGGCGAAATTGGTGTGCAATGGCTGGATCACAGCGGTGCAGTTGCGGTGACGGCAAGCTATGGTTTTGAAGAATTCTCCAACCCCGCCTTGCGCGATAGAGGCCAGTTCCGTCTTGGGGTCGAGATCACCTTGGGAAAACGCCCTGTTTACACGCCCCTGCCCTTTGCAGACCCATTCCTGCCTGTGGTGGCTTGCGGCCTGTAACGCCCCCCAAAAAACCCGTTTCACCCTGCCCCGCTTTTGATCTAAGAAGCGCCCATGTTAGATAACGCGCTTCACATCATTGGCGGCGGCATGGCGGGCTCTGAGGCCGCTTGGCAGGCCGCAGAGCTTGGTCAACAGGTCGTCATCCATGAGATGCGCCCAAAGATTGGCACATTTGCCCATCAAACTGGGCATTTGGCGGAAATGGTATGTTCCAATTCCTTCCGCTCGGATGATCACGAACAAAACGCGGTCGGCCTTTTGCATTGGGAAATGCGCGCGGCAGGTGGCCTCATTATGGAAATGGCCTATCATCACCGCCTGCCAGCAGGGGGCGCATTGGCGGTGGATCGTGATGCTTTTGCCCAAGCCGTCACAGCGCGGCTGCACGCGCATCCCAACATTACGATTGAGGAAGGCGAAATCAGCACCCTGCCCGAAACAGGCCATTGGATCATAGCAACAGGCCCATTGACATCAGGCGCGTTGGCACAGGCCATTGCCCAAGAGGCAGGTCAAGACAGCCTTGCCTTTTTCGATGCCATCGCCCCCATAGTTTATGCCGAGAGTATCGACATGTCGCGGGCGTGGATGCAGTCGCGCTACGACAAGGGCAAAACCGAGGAAGAGCAGCGCGCTTATCTAAACTGCCCCATGACGCGCGACCAGTATGATGCCTTTATCGATGCCCTGCTGGCTGCCGAAAAAACCGAGTTTCACGAAGGCGAAACGGCCGGCTATTTCGATGGATGCCTGCCGATTGAGGTTATGGCAGAACGGGGCCGCGAAACCCTGCGCCACGGGCCTATGAAACCTGTGGGCTTAACCAACCCGCATCAGCCCGATGTGAAACCTTGGGCTGTGGTGCAGCTGCGCCGCGACAATAAACTGGGCACGCTTTACAATATCGTGGGCTTTCAAACCAAAATGAAATACGGCGCACAGACCGAAGTGTTGCGTATGATCCCGGGTTTGGAGCAGGCACGATTTGCTCGTCTTGGCGGCATTCATCGCAACACCTTCATCAATTCCCCCACGCTTCTCGATGCGCAAATGCGGTTGAAATCCATGCCACATATCCGTTTTGCGGGCCAAATCACGGGGGTTGAGGGCTATGTTGAATCGGCGGCAATGGGGCTGCTTGCGGGGCGCTACGCGGTGGCAGAATTGCGCGGCCTCACCCCGCCCGATTTGCCCAATACCACCGCGATGGGGGCCTTGATCCATCACATCACGGGCGGGGCGGAGGCGAAAACCTTTCAGCCGATGAATGTGAATTTCGGTCTTTTTCCGCCGGTCGAAGGCCTGAAATCGGGGCGGCGTGGACGCAAAGACCGCTATAAGGCCTATACGGATCGCGCCAAGACCGATTGGCGCGCATGGCTTGATGCCTTCCCTGCCTAAGGGCTGTGTCACCCGATTTGCCCCGTCCCCCACGGGGCCTTTGCATTTGGGCCATGCCTATAGTGCGTGTCTGGCCCATGACATGGCGCGAATGACGCAGGGGCAATTTCTGCTCAGGATTGAGGATATCGACCAATCCCGCGCCCGCCCGCAATGGGAGGCGCAAATTTATGATGATCTGACATGGTTGGGGCTGTCTTGGCCCCTGCCCGTGATGCGGCAATCCGAGCAGATGGCCCGCTATCGCGCCGCTTTGGATCAATTGGCGCAACAGGGCCTGATTTATCGCTGCACCTGCCGCAGGCGGGATATCGAGGCGGCCAGTGCCGCCCCGCAGGAAGGGGCCCCCACATTCGGGCCAGATGGGCGCATCTATCCTGGCACCTGTCGCGGCCAGTCTGTGACCAGTGCCGCTGAGGGCGAAGGGGCAGCCTTACGCCTTGATCTGGCGCGCGCCTTTGAGCGCCTTGCGCAAATGCGTTTCACAGAAACAGGGCCGCGCCATCAGGGGCGGCATGAGATCACGCGCGATACCGCGCTGGCCCATATTGGCGACCCTGTATTGGCGCGGCCAGACATGGGCAGCTCTTACCACCTGAGCGTGGTGGTTGATGACGCGGCCCAAGGCGTAACCCATGTCATTCGCGGTGAAGATTTATTTGAGGCAACCGCAATCCATGTGATTTTGCAAAATCTGTTGGCCTACCCCGTGCCGCAATATCATCATCACGCCTTGATCCGTGATGAGCAGGGCAAACGTCTGGCCAAGCGCGATGATGCGCGCGCTATTGCCCTTTATCGGGATGCAGGAAAAACCCCTGCTGATATTCGTGCAATGGTCGGGCTTTAGCCTCGGATTGCATCAATTCGACCTCGCCCCCCTCGCGGATCGCGGTGTAAAAGCAACTGCGGCGATTGGTGTGGCAGGCAGGCCCCGTTTGCCGAACCACGAGCAAAAGACAATCGCGGTCACAATCCACACGCAGATCAACCAGATCCTGCACATGGCCCGAGCTTTCACCCTTAACCCAAAAGGCCGCGCGCGAGCGGCTCCAATAGGTGACTTTGCATGTTTCTAGGGTTTTTACGAGAGAGGCACGGTTCATCCATGCCATCATCAGCACATCGCCCGTCTCGGCGCATTGCGCAATCGCAGGGATCAGACCCGCCTCATTATAGCGCAGGCTATCTGGGTCAAATTCCGCAGCACCCGTCATTTCCACATCTCACCCTTTCCAAATCGTCTTGTTCACACTAGCTCTTGGGGGTAGATCATGGAAGGGGCCAAGACGCGCATGGCTGAGATGAGCGACACAAAATCCGATTTGGTGCAGCTATATTCGCAGCGAATTCTGGCATTGGCGGCGGATATTCCGCATCACGGGCGGCTTGAGGCGCCACAGGCCAGTGTCAAGCGGCGGGCCCCGCTTTGCGGATCAACCGTTACAGTGGATTTGGATGTCGCCGAGGGGCGGATCAGCCGCTTTGCCCAAGATGTAAAGGCCTGCGCACTCGGTCAGGCCTCCGCCGCATTGATGGGTGCCCATATTCTGGGCCGCAACCGCGCCGAAATTGCCGCCGCCCGAGACGCGCTTGCCGCCATGCTCAAAGGTGAGGGGAACGGGCCAGAGGCCCCATTTAAGGGTTATGAGGTGCTGACCCCCGCCCGCGATTATCGCAATCGCCACGCCTCTATCATGCTGTCACTCGAAGCGACCCTTGAGGCGATGGAGCGCGCCGAAGACCCCTAAAAAGCCCCTGCAGGGCAATGCAAAGGGGCGGTCACAGTGATGCGGTGTATCGTTTCAACCGTGCGATTGGGGGATCGCGCGGCCTATCGGCATTGGAGACAGATCCGAGGCAAGGATCATGATGCCAAAGGGGCGCAAACCCCCGAAACCTAAACCGCAGGCAGAAAACTTAGAAAAATTGCGGCAGATGCAGCAGCCCCATCGCCAAAACAACAAGGGACATCGCCCCGCAAAGATCGGCCAAAAGCGTGGTGGATGAACGCGTAATAATCGTTTTTACATCTGACAACATGGGCCATCTCCCGTTAATGTTGCCTGATTGTTCTCATACCCTGACGCGAGTCGTCAAGAACTTTTTGAGAACATTTGTGAACAAAACGGGTCAGCCCGCCGAAATCAAGCGAATAGCCTTATCTTGCTCAAGCAACCATAACAGGGTGCGTGCGGCCTGGCCGCGCGGCCCCTCAAGCGATGGATCAAGCGCCAAAAGCGCGCGCGCATCGCTTTGCGCCATCGCCATCAAGCCGCCATGTTGTTCCAGATCGGCCACGCGAAACCGCGGCAGACCAGATTGTGCCGTGCCAATCACATCGCCTGCGCCGCGAATGGCCAAATCTTCTTCTGCGATGACAAAGCCATCATCCGTATCGCGCAGGACATGCAAGCGGCGCTTGGCCGTTTCTGTCAGGCCATTGCGATAAAGCAGCACACAAGTCGATGCACGGCTGCCGCGCCCCACCCGCCCCCGCAATTGATGCAGCTGCGCCATGCCGAAAAGATCAGCCTGTTCAATCACCATAATGCTGGCATTTGGCACATCCACCCCCACCTCAACCACCGTGGTGGCCACCAGAACCTTGGTGCGGTTTTCATTAAATTCGGTCATGGCCGCATCTTTTTCAGGGCTGCTCATCTGCCCATGGACAAGGCCCACCACCCCCTCGCCCAGTCGTGCGCGCAAGGATTTAAAGCGTTCTTCAGCAGCGGTGGCCTCGTAAACTTCGGATTCCTCAACCAATGGGCAAATCCAATAGGCTTGCTGGCCCTCTGCCACCGCCTTTTGCAGATGTGCCACCACCTCATCCATCCGCGCCTCGGACACCAAAGCCGTGGTAATCTTTTCACGATTGGCGGGTTTTTCATCCAAGATCGACAGATCCATATCGCCATATTGCGCAAGGCTCAGCGTGCGGGGAATGGGCGTGGCCGTCATCACCAACATATCCGCCAAGGCGCCCTTTTCCCCCAATCGCAGGCGTTCGCGCACGCCAAAGCGGTGCTGCTCGTCCACAATCGCCAAACGCAGATCGGCAAATTCAACATCCTCTTGAAACACTGCATGGGTGCCGACCAAGATCGCGATATCGCCGCGCGCAAGGGCGGCCAGTTTTGCGGCCCGCTCGCGCCCCTTATCCGCCCCTGTGAGAACCTCAAGCACGACACCTGCCGCTTCGGCCAAGGGGCGCAGATTGGCGGCGTGCTGTTGCGCAAGGATCGAGGTGGGTGCCATCATCACCCCCTGCCCACCCGCCTCGACCGCAGCCAAAAGCGCCATCAAGGCAACAAGGGTTTTGCCCGCCCCAACATCGCCCTGCAACAGGCGGCTCATCCGTTCGGGCGCTGCCATATCGGCCACGATTTCCGCAATGGCGCTGGTCTGTGCGCCCGTGGGGCTGTAGGGCAAGCTTTGCAGAACCTTGGCCCGCAGCGCACCATCGCCTTGGCTGATCCGCCCTTTGCGCCGCTTGGCCCGCGCCCGCGCAAGGGCAAGGGTCAATTGATGGGCAAACAATTCGTCATAGGCCAGACGCAGCCGCGGCTTGGCATTGGGTGCAGCCTCACTGGCCGATTGCACATGGTGCTGTGCCCGCATCGCATTGGCCCAATCCGGCCATCCCTCGCGCGCCTTTAGGGCGGGATCAATCCATTCGGGCAGGTCAGGCACGGCTTTCAAGGCATCGGCAATCGCGCGCGCCATGATCTTTTGCGTCAACCCTTGTCCAAGCGGATAAATCGCCTCAAATTTGGGGAGGTTTTCCGCCTCCTCAACGGGCAGGATGTGATCGGGATGCACGATTTGCGCAATCCCATCGAAAAGCTCAACCTTGCCCGAGATCAGACGCCGCGCGCCTATGGGCAAAAGCTTTTCAAGATAGGGCGCACGCGCGTGAAAAAATACCAGATCAATGGCGGTTTGACTGTCGGTGACCGTGACCCGATAGGGCCCACGCCCGCGGGACGGGGGCGGGCGGTGACGGATCACCTCAACCTCTAACGTGGCAATGCGCGGTAGGGTGATTTCGGCAAGGCGCGTTACGGGGCGGCGATCCACCACCCCCACAGGCAAGGTGTAAATCAGATCTTTCGGGGTTTCGATATGAAGATGCCCCAAGGCCTGCGCAGCTTTGGGGCCAATACCAGACAGGCCGTCAAGGCGCGAGAAGAGCTCGAACAAAACCTCTGGTCGGCCCTGCGCGGCCATGGGTTAAAGATCCCCAATGAGGGCCAACCACGCATCTTCGTCAATGGTTTCAATGCCCAATTCTGCGGCCTTTTTGGCCTTTGATCCTGCCCCAGGCCCTGCAACCAAAAGGTCGGTTTTGGCAGAAACCGAACCTGCGACCTTGGCCCCCAAACTTTCGGCACGCGATTTGGCCTCTGCGCGCGTCATCTTTTCGAGACTGCCCGTGAACACCACTGTCTTGCCCATCACGGCGCTGCCCGACACATCACGAATAGCGGGCGATTGGATCTCAAGATGGGCCACAAGCCGTTCGATTGACGCATATTCACGCGGCTGCGCCCATGCCTCGCAGAGCGCCGTGGCAACCGTATCCCCGATGCCATCAATACCAGTGATTTCGGCCCATGCGGGACTGTCCTCAAGCAGTTTTTTGCGCAATTTGGCTTCAGGCGCCGTTGCGGCAGGCTCAAGGCGGGCGGCATGAATGGCCGCGTCAAAGGCAGCCCAACTGCGGAAATGTTCGGCCAAATCCCTGGCCGCCACTTCGCCCACATGGCGGATGCCCAAGGCAAAGATCAGACGGCCGAGGGGGATTTGACGTTTCTCTGCAATCGCCGCGAAAAGATTTTGTGCAGATTTACCCCCCCACCCCTCGCGGTTTTTAAGCTGCTGGATACCGCTGCCATAGCGTGCCTCAAGCGTGAAAATATCGGCAGGCTCGGTGATCCATTCGTCTTTGTTGAATTGTTCGACCTGCTTTGCCCCTAAACCCTCGATGTCAAAGGCCGCGCGCGAGACGAAATGCTTGAGGCGCTCAACCGCTTGGGCCGGGCAGATCAGCCCGCCCGTGCAGCGGCGCACGGAATCGCCCTCCTCACGATGCGCCTCTGATCCGCATTCGGGACATGTGGTGGGAAAGATATAGGGCTGTGCATCAGCGGGGCGCTGCGTGACATCCACATCTGCAATTTTGGGGATCACATCACCCGCGCGATAGACCTGAACCAAATCACCCACGCGAATATCGCGCCCCGCGCGGATCGCCTCGCCTGTGTTGTTGCGGCCTGCGATGTAATCCTCGTTATGCAGCGTTGCATTCGAGACAACCACACCGCCCACTGTCACGGGGGCAAGCCGCGCTACGGGCGACAACGCGCCTGTGCGCCCCACTTGGATGTCGATCGCCTCGATCCGCGTCCAGGCCAGTTCAGCGGGGAATTTATGCGCAATGGCCCAACGCGGGGTGGTGGCGCGTAACCCCAAGCGGCGCTGCAAGGCCAGATCATCGAGTTTGTAGACCACCCCATCAATATCATAGCCAAGACCCGCGCGATCATGGGCAATTGCCTGATAATGGGCGATAATCGCCTCAAGGCTCTCGCAGCGAATGGTCAAGGGATTGGTCTGAAATCCAAAATCACGCAATTTCGCAATCAGTCCAAATTGCGTGTCTGCAAGCGGAGCGGAGACAACCCCAAGCGCATAGGCAAAAAACCGCAGCGGGCGGGCGCGGGTGATCTCGGCATCCAATTGGCGCAGCGATCCTGCGGCCGCATTGCGTGGATTGGCAAAGGTTTTGCCCCCTGCCTGCTCAGCGCGCGCGTTGAGCGCGGCGAAATCTGCGTGGCTCATGTAAACTTCACCGCGCACTTCGAGAATATCGGGACAATTGCTGTGATGGATGGCCTGCGGAATATCGGCAATCGTGCGGGCGTTGGCGGTGACGTTTTCGCCCGTCTCCCCATCGCCGCGCGTGGCGGCATGCACCAAAACGCCGTTTTCATAGCGCAAAGACAGGGACAGCCCATCGATTTTTGGCTCGGCGGTAAAGACCAAGGGCGTGGTGTCAGACAGGCCCAAATAGCGCTGAATGCCCGCGATAAATTCCGCGACATCGGCCTCGTCAAATGCATTGGCCAAGGACATCATGCGTTCGGCATGGGTGATTTTGCCAAAGCCCTCGGCAGGGCTGGCGCCGATTTGCGCGCTTGGACTATCGCCGCGGATCAGATCGGGAAACCGCGCCTCAAGATCCGCGTTTTCGCGTTTCAAGTGGTCATATTCCGCATCGCTGAGGGTGGGCGCGTCTTCTTGGAAATAATCCTTATTGGCGCGCGCCAAAATATCGGCCAATTCGGCCAAACGCTGTGCCGCCTGATCGCGTCCTAAGAGGGATACCCCTGCGCCCGTGTTTTGATCTTCTTCTGACATAGACCGCCTCGCCTGACTGCTGCCCTATAGATATGGGCAGCAGCGGCAGAGGTCTAGCGCAGATCAAGCCGTGGCAGCCAAAGTGGCCTTTGGATGCGGGTCACGCAGCACGTAACCACGCCCCCAAACCGTTTCAATATGGTTCCGAACCACCTGCCAAGCCCAAGCCACAATCAATCGCTGGATCAAAGAGTACAACCATATCCGGCCCCATCAAAGCCTCGGAATGCGCCCACCAACATCAAAAACTACGACCCTAAAATTGGATCAAACATAGGGGGCTTGACAACAGGGCCTTTGGGTTTGCGGATATACATAACCTTATCCTTATTCACGAACGCAGGCCTAGGGCTAACCCCCCAAGCCTTCAGCCCCTTGTGAATAGATAAGATTTTCTTATATTCCGCCCTATCATCTGGAGATCGACATGCCCCTTGACCGCCCCAATGCGCCGCTCAACTCGCTTGGCTTTGCCAAACCCCCGCAGGAGACGCGGGTTGTTGTGGCTATGTCTGGGGGGGTGGATAGCTCGGTTGTGGCGGCCCAATTGGCCGAAGAAGGCTATGATGTGGTGGGCGTAACTCTGCAACTTTATGATCACGGTGCGGCCTTAGCAAAAAAAGGGGCCTGCTGTGCAGGGCGCGATATTCACGATGCGCGCCGTGTGGCCGAAAATATGGGCTTTCCGCATTATGTCCTGGATTACGAGAATATCTTTAAGGATGCGGTGATTGACGAATTCGCCGATGCCTATCTCGCCGGGGCCACGCCTGTGCCCTGTATCCGCTGCAACGAGCGCGTGAAATTCAAAGATCTGCTTGCCACCGCACAAGAACTCGAGGCCGATTGCATGGCCACGGGGCATTATATTCAACGTAAAATGGGGGCTGAGAAAGCAGAGCTGCATTGCGCCGCGGATGCAACGCGCGATCAGTCCTATTTCTTGTTTTCGACCACGCAAGCGCAATTGGATTTCCTGCGCTTTCCCCTTGGTCATCTGGCGTCTAAGGAAGAAACCCGCAAACTGGCTCATAAATACGGGCTGCCCGTGGCTGATAAGCCAGACAGCCAAGATATCTGCTTTGTGCCAAATGGCGACTATGCCAGTGTGATTGAAAAATTGCGGCCCGGCGCTGCGGATCCGGGCGATATCGTGGATATGGACGGCCGTATATTGGGCCAACATCATGGCGTGATTCATTACACAATCGGCCAACGCCGCGGCCTTGGTATTGGTGGGCTGGCTGACCCGTTATATGTGGTCAAACTTGATCCAGAGGCGCGTCATGTCGTGGTCGGCCCCAAGGAGGCCTTGGCGACCCGCCATATCCCCGTGCGCGAAATCAACTGGTTGGGTGATACGCCCTTTGACAGCGAAAAGACCCGCGAGGTTGCGGTCAAAATCCGCTCAACCCGCCCACCGCGCGCGGCCCTGATCCATCCGACATCCCCGACAACCGCGATGGTGGAATTGCTGACCGCCGAGGAAGGTGTCAGCCCTGGTCAAGCCTGTGTCTTTTATGATGAGAACAGCAGCCGAATCTTTGGCGGTGGATGGATCCACAAAGGGTAAACCGCCCGCACATTTTTCGTGGATCTAGGCAAGAAGTGGCGCGGTTGACGGGGCTCGAACCCGCGACCCCCGGCGTGACAGGCCGGTACTCTAACCAACTGAGCTACAACCGCGCAGACGAACAGGGGCTTTCGGGGCGCGATGGTGGTGGCGCGGTTGACGGGGCTCGAACCCGCGACCCCCGGCGTGACAGGCCGGTACTCTAACCAACTGAGCTACAACCGCTCACCATCGGCCACAGGCAACCCTGTAGCGTGCAGGGTGTCTATGCTGCGCGCCCTGCCCCGTCAAGGCCCCCTTTGGCGCGATTGGCGCAAAAAATGCGCAAAAGCAAATTTGCGTTTGACCGCATGTGCGCAGGGAAAGTTCAGAGCTTACCTCGGCTGCGCTTTTGCCTCGCTCAATAACGCGTAGGCCAGCAGTAAAATCGACCCCAATCCCGTCCATCCCACCACGATGTTCAGAATGAAAACGCCAATGGTGCGCTTATGGCCACGGAGGATGGCCACGAGGTTTGGAAAGAAGAACGCTGCGACAATCACAATCGCATAGGTCGCCAGAAACCCGTCTAAACTTGGATCACCTGTCATTCATCCGCCTCTCGCTCATCCCAGATTATGCTGCGCCCGTTCCACTGCAATGTCGATATTCAATTTATCCGCAAAACATTAGACAAATTTATATTTTGAGTTAGGTTTATTTCAATGAATAAGGGAAATAAGGGACAAACAGATGCGAAACATCTTGCTTTCAGCGGCGCTTGTTGCGGGGTCATTCTTCACCACATCAGCGAACGCGTGTCCAAATTGGAACTTTCAAGCGGCAGAGCAATATAGCGGCAGCGGAAGCTATTTTTACACGCCACGCTATTATAATATTGTCGCTGGGGGTGATTATTCGCTCTCGAAATGCAGCCATATCCGACCGGCTACAGATGTTGGCTCAGGATTTTTTCCAGATCGACCAGATTTCCGGTTCAACGTCTCGGGCATGGCGGCTTACGAGTTGCATATTCGCGTGGTCAGCGAATGTGACGCAGCCCTTTTGATCAATACCGCATCGGCAACTTGGTATTATGATGATGACGATAACGGAAATCTTGACCCCCGTATCATCCTAACCAACCCGCAAGACGGGCCAATTGATATTTGGGTTGGCACCTATGATGGGGCCTATTGCAACGCCCGTTTGGAAATCGAAACTTTCTGATCAAATTTGGCTGCACAGTGATGATTGTGCGGCCAATTCATATGACCGATGAATATGATGAGTGCCCAATGACCCGTAAAACAATTCTTGCCGCTCTTGCCCTATGCAGCCTTGCCACTATTGCCCGCGCCGATGAGGTGGCTTTTGCCGTGGATGAACGCAGCTTTAGCAGCAATTATGCCTGCGTCACCGCCTCCGAGCGCGCCGTGAACCAAGTCGCTTCTTGGGTCGATTTTTCGGGCGGCGATGGCGCGGAATATTTGTGGTATCAAATCAACGGCAATATTTTTGTGACCATGAAATGTTACAACAATCAGCTGTATTTCATCCATGTGCATCGGATTGGGGATACTGGTGACGCGGGCAATATCCGCGACCGCATTACAGCCTTGCTTTACAGTGCAAAATGATCGCGCACGCCCTTTGCATCAATCAGATTGAGGATTGGGGAGGGAAGCGCGTGGTGGGTGATGAGAGACTCGAACTCCCGACATCTTCGGTGTAAACGAAGCGCTCTACCAACTGAGCTAATCACCCTCGCCATCGCGTGAGGGCGTATTAGCCGCATGATGCAGGGATATGCAAGCCCGATCTGCAAAGAATTTTGCACCAAAGGCGCAAAGTTTTCTCAAAACCCAATCTTCACCTCACCCCCATTGGCGGCAATCACATAAACCCCGCCCTGCGCATGGCCCAAACGTGCCGTTTGGTCAGGGTCTAGCCCGCGCAAAAGGCCGCGCAAGGTTTGGATCACAACACCATGGCTGACCAATAGGCTTGGCCCCTTCAAATCAGCCACAAGATCCTGCAGACGCGCCTCGAGGGCCGCGCGCGTTTCGCCCCCTTGGGTCAAGAGAGAATGACGATAGACCTGTGCCTCGGTGTCAAAGCACACAGGCCAATTCGCCTGCACCTCGGCCCGCGTAAGCCCCTGCCATTGCCCCATATTCACCTCGCGCAGACGCGCGTCTTGCACGACGGTCGGCAAATCGGGATAGGCCCGCGCAATCAACCGCGCGCTGCGTGCCGCGCGCCCAAGTGGACTGGTTCGGAAATCTGTCACCGCGTCATAGCCTTGACAGGTAATCATTTCCTGCAACAAACGACCTTGCGTCTGCGCCTGCGCAATCCCATTGGGGGTAAGCGCAGAGTCGAGCCAACCTTGAAACCGATGTTCGTTGTTCCATTCGGTTTCCCCATGGCGCAGCAAATATATCGGAAAATTTCGCCGCATCACAAAGATCACCTCGCCCGTGGGTCACAGACCTGCCCTGCCTCAATAATAGGCCAGATGGTGGGTGATGAGGGATTTGAACCCCCGACATCTTCGATGTGAACGAAGCGCTCTACCACTGAGCTAATCACCCGTTCTGCGCGGGGCTCTTCTAGTCAGCCGCGCCCCACTGCGCAAGGGTTTAGTCTTGGTCGGTTTCCTCGGCGCTTGCACCGCGTTTATCAGCCTCGATCAGTTTTATCCGCGCCACCATCGGGCGCCCATCCTGACCATCCTTATCTTTGCGCAACATGACCTTGCCAAATGGCGGCAGGATCAGGTCGCGCCCTTGATCTAGGGCTTCGGCCATCTCGACCAGAACCGCATCCATGACGTCGCGCGCATCCGTACGTTTGAAACCCACGCGCATCGCAACCGCCTCAAGCAGGGCGCGGCGCTTAAGCGCCTCAATCTTCGCTTTGGGTTTGCTGTCAGATTTGGGGGCGGTCATGGCCTTGAGCGCAGGCTTGTCAGACGGCTTTGCTGTTGCTTTTGCCGCCGCCTTTGATTTGGGCGCGGTCACCGCCGCGACCGAGGCCACCACAGGTTTTGGTTTCGCTGCCACCTTATCCGTTGTGGATTTTGGTGATTTTGGTGCCATGTGCGCCCCCATTTGGCCAATCCTATCTAAGCCGCATAGTATCAGGACATATTATGTATTAAGAATATATATTTTTATTTTCCATCACCCGAAAACCCCCGCCATGAATCTGACGGGGGCAATTTCGCGGAATGCGCCACGTTAATGGGTTGTGGCGCTGCTGTCTTTTGCGGCCTCAAGCGCGCGCTGTGCGGCGGCGGCGGCCTCTGCCTCCTCATCCCAATCAATCGGTTCGGGCTGACGCGTCAAGGCCTTGGCGAGAACCTCGCTGACATGGGACACAGGGATAATTTCCAATCCCTCTTTCACATTGTCAGGGATTTCGGGCAGGTCTTTTTCATTTTCCTGCGGGATCAGCACTGTTTTGATCCCCCCCCGCAACGCGGCCAACAGCTTCTCCTTAAGGCCACCGATGGCCAAGACATTGCCGCGCAGCGTCACCTCGCCCGTCATAGCAATATCACGGCGCACGGGCGTTTGGGTCAGAACCGACACGATAGACGTCACCATCGCAATCCCTGCACTGGGGCCATCTTTCGGGGTTGCCCCTTCTGGAACGTGGACATGGATATCCCAACCGTCCAGTTTCGGGGGCTGCACGCCGATTTTGGGCGCGATAGAACGCACATAGGAACTGGCCGCATCGATGGATTCCTTCATCACATCGCCAAGCTTACCCGTGGTTTTCATACGCCCCTTACCCGGCAGGCGCAGCGCCTCAATCGACAACAGGTCACCGCCCACACTTGTCCAAGCCAGCCCTGTGACAACACCGATTTGATCATCCGATTCCGCCAGACCAAAGCGATAGCGGCGCACACCAAGCATCTCTTCAAGGCGCTCACGGGTGACTGTCACCGATTTCTCGCCGCCCTTGAGGATCGCGGTCAGGGCCTTGCGGGCAAGTTTCGCAACTTCGCGCTCTAGGTTCCGCACACCTGCCTCACGGGTATAATAGCGGATCACATCGGTCAGCGCCTCAGGCTCGACCGCGAATTCCCGCGCCATGAGATTGTGGTTTTTCATCTGCTTTGGCAGCAGATGCCGTGTCGCAATTTCCAGTTTTTCATCTTCGGTGTAACCCGAAAGCGAAATGATCTCCATGCGATCCAACAGCGGCGCAGGCATGTTATAGCTGTTCGCCGTGGTCAGGAACATCACGTTCGAGAGATCATATTCAACCTCCAAATAGTGATCCACAAATGTGGCGTTTTGTTCGGGGTCGAGAACCTCCAACATCGCACTGGCAGGATCCCCACGGAAATCTTGACCCATCTTGTCGATCTCATCGAGCAGGATCAGCGGATTGGTGGTTTTCGCCTTTTTCATCGCCTGAATGATCTTGCCAGGCATCGACCCGATATAGGTGCGGCGATGGCCTCGAATTTCGGACTCGTCCCGCACACCACCCAGACTTATGCGAATAAACTCGCGCCCCGTGGCCTTCGCCACCGATTTTCCAAGCGAGGTTTTCCCAACACCCGGAGGGCCCACAAGACAAAGGATAGGCCCCTTCACCTTGGCCGAACGCGCCTGCACCGCAAGATATTCGACAATGCGCTCTTTGACCTTTTCAAGCCCGTAATGATCCGCATCCAAAACCTCTTCGGCGCGGGTGAGGTTCTTTTTCACACGGCTTTTCACGCCCCAAGGCAGCGAGACGATCCAATCGAGATAATTGCGCACCACAGTCGCCTCGGCGGACATAGGCGACATATTTTTCAGCTTTTTTAGCTCTGCATCGGCCTTGTCGCGCGCCTCTTTTGACAGTTTGGTGGCGGCGATTTTTTCTTCTAGTTCGGCCACCTCATTGGCGCCGTCTTCGCCATCCCCCAACTCGCGCTGAATGGCCTTCATCTGTTCGTTCAGATAATATTCGCGCTGCGTGCGCTCCATCTGCGACTTCACGCGGGTTTTGATCTTTTTCTCAACCTGCAGCACGGACATTTCGCCCTGCATCAGGCCATAGACCTTTTCAAGGCGCTCAGAGACGTCAATCGTTTCAAGCAAATCTTGCTTTTGCGCTACATCAACGCCGAGATGCCCCGCGACCAGATCGGCCAGTTTTTGTGGCGCTTGGGTTTCAGAAACCGAGGTCAGCGCATCTTCGGGGATGTTTTTCTTGATCTTGGCATAGCGCTCAAACTCGTCTGACACCGACCGCAACAAGGCCGTTGTTGCCGCCTCATCGCCCAATTTTTCTTCAAGCGGCGCGGCCTCTGCCTCAAAAAACTCATCCGTTTTGGTGAATTTCTTGATTTTGACGCGGGATTTTCCTTCGACCAATACTTTGACTGTACCATCGGGCAATTTCAGCAATTGCAGAACCGAGGCCAAGACACCCACCGAATAAATTCCTTCTGGTTCAGGGTCATCAATGGCGGGGTCAATTTGACTGGACAGCAGGATCTGGCGATCATCCTGCATCACCTCTTCCAGCGCGCGCACCGATTTTTCGCGCCCCACAAAAAGCGGCACAATCATATGGGGAAACACGACAATGTCGCGCAGCGGCAGAACTGGATAGGTTTCGTGAATTTCTGGCATCATGCCTTCCTTTTCTTCGTGGCAAGAGAGCGCGCGATCCCATCTTTGGCAATCATTTGGCTCTCTCCTCATGGAGCAGCTACATTTGGGCAGCCTTGAGACGCATTTCAAGCGCGGAAGTTAATCTATGGTTTACGCATCAGGGCCGCGCCTTCAATCTGCGTGCCATATTGCGCCCCTGCCAGTTTTGACGCGTCTTGCGGCTGCATTTCATGCAATGCTGCACTAGGGCGCGGGCAGTGACAAGCCGAAAATCAGGGTTAGATCGGCTCGATATCGCCCTCTGCGCGTGCAGCGTGGAAGCCCGCCTCAAACTGGGCGAATTGCCCCGCCTCGATGGCCCCGCGCATCCCTTCCATAAGTTCTTGGTAGTAATGCAAATTATGCCATGTCAGCAGCATCGAAGAAATAATCTCGCCCGCGCGGAACACATGATGCAGATAGCCGCGCGAGTAATTGCTACAGGCGGGACAGGTGCAATTTTCATCCAAGGGGCGCGGATCATCTTGGTGGCGGGCATTTTTGATATTCACCTGCCCCCGCCGCGTCCATGCTTGCCCCGTGCGCCCCGAACGCGAAGGCAGCACGCAATCCATCATATCAATCCCACGCGCCACAGCCCCCACGATATCATCGGGCTTGCCCACCCCCATCAGATAACGGGGGCGATCTTGGGGCAAGAAATCAGGGGCGTAATCGAGGCAATCAAACATGGCCGCCTGCCCCTCGCCAACGGCGAGACCACCAACCGCATAACCGTCAAAGCCAATATCACAAAGCGCTTCGGCGCTTGCCTGTCGCAAATCGCGCTCTAGCCCGCCTTGCATGATCCCAAAAAGCGCATGACCCGGCCTCTCGCCAAACGCAGCTTTCGAGCGCGCTGCCCATCGCATGGACAACTCCATCGAGGACGCAATGCGATGTCGATCCGCAGGCAAAGCGGGGCATTCATCGAAACACATGACAATGTCCGACCCCAGCAGCGCCTGAATTTCCATACTGCGCTCGGGCGTCAACATATGTTTTGACCCATCCACATGCGAGCGGAAGGCAACCCCTTCCTCCGTCAGCTTGCGCAGATCTGACAGGCTCATCACTTGAAACCCGCCGCTATCGGTCAGGATAGGCTTCTGCCAATTCATGAATTTGTGCAGGCCCCCGAAACGCGCAACCCGCTCAGCGGTGGGGCGCAGCATGAGGTGATAGGTGTTGCCCAAAAGAATATCCGCACCTGTGGCAGCAACACTTTCTGGCATCATTGCCTTGACCGTTGCAGCCGTGCCTACAGGCATGAAGGCAGGCGTGCGGATTTGCCCATGCGGGGTCGAAATCACGCCACGGCGCGCCTTGCCATCTTGGTGTAATAATTCAAATGCAGACTCTTTGGGCACGGGATAAAGCCTCGCTCAGATTGGGCCTCTGTTCATAGGCGATTCTACGCCAATGCCAAGGCCCGAGAATGATTTCACCAGACGGGGCATCGCATGGATCAAGTCTTTAAACTTGGTTGGGAAGAATGGGTTGGCTTGCCGCAATTGGGGCTGCCTGCGCTGAAGGCTAAGGTGGACACAGGCGCACGCACCTCGGCGCTGCACGCCTTTGATATCGAACTCTTTGGCCCAGCTACTAAGCAGAAAGTGCGGTTTTTGATCAATCCAATTCCTGCCCGCCCCGATTTGGCGATTGCCTGTTCTGCAACCATCCATGACCGCCGCGATGTGACCAGTTCCAATGGTGATACAGAGGCGCGCTATGTGATCCTCAGCCCGCTCTAAATCGGCCCGTTGCGGCAAGAAATTGAAATCGCGCTCACCGATCGCGCGAATATGAGCTATCGGATGCTTCTGGGGCGGCAGGCGATTGGGGCAGATTGGATCATCACCCCCTCAGAAAGTTTCTGTCAGCCGCAACGCAGTTACGAGGTCTATCACACCGCTGCGGTCAAAGAGGCCGCGCCCAAACGCGCGCTGCGCATTGCCGTTCTGAGTCGCGAACAAAACTACACCACACAAAAATTGCAGGCCGAGGGCGAGGCGCGCGGTCATGTCGTTGAAGTGATCAACAAAACCCGTTGTTATATGGCGCTAAATGCCATGACGCCTGCGGTTTATTATGACGGGCAAGAATTGCCAAAATATGATGCGGTTATTCCCCGCATCGGTCCTTCGATTACGGCCTATGGTGCGGCGATTTTACGGCAATTTGAAACGCTTGGGGTCTATTGCCTAAATGGCAGCGCCGCCATCACCGCAAGCCGTGACAAGCTGCACGCCCACCAAATTCTGTCGCGCCACCGCATTGGCATGCCCCAAACGGCCTTTGCGGCAAGCCCAAAGGACACCAACAACCTCATCACCTTGGTGGGCAATGCCCCGTTGGTAGTGAAATTGTTGGAATCGAGCCAAGGCAAGGGCGTGGTCTTGGCCGAAACCAAGAAAGCCGCGCAATCAGTGATCGATACCTTTCGCGGCCTATCTGCGAATTTCGTTGTGCAAAATTTTGTCAAAGAGGCCGCAGGCGAGGATATTCGCTGCCTTGTCATTGATGGCAAAGTGGTGGCTGCGATGAAACGTGTGGGGGCGGCGGATGATTTCCGCTCGAACTTGTATCGTGGCGGCACGGCGGTCAGCGTGCGCATCACCCGCGAGGAACGCGAAACCGCCATTCGATCTGCGCGCACCTTTGGCCTTGGGATCGCGGGGGTCGATATGCTGCGTGGCGCTGACGGGCCTAAGGTGCTTGAGGTCAACTCTTCGCCGGGCTTTGAGGGCACCGAGGAGGTCACGGGCAAAAACATCGCTGCCCATCTTTATAGCGCCATCGAAAAACATGTGCGCCCTGCCCCCATCAAACGCCGCCCGCCGCGGTGATGAGCGTCACTTACCCTTGCCCTTGGCCCACCCTTTCCTTATATCTTTAGTCAGGAATTCGTCCCGCAAAGGATATGGCCCAAGATGACCAGCACTCCCGATCCGATGCCGCAAAAAACGCTTGAAGGGGCGCCTTTGATTGCGCCCTCTAGCACGGACCACCCGCTTTACGACACGGTGGTCGAGGCCTGCCGCACTGTTTACGACCCTGAAATTCCAGTGAATATTTATGATCTGGGCTTGGTCTATACGATCAATATCGATGCTGAGAATGCAGTCGAGGTAATCATGACCTTAACCGCACCGGGCTGTCCGGTTGCGGGCGAGATGCCTGGATGGGTGGCAGATGCAATCGAGCCGCTCGAAGGGATCAAGCAGGTCGATGTCAAGCTGACATGGGAACCCCCATGGGGCATGGATATGATGAGCGATGAAGCCCGTCTTGAGCTAGGGTTCATGTAAGATGTTCGGCATTCCAAGAAAAGCGGCAGTAACCCTTACCCCCGCTGCGATTGGGCAGATCAAGAAACTGATGACGCGTGACGGGCATCAGGGGCTGCGCATCGGGGTGAAAAAGGGCGGCTGCGCGGGCATGGAATATACGATGGATTACGCCGCGGAGATTGACCCCCATGACGAGGTGATCGAGGTCGAAGGCGCGCGCGTGATGATTGCGCCCATGGCGCAAATGTTCCTCTTTGGCACAGAGATCGATTATCAAACCTCGCTTCTTGAGGCTGGGTTCAAATTCAACAACCCCAATGTGGCCGATGCCTGTGGTTGTGGTGAATCGATCAAGTTCAAGGATGTCTCAGAACTCAACGCAGAACGCGAGGGCTGACGCACCGCATCGCTTGCCAAGCGCGATTTCTGCCCCCTATAGTGAACCCGCTAAACTTGGGACGGGCACAAGGGGTTGATCCGTGCAATCAGAAGAATTTGAGGCGCTGTCGAAAAAAATCGACAGCTTGATTTCGCTCAATGCGCAAATTGCGGCGCAGGGGCGCAAGGCGCTGTTGGATGCAGAGGGCATTTTCACATTCAACGCCTTTGGCGAGACGATCCGAATGTATTTGCCTGATGTGGCCCAAGATGTGATCCAAGGCCTGATCGCCACCACAGGCAGCTTTTTCGAAATGAACCATCTGACGGGTGTGTATCATGACAAACTGATCCCCGCGGGCGGCACGGTTCTGGATATTGGCTGCAATATCGGAAATCACAGCCTATTTTTTGCAAAAGTGATGAAGGCCACAAAGGTCATCGCCTTTAATCCTCAACCCCATTGCCAGCGTATTTTCGAACGCAATGTTCAAGAAAACAATATCAGCGGTGCGCGCTTTGAGTTGATGGGCCTTGGACGCGCGGCCGCAAAAATGCAAATCACGCGGTTTGATCCCAATAATTACGGTGCAACCCGATTTGAACTGTCTGACGGCGGAACATTTGAGGTGCAGTCACTGGATTCCTATTGCGCCAAAGCCAAACTCAAGACGATTGATTTCATCAAAATTGATGTCGAAGGCATGGCCCTTGGGGTGATTGCGGGGGCGCATAAAATCTTGGACAGGTTCAAACCTCCGATGTGGATCGAATTGATCCCCCGCTTTGGCGAAGTGGCCCCTGCGACCGAGGCTTTGAAGAAAATCGGATATGAACTGGCCTATCGGTTTGGCCGCACTGATTATCTGTTTCACCACAAGGATAATAAAATCACAGCCGCACCCGAATAATCCATGACGCGATAAAATGGGTCACTGAGAGATGAAAGGCCTCTGATGTCTGCTTCGCAAACGGTCGACAAACGGCTTGGGCAAATCTGGATTGGCCCGCTTGATCCACCGCTTCAGTGGATGAAAACTTGGCGCGATATGCACCCTGACTGGGACTATACCCTGTATGACAATCAGTTTTTTACGGGACGCAAATTCAAATGCCATGCGCAGATCACTGAATATTTTCGGCAAGGGGAATGTGCGGGCGTATCAGATTTGATGCGCTATGAAATTATCTTTGGATTTGGCGGGATCATTCCTGAAACGGATTCCATCTGCCTGCGCCCCGTCCATGACCTTCTTCACCATCAAGGCCCGTTCACCTGCCGTGAGGTGAAAAATGAAGCATGCGATACCCACGGAATGCCGCGCAAAAAGGGCCTGCTTTGCCCCATTCTGGGCAGCCCCAAGGGCCATCCAATTCTCGCCGCTTTGATTGAAGAACTGTCACAATCAGATCCAGCTACTTTGCCAAAGCCATGGAAAGGATCAGGAAAGTTTAGGTTGCGGCAGTTTTTCAAGCGGCATCGGGATTTGGCGCGGGGCCTTTATGTGTATCCCGCCTATATGTTAGTGCCGGAACATTTCCGCGGATGGCGCTATGAGGGCCCCGAGCACCCGTTTTGCAAACAGTTATGGGGCACGACAACAAGCGGCTACTCAACCACCAAAACCCCGCAAGAGATTGAGGAAAGCCGCGCAGAAATCCTTGCCGCGCTGATGGTCGCTTAGGCGGTTTTCATATGCAGATAGGTTTCTGCGTAGCGGCGGCTGAGGTGATCGCCTGCACGGATCACCTGATCTGATCCTGCGGGTGCGACGCTGGCATCATAAGTAGGGTTAAAAAACAGCGGGATGGAAATGCGCTCCTCCGCACCGCCTGTGACGCGGTGCAATGTGGCCTTCACCCCGCCCTCGCTCCACATCTCGAGCATTTCGCCAAAATTGATGACAAAGACACCCGGCTCAACCGCGACAGGCAGCCATGAACCATCCCGCATCTCCACCTCAAGGCCCGCCTGCCCATCCGTGGCCAAAAGGGTGAGGCAGCCATAATCGGTATGGGCTGCGATGCCGAAATCCTTTTCACCCGCCCAATCTGGACGGGGTGGATAGAAATTTGCCCGCAACAGCGCCATGGGGCGGTCGAATTTATCGGCAAAATAATCCCCGTCCTTGCCAATTGCTCGTGCAATCGCCGCAAGCAGGGCCAAGGACACAGCACGCGCTTGCGCAAAATACTGCTCGACTGTTTCTTGAAAACCTTCAGGGGCTTCGGGCCAAAGATTTGGCGCATAAACAGGCAAATGCGCCATTGGATCGCCATCGGGCACCGGCAAGCCACAGTCAAACACTTGTTTGTAGTCAGGGTTTGCCTTGGGATCGACCTGTTCGGATTTGGAGGCACCCCACCCGCGATTGGCCCCTGTGCGCGCCATATCCACGGCCGCTTTGGCCGCATCATCCATTTTGAAAAAACGGCGATAGAGCGCGATTAACTCTTGAACAGCCTCGCCCGAAATCGGCGTATTCTGAAGCGTCAAAAACCCAACGTCACGCGCGCCATAAGCGATAGTCTCAAGGGTCTCGGCATCACCTGCGATCATTTTCTGAAAATCAATTCGCGGTATCATCACGATTCTTACCCCATATTGGCTTGACCCTTGGCTGCATCCTTGCCACCCATAAAACCAAAGATAAAGAGGAGAGCGCGATGCGCAGAAAACTTGCCGCAGGAAATTGGAAGATGAACGGGCTTTTGGCGAATATGGCCGAAGTGCAAAGCCTGATTGCGGCATTCCCTGCACCGCAGCCAGTCGATATTTTGATCTGTCCGCCCGCGACCTTGCTGGGTGCCCTTGCCGCACAGTGCCGCGACAGCGCCATCGCGCTCGGGGGGCAATATTGCCATACCGCAACGGCAGGCGCGCATACGGGCGATATTTCCGCACCCATGCTGAAGGATGCAGGGGCGGATTATGTGATTGTGGGCCATTCCGAGCGGCGCGCTGATCACGGCGAAACCAACGCCCAAGTGCGCGCGCAGGCAGAAGCGGCATTGGCGGCGGGGCTGACCCCCATTATCTGCTTAGGTGAAAGCGAGGCAGAACGGCGCGCGGGCCATGCCCGCGCGGTTGTTGAAGCACAGCTTGACGCCTCCCTCCCCGATGAAGGCGCGTTTGTAATAGCCTATGAACCGATTTGGGCGATTGGCACAGGGCTTGTTCCTGAACTGAGTGATATTGCCGAAATCCATGATGCCATGCGCGCTAATCTGGCTGCCCGCTACGGCGCGGATGCCGCAAAAAGCGTGCCGCTGCTCTATGGCGGGTCAGTCAAGCCAACCAATGCCGCCGAGATTTTCGCATTGGAAAATGTCGATGGCGCTTTGGTGGGGGGGGCCTCTCTGAAGGCGCTGGATTTTGGCCCCATCATCACGGCCTTGGCTGCATCAGACGGGGCCTGAACGCGCTTAATTGGCCGCCACAAAGCGCTGGATCACCAGACGCACCATGCCTGCGCTGTTATCATATTGCCGCAAGCCCACCAAATAGCTGCCCCCGCCAAGAGGCTGCGCGATTTGGCTGTCATACCCAGACCCGCTATCGTCATTATAGGCAAGCTCACGACCCACTGGATCGTAAAGGGCCAGAATTGGGTCAGAATTGCCCATGCCAACCGCATCAATCAGCAAAAGCCCATCCTCTGGCATAGACACGAGGAACCATTGCGCCTTGCCTGATACGCTGACATCGCGCACGAACTGCCCCGAAATTGCGCCCAAATCCGTGATAGGATAGCTGCCACCGATAGGGGGGCTGGCCTCGAGCGCCTCATACATCTGCTGCATGGCACGCATTGGGTCGTAATCGCGCAAGGTCACTGTCACAGGCGCGTTTTGATCTGACAAGGCGCGCATCGCGATACAATAGCTGCCTGCAGGCAGCGGGTCAGCCATGTCAATCTGGCTATCAAGACCCATATGGTCGTCATTTTCCGCCAAGAGCCGCCCATCTGGCCCATAGAGATAGATATAGGGATCAGCCGCACTGTTTTCGGCTTGAATGGTCACCGCCGTTGGGGCCGAAAGGCCAAAGCGATAATAGGGCGTGCTTGCCACGCTGCCTGTTTGGCTGATACCTGCGCTCAGCTCAGCTTGGCTCAAGGCCCCCGCCCCCAAAACCGTGGCGGGCGTATCCGCCGTGCAGGGCGTAACCCCTGCAAAGCTGCCTGTTCCTGCATCCAAACCCATCGTCAGCGCAGGATCGCGATCACTGAGGCCAATACGCAGGTCAACCGCGCCAGCGGTTCCACTAAAATCGCGCACCGCAACGCAATAGCGCCCCGCCGCCAAGTTGATCTCACCGCGCGCAGCAAGGTTTCCGCCGCTATCGTCATCATTCAAGATCAAACGGCCCGTTTCGTCATAGAGGTCTAAAACGGGATCAACCCCACCCTGCCCCACCGCCTCAACGCGCAGATTTGCAGATTGCGATAATGTGAACAGCCCGACCGCCTGGTTGCCCGCAGACAGGCCAAGACCCGTCAGATCAAAGGCCGTGCTTGATTGGCTGAGGTCAGAGGCGGCCTCGGTGCCATTGGCCCAAAGACCCATGGCCCCCATTCCCCCACAAAAATCCTGCGCAAAGGCAGGGCTGCTTGCCGCAAACAGCCCCAGTGACAAGGCAAAAGACATACGTGCCGACATTGGTTAACCCCTATTTATGCTTCATCCGTCACGCCAAGCTTAGACGCAATCAGCGCCGAACGGGGAAAAATTTGCGTGAGGGGGCAAATCTATTGCGCAGCCGTAACGCGGGCCGCGGGCAGCATCGGGGCCAAATAACGTCCCGTATGCGATGCGGCAACGCCCGCGACATCCTCGGGCGTGCCTGTCGCCACGACCTGCCCACCGCCATCACCGCCTTCGGGGCCAATGTCGATCAGCCAATCGGCGGTTTTGATCACATCAAGATTATGCTCAATCACTACAACTGAGTTGCCCTGATCAACCAATTCATGCAGCACTTCCAACAATTTTCGCACATCTTCGAAATGCAGGCCCGTGGTGGGTTCATCCAGAATATAGAGGGTGCGGCCCGTGGCGCGTTTGCTCAATTCCTTGGACAGTTTCACACGCTGCGCCTCGCCACCCGACAAGGTGGTCGCTTGCTGGCCCACCTTGATATAGCCGAGCCCCACGCGCATCAGCGCATCCATCTTCTCGCGAATGGATGGCACCGCTTTGAAAAACTCCTGCGCGTCTTCCACAGTCATGTCCAATACATCGGCAATGCTTTTGCCTTTGAACGTCACCTCAAGGGTTTCGCGGTTATAGCGCTTTCCTTTGCAGGTTTCACATTCCACATAAACATCGGGCAAGAAATGCATCTCGATCTTGATGACCCCATCGCCTTGGCAGGCCTCGCAGCGACCGCCTTTGACGTTAAAGCTGAACCTCCCAGGCTTGTAGCCGCGCGCCTTGGCCTCGGGCAGGCCTGCAAACCAATCACGGATTGGGGTAAAGGCGCCCGTATAGGTCGCAGGGTTGGAGCGGGGCGTGCGCCCAATTGGGCGTTGGTCAATATCGATCACCTTATCGAGATGCTCTAGCCCTTTGATCGTCTCGCAAGGCGCAGGTGTCTGGCGCGCCCCATTCAGCCGCGCTGAGGCTGTTTTGAACAGGGTTTCAATCGTCAGGGTGGATTTGCCCCCCCCCGAAACACCCGTGACGCAGACAAATTTCCCGAGCGGGAAATCCACTGTCACCACCTGCAGGTTGTTGCCTGTCGCATTGACCACGGTAACGGACTTGCCGCCCTTTTTGCCCTTGCGCCGCTCTTGGGGAACAGCAATCTCGCGGCTGCCCGACAGATATTGCCCTGTGATTGAGGCGGGGTTCTCCATGATCTCACGCGGCGTGCCAGAGGCCACAACTTGGCCGCCATGCACCCCTGCACCTGGGCCAATATCCAGAACGTAATCCGCCTCGCGAATGGCTTCCTCGTCATGCTCAACAACGATGACGGTATTGCCCTGATCGCGCAGGTTTTTTAGCGTATCCAGAAGGCGGGAATTGTCGCGCTGATGCAAACCAATTGAGGGTTCATCAAGAACATAAAGCACCCCCGTGAGGCCCGAGCCGATCTGGCTGGCCAAACGGATGCGTTGGCTTTCACCACCTGACAAGGTGCCTGCATTGCGTGACAGCGTCAGGTAATCCAACCCCACATTGTTCAAAAACCCGAGGCGTTCGCGGATCTCTTTCAGGATCGCGCGGGCGATTTCATTTTTTTGCGCACTCAAGGCCGCTGGCACAGTGTCGATCCAATCATAGGCCTGACGGATGGACATTTGCACCACCTCGCCCACATGAAGGCCGCCGATTTTCACCGCTAATGCCTCAGCCCGCAGGCGGTGCCCCCCACAAGCACCACAGGGGCGATTGTTCTGATAGCGTTCAAATTCTTCGCGGATCCACGCGCTATCGGTTTCGCGATAGCGGCGTTCCATATTGGGGATCACCCCCTCAAACACGCGGGAAACCTGATAAACCCGCCCGCCCTCGTCATACCGAAAGGCGATTTCTTCCTCGCCAGAGCCACGCAAGAACACATCTTGCACCGCCTGAGGCAGGTCTTTCCATTGCGCCTTAGGATCAAAGCCGTAGTGACGGGCGATCGCTTCGATGGTTTGCAGGAAATAGGGTGATTTCCCCTTGCGCCATGGCGCAATGGCCCCATCGGCAAGGCTAAGCGTGACATCAGGCACCATCAGCCGTTCATCAAAAAACAGCTCATGCCCCAACCCATCACAAGACGGGCACGCCCCAAAGGGCGCGTTGAAAGAGAACAAGCGCGGCTCAATTTCGGGAATGGTAAAGCCCGAAACAGGACAGGCGAAATTCTCAGAAAACGTAACCCGCTCGGGATCACCGTCCTTTGGTGCAGTCTCCAGAATGGCAATCCCATCGGCCAGATCAAGCGCCGTGCGCAAACTATCGGCCAGACGCGTTTCACTGCCCGCACGCACCACAATGCGATCCACCACAACGTCAATATCGTGGCGAAATTTCTTGTCCAAGCTTGGCGGGGTTTCTAATTCGTAAAACGCCCCATCTACCTTGACCCTTTGAAACCCCTGCTTGCGCAGCTCCAGCATTTCTTTGCGATATTCGCCTTTGCGGTCGCGCACAATCGGGGCCAAGAGATAGGCGCGGGTTCCCTCCTCCATGCCCATAATGCGGTCGACCATGTCCTGAACCTGCTGCGCCTCAATGGGCAGACCTGTTGCGGGGCTATAGGGCGTGCCCACGCGCGCAAACAACAAGCGCATATAATCGTAAATTTCGGTCACGGTTCCCACGGTCGAGCGCGGGTTTTTCGAAGTGGTTTTCTGCTCAATGGAAATCGCGGGCGACAGTCCCGAGATGTGATCCATGTCGGGCTTTTGCATCATGTCAAGGAATTGCCGCGCATAGGCGCTGAGGCTTTCGACATAGCGGCGCTGCCCTTCGGCATAGATCGTGTCAAAGGCAAGTGACGATTTTCCTGATCCCGATAGGCCCGTGATCACGGTCAGTTGGTCGCGGGGAATATCGACATCGATATTCTTCAAATTATGCTCGCGTGCGCCGCGCACTTCGATTTTCTTTAATTCCGCCATCTGACCGCCCGATCCTATATTGATGCGCCATAAGCTAGGGCGATCCTGTGCCTGCGCCAGTGCCACAAAGCAAGGGGCAGGATGGCGAGAACAAAACCGAAACGCGCAAACCTGTCAAGCATGGCGCTAGAACAGCAAAAGGGGCAAGGTTGCCCCTGCCCCAATAACCCAGACACCTGAGACGCCGGCCCTCTAGATATGAATCGCCCGCCCATAGGCATCAAGAACCGCCTCATGCATCATCTCTGACAAGGTTGGATGCGGGAAAACGGTCTCCATCAGGTCTTCTTCAGTGGTTTCCAGCTTGCGCCCCACCACATAGCCTTGGATCAGTTCGGTCACTTCCGCGCCCACCATATGCGCGCCCAAAAGCTCGCCCGTTTTGGCATCAAACACGGCTTTGATCAGCCCTTCAGGCTCGCCCAAGGCGATGGCCTTGCCATTGCCAATAAAGGGGAAGCGGCCCACTTTTACGGCATAGCCTGCGGCTTTTGCCTTTTCTTCGGTCAAACCGACCGAGGCGATTTGCGGGTGGCAATAGGTGCAGCCTGCAATGCTTTCAGGTTTCACCGCGTGAACCTTGCGCCCTGCAATCATCTCGGCGACCATCACGCCTTCATGGCTGGCCTTATGCGCAAGCCACGGCGCGCCTGCAACATCGCCAATCGCGTAAAGCCCGTCCACGCCCGTGCGGCAATATTCATCCGTCACAACATGGGTGCGGTCTATTTTGACCCCAAGCCCCTCTAGGCCCAAGCCCTCAACATTGCCGACAATACCAACGGCAGAAATGACTGTGTCGAATTCTTGCGTCTCAACCTTGCCGCCCATTTCGATATGCGCTGTGACCTTATCAGCCGCGCGATCCAGTTTCTTGACCACGGCCTTTTGCAGAATTTTCATCCCCTGCTTTTCAAAGGCCTTTTTGGCAAAGGCGGAAATCTCGGCATCTTCCACGGGCAGGATGCGATCCATCACCTCAACAACTGTCGTCTCAGCGCCCAGCGTGTTGTAGAAACTTGCAAATTCAATCCCAATCGCGCCAGACCCAATGACAAGCAATTTCTTAGGCATATGCGGCGGGGTCAGTGCCGATTTATAGGCCCATACGCGCTTGCCATCCGCCTCTAGGCCCGGCAGTTCGCGGGCACGGGCGCCTGTGGCCAGAATGATATGTTTGGCGGTCAGGGTTTTCACGCCATCTTCCGCCTTCACCTCGACCTTGCCTTTCGCGGGAATTGTGGCCGCGCCCATCACGACTGTGACCTTGTTCTTCTTCATCAAATGGCCCACGCCCGAATTCAGCTGTTTGGCCACATTGCGCGAGCGTTTCACGACCGCATCCAAATCATAGGAAATCCCATCCGCAGACAGACCGAATTCCTTAGCGCGGTGCATCAAGTGGAAAACTTCGGACGAGCGCAGCATGGCCTTGGTTGGGATACAGCCCCAATTGAGACAAATCCCGCCCATATGTTCCCGCTCGACAATCGCAACTTTCAGCCTCAATTGGCTGGCGCGGATCGCGGCCACATAGCCCCCGGGGCCTGCACCGATGACGATTACATCGAAATCTTGGTTGGACATGGCAGTTCTCCTGCAATTCGGGCCACGCAGGGGCGGCGGGATTCGGAATTGTTCAACGTTAAACTATCTCTAAACCATCTCTGATCGCGCTGCAATCTATCTAAGATTCCTGCAGACTGCGCAGCACAGAACCATAACCGCCCGCGTCTAGAAACGCCTGTTCTTCTGCGGTCATATCCCGCGCCAAATCCGCGTTTCGATAGGGAAAACGGCCAAATCGGCGGATAATTTCAGCATGGGCGCGGGCATGGATCACATTGCCTTGCCCCGTCTGCGGCATCCGCGTTTCGATCAACTCAATCGCGCGGGTTTGATCTGCCAAATCCTCGGAATGCATGAAGGGCAGGTAGAAAAACTGACTTTCAGGCTCTGGGATGCTCAGATCATGGCCCATTTCTAGCGCGTCCTTGGCCAATCCCAAAACCTTTGCATCGGTGGCAAAGGCCCGCGGGTCGGCGCGAAACATATTGCGCGGGAATTGATCCAGCAGGATCATCAGCGCCAAGGCAGTCGGCGCGGTATTGATCCAATGATCCATCGCGCCTGCTGCCGCCCCCTGCCATGCCGTGCCAAAACGGGCGCGAATTTCAGCGTCAAAATCATCATCGCGGCAATACCACGCCTCGGGCCCTGCCCCGATCCAGAACTCTGTGATCTCTTGCGCCAGTGGTTCTGCCATCCGATCTTCCCCCTTTAGACCATTGTCAAAGAGAGAATGCCACGATCACGCAGCAGGAGGAAGCGTTCCTTGCGCGTCATCGCCATCATCGGAGGCCGCATCCGCGAAAACCTCTTGCGCCAAGCCCACCACAACGGGAGAGGCTGAGGGCAAAACAGGCGCATAGCTGCCCGTATCTTCCACTGTGGGTGCAGGGCGCACCGTCATACGATAGGCCGCATAAAGCGCCAAAACCGTAACCAAGCCGCCAATGAAATAGAAATACCCCAAGGGGCCAATGGCCTGCATCATGCCGCCCACGACAATCGGGCCGAAAATCGCCCCGACCCCGTTCACAAACAACAGACGCCCCCCTGCTGCGGGCATTTGTTCAACCTCAAGAAAGTCGTTCACATAGGCAATCAACAACGCATAAAGCGGGTTGGCCATGCCGCCTATGAAGAAGGCCGAAATCACCAAGATCGAAAAGATGCCAGAACTGAGCGCACCCAACAGGCCCGCTGCGCCACAAATGGCCGCCAAGATCATGATCAACAGACGGCGATCCATCCGATCAGAAATCCATCCAATGGGGAATTGCAGAACTAAGCCGCCCACATAAAAGGCCGATACAAAAATGGACAATTGCGCAATTGGCAGCCCTGCCTGCGTGGCGAAAACGGCCGCCATGCCGAACATGGCCGAATAGACACCGCCCATAAGGAATGTGCCAATCACACCCAGTGGCGAGATTTTCAAGACCTCCATCAGGCTCATCGGCTTGGCGGTTTCAAATGCCGGCGTTGGGGTGACCGACAGCAAAATCGGCGCGAAACTTAGCGAAACCAGAACCGACAGCACCACAAAGAGGAAATAGTCGGACGGATCCCCAAGGTTCAGCAGCATTTGCGCGGCAACAATGCCGACCATCTGCACCACCAGATAGACTGATAGCGTTTGACCACGGGTTTCATTGGTTGCGGCATTGTTCAACCAAGATTCCGCCGTGACATAGACGGCTGCAAAACAGGCCCCAATAATCAGGCGCAACACTGTCCATGCAATGGGATCCGTCAGCACAGGATAAAGGATCAGCACCGCCGATATGACCGAGCCCAGCGCAGCAAAGGTGCGGATATGGCCCACGCGGCGGATCATTTCTGACCCCATACGCGAACCGATCAGAAACCCCGCAAAATAGGCAGACATCACCACGGACATCTCAAAGGTTGAAAAACCCTCAATTTCGCCGCGCACACCCAAAAGCGTGCCCTGAAGGCCATTCCCGACCATCAGAAGCATGATACCCAAAAGCAAGGCCCATGAATTCCGCAACACCAATAACATGCGCGATCCTTACGCTGCACGGCACCAAACTAATGCCGCGTTCACGCCCTATCCTGTCACGTCTGCGACCCGATTAATAGCGAAGCATCCCCATAGGAGAAAAAACGATAGTTCTGCGTGATTGCATGGTCATAGATCGTCCGAATTTGATCTGCCCCCATCAGGGCCGACACCAACATCATCAGGGTCGATTTGGGCAAGTGGAAATTGGTCATCAACCCATCGGTGATTTTAAAGCGATACCCGGGGTAGATGAAAATATCGGTATCCCCCTCAAAGGGGCGCATCTCGCCAGTTTCGCTTGCCGCAGTTTCAATCAAACGCAATGCTGTTGTGCCCACGGGGATAATCCGCCCGCCTGCGGCGCGGGTGGCGTTGATTTCATCCGCCGCGCTTTGCGAAACCTCGCCCCATTCGGCATGCATTTTATGGGTGGTGACATCTTCCACCGTCACGGGCAGAAACGTGCCTGCGCCAACGTGCAAGGTGACAAAGCTGAACCTCACCCCATGGGCGCGTAAATCTGCCATCAGCCCCTCGTCAAAATGCAGGCTTGCGGTTGGGGCGGCCACCGCCCCTTGGCGCTTGGCCCAAATGGTTTGGTAATCTTCCCGATCTTGGGCATCGGAGGGGCGCTTGGCCTCAATATAGGGCGGCAGGGGCATCGCGCCTGCGGCGTTCAACGCCGCATCAAAATCATCCCCCTCAAGGTTGAAGCGCAGACGCAGCCCCCCTTCAAGGCCTGCCACCTCGGCGTGAAAATCGGGGGTGAACTCCACCACCTCGCCCAAGGCCAGTTTCCGCATCGGCTTGGCAAGGGCCGACCATGTGCCATCGGCCTGTGGCTCGAGAAGGGTCACCTCAATCTTTGCGCTCACGCGGCCTTGCGCGCTGTCGCGCCACCTTTGGCCACGCAGACGGGCGGGAATGACGCGGGTGTCGTTCAGGACCAACCGATCCCCCTTGCGCAAGAATTGCGGCAAATCGCGCACAATCGCATCGGTGATCTGCCGGCCTTGCGCATGTAGCAGCCGCGCCGAAGAGCGCGGCTTTGCCGGACGGGTCGCAATACGGGTTTCGGGAAGGTGAAAATCGAAATCATCAAGACGCATCGTAAACCTGACAGAAACGGGCCATCGCAAAGAAACGGGCGGATTATTGGGAATTTGTGTCAAGCTGCGGGCGCATCAAGTCGCGCAGAATGCCTGGCACAAGTATGGAGAGCGGATTGACCTGCACCTGCGGCGTATCGGGCGGGCCGTTCAGAGTAAAATTAAATCCAAACAACCCCTCATCACGCCTTGCAAACAGCCGCCCGACAACGCCGTTGAGCGCATAAATCGGCGTAAGCACACCGCGAAAGTCCAAATTCCGCTCAGATGTATTATAGACCCCATCCATGCTGATACCCAAAGACGGGCCAATGGCGGCGCCTTGATGCACAGTGATCTTTGACGGATCGAGCGTGAAGCGCGCATTTACCTCGCCCATATTAATCCCGTCCCCCGACAGTTGTTCAATCAATCCAATCACGGAGACGGCGTTGAGCAATTCGGCCATAACGGGCGCATCGCGCAGTCTGGGGTTGGTGATTTGCAACTGGCCCTCATAGCTGCGCGCGCCAGTCGCGCCCTGCAATTGCAGGGTCAGCGCGCCACCATAGAGGTTGCGCATGATGCCCGCGCTGCGCATGGCGGCCCCGCCATCATCAGCCTGAAGGCGAATATCAATGCCCCCGCCCTCAATCGGGGCAATCGCGCCCTCTAGCGGAACGGCGCCGTTAAGATTGCCGCGAAACGCCCCTGCCAACCCGCCACCGCCAGAACTGAGATCCGCGCGCAGATCGCTGAGGGCAATCGTGGCGCCAATGCGCAGCTCGTCCAAATTGACCGACAGGGGGGCGCGTGCCGTTTGCGCTTGTGCGCCGCCTTGCGGCAGGCCCCGCAAATCCAACCGCCCCGAAGCAATCCCAAGTGCAGGTGCCAGCCCCTCGCCACGCGACGTCAGCGTGCCTGTAACATCTAGCCAGTCATCAATGGTAAAGCCTTCTATGCGCAACAGCTCAAGACGGCCTTCGGGGCTGAGATCCCCCGAACCCTGTGCAGATAGGCCCGCCCCTGATAGGCGGAATGCGCGCAGGCTTGGGTCAGGCCCAAGGATCAGGGTGACGTCCAAATCCCCTGCTGCCTCTGCGGGTTTCGTCCACCCCAACGCTGTAAGGGACAGCGCAACGCCCTCAAGTGGTGATGTGAGACGCAACTCTGGGGCTGCACCGCGCACTGCAAGATCAAGCCGCAAATCCAGTGCTGCATCGCCCTGCACCATGCCATCAGGCAAAATGACACCAAAGGTCGCAAGGGTTTCAGGGCTCAAACGCGCCTGCCCTTCGACATAAGATTGCGGGGCATCACGGTTAAGATCAGGCCGAACCCAACGGCCCGTGAGGGGCTGACCTGAAATTGTGGCAGCGCCAAAAATCATCACACCTGCCTCGGAGGTAATCGCCAAATCAAGCGCCTCTGCATGCAGATCGCGATTGGGAACCAGTGTGTCTGAGCGCACATCTATCAGACGGCCCGTGATATCGAGGCTCATCTCACCAATGGGTTGGCGTTGCACAAGATTCAGACCGATCTGACCCGACAACTCTGCCTGACCTGTGGCCAATGTGGCAGGGTCAAGACGCCCGTCTTCGGGAAATAGGTTCAGGGGCGGCCCTGCGAATAGGGTCAAAAGATCAGGGATTTCTCCCGACACATCCAAATCAAGGGTGGCAGCAGGGCCGCGCATTGCCACATTGGGCACAGTGAACCTGCCTTGGCGCATCACGATATCTTGGCCCGTTGGCGCGCGCATCAGACTATCTTGCGCCACAATGGTCAGGCGCGCGCCCTCTAGACGCAGTTGGCCCTGCAGATCCCGCAAAGGTGGCATATCGCGAATGGGGCTAAGCGCGAGCGCGCTAAAATCAAACCCCAAGGCCGCCTGCGCACGGGCATCTTGCGGCGCCTTACGCAGGCTCAGAACGAGGTTTTGCGCCTGCCCTTCGTGCAGATTGCGATCAATCCAGTCACGCGTTTTAGAGACAAACTCATTTGGCCAATAAATCAGGGCATCGCGCAGCACCATTTGCGCAATACTCCCATCAATCGCCAGTTCCGTGCCATCAGAGCGCGCCACCCCATAGCCTGAAAGGGTCAGCTCAAACGCATCTGTGCGGATCAAAACACGATCAAGATCGAGGCGCGGCTCCTCCCCTAAACTGATCCGAAACTCAGACTGCCCCTGCGAGAACAGCAAGGGCGCCTCGAACATCGCATTGGGGTTCACCAATACATCATTAAGATCAAGCGTGGCGTCAATTTGCGTGCCATCAGGCGAAATCAGCGCATCACCCGTTGCGGTAAAATCTAGGTCGCGCGCATCAACCAACAGCTCATCCAGCGCCGCGCGCCCTGTGGCTGCCTCATACCGAAATCGCGCTGAGATCTCGCTAAAGCTTAGGGGGCGCTCTGCGCCCTCAAGGGCCAATTCCCCTGGCCCCAAATCAAGGCGGGCTTCAAGATCACCAACGCCTTCGGCATCGCGCAATTTCGTGCTGAGACTGCCCGACAATGGCGCAGAGATCAGATCAAGCCACCGCAAGGCAGGCGATGCAACAGAAAGGTTATTTGCAGGTATCCCTTGAAATTGGAGGCGTAATTCGGTCTCACGCGCGGCATCGGTGCGGGTCGCCACAAAGGAAAGACGCCCCGCCTGATCTGCCGCCCCCTCCGCGTGGGCCTCTAGACCTGCGGTAACCGCCAAAACCAAATCTTGGCCCTGACGGGCCAGACGCATTTGCCCGTTTTCAATAGATAAGGCCCGTCCTGTGGTGGCATCGCGCAGAGAAATCGTAATCTCGCGGCCAATGGCCTCTTGAAAATTGGCAAAACGCGGATCGGCAAACATTCTGTCAAAGGCGGACATGGTTTGGGCCAAATCAGCGCGCGCGGCGTCTTGATTGGTTGTGAAAGCCAAATCGATACCACCAGTTGCGTCCCGTTCAAGCAAGAGACTGGCACCGCGCATTTCGGCGCGGATGGGGGATATTTGCCCCATCAGCAAGGCGCCTGCATCGAAGGCAAAGCCAAGCTGCGGAAACGCCGCACGCAGGCCAGTTTCATCGCGCACCGTGACATCGGTGATGACCAAAAGGGCTTGGCGCCCCGTCTCATCAAGGGCAATGGACATATCTGCAATGCTTAACTCATCGCGCACCATACCCGCCTGCATTTGCGCAATAATATGCGCCTGCCATGCGGTAGGCAGCGAAACGGGGCCCTGAGACAGTCGCAGGTAAAACCCACCAAGCACCGCTGAAATGGTCACAAACAGGCCCAAAACCACAGCCAAGACCCACCGCCCTCTGCGGGATTTGGCAGGCTGTGGTTTAGGTTTGGACACGGCGTTTTCTTTGGAGGTCACGGGAAGCGGTCAATCTATAATCTGTCTGGTCACGAGGTTGGTCACGGGGCTGTTTACGGGTCGGGCGCGGAACAAAGAGAGGGGCGATTTCGGATGCCGCCCTTTATCTTTGCTGTAAATCCCCTAGCTTGCAATCACACATAACAAAACCATGCAACTGGCCCCGCGCAAATATTCGCCGCACTGGATCACGATGTGGCGAGTTTCCGCGCAAAAGAATGAATAAAGGATGAAGCCCATGCTTGAGATCGGCAGCCCCGCCCCAGATTTCAACCTTCCCCGCGCTGGCGGTGGCGAAGTGACGCTATCTGCTCAAAAGCCCAAGAAAGTGGTTCTCTATTTCTATCCCAAAGATGACACATCAGGCTGCACCAAAGAGGCGCAGGGCTTCACCGAAGCGGCAGACGCCTTTGCTGCGGCAGGCACCGTGGTGATTGGTGTCTCCAAAGATAGCGTGGCCAAACACGATAAATTCATCGCCAAATATGATCTTGGGGTGGTCCTTGCCTCGGATGAAACCAGCGATGTCTGCGAACGCTATGGCGCATGGGTGGAGAAATCCATGTATGGCAAGAAGTACATGGGCATCGAACGCTGCACCTATCTTATTGATAGCGATGGGAAAATTTCCCAGATTTGGCGCAAGGTAAAGGTGCCAGGCCATGTTGATGCAGTGCTGGACGCGGTGAAATCCTTGGGCTAATTCACCGCCCCATGAGTGATTTACAAATACCCGAGACATTGGCCGAAATGGCGGTGGCGGTTTTGACCACCGCCAATGCAAAGGAGAAATGCGCACTTTCGCGCGCTTGTGCCAAGAAATGGTTTGCGGCGCGGGCAGCAAGCACGCCCTTGCCCCTTGGCCGCGCCACACCGCCCGATCAACCCGCGCGCCCTGCACAACCCGCATTGCTTGATCCGCGCGAGGTGCCAAAGCGTAAACCTGGCACAGCCGAGGGTCGGATCGCTGTTTTGCACGCGGTGGCGCATATCGAACTTAACGCGGTGGATTTACATTGGGACATTATCCCCCGCTTTGCCGAGACGCCCATGCCCATCGGGTTCTACGATGATTGGGTCAAATCGGCCGATGAAGAAGCCAAGCATTTCAACCTATTGTCAGATTGCCTTGAACAAATGGGCAGTCATTATGGCGCGCTTGCCGCACATGCGGGGATGTGGCGCGCCGCCGAAGATACGGCCACTGATTTCATGGGCCGCTTGGCGGTGGTGCCGATGGTTCTCGAGGCACGCGGCCTTGATGTCACGCCCTCAATGATCGAGATTTTCAAACGCCCGCAAAATGACCCTGCGGCCAGTGCAGCGGTCGATGCGCTAAACGTGATCTATGCCGAAGAGGTGCATCACGTGGCCTATGGTAGCAAATGGTTTCATTTCCTCTGTGGCCGCGAAAACCTTGATCCAAAGGATGCGTTTCACGAACTGGTGCAACGCTATTTCCACGGCGCGTTGAAGCCACCCTTTAACGAAGAAAAGCGCGCCGAAGCGGGCCTTCCACCCGATTTTTACTGGCCTCTCTCTGAACGCTAGGCCATCTATCGGCGAAATCTCGCCCAAATTGCGGGAATGACCTCAATTTCCCGTCTAAATGGCGCAAAAAATATTGAGCCGCCCCGCTCAATGTCCTATCCAATCCTCGCGCCCCCCAAATGGCCTGGGGACGCTGTGATGGGGTGGTGACGAGAGGCGCATAGCAAAGCGCCCGAACGACAAAACAGGGGACTTGGCATTGAAATCGCGATTGATTGAGCGCGCAAACCACGCATTGGATCGACATTTGCCTGAAAAACGGCTGTTTCTGAAATCCGATACAAGCACGCGCTTTGTGCGCCTGAGGCCCCTGACGCAGGCCGCAATCATTGCCACGACAGGGCTTCTGGTCACATGGACAGCGATTGTTTCAGCGGTGTTTTTCATCGATGCCATCAATGCAGGCTCTAATCGCGATCAGGTCGCGCGCGCCTCGCAGGCCTATCAAGACCGCCTCAATACAATGTCCAGCGAACGCGACAGCCGCGCCCTTGAGGCACAAGCCGCCCATGAACGATTTGGCGTTGCGATGACCCAAGTCTCTGCCATGCAATCGCAGCTTCTGGCATCAGAAGAACGCCGCCGCGAATTGGAAACCGCGGTCAACGTGATCCAAAGCACCTTGCGCCGCACCATCAGTGAACGCGATGACGCGCTTGAAGAGGTGGCACAATTGACCGCCGAGATGACCGATGAGAATGGCAGCCTGCAATCCGCCGCAAGCCGTCAACGAGATCTAGAGCAGGTTTTGGCGCTATTGACCGAGGCGCTGCAAGAAACAGCCGAAGGGCGCGATACAACCCATGATTTGATCGCCGAGGCGCGCGCGCAGATTCAAGACTTGGAATTCCAAGCTGCCCTTTCCGCCGAGCGCAATGAACGCATCTTTACTCAAATCGAAGACGCGGTCGCGATGTCGCTTGAGCCACTTAATGCGATGTTCCGTGCGGCAGGCCTGCCCACCGACAGCATTCTTGAGACGGTGCGCCGTGGCTATGCAGGCCAAGGCGGGCCTTTGACGCCAATTACCTTTTCCACCTCCAACGGCCAACCCGACCCTGTTTCGCTGCGCGCCAATGAGGTGTTGGAAGATCTCGATGCGGTGAACCTCTATCGTATTGCCGCAGAGAGCCTGCCCTTCAGCTATCCTGTGCAGGGCGCTGCGCGGCGCACCTCGGGCTATGGCTATCGCAATGATCCGATCCAAGGGGGGCGGCGGATGCATGAGGGCCAAGATTTTGCGGGCCCCGTTGGAACCTCGATTGTTGCTGCCGCAGATGGCACTGTGGTTTTCGCGGGCCGCCGCGGCGCCTATGGCAATATGATAGAAATTCGCCACGCTATGGGATATACAACACGCTACGCACATTTATCGCGTATTCGCGTGACACGGGGCGAAAGAGTGTCGCGCGGCGACAGAATTGGTGATATGGGAAATACTGGACGCTCGACCGGGTCCCATTTGCATTACGAAGTGCGCCAGAATGGCAACCCAACCAACCCGATGACCTTTATCACGGCAGGACGAAATGTTTTCTAAATCAAAAATCAACGAACCTGGACCAAAAGAAACAACAACGCCAAGCGCGGCCCCTGCCGCGACAGCGCCAAGCGCGCCTTCGGCACCGGTGGCCCCCAGCACATCTGCTGCCCCCGCCAAGCCAAAGCCGCCTGCGTCTTTGCTGAGCTCGGATTTGGTGATTACGGGCAATCTGAAAACCTCGGGCGACATTCAAATCGAAGGCACCGTCAAGGGTGACATCCGCGCACATTCACTGACTGTTGGTGAAAGCGCACGCATTGATGGCGAGGTTCTTGCCGATGATGTGGTCGTGAACGGCTATGTCAAAGGCCGCGTTCGTGGCTTGAAAGTGCGCCTCACCTCAAGCGCGCGAGTTGAGGGCGACATCATTCATAAGACCATCGCGATTGAATCTGGTGCGCATTTTGAAGGCACGGTTCAGCGTCAAGAAGACCCGCTGTCTAGCGGTGCGAAATCGGCCCCTGCCCCAGCCGCAAAACCTGCCGCAGCCGCCGCAGAGCCAGAAAAGAAATAAGCGCAGGCGCGATTTATTTACAACGCACCCCCGCCCGCATCCGCGCGCGGGGGTTTTTCTTTGTCATCATATCGCCTCATGCACAAAGGCGCGGCGATAAATATGCCATGAGGCATGACCCAAAACGGGCAAGACCAAAAACAACCCCAACAGTGCAGGCAGCATCGCCAAAAAGGTCAGGCTTGCGATCAGCGCCCCCCAGATCAGCATCACCTTCGGGTTGGCTTTAACCACCGCAATGCTTTTGAGCATGGCGGTGACAAAATCCACTTCCTTATCCAACAAAAGGGGCAGCGAAATCACCGTGAGGCAAAATAACACCAACGCAAAAACCGCACCAAAGCCTGAGCCCACCAACAGCATAATCAACCCTTCGGGCTGAAGCAGATAGGCATAGCTTGAGGTCACATTCATCAGCGCAGATGGCCCAATAAACAGGGCGAACAGCATATGCGCAAAGAAAGACCAAAATAGAAAATACACGATGATCACCCATGCCATAGACGGCAATTGGCGCAATCTTTGCCGCCAGATCACGCTGAAGATATCATTGCGGCGAAAGTCCCGATCCCCCGCGTCAAGACGGCGGGAAACCTCATAAAGCCCGACCGCCAAGAAAGGCCCTATGAGGGGAAACCCAACCGTAATCGGAATAGCCAACCACCCCATATCCAGGATCGAAAGGCTGCCATAGATCAACCAGCCCCCCACCACATAGATATGGGCAAAGAACAGGCCCATCATCGGCTTTTGGCGAAAATCGCGCCACCCTGCGCCCAATGCCGCCCAAATATCGCCCAATCCCATCTTGGCCAATGGCGGCAGGGGCGATGGCCCCTCGAGCTGCACGCGGTCGTTCATATTGCGCCCTCCCTTCTTCCGTCAGGAATAGGTTACGCCCCCGATCCACACGCCGCCAAGGGAAATTTGGCTAACCGCGTTATCCGTCTAGCGCATCAATCGCGGCAACATTTCTGGCGCTGCGGCCATTAGGGTCAAAACTTTGTGCCAAATAGGCCTCGGCAATGGATTTCGCCAATTCTGCCCCAATCACCCGCGCGCCCATCGTGATGATCTGCGCATTATTCGACAGCGCGGCACGCTCGGCTGAATAGGTGTCATGGCTCTGTGCGGCGCGAATGCCGCGCACCTTGTTCGCGGACATCGCCACGCCAATCCCCGTGCCGCAGACCAGAATCGCGCGGTCAAACTCGCCCGTCAAAACCCGATTGGCCACAAATTCAGACAGGTTGGCGTAAAACTCTGCGCCTGCTGCATCCATATCAATCAGCGTCACCTCATGGCTGGCTTTGAGGTGATCTGCCAAAACCCGCGCCAAACCGTCACCTGCACTGTCACCTGCAATTGCCAATTTCATGATCATTCCTCCTGCGATCATAGGGATTGAATAGCGCGCGACACCCGCGCCAAAATATCAAGATAGCCCGCCACGTTCCACGCGGAGCGGCCAATAAACAGCCCGTCAATATGCGGACAGGTGATCAATTCTGCGCAATTCTCAGGATTGACCGACCCGCCATAAAGACAGGGCAAAGCGCGCCCCATCACCGCCTGCGTGACCGCGATGACCTCGGCATGGCGCGCATCAGCATAGTCAGCGGTTGCAGGCACGCCCCCATCGCCAATCGCCCACACGGGTTCATAGGCAAATAGAATGGCACGGGCGCGATCAGTCGAGGCAATCTGCGCTAAAGCAGCCTCGGTTTGAGCGCGCAAAACTTCGGTGGCGCGCCCTGCTTCGCGCTCGGCCCAAGTCTCGCCGATACAAATAAGGGGCACAAGGCCGTGGCGCAACGCAGCCGCAACCTTTAGCCCGACTGTCTCATCCGTCTCACCAAAATTGGCGCGCCGCTCAGAATGGCCCAATTCGACAATCTGCGCACCGCAGTCGCGCAGCATCACGGGGGAAATTTCCCCCGTCCATGCACCTTGATCGGCCCAGTGCATATTCTGCGCCCCCACCATCACCGAGCTATCCGCCAGATCTGCCGCAACCTCAGCCAAGGCTGTGAAAGGCGGGATCACAAAAGGCTGAATGCGCGGGTCGGCGGGGGTCTGCGCCGCCTTGAGACCTGCAACAAACGCCCGTGCCTCGGCGCGGGTTTTGTTCATCTTCCAACTGGTGCCAACCCAAAATTCGGACATTTCATATTTCCTTTGCATCAATGAAAGGCAGGTTGAGGTCTGCCCAAACAGACCTATGGGCCTGTGGCAAATCATAGGTCACGAGTGCTGAAAACGCGTCTAGATCGGCAAGATGATACAACGCATCGCGCCCAAATTTCGCACCTTCTGCCATCAAAATGGGGCGCGCGGCGGCCGCAATCATCCCAGCCTTTATCGCGCGCACGCCCTCATCCATGTGATAGCAGGCCCGCGCATCAATTGCGGGGCTCGAGATAAAGGCCAGATCAGCCCGCATCATTGCAATTTCGGCTTGCACCATGGGCCCCGTGGCACAGTGAAATTTGCGACTATAGCGACCACCAAGGGTGATCAGGGTCACGCTTGCGGCCTCTTGCAGCACATGGATGGCGGCATGGTTATTGGTGATAATGGTCACGCCAAGACCGCGCAGGGCAATCTCTTCGGCCAAAAGCGCGGCGGTGCTGCCATCATTCAGCATCACACGCATGCCCGTCTCAACCCGATCTGCCGCAGCGCGGGCGATTTGGCGCTTGGCCTCGACGTGGCGCAGGGCGCGATAGCGATAATCTGCCTCAAACTGCGCGCTCGCCTCTATCGAGGCCCCACCACGCAACTTGCGCAAAAGCCCCGCTGCCTCAAGATCATCTAAATCGCGGTGGATCGTCATCTTTGACACGGCAAACCGCGCAGCCAGATCATCGAGCCCTACGAATCCCGCTTCGGCCAGCCATGCCAATATCTGCTCGCGCCGCGTCTCAAGTTTCATGTGATCCCCTTTAGATACGCCTGCACGCTATCAGGGGGCGGAGTTAAATCAATATAAAAATGTGATTTTGTGATTTTTAATTGTGATGTTTGATCTGGTGGTTTACAAGCGGCCTTGCGCAAATTGCGATTTGCAGAATTTGTCGCGCAAGGTTATCGAAGCGCCAATCAACCCATGCGCATCAGGCCTCGCTGCCCCGCGCTAATAAGCATCAAGGAGAGCCATCCATGAAATTCTTTGTCGATACTGCCGTGGTCGATGAAATCCGTGAATTGCACGATTATGGTCTGTTGGACGGGGTCACCACGAACCCCTCGCTGATCGCAAAATCAGGCCGCGATTTCAAAGAGGTCATCGCTGAAATTTGCGCGCTGGTCGATGGGCCCGTATCCGCCGAAGTCGCCGCAACCGATTTTGCAGGCATGGTGGCCGAAGGCGAGCATTTGGCAAAAATCGCCGATAATGTCGTGATCAAGCTGCCTTTGACCTTGGATGGCCTAAAGGCCTGCCGCCATTTCGCCACTAAAGGCATTAAGACCAATGTAACCTTATGCTTCTCGGCCAATCAGGCGCTTTTGGCGGCCAAGGCAGGTGCAACCTATATCAGCCCCTTCATCGGGCGCTTGGATGACCTCAACCTCGATGGCATGGAATTGATCGCGGAAATCCGCGAGATTTACGACAATTATGGTTTTGAGACTGAAATTCTGGCGGCGTCCATTCGGACGGCAAACCATGTGAAAGATGCCGCGATGGTTGGTGCAGATGTCGCGACCATTCCGCCCGCAGTGATCAAGGGTCTGGCCAAGCACGTCTTGACCGATAAGGGCCTTGAGCAATTCACAAAAGATTGGGCTGCAACGGGCCAAACCATTCTTTAAGGCAGGTTTATACCGATTTTGAAAAGCGGCGGCGCCATAGGCCCGCCGCATTTTTCATACCCGCAGATCAGATGCGCCTGTGTCGATATGAGGCGCCCAGAAAGCCACGCTTTCAGCGATATCGGCCACCACGGCCCGATCATCTGGTTCACGCTCTTTGAAACTTAACTCAAGGCAAATCTCGTTATCCACCGCCCCGCCTTCTGCAAAGGCCACCAAAAGCGGTGCGGGCTGTATCCGTCCGACCGCATTATGTTTGGCGGTAAAGGGACGATGCCCCCCCTTATCCATCAAAGATTGCTTGATATGGATGATGGGCGAGACAGGCGGCACGGCGCGCGCCCAAGAATAAGGGTCAAAATCATCCGGATTTGGCGATGTGACATCCCCGTGATCAATATCGGCCATCATGAACATAGGCACGGCCATCTTGCGCGCGGCAATCTGATCTTGCAGCGCCATCGCGTTCTCGATCGTGTCACCAAATTCGCGACCCACGCTCATCGGTTCCCAAAAAATATGCTCAATCCCAAGGGGCTTGGCATATTCGGCCAGTTCCGTCCAATGATCGAGCGCAATCTCAATCAACGCGGCGCGGCGTGCAGGGTCATCAAAATCGCGATAGGTGAAAATGGCAAACTGCGTGCCCAAGGCCAGCCCACCCAAATCGGCGGTGATCGCGGCAAAATGTTTGAACCAATCAAGATAGTATCGCCGCACATCCGCATCGGGATGGCCGAAATGGTTGAGCCGCCCGTAAGGCCCCGTCATGCCCGAGGTCACCCGAACACCCGTTTGCTGCAAAGCCCGCCCCATCTGGCGCGTAAGCCGCGCGGTCACATGGGCAGGCCATGCAGGGTTGATGAATTCATGCGTCAATTGAAGATCGCGGATTTTGATATCACGCGCGACTGTGAAGATCAGATCATCCATTTCGGCAAAGCGATTGACCAAAGGATTGGTGTTCAATGACAAGGTCAGTGGCATCTCAACTCTCCCAGTCGAAGGCGGGTATCACATGGTCAAGCCGCGCGCCCAGACCCTCGCAAATCTCTTGCAAATGGGCAAAATCGGCCCCCGCATGAAGCCCCGTATCGCGGACAAGCGCGGTTGAAAACCCTGCACCCGCCCCACCCAAAACATCATGCGCTGGGCTGTCGCCGATACACAAGACCCCACGCGGCGCGATCTGGCCCAAAATCTGCCCCGCGATTTGGTAAATCTGAGGATAGGGCTTACCGATATAGGTGACGCGTCCGCCCAATTCTTGGTATAGCGCCGCAATCCGCCCAGCCCCAAAGGCCTTGCCTTGCGGGGTCAACATTTCGAGGTCGGGATTGGTGCAATAACAGGGCACAGCGCGCTGCGCCGCAAGTGTAAGTTCGGCACGATACCACTCAAGGCCCCGCTGATCCCCTTGGCTGCCCGCAAGGATCAAGAGATCGGCCTCAGAGGCGGAGGCGACAGAGCGCAGATTGAGCCCCTCAATCGCGCTTTGATCGCCGTCACGGGCATGCAACCACACGGGCGTGGCCCCACCCCACCGATCGCCCCCCGTTTCTGACAGCAGGCGATAGGCCGCCTCACCCGAGGAAAGCACGGTTTGATAATCCCCCCGTGCGAAGCCCAAACGCGTCAAGCGTGCCTCATTGGGGGTCGCGCGTTTGCCAGAATTGGACAAAATCACAATGGGCTTGCCCGTTTTGGCCAATTCCGACAGGGCCCGAGTGGCATTTTGATAGGCGCCAGCGCCATCCAAAAGAACGCCAAATTGATCAATCAAAAAGGCATCATATTGATCGGCCAGATCGCGCAATGTGGTGAGCGTGGCACTCATCCGCGCATCCCCTTTTGCGCTAAAATCGCCGCGCCCATCGCGGCTTCGCCCGAGAGGGGCTTGCGGGGCTGAACCCCCAAGCTATTCAGGCGGATGGCCGTAAAGGCCCGATCCTGTGCCCCGCCCCCCAAAGATCGAATGGTGCTCAAGGCAGGCGCACCCAATTCGGCCAAGCGGCGATAGGCACGGCATTCTATCGCCGCAATCCCTTCGAATATCGCCTGAAGGTGCCGCCAATCCTGCGCGGGGCGCGGGCCAAGGCGGGGGGGCAGCTCTGGATCATTGATTGGGAACCGCTCGCCCTTTTGGGTCAGGGGGTAATAGTCCAGACCTGTTGGTACGGCAGGGTCAATCTGCTGCGAGAGCTGCGCAATATCTTGGTCGGGGAATTCTTGCAAAATCACCGCCCCGCCCGTATTCGATGCCCCGCCAGCCAGCCAAAGACCTAAAACTTTATGGCTATATATCCCGAAGTCAGGCGCGAAAATGGGCTGATCTGACAGGATTTTAAGGGTCAGGGTCGTGCCAAGAACACTGACCCCATCCCCCGCTTGATCGGCCCCCGTTGCCAAGTAAGAGGCGCAGCCATCTGTCGTGCCTGCAACCAGTCGGGTGTCGGGCGAAAAACCGAAATCATTCGCGCCAATGATCCCCAAATCTGTGCCTGCGTCATGGATGTTGGGCAGAAGATCGAGGGGCAAAAACCCTGCCACCCAATCAGGCCAACTGCCCGCCACAGGGTCATAGCCCGTTTTCAGGGCGTTATTTGCGTCACTGGCGACAATCCCCGTCAGCTTTGCAGCGATCCAATCGGCCTGATGCAGGATGTGCAAACCCTTCACACCCTGATGCGCTTGATGCAAGGCAACGGCGCGGGCCAAGGCACTGGTTGTGCCCCGCGCCGCGGTTTGGGGGGGCGAAGCGGCCGCAATACGCGCGATCAAGCCTTGATCGCTACAAGGGTCATTATACATGACCCCATCGCCAAGAGGCGTCAGCGCGCGGTGACAGGCCAGCATCGTGCCAGATGTGCCATCCACAGCCACGGCGCGGATATTTTTTACAGGGCAGTCCGCCAAGGCCCGCTGCAAGGCCGTTTGCGCCGCAGCCCACCACACCATCGGGTCACGATGATTGGCCCCATGCTCCGACATGGCGGATTTTGCACTGGCCACAACCGTGCCTCTATCGGACATCACAAGCGCCCGCGCGCCCGATGTGCCGATATCAAGGCCAAGATAAAGATCAGGCATTCAACGCTTGCCGATATTTCTCGGCATCCCAATCCAATAGTTCCATATTCTGCGCTGCACTCAGATAGTGCAGGCGGGCATCAGGGGCGGTGCGACCCAGAACATCGCCCAAACATTGCGCCAAGGCGCGCGCGCCTGCGCTTGCATCAGCCCGAAGGGCCGCGCCCTGCCCTTGGATCAAAATCGCGGGGGGCGTGTCGGGGTCAGTTGGGTCTGGCAAATCCGCGACAGAGGAAACCGCACGAATTGCAACACCGCAGAAAATCACATGGTCAGGATAAAGGCTGCCTGCACTGGCCATTGCCGTTAAATCCGCCGATTTGCCAAGGCGGATCAAACTGTCTGGTGCGGGCTGCCACCCTTTGGGCAGATCAGGCATATCCGTGGGCCCCGTCAACGGGGCCTGTTTCGGGCGCAACGCCTCATGCACAGCCGCCAACAGCGAGGCAACCTCGCCCACAGTTTCTGCTGCCACGATCAAGCCGTGATTGCCCAAGACAATCACATCGACCTCGCCACCGCCCACAAGCCCCGCAACCTGCGCGGCCAAATTCGCGCCAGGCTTTGCATAGGGCACATAGCCCCAAGAAAAATGGTCAAGCGCTGTGCCAATAGCCGCCAAAGGGTCGGCTTGGATCGCCATGCACAGCGTATGCACACAATGCACATGCACCACCACAGGCTGCGGAAACACCGCATGAAGCGAGGTTTCAATCGAAGGCCGCAGCCCCCCCTCTTGCAACAAAAACTCCTGCGGTTGATCGGCAATCGCGCTTTGCGCGGCAAGGGCGGCCCGCATCTTGGGTAGATCACAGGGCACGAAAATATCGCGCCGCATCGCGTCCGCCAAAACCGTGCCCGAGGCCTTGATCCACATGACATCGCCTGATTTGACAGAACTATTGCCACCCGCAGCCTGTATCAGCAAAGGATCGGCCCCGATTTTGGCAGAATATTCCGCCAAAGCCGCCAGATCAGCGGGGCGCGCAGGCGCGCTCATGCGGATTTCTCCAGCATATCATCAAACCATGCCTGCAAATCGGTCATCTGGGCATCGGTCATATTGAGATGCTCTTTGGTGCGCCGTTTCAGCACATCCTCGGCACTCAGCGCCCATTCATGGTCGCGCAAATATTCCACCTCAACCTCATAGAGGCGCGGGCCGAATTTCCGCCCCAGATCGGAAAGGCTGTTGGTTCCATACAAAAAGCGATCCATCCGCGTGCCGTAAAGCCGTGCCCAATGGTGGCACAATTCAAATGGCAAAAACGGATAAGCCGCGCTGACCTCTTGCAAAAAGCCCTCAAAATCAGCCTGCGCCATATCCCCCCCAGGCAGCGGCGCTGTCGCCGTCCAATCGCCGCCCATATGCGGGAAAATCTCACGCAGATTATGCATCGCATGTTCAGATAATTTGCGGAAGGTGGTGATCTTGCCACCAAACACGTTCAGCATCGGAACTTGGGCGGTTTTATCAAGATCAAACACATAATCCCGCGTCACCGCAGAGGGGTTGCCATTGCCATCATCATAGAGGGGCCGCACACCTGAAAAATGTTCAATCACATCCTCACGGGTCAACGCGCACTTGAAATAGCGGTTCACTGCAGCGAGCAAATAGGTGATTTCATCTTCATCCGCCTCGACCCGTTCAGGCGCACCCTCATAGGGAATGTCCGTTGTGCCAATCAGCGCCTTATCCCCCTCATAGGGGTTGATGAAAATCACGCGTTTGTCGTGGTTTTGCACCAGATAGGCTTGTGACCCCTCCCAAAATTTTGGGGTGATGATATGGCTGCCTTTGACCAAGCGAACCGCGCGGCGGCTGTTGCTGCCTGCAACGCGGCCAATGATGTCATTCACCCACGGCCCGCCTGCATTCACCAAGGCGCGGGCGCGAAACTGACGTTTTTCGCCTGTGCGCCCATCTTGCACCTCAATCTGCCACATCCCATCCACGCGCCGCGCAGAGGTGCAGGCGCTGCGGGTGAGAACCTTGGCTCCATGTTCGGCGGCATCAAGAGCATTCAAGACCACAAGCCGAGCATCATCGACCCAGCAATCAGAGTATTCAAAGCCTTTTTTATAGATGTCTTTCAGCGCCCGCCCTTCGGGGGCCGTGCCAAGGTTCAAAACCCGCGTGGGCGGCAATTTCTTGCGCCCACCCAAATGGTCATAAAGAAACAGACCCAACCGCACCAACCATGCAGGCCGATCATCGCGCGAATGCGGCAAGACAAACCGCATCGGCCAAATGATATGGGCGGCAGAGTTCAACAAAACTTCGCGTTCAATCAATGCCTCGCGCACAAGGCGGAATTCATAATATTCCAAATAGCGCAAACCACCATGAACAAGCTTCCCCGAGCGCGAGGACGTGCCTTGTGCCAGATCATCTTTTTCCGCCAAGACCACAGACAGGCCACGCCCTGCTGCATCGCGCGCAATGCCTGCGCCGTTGATGCCGCCGCCAATGACAAACAGATCAACCGTTTGCGTCATGATGCACCGTCCCCTTTCGACTGCACGCCATAGCTTTCAAAGCCGCGCGCAGTGTCTTCAATCTCTGCCGCACTCAAGACATGCCCCCCGCCAATGGCAAGAAGGTGATAATATTGATGCGCAAGGCTTTCTAATTCGCCCGCCAACCATAAGGCCCGCGTCAGGTCAGCCCCTCCAACGATCATGCCGTGATTTGCCATAAGGCAGCCCATGCTGCCGCCCTGCACTGGGCTAAGCGCCTTGATGATCTGTTGAGATAGCTCTTGCGTGCCATAGCGCGCATAGCCCGCCACGGGGATTTCCACAGTGCCGAAGGCCGCGATCATATAGTGAATGGCAGGGATCGGGCGGCGCGCATCAGCCAAAATCGTGCAATAGGGCGCGTGGGTATGCACGACTGACCCCATATCGGGGCGCGCGCGCAAAATATCGCGGTGAAAGCGCCATTCGGACGAAGGAGCCTTTGGCCCCTGCCATGCGCCTGTTTCATCCGCCAAATCCATGACCGCAATCATATCGGGTGTCAGCGCATCATAGGGAATGGCCGAAGGTGTGATCAGCATCGCATCACCATAGCGCACCGAGATATTGCCCGAAGCGCCACGGTTTAGTCCCATCGCCTCTAGCTTGTGACAAGCGGCGACAATATCAGCGCGAAACCGCTTTTCTGATGCAAGGCCACTCATGCGCAAGGGTTCCGTGCTGGCTCGCCCGCCAAATAGCGGCGCACCTCTTCTGCGGCTTGTTCGGCGGCATAGGTGACGGTGCGCACAGACGCGCCCGCAATATGAGGGGTGATTGTGACATTGGGCAATTGCAGCAGCGGCCAATCCACTGGCACAGGTTCAACCGCAAAGGTCTCTAACATCGCGCTTGCAATCTCGCCCGTGGTGAGGGCGGCGTAAAGGTCGTCATAATCACACATCGGCCCGCGCGCCGTGTTCACGAAAATCGCGTCAGGCTTCATTTTGGCGAAGGCATGCTTGTTCATCATCCCCCGCGTCTCATCGGTGACGCGGCTGTGCAAGGTGACCACATCCGACTGCGCCAAAAGCGTGTCGAAATCGACATGGCTGACCCCCTCATCGCGCGCATCCTCGGGGCTGAGTTGCACATAGGGGTCGCACACCAAAACGCGGGTTCCAAAGGCGCGCAACAGGCGCACGACCTTGGTGCCAATCGCCCCATAGCCGATGACACCCACAGTCATCTCTGACAATTCGCGCCCCGTCACATCGGCACGGTAGAGATCCCCGCGCCAAGTGCCTGCGCGCAGCGCCTCATGCCCTGCACGAATGCGGCGGGTTTCCGAAAGGATCGCCCCAAGGGTGAACTCGGCCACTGCCGAAGAATTACGGCCAGGCGTGTTCACAACCAAGACGCCGTGATCCTTGGCCGCCTTCATATCGATATTCACAGGGCCACCGCGCGAGACGGCAATCATCTTGAGATGGGGAAGGCGCTCGAACATGCCGCGCGACATGGGCGCTAACTGCGTGATCAAAATCTCTGCATCCGCAACAAATTCAACCACATCGTCAGCCGTACCAAAATATTCTTTCAGGCCATCCATGCCCGCCACCGCATAGCCATGTTCCATCGGCTCATCGGGCCATGCATCTTGGCGGGTGCGGATATCTAGATCCTTACCTGCGCAGGCCAATGTCACGGCATCCTCAAAGGCTGAAGGCAACATGAACAGATCGCCAATAATCGCAATTTTGGTTGTCATTTTTATTATTCTCCTTGTTGCGATTGAGTTTCAGAGAGGGCCGCCCACGCCACAGGCGCGGCTTCACGCAGCGCACGATAGGACGGGAACAGTGCCGAATAGCGCGCTGTGAGGGCGGCATCTGGGGCCTCAATCGGGCCAAGCGCAGGTTCGACCCAATCGCGCAGACAGGCATCCATATCAGGATAGACACCAATGGCGCAGGCCGCCATCATCGCGGCCCCTGCAGCACCCGCCTCTTCGCGGGTCGAACTGCGCAGATTGGTGCCAATCGCGGCGGCCATGATTTTGCGCAGCGCACCCGAGCGCGCCGCCCCCCCCGTGAGGCGAACCTCATCGGGCACAGCCCCCATGGTGCTATAGCAATCGCGCGCCGAATATCCCAAACCCTCTATCACCGCGCGGATGAGATCGGCAAAGCCGTGATTGCTGGCCAACCCCGTAAAGGCTGCGCGCGCGCGCGCATCAACAAAGGGGCCGCGCTCACCTGCTTCGGAAATATAAGGGTGATACAGAATCTGGCCCGCACGGGTGGCCGATAGCCAATCATCGATACGGGCCACCATCTCTTTGTGGCTCACCTCATGGCCAAACTCAGCCATCAGTTTCGCGCCCAATTTCAGCGCCCAATCAATATTCAATGTCGCGGCCATATTCGATTGGATTTGCGCAACCATTCCTAGAACGGGCAAAACCATGACATAGCCTGTGCGCCCCTCGTTCAGGACAACATCCGCCTCGGCCGTGGCGCGCATATGCATGCCTGTTGAGCCAAGGATGGTGCAACCCGATGGGGCGTTTGGTGTGTAAATCCCCGCCCCCAAAGCGGTGCAAACCACATCGACATAGCCAAGGGAAACGGGCGTTCCCGCGCGCAGGCCCGTTTGGCTTGCGGCATCAGCACTTAAGGGATGTGTCTCGCGCACCCCATCGACCACGGGGGGCAAAAGATGCGCGCGATGGGTCAATCCCAAAGCGGCAATCACATCCGCCTCATAGCCGCGCGTTTTGTAGCTGCCGAAGGTAAAGCTTGTCTCGGACGGATCGCTGGCGCGTATGCCTGTCAGCTGAAGATAAAGCCAGTCCTTACAATGCAGCGAGACTTCGGCAGCATCCAACCAATCGGGATGGTGCTGATCCATATGGGCCATTTGCGTGCCCATCTGGCAGGTGTTGAGACCCGTCCCCGTTTTGGCAAACCGCATTATGTCCGCGGCGCTAGCGCGCAGGCGATCCACGGTTTTAGCAGCCCGCGCATCGAGCCAAAGCCAAGCATCAGTGACGGGCTTGTCCCCTGCCCCCACCAACCATGTGCCGTCCCCCTGTCCCGTGACGGCAATCGCAGCAACCCGCGCCCCCAGATTTTCGATTTTTTCGCCCAAATCCCGCAGCGTTTGCGCACAGCCCGCCCATGTATCCGCCAAGGTTTGGCTCGCCGCCCCGCTTGCATCAGAGTGGTAGACATTCGGAACCGATGCCATGGCGATCTGCTGTCCGCCAAGGCTAAAGGCCACCGATTTGATCACCGATGTGCCTGCATCAATTCCAATCAGAATGTCTGCCCCTGATGCGCTCATGCCATTTGCGCCCCGTGGCTGATTGCGGCCCCGCTTGCAGGGTCGAAGAAATGTAAATCTTCGGGCTTCAGTTCAACGCTAATGGTGTCGCCCATCGAAATATCAGCGCGATCATGTTCGACCAAGACCACCGTGCTTCCTGCAAAGGCCGCGGCGATATGGGTTTGATCCCCCAACCATTGATTGGCTACAACCTGCGCGGCAGCCCCACTCTTGCCCTTGGCGCGGCGCACAGCATAGGGGCGCACCCCCATGACCACATCACCGCGCGACAAGAGCGCCGCGCGCAGATCAGTCGCGAATTGATCGGCGTTATAGGTCAGCTCTACCCCTGCATCGAGGCGGAACTGAATATCGCCTGACACTTCGGACGCACGGGCGGGAAACACATTCATTGGCGGCTCGCCCACGAATGTGCCCGTGAACAGATTGGCAGGGGCCAGTTTGATTTCATCGGGGCTTGCAAATTGCTGCAAAACGCCCCCTTCCATCACCGCGATGCGATCTGCCATGGCATTGGCCTCGGTCTGGTCATGGGTCACAAGGATCGCGGTTAGACCACGTTCCTTGATGTAATATTTGATCCGCCCGCGCAAAAGCGTGCGCAATTGCGGCTCAAGCTGGCCCATGGGTTCATCCAAAAGATAGAGATCAGCATCGCGCACCAAGGCGCGCGCCAAAGAGGCGCGCTGCTGCTGGCCGCCAGAAATGGACGCGGGAAATTTGTCGAGGATGGATGTGATTTCCAACATCTCGGCCACTTCATTGACCTTGGCATCCACCTGCGCATCGCTTTCACGCTGCGCCTTCAGGGCAAAGGCAATATTCTCGCGCACCGTCACCGTGGGATAAAGCGAATACCCCTCAAAGGCCATGGCCACATTGCGGCGCACAGGAGGCAGGTTTTGCACCTCACGCCCCGCGATTAGGATTTTGCCACGGCTGGTTTCTTCAAACCCTGCAACCATCCGCAAGGTCGAGGTTTTACCGCAGCCAGACGAGCCCAAAAGGGCGATAATCTCGCCTTTTTCGATATCCATATTGATATCGCGCACGGCATGAACGCCTTTGCCAATCGGGCCGTAAAATTTATCAACGCCCTGTAGCTTGAGTTGCGCTGTCATCAGGCCGCTCCTTTTTTCTTGTTTTGTGCCGAAGATTGCGTAATGCGCGCGCCGCTTTTGCGATCGAACAGATAAATCTGTGATGTATCTGCGGCAATATAGGCCTCGCCACTGCTCGGTGCGATTTGACCTGCGGGGCGCGAGATCATGATCTCGCGGCCATTCTTCGTCAGCGCCAAGGTCACTGTTTTCTCGTTCAACGGTGCCTCTGTTTCAATGGTCACAGGAATTGCGCCCTTGGTGCCTTTGCTGACAAAACGCAGGCTTTCGGGGCGAATGCCGATTACACAGTCCTGCCCGACAGCATCGGCATAGCCCGCATCAAGACTAAGCGGCTGATCCGAAAGCGAGACAACAACACCCGCACCATCCGCCTCAGGGGTCACATCCAGCAGATTGATCACAGGGTCGCCAAAGAGACGCGCGATATCAATATTTGCAGGATTGAGATAAATATCCTGCGGCGTACCAATTTGTTGAATGCCGCTGCCACTCATCACCGCAATGCGATCGCCAAGCGCCATCGCCTCTTTATAATCTTGAGTCACATAGATCACTGTGGCCTTCTGATCTTTCAGCAAACGTGGCAATTCCAGACGCATCTCAAAGCGCAGCTTGGCATCCACATTGCGTAGCGGATCATCCAACAACAAGATTGATGGCGCGCCCGCAAGTGCGCGGGCCAAGGCCGTGCGCTGCTTTTGCCCGTTCGACAATTCCTTGGGCTTGTGATGCAAAACGTGGTCGATCTTCAACATCTTAGCGACTTTTCCGACCGTGTCAGAAATTGCGCCCTGCCCCATGCGCCGCGCGGTCAAAGGGGCCGCGATATTGGCACTGGCATCCATATGGGGAAACAGCGCAAAGTTTTGAAACGCCATCCCGATCCCGCGATCTTCGGGTTCGACCCCGTCCATATCTTGGCCATGAATGGAAATCTGCCCTGCATCGGGTTCGATCACCCCTGCAATCAGACGCAACAAAACGGTTTTCCCTGCGCCAGATGGCCCGAACAACACAAGCGTCTCGCCCGTGTCAACGCTGAGGCTGACATCATCGAGAACGGTCTCAGTCTTGAAGCGTTTGACGATATTATTGAGAACCAAACTCATGTTCTTATCCTTTCACCGCGCCAAGGCTGAGACCCTCAACGAGATAGCGCTGCGCATAAAGCGCGAGGGCAAATGTAGGTGCGATTGACAGCACAATCCCCGCCGCGATTTGGCCATATTGAATGCCCGATGCCGTGATAAAGGCCAAGGCCCCCACCGTGACGGGCTGCTTATCAGCCGAGGCCAAAACCAAGGCGAAAATGAAATTGTTCCACGCAAAGATAAAGGCCAACAGACCTGCCGCCGCGATACCTGGGCCCGCCAAAGGCAGCGCGATTTTGCGGAAGGTCGCCCAAAAATCATGCCCCGCGATGCGATAGGCATATTCGACATCGGCGGGGATATCCTCGAAATAGCCCCGCACGATCCAAAGGATAAGCGGCAGCACAATTAACTGATACACCCAGATCAACCCGCCATAGGTATTTGCCAGACCCAATTGCTGGAAATAGATGGTCAAGGGCAGCAACACCAACAAAGGCGGCGCAAAGCGGAAGGAGAGCAGCGTAAAGGCGATGTCCTCAGAGCCGCGGAATTTCAGCCGCGCAAAAGCATAGGCCGCAGGCACGCCCAACAACAAACCAATCGCAACCGATGTGGTCGACAGGAAGAAGGAGTTAAACAGGTTCCCCATGAACCGAATTTCCAATGTGCCCGTCTGTGTCTCAAGCTGCCCCGTGATGAGCGCGCGGTAATTCTGAAAAGTCGGCTCAAACACCATCGAAGGTGGGACGCGCAAAATCGTTTCGTTTGTCTGGAGACTCATCAAGAAAATCCAGAAAATCGGAAACATAAAGAAAAGGATCACTGCGGTGATGGCGATGCCGCGCAGGATGCGTTCAATCAAACTTGTGCTTTCCATGGATGCCCCCTCCGCGCTTTAGGCTTCGCCGCGCTGCTTTTCACGCAGGCGCAACCAGTTTTTGATAAAGATGTTCGACAGCACATAGGTGATCGCCCAAAGGATCATCAAAAGCGCTGCAGACCGCCCCACATTGGTGGATTGGAAGAAATTCAAATAGGCCTCGACCTGAAACACGGTCAGCGTATTACCGGGCCCGCCTTGGGTCATGGCGTAGATAATGTCGAATTGCTGAATGCTTTCGATCACGCGAAACAGGGTCGCAGTCAAAAGGAATGGCGTCAGCATCGGTAGGGTGATGCGCCAGAACACAAAGAGGCGCGGCACACCATCAAGGGCCGCGGCCTCGAAGGGCTGCTGCGGCAGCGAGCGCAAACCCGCCAAAAGCAAGATCATGATAAAGGGCGTGTAGACCCAGATATCGACAATCACCACGGTCAGCATGGCGGTCTGCGGGTCAGACGCCCATCTGAAATCTTCCAGCCCGATCAAACTTGCCAGATAGCTTAAGATCCCGAAGCCTGGATTGGTCATCAGCTTCCACATCAGGGCTGCCAAGGCAGGGGCCGTCATCAGCGGCATCAGCAGCATGATCGAGACAAAATTGTTGAACATGCTGCGCTTTTGCAAAAGCAGCGCAATCCCAAGCCCCAAGAGCAGCTGCGCCGTGACCGCGAAAAACGCATAGGTCAAGGACACCTGCAAGGTATTCCAAAACGCGTCATCGGTCATGAAATTCAGGTAATTCTCACCCCAATTGAACCCACGGTTCCAAGGTTGAGACAGACGATACCGCTGGAGCGAATACCAAACGGCCGTAAAGAATGGGATCAAAATGCCGATACAGGTTAAAAGCGCGGGCAAGCTCAGCAGATAAGGCAAAAACTTGCGGCTGACTTTGAACCTGCGCCGCGGTGGCGCGTTAAAGCTGATGTCAGACATTTCAGTCCCTCTTATGGCGTCCCCAAGGCGCAAACCTTATGGGGCGGCACTGAATTAGAAAATAAATTGTGAAAATGGATGAGGTCAGGGATGCAAGTGCACCCCCGACCCCTGCGTGATCGCTTAGCGCAGACCAGCCTCAGCAAGCTGGCTGTTTACCGATTCAGCCAACATATCGAGACCTTCATCCACAGGCACCTCGCCTGCCACCATGCGCTGCAACATCGCCGCCCATTCTGTGGTCAGATCGAAGAACAAGGGCTGTGCGGTGAATTTGATCGATGCACCAGGTGCCGAGACGTCATGCATTTCCACATAGCCAGAATAGGATGCAGACAACTTGTTGCGGAACATTTCATCCGCCCAAACGCTGCTGCGGGCTGGGTTCACGAGGTCCATATCCTGCGCACCGAACAGCTGATGCTCAGGGCCAGTAACCCACTGGAGGAAATACCATGTCGCGTCTTTCTTGGTCGAGAAAGACGACATCGCCATTGCCCAGATCCAGATATTTGGTGTGGGGGCAGCGGCCGCAGGGTTGGCTTTGAATGCGGAGAAGGCAAGGTTACCCGCTTCGGCATTATCGCCACCATTCATGAAGTAGCCCAAGATATCCGCGTCAAACATCATCGCAGACTTACCTGCGCCGACATCTGTGCCGACCTGATACCATGTATGGGTTGACCAGTCAGGCGCGCCTGAATTCTGGATCATTTCCACCCACTTGCTGTGGAAGTTACGCGACACATCTGTGTTCATTGCCGCAGACAAGGTGCCATCGCCACCAACAGTCAGGTCAGACTGGCCAAAGTTTGCATAGCCCGACAAGAAGCCTGGGTGGATCGTTGCCCAAGACCGCGAGCCGCGCACACCGATGCCGTAGCCATCACCCATCGCGGCCTTTGCGGCAGCGGCGGTATCAACAAGGCTGTCGAGATCGGTTGGAACGCTGAGGCTATTCGCGTCAAAAACGCGCTTGTTATAGGTCAGGTTGTTCTGCTCATAGGCCAATGGGATACACCACTGCATCGCATCGTCAGAGCCCAATGCACCACCTGGGCGACCATTCCACGCACAAGATTTGCGCACGCCTTCCAAAACATCTTCCCAGTTGTAATCTGGGTTGGTTTTCGAAGGATCCATGATGTATTCATTCAGATCGTCAATCCAGCCTGCAGGGCCATATGTCCAAGTCATATATGCGCCGCTCATGAAGGCATCATATTCGCTTGAGCCCGAGGACAGCGCCGCGGTCACTTTGTCGAAATAGACGTCTTCGGGGAACACATCATATTCAACATTCATCCCAGTGAGGGATTTGAAGTTTTCAATATTGGCGATCATCGCATCGGTATAGGGGTGCTGATTGAGCAGCAATTTGATGGTCGTGCCTTCATGCGCACGCCAGTTGAACCCGTTTTGCGCCAATGCACGTGTCGCTGCGGCATTCACCAAAGTGGATGCAAGAGCAGTGCTCACGCCCAAAGCCGACATTCCCTTGATCAGATCGCGGCGGCCGATTTTTTTAGCAACAAAATCCTCGGCAAGCTGCTTTTCCTTATCGTACATAGGGTATCCTCCCGTTATATCCCGATACCAATCAGGATTTTTGAAACACAAGCGCCATAGCTGTGCGCTCATCAGTGATGAGGCCGCTGAGACAGCCGCTCATCAAAACAGATCGGATTGCGCCGATCTTTTCCTTGCCACCAGCGATGGCGACAATCCGCGTGCGGCGAGGCTCCTCCAGCCCGACCGACAGCGTTCTTGCGGTCAGCGTTGTTTCCAACGGCTGCCCCTTCTCGTCAAAGAAGTGACCCAAGATTTCGGCCACCCCCCCTTGAGAAATGACTTCCTGGATTTCATCGAGCTGGATCATGCCCGATGAAACCAGGGAGGCGTCAGGTTCGGTTGTGCCGACCCCGACAAGTTTCAATTCGGCCCCTGCGGCCAGCTCAAACACGTTAGAAACACCGCGCTGACTGAGCAGCACTTCGCGATCCTCAACAGTGTTGGCGAAAAACGGCACGGGCATCACATAGGCGGTTGCGCCTGTTTTTTCGGCCAAGCGGGTCATAACGTCATGGGGCGTGGCCGAATAATTGCGCGTAAGCCCCCCCAGAAGGGACACGAACTGCACCCCTTTGGCATCGAGACGCGGCATCTCTGCCACCGAAGCGGCCAAGGTGCGCCCATGCCCAACCCCGATGCAACTGTGGCCGCCATGTTCGATTTCGCGGCGCAGAAAGCTTGCCCCCGCGATCGACAAGGCCCGAATGGGAAAGCCTTCTTCGCCGATATCGGGGGCAATTTCGCAAAAATCCAAATTGAAGCGCGCTTTTAGCTCGCTCTCCAAGCGCACACATTCCGAGATATCGCCATCAATCGACACTTTGACAGCACCCTCTTGCACCGCGCGCGAGATCAGGCGGTGCGCCTTCACCGATGGCACGCCAAGCTGCTTGGCCACAGCCGCCTGCGTCAAACCGCCTGCGTAATGCAACCACGCAGCCCGAATGGCGAGACTGGCCTCATAATCCATGAGCATCCCCAAAGATCATCCTTGGCTTCGGCATAACCCGTGATCCCCCCCTCACGCGGCAATACATCGCCGCAATGAAAAATATTACACTTACTGTAATTTCTTGCATTCGGGCAAAATTACGTCAACAGGGATTACACGCCGCATTGCAGAAAACATGCGAGCGGCCTCAACTTTACGTTGATTTCATGGGATAATTTCTTGAAAAAATCTTTGGAGCTTTGGCGGAAATCGAGGCCATTGTTGCAATTGCAACGGGTATATTGGGGCTTAGGTTATAAGGCTTCGCGCAGAATTTCGGTCAAATCAGACGCGGTCAAATCGACTGGATTCGCCTTCATCGAAGACGAGCTTGCCGCCGCTTGTGCAATCTGGTCGATCTTGTCGGCAGGCAGACCCGCTTGCCCCAATCGCGGCAGGTTTTGCCCCTCGATAAATCGCGCCAAGGCCTCAAAGGCCATCTCGGCGCTGACGCCAAAGGCATCGCCCATCCAAGCGCTCAGATCAGAAAAGCGTCCACGCAATGCGGGGCTTTCGGCGCGGGCCTCATTGGCCAAAAGAACAGGCACCAATAAACGGGCGCAAATCAGGCCATGTTGCGCCAGATAGCCGCCTGCAGGCCCCGCCAAGCCATGCACCGCCCCCAAACCCGCATTGGCCAAGGCAAGACCGCCAATCACCGATGCCAAGGCCATATCATCGCGCGCCATCGGATCATCGCCGCCCCGATCAAAGGCATCAGATAGGCGGCGCAGCCCCGACACGGCCCGCGGAATGGCATCCCTGCACAGCGCATCGGTGAACGGGTTGGCGCGGGTGCACAGATAAGGCTCGATCACTTGGGTCAGGGCATCAAGCCCGCTCATCATGGTTTGCGCGCGCCCCATCCCGTCACATAAACTTGGGTCAATAATGGCCAAATCTGGCAGCATCCGCGCATCACGCAAAGATACTTTGCGCTGGTGTTCGGGCACAGAAATCACCGCGTTTTTGGTGACCTCGGCCCCTGTGCCCGCTGTGGTGGGAATGGCCACAAAAGGCAAAGGCGCGGCATCAAGCGCGCGCCCCTCACCGACAACCTCAAGATAACGAAGGGCGGGATGCGGTGCAGGGATCAAGGCGGCAATGGCCTTGCCTGCATCAATGACAGCCCCCCCGCCAATCGCCACAACGCAGGCAACCCCTGCCCCGCGCGCGCGCATCACCGCGCCCTCGATGGTTTTCAAATCGGGTTCAGCCGCAATCGCCACCTGCAGCACGGGCGCAAGAGCATCAACCAAAGCACGCGTTCCTGTGTGACGCAGACCAGAGCCGCCCGTGATCACCATAACGGGCACCCCCAAAGTCATAATCTGCGGCGCAAGCCCCGCCCCGACCTTCCCGCGACCAAATTGAATTTGACCTGCGGTGAGAAACTCACAGCTCAGGGCCTGCGCCATCAGGATCAAACCTCGATACTTGCGACCATGCGCAAGGCTTGCGCTGCTTCTGCGCCTTTCTTGACGAAATGATCATGATAGAAATCGTGATGCACCGCATGCTCGTGGAAATGATGCGGGGTCAGCGATACGGAATAGGTGGGAATGCCTGTGTCCAACTGTGCTTGCATCAGACCATCAACCACAGCAGCGGCCACAAAATCATGGCGGTAAATGCCCCCATCCACCACCAATGCGGCGCAGACAATCGCATCAACCTTACCAGACGCGCCCAGTTTCTTTGCCAATAGCGGCATTTCAAAGGCGCCGGGCACATCATAGGTCATCAGGTTATACGCCTGACCTGATGCTTTCATATCCGCTTCGAAGCCAACCAAGGCTTGGTTGACAATGTCGCTGTGCCAATTTGCTTTGATAAAAGCGATAGTCAGTGTTTTCGTCATTTGGGTCATCCTTTCTAAAGACCAAGGTGCCCAAGGCGATCGTGAACACGCGCCCGCACCTGCACATGGGACACGCCCCCGCGCAACCGCGAAACACGGCTCATTCTCTTTCATCCGGACTATAACCGTCGGCTTTGGAATTTCACCAAATCTGCTGACCCTTGGTCGTGAAACCAAAGCGCTCGCGGGCTGTCACCGCCGGTGGGGAATTTCACCCCGCCCCGAGAATGTCAGTAGAAGTAATCAACCAAAGGCAGCAGCGCAAGACGCGAATGCGCCGCATCGCTGCGTGCTTGCGTCTCAGGCGTCAATCTTCGGCCTGTGCATCGGCACGGCTTTTGCCAGAGACATCCAGCGCCAAAACCGAGGCCATCAACCCATCAATTTCACCATCCAAAACACCTTGGGTGTCAGAGGTCTCAAACCCTGTGCGCAGGTCTTTAACCATTTGATAGGGCTGCAAAACATAAGAGCGAATTTGATTGCCCCAACCCGCCTCACCTTTGGCCTCATGGGCTGCGGTGATCTCGGCATTGCGGCGGTCAAGCTCCATCTGATAGAGGCGCGATTTCAGCGCCTTCATCGCGATATCGCGGTTTTGGTGCTGAGATTTTTCCGAACTTGTGACCACGATCCCCGTTGGAATATGGGTGATACGCACGGCAGAGTCGGTGGTGTTGACGTGCTGCCCCCCCGCCCCTGACGAGCGATAGGTGTCGATGCGGATCTCATTTGGGGCCACTTCGATTTCGATATTGTCATCAACCACAGGATAGACCCAAACCGAAGAAAAGGACGTATGCCGCCGCGCGGAACTGTCATAAGGCGAGATGCGCACCAAACGATGCACGCCCGATTCCGATTTCAACCAGCCATAGGCATTATGGCCAGAGATTTTGTAAACGGCGGATTTGATCCCCGCTTCTTCCCCGTAAGAGACGGATTGAAGATCAACCTCATATCCCTGTTTTTCGGCCCAACGCACATACATGCGTGCCAACATGGAGGCCCAATCACAGCTTTCCGTGCCGCCTGCGCCCGCATTGATCTCAAGGAAGCTGTCATTGGCGTCCGCCTCGCCGTTCAATAGGGCTTCAAGCTCTTTTGCGGCGGCGGTCTCGACCAAGGCAGACAGGGTGGCTTCCGCCTCTGTCACGATGGCGCTGTCACCTTCTTCCTCGCCCAATTCGATGAGGCCAATATTATCGTCCAGTCCCGATTTGATCGCGTCATAGGTGCCGATTTTATCAAGCAACACCTGACGATCGCGCATCAGCTTTTGCGCCTTTTCGGGATCGTTCCACAGGTCTGGATCCTCGACACGGGCGTTGAACTCCTCCAAGCGGTGCTTGGCGGTGGTCAAATCCATTCGCTGCCCGAGCAAATCAAGCGAACGGCGAATTTTGTCGATATTGGATTGGGTTTCGGCCCGCATCGGATACCTGCTCCAATTGCATCAAGAAATCATCTGGTCGCGGTGATCTAGACTAGCGGAGGCGTGGCTGCAATCCCCGATGGGGTTTAATAGAGCCCGCCTGAGCTGATCGTGCCAAAGCCCGTATCGGTGGGAACCCGCACTGTTTCGCCTGACGAGGTGCGCACATCTGCGCCCTCTTCCTGCAATGCACCATCAACCTCACCCGGCCCAAAGACGGGCAAATCCGAGGCCATAGCAAACCCACCATCCACAATGGCCGAACGCGCACCAACAGGGGGCACTTCTGCGGCGCGGAAATATTCATAAACCACGTTTTCGCCGCTTTCCCCATCGGCCAGACGTTCGCCAGAGAAGCGATCAATTGGCACGAACACACCACCCTCGGGCACGCGAAACGGGCCGCCGCCATATTCGGCTACGGCCTCTTGCATAAATTCTTGGAACACGGGCGCACAAGTCCCACCGCCCGAGGCGCGGCCAAGCGACCGCGGTTGGTCATAGCCGATATAGCACCCCGCCACGATATTGGAGGTAAAGCCAACAAACCAAACATCGCGGGCGTCATTGGTTGTGCCCGTCTTCCCAGCAGCAGGCACAGGCAGGTTCACCGCGCGCGCGGCTGTTCCGCGCTCGACAACCCCCTCAAGCATCGAGGTGAGTTGAAAAGCGGTAATTGGATCCATAACACGGGCGCGGTTGGATACGATCCGCGGCCCCAAGCCTGCGGGCAATGTGTCGCTCAAACAATCTTCGCAAATACGCTGATCATGGCGATACACAGTTTGTCCAAACCGATCTTGGACACGGTCAACAAGGGTAGGCTCCACGCGCTCACCCCCATTGGCAAACATCGCATAGGCCGCGACCATTTTGTAAAGCGTGCTTTCTTGCGCCCCCAAGGAATTGGCCAAAAATGGCTGCATCTCATCATAAACGCCAAAGCGTTCAGCATAGCGCGCAACGGTCTCCATCCCCACATCTTGGGCCAAGCGGATGGACATCAAGTTGCGCGATTGTTCAATCCCTGTGCGAATGGGCGCAGGGCCATAAAACCGATCCGAGGCATTGGTTGGACGCCAAAGACCCTCGGGCGTTTCCACCTGAATGGGCGCATCGATCACAATGGTGTTGGGGCTATAGCCACTGTCCAACGCCGCCGCGTACACAAATGGCTTAAAGCTTGAGCCAGGCTGCCGCGTGGCTTGGGTGGCGCGGTTAAACACCGAATATTGATAGGAAAAGCCGCCTTGCATCGCCAAAACGCGGCCCGTGTTCACATCCATCGCCATAAAGGCCCCTTGCACCTCGGGGATTTGGCGCAAGGAATAATGCCCTGCCCCTGTGTCATCCTCAACAGGCAGAACATGGATCACATCCCCGCGCGCAAGCAGGTCATCGGCAGAATTGGCCGCGCTGCCTGTTGTGCCATCTTCGCGCAAAGGGCGCGCCCAAGTGACATCCTCCGCCAAGATGCGACCCGTTTCGCCATCCTCAAAGGCAATCAGCGCATCACCTCCCTCGAACCCCGTCACAGCAGCCACGTGCCACTGATCCACATCGCGCGGGATTTCCGCAACCGAAAGCGCCTCGGCCAAACTGGCCGCATCCTCAAGGGCCGCTACATCCAGTTGCGCCAAGGCCCCCCGCCAAACTCCGCGCCCGCGATCATAGGTTTCAAGCGCGCTGCGCAACGCGCGCTGTGCCACGATTTGAAGATTTTCATCCATCGTTGCGCGCACGGCATACCCGCCTGTGAAGAATTCTTCTTCGCCAAACTGGGTCGACAATTGGCGGCGAATTTCATCCGTAAAATAGCCCCGTGGCGGCAGGCTAGAGCGGAAAGGCGCAATATCCCCCCGCTGCACCGTCTCAAGCTCTGAGGCTTGGCTACCTTCCATCACCTCGCGCGTGATATAGCCATTCTCGAACATCTCGCGCAGCACATAATTGCGCCGTTCAACCGCATCATCGTAATCGCGCACAGGATGTAGACGCGCAGGCCGTTGCGGCAGAGCCGCCAAATAGGCAGCTTGCGCAGGGGTCAAATCGGACAGCGCCGTGTTGAAATAGGTCTGCGCAGCGGCGGCAACACCATAGGAATTTTGACCAAGAAAAATCTCGTTCAGATACAGCTCAAGGATACGTTCCTTGCTCATGGATCGCTCAATCCGTGCGGCCAAAATGATTTCCTGCACCTTGCGCTCAATCGTGCGGCTGCCATCGAGAAGGAAATTCTTCATCACCTGCTGCGTGATGGTGGAGGCGCCACGCACATCCTGCCCGCGCGAACGCACCGCATCCACAAGGGCCGATGCAATCGCGCGCGGATCATAGCCCCCATGCTGATAAAAATTGCGATCTTCGGCGCTGATAAAGGCATGAGCCACCAGATCAGGGATTTCTTCGGCTGGCACGAAAACACGGCGCTCTTGCGCGAATTCGTCAATGATACGGCCTTCGCGCGAGTAGATACGGCTGATTGTGGCAGGGGTATATTGCGACAGCGTTTCGTAATTGGGCAAATCGCGCGCAAAAACCCAAATCACGCCGCCAACAATAATGGCACCAAACACAACCGCCATGATCGCCGAGGCAAAGAGCCCGCCGAAAATACCCATCACAAAACGGATGATCTGGCTCATGCGTGTCACTTCCCCAAAAAGCCCTACCCCAAGCGCGTGTCCGCTTATAGGGCGCAGCCGCGCGCGCGTCAAAAGCTTAAACCTTCACTTCATGGTGAGATCACACAAGATTATCGCCGCATCAGGCTGCGGCGCAGATTGTCTTCGGCCAACCATGCCTCGATGGCCCGCGCAATCCCGCCTTGCGCCCGCGACCGCCAAACAGGGTCAAGGATATTTTCCAAATCCCCACCTTCGGACATAAAACCGATTTCCAAGAGGACAGAGGGGTAATCAGGCGCGCGCAGCACCGTAAAATTTGCCTCAAGACGCGGGCGGCTGTGCAATTCAACCCCTGCCCCCTCAAGGCCCGTCACCAAGGCATCGGCATGAATTGAAATGAAAAGATCAGCCCCCGCCATGCGCGCGCGCGACATCCGATAAGGCAGGGGGATAAATTCATCCCGCTCGCGCGTCATGAACACATCCAGGAGTCCATCACGCAACAGCATCTCGCGCAACTCTAACGCGAAGAGCAAAACCAAATCCGCTTCGCTATAGCCATCGCGCTCTGCGCCCAGATCAATCCCGCGATGGCCCGGATCAAGGGCAATCAAGGGCCGTGTGCGCAGTGGCGGCGCGGGTTCAGCAATCACCGCTTCAGGTGGCTCATCTGCGCTTGCTGGGGTGAGATGGGTTGCAAATTCTTGCGCCGTTGCGGGGCGCAGCCGCAAGGTGAGACGCACCGCGTCAGGATGCCCTGTATCCATCACCGCGCGCTCAATCACCATGGGCGCGGTCAAATTCAGGCTCAACCGCCCCCAACCTGCACGCGGTGCGGGGCCAAGCGTGACCGCCTGTGCGCGATCCGCTCGATCAAACCCATTGGGCAGATTTTGCGCCTCTACCCCTGCCAAATCAACAATCAACCGCATCGGATTGTCGCACAGACGCAGCCCATAGGCGGTGGCACGATTAAGGCGAAGCTGCACCTCAATCCCTTGGCCTCGATCCGTGACATAGCTTTCGCCTAGATCAAGGCGCACAGGTGTTTCGGCCCAAACCATGGGGCCAATCCACAAAAACAGAATCGCAAAAATACTGCGAAACACGACCTGCGGCATGGGGTTGTCTTTCTGCTCTTATCCGCGTCAGAAAGATACAAAATTTACAATCTATTTTGCATGTGCAGCCATAAAGGCCGTGATACGTGCAACCCCTTGTTCGATATCGGCCGTGCTGCGGGCATAGGAGAACCGCAAGGCGCGCGTGCCTTCTTCGGGATCAAAATCAAGGCCTGGGGTGACGGCAACCCCTGCCTCCTCCAACATTGCGCGCGCCATATCTTGCGCGGGCCAATCAAAGGCGCTGATATCGGCATAGACATAGAACGCACCATCTGCGGGCGCGAGGTGCTCAAATCCCGCCGCGCGCAGCCCATGCAACAAGATCATGCGGTTTTTGGCATAGATCGCGCGGTTCTCATCCAGTTCCGCACGCCCTTCAGGCGACAAGGCCCCTAGGGCTGCGATTTGTGCCGCATGTGGCGCGCAAATAAACATATTTTGCGCCAAACGCTCGACCACGCGCAGGTGATCTTCGGGCACGACCATCCACCCCAATCGCCATCCTGTCATCGAGAAATATTTAGAAAAGGAGTTGATAATATAGGCCTGATCGGTCACCTCAAGCGCGCTGACGGCGCGCGCCTCGTAATGCAGCCCGTGATAGATTTCGTCACTGATCAAGGCCACATCCCTCGCGGCGCAGGCAGCCGCCAGTTCCGCAAGTGCGGGCTTTTGGATCATCGTGCCTGTCGGGTTTGCAGGGCTTGCCAAGATCAGACCTGCGAGATCTTCGGTGATCTGTTCGGGGCGCGGCTGAAACCCACTGCTGGCATCGGTGCGCAATCCCGCAACGTCCAAACTCATTGCCTTAAGGATTTGCCGATAAGACGGGTAACAGGGAAGCCCCATACCAACCTTTTGGCCCGCATCAAAAAGCGCGGAAAATGCCAATAAAAACCCGCCCGATGCCCCCGCGGTGATCACCACGCGCGCAGGATCAAGGTCGATATCATACCATTCGCCATAAAGGGCTGCGATCCCCGCGCGCAGATCAGGACGCCCGAGCGCCACAGTATAGCCTAGCGTGTCTTCTTCCATTGCGCGCGCCAGCCTCTCGCGCGCGGCGCGTGGCGCGCCTGTGCCGGGTTGGCCGACCTCCATATGGATTATGTGGCGCCCCTCCTCCTCAAGACGGCGGGCGGCCTCCATGACGTCCATCACAATAAAGGGATCAACCTGACCACGGCTTGAATGACGCATTGCTTCCTCACTAGACTGGATGCATCGGTTTGAAACAGCCTAGCCCGAAAAGGTCAATCACAGATGCGATCCTTTCTTTATGCCGTGATCTTGGGCCTGTGCCTTGGCCTTGCGCCCAAAGGGGCCTTGGCGCAATCCATGATCCGCGATGCCGAGATTGAGGCAGGTTTACGCAACCTGCTGATGCCCATTCTCGAGGCGGCAGGATTGGGGCAATCTATCCGCGTGATTTTGCTCAATGATCCGCAGATGAACGCCTTTGTTCGCGATGCACGCACGATTTTTGTCACTTCGGGGCTGATGATGGCCTTGGACGAGCCTGCCGAATTGCAGGCCGTTTTGGCCCATGAGGCCGCGCATATTGCCAACGGGCATTTGGCCCGCCGCCCCGAGAATGCCGACACGATGAGCGGTGCATCGCGGCTGGGTTTAGTGGCAGGTCTGCTGGCCGCAGGCGTCACGGGGGATGCGGGTGCAGGCGCGGGCGTTGCGGCAGGTATGGCCTCAAGCGCACAGCGCGTCTTTTTCTCACATACCCGCGCCGAAGAGGCGAGCGCGGATGCCGCCGCCCTTAGATATCTCGAGCGCGCAGGCGTTGACCCCACCGCAATGGCGCGCGTCCTAGATCGCTTTGCAGGGCAAGAGTTACTCTCAACTAACCGCCAAGACCCCTATGTGCGCACCCACCCGCTGACCCGTGATCGTCTGCGATTGGTCGCAAATTTTGACGGCGGCACGGCCCCACCCCCTGACAGCGAAGCGCAATATTGGTTTGATCGTAGCAAGGGGAAATTAGCAGCCTTTCTGAACCCACCCTCTTGGACATTTGCGCAGGTGGGAAATGACCCCTCAGAGATCGCAACAATGCGCCGCGCAGTGGCCTATCACCGCAATTCCGAAGGCGATGCCGCCTTGCGTGAGTTAGAGCGGTTGATCCTAAACCACCCCGCAGACCCCTATTACCAAGAGCTATATGCACAGGTTCTATTTGAAAACCGCCGGTATGACGCGGCGATTGTGGCCTATGAACGGGCCATCCAGATGTCCCCTGATGCAGGTCTGATTTTAGCGGGATATGGTCGTGCCCTTCTTGCGCCCGACAGCCCCGCGCGCAATGCCGAGGCCTTGGCGGTGCTAGAGGCCGCCTTTGCCCGCGAACGGCGCAACGCGCGGCTTATGCGAGATTTGGCTATGGCCTATGCGCGCGATGGCCAAGATGGTATGGCCGCATGGGCCACCGCAGAACGCGCGGCCTTGGAGGGAGATTTTGAAACCGCCGCCCTTCACGCCCGCCGTGCCACAGGCCTCTTGCCTCAAGGATCAAGCGGGTGGCTTCGGGCGCAAGATGTGTTACGTGTGGCTGAAACGAAAAACGACTGACAGGATGCGCGATGACCCCTTCCCTGAAAAGCCTGATCTTGGCGCTTGGCCTAACACTTGGCGCCCTCAATCCCGCTACAGCATTTGACATCGATGCCATGAGCGAGACAGAACGCGCAGCGTTTCGCGCGGAAATCCGCGCCTATCTGCTGGATAATCCCGAAGTGCTGATGGAGGCCTTCGACATTCTAGACGAGCGTCAAGCGGCCGCAGAGGCGCAGGCTGAATCCCAGATTATCGCGGCCAATTCTGACGCGATTTTCGCCTCACCCTATGATTATGTTGGCGGCAACCCCGAGGGTGATGTGACCCTAGTCGAGTTTCTTGATTATCGCTGTGGCTATTGTAAACGTGCCTTCCCCGATATCGAAGCCATGCTTGAGGCAGATGGGAACATCCGCTTTATCGTCAAAGAGTTTCCGATTTTGGGCGATGCCTCGCTCTTGGCCTCACGCTATGCGATCGCGGCCAAAATCGCATTGGGGGATGAAGCCTATCGCGCGCTTCATGATGCGATGATGGTGATGCGGGCCGAGGTCAGCGAAGGGTCATTGCAGGCCACCGCCGAAGGGCTGGGTCTTGATCACGCGGCCATCGTGGCCGAAATCAACAACCCGCAAATCGATGCAACAATCAGCCTCAATTACGAATTGGCCCGTGCGCTGAATATTTCCGGCACGCCAACCTTTGTGCTGGAAACGGGGCTCTTGCGCGGGGCTTTGCCGCGCGACCAGATTGAGGCGGCGATTACAACTGAGCGCAACGCAAACTGAACAAACGCTTAGCGTGAAAATGAAAAACGGGCAGGGTTTCCCCTGCCCGTTTTATCTTGATCGGGTCGGTTAGCCGCGTGACCACCACCCGCGCTTCTTTGGCCCCTCAGGCGCAGGTTCTGCGGCCTGTGGCGCAGACACCGCCGCGACATCAACATCTGGCGCAGATGGCACCTCGGCCACAGGTTCGGCCTTTTTCGCAGGGGTTTTACGGCTGCGCGTGGCCCGCTTGGGCTTCGGTGCCTCTTCCGCAGGCTCTGAGGCATTTTCCGCCTCAGCCACCAATTCCGTTACCGCAGCGGCCTCTTCAGCGGCTTTTTCGGCCTTGGTTTTGCGACCACGGCGCTTTGGTTTTGGGGCCTCTTCTGCCGCTGCTTCTGCAGGTGCTTCTGTAGTGGGATCAGATGGTTCTGGCGCGGCTACCGTCTCCGCCGATGCGTCAGATTTGGTCGGCTTGCGACTGCGGCGGCGCTTTGGCTTTTCTTCAACTTTGGGGATGGCGACTGCCTCCGCTGCGGGCAAGGCATCAGCCCCAGACGCGCCTGCACTCTGTTCTGCAACCTCTGGGGCCTCAGTGAACTCCCCGGTTGTGCGGGCCTCGTCCCCCTCGCCCCGATTGCGGCGGCGGCCACGGCCACCACGGCGGCGGCGGCGGCGTTTCTTGCCCTCGCCCTCTTCGCCTTGTGCCTCGGGGCGGTCTGCCTCAGGTGCCTCGGTGATATCAATCTCATCCACAGCCTCGGCTTCGGCGGATTCGATTTCCTCCATCAGCCCTGCATCCATCGAAACAACAGTGCTTGCAGGGGCGATGCGGCGGGTCGCTGTTTTGAATTTTTCAATCCGATAATCGGGCGTGATCATCGCAGGATCGGCCTCGACACGGATCGAAACACCATAGCGCGCCTCGAGATCAGCGAGATATTCGCGCTTTTGGTTCATAATGAAATTCACAATGCCCACGGGCGCAGTCAACAACAACTCGCGCGAGCGGCGGCGGGTGCTTTCCTCTTCCAACTGGCGCAGGATCGATAGGCCCTGACTGTCATCAGAACGCACAAGCCCCGTGCCGTGGCAGTGATGGCAGGGCTGTGTCGTGGCCTCCAACATCCCAGGGCGCAGACGTTGGCGCGACATTTCCAACAGGCCAAAGCCTGAGATACGCCCAACCTGAATGCGCGCGCGGTCGGTTTTGAGGCGATCTTTCAGCCGCTTTTCTACTGCCAGATTGTTGCGCCGATCATCCATATCGATGAAGTCGATCACAATCAGACCCGCCAAATCGCGCAGACGCACTTGGCGCGCCACCTCTTCGGCAGCCTCAAGATTGGTCTTAAGCGCGGTTTCCTCAATCGAGCCTTCCTTGGTCGCGCGCCCCGAGTTCACATCAACCGCAACCAAAGCCTCGGTGATGCCGATGACGATATAGCCGCCCGATTTGAGCTGCACGACAGGGTTGAACATATCGGCCAAGTAACCCTCGACCTGATAGCGCGCAAAAAGCGGCAGACTGTCCGCATAATGTTTCACGTTTTTGGCATGGGACGGCATGATCATTTTCATGAAGTCCTTGGCTTGGCGATACCCCGCCTCGCCTTCAACCAGCACCTCGTCAATATCGCGATTATAGAGATCGCGGATCGAGCGGTGGATCAGATTACCTTCCTCATAAATTGGCGCAGGCGCAATCGAGCGCAGGGTCAATTCGCGCACCTGTTCCCATTGGCGCTGCAAATATTCGTAATCGCGCTTGATCTCGGCCTTGGTGCGTTGGCTGCCCGCGGTGCGGATGATCAGACCAGCGCCCTGCGGCACCTCCATCGATTGCGCGATTTCCTTTAGCTTTTTGCGATCCGAAATATTGGTAATCTTGCGGCTGATCCCGCCACCGCGCGCGGTATTGGGCATCAAAACACAATAGCGCCCAGCAAGGCTGAGATAGGTGGTCAGGGCCGCGCCTTTATTGCCGCGTTCCTCTTTGACGACCTGCACCAGAATAATCTGGCGCACTTTGATCACTTCTTGGATTTTATATTTGCGCGCGCGCGGTTTGCGGGCAGGACGAATATCTTCGTGATCATCATCATCGGCGATGGTTTCGGCCTCGGCGGGGGCGGTGGCGTCCTCGTCAGATGCGCAATCTTCGATATCGGCCTCAACCTCAGTATCGGCAGCACTCTCAGGGGCGGCCGTGTCAGTGAGGACCGCATCAAGCGCCTCATCTGCTTCCGTCTCAGATTCAGCCTCAGCGTCCAGATCAATCACATCCATGCCCGAGGGCGTGCTAACCTCGCCTGTGGCAATCGCATCACCTGCGGCGGCCTCTGCACGAGTGTCCGAGGATTTGCGGCGGCGCGAGCGGCGGCGTTCGGGGGCGGATTTCTCCTCCTCATCGGCTTCGGCCTCGACGGCCAACTCCCGCTCCTCGGCCAAAAGCGCCTCACGATCCGCTTTGGGGATTTGGTAATAATCGGGATGAATTTCCGAGAAGGCCAAGAAACCATGACGATTGCCGCCATAATCCACAAAGGCAGCCTGTAACGAGGGCTCAACCCGCGTCACCTTTGCCAAATAGATATTTCCTGCCAGTTGTCGCTTATTCAGCGACTCGAAATCGAATTCCTCGACCTTGTTTCCATCTGCCACAACAACGCGGGTTTCCTCCGCGTGGGTGGCATCGATAAGCATTTTCTTTGCCATGGGTTCCTTGCACATCCCCGCGCTGCGCGCACCCCAGAGTGTCGCGTGAGAGGGGGATATTGTCCTGAAAGGGCGATGACGCGGACAGCAGGATGGGCGGGCGCGGCATGGGCCAACCCGTCACTCACTTGGCTGATCTGCACGCGTTTCATCGCGATTTATCTCCGAAGCTGCGCGTGCACTCGCCCGCGCCTCTCCCATTATGTCCCGCTTGCGCGGGGGTTAGATGGGCCTGAGGGCAGCACAAGGGCGGCGGTCAGGCTTTGGCATCCTGCCCTCTCTCCCGCGCGGGTTTTCGGACGCGCTTCAAGAAGGGGGCAGATAAACTTTGCAGATGTCCAGCTAGCTCAAACCGCCAGATCATCACGTTTACCATAGAGGCAGAGCGGGGAAGAGGGCAATGGGTTTTTTTTGGGGGGGGATGGGCAACGATGTATGTAGATGAAATCATTTTGGTCGGCGATCGGCCCATAGAGCCCTTTGCCCCCTCACAAATAATCCGACCTACTCAACCCGTATTTCGCCATTTTCTCGTTCAGGGTGCGTCTTGGTAGGCTGAGTTCTTCCATCACGGCGGCGATGGAGCCGCGGTGGCGGCGCATGGTGTTGTCGATCAGCATCCGCTCGAACGCCTCGACATATTCTTTGAGGGGTTTGCCCTCGTCCATATCCTGCGGCACCACCTCGGTTGTGTCGTTCATCAACAGCGCCGTGATCGAGGCCGCGCCACGGCGGGCTTGCAGCGTGGCGCGTTCAGCCAAGTTCAGCAATTGACGCAGGTTTCCAGGCCATGGGGCCTGCAACATTTGCGCGGCCTCTTGGGCATTGGGGTGGATTGGCTCGGTGCCGTATTCTTCGGCGTAATTTTCAGCGAATTGTGCGAACAGTGTCAGCACATCTTCGCCCCGCTGCCGCAAGGGGGGCAGCGCGATGCGCATCGCGGCCAAGCGGAAAAACAGATCGGGCCTGAGCGCCGCCTCACACCCCGCGGCCCCTTCGGCCCCGTTACAAATGGCAATGATGCGCAGATCGCGGCCCGCGCTTTGCGCCTCGTCCAAAGCCGACAGCAGCCGCGCCTGCAGCGCATCGCTGAGGGTTTCGACATCCTCAAGCACCAATGTGCCGCCGCGTGCGGCCTCTAGGGCGGGGCGGGCCAGATCGTTTTCTTCTGCGCCAAAGATCAGGCTGCGCAACTGCGCCTCGTCCTGCGCGCCACAGGTGACGGTGACAAAGGGTTTGCCCGCACGGGGGCCGACCGCGTGCAGGGCATGGGCGACAAGGGTTTTGCCCGTGCCCGTCTCGCCCGTGATCAGGACATGACCATCGGCTTGGCCAAGGTCGAGAATATCCTCGCGCAGCCGTTCCATCGCGGGGCTTGTGCCCACCAAGCGGCGCATAATCCCTGTGCCATCGCTGAGTTCTCGCCTGAGCGAGCGATTATCAAGGGTCAAACGCCGCGCTTGGATCGCGCGTTTGGCAAGGCTGCTCATCTTTTCGGGATCGAAGGGTTTTTCGAGAAAATCAAAAGCGCCGATGCGCATCGCCTCGACCGCCATTGGCACATCGCCATGGCCCGTGATCATGATCACAGGCAGGCTGTGATCGATAGAATTCAGCCGTTTAAGAAACGCCATCCCATCCATGCCCGGCATACGAATGTCACTGATAACAATACCCGCGAAATCGGATGTGATCTCTTTGAGCGCCTCTTCCGCGCTGCCATAGGTTTCGGTTTCAAAGCCAGAAAGGGCCAACCATTGGCTGATCGATTGGCGCATATCCTGCTCGTCATCGACAATCACAACTTTCATTCCAACCCGATCCTTTCGCCGCCTATTCTGCGGCACCCTTTATCTGATGACGCGGCAGCCTGATTTCAAATACCGCGCCGCCTGTTTCGCTGTTGCGTGCGCGCAAGCGACCCCCAAAATCAGTGACAATGCCCGAAGAAATCGCAAGGCCAAGCCCCACCCCTTCACCGGGCTTCTTGGTGGTGTAAAACGGCTCGAAGAGTTGATCTAAATCTTCGATCCCTGCCCCGTTGTCACGCACCGAGAGAACCGCCTCATCCCCTTCGGCCAAAAGGATTTCAATGCGCCGCGTCTCTTGGCCTTTCATCGCATCAAGGGCGTTGCGCAACAGATTGATGATCACCTGTTCCAGCCGCACGATATCGCCCAAGATCATCACAGGCTGGTTGGGGATGATTTGTGCAATTTCCACCTTCATCTGCCGCATTTGCGGCTCCATCATGGTCATCGCGCCTGTGATCGCATCGCGCAGATCAACGGGGGCAAAACTGTCACCGCCTTTGCGGGCATAGGATTTGAGCTGCCGCGTGATCGCCCCCATACGTTCAATCAGATCGTCAATGCGCTGAAAGGAGGACATCGCCTCATCAGGGCGGCGGCGCTGCAACAGCAATTTCGCCCCTGCCAGATAGGTTTTCATGGCCGCAAGCGGTTGGTTCAACTCATGGCTGACAGCAGCGGACATTTCCCCCAAAGCGGCCAATTTCTGGCTCTGCGCTAGCGACAATTCGGCCTGCTCCAAATCGCGCTGCGCTTTTTCGCGCTCGGCAATCTCGCGGCTGAGGCGATCATTCAAGCGGCGCAATTCCGCACTTTCGCGCTGAAACACGGCCGTTTGCAACCGCGCGCGGCGCGACAACAGGTAAAACGCGCCCGCAAGCACAAGGGCAAAGCCCATTGTCAAAAGGGCCAATACCCCGTTCACCCGCTCACGCACCGAGGCATAGGCAGTGTAGGACACGATTTCCCACCCACGAAAGGGCATATTTTGGGCAAGGCGCAGCGTGTCATCACCAAACACATAACCCTCCTCGCCAAAGGCCCAATCGCCCGCATTCTCAATGGCGCGGCGAATGGCCGATGGGGCATCTTGGCGGACCAAGGCATCCGCCTCAATCAAGCCACGCCAACGGGGTTCGGTTGCCAAAATGATCTCGCCTGACCTTTGGGTGATGAACACAGCCTCGGATGCCCCGCGCCATTGTTCGACCACACGGGCCAAGTTCACCTCTACCATGATCACGCCTAAAAGCTGATTGTTATCAGTGATATGGCGCGAAAAGGTAAAGTCATACCGCCCAGTGGCAGGTTCGTTTGAGGTAAAGACCGTATCTGCGCTGCGCACCGCTTGCACAAAAAAGGGCTCGCTTGCGCGCAATTCCCCAAGCCGCGCGCGGTCGGTCGCAGCAACAACACGGCCCGAGCGGCTCAGCAGCACAAAAGAGGCCGCCCCGATTTCATCCAAATAAGAAATCAGGCGTTGTGAGGTGGCCGTAAATTCCCCCTCGCGCAACGCGGTGATGAGGACAGGGTCGCGCGATAACAACAGCGGCACGACAGAGCTGCGCTGTAGCTCTGACATGATCGTGCCAGAATAGAGCGCCAATCGAATTTCTGCGCGGTTGCGGGTGCTTTCGGTCAGGCGCTCGGTCAAAAACAGGTTTGTCGCCCAGATCGTGACGATAAAGCCCACCAAGAACAGCGCCAAGAACAGGCGTAAAACCCAAACGCCACTCAGGCGTGGTAAGGCACGCAAGCGGCGGGGTTCAAGAGTGGGGCGTGTGTTTAGGCTCATGGCGCAAACCTACGCGCGCCCTGCAGGCCAGACAAGAAGATTAGATCACGCTTGCGCGATGTCTTGCCGATGGCAGAGCCGCGCTAGGCCGCAACCAAGGCCTGTGCCAAACCAGCAAAAACGCCCGCACCATCCGTGCCACCATGCAATGGCTCGCAGGCGCGCTCGGGATGCGGCATCATTCCCAAAACGCGGCGGTTTTCTGATAGGATGCCTGCAATATCCTCGACCGCGCCATTGGGGTTTTCGACATAGCGAAATGCCACCCGACCCTCGCCGTTCAAGCGCGCAAGCGTCTCTGAATCGGCGTGATAATTTCCCTCATGATGCGCGATTGGCACCTCGATCACAGCGCCCTGTTCATAGGCGGTGGTAAAGGCGCTTTGCGTGTTTTCCACGCGCAACCCAACCGTTTTGCAAATATAGCGGGTCGACATATTTTGCAGCAGCGCACCGGGCAGCAATTTGGTTTCCGTCAAAATTTGGAACCCGTTGCAAACCCCAAACACATACCCGCCCCGATCCGCATGGGATTTTAACGCGCCTGAAATGGGCGATTGCGCGGCAATCGCGCCGCAACGCAAATAATCGCCATAAGAAAACCCACCCGGAACACCGACCAAATCCACCCCTTCGGGCAGTTTGGTGTCCTTGTGCCAAACCATATCCACGGAAAAGCCCGCCTGTTCAAAGGCGCGCTTCAGATCGCGGTCACAATTCGATCCGGGAAACACAAGAACGGCGGCTTTCATCTTTGGGGGTTCCTTTCGTCAGGACGTAAAATCAGTGATGACCGCCACACCGGGCGGTGTTGGGCCATTGAATGCGGCAAGCTCAGCCCCTGTTTGCGAAAGCGGGATTTCCCGCGCAATCAGGGGGGACATATCCACCCGCCCCGCCTCGATCAGACCCAACAGGCTTGGATACCGCCAAGAGGGCATGCCGCGCGTTCCGTAAAGGGCCAGATTGCGCATATAGACCGTGTTCATATCAATCTGCATCTGGGCCGTATGCCCAACGGGCATGCCTACCTGCACATGACGCCCCAAGGGGCGCAAACATCCAATAGAGCCTGCAACCGTGGCCTCGATCCCGAGTGCCTCGATGCTGACATGCGCGCCGCCCTTGGTGATTTCGATGATCTTGGCTGCGACATCGCCATCACGGGCGTTCACCCCTGCATCAATGCCCAAAGACAGGGCATGGTCGATCTTTTCCTGCACGACATCTACGACAACCACAAAAGCCCCAAGCGCCTTGGCCAAAATCGCGGCGGAAAGGCCAATGCCGCCCGTGCCATGCACCGCGACCCATTCCCCCGCCTGCACGGCCGCGCGCCCTGTTAGCGCGTGCCATGATGTGGTCACACGACACCCTAGCCCCGCCGCAACAGTCGGTGACAGAGTTTCGGGCAAGCGCGCAAGATTATGATCAAAGGGAACGGCGACATATTCGGCAAAGGCGCCCGGCTCAGTAAAGCCCGGCAAGCGTTGATTAGGGCAGGTATGACCCGCGCCAGATTGACAGGTCGGGCAAGAGCCGCAGGAGAGAATAAAGGGGGCAACCAAACAATCCCCCTTTTTATAGGTGGCGCGCGGTCCTGCTTCGATCACTTCGCCACAATATTCATGCCCGCCGATTTGACCGGGTTTGATGCGTGGGTGTTCCCCCACCCAACCATGCCAGTCAGAGCGACAAACGCCACAAGCCAGAACTTTGAGGATCACCCCGTCTTCGGGGCATTCAGGGTCTGACACAGTCTCAATCGACAGGTCTTTGTTATATTCACGCAGGATGGCAGCACGCATCGACAGACCCCTTTAGCTGATCGCGATTTGGTAGCTTTCGATCACAGTATTGGCCAAAAGCTTTTCGCACATCTCGCGGATTTGGTCTTCGGTTGTGCCATCGGCCAGATCAAGTTCGATCACTTTACCCTGACGCACACCCGAAACACCCTCAAAGCCCAAAGCGCCCAGCGCATGGCGCACCGCCTCGCCTTGTGGATCAAGAACCCCCTGCTTCAACATCACGGTCACGGTTGCGCGCATTACTTTTGCCTTTCTGTCTACGTTCTATCTGCGAAGCGGGGCTTCGCTTAATTCACCAATGTCGGGCCTGACACCGTGCCCTGATCAGGCAAAACGCCAAGGCGCTTGGCCACCTCGGTATAGGCATCTGCCAAATCGCCCAAATCACGGCGGAAGACGTCTTTGTCCAACTTCTGGCCCGTTTTCATATCCCACAGGCGGCAGCTATCGGGGCTGATTTCATCGGCCACGATCAGGCGCATATAATCGCCCTCCCAAATGCGGCCAATTTCGATTTTGAAATCCACCAATTTGATGCCGACACCCATCATCAGACCAGACAGGAAATCATTCACCCTCAAGCCCAAGGCGACCATATCGTCCAAATCTTGCTGACTGGCCCAGCCAAAGGCAATGACATGTTCTTCAGCCACCAAAGGATCACCCAGCGCGTCATCCTTGTAGTAAAATTCAACAATCGGGCGCGGCAGGGCTGTGCCCTCCTCAATCCCCAATCGCTTGGAAATCGAACCCGCGGCGACATTGCGGATCACCACCTCAAGCGGGATGATCTCAACGCTGCGGATCAGCTGTTCGCGCATATTCAGGCGGCGAATGAAATGGGTTGGAACGCCAATTGCATTCAAACCTGACATGAAAAATTCGGACAGACGATTGTTCAACACGCCTTTGCCGTCAATCGTGGCGCGCTTTTCCGCATTAAAGGCGGTCGCGTCATCCTTGAAATATTGCACCAATGTGCCTGGCTCGGGGCCTTCATATAGGATTTTCGCCTTGCCTTCGTAGATTTTTTTGCGCCGTGCCATGATGTCTCCAATCCCTGATCTGCGGGAGGCAGGTGGTGGTCTGAGATCGGGGGCATGCTGCAACGCCGCATCTGGCCCAAACCAATGCTGCGCCCCGCTCTCTATTGTCCGCGCAATAGACCAAAGCGCGCTGTGTCGCAAGTTGGATTGCCAATCACCGCTTGCGGCCAAAACCCTGCTAAGGCTATCACAGGGATAAACCGCAAGCTCACCGCCCAAGGAGACAGATTAATGAGCACATTTGACGACCGTGAACACGCGTTCGAAGCAAAATTCGCGCATGATGAAGAAATGAAGTTCAAGCTTGAAGCGCGCCGCAATAAACTGGTGGGCCTATGGGCCGCCGAAATCTTGGGCAAAACGGGCGATGAGGCCGAGGCCTATGCAAAAGAGGTGATCCGCGCTGATTTCGAAGAAGCAGGCCACGAGGATGTCATCGGCAAGCTGAAGGCGGATTTGGGCGATAAAGTTTCGGAAGATGAGCTGCGCGCAAAATTTGACGCGCTCTTGATCAAGGCCAAGACCCAATTGGTGAACGAGAATTAATCACCACCCCTGCCCCAGTTCTGCGCACCCCGTGCATCTGTTGCGCGGGGTGTTTCTTTTTTGACCTCGCAGATTTTTCATAAAGATCATGTGGATTTTCGGGCTTGCATCATAGCCCCAGAGGGGCCATGTCGCAGCTGATGTGACACAAGGAATTTTATTATGTCGAACCGTTTGCAGTCCCTTTTGGAAACCCGCGATTGGCTGATGGCCGATGGCGCAACGGGCACGACCCTCTTTAACATGGGGCTGCAATCGGGCGATGCGCCAGAATTGTGGAACGAAGATCACCCTGACCGCATTGCCGAACTCTATCGCGGGGCCGTCAATGCGGATTCCGATATCTTCTTGACCAATTCCTTTGGTGGCACGCGCGCACGGCTGAAATTGCATGATGCCCAAGATCGCGCGTTTGACCTAAATCGAATTGCCGCAGAGATTGGCCGCGAAGTCGCTGATGCCTCTGGCCGCGAGGTGGTCGTTGCAGGGTCCATGGGGCCAACGGGTGAGATCATGGTGCCAATGGGGCCTTTGACCCACGAGGCCGCCGTGGAGATGTTCCATGAACAGGCCGAAGGGCTTAAGGCAGGCGGTGCGGATGTATGTTGGGTTGAGACGATCTCAGCCCCCGAAGAATACGCCGCCGCAGCCGAAGCTTGCAAACTAGCAGGTATGCCATGGTGCGGCACCATGAGCTTTGACACGGCAGGGCGCACGATGATGGGTGTCACCTCCGCCGCGATGTCGGATTTGGTTGAGAAACTGGATCACAAACCTTTGGCCTATGGTGCAAATTGCGGTGTTGGGGCCTCGGATTTGATGCGCACGGTTCTGGGCTTTCGTGCCTCGGGCAACGAGCGCCCCGTGATTGCCAAGGGCAATGCAGGCATCCCCAAATACGTTGATGGCCATATCCATTACGATGGCACCCCAGAGTTGATGGCCCGTTACGCGGTTCTGGCCCGCGATGCAGGGGCCAAGATCATCGGGGGCTGTTGCGGCACCCAACCTGTCCATCTTGCGGCAATGCGCAAGGCGCTGGAAGAGACCCCGCGCGGCGCGGTTCCAAGCCTTGAACAGATCGCCGAAGCATTGGGCGGCTTTTCCTCAGGATCGGATGGCACGGATGGCAATGGCCCGCAGCGCCGCGAGCGCACAGGCCGCCGCCGCAGCTAATTTGGTATGCAATCGCATGGGCAAAGGTCGCCTGCGGCGGTCGTGATGTCGTAAATTTGCGCGTCTGGTGGCGCGAAGAGCTTACGTAATCGTTCAAACGCTATCGGCTAAGTGCCGCTTCAGGAGACGCTTGAGATGTCTGACGAAAATGATGAAATCATCCTCTCAGAACTGGACAATGACGAACTTGTCCAACAAATGTTCGATGACCTCTACGATGGTCTAAAAGAAGAAATCGAAGAGGCGGTTAACATTCTACTTGAGCGCGGATGGGCCCCCTACGACATCCTGACCAAGGCCTTGGTGGGTGGTATGACCATTGTGGGTCACGATTTCCGTGACGGCATTTTGTTTGTGCCCGAGGTTCTGATGGCCGCAAACGCGATGAAAGGTGGCATGGCCATCCTTAAGCCGCTTTTGGCGGAAACAGGCGCCCCCCGTATCGGCAAAATGGTGATTGGCACGGTAAAGGGCGATATCCATGATATCGGCAAGAACCTCGTCACCATGATGATGGAAGGCGCAGGTTTTGAAGTGGTTGACCTTGGCATCAACAACGCGGTCGAAGCCTATCTTGAAGCCTTGGAAAAAGAGACCCCCGACATTCTGGGGATGTCCGCACTTTTGACAACGACCATGCCCTATATGAAGGTCGTGATCGACACGATGAAAGAGCAAGGCATCCGCGATGATTACATCGTGTTGGTCGGTGGCGCACCTTTGAACGAAGAATTTGGCCGCGCGATTGGCGCAGACGCTTATTGCCGTGACGCGGCCGTGGCCGTGGAAACCGCCAAGGAGTTCGTTCTGCGCAAACACAACCAAATGGCCGCGCATTAAGCGATTATGACAAATCCCGCCCTGCATCTGCCAGATGACGACACGTTACGCGATAGCGGCGTTTCAGCATCTGGCAGGGGGCGGGTTTTGCTTTTGGCCTGCGGGGCTTTGGCGCATGAGGTTTTGGCGATCAAGGCGGCCAATGGGTTTGACCATCTCGACCTGCAATGCCTGCCCGCCATTCTGCACAATCGCCCCGAATTGATCCCTGACGCGGTTGAAGCTGCGGTCACGCGGGTGCGTGGGGATTACGACAGTATCTATGTGCTTTATGCCGATTGCGGCACAGGCGGGGCTTTGGCCGCGCGCTGCGCCGCGCTTGGCGTTGAAATGCTCGAAGGCCCACATTGCTACAGCTTTTTCGAGGGCAATGCCCGCTTTGAAGACTTGGGCGAGGTCACTGCCTTTTACCTGACGGATTTCCTTACCCGTCAGTTTGACGCTTTTGTCACCCGCCCTCTTGGCCTCGATAAACACCCCGAATTGCGGGATATCTACTTTGGCAATTACGAAAAGCTGGTTTATCAGGCGCAGACAGATGACGCCGCCCTAACCGAAAAAGCCAAGGCCTGTGCCGATTTTCTTGGCCTTGCTTTTGAACGCCGCTTTACGGGCTATGGTGATCTTGAAACGGCCCTGAAAAAATGGGGGGATTAACCCCGCGCTTTTGCCGCCAATAGGTGGATGCGTTCGACCATGGCCCGCAACCCGTTTGAGCGCTGCGCGGAGAGGTGGTCATTCAACCCCAACCGCGCCAATTCTGCCCGTGGATCAACCGCCAGAACCTCGGCAATGCTCAGGCCCGCATAAAGCGCGTGCAAAACCGCAATCAAGCCGCGGACAATCATCGCGTCACTTTCACCTTGAAAGTCGAACCGCGCCTCTGGCCCCTGCCCTTCGATCCGCGGCATGATCCAGACCTGCGAGGCGCAACCATCCACCTTGGTGGCGGGAACGCGCATCGCCTCGGGTAAGGGCTCCATCGCTTTGCCCAATTCGATCACATGGCGATAGCGGTCTTCCCAATCGTCCAGAAATTCGAATGTGTCTGCGATTTCCTCAAAGCGTTCGCTGGCCATTCTGCCCTCATCCTTTTGTCACCTCCCCCTGACCTAAAGCGCAGCCCCCCATTCGTCCAGAGGCGCTTTTCAAAACCGCCCTGATAGGGTAGCACTCAAAGGGTGATGCTTTGCCAAGAGGGGCCAATATGCTGCGCACTGCCATTTTTGCTGCGATGATCTTGGGGCTTACGGGCTGTTCCACGCGGCTGAACCCCTTCAACTGGTTCGGAAATGACCGCCAAGAGCAACGGATTGAGGTTGTGCAGGTCGAGGAATTTGTCGATCCACGCCCGCTTGTCGCAGATGTCATCTCGCTTGAAGCGGATCAGGTTGACGGCGGCGCCATCATCCGCGCCGTAGGACGCGCAGAACGTCAAGGCTATTGGGAGGCCGAACTGGTCGAGATTTCCAATGAGGACGGGCTAATGCTGTTCGAATTCCGCGTGGTTCCCCCGCGGGATGACACGGCAGAAGGTGCGCCGCGCACTCGCGAAATTCTGGTCGGCACGTTCCGCAGCGCGAATGAACTGCGCGGTGTCACACGGATCAGCGTGCAAGGGGCCAATAATCGCCGCACAGTGTCGCGTTAAAGTTCGAACAAAACCACTTTGCTGCCTTTGACACCAAGGCCCACATCGCCTTGAACAAGGCGCAATGCATCCTCGCCAAAGACCTTGCCGCGCCAACCTTTGCACCACAGGCCATCCAAATGGCCAGAAGCGATATTGTCCAAATCCGCGCTGGACGCGATCAGCTTTTGTGCAACGCCCGCCTCATCGGCCTTGGCCTTGAGCAAGACACGCAGCAAATCCGCCAAGGCAGGGTTAAGGTCGCTGCGATCTGGCCCATTTGGCAATTTGGGGAATTTTTCGGGCGGCGTGTCCATGCCGCGATTGACCGCCGCAATAATACCTTCCGCAATATCGCCCCGCCGCGCCTCGCGCAGCAATAGGCGCGATTTCGACAAATCCGCCAAAGAGCGCGGCTTGGTCGAGGCCAATTCCATCAAGGCATCATCCTTGAAGACGCGCGAGCGCGGGATGTTACGTTCCTGCGCATAGGCCTCGCGGAATGTGGCCAATTCGCGCACAACCGCCAAAAGCCTTCCCGAGCTTGAGCGCATTTTGATCCGCATCCACGCGTGATCTGGATTTACGATATAGCTGTCCGCATTGGTCAGCTGCGCCAATTCTTCCTCCATCCATGCACTGCGCCCAGATCGGGCCAGTTGCGCGGACAGATATTCATAAATCTGGCGCAGATGCGTGACATCGGCCAAGGCATAGGTTTTTTGCGCATCCGATAGAGGACGCCGCGACCAATCGGTAAAGCGTGAGGATTTATCAAGCGCGGCCTTGGCAATTTTGCGCACCAAAGTTTCATATCCCACTTGATCGCCAAATCCGCAGACCATTGCGGCCACTTGCGTATCAAAGAGTGGCGCAGGCACGAGCCCGCCCTCGACATGAAAGATCTCGAGATCCTGCCGCGCAGCATGGAACACCTTGACCACATCAGGATTGCGGAACAGCTCATAAAGCGGCTCAAGCGACATGCCTTCGGCCAGCGGGTCAACCAAAACCGCGCCACTGTCATCCGTGCCCGGCATCGCCAATTGAACAAGACACAGCTGCGCGTAATAGGTGCGCTCGCGCAGGAATTCGGTGTCAACGGTCACATAAGGGTGCAGTGCGGCGGCCTCGCAAAATTCGGCCAATTCGGATGTGGTTGTCAGCGTCTTCGGCAAGGGCGTTACTTCTTCAATTTTTCCGCGATACACGGGTTTACGAAAAGACGCAGGAAAAGGAAAGCCCCCCTCTAGATCAGGGCTCAGCATCCTCAAAGATCAGCGGGCGGCGATCCCCCGCAGCAAAGCGGCGTAATACGGCAGGGTAAAGGCGATGCTCCTGCACCAAAACCCGCGCGGCCAAGGTTTCGGGCGCATCCCCCGCCACCACTGGGACGCGTGCCTGCCCCAAGATCGGGCCATCATCCAAATCCGCGGTCACCTCATGCACTGTACAGCCTGCGATGTCATCCCCTGCCTCAATCGCGCGGGCATGGGTATGCAGGCCGCGATATTTGGGCAATAGCGAGGGATGAATATTCAGCATCCGCCCCTGATAGCGGGCCACAAATTCAGCCGTCAAAACCCGCATAAAACCCGCAAGCGCGATGATATCAGGCTGATATTGGTCAAGCGCCTTGGCCATCTCAGCCTCAAAGGCCGCGCGATCAGCCCCAAAAGGTTTGTGATCCACCACCACTGTTGGCACGCCTGCAGCCTCTGCCTTGGCCAGACCGCCCGCATCAGGGATATTCGACAAAACCACACAGGCCCGCGCAGGGTGATCCCCCGTCATTGACTTGAGCAGTTCCACCATATTGGAACCGCCCCCTGAAATCAGGATAGCGACCCGTTTCACGAAAGCGCGCCCTCATAGGTCACGCCAGAGCCCGCCTCAACCACGCCAAGCCGTGTCACGGTTTCACCCGCAGCCACCAAGAGCCGCGCAATGGCATCGGCCTCAGCCGCATCGACTACCACGCACATCCCAATCCCTGCGTTAAAGGTCTTGAGCATCTCGCGCGTCTCTATCCCGCCTGTTTCGGCCAACCACTGGAACACGGGTGGCAGACCCCAAGCGCCCAAGTCAATCCGCGCGCCAAGCCCCTGAGGCAGGACACGGGGCAGGTTCTCGGTCAAACCACCGCCCGTGATATGGGCCAACCCATGCACCCCGCCTGCGCGGATCGCCTCAAGAATAGGCTCCACATACAGCCGTGTTGGTACCAAAAGCGCGGCGCCAAGGCTTGTCTCAGGGGCGAAGGGCGCGGGGTCAGACCATGACAGACCCGACACATCAACAATGCGGCGCACCAAAGAATAGCCGTTTGAATGCACCCCATCGGAGGCCAAGCCAAGGATCACATCGCCCGCCGTGACATTGGCAGGCAGGCTTGCGCCACGCTCCATCGCGCCAACGGCAAAGCCCGCAAGGTCGAAATCGCCTGCGTCATACATACCAGGCATTTCGGCGGTTTCCCCCCCAACCAAAGCACAGCCCGATTGCGCACAGCCCTCGGCAATCCCTTCGATGATCCGCGCAGCCTGATCCACCGCCAATTTGCCCGAGGCAAAATAGTCAAGGAAGAACAAAGGCTCCGCCCCTTGGCAGACCAGATCATTCACGCACATCGCCACCAGATCAATGCCGATGGTGTCCACCGCGTCCGTATCAATCGCGATGCGCAGCTTGGTGCCAACCCCATCGGTGGCGGCGACCAAAATCGGGTCATGATATCCTGCGGCCTTGAGATCAAACAAAGCCCCAAAACCGCCCAGTCCAGACATCGTCCCCGCCCGCGCAGTTGCGGCAGCGGCAGGTTTGATCCGATCAACAAGCGCATTGCCCGCATCAATATCAACACCCGCTTGGGCATAGGTGAGACTGTTTTTGGGCGCTTGCGCATCTGCGGGCATTGATCGGGCCTTTCCTCAGGGGGCGTGATTTTCCGCCCTGATACCGATCTTCGCCGCCTTCGTCCATAAGCGAGTGATCCAATACTTGACCCCCTCGCATTGGCGCAGTAACCCAAGCCCTACGGGGGCCTGTAGCTCAATTGGTTAGAGCAGAGCGCTCATAACGCTTTGGTTGCGGGTTCAAGTCCTGCCGGGCCTACCATTTCCCCCCCAGCACGGCTATCGCGGCAGAATAATGTCTGCCTTTAATCCGCCCAGATCGGCGCTTTGCCCCAAAGTCAGCCGCCCGCCATGCCGCCGTGCGATATCTTGCGCAATCGCCAAACCCAATCCAACGCCCGAGCCGCGATTTTGGTTTCGCGCCACATCCAACCGCACGAAGGGGCGCATCGCCTCCTCGCGCTGATCTGCGGGGATGCCTGGCCCGTCATCTTCCACAGAAATGCGCCATTGACGCGGCGTAAGCGACAAGGTCACACGCGCCTCGCTGCCATATCGCTGCGCGTTTGAAATCAAATTGCCAAGCGCACGACGCAGCGCCGCAGGTCGGAATGTGGCCGTATAATCCTGAAGCATCCCACTGTTCGAAGAATGGGCAAAGCTGATCTGCGCCCCTGACCGCGTGGCATCCGAGACAATCTCGCGCAGGAATTTATCAATATCCAATTCCGCCAAATCATCCAATGCATCGCCTCGGGCGAAATCAAGAAACGCCTCGAGCAGGGTTTCCATCTCCTCGACATCACGGCGCAGGGCCGTCACATCTTCGCTTTCCTCCATGACACTGAGACCCAATTTCATCCGCGTCAGCGGGGTGCGCAAATCGTGACTGACACCTGAGAGCATCATGGTGCGCTGCTCGATCTGGTTTTCGATACGATTGCGCATATCGAGGAAGGCGCGGCCCGCACTGCGCACCTCCAATGCCCCTGCGGGGCTGTAATCCACGATACGGCCTTTGCCGAAATCCTCAGCCGCCCGCGCCAAGCGGCGAATGGGGCGCAGTTGGTTGCGCAGAAAGAGAAACGCCACAGTGGTCATCAAAATGCCCGTAAACACCATCAAGACCAACAATTGATGCGGGTTCGAGGCCGATACACGCCGCCGTGCAATCTCGGCATCCACGCGCGCGCCATCGGCAAGACGCAGCCCGATCATCACTTTGCGATCATCGGTGATCAGATCAATCCATGTCACCTCAGGCACCGCACGGCGCAAAACCTCAATCACACCGCGCCCCGATAGGTCATAAAAGGCGCGCGCCTCCAGTCCGTCGCCCTCAAATGGCTTGCCCCCACCCTCAAAAAGGCTGATCTCAAGCGGGGCGGCCACACTGCGACCTGCCCAAATCCCACCGCGCTCAATCTCTTGGATGATAAAGCGCAGCTCAACCGCCAACCCCTCCATCATCTGGCGCGTCACCCCGTCAAAATGGCGCTGCAAAAACGCCGCAGAAACCACAAGCTGGATCGTCAAAATCGGCACAAGCATGATCAGCGCAGCCCGCCCATAAAGGCTGCGTGGCAGCATTTTCTTGATCAATCGCGTAAACATAGGCCATCTATAGCCGCGGCCCGCGCAAAGCGCCAAAGGAAAAACACGCCCGATGATGACCGAGCATGGCTCACTTTTGCGCAGCATCTGCGCCCCAAACCCTTCGCCCATGACGGCAGAGGGCACATTGACCTATATGCTGGGGGAAACCTCTATCGCCGTGATTGACCCCGGGCCCGCATCAGATCAGCATCTGGCCGCGATCCTCGCAGCCGTGCCGCAGGGCGGGCGGATCACCCATATTTTTGTCACCCATGCGCATTTAGATCACAGCGCCCTCGCCGGCCCCTTGGCCGCGGCGACACAGGCGCCCATTTTGGCGGCAGGCCCATGGGATATGGGGCGCAGCACACTGCCTGATCTGGGCGGTGGCGAGGGGGTCGATCACGGCTTCATCCCCGACATTGCCCTGCCCGATGGGGCCGTGATCGAGACAGAAGACTGGCGCATCACTGCCCATCACAGCCCCGGCCATATGGGCAATCATATGAATGTCGCATGGCAAGATGTCGAATTTTGCGGCGATGTCGTCATGGATTGGTCAAGCACCTTGATTTCCCCGCCTGATGGTCATTTGGGGGCCTATTTGACCTCGCTCGCCGCGATCGAGGCGCGCGGGCCAAAGCGGCTTTTGCCCGCCCATGGGGCCGCGATTGAGAGCCCCCGCGCGCGCTGTGCCGAGTTGCGCGCCCATCGCGCGATGCGACATGGCCAGATTCTTTCAGCCCTCACAGCAACCCCGCGCAGTCTCAACAGCCTGCGCGCGGAAATCTACCCCGATCTTCAGCCCCTGCTACACCCGATGGCTGAGCGCAACATTTTGGCGCATCTCATTGGATTGATTGAAGAAAATCAGGCAAAACCAGACAGCCCCCTCAGCGCCGAGGCAGGTTTTTCCAGAATTTGATCCAAAGAACGATTTTTTCGCCCCAAAGCACTGGACGCGCAAAAATCGTCTTGCTATACGGCCCAACGTGTTCCGGCGTAGCTCAGCGGTAGAGCAGTTGACTGTTAATCAATTGGTCGTAGGTTCGATCCCTACCGCCGGAGCCAATTACCCAAATATAACAATATCTTACAGGCACCCCGCCCGCGAGCGCTTGCCCGCCGTTGATTTCTGGAAGCATAGTGAAAGCATGGCGACAGGGATTTTTAGGGCAAAATTGCCACAATTGATCGCGCTGCGTGATGGGAATCATCAACGCCGTTTTGATCAGATTTGCAATGACCACCACGATCCAGACCGCAGCGAATTTGAACGCCAAATGGATATTCTCGGCTTGCGCGCAAAATAAAAGCCGCACAGCCGATTGGCTATGCGGCCCTCATTCAGGGACTATGGTGATCGGCTTAGCCGACCAATTCCAAGCCTGCAAAGAAATAGGCAATCTCTTCCGCGGCAGTTTCAGGGGCATCTGACCCGTGAACGGAGTTTTCGCCCTTAGACAGCGCGAAATCTTTGCGGATTGTGCCGTCTGCCGCTTCGGCAGGATCAGTGGCGCCCATGACTTCGCGATATTTCGCAATCGCGTTTTCGCCTTCCAGAACCTGCACGACAACGGGCTCAGACGCCATGAATTCGCACAGCTCGCCGTAGAAAGGGCGCTCTTTATGCACGGCATAGAACACGCCTGCCTGCGCGGGGGTCAGGTGAATGCGCTTTTGCGCGATGATGCGCAGGCCCGCTGCTTCGATCTTTGCGTTGATTGCACCCGTCAAGTTACGCTTGGTTGCATCGGGTTTAATGATGGAAAATGTGCGTTGCACGGCCATTGATCTCTCCATGTGAAGGTGAATTTGGCGCGGCCATAACATGAGGGATCAGAATAGGGAAGCCGCGATTGACAGCACGCGCCAAGCCGTGCATGAGCCGCGCATGTTGCGCATATCTGATCTCTCTTTTTCTATGGCGGGTCGTCCCCTGTTTGATGGGGCCAGCGCGACCATCCCCACGGGGCATAAGGTGGGCATTGTCGGGCGCAATGGCGCGGGCAAGACCACGCTGTTTCGCCTGATCAAGGGGGAATTATCGCTTGATGGGGGGGGGATTGAGATCCCCGCGCGCGCGCGCATCGGCGGCGTCAGCCAAGAAGTGCCTGGCAGCGCGGTGTCGCTGCTCAACACTGTCTTGGCCGCTGATACAGAGCGCGCCGCCCTCATGGCCGAGGCGGAAACCGCAAAGGGCGAACGCATGGCCGAGGTGCAAACACGGCTTGCCGATATTGATGCTTGGTCGGCCGAGGCGCGCGCCGCCACGATCCTGCGGGGTTTGGGCTTTACCGATGCGGAAACCGCCCGCCCCTGTTCCGATTTTTCGGGCGGGTGGCGGATGCGCGTGGCCTTGGCCGCCGTTCTGTTCTCACAACCTGATTTCCTGCTCTTGGACGAACCCACCAACTATCTCGATCTTGAGGGGGCGCTCTGGCTTGAGGCCTATCTGGCCAAATATCCGCACACTGTCCTTGTCATCAGCCATGATCGCGGACTGCTCAATCGCGCGGTGGGGCATATCTTGCATGTAAGCGATCAAAAATTGACCCTTTACACGGGCGGCTATGATGATTTCATCAAAACCCGCACGGCGCAGCGGGCGCTGCAATCGGCAGAAGCCAAAAAACAAGAGGCGCGGCGCGCGCATTTGCAGAGTTTCGTGGATCGCTTCCGCGCCAAAGCCTCGAAAGCAAAGCAGGCACAGGCGCGGCTTAAGATGCTGGAACGGATGGAACCCATCCGCGCGCCCGAAGACGCGGCCCGCACCGTCTTCACCTTCCCCGAACCTGAGACGCTCTCGCCGCCTATTTTGCGGCTGGACGGGGCAAGTGTTGGCTATGAGGGGCGTGCAGTGCTGTCAAAGCTGGATTTGCGCATTGACCAAGATGATCGCATCGCTCTGCTTGGGCGCAACGGCGAGGGCAAATCGACCCTGTCCAAATTGATTGCAGGCAAATTGGCGGCAATGGCAGGCAGTGTCACCGCCTCCTCCAAGTTGCGGGTCGGGTATTTCGCGCAGCATCAGGTTGACGAATTGAATTTGGACGAAACCCCGCTTGACCACCTGCGACGCGCGCGCCCCGAGGAGGCGCCAACGCGCCACCGCGCACGACTTGCGGGGTTTGGTCTGGCGGCGGCGCAGGCCGAAACCAAAGTTGGCCAATTATCGGGCGGGCAAAAGGCGCGCTTATCCTTGTTGCTCGCGACTTTGGACGCGCCGCATATGCTCATCTTGGACGAGCCGACCAACCACCTGGATATCGAAAGCCGCGAGGCCTTGGTCGAGGCGCTTTCGGCCTATTCGGGGGCGGTGATCTTGGTCAGCCATGATATGCACCTTTTGGGGCTAGTGGCCGATCGGTTGTTGCTGGTCGCAAACGGGCGGGTTGCCCCCTATGAGGGCGATTTGGACAGTTATCGCGCCACCCTCTTGGGGGCGCGGCCAGACAAACCCAGCAAAGACAAGCCCGCTCCAACTGCGCCCCGCCCAAGCCATGATGAAATCAAAGAGATACGCGCCGAATTGCGCCGTGCCGAAGCGCGGGTCGAAAAGATTATGGAGATTCATGAGAAACTCTCGGTAAAACTGGCTGATCCTGCGCTCTATGAGGCAGCCACAGCATCTGAATTGGCGCAATGGCAGGCGAAGTTCACTGAAGTCGAAGAAGGTTTAGCGCGCGCTGAGGCGCTTTGGGTCGCAGCACAGGCGCGGCTTGACGCGGCGTTGCAAGAATAGCCCCCTCCCCCGATTTCATTTGACCTTTGCCCCCTCAAAGGTCAGGGATAGGGCATGGAATTCGCAACCCTCATCCCCGTTTTTGTGGCGCTTTTTGTCATTATTGATCCCATCGGTTTGGCGCCGCTCTTTGTCGCGCTGACCCGCGGCATGGGCGTGGCCGAAAGGCGGAAGATTGCGCTGCGGGCGACCCGAAACCGTTTTGGCGGCACTTGCGCCTTGTGCGTCAGCGCCTCAAGCAACCGTCCCGTTGCCTTGAAATAGGTGGAAACATAGGCAAAAAGGGGCAGATCAATCTTGGCATGGATCGCCCCCACGCGCCGCACCGAGGCGAAATAATCCACATCAAAACGCCCAGAAAACAGATTGATCCAATGCGCCTTTGGCGCGATGCGCGCATGATCAACCGAAGCCTCTGTTTTGAAATATTTGGCCAAATCGGCATCGTTCAAGGCATGGGCGTAGAATTCCGAGAGAACGGCATCAATCTCGGGCACAATAAGCGTGCCCACATTGGCCAATAGGCTTAGGTCGTCCCCGACCAAATTGAATTCGGGCAGATGTTGATCAAATTCATAGGCAACCATGGGCCAGACGCTCTCCTCAACGACTGATGGGCGCGCAATCATGGCCCAAGGTGACGAGGATTCTAGAGGATGGAGTCCTAATAATTCGTCAAAGCAATTTGGTTTTTCATCGAAACATCAATCTTTTGTCGAAGGTTGTGGATGTTCGCTTTCCATTTTCCACGCACCTGAGGCCTGCGACCAATATTGAAGACGCAGGCCCGCCTCGGCAAAACTGCGCCAATGGTTGCGCGCATGAATGACGGATGCCTCATCTTGGCCGTCAAAAACCAAAACAGCGCGGGTCAGGCCTGCGCAGTCCTCAGGTGTGATCGTGGCCCCGCCGATCGCCACCAGATAATCGGGGCGATTGGCGCGCAGATCGCCTGTGCCAATGAGAATGGGTTGAAGCTCGGCATCCGCCCCGCCCTCAACCCCGTGGGGCAGAAAACGCTCGGGCGGATGCGCGGCCCACAAAAGGTCATCCATCCGCGCCACGCTTTGCGCATCGGGCGCGCGCAAGGCCACGCGCCACCCTTGCGCCAAAGCGCGCTCAATCAGCATGGGCAAAACTTGCTCAAGCCGCGAGCGGGTCAAATGGTAGAACCACAGTTCGGACATCAGCCTTCGTCAAACATATCTTGGATCAACCGATCCAGTGCCAAAACGCCCCAACCTGTTGCCCCTGCAGGGGCGTATTTGCTGTCCTTTGCAATCGAAGCAACGCCCGCAATATCGAGGTGAATCCAAGGCATGCCTTTCTTGACAAAACGCTGCAGGAATTTGGCCGCTGTGATCGAGCCCGCAGGCCGCCCGCCTGTGTTTTTAATATCGGCTATGCGGCTTTTGATCAGGTCATCATAGCTGTCATCCAATGGCATCGGCCATGCGCCTTCATCTTCGGCTTTCGCGGCCTTTAGGAAGGCTGCGCAAAGCGCATCATCATTTGCAAAAACGCCTGCATTGTCATGGCCCAGACCAATGATAATTGCGCCTGTCAGCGTGGCCAAATTTATCATCGCGCGTGGGGCAAAGCGTTCTTGGGCATACCACAGCACATCCGCCAGAACGAGGCGCCCTTCGGCATCGGTATTGATAACCTCGATTGTGTCCCCTTTCATTGAGACCACAACATCGCCAGGACGCTGCGCGCGACCATCGGGCATGTTTTCAACCAAGCCAACCAGACCAACCACGTTGGCGCGCGCCTTGCGTAATGCAAGGCCTTTCATCACCCCTGCAACAACACCTGCGCCGCCCATATCCATGGTCATATCTTCCATGCCTGCGGCGGGTTTTAGGCTGATGCCGCCTGTGTCAAACACAACCCCCTTGCCCACGAGGGCAAAGGGCTGCGCATCACCTGCGCCCATCCATTCCATCACCACAACCTTGGACGGGCTTTCCGAGCCTTGCCCAACCCCCAAAAGGGCGCGCATTCCCAATTTTTCGAGCGCGGGTTCATCAAGAACCTCAACCTTGACGCCGAGCGCGGCCAAATCGCTGAGCTGTTCGGCAAAACTGGTGGTCGTCAGAACATTGGCAGGGGCGTTGACCAGATCACGGGTGAAAAACACCCCTTCCGCCACCGCCAAAAGCGGCGCGGCCTTCGCGGCAATCTCATCAGGTTTGCTGCAATAGAGCGTGACGCTGCCATAGCTTTCCGGGGTTTTGGATTTGTGATCGCCAAATTCATAGCCCCGCAAGACCACCCCAAGTGCCAAATCCGCGCTGCGTGCGAAATTGCCCGCACATACATGCAACTCTGATTTGCCCGCCGCGACCCGCAATTTAGCGCCCGCGCGGCGTGCCGCTTGTGCGGTGACGCGGCGCTCTGTTTTGAGGAGCAACACGGCCTCTGCTGACATGCCCGCGGGATAGGCCAAGACCATCACATCGCCCGCGTTTAATCCCTCCCATGCAGGGCTGCCAAGCGCCCGATCCACTGCGCCTTTGCTCAGGCGGTTCAACCGCCGCCCCGCTGCATCCAAACCACCCTCTGGCGTGGCCAAACAGGCAATCTTTCCCGATAGCCCTTTAAGCGCATCAAGATCAATTTCGCAAAACTGTGTCGCGGATGGACGGGTCATGAAAATCCTCACATTGGTTGAATGCGTCATTTAACGGCAACACTAGGGCGCAAACAGCGGCTTGACCAGATGGACGATTGCACGAACCCGTGCCCGTCGCGCGGAAGCCTTGCATTAAGCCCCAAAAACCCCCAAAACCAAAAGAACTTGTGGGCAATCAGGCCCGCTTGCACCCCAAAGATATGGGGCCAAATTTACAAAGGCTGCGAATTTGACACGATATGATCGTTATATCTTGCTCATGTGCCTCAGTTTCTTTGGCTTCTTCGCGCTTATTTTGGTGTCCGTCTATTGGATCAACCAAGGGGTTGATTTGTTCGATCAATTGATCTCGGACGGCCAAACCATTTTGGCCTTCCTAGAACTGACCACATTGGCGCTGCCGCCGATTATCATGATGGTGCTGCCTGTGGCGGGGTTTGTGGCGACCCTTTATGTGTTCAACCGCCTGATCACCGATAGTGAATTGGTGATTTTGCAGACCGCCGGCATCTCGCCGCTGCGCCTGTTACGGCCGGTTTTCTATTTCGGTGCGATTATGGCGTTCTTGGTTGCGGGCCTCAGTAATGGTTTGGCCCCACAGGCCGAAGCACAATTTCGCGAAAGATCAAACATTTTGGGCAATGATCTGGTCGCTCAGTTGCTGCGCGCGGGCGTGTTCCAATCCCCGATCTCGGGCATCACGATTTACATCAGCGATATTTCACCCGAAGGTGAGTTGCAGGGTCTGTTTATCCATGATCGGCGAAGCGAGACCCGCGAAGTGACCTATCGCGCGGATCGCGGGTATCTTTTGCGCGATGCGGAAAACGCGCGGATGATCTTGGTATCAGGGCGCAGTATCACCTTGGATCGGGTCACAAACCGCCTGAGCAATCTCAGCTTTGAGCGATTGAACTATGATATCACACAGGTACAAAGCCCGACTGCATCAGGCAGTGACGAAGAGGGCGAAGTTCTGCCCGAGAACGAGCGCGCGATGTCCACGCCTGCGCTGATTGCGGCGGATCAAGATCTTGCCAACCGCGCGGGCATTCCCCTTGATCGTATCAAATGGGAACTGCATTATCGTTTCGCGCAGGCGATGTTCACGTTTTTTGTGGCTTTGATTGCGGCCAGTTGCCTGATGCTGCGCAATTTTTCGCGGCTTGGGTTATGGGCGCAGATCATGCTGGCCGTAGGGCTGGTGATCCCGTTGCAGATGAGCAAGAACCTTTTGAGCGCTCAGGTGATCAACGCGCCGCATTTGGCACCATTGGCCTATGTGCAGCCACTGCTCTGCGCCGTGGTGTTCGGGGCGGTGCTGTTGGCCGTATATAAAACCGCGCATTGGCGCCCGATGCGGCAGCCTGATCTGGTTGAGGGCGGCGCATGATCCTGCAACTTTACCTCGCGCAGCGTTATTTCAAAAACTTCCTCACCGTGTTGGCGATCTTTACGGTGATCCACATGGTAGTGGATTTGACCGAACAGATGCGAAAAATCGCGCTCAACGGCGGGGATTTGGGCGATGCGCTCACGCTTGCGCTGCTCAATATGCCGTCAGCGCTTTATTCCCTCTTTCCGCTGGTTGTCATGCTGGCGACCTTGGTCTTTTTCCTGTCTCTGGCACGCAGTTCAGAATTGGTAGTGGTGCGGGCATCGGGGCGCTCTGCTTTGCGGGCCACAATGGCCCCAATTGGCGTGGCCGCCCTCATCGGGATCATCGGTCTTTTGGTGATCAACCCAATCGTGGCCGACACACAGATCGCGCATGAGCGTAAGTTGGCGCAGGTGCGTGGCGCACAGGAACGCACATTGGCCATCACGCAAGAAGGGCTTTGGCTACGCCAAGGCACGCGCGATCAGCAAACCGTCATCAACGCGCTGCGCGCCAATAGTGATGGCACGCAGTTATTTGACGTCACCTTTTATAATTTCGATACATTTGGCCGCATTGAACAGCGCATTGACGCCGATGAAGCGCGCCTTGGACTGCAATCATGGGATCTTACCCGCGCCAAGATCTGGGACTTAACCCAAACCAACCCCGAGGCCAGTGCAGAAAGTTTTGAAAGCTATGCCGTTCCTTCAACGCTGACGCGGGAACAAATTCTCGATTCCTTTGGGGATCCGAGCAATATCTCGATTTACGCCCTTCCCGATTTCATTACGCAGTTGCAGGAGGCGGGATTTGCGGGCCTGTCGCATCGGGTCTGGTTCCAGATGCAGTTGGCAAACCCCTTGATGCTGATGAGCATGGTCTTGATCGGTGCAAGCCTTACGATGCGTCACACCCGTTTTGGCCGCACGGGGCCTTTGGTGCTCGCCGCGATTTTGTTGGGTTTTGGCCTCTATTTTCTGCGCAGCTTTGCCCAAGTTTTGGGTGAGAATGGTCAGCTTTCCGCCTTTACCGTTGCATGGACACCGCCCCTTGCGGGGTCGCTTTTGGCGCTTGGGGTGATTTTGCATATGGAAGATGGCTAAGACAGTGATGGATCGGCCCAATACATGCGGGGGGCATGAATTTCCCCTCGCTTCGCTTGCCCGCCTCTTGTAAGCTTGGCACAAATATAAAACGGGCGCTCTCACGCCGCCCCTCGCAAGAGTGACCGAAGAAGGACAAGATGAGTTCACATCACGTATCTTCCCCAATCTTGGGTAAATTCTTGGGCGCGCGCGCCGCGCGCAACCTGTGTTTTGGTGTGATCATGGGATGCGCCTTGGCGCTTGCCCCTGCACAAATGCGCGCGCAATCGCTCGATTTCACGCCTGTAATTGCGGTTAATGATACCGTGATCACCCAATATGAGGTGGATCAACGCGCCACATTTTTGGGCATCTTGAATGCACCAGGTGACCTACAGGCCCGCGCGCGCGATGTTTTGGTAGAGGAACGCCTGCAAATGGCCGCCGCCCAAGCAGCGGGGATCACAATCACCCAAGACCAGTTGATGATCGGAATTGACGAATTTGCCGCCCGTGCAAATTTGGACGGCCGAGGGTTGATTGATGCGCTTGAGAACGAGGGGGTCGCCTATGAGACCCTGCGCGATTTTATCAATGCAGGCCTTTTATGGCGCGAGATATTGCGCAGTCGGTTTGGGGCACGCGCCCAAGTCTCTGAGGCCGAGATTGACCGCGCACTTGCGCTTGGCTCCAGCGAGGGCGGGGCGCAAATTCGTTTGGCGGAATTGATCCTGCCGATTGAAGGCAACGATATAGACACGCTGCGCGCTGAATTGCTGACGATTGCCGAAGATGTGGACGGAAATCTGACGGCTTTTGCCGATGCCGCCCGCGCCCGTTCAGCCGCCCCTACCGCGGTGGATGGCGGTGCGTTGGATTGGCGTCCCCTGTCATCCCTGCCCCAAGGCCTGAGTGCCATGTTGATCACCTTGGATGTTGGTGATGTCACCGAACCCGTCCCTTTGGGGCCTGGGATTGGGATTTTTCAAATGCTGGGCTTTGAAGAGGCAGGATATCAATTCCCAACGCCGAGCAGTTATGATTACGCGACCATTCTGCTTTCAGGGCCAGATGCCACCGCGCGCGCCGCTGAGATCGCCGCGCAAAATGACCGCTGCGATGATCTTTATGGCACCCTAGAAGGTCAGTTTGAACGGATCAGCGCCCCGCGCGCCGAACTGCCCGCAGATATTGCGGCAGAGCTTGCTAAGCTTGACCCGAATGAAAGCTCGACCGCCCTGCGCCGCAACAATGGCGCCGACCTTCTGATGGTTTGGCTGTGCAATCGCACAGTCGAGCTTGAAGATGGCGCGCGCGAGGAAATTCGCCAAGCCTTGTTCTCGCAGCGCCTTGAGGCTTATGCTTCTGGCTATCTTGAGGAATTGCGGGCGGACGCCATCATCCGTGATTTGGACTGATCCCATGGGTGCGGGCACGACCGGCCCCATTGCGCTCAGCTGTGGGGAGCCTGCGGGGATTGGCCCCGAGATTGCCGCAAAAGCGTGGCATGAATTGCGGGGGGCGGTTCCTTTTTTTGTCATTGGGGATGCGGATCATTTCAACGGGCATGGCGCACCTATTGTCAAAATATCTCAGGCAAGTGCCGCCTTTGCCGCCTTTGGCGATGGGTTGCCAGTTCTGCACCGCGACTTTGGCCCCGCCCGTGTGGCAGGCCACCCCCAAGCAGCCCATGCGCAAGGCGTCATTGACGCAATCGCGGAGGCTGTAGAGCTTGCCCAATCGGGTGCAGCGCGCGCAATTTGCACCCTGCCCATCCATAAACACGCCCTGCAACAAGGCGCAGGTTTTGCCTATCCAGGCCATACGGAATATCTCGCGGCCTTGGCGGGCGGGGTGAAGGTAGTGATGATGTTGGCCTGCGCAGAATTACGCGTTGTGCCTGCCACCATCCACATCCCCCTCAGCGCGGTTCCTGCGACTTTTACCCCCGATCTATTGCGCGATGTGATCCGCGTGACCTCGGACACAATGCAGCGTGATTTCGGTCTGCAGTCCCCACGTTTTGCCGTGGCGGGCCTCAACCCCCATGCGGGCGAAAATGGCGCCATGGGGCGCGAGGAAATCGCATGGATGATCCCCTGTCTGGAGGGGTTGCGCGGCGAAGGTTATCAGATCGCGGGGCCGCTCTCCGCAGATACGATGTTCCACCCTGCGGCGCGCGCGCGGTATGATGTGGCCATCTGCGCCTATCATGATCAGGCGCTGATCCCGATCAAGACGCTTGATTTCTCAGGGGGGGTGAATGTGACGCTTGGCCTGCCCTTTATCCGCACCTCGCCCGATCATGGCACGGCCTTTGACATCGCGGGCACGGGCTGCGCAGATGCCACAAGCTTGGTCGCCGCGTTGCGCATGGCGGATCAAATGGCACAGGCGCGCGCGGCATGATTGATACCCTCCCCCCCCTGCGCGAGGTAATCGCAACCCATGATCTGCGCGCCAAGAAATCCTTGGGGCAGAATTTCCTGCTTGATCTGAACCTGACCGCAAAAATCGCCCGCATCGCGGGGGATTTAAGCGAATGTGATGTTCTGGAAATCGGCCCTGGCCCTGGTGGTTTGACCCGTGGCCTTTTGGCCGAAGGGGCGCGGCGCGTGGTGGCGATTGAAAAAGACGCGCGTTGCCTTCCTGCGTTGGCAGAAATCGCCGCCGCCTATCCTGAGCGCCTGAGCGTTCTCAATGACGATGCTTTGGCCGTGGATTGGGCGGCGCATCTGAAACCGCCGATCCGTATTATCGCCAATCTGCCCTATAATGTGGGCACCGAATTGCTCATCCGCTGGCTGATCCCGCCTGTCTGGCCACCACAATGGTCAAGCCTAACCTTGATGTTCCAACGCGAAGTGGCCGAACGTATTGTGGCGCGCGAGGGCAGCAAGGCCTATGGCCGCTTGGCCGTCTTGGCGCAATGGCGCTGTGAGGCGCGGATTGCGCTGAACCTGCCACCCGAGGCCTTCACCCCACCCCCAAAGGTTAGCTCTGCGGTGGTGCATTTAACAGCACTTGAGGCACCGAAATTTCCCTCTGATCAAAAGGTGCTGGAGCGCGTGGTTGCTAAAGCCTTTAATCAACGCCGCAAAATGCTGCGCGCCGCGCTGAAGGGGCTTTGCCCAGATATTGAGGATCGCATCTTGGCCGCAGGGCTGCGCCCGACTGACCGCGCAGAAACAGTCAGCCTTGAGGGGTTTTGCGCCCTCGCCCGCGCTGTCGCGGCCGATTAAGGCAAGAAAAACCCCCGCACCAAGGATGGCACGGGGGCAATGTCATGCAACAAGGTCACGCGCGATTATTCGCCTTGGGCCTCGCTTGGGGCTGCAACCATTGGGGCGGCATCGCTGCCTGCCTCGTCAGATTTGCGCGGGCGGCGGGGGCCACGCGGCGCGCGTTTCGCGCTAGGTTTGCTTTCGGGCGTGTCGACCAAGGTGCTGGCCTCTTCCCCATCGCCATCGGCGGCAATCGCCAAACCATCCGTCTCACTGGGCGTGACCTCTTGGCCTGCATCCTGCGAAGTCTCGGCCTCGTCCTCGTTCGAATACCCACGGCGATCATGGCCATTCTGGCCGCCATTATGGCTTTGCTGCTCTTCGCGGCGCGCGTCCATCTCGCGCTGCGCCTCGCTTAGGAGGCGGGAATAATGCTCGGAGTGCTGCAAGAAATTCTCAGCGGCCACGCGGTCATTGCTCAACTGCGCATCACGGGCCAATTGCTGATATTTGTCGATGATCTGCTGCGGTGTGCCGCGCACCTTGCCCTCTGGGCCAGAGCTGTCAAACACCCGATTGATGATATTGCCAACAGAGCGGTTGCGATTGCCCTTTGACCGCGAGCGGTTCTTTGATGATCTCATTGTTCTTATATAGTCCAGTGTTGAAGCCATCCACGGCAGGGTGTCAGGCGGCCTAATGCCAAGTCCGTGCCAATATCCACGATCAGCCTGTGCAATCTGTGTCTTTGTCCAGAATATCGTGGCTGTTATTTCGGGGGAACGTCTTAATAATTCCTCTCCCGTGCTGTCCGCTTGCCATGGCTGAGGGGCGCTTACAAGCGGAAAGTTACAAAAACGGCGAAATTATCAGCTTTTTCGCCTAGGAACGCATCGCTTGCGCCACCACAACACGCGGCTTGCCTGCCAAGTCATGGATGACGCGCACAGACCGAAACCCTGCTTGAGCAAAGATTTGCGGCACCGTTTCGCCTTGATCATAGCCGATTTCGACCATGACCCCCCCATCGCGCGCAAGATAGGCGCCTGCCTGCGCAGCGATCACGCGATATGCGCTCAGCCCATCATGACAATCGGTCAGCGCAGCAGCGCGCTCATGCACGCGCAGCTCTTCGGGTAGACCTGCATAAGTTGCCTGATCAATATAGGGCGGATTGGATAGGATCAGATCAAACATCGCGGGCTCTGGCAGCGCCGCAAACCATGGGCCCGTTAAGAACTGCAACCGCCCCGCCACGCCATGGGTCTTTGCATTTTGTCGCGCGCGGGCCAAGGCACCCTCGTCCAAATCGGTTGCAACCCCTTGCGCCTCTGGCCGCGCGGCAAGCAGGCTGATTGCAATCACCCCCGTGCCTGTGCCCAGATCAAGAAAGCGCGTAAAGCCATGCGAGAGTGCGGCCTCTACCAAGGTTTCCGTGTCAGGCCGCGGGGCCAAATCCCCCGCCCCAACCACGAAATCCAATCCCATGAATGCAGATTTCCCAATGATATGGGCCACAGATTGTCCAGCAAGGCGGGCCTCCACCACTGCCTCAAAATCAGTGATGTGATTTTGAGCGGCCAGATCATTGAGACAGGCTGACAACCCCGCCGCTGACAGGCCTGCTGCATGCGCCAATAAAAGGCGTGCATCGCACTCAGCCTCATCTTGGGGCAAGCGCAAAGACAAACGCGCGCGCGCGGCGGCGTAAAGATCCCGATAGCGCGCGCTCACCCGTCCATCTCAGCCAACAGGGCGGCTTGATCATGGGCGGTCAGCGCGTCAATGATCTCTTCCAAATCACCCGACAAGACCTGATCCAACTTATACAAGGTCAGATTGATCCGATGATCTGTCATGCGCCCTTGGGGGAAATTATAGGTGCGGATACGCTCGGAACGATCGCCCGTTCCCACCTGACTTTTGCGCGAAGCGGCGCGGGCATCATCGGCCCTTTGCCGTTCCAGATCATAAAGCCGCGCGCGCAAGACCTGCATTGCGATCTCGCGGTTGCGGTGTTGTGACTTCTCCGATGAGGTGACAATGATCCCCGTGGGCAAATGGGTGATGCGCACGGCGCTGTCTGTGGTGTTCACATGCTGACCACCCGCGCCTGAGGCGCGCATTGTATCAATACGGATATCGGTTGCGGGGATATCGATATCAACATCTTCGGCTTCGGGCAGAACAGCCACAGTCGCGGCGGATGTATGGATACGCCCGCCTGATTCCGTTTCTGGCACCCGCTGCACGCGATGAACGCCAGACTCGTATTTCATTCGTGCAAAAACACCCTCGCCCACGATCCGTGCGGTCACTTCACGCACACCGCCAAGCTCGGAGAGCTGCTGCTCGATCAATTCAAATTGCCACCCCCGCGCCTCGGCGTAGCGTTGATACATCCGCAGCAAATCGCCCGCAAAAAGGGCCGCCTCATCGCCGCCAGTTCCTGGACGAATTTCAAGAATGGCAGGGCGGGCATCGGCCGCATCTTTGGGCAAAAGCGCAATGCGCAAGGCATATTCAACCTCAAGCAGCGCGATTTTGAGCCGTGCCAATTCTTCTTCGGCCAAGGCGCGCATCTCAGGATCGGCCAACATCGCCTCGGCCCCCTGAAGGTCAGATTTGATCTGCTGATATTCGTCAATCTGCGTGACCACAGGTTTCAGCTGCGCATATTCGCGACTGATTGCGGCAATCGCATCAGCGGCGGGGCCTGCGTTTAATTGCGCCTCGAGATACTCGAAGCGCTCGACAATTTGGCGAAGGGGTTCTACTGGCAACATAGGCAGGGTTTGGCGAAGCGGCGCGGGCGCGTCAAGCCTGATTGATCAGCGCGCGGCCTGCAACGCAGCGACCCAATCGGCCACGCGTGCCGCATTCACCCCCAAATCGCTATAACCAAAGCGCGACCGCGAGAAGATCTGAACCCGCGTCCCACCCTCATCGGTGGGATCAAGCGTTAGGCTGAGCGCGTCAGGAAAACCCATCAAACGGCTGCGATAGACATAGGTGACAAAACCATCCTCTGGTCGGCCTGCCAACAGAACGGCGCCATCGCTGGCGGCCTTCAGCGCGACATCTGCCGCCACATCCGGCAGATTGCGCGGCAACACCAAGGCCTCATCCTCCACCATTAGGGCGAAATTGGGGGTTGATGGCGGCACAGCCAAAGCGGGGCGAATATGATAGCGCATGGCATCCATTGGCATCACGCGACAGGCCACCGCCGCAAAAATTACGATGCCAAAAAGCGTTGCAGCCGATATGAACAATTTGAACAGCATCTTTTGCCCCCAACGATTTATCTTTACGCGAAGCCCATTTCATGCGACACGGGCAGGGCTAGTTATCTGATATCGCTCTTCTGTCCCTCTTTAAAGGCAACAGTGCAGCCTATCTCGCATGACGATTGCCAAGCTGCCACATGGTGTGGGCAGCATAATGACAGGAGACACGGAAATGGCCAATGGCACCGTGAAATGGTTCAATGCAACCAAAGGTTTCGGCTTCATCGCACCTGATGAAGGCGGCAAAGACGTATTCGTTCACATCTCTGGCGTTGAGCGTTCTGGCCTCAAAGGCCTCAACGACAACCAGAAAGTGACTTACGAGCTGGAAAAAGGCCGTGATGGCCGCGAAAGCGCTGTAAATATCACGCTGGTCTAAGGCATAAGCCTCATCCAGTTTGGATTGGAAAAGGTGGGCTTTGGCCCGCCTTTTTCTTTTTGGTTACGCGATTTTGGGCATAAGCCCGCCTGTCATGGCCTCGGACGCGCCCGTTTCTGCCGCCTCGCGCACCACATTGGCCAATTTGCGCAACTGATTGGAAAGCGGGCTTGTGCGCCGCCAAATAACCCCGATTTTGCGCGCAGGCGCAGGGGTGCGAAACCGCGCCAAGGCCACGCTCGCAGAGCGCGTCTCAACAGGCACAGCCATTTCAGGGATAAGCGTCACGCCAATCCCCGCCCCCACCATCTGCACAAGCGTTGACAGTGATGAGCCATTCATCACCTCGCGCGGGGTATTTGCGCCAAGCGCGCAAAAAGACAGGGCTTGGTCGCGGAAGCAATGCCCCTCCTCCAACAAAAGCAGTTTCATTTCCCGCAGGGAATTGGCATCGGGCACAGGCTTGCCCGCATCTTCGGGCGGGCGCACAAGAATGAAATCTTCTTGAAACACCTCCACCTCCTCAAAGCTGGGCTCAGATATGGGCAGGGCCACAATCGCCGCGTCCAACCGCCCTTCGGACAATTCCGAGATCAAGCGCGGGGTGATCGTTTCACGCAACGCCAAATTGGCCTGCGGGTAATACTGCCCCATCAAGCCCACCACACGGGGCAAAAGATATGGCGCAATGGTGGGGATCACACCAAGACGAAGGCGGCCCAAATCATCACCGCGCGCCGCACGCGCGCTATCGCCCAAATCGTCAACCTCGGCCAATATCCGCTGCGCACGCGCCAAGAACCCAACCCCAAACGGGGTGGGTCGCACATGGCGGGCGGCGCGTTCGAACAGGGCCAGACCCAAACCATCCTCTAAGGCTTGAATTTGCATGGACAAAGCGGGCTGCGAGATCGCGGATGCGGCGGCCGCATGTCCAAAATGACCATGCTCGGCCACCGCGACCGCATATCGCAACTGTTTCAAGGTAATATTAGCCATAACAAAACCTGATCGCTTACATCAGAAAATCAAAATTAAACTAATCGCTCACTGATGCTAAAACAAGGCTAAGCGCCGTTTGCATGCGAATCCGTGCGACGGCCCTCTGATCACCGAGAACCGCACCCCGATGATGGGGCCTGCATGAGACAACCCAAAAGGAGACTGCCCTCATGGATGGAAATAACATTGGCAAATGCCCCGTGATGCATGGCGCGCAAACCGCGCTTGGCACAACTGTTACCGATTGGTGGCCAAATGCGTTGAACCTCGACATTTTGCACCAACATGATCGCAAGACCGATCCGATGGGCGAGGCTTTTGATTACCGCAAGCAATTGGAAAAGCTCGATATTGATGCGCTGAAGAAAGACATGCACGCGCTGATGACCGACAGCCAAGATTGGTGGCCTGCAGATTGGGGCCATTATGGTGGCTTGATGATCCGCATGGCCTGGCACGCGGCGGGCAGCTATCGCACCGCTGACGGTCGCGGCGGCGGCGGCACTGGCAACCAGCGTTTCGCGCCTTTGAACTCTTGGCCCGACAACACCAACCTCGACAAAGCCCGCCGCCTGCTGTGGCCAATCAAGAAAAAATACGGAAATTCCGTATCTTGGGCGGATTTGTTTATCCTCGCAGGCAACATTTCTTATGAATCCATGGGCCTCAAAACCTTTGGCTATTCCTTTGGCCGCGCCGATATTTGGCATCCTGAAAAAGACATCTATTGGGGCGCAGAAAAAGATTGGCTGGGGTCTGAGCGTTATGCCGAAGATCGCGGGTCTGAGACATTGGAAAACCCTCTTGCGGCGGTTCAAATGGGCCTCATCTATGTGAACCCAGAAGGTGTGAATGGTCAGCCCGATCCGCTGCGCACCGCGCATGATGTGCGCGTGACCTTTGCCCGTATGGCGATGAATGACGAAGAAACCGTGGCCCTGACCGCAGGCGGTCACACAGTGGGCAAGGCGCATGGCAATGGTGATGCGGCCAATTTGGGTGCTGACCCTGAAGGTGCCGATGTGCATGAGCAGGGCCTTGGCTGGAACAACCACACCACCCGTGGCGTGGGCCGCAACACTGTCACCTCGGGCATCGAAGGTGCTTGGACCACCCACCCCACCAAATGGGATAACGGCTATTTCCATTTGCTGCTGAACTATGACTGGGAATTGAAGAAATCCCCCGCAGGGGCATGGCAATGGGAACCTGTAAACATCAAGGAAGAGGACAAGCCCGTTGATGTCGAAGACCCATCTATCCGCTACAACCCGATCATGACGGATGCGGATATGGCGATGAAGATGGATCCCGAATATCGCAAGATTTCGGAAAACTTCTATGCCGATCCTGAATATTTCTCGGAAACCTTCGCCCGCGCATGGTTCAAGCTGACCCACCGCGATATGGGGCCAAAGGCGCGTTATTTTGGGCCAGATGTGCCTGCAGAAGATTTGATCTGGCAAGACCCGATCCCTGCGGGCTCCACGACTTATGATGTGGATGCGGTCAAGGCGAAAATCGCGGCAACGGGCCTGTCCATCTCCGAGATGGTCGCGACCGCATGGGACAGCGCCCGCACCTTCCGTGGGTCTGATATGCGCGGCGGTGCCAATGGCGCGCGCATTCGTCTGGCCCCACAAAAGGATTGGGAAGGCAACGAGCCTGCCCGCCTGCAAAAGGTGCTGACCGCATTGGAACCCATCGCCGCGGAAACGGGCGCAAGCCTTGCGGATGTGATCGTTCTGGCGGGTTATGTCGGTGTCGAACAGGCGGCCAAAGCCGCAGGTGTCGAGATCACCCTGCCCTTCACGCCAGGCCGTGGTGACGCCACCCAAGAGCAAACCGATATCCACAGCTTCGAAGTGCTAGAGCCCGTCCATGACGCGTTCCGCAACTGGTTGAAAGCGGATTACACCGTGCAACCAGAGGAGCTGATGTTGGATCGTGCGCAGCTTTTGGGTCTGACAGCGCCCCAAATGACCGCATTGATTGGCGGTATGCGTGTGCTTGGCACCAACCATGGCGGCAGCGCGCATGGGGTGTTTACGGATCGTGTTGGGACATTGTCGACCGATTTCTTCGCGGCGCTGACCGACATGGCCTATAAGTGGGAACCTGCAGGGTCGAACCTCTACAACATCGTGTCTCGCAAAACAGGCGAAACAAAATGGACAGCCACCCGTGTGGATTTGGTTTTTGGCTCAAACTCAATCCTGCGCGCTTATGCCGAACTTTACGCACAAGACGATAATGCCGCGAAATTCGTGCATGATTTCGCCGCTGCGTGGACAAAGGTGATGAATGCAGACCGCTTTGACGCGGCCGCATAAAACAGGCAGGTAAGAAAAGACAGGCGCGCGCCCCAAAAGGGCGCGCGTTTTTTTCTTTTACAGAGCAGACCTGCCTGCTAGCCCTAGGCGCATGCAAACGGTACTTATATTGATCATTGCTTTGGCTGTTGCGGGTCTGTTGATCTGGCCACCCTTGGCAAAATCGACCCTCTGGCGCGCCGCAGTCACCCCGTTGGCCTCAATTATCGGCAGCGGGTTTTTGGTTCTTGGGCCCGTTTTGCACCACGCATTTGGCGCCTATGCCGCGCTTGCAATGGCCGTTTTATGTGCGCTGGCTTGGGGGTTTAGTCGGGCCATTGCTCATAATATCCTGCGATTGGCTGAAGGATCACGCAGGCCCATAGAGATCTGGCTGGATCGCGCCGCGTCATGGGCCTTGGCGTTTGCCTATATGGTATCGGTGGCCTATTACCTAAATCTGTTTGGCGCTTTTGCAGCCCGCCTGACCCCCGTGACCGACCCGCATGCCGCGCGATGGATCACCACAGCCGCGCTCGGGTTCATCGTGATCTTGGGGCTTGCTCGCGGCTTTCATGCTCTTGAACGGGTCGAACAAATCTCGGTTGGGATCAAATTGGCGGTGATCGCGGGGCTTCTTGGCGCGCTATGGTTGGCGCTTTACACAGATATGCTCGATGGGCAGGGTGTGATCCAAACCCCCGCGACAGAAACGGGCCCCGCAGCCCTGTTTTTGGTGTTTGGGCTGATTGTGACCGTGCAAGGTTTCGAAACGGTGCGGTATATGGGGGCGGAGTATGACCCCGCGTTACGGATCCGCGCCATGCATATGGCGCTGCTTATCGCCACGCTGATCTACATGGCCTATCTTCTGCCCCTCAGCCTAATCTTTACGCCCGACCCGCAAGCCGTCAGTGAAACAGCCATTATCGACATGATGGGCCGTTTGGCCCCAATCCTTGCTCCGCTTTTGATGATTGCGGCGCTGAGTGCCCAGTTCAGCGCCGCCCTGGCCGATACGGGCGGATCAGGCGGGCTGCTGGCAGAATTGACCCGCGACCGCATCGGTGCGCGCCACGGCTACGTTATTTTGGGCGCAGTCGCGCTGATCCTTACATGGGTGGGCGATGTGTTTTCAATCATCGGCTATGCCTCCCGCGCCTTTGCCTTTTATTACACGCTGCAAGCCGCGATTGCGGCGGCAGGCGCGGGCAATTGGCCAAAGCGCCTGTTCTTTTTTGCGATGGCCCTCCTGGGTGGGGCGATCACCCTATTCGGCACTTCGGTCGAATAGGGGCTCAGCCATTAAGCGCCCCACGCGCAAGGCGGGCGCAATCCCCGCCTGATGGCACATATGCCATGCCATCACTTGGTTGGACGATAGGGCAACGGCACCTGTCTCGGCCTCGATGGCATCAATGACATCTAAGGTGCGCAAATTCGTGCAGGATAAAAACACCGCCTCGGCCCCACCCCGGTGCAGCAGCGCCGTTGCCGCGCGGGTGACAGACGGGCCATCGATGAGCGCAACTGCATGTTCGCGCGCCTCGTTAAAGGTTCCAAACACGGGGCTTTTCACCCCTTGCGCCGCGACTGCGGCGCGCAGGCGGCTTGAGACCTCGGGCACATAGGGCGACAAAAACGCCAAGCGCGTGATCCCCATATGACGGCAGGCCGCCACGAGCGCCGAAAGCGGGTCGGTCACATGGGTTGCGGGGCATCCTTTGCGCAGCAATTCAGCCACCCGCCCCGCCCCGATCACCGATGTCGCCGAGGTGCAACCATATCCCAACACATCAAAGTCCAACGGGGGCGGCATCAGGGCGGCGGCATCGCTTAGATGCCCCTCCATCGCGGCAAGACTGTCTGCACTGACCGTTTCCGCACTGGGAACGCGGCTGATATAGAGGGCCACATCCTCTTGCGGCAAGATACGGCGCAGGTCGTGCTCTAGCGTTTCATCGGATTGCAACACGACCATGCCCAACACGGCACGGCGACCCAAAATAGGTGCAACAGTGTAGTCAAACACATCTTCCATGGCCAAGGGCCCCATGCGTGATCGCGATTGCCCTCTATGCTGCGGGGGTTTTGTGATAAATCATGCGCGCGCTGCGACCTCTCATGGCCTATTTGCGCCGCTTTCGCCCCTTTGGCCAAGCCATGCATGAAATGAGAAAGACCAAGATAGGATTTTCCTATCAAGTGAAATCATTCATACGCAACTCATTGTTTATGATAGGGTTTTCACTGCCACCAAGGGGCATGAAATCTGCGACCTATCCGATAGACGCGTCTTTATGCTGCGTTGCTGCTGCCCTTGGTGGCACCCAATTAACCGGTTACAATTGCGTAGACAAAGCGCAAACAGACCAACGCAAGAAAGAGGCCAAACGCCAATTCCAAATGCCGCCGCGACAGGCTATGCGCCAATTTCACCCCTAAATTCGCAGTCAGAATTGTGGTTGGCACAAACAGGATCATCCCCACGAAAGAGACATATCCGATGGCATCCATCGGTAACCCCTCTTGGCCGAGGCCCGCGATCATATAGCCAATCGCGCCGGGTACCGAGATCAAAACCCCAATCCCTGCCGATGTGGCCACCGCCTGATGAATGGGGCGGCCATGCAATGTCATGATCATATTTGAAATCTGACCCCCACCAATCCCCATCAGGGCCGACAAAAGGCCAATCAAACCCCCATAGGAATAAAGCCCGGCCCCCGTGGGCAAATCAGCGCCCAAATCCAATTTCTTTGCACCAGAGATCATCTTGATCGCATTGGCCCCCGCAACCACGACAAAAACGATCTGAAAGACGAATGGCGGTGCAAAACGGGCCAAACCCGCGCCGATCAGCACACCTGCCAGAATGGGCAGCGCCCATGATTTCAACAGCGCCTCATCCACGGCCCCACGGGCGCGGTGGCCCATGTAAGAGCGGATTGAGGTGGGAATAATGATGGCCAGTGAGGTGCCAACCGCCAACGGCATTCGCACCTCATCTGAGAGGCCCAAGAAGCCGAAGACCTCGTAAAGCACAGGCACAATCAATGCGCCACCGCCCACGCCAAACAGCCCCGCAAGAACGCCCGTCACTGCACCCGCCACAAGCAGCATCACTGCCACCATGGCGAATTCCGCCGTCATGAAATCCATCTTGTCCTTCCAGAAAATACGCACTCCCCGTCACGGGATATGCACGGCACGCGCGCCGCTTTGGCCCATTCATACGAAAGCCCCGCAGCGCTGCCAAGCGCAGATAACCCCCTAAAGGGTGCCGTCAATCACATAGGCCAGAATTTTTGCAACCTGCGCGGGCGTCTCGGTTACGGCAAGGGCCGCCGCATCAACCTCTTTGAGCGCATGTTGATGATCTGCCCCATGCATCACAATCAGCGACTTCCCCAAGGCCGCCGCATATCCCGCGTCAAAGGCCGCGTTCCATTGCTTGTATTTCTCGCCAAAGCGCACAACCACGATATCGGCATCTGCTATTGCCTTGCGGGTGCGAATGGCATTGATCTTTGCGCCCTTATGATCATGCCAGAATTTCTGATCCTCAGCCCCCAAAATAGCCCCGCCGCAATCATCACTGGCGGCGTGATCGGTCACAGGCGCAGTAAAGCGAACCGACAGGCCCGCTTCGGCACAGGCGGCGATGATCTCTTCGCGCCAAGTCGTGTGAATCTCGCCTGAAAGGTAAACTGTTAAATCCATGGGTTCTCTTCCTGTCTCGCGGCGCGTTACGCCGCCAATCCTGTAATCTTATCCCAAAGGGCCTGAGGCACATCCACCGATGTCTCCCGCACCCGCCCTTGGCCTGGAACACGCGCGCCCTCATCTTCGGCCACAGCCTCCAAAAGTCGCGTGATCCGCGCGCCGAACTGATCGCTAAATGTGCCCGCATCCATTGCCAGATAGAATTGCCCCAAACGATGCGGCGGCCCATCTGGCAATTTCAGCCCCGCCACATCGAGCGAATTGACCGATCCCGTCATCGCAGCAGCCAAGACCTCGGCCATAATGCCAAACCCCCACCCCTTATAGCCGCCCGCACTTAACAAGGCGCCTTGCAAGGCCGCTTCGGGGTCGGTTGTGGGGCGGCCTTCGGCATCCACGGCCCAACCCAAGGGGATCTCCTCCCCTGCATATTTCGCCATAGTAATTTTACCCAAAGCCACGGCTGAGGTTGAGAAATCAAAATGCACCGACAGCCCCCCCTGCCCATCAGGCACGGACATGGCGATGGGGTTGGTGCCGATGACGCGCCGCTTGCCATTTGGCGCCGCCACCACGGGCGAGGCATTGGTGAAGCCGATGCACAGCTTGCCGTTTTGCGCGATTTGCTCGGTGAAATAACCAAGCGAGGTGCAGGTATGGCTTTGCGCCACGGCCAGCATGGCCACGCCTGTTTCATCCACCAGATCGCAGAATTGATCTTTGGCCGCGGCAAAGGCGGGTTGGGCAAAACCAAGCTGCGCATCCGACAAGATCGCAGCCGCCTTGGGACGGCTGACAACGGGCATGGCCTGCCCATCAACACGCCCTGAGGCCAATTGCACACAATAGCTTTCGACATAGTGCAGGCCGCAAATCACATTGCCATAGGCCTCGGAATGGGCGGTGGCGCGGGCCACCTCCCCCGCCTGCCATGCACCCGCCCCATGGGCCACAAGCGCGGCTTTGGTCACGGTTTCAATCTCGCTGATCGCCACTTGCGCCATGGCCGCCCTCCCTGTGGTCGTTTCGTCAAAAGCTAAGGGCTTGACGCAAGGGGTGCAAGCAAGTCCCAAAATGACTGCGCAACAGGGCTAAGATGGGCGGCGCGGTTCCTTATTTTACACAGCTCACGGCGACTATGCGGATCATTAGAGGCAAAGAAGTGCAAGGCGGGGTCGGCCTCGGCCATCGCGGTTTGGGGCAAAATCGTGATCCCGATACCCGCCCGCACAAAGGCCAAAAGTGCCGTGGTATTGCGCGCCTCAATGCGGCAATCTTGCAATCCTTCGGTCACACTGGGGTGATCCACCAAATCACAAAGCGGGTTGGCAATCAGCGGCTCGTGGATCAAATCTTGCCAACCCACGCCGCGCCCCTTGGTCATCTGTGCAAATCGCCCGTCATGGCGGGCGACAATTCCCAAAGGGTCGCTCAAAATGACCTCTGCCTCAACGGATGGCGCGGCATTGGCACGCGGGGATTGCGAGATTATCCCAATATCCACCTCGCCCATCGCCACTTGCGCAATGACGCTGGCAGTGTCGCTGTCACGAATATCAAGGCGCACATCAGGGCGGGCCTGCGAAAAGGCCAAAACCGCGCGCGGCAAAAGCGTGATGGTTGCAGAAGGCACCGCCATGACCCGCACAGTTCCCGCCAAAGATCGCGCATGGCGCGCTATGGCATCAAGACTGCGGGTATAGGAATTGGTGGCGCGCCGCGCCTCCTCCAACACCAAACGCCCCAAAGGGGTGAGGCGATTTTTGCGATCCGTTTCAAAGAGGCGCGCGCCCACTTGGGCCTCAAGCTGTGATAGGGCCATCGACAGGGCCGATGGCGTGCGCCCCAATTTCTGCGCCGCAAGCGCCAAGGCCCCCTCGTCGGCCACGGCCAAAAACACGCGCAACATCTCTAACTTGATCATAATTCAGGATTCTTGAAATTTATTTCAATAATTTGAGATTGCCTGAAGTATAGCCCCCTGTCTAGGCTGAACGCGCGGTAACAAGGGACAGGTTTATGCAAGGTCAGAATTTCATCAATGGCATGTGGCGCGATGGCGTGGCGCAGATTGCGAATATCAACCCATCTGACACCAGCGATGTAATTAGACATTTTGCCCAAGCCAGCCGTGAGGACTTGACCGAAAGCTTGACCGCGGCGCGGCGCGCGCAGGCCGAATGGTGGGCCATGGGCATTGAGGCGCGGCACAATGTGCTGATGGCAATCGGCACAGAGATGATGGCACGGGCCGATGAACTGGGCGAGATGATTTCCCGCGAAGAGGGAAAACCGCGCGCTGAAGGTCGCGGTGAGGCCTATCGCGCAGGGCAGTTCTTTACCTATTTCGCAGCAGAGGCGCTGCGCAATCAAGGCGACCATGCCGAAAGCGTGCGCGGCGGCATAGAGGTGGATGTGCGCCACGAACCGGTAGGCGTTGTGGCAATTATCAGCCCCTGGAATTTTCCAATTGCAACGCCCGCGTGGAAAATCGCGCCTGCATTGGCCTTTGGCAATGCCGTGATCTGGAAGCCTGCCAACCTGACCCCTGCAAGCGCCGTGATGCTGACCGAGATCATCGCTCGCCAAAACATTCCCAACGGCCTGTTCAACTTGGTTATGGGCGCAGGGGGCACGATTGGGCAGGCTTTGGTAGAAAGTGCCGCGGTGGATGCCATCAGCTTTACAGGCTCGGTTCCCGTGGGCCGCGCCATCGCCGCATCGGCCATTCCCAATATGACCAAGCTGCAAATGGAAATGGGATCAAAGAACCCTATGCTGGTGATGGAGGATTGCGACCTTGATCTGGCTGTGGCCCATAGTGTGAATGCGGCTTTCGGGGGCACGGGTCAAAAATGCACCTCCGCCTCGCGTTTGATTGTGCATGAGAATATCCACGATGCTTTTGTCGATAAATTGGTCGCGGCCACAAATAAGCTCGTGGTTGGCCCCGCCCTAGACGGCGCCACGCAAATTGGCCCTGTGGTGAGCGAAGCCCAGCTTAACAGCAATCTTGATTATATCGCCCTCGGTCAATCCGAAGGGGCCGAGCTTCTTTGTGGCGGAACCCGCGCTGAGGCGGAAACCACAGGCTATTTCATGCGCCCTGCAGTCTTTGCCAAGACCCGCAATGACATGCGGATTAATCGCGAAGAAATGTTTGCCCCCATCACATCGGTGATTAAGGTGGGCAGCTACGCCGAAGGGCTAGACGTTGCCAATGACAGCGAATTTGGCCTCACCGCAGGGATCATGACCAAAAGCCTTGCCCGCGCCGCCCATTTCCGCGCGCACATGCGGGCGGGCTGCGTGATGGTGAACCTTCCCACCGCAGGCACAGATTACCATGTGCCTTTCGGGGGGCGGGGAGCATCCTCCTACGGGCCACGCGAACAAGGCCGCTATGCCGCAGAGTTTTACACGACCGTCAAAACCTCTTACCTTGGGGTCACGGGGGATTTGGAATGAGTGAAACAGGTGCGATGCATCCCATGCAGAACCCGCTGATTGACGGGCTGCAATATGCCAATTGGTCGGAAAAAGTCTTTCGCCAGATGCGCGAAGGCGGGGTGGATGCGGTGCATGCCACCATCACCTATCACGAAAATTTCCGTGAAACGGTTCTGAATATCGAAAAATGGAACCGCTGGTTCGAAACCTATCCAGACCTGATCTTTCAAGGCTTTGATGCACGCGATATTGCCCGCGCGCGCGCCTCAGGGCGCACGGCAATTTTCTTTGGCTCGCAAAACCCCTCCTGTATCGAAGATGACATTGGGTTGGTCGAGGTGCTGCATCGCTTGGGTCTGCGGTTCATGCAATTGACCTATAACAACCAATCCCTGCTTGCCACGGGCTGCTATGAGGCCGAGGATACAGGCCTCACCCGCATGGGGCGCGAGGTGGTGGCCGAGATGAACCGCGTGGGTCTGGTGATCGACATGAGCCATTCGGGCGAACGCTCGACCTTTGAGGCGATGGAACACTCCACCCGCCCGATTGCAATCACCCATGCAAATCTAGCCAGTTGGCACCCTGCCTTGCGCAATAAATCCGATGATCTCTTGCGCGCGCTTGGCCAGTCGGGGGGGATGCTTGGTTTTTCGATCTATCCCCATCACCTGAAGGGCGGGTCTGCCTGCAGCTTGCAAAGTTTCTGCGACATGGTTGCGCGGGCCGCCGATTTGATGGGTGTTTCGCAGATCGGCATTGGAACGGATCTATGCCAAGATCAACCCGACAGCGTGGTCGAATGGATGCGGGTCGGGCGTTGGACGAAAAATATCGACTATGGCGAAGGCAGTGCCGCGCAGGCGGGGTTCCCGCCGATGCCTGATTTCTTTGCCGACAATCATGATTTTGGCCGTTTGGCCGCAGGCCTGCGCGCGGCGGGGTTTGACGCGGGCAATGTCGCGGCAATCATGGGTGGAAATTGGCAGCGCTTTTTTGGCGAAAGTTTTACCCCCGCTGTGCAGGTTGCCCCCAATACAAAGGCTGCGCAATGATGGATCGGGCGGCGCCCCATATCATGGGCCTTGCGCCGATTGCGTTGCGGGCGCCTGATACGGTCATGCGCCTCGCGCGGATGGGATCAGCCCACCCCACGCGGCTGTCATTTCTGCGCATCTTGCTGCGCCGCATTGAAACCGAAGGGTGGCGGTTTGAGCGGCGTATCTTTGATCTTGACGAAAACGGTGTTGGCTATGCCGTCTATTGCCTGCACGGGCTTAAGCGCAGTTATAGCCTTGTGGCCTTTGCCCATGATCTGCCCGCAGATCAACGCTCGGATCGGGTGATTGCGACTGCGTGGGATGCCACCTTTACCCTCTTTGATGGTATCCCCACCGCAGATGATATCACGCGGCTAAGCGCCAATGTACCCCTGCAAGAGGCAGGGCGCATCAGCCCGCGGGAATTATCCCTCAGCCGCGCCAATCGGTCGGTCAGGTTATTTGATCATGTTGTGGCCCGCTTGGCCACGGGCCAACAGCCAGAACGCGATGCGCTTGATGAGGTGGGCTATTTGATGCGCACAACCGCCGTTTATGGCTCGTCCAAATTCGGGTCGGCGGAAAATGCCGATATTGCCACGCGGCCAGAATTATGCGCGCCGTTCCAAGCCGAGATGATGTCGGTTTGGCTGACCCGCAGCTTTACCATCGACCTTGTCAATCATCTGGCCCACGCCAAAGGCGGGGCAGAGGCCACAACGCTCGCGCCCGCATTGGCCCGCAGTCTTGGGGTGGGAAATTCTACAGGTCTTGGCATGGCCCCGTTCTTAGTCCGTCACCCTGCCCTTTTGGACGCATGGGTGCGGGTACGCGAAACGGCGCTTGCACGGGTGCGCGGTCAAAGACGGATGTCAGAGGCAGATTTGCGCGCGCTGATCGCGGGCTGCGAGGCTGCGCGCGACACGGGCGCGACATGGCGTTCAAATCACCCTGTGCAACTGGCCAAATTGGCAGATCTGCAGGGGGATTTGGAAAAGCTCCATCATCATCTCACCACAGGCCGCGGACATTGCGCGAAAGACCTGCCATGGAATGCGATATGGCACTGGGGGGAAGCGCATCTAAGCCTTGAGGGGCAAGAAATGCTCTTGTCGATCCTGCTTGAACCCTGCGGCGCGCTGATTGACGATTTGGAAATGTCGCTGCGCGCAGACGAGCCACCCGCCCCCCCGATTGAGGGGCAAGCGCGGCTTGGCGATCTGCGCCGCGCGATTGAGGGCCGTTACGACTGGGCCTTGTCCTATGATTTCTCAACCCAAGAAGCACGAGCGCGGTTCTGGTATGTCTCGGAAGAAAAGCTTGAACCCCGCCTCGGTGCGCGCTTCGAGGAAGAGGGCGCAACCCGTGAAGCCCCGCTTGGCATCGCCTATTTGATCCGTCAGGCCTATGACGCGATGGCCGCCTACCCTGATGCCACGCCCGCCTATGCGTTTCTTTTGGCCCATCCCGAACACCGCCAAATTCTGCGCCGCCTACAATGGTTGGCGGGGCGCGATTATGGCGAGATTCGCGAAAACCTCATCGGCGCTGACATCCTGCCCATTGACATGATGCGCTATAAGCTGGCCTTTTTTGGGGCCAATCACTTTGATCCGCGCTCGGATAAATGGCTGCGCATCAGCCTCTTTGCGGGGCAAGTTTTCCCTGAACATATCTGCGCACCCGCGCATGGGGGAGCAGATGCAGCTTAGCGCGGGGGAATGGGCGAGCTTAGGCATTAGGGCCGCGCGCGGCGCGGGCTATTCTTGGGGCTTGGCCGAGGAATTCGGCGCAAGTTTGGCGGTCTTAGCGCAATGGGGCATCAACGGCGCGGGCCCTGCCCTTGCGTTATGTGCCGCGCAGGCGGTTTTGGGTCTGCCGCAAATCACCGAGATTGACGGGGGCGTTTGGGGGCAATCTGGCGCGCCGCTTTGCCCTGTCGCAACGGGCGCGCTGATTTGTGATCTAGGCACGAGCCCGCAAAGCCTTTTTGGCCCAAACCCCGTGACGCTTGCCACTGTGGCCGATCCGCTGATGCTGCTGCCGCTAGTGGATGGGCTGGCTGCGCGCGCAGGCCGCGCGGTGCAAATTACAACACCCAAAGCCGCGCTTGTTTTTGGCGGGCTTGTCCCTTTGGCTGCGCGCGACATCACCGAATTTGCGGATCACGCGCGCGATTGCACCGTGACCCTCTGGGCCAAACCAAGCCCCTATGGCGCATCTGTGTTACGCGCCCCCCATCCCCCCAAAATCACGCCAGAGGCCTACGCAAGCCTTGATCGCTTTGCGCTCGCGACAACCGTGCCCGCCACGGCGCAATCGCGCGAGACGGGCGCAGGGGCGGGCTTGAGCGACAATGATTGATCAGAAGGCTACCAAACAGCCCACCGCGGAGGTGGCAAAAAGACCAAGACGCTCTTGCCAAAAGTATTCAGTTTGCACGAAAATTTCAGCCTCACATGGTTGATCCTCGTGTCGAGACCGGCATGCTAACCCCATGCCAGAAATCGGGTTCGGCGCTGATCTTGCGCCGAGGTCGGACACTAAAACCGAGAATGTCGCAATTGCGTGCAAAATGTCGGTTGAAGAACCTGAAAACCTACAAGTTCGTTGTGAACTTGAAACACCATCTGGGAGGTAATTAAAGATGAAGAAGTTTGCTTATACATCCGTGGCGGCCCTCATGCTGTCCACAAGCGGCGCATCTGCCTGTGGTCAGGTCAGCGTTGGCGCAATGGGTTGGGCCTCGGGCGAGGCCTTGGCGGCGCTGACGGGCTTTGTCCTCGAGCAAGGCTATGGCTGCGAAGTAACCATCGTGCCAACAGACACCGTGCCTGCGGTGACATCTTTGGCCGAAAATGGTCAGCCGGACATTGTTCCCGAGGTTTGGGTAAACTCAGCCACTGTGTATGCTGGTCTTGAAGCTGAGGGTAAAGTCATCACAGCCTCGAACACATTCTCAAACGGTGGAGAAGAAGGTTGGTGGGTTTCCACCGCGGCTGTTGAAGCTAATCCGGAACTTGCCACGATCGAAGGTGTCTTGGCCAATGCCGAATTGGTCGGTGGGCGCTTTAACAATTGCCCCGTTGGTTGGGGCTGCCGCATCGTGAACGATGCGTTGAAAGTTGTATTTGATCTTGAAGGAAACGGGATCGAAGTATTTGATCACGGCTCCGGCGCAAACCTCGCTGCATCAATCGCAGCAGCAGACGAAGCTGGCGAACCGTGGTTCGGCTATTACTGGGGCCCGACTGCAATTTTGGGGAAATATGATCTGACCAAGGTGGACCTTGGTCCAATTGACGGGGCTCAACATGCAATCAATCAAAACGCGGACGCAGACCCTGCCACTTGGGGGCCATCAGATTTCCCTGCTGCAACCGTTGTTAACGCTGTCACTGCAGATTTGGCCGAACGTGAGCCAGACGTTGCCAATTTTATGCGTAATATGGAAATGCCCAATAACATTGTCAGCTCGATGCTAGCATGGGCAGAAGAAAATGGCGCGTCTGCTGATGAAGCTGCAGCCTGGGTTTTGACCAACCACAGCGACATGATCCTGGACTGGATGTCAGAGGATGCAGCTACGCGCGTTTCAGCACTTCTGCAATAATCCAAAACCAATGACAAAGGTCAGCGTCGCAGGGCGCTGGCCTCTCTCATTTTGCAAGGAGGGTAACTTATGGCGTATGATTGGATATTCAGCGCGCTTGGCATGACAGACGCCTGCAAAACCGATAGCGGGCCACTTTTATCATTGTCATCTTTGCGCAACGAAGCGCCAAACCCATGGGATTTACCCTTTCCTTCGCTTGATACACTGAACGAGGCCTGTGCCGCCTTTCCAAAAACACGGGATTTCACCGCCGCATTAGAAGACGGTTTCCTCTACATACGCCCCGCCCTGCGCACTATTCTTGATCCGCTGACCCAGCCCCTGTCATGGGCGCTAGATGGCGCTTTAACGCTGTTTGTGGAAATGCCGTGGTGGATTTTGGTGCCGCTTTTAATCTTGGTGGCCAAGCTTTTGTCGAATTCCTACAAGGTCGCGAGCATCGTGGCGACGTCTTTCTTGTTTTTGCTCTTTGTCGATTACTATGAATTCGCCATCCAAACCCTGTCGATCATATTTGTTTGTACGGTGTTGTGCGTGGCCTTCGGGGTGCCGCTTGGAATTGCCATGTCGCGCTCAGACAGGTTCCAAAACGCAATAATCCCGATTTTGGATATGCTGCAAACCTTGCCGACCTTTGTATATCTGATCCCCCTCATTTTCTTGTTCAATATCACCGAACCCAAGCTCTATGGGCTTGCGATTATCCTCTATGCGATTGTGCCCGTGGTGCGCCTGACAAATTTGGGCATTCGCCTTGTGGATCGCGATGTGATGGAGGCGGTCACGGCCTTTGGTTTAACGGATCGCCAGAAACTTTATCGCGTGCAAATTCCGTTGGCCCTGCCCAATATTATGGCGGGTGTGAACCAAACGATCATGATGAGCCTTGCGATGGTGGTGATTGCCTCGCTCGTGTCGGCGCCAGGTCTGGGAACATTGGTTCTCGATGGCATCAACAACCTGCGCCTCGGTGTTGGCTTCTTGGCAGGTTTTGGCATCGTGTTGATCGCGATTATGCTTGATCGCGTCTCCAAGGCCGCCTTGGCACGTATCGACAAGTCGAACAAATCATAAGCACCGCAGAAGGGACTAAGAAACCATGGCTTTGGGTGACGTGAAAATCTCGGTGCAAAACCTATTCAAAATCTATGGCCACAATCCGCGCGCCGTGCAGGACAAGGTTTATGATGGCATCGATAAATCCGCCTTCATGCAGGAAACGGGGCATGTTCTGGCGTTGAATAATATCAACGTTGACATGCGCGAGGGGCAAATTACCGTGGTGATGGGCCTGTCTGGCTCTGGCAAATCCACGCTAATCCGCCACCTCAACCGATTGATCGAACCGACCTCAGGGCAGATCTTTCTCGATGGCACAGATGTTTTGGCCATGGATGAGGAGGCGCTGCGCAATTTGCGGCGGCGGTCTATGTCGATGGTGTTCCAGAAATTCGCGCTTTTGCCCCACCGCACCGTATTGGCCAATACAATCCTTGCGCCCGAGGCGCGCGGCGAGAATATCAAACAAGCCGAGGATGAGGCGCGCAAATGGTTGGCCCGTGTGGGTCTTGAGGGGATGGAAGACAGCTATCCAAGCCAGCTTTCAGGCGGGATGCAGCAGCGCGTGGGTCTGGCCCGCGCCTTGACCTCAAACGCCGATGTGATGCTGATGGACGAGGCATTTTCCGCGCTTGACCCGCTGATCCGCACCTCGATGCAAGATTTGCTGTTGGAATTGCAACGCGATCTGCACAAGACCATCATCTTCATCACCCATGATTTGGACGAGGCGTTGAAACTGGCCGATCACTTGGTGGTTTTGAAAGATGGCTATATCGTGCAGCAAGGCGACCCGCAGGAGATATTGCTGCGCCCCGCCGCACGCTACATTGAGGAATTCATCCAAGACATCAACCGCGCCCGCGTTTTGAAGGTGAAATCCATCATGAGCCCCGCCAAGACAAAGCGCGGCTGCAGTGATGTCGTGCAGGGCGATGATACGCTAGAGGCGGTGATCAACGCCCATAAGGGCCGCATTGATGGCACCTTTGCCGTCTCTGACCCGAACCATGCCACCAAGATCATCGGCAAGGTGAAGATGGAGGATATCTATCGGGCTTTGGTGCGGCCGCAGATGCAGCATGATTAAGGGGATCAGGTCACGGCGGGGCGGCTTTGCCCTGCCTTCATGATCCAAACAGTGGCCATGGCCCCCGCCCACATGGCGGCCACCGCAACCCCTGCAAGCGCCAGAACAGGGCCTTCGCCCCATGCGATGAGCAGGTTTTCAATAATAAAAGCTCCTCATTGGTTTTATCCACACGCGCAGCAGACCACAGGGCCTGCTCCGCCTGCGATGATCTAGGTCAACTATTGCGCGGCGCGTGCGGTTTGCGCCAATTTGCATTCCGCCCAAAGCTCTGACAGCGCCTTGACCAGATGACCCATCGCTTCTGCATCATGAACAGGGCTTGGGGTGATGCGCAGACGCTCCGTGCCTTTGGGCACTGTGGGATAGTTGATTGGCTGGATATAGATGCCATGCTCATCCAAGAGCCTGTCTGAGATATAGCGACATTTCACAGGATCACCGACCATGACGGGAATGATGTGACTGTCATTGGCCAAATGGGGAATACCCGCCCTATCAAGGCGCGCGCGCAATTCTGCGACCCGTTCCTGATGGGCGACGCGTTCTGTCTGGCTTGTTTTTAGGTGGCGCACAGCGGCACAGGCCCCTGCCGCAACCGCGGGCGGCAAGGCGGTGGTAAAGATAAAGCCGCTGGCAAAACTGCGGATGAAATCAACCAATGCGGCGCTGGCCGCAATATACCCCCCCATCACGCCGTAAGCCTTGCCAAGCGTGCCCTCAATCACAGTCAGACGATCCATTAACCCCAGCGCTTCGGCAATCCCGCCGCCGCGTGGCCCGTAAAGACCCACGGCATGCACCTCATCGAGATAGGTCATCGCGCCATAACGATCTGCCAAATCACAAATCGCGGCGATGGGGGCAATATCGCCATCCATCGAATAAACCGATTCAAACGCAATTAATTTGGGCTGCTCCGGCGGCAAGGACGCCAGTTTCGCCTCGAGATCCGCCAAATCATTATGCGCCCAAATGATCTTTTGCGCGCGCGAATGACGGATGCCTTCAATCATCGAGGCATGATTGCCTGCATCTGACAGAACAACACAATCAGGGATCTGCGCAGCCAATGTTCCAAGAGCCGCCCAATTTGACACATAGCCTGAGGTAAATAACAGCGCGGCCTCTTTGCCGTGCAGATCGGCCAATTCCGCCTCAAGCGCGACATGGCCGTGGGTTGTACCCGAGATATTGCGCGTGCCGCCCGCGCCCGCGCCTGTGCGCTCAATCGCGTCTTCCATCGCGGCAATCACATCGGGGTGTTGCCCCATCCCTAAGTAATCATTGGAACACCATACAGTAATGTCCCGCGTGCCGCCCTTATGGTGATTTCGGGCATGGGGAAATGCGCCCCGCTTGCGTTCAATATCCGCGAAATAGCGGTAATTGCCTTCGCTGCGCAGCGTATCAATTTTGGCGGCGAAAAAACCCTCGTAATCATAGGCGCTCATTGGTCACGCGCCTCTAGGATGATTGCGTCCAACAATGCCTCGACCTCTTGCATTGGCCCATCGGGATAGGTGCGGTGACCAATTTGCACGACACCATCCTTTGAGGTGACAAAGATATTATAGGGGCAATGCGCGATATTCGCGGGATCGGCCTCCATCACGCGGCGCGACACAGCAGCGGAGCAAAATAAGAAAATATCTGCTTTATCAAAAATCACCACTTCGCTGCCGATATCAGCGGCGGTACGGTTCAGCATATCGCCCGTATATGAGCGATAATCAATGACCAAGCCGCGCCCGATAATGGTGTTCTCCACCGCAAAGGTAGCATCTTCGAAACTGCCGTAATAATCGAAAAATACCGCTTCTTGCGCGCAGGCCTCTTGTGCAGCCAGAGCTGCAACAAGGCCAGTCATAAGACCAACAAAGTGACGGGGGGCGGTGCAGCACGACATAAGGGCAGACCTTTTTACAACGAAAGGCAGGAGCGATCTACGCCCCTGCCCTTCTGGTAATGTTATGTCAGGCAGTGCCAAACATGTCTTCAGTAATCGCGTCATACCAACCAAGGCTTTCCCGATAGGTAGCCTCGCGGGTGGCAGCGTCCTCATCCACTTGGCTAACGAACCCGTCAATTTTTGCGATTTTTTCATCAGTCGCTTCGTAGGTTGCACCAACTTTGATACCATCATTTGTATCAATCAGAGACCAGCAGGTATTCGCAAAACGTGCGGGGAACGCTCGGCCGCCTGCAAGATCCGCGACAATAGAATTGGCACAAACTTTTGCCTGGCTGTTGGCAGAAAAACCTGACTTGGGCATATCACCCTGTGCAGCAGCATCGCCCAGAACATGAACATTGTCATCAATTCTAGATGCTAGATTATATGCTGAGACAGGTGCCCAGTTACCATCAGTAACACCAGCTATTTCCGCGATACGGCCCGCACGCATCGCAGGTATCACGTTGCAAACGTCAACTTGTTCCACTTGGCCATCAATTGAAACAGTCATCGCGCTTGGATCGACGGCTACATTTGCTCCCCCAAAATCTGGGCCAATCCGTTCGATCATGCCACTGTAGTGGCGTTGCCAACCGTCTTCGAACAAACCCTGCTTTGAAAACTTGTCTTTTGGGTCGACGATCAAGATCTTAGCTGTTGGATTTGTTTCCTTCAGCATATGAGCGACCATTGAAACACGCTCGTATGGCCCTGGAGGGCAGCGGTATGGGTTGGGTGGCGCTACCATGGCAAACACGCCCCCTTCGCGCATGTTGGCCAGTTGGGCCTTCAATAGCTCAGTTTGGCTGCCCGCTTTGTAAGCATGAGGCATAGCGTTTTGGGAAGCTAAAGACCAACCTGGGACACTGTCTTCAATGAAATCAATGCCAGGGCTCAACACTAAACGATCGTAACTAAGCGATGCGCCACCGGCAAGTGTCACTGTTTTCGCCTGTCGATCTACATCTACTGCCCAATCATGCGCAACATTAATACCATACTCGGCAGCCAAAGTGCCATAGCTGTGGCCAAGACTATCAATTTCCCTGAACCCACCTAAGTACAAATTCGAGAAAAAGCAGGTGTAGTAACTGCGAGTTGGTTCAACCAATGTCACGTTAATGGCGCCCTGGCTGCCATTCGCAATGTAGCGAGCAGCTGTAGCACCACCTGCGCCGCCACCAATCACGACAACGTTAGGTGCTGTCTGTGCTCTAGCAATCATTGGAGCGGCCAAAGTAGCAGAGACCGCAGCTGCACTGGTTAAAAACTGTCTTCTATCAAGTGGCATCCCAAATTCCTCCCTTTTGGTCACTTGTTACACTGAATATTACTATTCAACGGCCGTAAAATATGCTGCCAAAGCAGCAATCTCTTCATCCCCCAACCTATTGGCAATCATGGTCATTACTTGATGATCACGCTGGCCAATTTTGTAGCTCATTAGCGAATGTACGAATGTTGACGGCGCAAGTCCAACAATTGAGGGAATATCGCCGCCCGATTGCGCCGCATGACAGGCGGTGCATTCTGATGACAGATACTCACCATAGGCGTAATCGCCCTCAATCGCCAAAATCGCTGCGATTTCTGGGGGTACATCCTCTGTGCTTGTTGGAGTGGCGGCACTGTCATAATTACCCGCCTCCGCTAAGATATAGGCCACCAAATCTGCACGGCTGTCAGGGTCGCTAATTCCACGAAACACCATACGAGTGCCACGATAGTAGCCTTTAGGATCTTCAAGAAAGCGGTTGAGGCGGTCTTCTGTCCAAAGCTCGCCCTCATTGCCCGCCTCGGTCAGCGTATCAGAATAGCGATAATCCGAAAGCCCCCCAACAGGGCGGCCCATCAAACCGTTAAGATGCGGGCCCACGCGATTGATCGCGCCATCACCAATCATGTGACATGCGGCGCAGGGGCGAAACGCCGCCTGCCCCGCCACCGGGTCACCCTCGGACAATGCGGGGGAGGATTGCATTGCCCAACAGATCAAAGCAAAGGCAAATAGCCCTTGTTTGCCCATTTCTTACTCCCCTCCTTCAGCACGTAAATAGGCGATTATAGCCTCAGCATCCTCAGGATCACGCAATCCACGATAAGCCATGCGTGTTCCGGACAAATAACCACGCGGATCCAACAAGAAGGCCGTCAATGTTTCATCATTCCAAACAAGACCAGCGTCGCGCGCCTCAACCAAGGCGGGAGAATAGCGGAAGCCCTCTGCATGGCCAGCAGCGGATCCATAGATACCATTGAGCATCGGTCCCGCACCATTACGAGCACCATCACCAACCTGATGACATGATCGACATGCTCTAAAGGCTTCCTCTCCCGCTGCAACCAATTCTGGGCTTGGGCCTGTTTCTACGGGCGCGGCCTCTTCGGTGTCTGCAACCTCAACCACTTCGGCTGCGGAAGCATCACCCTCAGTTTCAGTCTCTGGCGTCACATCCAAAACCGCCGCGCGTGCCGTGATCTCGACACTCTCGGCGCAGTTCTCCATGCAGACGGCCTCGCTGAACACGGGTAATTCCACTTCGGCGCGGTCATCCATGAAGAAATTCTCTTCATTGGGCAAACGCACCTCGAGGAAATTCTCATTCGATAATTCGAAATCGTCATCCACGAGATCGTTGGAATACATGATGTAGGCTACAATCGCATAGACATCATCATCACTTAGGCTTTGAGCGGAACCGTATGGCATTGCACGATGCACATAATCCCAAACAGTTGACAGGTAAGGCCAGTACGAGCCCACCGTTTTAACGGGATCTTCTCCCTCCAGAGTTCCAAAACCTCCCGCTATCACAGGCCAACGGCCTCTCGCCTCACCAAAGTCTCCATGACACGCTGAACAATTATCGACCCAAAGTTCTTCACCCGTCCATACATCGCCAGAGCCTACTGGCAGACCTTGGCCATCGGGGCGCACATCAATATCCCATGCCGCGATTTCTTCGGGCAAAGCGGCGCGACCCAAACCATAGCCGCCATCCCGAGACGGGGCCGCATTCTCAGCAAGCGCAAAGGTTGCGCCCCCCATCAACAGGGCTGCGGAAAGACTGATTACCTTATTCATCTTATCCAACCTCCACATTTTCCGCATTGCCGTTTTCATCTACCGCCCAAGTCTGGATCCCATTATTGTGGTAGATGGAGTTCTCGCCGCGCACATGGCGCAGCATTTCCTTGGTCGGCTGCACATAGCCCGTGCTGTCATGGGCGCGGCTTTGCAACAGCAAGGGCCGCCCATCCCAATCAAATTCGAAATAGAAGCGATGCATCGACTTGTCTAAGGATGGCCCAGACATGCGCGCTTGGTGCCAATTGATACCACCATCCAGTGTCACATCAACACGCGGAATTGTGCCGCGGCCCGACCAAGCCACCCCTGTCAAAACAGTTGGGCCAGGCCCATGGGTGATGGGGGCTTGCGGGCTTGGATTGGTGATCACGGATTTTGCATCCATCTCCCATGTAAAGCGCCGCGCCTGACCATTTTCGAGAAGGTCGGTATATTTTGATGTTTCCTCTCGGTGATGCCATGGTTGATCGCCCACTTCGATGCGGCGCAACCATTTCACCCACATATTTCCTTCCCAACCCGGCACAACAAGACGCAGCGGATAACCCTGTTCAGGGCGCAGTGCCTCACCGTTCATCTTGAAGGCGACAAGACAATCATCAAGCGCCTTTTCCATAGGGATGGAACGGGTCATGCCCGAGGCATCCGCCCCTTCTGGCAAGATCCATGTGCCATTTGTTTTCACCCCTGCCTCTTCAAGTAGCAGGCGCAAGGGCACGCCTGTATAGACCACGTTATGGATCATCCCATGGGTGAATTGGCACCCGTTCAACTGCGCGCCACGCCATTCCATCCCTGAATTGGCCGCGCATTCGAGGAAATAAACGCGGTTCTCACGCGGGAAGCGCATGATGTCCTGCATGGTAAAGACAAGCGGATTATCGACCAAGCCGTTGATCATCAGGCGATGATCTTCGGGGGCGATTTCGGCCACCCCGCCGTGATGGCGCTCAAAGCACAGACCATTGGGGGTGATGATCCCATCAAGCTCGTGCAGCGGCGTGAAATTGACCGATGACACGCTATCGGCGGTCAGCCATGGCACGTTGCGGCGCACCACATGGGCCTCATGCGGGGATGGCATACCATAGGGCGCGGCATCCACGCCGGGCCCTAGATACTGTGTCCAAGGCTGCATTTCCGTGATCAAAGGATCGGGGGCCGCCTGCGCGTAAACCTTGCCTGCGGCAAGAGCGCCACCTGTAACTGCGGCCCCTTTTAGGAATTGCCGCCGCGAAGGGGTGAAACCATCGTCTTTAGCCATGTCAGCTCCTTCAATAATCAATGCGGCGAGGCTTAGCCCGCAACAACATCCACGCTGGTGTTAGGGTTAACTGTGACGGTGCCTTGCGCACGGATATGGTCTTCGACCACATCCCAAATCGCAGGCCCTTCGGTTCCTTCATTCACGCTGGCCCAACCCGCCACGACATAAGAGGCGGCAGGGTCAATGCGGTCGCCTGTTTCTAGCAGGGTCATCTCAGAAATCCGGCTACCCGCTGGCGCGTTGACATCAATCCGATATCCCATGCCGCCCACGCGAACCATATCGCCACCCTGTTGATAATATGGGTCAGGGTTAAAGATATTATCAGCCACATCTTCCATCACGACTTTTAAGAATTCGCCGGTCATCTCAGTGCGATAGGCCTGCGGATAGCTCATGGCGGTCCCGTTATAGATATCCTCGCGCTTGATCTCTTGACCTGGCAGCACGCTTGGCCCCCAACGGAAACCGGGGGATAGGGCAATCTGTGCGTCCCGCTGGCTGATCAGGGCGTTACAGATCACATCATCCCATGTGCCGTTAAAGTTACCGCGGCGATACAATAGCGACCCCGCTGTCCCGATCACCTCGCCCATCTCGGCCTCAAAGGGCGCGCGGGTCTGCGTAATCAAGGCCGCCATGTTAGGATCAGGTGCAATCACATCTGAGAAAATCGGGATCAACCGATGAGTCAAGCCTTGCAGCGCGCCATTGCGCACGTCCAAATCAACACGGCTGACGAATTTGCCGTGACTGCCCGAGGCGATGAGGAATGTATTGCCCACCTGAACCGCGTCAGGCAGCGCATCGTGGGTGTGACCTGTGAGGATCACATCAATTCCGAGTATATCACGGGCGAATTGGCGGTCCGTGTCAAAGCCATTGTGCGACAGTAGAACGACCACCTCAGCACCAAGGCCGCGCACCTCCTCGACCACTTCGGCGATGCGTTCACGGCGCAGCCCGAAACTATATTCAGGAAACATCCAACCTGGATTGGCGATTGGCATATAAGGGAAAGCTTGCCCAATCACCGCAACCATGGTGCCGCCGCGCTCGAACAATTTGTAATCGTCAAAAACGGGTTCATCCCATTCAGCGTCAAAAATATTCGCGCCCAAGAAGGCAGGTTGCAGCGAATTCTCGACAATCTCATGCACGCGGTCAGAGCCCAGCGTGAATTCCCAATGTGAGGTCATGGCATCCACGCCAAGCGCGTTGAAAAGATCCACCATATCTTGGCCATTGGTGCGCAAAGCGGGCAAAGACCCCTGCCATGTGTCGCCCCCATCCAAGACAATGGCATCGGGCCGTTCGGAGCGAATGGCGTTGACCACAGTCGCAATACGATCAAGCCCACCCATGCGGCCATAACCTTGTGCAAGGGATACGAAATCACTATAGGTCAGCGCATAATCGAGATGACTGCCCCGAGAGATGCCATAAGCCGCGCGAAAATCGGCACCCGTCAAATGCGGCACCTGCCCCAAGGCAGACCCTACGCCTAAGTTAAACTCGGGCTCGCGGAAATAGATTGGTTGGGTTTGGGCGTGAATGTCAGTGATATGCACCAAGGTGACATTCCCTGCCCCACCTGTGCCAATCAGATCTTCCTGCGTCAGGGTTTGTTGCGCGGCAAGTTTGGCCCAATTGCCAAAGCCCGATGCGCCATAAAGCGCGGTCGTGGCCAAAGCAGCCTGAAGGAAATGGCGGCGTGCGATCATATTTTGTCACTCACATTCTATAAATTGCATATGTTTAGATGCAAAATGCCCGCCTCAGGATCCCCAAGGCGGGCAAGCAGCAAATCAGTTTCGAACCGAAGGCCCTTCGACCGTCAGACCATTGCCGCGCGAGGCAACATAAAGTTCCAGCGCAACAAATTCATCGCTACCGATGGCAAAGGTTTCTGCGCGTGTATCACGTACACACCCACGGAAACGGTTTTGAACACCATTAAGTCTCGCATTCTTCAAACGATATGTCGGAAACCCGTTAATCTGGCCCTGACTTAGGTGATCTGCACGAATGCGATTCCCATAATTTTCTTCATGGCAACTAGCACAACTTAATTCGAGCTGCCCGTACCGTGTGTAGTATATTTCACGTCCCAACTCCCAAGTTTCATGGGCAGGGCCATCGATTGCCACGTCGACTATTTGACCGCGTCCAACGGATGCAATGAACGCAGTGATATCAAGCATATCACCAGAATTAATGCCCCAAGGCTCTTCCATACCCATTTGCTCAGTTTGGCATTCCCGGACTTGCATTTCTACTGTTTGGACTGCACCGTGTTCTGCATCCCATTTAGGATATGTGGCACGAACATTCGTCAAATCGGAAGATTGATGACATGAAGCACAGCTCTGCCCATCAGCACCCATAGCCGTGTTGAAAAGCTGTTCGCCGTTTTCAACAAACAACATCCCAGGGTTGTCAAAATCATCCGCTTGCATTGCTTGGGTTTCATCAGCACGGAATACCCAGCCGGAGTAAATGGTGGAAACTGCTCCCTCCAAATGAGCAGGCGCTGCGGTTCGCACCACCATTTCGATTTCACCATTCACTACGAGATCTGCATCTTCGTCAGCATGCAAAATGCTCGATGATGTTGCCATCCCTAATGCAACGGCGATAGTCGCGATTTTGGACTTAGTGTTCATTCGTTGCTTCCTCCCTCGTGCTGACAATAATCAGCTTACTGAAATCTCAGAACTCTCTTCATAAACCGATCCATCGTCGTCATACCAAGTGAAGTTAAAGGTTCCAGACTCAGTAACCTTTGCTTCGAATTGGAGGTAAGGATTTGTGGATATCGATGGTTCCAAAGTAATATCGATGACCACTTCATCATTTAGGGTGCATACAAATCGATTGATGATTGAGCGTGGTATCACTTCACCATCGCCATTTCGACGCATGCCGCTTTCCATCGGATGGCTAATAAGCGTGCGTACAGATACAACCTCGCCTACCGAGGCCTCACGAGGTGCACGAACACGTGCAGTTACATTCTCTGCCATTTTAATCTCCGTTTCTCAGCCGCCGCAGCCGCCGATTGTAACCTTTACGTTAGACACAGCCTTCGCGAAGGTCCCATCAGACATCTTAGCGATGGCTATGACGTCTTGCTCACCCGCAAGACGAATACGGGTTGTGGCAGCTTGCGAGCCTGCGGCCGGGCCAAACTTAAAAGTTGCTACGTTCGGGTTTGGATTTCCATCGGCAAATATTACGATCTCCTCAGCGCCAGGTGCGCTCACTTCGATTTGAACCGTATTACCGTTCTCGGCGATCTCAGGCGCTATAAGCGTGAGGCCAGTATCTGATGTAGCTGCACCGCCAGTGTAAGCGGAAATAGCTTCACCAGCTCCTTCTGCTAATGACAAACTAGGCAACATTGTCAAAGCGGCAGCGGAGGTAACAGTTGTACCAACAAACTTTCTGCGCGTAAGTGACATGAATTTATCTCCCATAAACGCTCAATTTAGTATTCAGTGAGGGTCAAAAGATAGGCCACCACATCTTCGATATCTTGCGCCGTCAATAGAGGGTCAAGAGCCCCTTCTGCAGCCTTTCCTGTGTAAGCATTTCCCGGCCGAGTGTAGCCATCAACCTTATAAAAGCTTGGCATCACTGAACCAGGGAACATCGCCTTGGCGTTGGCTACGATCCCTCGCAACCCGGCCTCATCCCAGCGTGCGCCAACACCATCCAGAGATGGGCCAACTTCACCGTGGAATGGATATTCTTGCAACGCTGTTACCTGATGGCATGCAATGCAGTTCCCAAGTCCACGAGTGGTCATAACCTCTTGGCCGCGAGCAGGGTCCCCCGCAATTCCGGTCAATGACTGGGCAATTTCTCCGTATTCATTGGCCACAACGGCCGAGGGTGACACAACCTCAGCTTGTGTTGCACCTGCGGACACTCCTAAGAGAGCCGCCAAAATTATATGGCGTGTAAACATTTTTCCTCCCTAGGGCGATTCATGCGCCTCTGTATACAACGGTAAACAAGTGCACCCTTAGATTGCAAGAACATATTTACTTTTTTGAATAGGTTGCAATGCAAGTCACTGAAATCACTTGCACTTAATACTGTTGCAAAGCCAAAGGTTGCTTATTGCGGCAGCTGATCACGCAGCATGCGGGCATGATAGGCCTGAAAGCCCTCCTCGCCCTCATAGCCCTTTTCCAACACCCAATTTAGCATGTTAAAGGTCGTCCAACGCCCAAAAGCGCCGGGGATCATCGCAACCGCAGCATCAGGCGCGGTGGCATCTTCTGGCACATCCTCGGGGAAGAAGAAGATTGTGGGCGTAAACATCACCCGCCACCGCCGCACCATATCGCCCTCCAACAACGTGGTGCCGTCAAAATCAACCATCTCGGTGCTGCCATACATATTGACGCGCACCACAAAGAAATCATCGGTGAGCATCTGTTCAATTTCGGGGATCACATAGACCTCTTCATGCATCTGTGTGCAGTAGATGCAGCCGCGCTGTTCGATCATCACGACCAGACGCTTGCCCATCGCATTGGCCTCGTCCAAATCCTCGCGCAGATCACGGAACGTATCCATAATCCAATCGGCGCGGTGCAGCCCATCGCCATCCAATTCCACCGCCACAGCCGACATTGGTAGCAGCGCAAGACCTGCGGCAATGATCATGGTTCTTAGGTTCATATCGCATCCTCCCCTTTTGCCGCCTTAACCCAATTGGCGGAAAATCTCGAAATTCTCGATCAGCCATTGGCCGATGTAATTGAGGGCATTGGTCGCAATCAGCACACCAAAGATGATCAAAAGCGCGCCCATGATTTTTTCGACCAGCCCTAGATGACGGCGGAACCGCCCCATCATGCGCATAAACGGCCCCACAAATCCTGCGGCCAAAACAAAGGGCAAGGTCATGCCCAGACCATAGGCCAACAGCAATGTGGCCCCTTGACTGGCGGTGTCAGTGCCTGCAGCGGTGAACAAAATCGCAGCCAAAACAGGGCCCACGCAGGGTGTCCACCCAAAGGCAAAGGCAAGACCGATCACATAAGCCCCGCCATATGACATATTGCTGACCGATCCCGCCTCTGCGCGGAACTGGCGATACAAGATGCCAATTCGGATCACACCAAGGAAATGGAGGCCCATCGCAATAATCAGCGCGGCTGCAATCCAACGCAGGATGTCGAACCAATCACGCAGCAATTGCCCAAATACCGAGGCCGAAGCCCCTAGCCCAACAAAGACCGTCATGATGCCCGCAGCAAAGAATATCGCCGCAAGAACCGCACGCAGACGGATTTCACGGGTAATGCCACCGCCCTCGGCAACCTGATTTAGGCTTACGCCGGCTAGGTAACTGAGGTAGAAGGGCACCATCGGCAAAATGCATGGCGATAGAAACGACAACAGTCCCGCAACAAAGGCACCGCCCAAGGTTACATCGAACATGACGCCTCCTACCGTTTCATATTCAAATATTCATATTGCATTCACAAATTTGGGCAAGTCAATCTTTGCGCGTGTTGCAACGCTGTTTTTTACGCTTGGGTTGTGCGCGGCCACTGCGGCCTCGGCGCAAAATTTGGAATTGCTGATGGTTGAAGATGAGGGATGTGTGTATTGCGCGCAGTGGCATGCCGAGATTGGCCCTGAATTTCCAATCACCCCAGAGGGGCAAACAGCCCCTTTGCGCCAGACCGATATTGATGATCCCTTGCCCGATGGCGTGACCCTTGCGCGGCGGGCGGTCTATACGCCAACCTTTGTTGTGCTCAAAGACGGTGCAGAAACAGGCCGTATCGAAGGCTATCCGGGCGAAGAATTCTTTTGGTTTTTGCTCGGCCAGTTGATTGATGCAGCAGGTTAAGCTAAAGCCAGTCACAATTTGGGACGTGCCACCCGATCTTGGCAGGATGAACCATGCTTAACGAAGACAGGCCAACAATATTGCCTGACCTCACCGCGCCGATGGACGAGGCCAGTTGGGAAAAACTGCGCTGTGACGCACAGGCCGCCAGCGATGTCCTCAAGGCCTTTAGCCATGAGGGCCGCTTGATGATCTTGTGCGCCCTGACACGCGGCGAAAAATCCGTGACCGAGATTGAAACACTCCTGTCGCAACGTCAGGCGGCCGTGTCTCAGCAGCTTGCGCGCCTGCGCCTTGAGGGGTTGGTGACCGCACGGCGCGATGGCAAGCAAATATATTATCGTTTGACAGATGACCGCGCAGCGCGGATCATCGAACTGGTTTACGAGTTGTTCTGCGCCAAAGGGTAAGATCGGGCAAATCGGTCACCCCTGTTCCGGCGGAAGGGAGGGGACGTGCTCGAAGTATTGGGTGAGCCATTGGCCATTGTGCTGATCGGCCTAACAGGTGGTTTGGTCTTGGGCCTCGCCGCACGTTTGGCGGGACTTTGCACTTTAGGCATGATTGAAGATGTCCATTACGGTGAAAACACGGGCCGCGTTTATCTGTGGCTTGCGGCGCTTGGCATCGCCATTTTCCTCAATCACGCGTTGCATCATTTGGGCTATCTTGATTTGGGCCGCGTGGTTTACCTGCAAAACAGCTATACAATCGCGGGCGCCATTATCGGCGGACTGATTTTTGGCTATGGCATGGCGCAGGCGGGCAATTGCGGCTTTACGGCCTTGGCCCGCTTTGGTGGCGGCGATTTGCGCGCGATGGTCATTGCTTTGGTTATGGGCGTTGCAGCCCTGATCGCCCTATCTGGCATTCTGGCCCCGCTGCGGGTCTTGTTCTTTGACGCCACCCCTGCGCATGACACTCCAACAAGCCTTGCCTTTCTTGCAGGCGATTTGGTGGCCCCCTCGGTTTTAGGAATGGCTCTTGGATTGACTGTGTTTTTAATCGCCTTGGTCAAAACCCCAAAGGCGCGGCTCTTGCGCAACACATTCTGGGGCATGGCGGTTGGGGGCGCGGTGACATGGGGCTTTTTCGGCACCTACTGGGTGGGACAAAACGGATGGCAGGCTTGGACTGTTGTCTCACAAACCTTTGCTGCCTCTATCGGTGAGACCATCCATTACGCGATGTTCTCCTCAGGGCTTGCCGCGAAATTTGGAATTGGCTCCGTCATCGGCGTGATCTCGGGCGGTTTTTTAGGCAGCTTGATCAAAGGGGGCTTTCGGTGGGAGGCCTGCGAAGACCCGCGGGAATTGAAACGCCAATTGTTTGGGGCGGTTTTGATGGGCTTTGGGGCTGTCTTGGCCGCGGGGTGCAGCATTGGCCAGGGTCTATCTGCGATGTCCAGCCTCTCCATCACCGCCCCCCTTGTCGCGGCGGCGATCTGGCTTGGGGCATGGGTGGGGCTGCGCCAGCTGATCCTTGGATTCGAGGCCGAGTCGTAAATATTAGACTTTTCGAATATGTTTTGCTTGGCTATCCTTCCCCCGGAATTTGGGAGGAATGACCATGCAAATCACCAGACGCAATTTGATCTTATCAAGTGCTGCAGCCACCCTGTCAGGCCTTGCCCTGCCGCGCAAATTATGGGCGCAGACCACGCTAAATATGGGTGATTTTGAGGTGATGACCCTCTCAGATGGCAGCCTCACCTTGCCCGCAGATTTCATCTTCGGCCCAATGGATGACGCGGCCCTTGCCCCCATTTTGGCCGAGGCGGGCGTAGATCGAAACGCGCCGCTGACGCCGCCCTGCAATGTCACGCTTCTGCGAAAGGGCGGTGCAACAATCCTGATCGACACAGGCGCAGGTTTTGCTTTTCAAGACAGCGCGGGGCAATTGCTTGATGCACTCAACGCGGCGGGCATTGCGGCAGATGACATCACCCATGTTCTCTTTACCCATGGCCACCCTGACCATCTTTGGGGCGTGTTGGATGATTTTGACGAGGCGACATTCTTCAATGCCGAGCATATCATGGGCGAAATAGAATATGACTATTGGATGGACCCAAACACTATCAATTCAATTGGCGAGGCCCGCGCGGCCTTTGCCGCAGGGGCCTCGCGCCGCCTTGACAGTTTGGGCGACCAGATCACGAGGATCGGTGATGGTGCCGAAATCGTTTCTGGCCTCCGCGCGAAATTAACGCCCGGCCATAGCCCGGGCCATATGGCCTTTGAAATTGCGTCAGGTTCACAACAATTGATGATCATTGGTGATGTCGTGACCAATGACCATGTTGGCTTTGCACGGCCCGAGTGGACATCGGGATCAGATCAGGATGAGGCCTTAGGAGCAGAAACCCGTGCCGCGCTGATGGATCAATGCGCCGCTGACGAGATCACCATCATCGGCTATCACCTGCCCAATGGCGGGATTGGCCGCGTCACCCGCGCCAATCAGGGGTATCGGTTCGAGGGGGCGTGACAACGCCCCCCCTCTCGATCAGCACATCAGTAGCGAAAGCCTAGTTGCGGCCGCGGCCATTGCCGCCGCCGTTCCCATTTCCGTTGCCGCCGCCATTGCCGCCCGCATTGCCATTTCCATTGCCACCGCTATTGCCGCCCGCATTGCTGTTGGACGGGCCATCAGCGCGGGGGGCAGATGCCGCAGCATTGCCCATATTGCCGCCATTTGCGGCGCGGGTTTCCACGCGTTCCTGCTGACGCGCACGGGCCTGTGCGACTGCCTCGCGCGCGCGATCAGATGCTTGGGCGGGTAAGTCTTCTGCAACGATACCGTTCCTACGCTCGGCGCGCGAAACCGTGCCATCCCCATCTTCATCCAAGGCGACAACCGTCTCGGTCACCTCAAAGGTTTCAGGATCCAACTCTAGCTCAAGAAGAATGCCGTCTTGCTCTGCGACCAAAGTCGGCGGGGTGAAGATCGAGTCTTCGAGCGTAAACTCAGTATACCCTTCTGTGGCGAGATCACTGACCAATGCCTCAATCTCTGGCGCGACTTCCTGCGCTTGAACAGCCCCGAGAGAGCACCCGATTGAAGCCAACACAGAAATCGTCACTATACCCTTGCGTGCCATCACAAACCCCTTTCATACTCATTACACTCACCCCATTAACATAAGGGACATATTCAAGAAAAATAAGTGCCTCCAAACACTAAGTATAAATTTGAGACGTTGAAAAACCAAAAAGGCTAAATTGAAAAAGTCCCGCATTATGAAAACATTTCAATCCGACACCAATTCACCCATGCGCAGATTATGACCGCCTTCATCACAGGATTTTTCACCAGCCTGACCTTGATTTTGGCCATTGGGGCGCAAAATGCCTTTGTGCTGCGCACAGGGCTGTTGGGGCGTCATGTGTTTTGGATTTGTCTCACCTGTGCGCTGTCAGACGCGATTTTGATCAGCCTTGGGGTTGCAGGCTTTGAACGGGCGACCGCGGCAGTGCCTTGGATTGCGCCTGCCCTGACCTATGGCGGGGCGCTCTTTCTGTTCACCTATGGCGCGTTGCGATTTCGCGCTGCATTTGCAGGCACGGACGCAATCGACCTGAGCAAGGCCGCCCCGCCAAAACGCCTTTGGGCAAGTCTGACCGCCTGTTTGGCCATCACATGGCTCAACCCGCATGTCTATCTCGACACCATGGTTCTTTTGGGCGCGGTTTCTGCCCAATTTATCGGGCAGAAACCCATTTTTGCAGCGGGGGCCGTTCTGGCCTCTTTTTGCTTTTTCTTCAGCCTTGGCTTTGGCGCACGGCTTGCGCGGCCCTTGTTTCAGTCCGCCAAAGCATGGCGCATTCTTGAGGCCTTCATTGGCAGCATCATGTGGGCCATTGCGGCCGGGCTACTTCTTTCAGCTAGCCCATCAAACTGACGTAGAAACAGGAATAAGCTTTCTTGAGCGACAAATCCTATGCTATCGCAGAGGCTATGAAAAATGCCCCTGACGCGAATGTTCTGGCCATTGATGGTGGCGGCACGCATTGCCGTATCGCCTATGGCAGCTGTGAAAATCACAGCTTGGTAGATATGGGCGCGGCCAATGTGTCGAGTGATTTTGAGGGCGCATTGAACACGATCCTTGGCGGGGTTGAGGCGCTTTGTGCCAAATTGCAGATGCCCGTTGCGGATCTTATCGCTTGCCCCTGTTATATCGGGGTTGCAGGGGTGACTGGGCCACAGATGGCCGCGCGCCTGCGCAAGGCGCTGCCCTTTTCTTATGTCCAAGTGACCGATGACCGCCCCCCTGCTCTGCGCGGCGCTCTTGGGGCAAAAGATGGCGCGATTGCCCATTGTGGCACAGGGTCATTTTGGGGGGTTCAACTGGACGGCACGCAAAAATTCGCAGGCGGTTGGGGTTATGTTTTGGGGGATGAGGCCTCGGGCCATTGGTTGGGGCGCGCGGCCCTCAGCGCCACGCTAGAAACCGTGGACGGGCGGCGGCGCGCCACTGATTTTTCGCAATCCCTGCTCGCCCAATATGGTGGGGCGGCAGGGATTTTGCGCTTTGCCACCCATGCCCGCCCTGATGAGATCGCGGCACTTGCGCCCTTGGTATGCAGCGCCGCCGCCCAAGATGACCCTCTCGCCCTCGCCCTGATGCAGGCAGGGGCGCAAGAAATCACGCAAAGCCTAACGGCCTTGGGGTGGCATGAGGGGCTAGATCTTTGCCTCACAGGGGGGCTTGGGGGCCAGTATCGCCCCTATTTGCCACCTGCCTTACAGGCCCGCATCACCGCGCCTGCGGCCGCACCCATTATAGGTGCCCTCGCCCTTGCCTCGGATTTTGCGTGCGAGGGGGTTGCATGAGCGCGCGACACCACCTGATCCGCAACGCCCGCTATTTTGATGGCGCCACCCTGACGGGCCCCGCCACAGCGCAGTTTGACGGCGATGATCTTGCAGGGGCGTTTGGCACGGATCACCACCTGCAAGGGGCCACAGAGATTGATCTGGGCGGCGATATTTTATTTGCGGGCTATGTGGATTTGCAGGTCAATGGCGGAGATGGGATCTTGTTCAATTCTGCCCCTCACTGTGACGGCTTGCGGCGCATGGCCAAGGCGCATCGCCGCTTGGGCACCACTGCCTTCTTGCCGACCCTCATCACCGATACCCCCGAAGTCACCCATGCGGCCATCGCCGCCACCCAAGATGCTGTCGCGGCACAGGTCGATGGGATTGCGGGCTTGCACCTTGAGGGGCCGCATCTGTCACTGGCGCGCAAAGGGGCGCATGCGGGCGGCCTGATACGCCCAATGACCGAGCAGGATCTGGCACTCTATCTTGACGCGGCGGCATCCCTGCCCTGTTTGAAACTGACGATCGCCCCTGAAAACGTCACAGAAAACCAAGTGGCCCAATTGGCGCGCGCAGGCGTCATTTTATCCTTGGGCCACACGGATGCAGATTACGATACCTGCCTGCGCTATTTTAAGGCGGGGGTGCGGGCCACAACGCATTTGTTCAATGCCATGAGCCAGCTCAACAGCCGTGCGCCTGGCTTAGTCGGGGCGACCTTGGGCACGGGCAGCGTTAGCGCAGGCGTGATCGCGGATGGGGTGCATGTGCATCCACAATCCTTGCGCGCGGCATGGGACGCAAAAAAGGGGCCATGTGGGCTATTCCTTGTCACCGATGCAATGGCGGTGGCAGGTAGCGACATCACAGAATTTGACCTCGGCGGTCGGTGCATCACCCGAAAGAACGGGGTTTTGACCTTGGCCGATGGCACGCTTGCAGGCGCGGAGTTAGACCTAACGCGCGCGGTTCAGGTGATGGTTGAAGATGTCGGCATCTCCCTTGTTGAGGCCCTGCGCGCCGCAACCTCGATACCCGCAGCACTCATCGGCCTCCGCTATGGACAGGGGGCCCTGCACCGTATGATGCGCCTTTCGACTGACACATGGACGCTCACCCCCTTGGAAAAGGATCTGACATGAAACGCTCTGCCATCAATGCCATCATGGCGGATGCCGATGAGATGATCTGTCACTTCGGCGCTTGACGCGGGCGCAGGCATACTCACATTTGGCGCTAACAGTTAAGAGACACATCCCCACGGGTTTTGGCCCGAAGAAAAGGTATAGAGAATGTTGAAAGTTGGACTTCTCGGCGCAGGCCGCATCGCGGGCGTTCATGCCACGGCCATCACCTCACACCCCCAAAGCGAATTGTCCGCTGTATCGGATTTCTATCCTGAGGCAGCTGAAAAATTGGCGGCGCAATATGGCGCCGTGGCGCGCAGCACGGATGAGATTATCGCAGATCCCGAGATTGAAGCGGTACTGATTGCAACCTCGACCGATACCCATTCCGATTTAATGGAGGCAGCTACCCGCGCCGGCAAGGCCGTACTGTGCGAAAAGCCCGTTGACCTGAGCCTTGAGCGCGCGCGCCTGCCAAAATGTGGTCGATGCTACGGGCCGCCCTGTGATGATCGGGTTCAACCGCCGCTTTGACACCAATTTTGGCGCGCTCAAACAAGCGCTTACGGCAGGCGAGATTGGCAAGGCGGAATTGCTGTCGATCACCTCTTTTGACCCCGCTCCACCGCCTGTCGCATATATCAAAGTTTCTGGCGGGATTTTCCGCGATATGATGATCCATGATTTTGATATGGCAAATTTTGTTATGGGCTCTGCACCTGTTTCGATCACTGCAACGGCTTCCTCAATCGTAGATCCAGAGATTGGTGTTGCAGGTGATTTTGATACGGCGATTGTTACTTTGCGCTATGAAGGTGGCGAATTGGCCGTCATCAAAAACTCACGCCGTGCAGTTTATGGCTATGATCAACGTGTGGAACTCCTTGGATCAAAAGGCCTTTTGCAAGCGCAAAATATGCTCGAAAATACCGTCGTTAAATCGGGCATCCATGGCGTAACGGGGGCCAAGCCTACCTATTTCTTCCTTGAGCGCTACATGCAGGCCTACAAGGCTGAGTGGTCTGCCTTTGTTTCAGCGATCACTGAAGGAGCCGCCCTGCCCGTCACCTTGTCAGATGGGGTTCTGGCCCTCGCAATGGCCGAGGCGGCAACAAAGTCCGCGAAAACGGGTAAACCCGTTCTCCTGGCCGATATCTAAGCCAGGGAAACGCATATGAGCAGTTACAGTCTTCGTGAGCAATGCAACATTCAGGGTCGTAGTATTATATCCATTTCTCCCCCCCCTTGCCGATCAAAGCTGCAACATAACGTACATCGCCCAATCTAGGGGCGCCAAACCGCGCAATCTCTTTTACCCTGTTAGCTATATTGACATGATTGAGGTTTATCGCGTGTGTTGGGAACGGAATATAGTGATAAAGGAAACGACGCATGCATGACTTAACAACACGTTTGGAGCGACTGTACTCAAGCGCAGTTTATGATGCTTTGCGTGCGCTAGGGCACGACAATTGTGTTTTGCCCCATGGTATCAGCGCCCTGATACCTGGGCAGAAACTAGCCGGCGAAATTTTCACAATCGATGGGCATTACGAAGTAGGTCAGGATCCTCATTCAACACTACTGAGTTGGTCGACTGTTCTATCAAAAGCACCGTCTGGAAAGGTCCTAATCTGCCAACCTAACACTTACGAAGTTGCATTAATGGGAGAGCTATCTTCTGAGGTGCTTAAGAACAAAGGTGTTAAGGGATATATCGTAGATGGGGCCACAAGAGACGTATCTTTCATACTTGAAAATAAGTTTCCGACTTTTTGTCGCTTCAACACGCCAAAGGACATCGTCGGAAGGTGGGTGGCAAAAACTATGGGCGAACCGATTGAGATCGGTGGTGTCTCAATAAATTCGGGAGATTACGTAATCGCTGATCTTGACGGAGTAGTTATTATCCCCCGCATGATTGCTGAAGATGTCGTCAAAGCAACAGAAGAGAAAGCAAGTACAGAAACAGAAATGCGGGCCGCTCTAATGAGCGGGATGGACCCTGTCGACGCTTATAAAAAATACGGCGTTTTTTAGGTCACGCACTGACGGTAATGCCCATCTCTATTTTAAAAGCATAAAGCCTTCGCAGCTCGGCAAACTACTTGGATATATTCAACGTCCCCATCGCAATACTACTGGATCTAACGGCTTTAATAGATCTATCAATCGAGATTTAATCTTAGAGTGAAGTTGAGGGATTGGATGACGACAAAAATCCGATTTGATGACACCACCTTCTACCATCGCGACTTTACATGCTTGCCAGCCACATTGGCGATTTTCATGATTTATTGCCATTGCAATGCGTTCATAACAGTCTGTAGCTGATTTAATTTCTCCGGCTAGATGCTTAACAATAACGGGCTTGATTTGGTCAACGATCATACCACTCGTCATCGAACCAGTCGCACCAGCATCAAGGTCAGCTAACAACGTAATACCCTCTTCTCCATCGAAGGGGGCCTCTATTGCGTCGCCACCATGCTCAATCAAACTTCGAATTTTGTTTGCTGCTCTTGGGCATTCAATTTTGAAAAGCTTAACTGCTTCTATTTCTTTTGCCATTTTAACCAAGAGCGGGACAGAGAGTTCAACGCCAGACAAAGGCGCATCTTGCACCATAATATCGATACCCACTTCGCCTACAGCCGCAAATTGCTCAAAGCTTTGCTCAGGAGTGCCTTTTAGTAGTGCCCCGTGATATGGCGGCATCATCATGACCACATCTGCTCCCAGATCCTTCGCAAACTGTGCTCTCTGGACAGCTATCTGAGTTGCATAATGACTAATCGTCACTATCACGGGCACACGTCCAGCGACGTGCTCGACACTAAGTCGAGCTAACTCCTCGCGCTCTGCGTCAGAGATCAGAAATTGCTCCGAAAAATTGGCAAGAATACAAATGCCATCGGCGCCTTGATCAATCAAACAGTCTAAAACACGCTTCATACCATGAAGATCTAAGCTCCCATCTTCGTTGAAAGGTGTGGGAGCAACGGGCCAAATGCCGGAGTAAATACTCAATTTTTTACCTCAAAAAAATCCACGCATAACGTCATTGATACGACGACAATCAGCGCACTGGGTCAGGTTCACGTCAAGCCAAAATAACGATTTTCAACGTACCAGTGGCAACACAACCAGTTGAATATATCACGGCACTAAAGTCAAAAAACCATGATTGTCGGGGGAAATTTCCAGTTTCAGACCCAAACAATACTTCAATTAGTGAGTACAAGCCGACATGGTATTAGCTAAGGAAAACATGCTCGTAATCCGTAATTATTGTTATTTTTAAATTTTCATGCAATTCTGAAATTGCAACATAGGAGATATGAAAATGAGAGTTTTGTATATTGGAATGTACAGCGAAGAGGGGCTCGAAGGTTTAGAGAACAGCAACTTCGCAAACCGCAAAGACGCCGCGGCATCAATCGCAAAAGCGGCGGGAGGAGAGCTCCTTGATTTGATGTATCTCCAAGGAGATTACGATATGGCTGCACTTATGGAATTACCAAGCCTTGAAGCGGCCAGTGGATTACTGAAAGCAGTGACCGACTCCGGCGCTTGGGAAGATATGGTAATGTTGCCAGAATTTGACCTGGATAAGGGTCTAGCGGCAATTAAAGCAGTAAAATCAAGTTATAAAACTCCAGGCAAGGAGTAGCTTATGCCAACACTGTATGCTCACTAATAATTCTAATTTTAGGCGCAGTTATTTTTTCGCACTGTAAAAAAACCAGCTACACAAGCAGGCTGCTGTCGGCAAAATGATCAACGCTGCCACTTGCCATGCGTTTGCATCAGATATTTTCACATCATCCAGAACAAAAGCGGTCGAAAATACAAAAGTTAAGAGCCAAATGATGACGTAGCGCACGCTTGTTAACAGGGTTTTAATGGTGGGTTCATAGCGGTTCAATACACGGCCACTCCTCAGCAAGCGACGCGGCTAGCATGCCGACGGGAAAGCTACGAAGACTTGGATTGTCGTTAGAGTAATTCCACATTGTTTGTCTGTAGGCGGTAAGTGAAGTGTTTCCGCCTGATAGGTCCGCCTTTAAATGATTGGGAGTATCGTTGCGATCCAGCTGACAGTTTAAATCCATCAAACTGGACAAACCTACAATCACACCCATGCAAAGACCAAACTGTATATAATCATTGTCGTCAACAAAGTCCGTTACTCGAGTGGGCTGACAGACTTCAAAAAACTGCTGTACAGTTAACGGTACAACGGCTTCCGCCCTCACCGGTGAGGTCAGTGCGGTGGCTGCTAACACGCCTATTAAAACGTATTTTATTATGACCTTATGCATTGAAGCGTTGTATCAAGCGACGAAAGGTCACGAAAGCCAGTGCTCATGACCCTTGTTTGCAAAGACAAAAACTGACGGTCTAAAAGAAAACTTTTAATGGTATTGCTCCCATACCTCGGGCCTTGAACATCAGCCCATCCTATGAACCGATTGTTCCAAATTAAAATAGTTGTGCTCCAATCACCTTGAGAACTGGTGTCAGAGACGGTTTCTTTCTCTAAATCAAGCTGAAACGTGGCCAGTTCCCCATCAGGCCATGCACATTCTATCGAGGTGACCTCTGCCCCTAAAGGCGAAGCGAGCGCTGCGGCGATCAGTACGGTTGCCAAGAAGTGTTGCATTCGAGAAAGGCAATCATCCTAACTAAAATGTGTCAAGGCATAGAAGCACTCGACCCCAATAATCATGAGATATGCACGGCAACAAATATGCAAGTCGTGCACACCTGGGGCGCTAAGCGCCATTATGCGTCCCGATCCATGATCCACTCGACCTCTGGAGCAGGAACAAAGCGCCATTTCCGCAATGGTCCAGCCATAACATTTAGGTAGTACATCTCGAAGCCATAGGGCGCGCCGCAGGGGTGGTGGCCGCGCGGGACAAGGACAACGTCGCCATCGGTTACCGCCATCGTTTCATCCAGGCATCCGTCATCTGTGTAAACGCGCTGGATCCCAAAACCTGAGGCCGGGTTAAGCCGGTGATAGTATGTCTCTTCTAGATACGTGATGCGCGGAAAATCATCTTCATCGTGGCGGTGGCTGGGATAGGATGACCAATGCCCTGCAGGCGTAAACACCTCCGTCACCAACAAGCTATCACAGAAGGCTTCGTTCTCCATTGCGATATTGTTGATATAGCGAGTGTTGGTACCCTTGCCGCGTTCAGTCAAAGTTATGCCATCCGGGCCAATGCGGCGCGCCTCATGACCACCTTTACCGGGAGCGGAGCAGACGGCGATCACGCAGTCAGTCTCGGCTTTGGCCTCCCAATCAGTGCCATTTGGTAAATAGAGACAATGCGGCGGGGTTTTCTCAAAAACGTTCATCCGCTCCCCCAGTATACCCCAATCCTGTCCCATACCATGGATCCTGGCTTTACCTTCAACCATTACAAGAATTACCTCTCGATCATCGGTTGCCTCGGCAGCAGTATCTCCTGCGTTGAGCCGGTAAAGCGAGAAGCCAACGTAACGCCAACCAGCACTTTCCGGCGTAATCTGGTGAACTTTTCCACGGTTGCCGAAGGGTTTTTTCAGAAGGTTAGTCATGGTGTTGTTCCTTTTCGACCTAGTCCATTCGTTGAGACTTCTTGTTCTCAACATAACTCGCGTAGGCGGCTTTCACTTGGGCCCGTTCTGATACTTCTGGAACTCCAACATCCCACCACGTCCCACCAGGCTCTGTGGACGGATAAGGATCGGTGTCAATGACGACTACAAAAGGACCCTTAATACTGCTCCGCTTAGAAAGCGCCACTTCCAGTTCGGAAACAGATGCAACCTTAATCGAAGTCGCGCCCATTGCTTCGGCGTGTTTGGCAAAATCTATATTTGAATTTTCACCCCCGATTGCATGGTCCAGGAGATTGTTAAACTCGGCACCGCCGGTGCCCATCTGCAGCCGGTTAATACAGCCGTAACCGCGGTTATCAGTCACTACCACTGTGAAAGAAATCCCGAGCATTGCCGCAGTCGCCATCTCAGAATTCGCCATCATGTAGGTGCCGTCGCCAGTGAAGCAGATCACGTCGCGCTCAGGATCGGCCATCTTGATGCCCATGGCGCCCGCAATCTCATAACCCATACAGCTGAACCCATATTCCATGTGGTACGATCCCGGCCGCCCTGCCTTCCATAGCTTGTGCAACTCGCCCGGCATAGTGCCGGCCGCACACATAGCGACTGTGTTGTCACCCGCGGCACGTTGGACCGCACCGATCACTTGCATGTCGGTTGGTAGCGAATTGCCGTCGCCGGGAGCCTCAGTGATTGGATCAACCTTGGCAAACCAGTTGGTCTTTAAGGGCTTGACGTCCCAACCAAAGCGCATATTGCCAAGTGCCACTCCCAATTCCTTAAGCCCAACACGGGCATCCGCCAGCACCGGCATCGCACCATGCTTCATGGCGTCATAGGCCTGCACGTTCAGGCTTATAATACGGCGCGCAGGATTGGCAAAAAGCCCCCAAGAACCAGTCGTGAAATCCTGGAACCGCGTACCAATCCCAAGAACCAGGTCAGCCTCAGCGCAAACATCGTTCGCAGGCTCGCCCCCTGTCACACCAATGGGCCCCAAATTCAATGAATGATCCCAGGGCAGAGCAGACTTGCCTGCCTGGGTCTCGGCAACGGGAATGTTGTGGGACTCGGCGAAAGCAGCAAGCGCCTCAGTCGCACCAGAATAATGCACGCCTCCACCCGCTACGATCACCAGCTTCTTGGCTGCCTTGATCGCTTTCACTGCGCGTGCAAGCTCCTCGGCATCAGGCCGCACGCGGCGTTGATACCAAGTAACAGGCTCGAAAAAGCTGACGGGATAATCGTAGGCTTCAGCCTGAACATCCTGACAGAAGGCCAAAGTCACTGGGCCGCAATCTGCTGGATCAGTCATGGTACGAAAAGCCCGCGGCAAGGCCGTCAGCAATTGTTCGGGGCGAGTGATCCGGTCAAAATAGCGGCTGACCGGCTTGAAGACGTCATTGGCATTGATCGTCCCATCGCCGAAGTCCTCTACCTGCTGCAATACCGGATCGGGGCCACGGTTTGCAAACACGTCGCCTGGGATCAACAAGACTGGTAAACGGTTCACATGCGCCAGCGCAGCGGCCGTCACCATATTAGTCGCTCCCGGGCCAATAGACGATGTAACTGCCATCGCTCGTCTACGGCTCAACTGCTTTGAATAAGCAATCGCAGCATGAGCCATCGTCTGCTCATTATGGCCTCGATACGTCGGGATCGCATCGCGGGAGGCATATAGCGCCTCGCCCAGCCCAGCCACATTGCCATGACCGAATATCGCCCAGACACCAGCGATGAACGGTTCACCGTCTTCCGTCAGTTGGGCCGTAAGATAGCGAACCAAAGCCTGTGCAGCGGTCAATCGGATCGTGGATGTCATGTTGCGACCTCCTTCGCTAAGTTGCGGGCTTTGTCCCAAATCCCACAAAGGCGGGCATACTTATCCTTCATTTCTATGATGGCCTCATCATTGGACAACTCGCCCGCCATCCAGCGTCGCGCAGCATTACCGAAGATCGTTCGACCTACCGCAAATCCCTTCACCAGCGGCTGTTTAGCAGCCAGCGCGAAGCTGGCAGAAAGCTCTGCCTCTGACGCATCGAGACCCAGTACGACAATCCCACGCGTCCGCGGGTCATTCCGTTCAATCGCAGCAACCGCATTGGCCCAAGCAGCTTCCGTCCTGAACGGCTCTAACTTCCACCAGTCAGGGTAGATGCCAGCATCATAGAATGCCTGAATTAATGCCGCCGAGGTCGTATCATTGACTGGGCCAACCTTCGACGGAATGATCTCAAGCAGGAACTCTAGCCCGTTACGCCTCGCCGCCGTAAACAGACGTTTTACTCTTGCGATCTGCATCTTTGTTGTCTTGTCATCGTCATCGGGATGGCAGAATACCAGTAGCTTGACCACATTCTCCCGCGCCCATTCCCGAAGGCTGCCAACGTCCTCTCCCAATTCGGACTCAAATTGTATTGGCCGCGATCCTGGTAATTCAGTTGGTCGTCCAATCCAGAGGCCTGAGCCAGAGGCACGATGTAGCGCGGAGCGTCCGATACGATTGTCACATAGGATACCGTAGCCCGCCTGACCATTTTGTACCTTCAATGCAGCATCAAGGCATAGTTCCTTAAACGCCGCACCCTTGGCCTTGGTGTAGCCCTCCATCTCTTCTAGTTGAAGACGGTGGTCGAAGGCAAAGATCTTTACTGACGGCCAATCGTCCAGACGATTAGTCGCCCAGTGCACCTGTTCGAGCTCCTCGTCATTTCGCAAGTCCGACTGTTTTATCCCTCTCTGAAAAAAGAACTGAAGTTCTTCCCAACTTGGATAGGCGGGCGTGCAGCCATGACGGCTGACAGCGAATGCACCGCAGGCATTTGCGTATTTTAGGGCCGTTGGCCAATCCTCACCATCGAGCCAGCCTTTCAGCAGGCCGGACATGAAGCCGTCCCCTGCCCCCAGTACGTTAAAGATCTCAATCGGAAAGCCCGGTCCTGTCTGGCCGTCATCTAGGGTGCCTGGGATATCACCTTCAAATGCTACCGCCCCCGCTGCGCCGCGCTTGCAAACCAATGTAGCGCCTGAAACCGCACGTACCGCGCGCAATGCTTCGATTGTGTCTGTCGAGCCGCCTGCGATGTGGAACTCTTCTTCAGTGCCGACAATCAAATCGAAGAGATGTAGCGTCGATTTTAGTTTTTCTGTAACAGCCATGCTTTCTACAAAGCGGCTTTCGCCATCGCCATGACCGGCTACGCCCCAAAGGTTCGGGCGATAGTCGATGTCAAGCGCGGTATGCATGCTGCTAGCGCGCGCAATCTCGAGGGCCTTCAGCGTCGCCGCCTCCACCTGTGGGTTGCTCAGATGAGTGCCGGTTGCCACTACCGCGCGGGCGCTTTGAATGAACTTTGGATCGATATCGTCCACCGTCAAACCCATATCCGCACAATTCTCGCGGTAGAAAATGAGTGGAAACTGTTCTTGATCCCGGATGCCCAACAGAACGAGGGCCGTCAGCCTCTCAGGGTCAGTTTTCACACCGTCGGTGTTCACACCCTCGCGCTGCAACTGCTCACGGATGAACCGTCCCATATGCTCGTCACCAACGCCCGTGATTACTGCTGACTTTAGCCCAAGTCGCGCCGTCCCGCAGGCGATGTTGGTGGGCGAGCCGCCGATATACTTATCGAACGACCCCATATCCTCTAAACGCCCACCGATCTGCGCGCCGTAAAGGTCAACCGAAGATCGGCCGATTGTAATGAGATCAAGTGTCTTAGACATGTCTACCTCCTATCCCATACGTTCCGAGGCGTAGGAGCCTGGCGACGGCGGAAAGACCACAGTTTTGTTTTCATTTAGGAAGACCCGGCCATTCACGTGAGCATGTATGGCCCGCGCAAGGACTTGCGCTTCGACATCACGCCCAAGCGACACGTAATCCTCTGGCGATTGCGCGTGGGTGACACGGATTGTGTCCTGTTCGATGATCGGGCCTTCGTCAAGATCGGCGGTGACATAATGCGACGTCGCCCCAATAAGCTTTACCCCCTTCTCAAAGGCCTGTTTGTAGGGATTGGCCCCCTTGAATGAAGGCAGGAACGAATGGTGGATATTAATGATCCGTCCAGACATCTTGCGGCACATGTCGTCAGAAAGGATCTGCATATAGCGAGCCAACACAATCAGCTCTGCGCCGGTATCTTCTACGACCCGCATGATCCGCGCTTCTGCTTCCGGCTTGTTGTCCTTCGTAACCTTGATGCAGTGGAACGGAATATCGTGGTTCACAACGACTTTCTGGTAGTCCATGTGGTTGGAGATCACGCCCACGATGTCAATCGGTAGCGCCCCGATCCGAAAGCGATACAGCAAATCATTTAGACAATGGCCGAAGCGCGACACCATGATGACCACCTTGCGCTTTGTAGCTTCGTCAAAGAACTCAGCATCCATGTCAAAGCTCTTGCGGACGGAAGTGAACGCCTCGGTCAGGTAATCGAGCGCTTTGCCCTCTTCTGATTGAAAACTGACACGCATAAAGAAGGATCCCGTTTCGGCGTCGTCGAATTGCGCGCTGTCCGTGATGTTGCATCCCTGTTCCGCCAAGAAGGTAGAGATTGCCGAGACAATCCCGCGGCGAGATTTACAGTGAACGCGAAGAGCGAGGCTAGTTTTCATGTCGTATCATTCTTTCTTCATTTTTAGTATTGTGTCCGGCCCGTCAGAGATCGGCAAGGCTAACCGGTGCGCCGGTCTTGGCCGAGCGTGTCGCCGCCTCGGCCATGGCGAGCGCTGCCACGCCATCATCAAGGGTCACAGGTATAGGGGTGCTGTCGGTGACGGCCGCCACAAAAGCAGCCCACTCCGCTGCATAGGCGGGCATGTAGCGTTCCAGGAAGAAGTAGGTCGGCTTAGCGTGAGTAACCCCTTGACCAGTTGATTTGACCACAGTGTTTTCTAGCATGTTTTGCGCTTGCAAGAGACCCCCAGAGCCTAAGAGTTCTACCCGCTGGTCATAGCCATAGACCGCGCGGCGGGAGTTCTTGATGACAGCAATGCGTCCGTCGGCATAGGTCAGCGTCACTACCGCAGTGTCAACGTCACCAGCCTCGCCGATGGCGGGATCGACGATTGACGATGCGGTGGCCATGACGGAAACCGGCGTCTCTCCCATGATGAAGTTCGCCATGTCAAAATCATGGATCATCATGTCTCGGAAGAGGCCTCCTGAAACCTTGATATAGGCTAATGGCGGCGGCGCAGGATCGAACGAGGTGACAGACAAAAGCTCAGCTTTGCCGATCTCGCCTGAATTTAGTGCCGCTTTAAGCGCCCCAAAGTTCGGATCGAAGCGGCGGTTGAAGCCGATCATCACCGGCTGCCCGTGACCTTCGATATTGGACTGGCAGGCGCGCGCGCGTTCAAGGCTGAGGTCCACTGGCTTTTCGCAGAGAACCGCCTTACCCGCAGCCGTCGCGGCTTCAATTAAGTCGGAATGGGTATCCGTTGACGTCGCGATGAGGACGGCGTCAATATTAGGATCGCCAATGATCTCTTCGGTCGTGCGCGCGGAGCACCCATATTGCGCGGAAAGCTTCTCTGCATTTTCCGCGATATAATCCGAAACTGCAACAAGTGTGCTTCTTGGATGGCTTGAAATTGCAGTTGCATGAACGCCCGCAATGCGTCCTGCGCCGAGTAGTCCGACTTTAAGCATGTTTGTCCTCTTTCCGACTTGTTAGAGTAATATGGAACGGCCCTCGGCCGCGCTCTGGCGCGCTGCATCAAGTATCGCCAAGGTACGTGCGCCAGTTTCAGCAGTCACGGGCGGCGGAGTGCCGTCGCGCACGCAGGCGGCGAAAGCCGAATAGTAGTCGTGATAGCGGCCCTGTTCGGATGGGATACGCACCTTACCTTCTGCGTTGCGTAGCGTTCCCCAGTTAGCCTCCGGTTCATAGCCCCAGGACACCAGATCATCAGTCGGCCGCTTGCCCGCAAAAATGTCTTGCGCTTGTATGTCTATCGTTTTGGAGACATAGCTGCCCTTTTCACCAATGACACGTAATTCGCGGTCGTCGATAAAGTTGAGCTTGGAAGCTGACAAATGGCTGTGCGCGCCGTTCTGGTGTCGGAGGGTCAAGTTGAAGCTCACATCGGTCGGGCCCTCAGGAAACTCTGCGATATCTAGTTGCGCATCGACGGTAGCGACCGGACCAAGAAGGTAGACCATCTGGTCAACGACGTGACTGCCGAGATCTCGCAAAAGGCCGCCCGCTGGTCCCCTTTCGACAGTGTGAGGGCTATCCTGATCCATGCGACTTTCAATTCGCCAGACCTTGCCGACCTTGCCATCGTCGATGACCTTCTTGAGCGTCTGCAGATCGGCATCGAACCTTCGGTTCTGATAAACCCCCAGCGTTACGCGCTTGGCTTTGGCCGCTGCGTCCAGCTCCATTGCCCCCGCATAATTGGGTGCGAAAGGTTTGTCGGCGATTACATGAAGACCCGCAGCTATAGCTTCAAGAACCAGTTCACGCCTGGTCTGAGGTGGGGTCGTGATCGTCACCGCATCGCAAACCCGCGCCTCGATCATTGCTGTCAGACTTGGAAAGATTGGCGTGTCTGGCCAGTCGGTACGTGCCTTTGCAATCGTACCCTCTGCCCGCGCGACGATCCCTGCCAGCTCACATCCATCAGCCGCCGAGATAAACGGCGTATGAAAATGCTGCCCGCCCGTGCCGTAACCTACGCAACCGATCCTCAGCATCACTTCTTCACCTTCTTAATGAAGGCGTCGAATTCTTCATCCTTAATTGGCACGGTGTGTTCAGCAGCGGGATAACTTCCACTGTCAACATCAGCTTTGTACTCCTTGAAGGCCGCAATGCGTTCATCCTGAAGCGCTTTCAGCTTGGGCGCAAAGTTGCGGTACATTTTCCCGTGACGCGGCTTGTGGTTGACACCATAGCCGCAAACATCTTCGGTGAAGAGATACTGCGCATCGGCATATTCTCCTGCGCCCATACCAAGCATGATTAGCGACGAGTTTTCAGTCAGGAATTTGGCAACACGATCTGGTACGACCTCCAGCTCAGCGCCGAAAACACCTATCTTTTCGAGCATCTGAGTGTGCCGCCATAGCGCCTCTGCTTCGTCCGCCGTCTTACCGACCGCGCGCCAGCCGGTCCAGGTAATGTAGGAAGGTATCAGACCAATATGGCCAACTACGGGCAAATGGTTGTCACAGAGCAACTTTTGAATGTCGTAGCTTGCCGAACAATAATAAGCATCACCCCCGATCCCAGCATAATGAAATGCCGCACGCAGGTAATCTTCGCCTGTGGCAATAGGACGACCTTCGAACCGTCCCCAGCCACCATAGGGGAGACCGACCTGAACAAAGCAATCGCCGGCCGCTTCGCGCATTTCGGCATCAAAGAACTTACCTTCAATAGACAGCATATGGATGCCGGCCGCATTTGCAGCTGCAGCTTCATCAGGGGTCGTAACGAAAAGCATCGAGATCTTCTCGCCACGCTTCTTCATAGCGCGGATATCGGACACGTGGGGACGGTTGTGATACATGTGCTTTTTTCCTTGTGTTTCTTGTCGTTCAAGCCGCACGAAGCAGCCGTTTTATGTTCTGCGAGGGATCGGCCAACAGGCCAGGATCGAGGGGCACGGCCCGCTCGATGAGTTTCTCGAAAATCCGAATATCTTTAGCGATGCTGTTGCCCGGTCCAATGCCTGCTGCAGCAAGCAGCCGATCCTCCGCGTCACATTGGAAGACAATGCGCTGACCATCGTCGGCCGGCCTCTCTGTCACTGCAAGTGCAGGATCGAACAGCCCAGCCACTTGAAGGGTTAGATCGTATTGGTCTGACCAGAACCATGGCACGTTTCCATAGCTGCCCATATCGCTCAACATCGCCGCGGCGGCAAACGCGCCCTGGTCTTGTGCGGCTTTCCAGCTTTCAAGCCGGACCCGCGCCCCCTGCCAGACGAAGTTGCAGCAATCGCCCGCTGCGGAGATCTGCGGGTCTGATGTTCTGAAATTGCAATCAACCTGGATACCGTTTTCGACCTCGAGCCCGGCGGCTTCGGCCAGTTCGGTATTAGGCACTGACCCGACGCCTGCTACAACCTGATCGAAAGACAGGGTCTCTCCATCTGAGAGCACAACCGTTGTGGCAGTAGCTGATGCAACCTTGACATCCGTGCGGATCGTCACACCTTCGGCACGATGCCGATCAGCAACCATACTAGCTAACTCTGCAGGCACGGCTCGAGCCAGCAGACGCTCGCCAGCCTCGAAGACGGTAACTTCCGCGCCCATTACGCGAGCGACTGCAGCCAATTCTAGCCCAATAAACCCACCACCGATAATCCCAATCGCCGATCCGGGCTTCACGCTCCTAAAAATTGCATTGGCGTCCGATTCAGTTCGCAGCGTCAGGCATCCGTTCAACGTCGGAAAAAGCCGCGCGCGCGACCCGGTTGCGAGTAGAAGCGCGTCATAGGGCACGCCCTCGGCGGAGTGCAACAGAACGGTACGAGCCGCGCGATCGATCCGCGTCACACGGGTCGCGCGGCGCAGGTTGATGCCCGCCTCGGCATAGGCTGCTTCGGATCGGATCAGCTTCAATGCGCTGTCCGTGCCCTTGGAAAGGGGTGGGCGTTCGTAAGGCAGTGAGCGCTCATCGCCTATAAGCGTCACCGAGCCCGAAAAGCCTTGTTCGCGCAGCGCAAAGGCGGCACGGACGCCACATTCCCCTGCTCCGATGATGACAATCCGCTCCATCCTCTACACCCTGAATGCGGCTCGGAAAGCGGTCAACGCCTCTTCCGGGTCGTCCTTAGCGAAGGCTTCCATGCCGACCGGGCCGTCGTAACCCATAGCATCCAGCGCCTTTGCGATGTTCGGCCAATGCATCTCACCTGTCCCTGGCTCGCACCGGCCCGGATTGTCAGCGACCTGTATCTCTCCTATCCATGGCAGGCAGGCCTCGGCCCAGCGAATGACGTCACCCTCACCGACCTGAGTGTGATACAGGTCCAAGTTGATGCGAAGCTGTGGGCGGTTCACCGCACTAACCAGCGAGAGGACATCCGCTGTTGAACCAAACGGACAGCCCGGATGATCGAGCGGATTGAGGTTCTCCAGGGTAAAAGTCACGCCTTCCGCCTCTGCCAGATCACAGATCCGATGAAGCGTGTCGCGCGCCCTCTGTTCGCTGCCGGGCGCAAATGTACTGTGCTGCGGGATAGGCAGTCCGCCATCGCCCAGTCCGGTGCCATGCAGGTTCAGCCGATGCACACCCAGCCGCTTTCCCACCTGCGCCGTCTCACGCGCTGAGGCGAGCAAGATTTCTGCCCCTTCAGGATCCGTCAATCGCCCCTGCAGGTAACCATTCATGATCGTGAAGGTTGCGCCTGTTGCCTTGAGCGCATCGAGATCCCACTCCGGCCAGTTCCAAAGGCCTACCCCAAAACCCATCTCGTGGAGCCGGGCTGCACGCCAGTGAATTGGTTTGTCTTGCCAGAGCATTTCCGCACAGGCGGCAAGTTGGAACGGCATTTATCAGATCTCCACGAAAACCCGGCCGCCCTCGACCTTGGTTGGATAAGTATGCAGGTTTTCGCAGGCCGGCGGTGTTTCTACTTCCCCGGTAGTGCAATCGAATATCGACGAATGCTTCGGGCATTCGATGGTCGCCTCAACGACAAGGCCATCAGAAAGATGCACGTCCTCGTGAGTACATAGCCCATCTGTGCAGTAATAATTATCCTCATGATCCCTGACGATAATGAAGGTCCGCGATCCATGGTCAAAACGGATCACATCTTCCTCGTCGATATCTCCAGCAGCACAGGCATCAACCCATTCAGCCATATCTAAATCTCCTTTTTAGCTCATGCGCCTAGGGCGCGCGGCCCTTGGTGGTAAGGGTTTGCGGTCTCCGGCAATGGGCGCCGGATGTAGAAATCGGGGTCAGTCTGTTGCCGCCACAGCGCCGGTAGCATTTCGGCATATCCATTCAAAAAGGACCTGTTGGGCGCGGGGAAATCGAAGCGGCACGCCTCATGCAGATCTGGCAGGCGGAAATAGGGGACGAGCGGGAACATATGGTGTTCCACGTGGTAGTTCATGTTCCAGTATATGAACCGGCTGACCCGGTTCATGTAGACCGTCCGGCAGTTCAGCCGGTGGTCGAGCACGTTGTCCGCAAGCCCGCCATGCTGAAGCCAACCGCAGATTACCATATGCCAGGAACCAAAGAACCGCGGAAGACCAATCAAAAGAACTGGTACCCAGCTCTGGGAAAGCAAGGCGGCCGTGATTGCTAAAGCGTAAATCCCAACCCAGATGCGTGAAGTGTGGATCGTCTTATCAAAAAAGACAGGGTCCATGTAATCAGCCTCATCCGGCAGGATCCGGCCTGCCGCATGGGCCAACATACGTTTAACCCCATCGATTATGTCCATAACCCCGAAAAGGTTCGCAATCATCTTGAAAGCAACGACCGGGCGCATTATCGCGACCTCCGGATCGCGGCCCACGATCACAGTATCAGAATGGTGCCGAGCATGGCTAAACTTCCAACAATAAGGGTCACGGATCATGCAAAAACTGGCAATATGATATACAACATTGTTCATCCATCTTGTCTTAAACGCTGTACCGTGGCCGCATTCATGCCAGCGGCTGTCCATTGCTGAGCCGTATAGCACGCCATAAGCCAGCCAAAACAGCGCCGACCACCACGATGGCATCAGCGCGATTGCTGTTCCAGCAAACAGCACCATGCAGCCAAAGAGGATCGCCGTATCGTGCAACGCTGGTTGGTCCGAGCGCTTCATCAACTGCTTCATGGTCTTGCGGTCAATAGGCGTACGATACCAATCGTCAGTGACCAGGCCATCAGTCACGGCGCGCTTGGCGTCGTCTCCCAAAAGACTGTAGTCACGCGGCATCAGCCTTAGATCTCCTGCGGTTTGAAATCAGCCGGGGCGGAGGGCATCACGCTCTTCAGAAGATCGACGGACTTTTCTAGGCCTTCGAGAGAGTTAAGAAGAACGTCTTCATGCTCAATTGACAGCCAGCCGTCATAGCCGCCCATCTTGAGACGGTAACAGAATTGCCGCCACCACTCCTCACCATGTCCGAAGCCTAGCGTTATATAGGACCAACTTCGTGCCGGAATGTCCATCAGAGAGCCGTTTTCCAGCAGGGACGTCGTTGCCTGCTTGGGTGTGTTCAGGAAGGTGTCTTTGGCGTGGACATGATAAACTGCCTCGCCTAAAGCTTCAGCTGCGATTAGCGGGTCGGCGCCCATCCAAAACAGGTGGCTGGGGTCTAGGTTTGCACCGATGACAGGGCCCAACACCTCGCGGAGTTTGAACAGCGAAGGCACGTTGTAAACACACTGGTTGCCGTGCATCTCAAGGGCGATCTGCTCGACGCCTTGCTGTTTGCAAAGAGCGACGATGTCGGCCCAAAAAGGTATCAGCTTTTCTTCCCACTGGTAGCGCAGGATGTCTTGCGTTTCCGGCGGCCAGCTGCTGACGACCCAGTTCGGCATCACGTCATTCGCACTGCCAGCCGGCAGGCCCGACATGGTGCAGACCTTCTTGATGCCCATTTCGCCAGCAAGACGAATGGTCTTTTTCAAATCCTCGCCTTGCTTGAGGTCCGTTGGATGCAACGGGTTCCCGTTGGCGTTTAATGAAATAATCTCCAGTCCGCGACGGGAGAATTCACTCTTAAACGCTTTCTGAGCGGATGTATTGCCGAGCAAATCATCCATTTTGCAATGCGGTGCAGTAGACCAACCGCAGGTGTTCACTTCGACGCCAGAAACCCCCATGCGCTCAGCTTGATCCAGCATCTCAGTAAACGACATCGCCCCTAGACTATCTGATACAAATCCTAGTTTCACTTGTAGAACTCCGGTTTCGCGATCATCTCGACCGCTTGTTTGGTCCCTGTCTGCAGCGCCTTCACGCCCGTCTCGGCAACCTTGGCCGCACAATATCCGTCCCAGCAATCGGATGCGATTTTAGGGAAAAAGCCTGTTTCCACAAAGCGCAGAAAATCGCGGTTCTGGCGCACATAAGCCTCACGGTAACGCGTGCGCCAATCGGCGTCGTACCGGGTGGAGTTGTTCAGCTTCATGTCTGTGCGCGTGTAGGCAATACTGTTCATCGCTACACTTCCCGCTTCGCCGACAAGCTCGGCCCGCACATCATAGCCGTAGGCAGCGTTGTTATTGATTTCGATAGTGACCAGCTGCCCATCAATAGTTTCCAACACCATCACCACTGGGGCTACAAGCGCGTCGGACCTAGTAGGCTGGTAAGCGTTGATAGTGGCGTATTCCGTACCAAGCACATGGCGCACCACGTCGAATTCATGGGGAGCCGAGTTGGTAATCGCCATGGCGCCCGTGAAATCAACAGCGGGTGTTTCTACGTTACGGTGGAAATTGTGCATCATCAGCGCACGTCCAACCGTTCCGTCAGCCAAAGCGTCGCGCATTTCGACATAAGACTGATCATAGCGACGCATGAAGCCCAGCATCACGTGGCGAGCACCAGAGACTTCTTCTGCCTGCATGACCTCAATACACTCGTTAGAATTCTGTGAAAGAGGCTTTTCGCACAGCACGCGTTTGCCCACGGCGATGCAGGCTTTGGACAAGGGCGCGTGTGTAAAGTCGGGAGAGGCGACAATCACGGCGTCGACATCATCACGGCGTATGACGCCTTCAGGATCAGTCGCAATATCCACTGCGCCATAGTCATCCGCAACGGCGCGTGCTCGAGCCACATCCATGTCACATACCAGCTGAAGCTTCGCGCCGGGCATGTCCAGGGCCACGATCCCGGCATGATCGGCTCCCATTAGCCCCGCGCCTATTACGGCAATTCTCGTTGTCACGTAAGCCTCCAAGAAATCACGAGCCGGTCACAAGACCGCCCGTCAGGTTGATTGTTAGTTGACCGGACGCTTCTGCACCCGCCAGAGAGTTAGTGCGCGGGATCCGGCACGTGACCACCATTGGCCTCCATGTAGCCCTCGATATTCGCCTCAAGATCGGCGATCGACTCACCTCCGGCCATCAGGTCGGCAATTTCCTCGCGTGTTTTGTCACCCTTTCGGAAATCGGCTGCGATAGCACCACGGATCAAAACCGCAAAGTGATCTCCAACGGCCATTGCGTGCATGACTTGATGCGTGATGAAAATCACCGCAAGCCCACGCCGCTTGGCCTCGTTCACGATCCGCAACACATGAGCGGCTTGCTTCACGCCAAGAGCCGCCGTCGGCTCGTCAAGGATCAGAACGCGTGCGCCAAAGTACACCGCGCGCGCGATCGCGAGAGACTGGCGTTCGCCGCCCGAAAGGCCGCCGACAAGACGGTCACCGTCAGTGATCCGGGTGATGCCCATTTTCTGCACTTCTTCAACCGCGATCCGGTTCGCTTTGGCGCGGTCGAACACCTTGAAGGGACCAAAACCCTTCGTCGGCTCGACACCTGCAAAGAAGTTTCGGCCAATGGACATTAGCGGATAGGTGCCACCGAACTGGTGCACTGTAGCGATGCCCATCGCCTGCGCCTCGCGCGGGTTGGCAAAACTCACCGGATTACCGTCCATGCGCATTTCGCCGCGCGTTGGCTGGTAAACACCTGATAGTGTCTTAATCAGCGTAGACTTGCCCGCACCGTTGTCGCCCAAAAGGCAAAGTACTTCACCCTCGTTCACCTTCAAACTGATTTCGTGCAACACATCTATGGGGCCAAAGCTCTTATCGACGCCTCTCATTTCCAGAACGGGTGTTTTGTCAGACATCTTGTGGTCCCTCACTTTTTCTTAGAAGACGACCAGCTGGTCGCCATGTTGCGGAAGGTGTCATTCAGTAAGACCGCAATCAGAAGCATGACCCCAATGATCAAGCTCGACAAATTCCGGTCGAAGGTCGTGAAATTGATACCTTGCTGGACAATTGCCAGAGTGGCGGTTCCGAACGCTATACCCAGCACGTTCCCAAATCCGCCAGTTAGCAAAACACCCCCAACAACTACTGCAATAATCGTGTTGAAGATCATGGTGAATTGTGTAGTCGTACTTGCCGAATTTGACAAAATCGTTTCAGACATCCCTACAATGGCGGCTGCGATGCTCGTCAACACGAAAAGGATGATCTTGAGCCGATCGATCGGAATGCCGGCGTTACGCGCACTTTCTTGATCGCCTCCCAAGGCAAAAACCCAGTTTCCCCAAGGGCTAACGTGCAGGAAATAATAGCAGGCCGCTATTATAGCGAACCATATGAAAACTGAGCTCTGCAAGCCCTGCCAGATCGCTGTCTCGCCGATCCGAAATGTGTGATAAGTGCCAAACACAAACTCAGCTAATGCATCAGTTGTGGTATCCGGAAGTCCGAGCTGCGTGGTATCGGTCAGCAGGATAGATCCGAATAAAGTCAAACCAGATACAGCGAAAAGCGTCGCAAGAGTTACGATGAGGGACGGCACATTAGTTCGCGTAACTAATATACCGTTGATCGCGCCGATTGCTCCGGCAGCGCCAAGCGTGATTAGGATACCCAACCAGATATTCAGTCCATAAAAGCCAACTGCAATCGCAAGGACAATCTTCGAGGCAGGCACCATGGCCCCCACCGAAATGTCCAATTCACCTGAAATCATCAAGAAACCCACCGGGATTGCGATGATCCCAACCGTCGAAGCAAAATTGAGCCAACTGGCAGAACCGAGCGGGCTGAGAAAGTTCCGATCCCAACCGAAATAGCTAAAGAACACAAAGATAATGAGCAGTCCAGCAAAAGCCCCAACCTCAGGGCGGCGGAAAATACCGAGAACCTCGGTCAGGTGTCGCTCTGAAGTCTCAGTCTGGTTTTGCGTTGCATCTGTCATGTCGTTTGCCCCTGCATTTCTTCGGTCCAAAGGTTTTTCAAAAAATCTCGGCCGATCTACGATCGGCCGAGACATGGGGTCAAATCAGCGTGCGCCGAGTGCGACACCAGCTAGAGCAGTTTCGACATTTGACGCATCCACGATAGCTGGACCCGTAAGCACTGGGTCAGTTGCAATTTCGGTACCAAACTTCAAGTGTGCAAAGAGCATCGAAGTTGCCAAGAAACCCTGCAAATATGGCTGCTGGTCGATTGCCATAGTTTGGGTGCCAGCCTGAATGCGCTCGAGAACGGCAGGGTTCATGTCGAACGTACCAATCATTTGGCTGCCGCCGATCTGCGCAACAGCGTTCGCCGAGGCATCTGATGCCCAGGCAGCTAGGTTCATAACGGCATCGATGGATGGATCACCGATCAATTCAGCCTTGATCGCCTCAGCGGTGCCGGTAACGTCACCATCTAGGTTTGCTGGAACACGCAGCGTTGTGACCGTCGCACCGGCTTGAGCCGCACCGTCAGTCACGCCTTCGCAGCGGGTCTCGAGGTTGACGGCACCCGGAACCTGGATATGGCAGAGAATATGCGTTGCGCCATTTTCAGCCAAGTACAGGCCCCCGCCAAAACCGGCGGCGTATTCGTCAGATCCAAAATAGTTCACTGCTTCCAGGTCGTCCTTCACGCCCTGACCAGCATTGTACTGCATGATCACGATGCCCTGCTCACGGGCCGCCTGAAGCGCAGGCACCTGAGCATCAGGCACCCAGACAGGGATCGCAATTCCGTCGACGCCTTGGGCAACCGCCTGATTGATTAGCGTCACCAGATCGGGACCGAAGTTGTCGTAGTTAGGAATACGCATATAGTTCACAGTGCCGCCATTGGCTTCGACCATAAGCGTAGCATCGTCGACGCCCTTCTTAATCAAGTTAAAGAAACCATCTTCGATCGAACCCGCGATTACTGCGATGTCCTGAGCGAATGCACCAGTCGCCATCACAGACGCGGTCATGGCTGTAGCAATAGTCTTAGTGAATTTCATGTCGATTTCCTCCCTATTGTGGCCCGCCCTACTGACGGTTCGACAAGTTATTGGGCACTTTGCCCGTTAGCTGCCCCTTGGGGCGCATTCTGTTTGAATTTCAACCCTTTGCTAGTCACGGCATTGAGCGCGAGTTTTCGGAAGCTTTCGTTCATCCCAACGGCCACTAGCAGCATCACCCCAATGATCAGGTTGGACCAATTCCGGTCGATGGCAGTAAAATCGATACCCTTGTTAACGATAGCAAACGTAAGCGAGCCGATGAAAATCCCAGGCACAGATCCAAAGCCACCAAGGAGCAGCACACCACCGACCACGACACTAACGATGATGTTGAAAATGTCGTTCATACCGCCCGACACCTGCGCTGAATTAAACAACATAGCGTGGCACATTCCCACAAAGGATGCTGCCGATGCAGTTCCGATGAATAAAAAAATGGTTATTCGATCTACAGGAATACCCGCGTTGCGTGCACTCTCGCGATCGCCGCCGATCGCATAGATCCAGTTTCCAAAACGGCTTTGGTGCAGGATGAACCAAAAAATAATTGCGAAGATCAACCACCAAATAATTACAACCTGATGCGCACCATCAAACATAAGCTGCCCAAATATCGTTTTGGCCCATTCGGGCGCTGTCAAAGGCACCGATGCGCTCCCGGTAAGCAATTTTGAACCAGCAAGCACCACGCCTTGCATGCCAACCAGTGTTGCCAGAGTAATGATCAAAGTTGGCACATTTGTGCGCACAGCCAAAACGCCATTGATGGTTCCAACAATAACGCCCACGCAAAGCGCACCAATCATTCCGAATATAATCGGTAGTTCGTAGTGACCCGAAATGATTGCAGTCGTCATTGCACCTGCTGGAATCATCGCACCTATCGAAATGTCGATCTCACCCGAGATCATCAACAGCCCTACAGGCAAGGCGACAATACCAATACGAGCAGCATAGTTGACCCAGCTTGCCGCACCGAAAAGTGTTCCAAGGTCGACCCCACCAATCAGTACATAAAAGGCTAGAACGCCGATCAGGCTAAGTACGGATGCAGCGGCAGGGCGGCGAAGAAGACTAGAAACCATTGCTCTACCTTCTTTTTGTTGCAGCGTTTAGGGCTATTGCCCGAAACGTGTCATTGCTAAGAACTGCCGCCAGGAGCAATCCGCCAACAATAATTGAGCCAACGTTGGGATCAAGCGAGGCAAAGAAAACGCCTTGGTTGACCACCGCAAAGGTCGCAGTTCCCAAAAGTATGCCAATGATGGTCCCTGCCCCACCTGTCAAAAGAACCCCACCAATGACTACGCACATGATGGAGTTGAAAATAAACGCCTGACCACCTGCAACCTGTGCCTGTTGGTAGGTCATAACCTGTGCCACGCCGACAAAAGCCGCGCAAAAGCCAGACGCCATGAACAAGGCAATGGTAACGCGGGCCGTTGGGATACCTGCATTGCGCGCACTCTCCCGATCTCCACCAACAGCGTAGATCCAATTCCCGAGGGGCGAGATATGCAGCACGAAGAAGAAAACCGCCGCAAATCCAAGCCACCAGAAGATTGTGACGCTGAACATGAAGTTAATGAACTGTCCAAGCATAGCTTTGGCCAGTGGGGCCGGAACGTAGGAGACGCTGGTCGACCCCTTGATCAACACTGCAAACCCCAACGTCAAACCCATCACCGCGAACATGACACCAATGGTCACTATCAGCGATGGGATGGTCGTGCGCGTAACTAAGAGCCCGTTTATGAAGCCAATCAGGAGACCAACGCCGAGCCCTCCAAAGATGGCGACTAGCGCCGGTTGGTCATAGTGGCCTGCCAGCATGGCTGTCATCATAGATGACGCTGGAACAATAGACCCCACCGAGATATCAAATTCACCTGCGATCATCAGTAGACCAACGGGCAACGCAATAATTCCAACCTCTGCAGCAATATTCAGCCAGCTAGACCAACCCGGCGCACCGAGGAAAACAGAACCGCCAAGGAATGCAAAAAAGATAAAAACAACTACAAAACCAATCAGAGATCCTGCCTCCGGACGCCGGACAAGAGTACCCAGTGAGAGGCGCGATGTTATGGTTTGCGTTGGGAAGTTCATCTGTTTAATTTCACTAAAACTTTTTGAGATTCAAAGCGGCCGCCCGGCCTAAACCGGGCGGCCATCTTGGGAAGATTAGCGCGCGCCAGCTTCAACGCCTGCGATAACCAGATCAACATTGCTTGCATCAACTATGCCAGGACCAGTGAGGATCTCACGGGTGGGAATCGTTGTGCCGTACTGCACATGATTGATCAGGATCGAGGTCGCGAAGAAACCTTGCTGGTATCCCTGCTGATCAATCGCACAGGCTTGCGTTCCCTGCTGGATATTAGCGAGGATTGAGTCGTTGAAGTTCATGCCGCAGATTTGAACTTCGCCTGTTTTGCCAGCCTGCTGAATGCCGCTGATTGCTGCATTTGTATCCTGATCACCAATCGCAAATAGCGCGTCGATGTCAGGGTTCTGCAGGAGGTGGGCACGTACGGCCTGCGCCACTGCGGTGCTGTCACCAAATGCGGTCGCAGGCAGTTGTAGGACGGAACCGTTTCCGCCAGCAGCAGCCATTCCATCGTTGAAGCCATTGCAGAAGGCTTCGATATTGGCGGCGCCGGGCAGCGTGTTAACGCAAGCACCATTAGTCTGGCCCGCTTCGGCAAGATAGATACCAGCAGCCTCACCAGACTTATAGTCGACAGCACCAACATAGTTCATGGCGCCAAGACGGTCAGCAGCTTCGATGCCACCAGCGTTGTAAATAACCAACGGGATGCCTGCATCAACTACGGCCTGGAAAGCTGGATCCATAGCTTCAGGCACCCAATCAGGACCAACAACAGCGTCAGCGCCTTGATCAATCGCTTGACGGATCAGTTCTGCGGCATCCGGACCAAGGTTGTCATAGTTCTGTGGTCCAAGCCATGTAACCGAGCCACCGTGCATTTCCGCAACCAAGCCTGCATGCTCCGCACCAAGCTTAACGCGTGACCAGAACGGATCATCAGGCTTGCCGCCAATCACGAAAATGTTTGGGCCGCCGTGGCCGTCAGCCGATGCAAAACCCGCGCTCATGGTAATTGCAGCCGCAACTGCAAGGACTTTGGTTAGTTTCATATGGGTCTCCTCCCCTGGTTAAACCGCATTAGCGGCATAATTTTTGTTTCTGGGTGTCGGTGCCCTTTGTCCTCCGCAGGCATCGTCACCTCAGCATTATTCGGCTGGCGTTACCGCCTGCCGGGCCTTCATCCGATCCTTCTTTTGACGGAAGCGCGCCTTCATTTGCTCATCAGCCTCTTTCGAGCCGTCGTGCCAATAGCCAAACCACTTATCGAGTGGCACGAGACCATCGGCGCCGTAATTCACTTCGAAATACTTATGATGCAGGTAATGAGCGTAAGCGTGGCTATCGATAGGCGTGTTTTCCGTGATCTCAAGCTTATCAAAACCGATATGGCCATTGAGTGCACCATAACCCACGGCATGACTATTAAACATCATCACAATCGGGTTGGACGGGATGATTAGGTGCCAAACAATTTCCCCAAAGTAGAGCAGGTGTTCAACCGGGTGCATGGATAGTGAAGACCACGGGCTTGGGTTGATAGAATTGTGATGCACTGAATGGATCCACTTATAGAGGGTTGGCGTATGGATCAGACGGTGGATGCAAAAAAAATGGATCTCGTGGATTGCTGGCACAAGGAATGTAAGTGCAATCAACCAGGCCCAACTGTCCTGCCATTCAAGCCAGCCAAATACGTGGTATCCGTTGGCGAAACACCAAAGCATCATAACTTCGACTGCGGTCCAGATTGGGATGCCTACGAAGAAGCTTCTTAGAAAATTGTCGAGGTTCTGGCTCTTAAACCAAAAAACGTCAGACGGATGCTCCGAGGGAAACTTGGCGTTGTACTTAAAGCGGGTTTCTTGACGACGCTTGACGTAAAAGAACAGCTCGATCGCGCCATAGAGCACAAAGATCCCGCCAGCATTAACAGCGAAGAGATATAGCGCCCAGCCCCAAGAAATCGTCTTCATTACCTCGACGTCGGGAATGACAAAAACCCAGTAGAGCAATGCTGTGGCCATATGGAATGCATTCCAGGGCCATAAGTAGTCCTTCAGGAAGTGGCCCATCTGGCTCCACTTACCCCGCCAAAACGGGGCAATTTGAAGGGTTGCGCTCGGTGTCCAATTGCCACGCTTATCCCGGGAGCCAAATTTCAGATCGTCCATGTCATTCCTTCAAAGATTTACTGCAGACGCTTCGCACGTCGAAAAAATGCGCCGTTTTGGGTTGACAGTTTGACATGTATCAAATCAAGAATAACTAAATCATACTACAAATTTCGTCTCATTTCATTTCATGAGGCGGCGCAATTGAAACGAAATGAGACGGATTTTGTCATGAAACGCCCTACCATTCCCGATCTAGCAAATGCTGCAGGTGTTTCTGTTTCAACCGTAAACAGGGTCTTAAATCAGCCTGAGTCGGTCCGCGCACCGACTCGCGAACGCGTTTTGGGCGTAGCGAAGGAGATCGGGTTCTATGGCGTCGGAACTATTCAACACGGGGTCAGCGCACACCGTCAAACTCATAAAATTGGTATACTGCTACTACAGAAAGGACGTAGGTTTTATAGAAATCTAGGAGAAACGATGCAGGCCGAGGTGGCGGCCAGGTCGAACGAGAATGTGGACCTTAACCTAGAATATCTCGAGGATTTGTCGCCTGAACGGGTTGCAGAACGCCTAATTGCCATGGGAAATAAATGTGAGGCTGTTGCTCTCGTTGCTGCGCAACATCCGGTCGTCGCCAACGCTATCGATGAAGTTATGGCAAAAGGAGTTCCGGTCGCCAGCCTCATTGCTCCACTTTCTGCTCAGGGCAATGTCAGCTTCATCGGCCTCGACAACTGGAAAGTTGGTCGCACAGCCGCTTGGGCCTTCAACAGGATTGTGCGCAAACCTGGTAAGATCGGCATTCTTCTTGGCAATTTCCGCTACCGAAACCAGGAAATGAATGAGAGTGGGTTTCGTTCCTATTTTCGCGAACATAATTCGGAATTCACACTTTTGGAACCACTTGCGACCTACGAGTCCGCGGCCGCCGCTCGCGAACTCACTGAAAATCTTCTCAAGGAACACCCCGACTTGTGTGGGCTATTCGTATCGGGCGGCGGCATCACAGGTGCCTTGTCGGCCCTTCGCAGCTCGCAAAAGCGGGATGACTTCGTCGCGGTCGGCTACGAGCTTTTTGACGAAACCCGATCTGCACTCATTGATGGCACATTAACTATGGTTATTTCGCACCCGATGGAAACATTTGCACGCGAAACCATCACTACACTGATCAAGGCCAAGAAAGCCGGAGCAGACGCTGGTGCTCAGCGCGTCGCGCTTGGCTTTGAAATCCATACCTCTGAGAACGTGTAAGGGCAGGATTTATGGATGATTTGAAATACGGAACCCGGGACAAGCGCGGAAGCTGGAGACCAAATGCGCCACTAATTGTAGGGCCGCTGCTCGATACGCCGTGGAGCCTTGTGCGCGTCCTGAAGTGGATACCTAGCTACCTCCTGCCCTGGAATTCTCTCTTTTTTGCTTTGGCTACTATTTTATGGGTCTGGCTCACACCGAGCCGCGAAGCTCTGCAATCCTTTGAACTGGGTTGGATTAGTTTTCTCTTGCTTCGGAACGCAGCGATGATCCTAGTACTTTTTGGTATTCTCGAGCTCGGTCTCTACGTCAAACGCAGACAGGGCAATCACTACAAATACAACGCGAGATTCCCAGCGGACCACCCATCTGATGTTTTCTGGTTTCGCAGCCAAAGCATCGATAATGCGCTCCGAACGTTCCTGAGTGGCGTTCCTATTTGGACGGCCTATGAAGTAATTCTGCTCTGGAGCTGGGCCAATAACATCGGACTTTGGTCGGCATGGAGCAATAATCCGATCTGGCTTGCCGCCTTCGCACTCCTCCTGCCGCTTCTACATGAGGCACATTTCTACTGCGTCCATCGGCTCATCCACCTACCATTTTTATACAAATCAGTGCACTCGGTCCATCACAACTCCATCAACCCATCGCCTTGGTCTTCACTGTCAATGCACCCGTTTGAGCATCTTCTCTACTGGTCTGGGACGCTCATCCACTTGATAGTGCCATCTCACCCCCTGTTAGTTCTATATCACCTCCACATCAGTGGAACGGGGGCGGTGATAGGTCATATAGGGTTCGACAAGATCCAGATTAGCGACAACTCGGCAGTGGATACGCATGCTTATGCGCATTATCTGCACCACAAATATTTCGAGGTGAACTACGCCGACGGCGCCTTGCCATTGGACAAGTGGATGGGCACCTGGCACGATGGCACGCTGGATGCAGATAGGCTTATGAAAGAGCGGTTAAGAAAGAGAAATTCGACAAGAAATGGCGTGTCCCCGTGAGATGGCCGAAGGCGCATATCTCGGCGTGAAGCCTTGCTACGACGCGTTCTGCAGCTGGTCAGCCTCTGTGGGGCTGTCTCAGACGCCAACGCTCAAGACATTTAGCCAACGGGTAGAGCGACATGGCATCGAAAAGCGCAGGATGGCCCAAGGGATGGTGTTCATGGACATCAAAAAAGCCGCTGCGCAGGAACGCGGGTTTTAACTGATGTAGGAAATGTAGGGTGTGTAGGGTTATTCTAACCATAGGATATTTTACGGAAATATCTCTTAGCTTGAAAAAAGCTACATACTCTACATTTGACACACAAACTTAGAACACTTTCTGTAGTTTAACGATTTAATTCGAGACGCGAATGATAAACGCGCCGCCAACATCGTTAAAAATACCACCACCGAACCGAATATTCGTGCGACCATCAAGCACGGTGGACCACATTATGCGTGCCTCACCATTAACATATCCCGCAGGAACGGTTACGTGCGCGTCCGACGCTCGCAGTCTAATTGTGGTAGGATGAAATCTGTCCGGCCTAAAACCCATATCCACAACTTCGATTTCTCGAGCAAATGAATTGAAGTCAGAGCCGATTGCCAATCTAACGACGTGGCCGTCTTGACCAAAGGGTTCAACTAACAGATGCCAAGGCGCATTTTCATCTGCATTTGTTGTTATTGGCAAATAGCCTTCTATTTCGATCTGGGTGCCACCTCGATCGCCGGTTACCAAAAAATCAGTTATGTCCAAGTGCGCCCTAACCGCCCGCTCAACAGCGTCGATCTTTGACTGAACTCTTTCATCTAAACTTCTACTAGTCTCAAAAGTGGCGGAAAACTCGGCTTCACCCACGCCGCCCGAAATGGCGTCTTGGATCGCGCCTTCTTCAACCTCTACCACTACACGCTCAGCCTTACATGCAGACAATGCAGTTACTGCAAGAAAAAGGGTTAGTATTATTTTAATTTTATCCATTTTTTCTACAATCCATTGGCGCCAAACCAGTTTAATCTGATGGTAACTTCTCAGAGAGCATGTGATTTCTACTAAGACTATAGTTTTATTTAGGGCCAAATCAAAAATTCAATCAATTGAAAGCTTAATCCTCAAAATCAAAAAGTGAGCTCAGGGCAACTGACCATATGGTTTACGGTTTACAAACGGTTTACGGTAAGAAAACAGCACCGCAAACCACCGTAAGTCACTGTATATAAACGATTAAATTACCTCGGTTAACGCGGCTTACGCTATTTTCCAAATTTTTCACTGAATTTTTTTCAAGGTACCCCCCCTAAAAAGTATACATAGGCAAAAGACCCAGGTCCGAGGACCGAAGATCAGCTTTCAAGCACCAAGGCCTTGCGCAGCTTTTCACGCCAATCCTGCTCCAAGTGTCCGCGGCCCAAGGCCCAAGCTTCGATTTCCATTAACTCTGCACGGATTTGTCGTCCAACCTCGGCATTGCGCTTCGCTGCGGCCCGCTTCTCTTTCGTTAACCGCCCATGCGTGGTTTGTGCTGCTGCGATCCGCGCACGTCCTTCCTCGGTCCGCGGTCCAGTCGACTTACCGCCGTGGCGCGTACAGCGCCCTGTTTCTTTTACCGCGGGGCGCTGGCAAGGCGTTCCAGCCCTGGTTCGAGCACCACAGCGTTGGCCTTCCCATTCTGGGCCAAACCTAGTCGCCAAGCCGATCTCATTACCTTTTATGAACCGCATCATAGCCCCCTATATGACTGTTACAGTATAACATAAATAGAGGGGTTGGCTAAGATGTACTTTCCAAGTTAGTTCCTGCTCAGGCTCTTAGGCTGAAAATATTATGGCAAGAGCAATCAGGTCAGGCCCGATTTTGCTATGGATTCGAAATCTTCAAATGCCGCGACGCTTAGACCGCACTCCAAGAGTGAACGAGCAACACTAGGCGCAATTGTGAAGCAGTCATGCCCAATATCGGCAAGCGACACCATCTGGTCAGGTGAACGCAATGACGCTACAAGGACAGAGCAGGGTTTTTCGCTTCCGTTATTCATTTGTGCCATCGTTGCGAGATGCCCCATTGCGTCTACACCAGCCTCCATCATACGGCCAAAGTATGGAGCAATAAAATCCGCTTCCAGAGCCTGAGCCACAAACATTTGTTTGGCATCATAACAGGCAGTCATCAAAATCCGTCCTCCCAGTTCTTTTATGCCTGGCGTGGCACGAATTGCTGCCTCTACTAATGGAATTTTTACAATTGTTTCGATGCCTGACTTCCGGCCTGCCTCATACAGCTGGCCGGCCCAGTCAACATATCCTTCTATCGGACCAAATACCTGCGCATGAAGCTCCACTGCGCCTAGATCCACGGCCTCAGCCGCCATACTAGTCCAATCGACATTCGGATAATCTAGGCCTGCGCGTGCCGCTAATATCGGGTTCGTCGTAATGCCTCGAAATAACTGCGTTGGCATTAGGTCACGCCATTCTTGGCAATCAGCGGTGTCGAGATAAAGCTTCATAGTCTCTCTTCTGACAAGGCGTGCTCTAACTGCTCTGCAAAAGGCGGATCACAGCCCTCTTTAGTGCAATTAAGACAAGCGGCGTATAGCGCACGTTTTATTAATGAAGCAAGGTTATCGGACGTAATCTGATCAAGGGCGTCAGATGTCAATTGATCATTATTGGCCAAACCAGCAAGCAAGGTGCCCATGAATGTATCGCCAGCGCCTATGGTATCGACCAGTCCACTGAATTGGGGATTGGCAAGGCTCAGGTAATGTTGCGGTGTCCAAGCTTCAGCGCCCTCCGGGCCCTTGGTCAAAACAACTAGTTTAGCTGTAGTTTGCTCGCGCAGTTTTGTAATGGCATTTAAATAGTCCAGGCCAGGGTACAGCCAGTCTAAATCTTCATCGCTAAGTTTGACGATGCTTGAGTTGGTTAATAGTCGCGTAATTCGTTTCCTGTAGCTAACAGGATCAGTGATCAACGAAGCACGCACATTTGGGTCGAGAGAGGTGCAGATGCCAAGTTTCGCGGCATCAATGAAAGCCTGTTCCCAAACAGCTGCATCTGAACCGTCTGCCAGAGCTAATGACCCGATGTGGAAATGCGTTGCGGCGGCAGGAAAGGCTGACTGCAAGATTTCAGTGGTCACCATGCGTTCAGCAGTGCCATCTCTCAAAAACTGGTATTTTGGCACTCCTTTTTCGAGCGTGACGATTGCTTGCGTGGTCGGTGCCGCAAGACGTGGCCCAGAGGTGACGACTCCCTGATCTTGTAGATGTGCCGCCAAGCGGTCGCCGAATGCATCGGACGAAATCGGCGTGATGTAATGAGTAGTTATTCCCTGACGCGCAAGGGCGACGGCTACGTTGTAGGGTGAGCCGCCTAAATTGTGAAAGTAGCCATCAGGCGCACTACCGCTCTGATCTTGGATGGAGTCGATGAGATTTTCCCCACCGACGGCAATCAGGGATTTAGGTGGCATTAGCATCGAGTGCACGCGCTCTATCGAAGAGTACGGAAACAAAATTACTACCTAGAGCCACGGCTGCTCCCAATACTAAGAATGGGACCGTGATTTGGTAGCCCATCGTTACAAGGGGCAGCATCATTAATACAAAGCAGGCAGACAGAACCCAAGTAAGCATCGTATTCCCTTTGAATACCACGTATCCAGACGCAAGTACCAACGAGGACAGAAGCGCAGCCGCGCCAATATTAGCGTTCAGAGCCGCCTCAAACGCCTCCAAGTCAGAGGGGGATAATAGGCGGGCATTTTGTCCAGGCGCCAATTGTACGCCCGTTGCTCTCAGTGCCTCGGCAGCATTATGTTCTAGGATCGCTATCTTGGCACGTAAGTAAATTGCGCCAGGTGTCATCGCTGCCAAAAATGCCATCACCGTAGAAATTGCAGCTAGCAGTTTGCGCACACTTTCGGGATTTTTTGACTGCCTAACGATATCGATCCCCACAGCGATCAGAATAATTAGGCCCGTCACCACCATCTGCCAGAATGTGTCTAGCTGGGCCAGCGTCAGACCGTTATTAATCAATTTTAGCAAGATCACGCCCATGAAGGTGCCCCAAAGCGACCCCCGCCCCCCAAAAAGTGAAGTTCCCCCGATTACCACTGCGGCAATCGCATCAAGTTCCCACATTTGGCCATAGTCCGACTTGGCGTATGGTGCGCGACCTAGGAACAGCAACGCACCCAATGCAGCAGTAAACGAACAGAACATATATGTGATTAACATGTAGCGAGCGGTGTTTATCCCGGCTTGGCGTGCTCCCGGTTCATTCGAGCCAATCGCGTATACCCAGCGCCCGTAACGAGTGTTCGCGATAATGATAGTAAGCAGGATAAAAAAACCGACGAAGATTAGCATCGACATCTGAAAGGTTCGGAAGAAGTTGATCCAGTTGGCATCAACAAAACTGCCAATGCTATTCCAAACGCCAGTGAGCTCATCGTTTGTATAAGCCTCACGCAGACTTGCGAAAGGATTATAGCGCCCAAAATAATCAAAGGTCGCTGATAGCTCAGGAGTTGCCTGAGCACCGGTTGCCAAATGGCCAGTACCCCGCCAAATAGAAAGGCCTGCAAGTGTTACGATAAAGGCAGGCATTCCGAAATAAGCTACAAGTGAGCCGTTAAAGAAACCTACTGCCAGACCCAGGGCCAATCCCGTGAAGATTGCCACAGATGGCGGAAAGCCCCAGAAACTGACCACGTACCCAGTCAGGGCTGCAGCCATTCCCATCACTGAGCCGACCGACAAGTCGATCCCAGCTGTAATAATGACCAAAGTCATTCCCGCTGCGATAACTCCTATTGCCGCTGAGTTATTCAATATGGTCATTAAGTTAGAAGGATGAAAAAATGGTCGTCCAGTGGTGGCTAGTTCGATGGCAATACCAAGTATTAGAATTGCCAAAAATGCGCCCGACCAATCGGCACGGAAAAATTTTACCATTGCAATGACGGCACTGTCTCGCAGTGAACGTTTTTTTTGATTTTCCACGCCGCGCTCCATAGTTTTTGTCTCATCCAAACTTAAGGGATAAAAAAAGGGCGCGCCGTATGACGCGCCCCTCAACCTATTTTACTAGATCACTCGATCCCAACCATTTCGCTGTAAACAGCTGAGGTCGAAGGTGTCACAAGGAAAAAGCCGGTGTCGATACGGGGCGATACGGTTTCACCACGAGCGGCCGCTGCTGCAGCACGGATGCCCTGATAGCCCATTTGGTAAAGCATTTGGGCCGTGTCAGCATGTACCCAACCTTCGCGCATCGCAACGATCGCGTCGCTTGCGCCGTCGAAACCTACGAGTTGAACATCGCCCGCGCCGTAACCAAGGTTACGCAGAGCTGCAATGGCACCCATTGTGCCGCCATCCCAAGCATTTGCGACCATTGCAATATCCTGACGACTGTTCAGGATTGCCTCGACGCCCTCTTGAGCTTCTTGGCTGTTCCACTCAGTTGGAACTTCGAGAATTTCGGAGTTTGGGCGAGCCGCAGAAAAGGCTTCGATAAAGCCATTACGACGTTCTTGACCGGTTGACTGTGCCTGGTTGCCTGTCACGTAGATAATGGGCTGGCCATCATCGACCAGAGTTGCGGCAACCGCTCCTTGGACCTTCGCCACGGCATAGTTGTCGGTGGCCACGAAAGATGTGACTTCGGCACCTGAGACGCCGGTGTCTACCGCAACAACAGGGATGCCCGCCGCCATTGCGTCATTGACTGCTGGGGCGATGCCCGCGCTGTCGACTGGTGCCACCGCAATGGCCGCAGCGCCTTGCGCGACTAGGTTCTCAAATACTTCCAACTGGCTCGATAGATCGCCTTGGAATGAGGGGCCAACTGCAACCAGCGTCACGCCTTCCTCTGCGGCAGCGTCTTCTGCGCCTTGGTTGATCATCATCCATCCAGCATTGGTAGCGGATTTGGTGATGTAGCCAATCACATCCTGAGCGTTTGCTGCAGAGCCAATCAAAGCGGCTGCTACGGCCACGCTTGCGAGTTTAAGATTAAGTTTCAATTTGGTGTCCTCCCAAAAAAACGCCGAGCCACATTCAGCAGGCATTGGCGACAGTGAAAGCGCCAAACTGGGGATGTGTCAATAACTAATTCAATTTGATTTAATTATTGACTTAGTCGATGCAATGATGCTCATTCCGTCTGTAAAAGCGTTTATTTTGGGAGGGTGGAGATGGTGGCTGACCGTAAAATTGTTTTAGAAACACGTGGATTAACAAAGCACTACGGCGGTGTTCAGGCCCTCAACGACGCTGATTTTAAAATGTATGCAGATGAGCATATAGCCATTGTTGGAGATAACGGCGCAGGCAAATCAACCTTTGTGCGAAATATCACAGGGGTCGAACAACCCACTGCAGGCGAAGTCCTAATCGAAGGCGAATCTGTGCGGTTTAAGGCGCCTGAAGATGCGCGCACTTACGGGATTGAGACCGTCTATCAAAATCTTGCACTAGCCGATCACCTCAACGTGCCCGAAAATATTTTTCTGGGCCGCGAAGAGGTTTATTTTGAGTTTGGGCCGCTGTCTTGGCTTAAGAAAAAAGACATGGAGCACAAGGCAGAGGAATTGTTAGAGCAGACGGGTATTAAGATCCCGGATACCAAGCAGGCAGTTTCAGGAATGTCGGGGGGTCAGAGGCAGTGTGTCGCCATCAGTCGAGCAGCTGGCTGGGGAAGTAAGCTCATCATTATGGACGAACCGACTGCGGCGCTGGGTATCCAGGAAACTACAAAGGTAGAAAATATAATTCGTGGGCTCAAAAAACGCGGTGTTCCTGTGATCATCGTTTCCCACAATTTGAGGCAAGTGTTTAACTTGGTGGACCGTATTGTCGTGTTCCGCCAAGGACGGATTGCCGGAGTTTTAGATGCGAAGACTGCAAGTGGAAACGACGTCGTTGCAATGATCACTGGCGTCGATCAAGGCGTGCACGAAGACGCGAGTTATATCTAATGTTACTGGGCATTGATCCTGTACTCGGCCCAGATTTGTTAGCGAACTTGCGAGCTATGGGGCATGGAGATGAAATTGCTATTGTAGACGGAAATTACCCTGCAGAGGCGCACGCGAAACGCCTCATAAGGGCAGATGGGCTATCAGTCGATCGAGTGCTTGCGGCAATTTTGTCGGTGCTACCTCTGGATCCTGATGTGAATTGCCCAGCGATACGGAGTTGTAATCCCGCTCATCCTGATCGCCGATCCGAAGTTCATGAGAAAATAGACGGGCACCTGACCGATGCACTAGGGCACACGAAAAGAATTGAAGTTTCTCATGGGGCGGCTCTATACGATCGGATCCAACGTTGTTACGCAGTGGTTGCCACCAGTGAGATCAACCTTTTTGCGAATGTGATCTTGCGAAAGGGCGTAATCGGCCCACGCAGCGAAATAGACTCTACTCATGTTCAACGCGAATGGGCAAAGGGTTGATGCCGAAAGACAAGCATATCCAATTGCAAATCAAGCGCCCACACAATGAATTGCTTTTGTTGGAGCTGATAAGAGCAAATGGCTCGATGAGCAAAGCGGACCTTACACGCGCGTCTGGTCTCAGTGCGCAATCGGCAACAGTTATTGTGAACCGCCTCGTTAGCGAGGGGCTATTACGTGCCGAGGCTTCTATTAAAGGAAAAATTGGACAGCCCTCGACGCCTTACTCACTCGATCCGGATGGAGTTTTGTCAATTGGTATCAAAGTTGGCCGTCGTTCGCTTGAAGTCATAGTTATGGGATTTGACTATCAGATTATCGAACAGCGGCTCGAGCACTACGATTTTCCACATTTTCCGACGATCCGTGAAAGTGTGTTAAGGGAGGTTGCTAATTTGCTTGCAGCTTTGACCGATGGCCAACGTTCACGTGTTGTTGGTATCGGCATCGCACTACCCGATGAACTTGAAGCATGGGAAGCCACGGTCGGCGCGCCAGAAGGTGCAATGTCACATTGGGCTACAGCCGATCTTGCCACTGACTTGGAAAATGCATTTGCGCTTCCAGTCACGGCTCTCAATGATGCTTCTGCAGCCTGCTTGGCTGAAATAGCAACTGGTAACAGCCTAGGCTACGATTGCTTTGTTTATATTTATGTTGGCACATTTATTGGTGGAGGCATCGCCGTAAACGGCAAACTATACACTGGTCAAAATAATCTTGCCGGTGCCATAGCCTCAATGCCGATATCTGTAGTGGCAGAAGGAAAGGCCCAACAATTATTGGAAGGCGCCTCGCTGCACTATTTAGAAGAAAGTGCAGAAGCTGGCGGTCTGGCCTCGGACGTTTTCTATGCAAAAAATCTGCGTGATGATACTGCCAGAGCGGTTTTTAGAAGTTGGCTTGATGTAGCCGCACCACAAATCGCCTTTGCCGCAGTAATTGCACAAGCCCTGTTTGATGCTGATGCAATAATCGTTGACAGCTCACTCACACGCCATCTCAACGCTGAACTTGTAAAGGCCGTTAATGACGCCGCTTTCGCTCATTATGATCATCGCGGATTAAAAGGCACCACCATTATTTCTGGTGAGATAGGTATTTCCGCCCGTGCTATTGGCTCTGGCATTGCACCTATCTTGGCTGAATATGCTTTAGACAAAACCTAACCATCGCAAAGATCAAAACAATTTTATGCCCGCGATTGGATGGTCTTGTTCAGTTCTTAATGCATTCTGGCCCTCTGCTCTGAAGCTGCAATGTTTTACACGATTGAAATCAAATAAACTGATAGCTTAGGGTAAAATATAGACCTCTTGATTTCCAATATGTTTGATGACTGCGCGACAAAGCTACCTCCAAGTCCCCCATTAAAACCGTCCTCCAATAAATCCACCAACCCATGACCGAGGCACGCGGTCCGAGGCGCACGGTCTGCATAGGGGGTCCCCGCCCCCTGCCCTAGCTTATCAATGCCCCGAATTGAGCCAAGTAACCCTTAAACTTTTGGCACCCATATGGCACCCCAACACGAGGGATTTGCTAAGTAAATCATGTAAGTGCTTGATTTAATGGTGCCCCCACACGGGTATTGGTTCCTGATCCAAGAGCCAAACAAGTTGTATCCTTAAGTAAAATAAAGCGTATCGAAGAGTTCGCACGAAGGTCAACAGGCACCATTTGTCCTACGCAAAGTCCTACAGACACCCTTAGATAAGACATACATCCCCCTATGCTGATACTGGACCATGCTATAGTTCGAAGCATGGGGGAGCCGGGGGGATTTCAATTGTAAGTCGACAGCAATATCCGCGTAGCAATCTTTGAAAGATTTTGAGTCCTACTTTGACGTGGCGGAGGTAAACCTCCACCACTGTTCTTACTTTAAAAGACACGAAAAGATTGAACTTTAGATCCTTGGTTTGTCTTGAACGTATTTATGACACAATCTCTCACCCTCCAACATAAAGCGGTTTCTAAGTATAACCTACCGCCAATCATTAATGTGATCTCCAATCAGTCTTTGGCCTCACGGTAGGACAGCTTAGAGTTGCTTCATTGAGACCAATGATAAGATTTGGATTGGTGGGTATATTTATCATTAATGTATTTATGTGGGTGGTCTAAAATCACTCTACACAGATGGCTTAGATCTTTCAGTACGATCCAAAGCAAGCTGTGCGTTCAACGTACAGATCAGCCTACTGCTCACGGCTGATAGTAAAACTGCACCTGATCATCAGCTATGTCATTTTTTGTCTTTCTTTACGGAAATCTGAAGGAAAGACAAATAAAGCCTTATAAATAAGGGGATATTTCAGCCGAATCGAAGGGTGACTAACGGTCCGACAGTCACCCCCAGCTTTCCAACTGTTATGCTGCACGTAGCTTGTCAGACGACGCTAGCCACGCGTTTATTTCTGTTTAGGTTTTACAAACTTTGTCAGGACACCGGCAATAATTGCAATTGCCAACAATCGGATGATGTTGAAGTCAATACCGAGTGTCACGATGACAAGGATGCTCATCAACATACCTGCAAAATAAGCACCTATAAAAGCAATAGCCCTGTTCTTAAATGGTAAAAATTTAAGGCACAAATAAGATGCCACCCAAATAAATGGATCCAAGAGATATGCCACTAATGCGCCAAAAAAGTAGCTCATTGAAGTGAGTTCTTCATAAATAAACGTTGTTGATAACAATAAAATCAAAAAACTTTAGATCAAGCAATAAGATCCTGTGATTTAGAGCATCCTATTGCCCGAAACGCACATGCCAGACGGGAGCGTGCAGCGCTAGATGCGCTGCCTAACAAATGTAAAACCGTAAAGGATGTAATATGTATCTTCGACACCCTGTTAGGGTGGTTGATCGGTTCTGTGGTTCCGGTAAAACAACAGAGCTTATTCAATCACTGTCACCTAGAAAGCAATATCTGATCATAGCTCCCTATCTTTCGGAAGTATCACGTATCATTCAGAAAGCTAAGGAAAGGGGCATCACTATTGTTGAGCCACTCTGTGACAAAAAGGATAAAAATAAGCATTCCAACTTGTTACAATTAGCAAGAGCAAGGCAAAACATTTGCACCACACATGCGATGTACCCTCGCCTGTTTGAGGCTGCAAAAGCCGGGCTATTTGCTGACTAAATGCTTGGAAAATCTATTGGAGAGCTGCAAAATAAATTATAAAAGCATTAGCCATGATAGATTTTGCACTAGGAGGCGTACTGTATGTTTTTTGGCAACAGACTTAAAAAAGACGCTTTGAACGTAATAAAGAAAAGCTTTGCTTATGATGTTGGCCCGATACAGAAACCTTTGTTCGACGCAATCGTAAAAGAATACAAGCAGCTTGGCGGGAACGAGTTTGATGTAGCAATTACCTTTGTGCTAGTGCAGTGCAATTCTCTTGACCCCTCGGATCCACGCGCCCAGCCTTTCATCAAAAATAAGATTAACCATGTAAATCGGATCCGCCACAAAGCTAACATGTCGAACGCAGAGATTGACCTCATGATCTCCGAGGTTAGTGGCAAAGATTTTGTGGCCCTGCGCGGCGCTGCTAACACGCAAGCCACAGCAAGATCGTTTGAACAGTGGTTCGACCAGTTTTCCGCTGAGTGCGAAAGGCTGAAACCAGGGTTAGGTGACATGATTGAATTCATGGATCAAACCCCGTTAAAGCGAGCACATCTTGACAATCAGGATCCTAATGAAATTGCGCTGCATTTCGCGCAAACCTTTGATCCTCGATCATTCGGGAGGTAGCCCTTAAATATCTATGGCCCGGCCTTGGTACAATTATCTTCACGGGTAATAATAGCTAGCGAGTGTAGGAAATGTCGAAGTTTGAGCTGAACACAAAGCAAACCGAAGCCGCAAACCTAAACGAAGTCTCATCAAAATTAATTGAGTTAGGGTTTATGGTTTATCGACCCGAGGCTGATATTGGTGGTGTAGATTTCATTTTAATGGAACCGTCCGGGCAATTTCTCCGGTGTCAGCTGAAGAGCCGTGCATTCGTCCAAAAAGATAAATATGGATCCAAGGGAATAGTAATGGTGTTCCCTGGGCAAGGGCAACGGTTTGAAAGAGATTGGTATTTAGTTCCACACGATACGCTATTCGAAATCTTAAAATCTAAGCACGGGCACGCCCCCAAGTGGGATCATCCAAAATTTGGAGAGTACTAGCACTGCCCAGTATCTTCTGATTTGGCTAACATACTCGCTCCGTTCTCGCTAAAAAATAGTCTAGAAAAAAGATGGTTAGACATGAATTCTATTCCACGTGATTGCCGAAACAATTGGAAAGATCTCGTTGAATACATGGCGGATTTTGATGGTTACTCGCTCTTACCAGAAAGTGACAATGTGGATATCCTAGTGGCATTGGAGCACACATATTCATCGAATGGTTTTTCCACTGCGGTTTCTGAGATAACTCTGAAACTCATCCTATTCTGGAGGCTAAGACAGATTAGCCTCTCAGGCTGGGGGGCAACGCAGGAAGATTATGACATGATTGATCGCATCCTCGCAGATCTACGAACCGTGGACTAAACTGCCTCGTAGAAATGTCTGTCGCCCTAAAGTTCAAAGGCCAGAGAGCTAATGTAGAACAAAAATTACATTTTATTTAGACCGGCTCCGCGCTACCCGCTCGATGCGGCCGAAAAATAAAAATAAAAAGAGCCCCACAGCGGCTCCCATAAAACCAATTAAAATCAGTACATCACTTAAGTTTGCCAGATACCAACGATGGTCTTCCATACACCTCTGAACACCAGTGGTAATTCGGTCAGTAGTAAGCATTTCCTGGCAGCTTCGGAGCATAGACTGGTTGGTCACGTTAGTATCATTAATCATGGTCAGCGTGCTGCATGTTGACAAAAGAAATGCCAAAGACAGCGATGAATATTTCAAAAAAACTGACGCTGATCTGAGCAAAATAAAAATTCCACGCTTGGTGCAAACTCCACCCATTATTTAACGTTGTTTACCTTTGCTACGCCTAAGCGACAAAAATAGCAGAATAATCAGCGTTAAGGTCAACAACGGATGCAAAACAACAAAAAGCCAAATGTTAAGCTCTTCGTAAGAAATCCCGAGACGTTCTGACCAAATTTCTAAAATCTTAACACAAGCCCAGAACAGCTTGTCTATGAACTCACTATAATCCAAGAAAAACTCCGTATATCCCGTCACTGTAACTGTATCAGTTTGACCCATTTCGATACAACTTCTAATGGATATCCCGTTCCGTAACTTTGACCTACTCCGCGCGTTGTCCATCCACCAATCTGATCCACTATATCAGCCGGGCACTCAACGGCTCGCAAACGGTCCCGCATTGAGTGCCGAAACGAATGTACGGTCGCCATATTTCCCACCTCTGCTTTTAACCACTTATTCAACGCCGCACTTGCTGAATTGGAGTTTGTGAAATTGGTAGCGTTATAGCGAGGAAATGCATGAACCTCGCTTGCCGCACTCTCAACACGGCGCTGAACGCCCCATAGAGACGCGCCGACCAACGGGACCACTCTGGAGCTGCTAGCTGTCTTTAAGCGCCGCCACGGATGCTCCCTGACGGCTATCCGCTAGCATACGCGTAAATCCCTGTGTCTTGTGCGCGCTCATGATACGCCAATGTAATATCTGATCAATCAGCGCCTGTTTTTTGACCCTATGATCTGGATGGTTCCACAAGTTATCGCGTTCGTCCGGGTCGCAAGCCAAATTGAACAACTGCCCCTCATCGCAATCAACGAAATGCACCAATTTCCAATCACCTTCACGGATCATTGTCATAAAGTCAGTACCAGTTAGTATGGGATCGTTGGAATGTTCGGCAAAAACACGTTCACGGGGCTCTTGCCGGTTGTCGGTCAAAACATCCGAGAGCGATCGCGCCTCCATCCACTCGGGCACTTCCACGCCTGCGTATTCAAGAATAGTTGGGCCGAAATCGAAAAGCGCCACGAGATCCCAAACCTCTTTTCCTGCAGGCACATGCCCTGGCCACCAGATGAGGGCTGGAACATGTACTGATTGTTCGAACATGTTCCATTTCTGAGAATGGCCATGATCGTTGAGGCAATCACCGTGGTCAGAGGTAAAGATGATCACCGTATTGTCGAGAACCCCCCGCGCTTTTAACTTGGATACGATCTCACCGACTTGTTCGTCGATCATAGTTACGTTTGCGTAGTAGTGTGCGCGTTGGCGACGTAGCTGTTCATCGGACGGAGTATTAAGATGCATTACTGCATCGTGCCCCTGTTCAAGATGATTTTTGCGCAATGCACGCAGCGGAGCAGGCTGGATACTATAATCATATTGGATGGGTTTGGGCAGGTCTCTACCAGCGTAGAGGTCCAGCGCATCCTGGGTCGGATCATACGGCGGGTGCGGCCCAGGTAGGCCAACCTGTAAAAAGAACGGTTCAGTTCCAGTGTAGCGTTCCAACCACCAGCAGGCCATCTCCCCAACAAAGACATCGGGGTGCAAGTCCTTATCCTGATCCCAGACGAAAGCCCCCAAGGCATCATCGTAATCGGGCCGCTCGGCATAGGTCACACGGGATGGTTTGTAAGCACCTCGCGCATGGATGGCTTTGTCCCAATTGTCGAGATAAAATGGGAGGTTCGGATGGTCTCGGTCTTTATTCTCTACCACATGCCGTTCATGGAACCCGAAGGCGCCTTCAATGGGCATAGTATGCATCTTGCCAACATTTACACAGCGATAGCCGGCCTTATTCAACTCACTGACCCAGCAATAGGACCAGGGTTCGTCATTACGAAAAACGCCGTTAGTATGCGGATAGGTGCCGCTGAATAACGACGCTCGCGAGGGAGCGCAGGAAGGCGCCGTCACATACATGTTTCGAAACACTGCGCCTTCACTGACCAACCTGTCTAAATTAGGTGTGATCATATGATCGTACCCCAGTGCCGCGATGGTATCGAGGCGCTGCTGGTCAGTCAGAATAAAAACTATATTTGGGCGCTGGTCCATGCTCATCCTTTAACGGCCCCCCCCATGGATTGGACGATATATTTGTTTGCCACAATGATCACAGGAACAGTCGGCAGTGTCAAAACGATGCTCGCGAGGGCAATACCTCCCCATTCCACGCTGGCATAGGAGACAAAATTCATTACGGCGACCGGGGCGGTAATAGTGTCCCCTCGAGTGATGATCAGCGCAAAAAAGAAGTCGTTCCAAGCGAGCAGGAATGCTAGCACTGCAGCAGCGACGATCCCAGGCCGAGCGGCCGGAATTACCACCTTGACCAACGCCTGAAAAAGAGACGCTCCATCCAGCAATGCCGCCTCGATTAGTTCATCAGGGATTTGTGAAAAAGAAGTCCAAGTTGACCATACCACTAATGGCAGGGTCAACACCATGTAGGCAGCGATCAGGCCCGCCCACGTGTCTAGAAATCCGATGTTTAGGTAAATCAGAAACAGTGGAATTACAAAGCCAACCGGCGGCGCCATGCGCAAGAGCAGAAGTGCCCATGATGCGATGAACTTGCGTTGCGAGCGGCCCTTTGCCAACGCAAAACCTGCCGGGATGCCAATAATAAGTGCTAGGATAGTAGCGGTTCCGGCCGTCACAAAACTGTTGAACAGGGCAAATGGAAACTCAGATCGCAAGAGTGCATTAAAATTGTCGAGCGTGAGTGCAAAAGGCGACTCCCAGATTGGCTCAAATAGCCGATCTCTGGGGCGAAAAGCTAAGATGAGTGCCCAGATGATTGGCAGCAGCGCAAAGAACAAGAAGGCGAGCATCATCGTAATGCCCGCGAACTGCTTCGGACCTGTCGCATGTTTAGGCATCGGAAATCCTAGCATTGGAGCGCGCCACATAAAAGCTAACGACGGCGGCGAATAGAAACAGAAATACGGCAATAGCAGCGCCATAAGAAACGTTCGAGGACTGGAACGTCTGAATAAAAGCGTAGTAATTTGTAGCCTGCGTGGAGCGGCCTGGCCCGCCGTTAGTCATTACAAATATCAAAGGAAAATGTTTTAATGTCTCTATAAAACGGAAAAGCGACACCATAAGCAGTGCCGGTAGAAGCAACGGCAGCGTGATGCGAAAAAAGACTTGGATCTTAGTCGCCCCATCGATCGCTGCGGCTTCATCTAGTTCGCTTGGGATACCCTGCAGGGCAGCCAGGATCAACAACATCACAAAGGGGTAGCTGGCCCATGTGTCAGCAATCACGATCGCGGCAATTGCCCCGTTCGCTGAGGTCAGCATAGCGGGTACAGTGACTCCAAAAAGATCGAAGAATGCGTTTATTGGGCTGAGAGTTGGCGTGAAGAGACTAAGCCAGATCAGTGCCACAGCCACGGCAGGCACGACGAAGGGCACCACAAATACGCCCCTTATGAGCCGCCATTTAGGCACAATTTTTTCCAACCCTACCGCGACAAGAGCGCCAATGGTAACCTGGAAGAACACACCGAACATGCTAAGCGCCATCATGACGTAGATTGAGTTAATGAAGCGTCGGTCGTTAACCAGTCGCTCAAAGTTCTGAAAGCCAATTTCGCGGTCCCAGGATTTCACTAGGTGAAAATCAGTGAACGACAACGCCAACATGCCGCAAAGTGGTAAGATTGCAAAAACTCCCACGGCAATCACCGCTGGATAAAGCATTCGTGCAAAAGTTTTTTGAAAAACGGGTTGAACGCCAGATATCTGTGTCATCTCTTCATCGCGTTAAAAGGGGGCTTCCCCGGCATGGGAAATGGGTAGGAGTTACCGGAGAAGCCTGACGAAGGGTTCAGACTTTATTGATTTTCAGCCTGAATAGCTTCGATTTCTTCATCGGCAGCAGCCAACGCCTCTGCGTTGCTCATAATGCCGTTCACAGCCGAGTTGATCATCTCACCCACAGCAGCGCCCATTTGTGGCCAATACGGCAGAAGCGGACGGTAGTGTCCGATAGCATCGTTCAACATTTGCACACGCAAATCAAGAAAATCGGGGTGAATTGAGGCATATTTTGCCAAAACATCAGGGTTCTGCGCGACAGATGCACGGGTAAAGTCCCCATAGGGCTGTGCTAGCGCAATCTGGGTCAAAGTCTCTTCGCTAGTGGCCCATTCAATAAACTCAAAAGACGCTTCAGCATTAGGAGCATCCGCTGGAATACCCAGTCCGTGCACAGCGATGGTTGGGAACCGACCCGCAGGTCCCGTTGGGATCGGCGCAATCGAGATTTGGTCGACAAACTGGCTGGCCTCTGGGTCCATCGCTTGGGCCGCAATACTTGTGCCGTCGAAGATCATAGCGACTTGGCCTGACTGCATCGCCGCAGCAACCTCGCCGAAGTTGAAATTGCCGATGCCTTCAGGACCATAATCGTTCATCAGTGTGCTATATACTTCCAAACCAGCCAACGCTTCCGGCGTGTTCATATTGGGTGTCAGGTCACCACCGGTATAGTCCTTAAAGAAGGTGCCCCCGTAAGCGCGCATAATCATGGGAAAAACAAACATGTTGAAGCCTTGACCAGGCGCTACTCGCATGGCCGCGCCAGCGATATCTTCAGAGTGCACCGCCGCAGCAACTTCTAGAACCTCTTCCCAGGTTTCGGGCGGGCTATCATAACCTGCGGCGGCGAGTACGTCCGTTCGGTAGGCCATCATACCTGTTTCGGCAAAGAAAGGCAGAGCATAGTAGTCACCGTTGACAAGATAGGCATCGAGTGGACCAGCGAGTATATCTTCGCGGGCTTCCATATTATTCACGCCGTCAGTAATGGATTGAATCCATCCTGCTTCAATCCAACGCTGAACCTGAATAACTGGCGTATGGACTACGTCAATGTCGCCGGTCTTACCGGTGAAGGTCAACGTGATGCGATTTTCAAAGACATCTTGACCGACGACCTCAATATTTACAGTGTGGCCAGTCTTTGCCTCAAAATCCGCCTCTAGTTCAGCCAACCCACGCGTGTAGGGCATCGAGAACAGAACGACATTCAAATCGTCCGCTAGCGCCGAAACTGGCGCCATTGCTAGCACGGCGAGGCCGCTTAATCCGTTGCGTAGACTACTTGCAAGTTTCATGTTTTTCTCCTCCATATTTGGTTAACCGGTCTGTGCCGGATGCATAGAACCGGCCTCCCTGCCGGCTTCTTTCAGGATCTGCTTTTGCAGGACGATCCGAGCGTTACTGAGGATGCGCCTCGCTTCGGAAATATGCTCATCGCGGTCAAGCACAGGTGTGGCGGCCTCTGCCATGCTCAACAAATGGAGCGGCTTGCCCTCTGCGTCTTCGATAATGGTAGCGAAGCGACGGACGCCTACATGGTTGCCATCAAAATCACACTGGAAATGGTCCTGGGCCGCCCCTTCAATTAGGCTGCGCGCCTCCTCAGGCTTCAGCGTGCGCCTTTCGACACTTGCCGTGAAAAAGCCGCCTGTGAAAAATTTGTAACTCACTTCTTCCCAGTCAAAGCGACTTAGATAGAGCCGTGACATTGCATCAAGTTCGAAAATGCTGCGGCGAAAGCCGGCCTTGGCTCGGATTGCCACAGTGGCATTGGGAAGCTCCGTACGAGCATGCCAGATAAAATCGAAGCCAGCGGCGACGACTGCCTCCATCGAGACTTGATACTCCTCTGTGATGCCGTTCATCAACGAGTTGAGGATCGCCAAATACTCTTCTGACATCGGTACGTTTCGCGTCAGACGAAAGTTACAAATGCAGTATTTTTGAGTGGTCCGAAACAGATAACCCCGATCTGAAAGTGTCTTTATGATGCGGTTTACCGTGGCCGGCGCTATCCCAAGATCGCGTGCGATATCGACCTGTTTCACAGGTTCTGAACCGGCGGCCATCAAGTACTCCATTACTTCAAGAATTCTTACGTTCGGGTTCATTTTTTACTTTCGGAATTCCATATTTAAAATTATAAAATCCAATAATGAAATTTTAGTCAAGATGATTCCTGCTTTAACCAACGCAAGAGGAGACACGATGGCCCATGTGAACCTTGCACAAATAAAAAAATCCTTTGGCAGCGTGGACGTGATCCACGGCGTTACAATAGACATCGACGATGGAGAGTTCGTCGCTCTTGTCGGGCCTTCAGGTTGTGGAAAATCAACTTTGTTGAGAATGATTGCTGGATTGGAGGACCCCACCTCTGGTGAGATCAGGATCAGCGGCAATGTAGTAAACGATCGCCTTCCGAAAGATCGGGAAATTGCTATGGTTTTCCAATCCTATGCACTCTACCCACACATGAGTGTGCGCCAGAACATGTCTTTTGCGCTGGAACTCGAGGGTCGGCCTAAGGAAGAAATCAGCAAAGCCGTGGCCGAAGCAAGCAGTATTTTAGGGTTAGATGACTACCTTGATCGCCGCCCCAAGGCCCTGTCGGGAGGGCAACGACAGCGCGTAGCTATGGGGCGTGCCATTGTACGAAAACCGTCAGTTTTTCTTTTTGACGAGCCGCTTTCGAACTTGGATGCTAAGTTGCGCACCGTAATGCGCAAAGAGGTAAAACTTCTGCATCAGCGACTCAAAACCACTTCGATTTACGTTACTCATGACCAAATTGAAGCTATGACGATGGCCGATAAGATCGTGGTGATGAATGCTGGCCGCATCGAGCAAATCGGCACGCCACTGGCACTTTACAACAAACCCGAAAATCTTTTTGTAGCTGGATTTATTGGCGCGCCGCAGATGAATTTCCTTACGGGCAAAGTGCTTGATAAGGATCGCCAGGCGATGCTGGAAACTGATGCTGGGCAGATTTCACTGCCGCGGGGGTTCGATTTCGCGCCCCACCAGAATGTGACTCTTGGCATTCGCCCCGAACACCTGCACGTTTCTAGTGACGGCGAGATTAGTGCTAGTGTCGAGGTGGTCGAACCGATGGGCAATGAAACCCATATCACTTGCCTCGTTGGTGAGGATGAACTGCGCCTAATTGATAGTGCTGATAGTGCATTGGCGCCGGGACAAGCTGTACGTTTAGGATTTGACGCATCTCAGGCACATCCGTTTGATAGTGTGACAGAGCAGCGCCTACCAGACCGGAACGCGTAATGAAAACAGTAGAGGATACTGTCACGACACAGCACTTAGCACCGATGGTCGCCTTTGACGGCGGTCAATTTGTTATGGGTTCGGACCACCACTACCCTGAAGAAGCACCGACGCGAGTTGTTGAGGTGCAGGCTTTTACTATTGATCGCTATGCCGTGACTAACGCACAGTTTGAAGCATTCGTGAAGGCTACCAGCTATATCACTACGGCAGAGCGCACAGGTCTGGATGGCAGCCCCCCCGGATCGATGGTCTTTCGAATGACGACTGGCCCGGTTTCTCTATTGAACCCAAGCAACTGGTGGGCGTTCGTACCTGGTGCCTACTGGCGTGCGCCTGAGGGGCCTGGCAGCACCATTGCGGAAAGAATGGACCATCCAGTGGTGCAACTCAGTCAATCGGATGCGGTTGCTTATGCGGCGTGGGCTGGAAAACGTCTTCCAACCGAAGTTGAATGGGAGCTTGCTGCAAGTCTTGCTTGCGAAATGAGTGAAGTGTTAACTTCCGCAAATATCTGGCGCGGAGAGTTTCCTTACCAAAATCTCAACCGAAAGTCGCCACCATTCACTGTTCCAGTCGCGTCTGGAGTAGGACGCGCTCGCCTTCCCATGAACATGATTGGGAATGTGTGGGAGTGGACTACAAGTAGCTTCTATTGCGAAGAACAAGACGCGTGCTGCGGTCACTTAAAGCAGACAGGCACGCAAGACCTTCGAGTACTGAAAGGTGGCTCATTTCTTTGCGCAGACTCCTACTGCCGACGCTACCGGCCACAGGCAAGAATAGGTCAGCCTGAGCACACTACAACAAATCACATTGGTTTTCGCTGCGCGCAGGATCCCACCCTGGTTGCTACTTGCTTATGGTAATGGGATCTTGGCGGCCCATAAACAAGTGCCTTTCAATGCCAAATTTTTCATTCCCCCATCAAAACTCCACCCAACGAAATCTACCAACCCATGACCAAGGCGCGGGGTCCGTGGCGCGCAGTCTTATATCAGGGGGTCTCCGCCCCCTGCCCTAGCTTATCAATGTCCGGAATTACGCCAAGTAACCCCTAAACTTTTGGCACCCATATGGCACCCCAATACGAGGGATTTTCTAAATAAATCATTTAAGTGATTGATTTAATGGTGCCCCCACACGGACTCGAACCGCGGACCCTCTGATTACAAATCAGATGCTCTACCAGCTGAGCTATAGGGGCACTGCGTGGCCAGATAGGACTTTACGGCGGCAGACGCAAGAGGCTGGATTGAAAAATTTTCGATGAAACGCGCGCATTCTCTAGCGACTTTAGGATGCTTGAATTACGCAAATCAGCGGGACACGTATCATTGCGCCTCAACGCATACCCAGCGCCTCTTTATACATTTCAAGCACGGCTTCTTCCTCGGCGATGTCGTCAGGTTCGCGCTTGCGCAATGTGATCAGCTTACGGATGACTTTGGTGTCATAACCGCGTCCTTTGGCCTCGGCCATTACCTCTTTTTGTTGATCGGCAATGTCCTTTTTCTCAACCTCGAGACGCTCAAACCGCTCGATAAAGGCACGCAGCTCATCTGCGGTGACCCGATAAGTCGCATCCGAGGAAGAGGGGCCAGCGGGGCTTTGGGCAATTTGGTCATCCATGAAACATGTCTCCTTCGGGCGGATCAGCAAAATCGTACGGCCCATGACCTAGCGCCCGTCATTGGCTTTCGCAAGCGCGTTTGGCGCAAAAGGATTGCGTGAAGTTCGCAATCGCGTTAGCCCGCAGGCAGTGAATTTTAAGCCCAAGGGAATATGCGCGATGGAATGGCTTATTTGGATCGGAACTGGGCTGACATTGATCGGCCTTAGCCTTTTGGCCTATTGCATTTTCGCGGCCATATTCGCCAAACGCGCAGGCCGGCCCGAGGCTGAGTTGCGCGTAAAATTGCAGCGGATCGTGGTGATCAACATGGGCGCGCTGTTGCTCTCAGCTCTGGGGTTGATGTCTGTGGTGATCGGAATTTTTCTCACCTAAGACACTCGCTTTTTTGAGCTACCAGGGACCAGCCGCCGCTTCAATGAGTGTCAACTTCTACAATTGCCCTCAGCCCCAAGCCTGCCTAGATTGGGTGAAACGGTCTGTGCAATCAGAAACCGACCACAACAGAGGATGTCCCGAAATGGAACCGCGCCAAATCACCGATAAAATCTTTGTCTCGCCGCAAGTTGCGCCCGAGGATTTGGCCGCCCTCAAAGCAGAAGGGTTCACAGCCTTGATCTGCAACCGCCCCGATGCCGAGAACCCCGAACCCCTCCAAGCAGCGGCATTTGAGACCGCAGCCGAAGCGGCGGGCTTGGAATTTGTTTATAACCCAATGGGGGCTGCAGGGTTAAGCATGGACATGATTGACGAACAGGCCGATGCGATTGAGGGCAGCAGCGGCAAGATTTTGGCCTATTGTGCCTCTGGCACGCGTTCGGCGGTTTTGTCGGCCTTTGCCCTTGCAGGCACCATGGCGCGGGATGAAATTTTGGACGCGATTGCAACTGCGGGCTATCCGATGCCACATCTTGCCCCGCAGATTGACCATGTGGCATCCGCCCGCGCAGATGGCTGAGGGAAAGATACAGCTGCCATGGCCGCCTATGACCGAGATCGCCGCACCCCTGTTGATTGGGTCGTAAACGCCCTGTTCCAAGCGGTTCTGGCGGCGGCACGCGCCCTGCCCTATGCGCAGCGTGTGGCCTTGATCGGATGGCTGACGCGGCGCGTGTTGGGGCCGCTTGCGGGGTTTCGCCGCCGCGCGATGGGGCATCTGGCCTATATCTGGCCTGATCTGCCCGAGAAACGGCGCGCGGATATTGTCAATGCCAGTTTAGATAATCTGGGCCGTTCGGTGATCGAGCAATATTCCGCACCCGACCTGATTGCTCGTGCAAAGCACTGGCAGCCTCATGGCACGGGATGGCAGGCGGCCGAGGCCGCGCGACAGGCGGGGCGCCCGATCCTGTTTGTCTCAGGCCATTTCGGCAATTACCAAGCCTTTCGTAGCGCCATGAACCAACGCGGCTATCACATGGGCGGGCTCTATCGCCCAATGAACAATGGCTATGTGAATGCCCATTACGAGGATACGATGCGCGCATTCGGCGGCCCCGCCTTTCCCCGCGGGCGGCGGGGCGTGGCGCAATTCCTGCGCCACATTAAGAGGGGTGGGCAATGCGCCATCTTGTTGGATCAATATTTTGCAGACGGGGTGCGCGTTGATTTCTTAGGCAAACCTGCACCAACGGCCCTGACGGGGGCGGAAATGGCGCTGCGCCATGACGCGCTGGTTGTGCCAATTTTTGCACGCCGCTGTGAAAATGGCTTGGATTTCGACATTCTGGTCGATGCGCCCATCCCGCATGGCACAGCCGAGGCCATGACGCAGGCCATTTCAGATGCGATATCGCGGCGCATCCGCGAAACACCCGAACAATGGCTGTGGGTGCATCGCCGCTGGAAGCCGGAACGCCAATTGCGTTATTTTGATCTAGATGCCGAAGAGGAAGAGGCGCTGCGCCGCGATTTATAGCGCCCCGTTTATTGAGGCGCCCGTGCAGCCCCCATCACAGGGCCAAGCGCACCAGCGCCAAGGCGGGCCTGCACCACCACGGCCAAATCCATCTCTGCCTCTGCCGTAATCGTGCGCACAAACGGGGCGCGGCCATCCCAATCGCCCAAGATTTCCAAACCCCGCACCACATTGCTGTAATGAGCATCACGCCCCGCATTCTCGCCACGGGTGATATCCACCTCAGCACGCGGGGTATAGCGGATCACCTGCACCACCATTGGCGCAGTCTGCGTGGTTTGCGCCATCAGGCGATAGCCGTCTGCACTGCGAATAAGTTCGACCGCAACAGGATATCCCTGCGCGGCATGGGCGCGGATCAAATCGGCCAATTCCATCGGCTGGGCCCCCACCAGATGATCATGCCCCCCCACGACCATATGCGGCGTATAAACCCGCCGTCCCCCTGCGGCGCGCACATAGGCCTCTTGGCGGCGCGAGAATTGAGGTTGGGCGAATGTGTCGGGCCAACCGATATAATCCCAATAATCCACATGCAGACCCAAGGGCAAAACATCGCCCCGCGTGGCCAATTCATTGAGCAACGCATCCGCTGGCGGGCAAGAGGAACAGCCTTGCGAGGTAAACAACTCCACAACAACAGGGCCTGTTGCGGATGATTGCGCCTCGGCCATTTTGGGGGAAAGGGCCATGATGGCTAAAACCGCAAAACAGAGCGCCTGCACCATGGGGCGCAGGCCAATAACCATCCGACCTAGAACCATTTGCAGCAGCGAGCCTGTCATCATCATCCCTCTTGCACTGTCCCCTTTCACATAGGCCGCTTTTCGCGACTGCGCCAATCAAGCCTTTGCGAGCCACGGTAATATTCCACCCATGTCACAACTATGGCCGCGATTGTTATCGAAGAAAACCAAAGAAGCGTTAAATCCAACGCGGCGTGGTTTGAATATAGCGAAGTCCCTCAACGCCGAACGCGTGGCGTAGCCCCTCTTCCTCAGGGACAGCAAATCGTTGATCCACCATCCAAAAATAGAGATAGGGGATCAAGACAGGCGATAGCGCACCCAAAACCAATACCCACCCGATTAAAATCAACACCATGCCTAAATAGATCGGGTTGCGGCTATATTTGAACGGGCCAGATGTGATCAAAGCCTTTGGGGTATGGCGCGGTTCAATCGGTGTTTTGGCCCGATAGAAAAACCAAGCCGCCCATAAGATCACGGCGACCCCCACAGCGATGGTCAGACCCCCGCCCACACGAAACACGGGGCCAAAGGCCATGATCAGGGGCAATTCTCGCGCCAAGATCCACGCAACCGATGCGGCAAGGAACAGCCATATCGGTGGAATATCAATATAGGCCCGTAACGCCCTCATAGCGTGATCTTTGGCCAATCGTGCGCAGGCGCAACATGCAGCCTTGTGCCCTGGTGCCGCAACTGACGCCACCCCATGACGATCTGCCCCCAAATCCGCCGCGCCCGAAACCCAAGCGCCGCCATGCCCGACACCGGCAAGCGCGGCTTTTCAACGGCATCAATCAAAGATCGGGTTTCAAGCGCCTGCGGCACCCCATATTGCGCGCAAATATCCAATTGCACCGCCAAAGCAGGCACAGCCTGATAGCTGCGCATCCCATATGTGGAGGAAATAATCGCATCCGATGGCCCACCCACACGCAGCGCGTGATCAAGCATCAGCTTCGCCCCCTTAGGATAGGCGATATAGGCCGCAGAACCCGTTCGATCCTGCCACAGGCGCAGCATCGGGGCCGCAGAATGCAAGACACGGCCCAAAACTTTTTTGCGACCGCGCGTCTCAAGAGAGATGTGATCGACATCGGTCAACCCAGCAACATCCGCGAGAAAGGTGGGCAAATCCGCGGCCAAGGTCGCGTCATCCTCTAAAATCAAATGCGGGACATCCGCCGCAATCACAGCGCGCCACGCGGCCATATGCGAAGCGCAAAGTGCCATTTCTGTAACCCGCAAGGGTCGCTGCCACCGATGCCATACAGGATCATCGGCAGGCGGGGTTAACGTGTCGGGGGTGATCGCCTCAATCCGCGCCCAGTCCAGACCGAAATGATCCATCTGCGCGGCCATAAAGGCCATACGATCCTTGGCCGTTGCCATATTGATGATCAACACCCTCATCGGCCAAAATCCATTGCAGACAAATCCCCGTCAATCAGCGCCAAATATTGCGCCACAACGCGGGATTTGGTGAATTTCTCGGATAATTGCGCTTGGCCCGCAGTCACTAATTGCGCGGCCAAGTCTGGCTTGGCCCGCAATCGCAAGAGCGCCTGTGCCATTGCATCAACATCGTCAATATCAACAAGCAGCGCATCCTTGCCATCCTCACAAAACCATGACGGCCCCTCGCTGCGCGTGGCGACAACAGGGGTGGCACTGCGCCATGCCTCGAGAATGACATTCCCAAGCGGTTCATGGCGCGAAGGCATGACATAGGCATCTGCGCTGGCCACAAGATGCATCGGCTCCTCGACCCAACCCAAAAAGCGAACGCGATCTATCACCCCAAGATCACGGGCAAGCGCCTCAAGCGCAGGGCGTTTTTCGCCCTCACCCGCGAGCCATAAATACGCGCCCTCCACCTGTGCGAAGGCACGGATCAGCGTGTCAAACCCCTTGCGGTGGATAAACCGCCCCGACCCGACAATCAAAAAGGCATCGTCAGGCGTGTCATAGGTGGTCCGCGCAATAGCACGCGGTGTCACCTCGCGCACGAAATTCGAAATCACCCCAAGGGGACGCTGCCAGCCCAAATCGCGGCAAGCCTGCGCAATACCAGGCGTATTGGCAACGATCACATCATTGCGTGCGAAGTTTTTCAAATGGCGCGGATAATCCCCCAAGCGCGTGATCCGCACGCCCCCACCCGATTGGGGCAAGAGTTTCGAGGCGCGCGACATCCATGCAAATGTCGCATCTGGCCGCCACGCCGCGCGCATCTGACGCAAGCGCCACCGCAGCCCAAGAGATTGTGGGCTGAGAAACCGAAAATTGGTTTCATAAATCGCGCCAAGTGGGCGAAGATCCTTGGCCCAAGCCCGATTGGGACGGATCACAAAACGCTGCTCAACCCCCGCTTCTGTCAAAGCCTGACACAGATTGACAAAGAACCGCTCCGCCCCGCCATCGGTACCAAAATGCATATGGATCACGCGGCGTCCGGTCATCGCTGCGCCTTTTCATCGGCCAGATTTTGAAAAAGGGTTACATATTGCGCGATCACTGCCTCTTTGGAAAAGCGTGCTGCAAGTGTTGCAGCACCCGCTTGTGCCAATCGCGCGCGCCGCGCAGGATCTGCCCCCAGCCGTGCAATCGCAGCCCCCATCGAAGGCGCATCATCAATATCAACCAAATCCATATTCTCGTCGTCCACCCCATACCAGAGCGGCCCCTGACTGCGCGTGGCGACCACGGGCAGCCCTGCCGCCCATGCCTCGAGGATGACATTGCCCAAAGCCTCATCACGGCTCGGCATGGCCAAGATATCGCAGGCCTGCACAAAAGGCAGAATATCCCCTTGCCACCCCAAGAAATGGACGCGGGACACAAGACCAAAATCGGCCACCAAGGCGCGCAAATCCGCCTCCAGTGGGCCATCACCGATCAGCCACAATTCCGCGTCAGGTGCGTGGCTCATTGCGCGGATCAGCGTGTCAAACCCCTTGATCCCGACAAAACGGCCAATCGCTACGACCCGCCCGCCTGTGGCGCGGGGGGCTTGGGGCACATGCGCCCCCGATGCGGTTTTGGGCGCGGGCGGAAAGTTTGAAATCACATGCGCAGCGCCCTGCCACCCTTGGCCGCGAATATGGGTGATAATGTCGGGCGTGTTGGCAATTACTGCGTCAAGACGCGGGAAATATTTGATATTTAAAGGAAAATCGCCAAGGCGCAGTACCTTGACCCATGGGCCATCGGGGATCAGTCGCGCAACGGGGGCGCGCCATGCCATCACCACATCAGGCGCGAACCGCGCAATTTGGCGATGCAAGCCCCAAAGACGCAGTAGCGAGATCGGATCACGGCGCAAATAGGTCGCCTGATGCACGCGCCCGCGCGGGGCCAATTCGGGCAGCCAGATTTGCGCGGGCCGCACGGCAAATTCTTGTTCGATCCCCGCCTCATGAAACCCTTGGGTCAGGCGAAGGAAGAAGCGCTCTGTGCCACCATCGCGCCCCATCATGATATGGAAGATCCGTTTGACCACGCGCCTATAACCCCTTGGCCCGTGCGCGCGCCAATTGCAGGCGGTAATTCACGCGATAACGCCCAAAGCGCCACAGCCTGACCCAAATCGGGTCCTTCTGCGCCATTTTTTTGCGGCTATCGCCGACTGTGCCATCGCTCGTCTCTTGCGCGCCGATGGCAATCGTTTGTGGCGCAATCATCGCCACGCGCAAATCAAACTCCCAAAAATGCTTATGATCTTCATCGACAGGGCGGAAAATCGGCGGCACTTTGGCCAATATTTTTTCGGCCCCCGCCCGCGTCAGAACATAGCCCAAAGTGGTAGAGGGAACGCGATCAGGGCAACCCAGCGTAAAGCCCTGCCCAATCGTCTGCGCCTGATCAAGGCGCACAGGCTTGAACGAAAAGAGCTTTACCATATCCCATGCCGCGGGGCGCTTTTGCAAATCATCCTGCAACGCGGATAGGGTCGCGGCAAAGTCACCCGTGATGCGCAGGTCATCCTCTAGAACCACCGCGGCCTCAGCCCCGCTTTCCAACAGCCATTCAGCGGCCTTGATGTGGCTGAGGTAACAGCCAATTTCAGGCGGCACCAAATCATGCCGCGCGTAGCGGCGATTGGCGCGCACATCATAGACGCGGGCCAACGCGCCTTCGGACAGCGCCCGACCATTCACTGCAGGCAGGCGCGTCCATGCGACACCCGCGCCGTCCAACTCTGCGCCAACACGGGCGAGCCGCGTTTCATTGCTGTCCATATTGATGACGTAAACAGGCCAGTCTTGCACGCGCGCCGCTCCTTTATCCTTGGGAATGGCATAGCCCAGCCACGGGTTTGAACACAAGCGCCGCGCATCATTGCTTGCCTCAACAGCCGCTTTCATGACAAATGCGCCGCAAGCAGAAATCACCCCAGAGGCGCGCATGGCGCAAAATATCCCAATCTATGTCATTAATCTCGACCGCCGCCCCGATCGGCTTGAGCGGATCAGGGATCACCTGCGCGCGCGCGGCGTGACCTTCATTCGTCATTCCGCCTGTGATGCACAAAGCGTGGATGCCGCCCGCATAGATGCTGTGATTGCGGAATATGGCCCCTTGGGGCGGCTTGGTTTGGGTGACCGCGCCTGCACAGTCAGCCATACCGAGGCTTGGGCCGCCTTTCTGCAAACAGACGCGCAATTCGCCCTCTTTTTAGAGGATGACATCTATCTCGCCGCTGATCTGGCCTCTGCGGTGATGACCTCTGATTGGATCCCGCGCGGCACCGAGGCGGTCAAACTTGAGAAATTCAACGAAGGCATATCCAAACTTTTACTTGGCGCGCAAATTGGTCAAACCCCCTTAGGCCGCGCAATCCACCTGATGCGTTCGCGTCATGTGGGGGGTGGGGCCTATATCCTGTCGCGGCGGGGGGCGGAATTGGCCCTGTCTTGGCGCGGCAAGATGCGGGTGCCGATTGACCATTTCCTGTTCAATGACACGGTCAGCCCCATTCGCCGCACTTTGGCCGCTAGCATCATTGTGCCCGCGATGGCGACACAGCGCGCCTATGCCTATAATTCTGATATCTCAGGCCTTGGCAAAGCAGTGCGCCCCAAAGGATGGGCCAAAACATGGCGCAAACTCAAACGCGGCAGCGCCGAAATCAACCAAGCTCCCCGCCAAATCTGGCAATGGGCCACGGGGCAAGCGCGGATTGTAGAGGTAGAATTCGCCGAAAACCCACCCAAATAAAAAAGCCCCGCGCGATGCGCGGGGCTTTTGGTTTCACTGTGGCGAGGCTTACGCTGCGCGGGCGAGGTTGCGCAGAACGTAATGCAAGACGCCGCCATTCTCGATGTATTCGATCTCAACCGCCGTATCGATCCGACATTTCAGCGTGATCGTTTTCACGCTGCCATCGGCATAGGTGATATCACAGGGCACTTCGGCCAAGGCTGTGATTGCATCCAAGCCCTTGATTGCCACGGTTTCATCGCCCGTCAGACCCAAGGTCTTGCGGGTGTCGCCGCCTGTGAATTCGAACGGGATCACCCCCATACCAACGAGGTTGGAGCGGTGGATGCGCTCAAAGCTTTCCGCGATCACGGCCTTGACACCCAAAAGGGCGGTGCCTTTTGCAGCCCAGTCACGGCTTGAGCCCGCGCCATATTGCTCGCCCCCAAAGATCACCAAGGGCGTGCCTTGCTCTTGATAGGCCATTGCCGCGTCAAAGATCGAGGTCTGCGCGCCATCTCGGCCTTTGGTATAGCCGCCTTCAACGCCATCCAACATCTCATTCTTGATGCGGATATTGGCGAATGTGCCGCGCATCATGATCTCGTGGTTGCCACGGCGCGCGCCATAAGAGTTGAACTCGCGCACAGGCACCTGACGCTCGATCAGATATTGACCCGCAGGGGTGGTGTCCTTGAACGACCCTGCAGGGCTGATGTGGTCTGTGGTGATCATATCGCCCAAAAGCGCCAGAACCTTGGCCCCTTCGATATTCTCGATCTTTTTGGTGTCCATCGTGATGCCTTGGAAATAAGGCGGGTTCTGAACATAGGTCGAGGTCGCAGGCCAATCGTAGGTCTGCTGATCAGTGGTTTTGACCCCCTGCCATTTCTCATCGCCTTTGAACACATCGGCGTATTTGGCTTGGAACGCTTCCCGCGTCACAGTGCGCTCAACTGTTTCTGCCACTTCTTGCGTGGTTGGCCAAATATCCTTGAGATAAACATCACGACCATCTGGGGTCTGGGCAATCGGGTCATTGGCCAGATCAATATCCATCGTGCCCGCAATCGCATAAGCCACGACCAGCGGCGGCGAGGCGAGATAGTTTGCGCGCACGTCGGGGCTGATACGACCCTCGAAATTACGGTTCCCTGACAGCACCGCGGTGGCGACCAAATCGCCCTCGGCAATTGCCTCAGAAATCTCTTTCTGCAGCGGGCCAGAGTTACCGATACAGGTGGTGCAGCCATACCCCACAAGGTTAAAGCCGACCTTATCAAGATCTTCTTGCAGGCCTGCGGCCTCAAGATAGGCAGATACAACCTGGCTGCCTGGCGCAAGCGATGTCTTGACCCATGGTTTACGGGTCAGGCCCAATTCAGCAGCCTTGCGCGCCACAAGACCTGCGCCAATCATCACATAAGGGTTCGATGTGTTGGTACAGGAGGTGATCGAGGCAATTACAACCTTGCCTGATTCCATGCTGTAATCTTCGCCTTTGACGGCGACCTGCTTGCCCAAAGGACGCTTGAACGTCTCTTCCATTTCCTTGCGGAAGGCGGATTTTGCGCTCGACAGCGCCACATAATCTTGTGGGCGTTTTGGGCCAGAAATGGCAGGCACGATCGTGCCCATGTCCAATTCCAACGTGTCGGTATAAACGGGCGCGTAATTCGCATCGCGCCAGAACCCGTTTTCCTTGGCATAGGTTTCGACCAAGGCGATAACCTCTTCCTCACGGCCCGTGTTGCGCAGATAACGCAGGGTTTCATGATCAATTGGGAAGAAGCCACATGTCGCGCCATATTCAGGCGCCATGTTGGCGATGGTCGCGCGATCCGCCAAAGGCAGGCGATCCAAACCTTCGCCGTAGAATTCAACGAATTTGCCAACCACGCCTTTCTTGCGCAGCATTTCCACAACTTTCAGCACAAGGTCAGTGCCTGTCGTGCCTTCCACCATTGCGCCCGTCAATTTAAAGCCAATCACTTCGGGGATCAGCATCGAGATCGGTTGACCAAGCATTGCGGCCTCTGCCTCGATACCGCCAACGCCCCATCCCAAAACAGCCGCGCCATTGACCATGGTGGTGTGGCTGTCTGTGCCAACAAGCGTATCAGGATAGGCGACCAAATCGCCGTTCTGATCCACATCCGACCAAACCGTTTTGGCCAGATATTCAAGGTTCACTTGGTGACAAATCCCCGTGCCAGGAGGCACAACGCGGAAATTGTTGAATGCGTTCTGGCCCCATTTGAGGAAGGTGTAACGCTCCATGTTGCGCTCATATTCGCGATCCACATTCATCTGGAAGGCGCGCGGATTGCCAAATTCGTCAATCATCACGGAGTGGTCAATGACCAAATCCACGGGGTTCAGCGGGTTGATCTTGTCAGGGTTGCCGCCAAGCGCCTTGATCCCGTCCCGCATCGCGGCCAGATCCACCACCGCAGGCACGCCTGTGAAATCCTGCATCAAAACGCGGGCGGGGCGATAGGCGATCTCGCGCGGGTTTTGACCACCCAACTTGGCCCATTCAGCAAAGGCCTTGATGTCATCGACACTGACCGTCTTACCATCTTCGAATCGCAGCATATTCTCCAGCACCACTTTCAACGCGGCAGGCAATTTTGAGAAATCGCCAAGCCCCGCGGCCTCAGCGGCGGCGATGGAATAATAGGCATAGGTTTTTCCCCCTGCCGTCAGGGTCTTGCGGGTCGCGGCGCTATCGTGGCCTACGGTGATGGGCATATTTGCCTCCCTCATCGAAAAAACGGGTTGAACGGTCACGGCCTTAGCCCTTGCTTTTTGAAGTGGCAATGGGGGTTGGTCGCGTTTGTATGCCGTTGCATACATTTTTTCACAGGCAGGCGCAAGCATTCCTGTTTGCACGCTTTCCAAATTCTTAAATTCCGTTTAGCTGTGAAGCTATGATGTTGGAAATCACCTCTCTGGCCTGCGCGCGCGGCGCTGTGCAAGTGTTGCAAAATGTCGACCTCACCCTCTCTGCGGGCGAGGCCGTGGTGTTGAGCGGGCCGAATGGGGCAGGTAAAACCACGCTGTTGCGGATCATCGCGGGGCTGGCCCCCGCCCTGTCGGGGCAGATCAGTTGCGCCAGCGATAGCATCGCCTATAGCGGTCACGCAGACGGGATCAAAACCAGTCTAACCGTGGCGCAAAACCTGAATTTTTGGGCAGGTGTTTTTGGACAGCGTGACATCACGACTGCGCTTGATGCGTTTGATCTGCATGATCTGCGTGACCGCCCCGCAGGCGAAATGAGTGCGGGTCAAAAACGCCGCCTCAGCCTTGCGCGGCTCTTAGTGACGGGGCGCCCCATTTGGTGCCTTGATGAGCCGACAGTGTCGCTTGACCAAGAAAATGTCGCGCGCTTTGCTGCCGCCGTGCAGGCACATTTGGCCCGTGGCGGGGCCGCATTGATTGCCACTCATATCGATCTCGGGCTGGCCGAGGCGCGGATTTTCGACATCAAACCTTTCATGTGCAAAAAGCTAGCCGAGACTGACCCATTTTCGGATTGGGGGGCGGCATGATCGGTCTTTTGATACGCGACTTGCGGTTGGCCGTAAAAGCGGGGGGCGGGTTTGGCCTTGCGCTTGCTTTTTTCTTGATCGTTTCCGTTCTGGTGCCGTTTGGGATCGGGCCAGAAACGGGGTTGCTGCGCGAGGTGTCGGGGGGCGTGTTGTGGCTTGGCGCGCTTTTGGCCTGCCTCTTATCACTGGATCGGATCTTCGCCCTTGATTGGGAAGATGGCAGTCTTGAACTTCTGGCAACCTCCCCCCTGCCCCTTGAGATGGTCGCAATCAGTAAATCTGCCGCGCATTGGATCACCACGGGGCTGCCCTTGGCCTTGGTGGCGCCGCTTTTGGGGCTGTTGTTGAATTTGCCCGAGGATGGGTTTCTGTGGCTTGTCATCTCGCTTTTGGTGGGAACGCCCGCCCTTTCGGCCATTGGCACATTTGGCGCGGCTTTGACGGTGGGGATGCGGCGGGGCGGGTTGTTGCTGTCGCTATTGGTGCTGCCACTCTATGTGCCCAGTTTGCTTTTTGGGTCGATGGTTGTCTCATACGGGGCCTCTGGCGAGGCGGTTGGCACCCCTTTGGCCCTATTGGCGGCCATCAGTCTGGGCAGTTTGGCGATTTTGCCCTTTGCTTCGGCCTCTGTCCTCCGCGTCAATCTGCGCTAGGCTGCCGCTATTTCAGCCCCTTGTGGCCTTGCGGCGCTGCGACTAATCTCTGCGCTTATGAGCATCTGGGAATACGCAAATCCGCGAAAATTTATGTCGCTGTCGGGCGCGGTTCTGCCATGGGTGACGGCCCTTGCCGTTGCGATGGTGGTGGGTGGGCTGATCTGGGGGTTTTTCTTTACCCCGAATGATTTTCGCCAAGGCGCGACTGTCAAAATCATCTATATCCATGTGCCTGCCGCGATTATGGGTTCGGGCACATGGTTTATGATGTTGGCCGCCTCGTTGGTTTGGGTCATTCGCCGCCACCATGTTAGCGCCCTCGCGGCCAAGGCCGCAGCCCCCGTTGGGATGGTGTTTACGCTGATCGGCCTGTTCACAGGCGCGGTCTGGGGGCAACCAATGTGGGGCACATGGTGGGAATGGGACCCAAGATTGACCGCATTTTTGATCCTGTTTCTGTTCTATCTGGGCTATATGGCGCTGTGGGCGGCGGTCGAAAACCCCGATACGGCCGCAGACCTGACCGCCGTTCTGTGCCTTGTTGGCACGGTCTTTGCGGTGATTTCGCGCTATGCGATTTTGTTCTGGAACCAAGGCCTGCATCAAGGCGCATCGCTGTCGATGGATGCCGAGGAAAATGTCGCCGATGTCTTTGCCTATCCGCTTTGGATTTGCATTATCGGCTTTGGCCTTTTGTTTATCTGCCTTGTGCTGTTGCGCACGCGCACTGAAATTCGCGCCCGCCGCCTCAGCGCCCTGATCGCACAGGAGCGGATGGCATGACACCTTTCATCTTTCCCGATCTGGGATCATACGCGGTTGAGGTCCTATCTGCCTATGCAGGGACATTGGCGCTTTTGCTGATCTTGGTGGCAGGCTCTGTTTGGCAGGGGCGCAAAACGCGGATCAGGCTTGAGGAATTCGAAGCGCGCCGCACGGCCAAGCGTCAAAAATCTACGGAAAACCTGTGATGAAATTTCGTCCGATGATGATTGTGCCTTTGGCCGTAACGCTTGGGTTTTTCGGGCTTGCGGCGGTGCAGTTAAGCCGCACGGAGGACGCGCGCAGCATCGGCGTTGACACGGCCGCCCTCCCCTCCACGCGTGAAGGCCGCGTGGCCCCGCATCTTGATCTAGCGGCGCTTGACGACACGCCGCTTCTGACCCGTGCCGATCTTGAGGGCAACGGGCTTATCATTCTGAATTTCTTTGCCAGTTGGTGCCCACCCTGCCGCGCCGAGCATCCGACCCTTACCGCATTGGCCGAAGCAGGAAACCCGCTATTTGGCGTGAACTATCGCGATCAATTGGGTCAAGCGCGTGCTTTTTTATCTGAATTGGGCAATCCCTATGACCGCATCGGTCGCGATGAAGAAGCGCGAAATGGGCGCGATTGGGGCGTGGTTGCGATGCCTGAAACCTTCTTTATCAATTCCGAAGGTTTGGTAGTTTTGCATTTCCGTGGACCGATCACTGATCGCGTACTGAGAAACCAAATTCTTCCAGCTCTTGATGACGCTGGTCACACGTTAATGTTGTCTCAATAGGCAATCTGGCCAACATACTGTGCGTGTAAATTAGTATTCTTCTATGTATGATTGGAAGCATACACACACATTTTGTCAGGATTTTTATTTTTTAAATGACCAAACTTCAACGCATTGCATCTATATCTGACCTGAGAGAGCGAGCACGTAAACGCCTTCCTAGATCTGTTTTTGACTTTATTGATGGCGGCGCGGGCGCAGGCCACACGCGGCGCGCTAATCAACAAGATTTTCAAAAATATAGGCTACTTCCTCGTGTCGGCGTTGATGTGTCCAAAAGAGACTTAAGCCAGTCTATATTGGGCGTGTCGAGCAGTATGCCACTTATTTTAGCCCCGACCGGTCTCTCAGGCCTTTACTATCCAAAGGGTGAAATACTTACGGCTAAAGCGGCACATCAAACAGGCATACCTTTTTGTCTATCGACAAATTCTGTTGCGTCTATGGAAACCATTTCTGATGCAGTTCCATCTTCGGAAAAATGGTTTCAATTGTACTTTCTGAAAGACAAAGGCCTGATGTCTTCCATGCTCACTCGGGCCAAGGAAAATGGATATCGCGTGCTCTGCATTACATTAGACCTACCAATCCAAGGAAAACGTGACCAAGACATCCGAAATGGCTTCACTGTCCCGCTAAAGCTTCGTTTTTCAACGCTTGTTGAAGTTTTGTCGCGCCCCACTTGGACCTTCAATTTTTTAATGGAGGGTGGGATTTCATTTGGAAATTTTGAGGGTCACATCCAAAAAGACAGCCATCGCAGCATAGCTCAGCATATTGCGGAGTTGTGTGATGCTTCTGCAGATTGGAATACCATCCGTGAAGTCATCGAAGAA